>NZ_JBHVUY010000002.1:0-209950 GCF_042883865.1 Paenibacillus sp. NPDC058174
AAGACCCCTTGAAGACGACGAGGTTGATAGGTTCGGGGTGGAAGCACAGCAATGTGTGGAGCTGACGAATACTAATCGGTCGAGGGCTTATCCTAAATACCCCGATTAGGGGACGCTAAAGTGATACATTTCAATTCGCATCCGGTTTTCAAGGCGCAAAGCTTTGGATCATATTCCCTGATAGCTCAGTTGGTAGAGCACTCGACTGTTAATCGAGTTGTCACAGGTTCGAGTCCTGTTCGGGGAGCCATTATGCTCTCATAGCTCAGTAGGTAGAGTGCATCCATGGTAAGGATGAGGTCACCGGTTCGATCCCGGTTGAGAGCTCCAGGACATCTTATATATGGCCCGTTGGTCAAGGGGTTAAGACACCTCCCTTTCACGGAGGTAACAGGGGTTCGAATCCCCTACGGGTCACCAACAACTTCTTATTAGCAAAGCGCCTTTGGAGGCTTAGCTCAGCTGGGAGAGCATCTGCCTTACAAGCAGAGGGTCGGGGGTTCGATCCCCTCAGCCTCCACCAGTTAGCCGATGGGGATTAGCCAAGCGGTAAGGCAACGGACTTTGACTCCGTCATTCTCAGGTTCGATCCCTGAATCCCCAGCCATTTTTAATAAGAGCCATTAGCTCAGTTGGTAGAGCACCTGACTTTTAATCAGGGTGTCGAAGGTTCGAGTCCTTCATGGCTCACCATTTTTATCCTAGCTTCACCCATGCGCGTATGGCGGAATTGGCAGACGCACCAGACTTAGGATCTGGCGGGCGACCGTGGGGGTTCAAGTCCCTCTACGCGCACCATATCATGAGAAAACCCTTGTAGCTCAAGGGTTTTTTGCTGTTTATTTATCTAATTCAAGCGTGTTGATTTTAGGAACCGACATAGGCAGATACTCATATACTTTGTATATACTAATGTCGGGGGGGACACAAACTTGTATCAAGTACCTGTATACTGGGGAAATCCATATTATATAAGGGCCGATTTTGTACCTGTCTGGAGCACAAGCTTCCCAGAAGCATTACAAATGATAAAGGAAGCGGTACAAGACGAACGTAACGATGAGCTGTTCTACGATGAATTGATCAATCTGGCTCCCTCCCAAGAACAGGTTGCTATTATCGAAAGCATCCGTAATGATGAGCGCGGCCACAATCAAATGTATCGAGAGATGTATCGGGCTTTGGCGGGACAGGAAATTACAGGCATCAGCAGTGAGCAATATGAGCGGGTTCATTCCTATATAGAAGGTCTGCAACGCGCCTTGATGGGGGAGTTAGGGGCGGTGGAGAAATACCGCAGGATTTGGTTTGGCTTACCTGTGGGGATCTATAAAGATACGGTATTCGGTATTATATTGGATGAGCTAAAGCACGCTGCAAAATATAATTATCTTATTACATTAAACCTGAGGTAGTCATTTTATTCCGTTCCAACGGTTAAGCGTACCTATATCATGAGAAAACCCTTGTAACCAAGGGTTTTTTGCTTTTTAAATGCTGAGTCATACTGGAAGTTATTCGCACCAATAAGCTATGAGGAAAAGGGCAAAATGTATGTGGGCAAACCCCAACAGGAGGTCATACACATGAAAAAAATGATCGTTGCAGTTGTATCCGCATGTATGTTGCTTTCCGCAGGTTCTGCAGCCTATGCTGCTGCTCCAACAACAGAGAAGAAGCATCATGAACAAAAAGCTCATGAGAAAAAGGTTCACGCTAAAAAAGTGCATGCGAAAAAAGTGCACAAAAAGCATGTTAAGCAACTGCATGCAAAGAGCGTAAAAAAGGCGCATAAGCTTCATGCTAAAGGAACAAGTGAAGCTAAAAAACTGCATGCAAAAAGCTTCTCAACAAAAGCGACAAAAATGCCGAAATCCGGTTTCGGCGGTGCAAGTGAACAAACCGAATAAGGGGAATAAAGAGGGGGCCGTCCCCCTCTTTACTTTTATCAGATGAATAATAAATGGATTGTATATTTGCTGATGCTAATGATTATATCCATAGGCTGCAGCGCCTGTTCGAATTCGGCTAAAAAACCTCCTTCAAACCCTCCAGCTAAGCATCTAACCGAGTTCAATAAGAGCCGTACTTCACCGCCAGCAGCAGAGCCCCAAATACCTATTGTATTGAAAACGCTGGTTCAGAGTATAACGCCAACAGCCTTAACCGGAATTGTACCGGTTGAATTGTTTATTCCAGCGATTCAGCTGCAAGCGCAGATCGAGCCCGTATCCGTTCTGGAAAACGGTCAAATGGATATTCCCCAAAGTACGGATAAGGTTGGCTTTCTCAGCACGGGCACTTTGCCAGGTGCGCTCGGTAATGCTGTTATGGATGGGCATGTCGACAGCTATACTGGGCCTGCTGTTTTCTTTAAATTGAAGAGGTTGAAGCCAGGGGATGAAGTGCTGATTAGGAACAAAAGCGGCCGTGTGCTTCAATTTAACGTAGAATCAGTTGAAACCTTCAAAACAGCCGATGCTCCGGTTCAAAAAATATTTGGTCCTGCAGATGGGGCTCATCTGAACTTAATAACGTGCACCGGCAAATACAGCAGAAGCAAAAAAGAACATGAGGCCCGGCTCGTCGTATTTACCAAATTGCAGGAAGTCCGTTATGGCCAATAGGTTATAACGGTTTTTTTATGCGGTGAAGCCTTGTTGATTCAGACGGTCGAGTACCAGATGCACAGCAATTGCATCGTCCAGATAGCCGATCGGGAAGATATAGTCGGGAATGATGTCCGCCGATAAAATGAAATAAAGTAATGCGCTGCCGAGTACGGAACGATCTTGTCCAAGTGTCTCTTCATTGCAATACTGCATATACATTTTTTTCAGATGCTCGATGAAAGGACCTGCACCGTTAACTTGTTTAACTTTCGCAAGAAACTCATCGCAGATCATACGATGGCCTTCTTCAGTCCGAGCATACTGCTCATATTTATCGAGCTCCTGCGCAATGCGCGCTGTTGTCACATCCGGATCGTATAGATTAGAATTGCCGAGCATGTCTTTTATCGTATGAAGCGAATCGAAGATTCCGGTATCGCTTTCGTTTTTGTCGCCAGCCATCTCATAACCGGATGCTTCTATCAGTTTTTCAAGCGGAATTTGCAAATGTTCGGAAAATGCTTTCAAATGAATGAGTTTGGGCTGCTGTTTCCCATTCACGATTCTCGATATGGTTGCGGTATCGATGCCGCTAAGACTGCCAAGCTTACGCATAGAGAGCGAACGCTTTTTGATCAAGTATTTGATCAAGTCTCCGAGAGCATGTTCCTTCGATTGATCAAACCCATCCATTCTTATCCCCCCAGTCTCTTCTTTCTATAGTATATGAGGCTCTGTTGAGAAATTTACCATGCAATCGCTCATCAACAAACAAATGATTGTTGAGTTTTTCTCAATGTACTTGCACTTAAATCTCAACAATACATACATTGTTAGCAAATACAACTTGAGGTGATCACAAATGACTTGGCTGCTTATTCTTGGTTTCACTATTTCATCGAGTTTGGATAATTTAGGAGTTGGACTTTCTTACGGTATTCGGAAAATACAGATTGGAGTCGTTTCAAATTTGCTCATTGCTGCTGTATGCTTCTTGTTTAGTTATTCGGGCATTTGGTTTGGAAAATGGATTTCTGCTGTGCTCCCGGGTGTGCTTCCCGTCCTTCTCAGCGCCTTTGTCCTTCTCATCATCGGACTTCGTATCATTCTGCTATCCGTGCCGCGTAAAGTGCAAGAAACAGCGGGGCAGACAGAGCTATCAGGAGGAGAACAGGAACAGCAAGGACGAGAAGGAGGGCCAGTCGCCGTTGGTGAAGTAGCTGCCGGATCTGCTCCGAGACCAAGAGGACTATCTGCGATTTTACGGAATCCGGAAAGTGTGGATTTGGATAAATCGAATCATATCGGAATACTCGAATCACTGATTCTAGGAGCTGCTCTTTCGGCCAATGCACTGACTAATGGACTGAGCGCCGGTCTGCTTGGGATATCGCCAATGATCATTTCATTAATGGCCGCAGGCGGCAGCTTCCTGACTGTATGGCTTGGGGTATGGATAGGCTGCAAAGTTGCAGGCGTGAGGGTCGGCCCCTTTACGTTAGGGCAGTTTGGAACGATGGTGAGCGGTATTATACTCTTATTAATCGCAGTAAACAGCTTCTTCTAAGCGTTAACGGATACAACAATGCATAACACCATTCAACCAACTCTAGCATATTCTATTTAGTAGATTCTACTTGTAGTAGATGAGAGAGGGGGTTGAATTATGCATTGGATTTCAGTTGTAATGATCGGTTTGGCTTCTAATATTGATAATCTGGGAATTGGCGTATCGTTTGGCACACGTTCGACCAAAATTCCGATTCTATCGAATCTGTTAATTGCCGTTGTTGGTATGGCTGCCGCCTATATATCGATTACGATGGGGCATCTCATATCCGGGTATATGAGTCCAAGGCATGCTAATTTCTTTGGCGGTATTATCATCATGGCATTAGGCGTAAGAAGCATCCGATTCAAAGCTTCGGCTAAAGTTGAGTCAAGCCCGCTTGTGCTTGGCGATTATGAAAAACAAATTTCATGGCGTGAATCGATATCATTAGGTCTGGCACTTTCATTGAATTGTCTGGCTACAGGATTTGGGGCAGGGGTAAGCGGTGTTTCTCCTGTTATGACAGCAATCTCTGTGGGGGTATTCTCCTTGATAACGGTGGCTCTCGGGGTGCGTATCGGGCATCAGATTTCAAAAAGCTGGATAGGCAAATACTCAAGTCTAATCGGAGGGTTGATGTTAATTGCTATTGGTCTTTATGAGGTGTTTGTGTAATTAAGCGGCAAAAAGCGACCTGTGCAGGCCGCTTTTTGTTGTCTTGATAATGCTTCTGGCATGATTCTATGGAACAAGTAATTGGCATAAGCAAAGCGATTAAATCGTAATATAAGCTACTCGACTTAAAAATAGGAATTGTTATACTAGTTATATAGCATTGCCAATTATAGCCTAAATGGCTGATGGAATTTACAGCAGCTCATGCATACATAGGAATGGACATATTATAAGTAATATTGATATCGATAGAGGTGCGGGGATGAACCATTCCAATGATAATCCAAACGGCGGGACGACACGCTGGTCCGTCTTGATCGCTTATGCATGTCTTGCGGCAGTAACGCAGCTCCTATGGGTGACATACACGCCAATTACAACGGCATCCGCCGAAAGCTGGGGCGTTTCCATCGATGCTGTGGGCTGGCTTGCGCAGGTGTTCCCGCTCCTGTATGTCATACTGGCTGTTCCCTTTGGCTATTGGGCTGATCGTCGTTTCAAAAGCTCATTAGCCGTTGGGATAGCTGCGACCGTAGCAGGCGCTGTACTGCGAATACTGCCCGGCTACGCGTGGGCGCTCGCTGGACAGATTATTATTTCTATCGGCCAGCCGCTTATCCTTAATGCGATTAATAAGCTGGCAGGTCAATACGCGGCTCCTGCTAAACGCCCGATTGCGATTGCGGCGGGGACGGCAAGCTTGTTTGTTGGCATACTGATCTCAACGGTGAGCTCGCCATATCTGATGGAGTGGGGCGGTCTTGAATCCATTCACCTTATTCAAGCATCGTTTGCCGTTATTGCAGGCGTCATATTGCTGTGGGCACTGCGAGCTCCGGCATTATATAGCGATAACACGAGTGCAGGCATAACTGTTCCTGCATCTATCCGCACGGTTTGGGCTTACCCTTGGGTACGGCTTTACAGTCTGCTTCTATTCGCGGGCTTTGGATTGTTCGTTACTTTAACGACATGGCTGGAAGTGCTGGCGATCCCGGTCGGGCTCAACTCGGCACAAGTAGGACTTGGCATCGGCGGCATGACGCTTGCCGGTATCGCCGGGGCGGCTGTTATTCCCGGTTGGGCTGCGTCGGGGGGAAGAGCGAGAGGGGCATTGCTGGCATCGCTGATAGTTAGCGCGGCAGCTTTGACTGCCCTTGCATTAGGAGCATCATTTCCGTTATTCATCGGACTATTCGCGATAACAGGCTGTTTACTGCTTGCCAATCTGCCGGTAATTCTCTCATCAGCGGAGAAGCGGGCTTCTCTTGGTGAAGCGGGCACGGTGGCCGGCCTGCTGCTCATGTTCGGCAATCTCGGCGGCATCGTTCTGACGCTTGCGGTTCAGCTCCTGTTGAATCATCGACCCGCTGCCATCGGTCTGCTAATTGCGGTCGTGCTGCTGGCGATTCCGATTGCCTGGCGATTTCCTAGAGAAGAGGCAAGTTCCCCTAGTTCCTCTCTTGAGAATAGTGAAACGCCGCATCATTTCTAGTCATCTTGCAAAACCTGATATGCAGCAAATTTTAGTTCTGTGGTATGATGGCTATAAGGCCTAATAAGCGGAAGAATGCAGCGAAAGACAATTATTATTTTACTAACGAGCGCAGCGAGGTAAGCTATGGATCAAGTATTCGCAGACGGAACCGAGATTATGGTGAGCGTGACCTCTCAGACAAGAGACGCGTATGTTAAAATCATTGAACAATGGTACAAAAGTCCAAACGGATTCCTTGTCCAAACGACGGCTTCCGGCATGTATATTAAATTTACGAAGTATTTAACCAAACAACAGAAAGCCGAGCTGTTGCAGATTATACGAGATCTTAACTATTCTTAATAGACCAGTCAGGAATCATTTACCCTATAATAGGGGACATGATTCCCTTTTTATTTTATAGACGGTCATGATCATGATCTTCAGGCACATAACGGTATTGCTCCAGATCGATACGGCCGTTCCGATAAAGCTCTACACCTTCGCCCTCTAGATAAAGCATCTGAAGCGAGCGCGATTCATCGTCCATCATCGCAACCTCTCCTTTGGCGTTAACGACCCGGTGCCAAGGCAGCTTATGCGCCTTGCTCATGGAGTGCAATATCCGCACGACCTGTCTTGCTCCTCTAGGACTTCCGGCAGCAGCCGCAATTTGCCCGTATGTCATGACATAACCCTCGGGTATTTCTTTAATAATGCGAAGCACTCTTTCCGTAAAAGGTAGCAATTTGCTTTCCGTCATCAACCTCAATCTCCTTCTTCTCTTTGTAGCTTTCTCTAAGCATAGCACAGCTCTCAATCGAAATAGATATCTTTGCGAATACCGGCCTGCTCCCGCTGGCGCCACTCTCCAGGGGACATGCCTTCCACTTCTTTAAACACGCGGGTAAAATGGTAAATCGTCTTGAACCCGACCTGCCACGCGATCGTTTTCAAGCTGCCGGATGTCCTGATAATAAGCTTTTGTGCTTGCTCCACCCGGACTTGGCGCAAATATTGCGAGAATGTCATCCCGTAACTGGCACGGAATACACGGCCTAAGTAGCTGTTGCTGTAGCCGATCTCATATGCTGCGTCATTCAAGGTAATATCCTGGGCAAAATGAGCCTCGATATAGGCGGCCAGCCTTTGCGCCGCCTCTTGCGGCTCGTAGGTGAGCGCCGCCTCTTGTTCTGCTGCAGCCGAAGCATTTGGTTCAGCCAAACTTCGTTTTCTAGCCAGTTGATAGATCAACTGGCTCAGCATCAGAGCAGATATGGCCTGATAGTAGGACTGCTTGCCGTCGCCTTCGCTGCGGATTTTCTCCAGCAGCGGCTTTATTTGTCCATCATCGTCCGTGAAGGCGCCTGCACAGCCGAGTGCGGCATCAAGCAGCTCCTCATCGTACAGATTGAACTTCAGATCCAGCGTTCGGCTTGCCCGGCCGCCTTGGGGGGAGAAGCCATGCATGACGCCGGGGGCAATTAGAAAAAAAACGCCGGGAGAGATCGGAACGGCTTGCTCATCCAGCGTAAAGCGGCCGTTCCCGTCGACGAAATAAATCAACTGAAAGAAACGATGCTGATGGGGCTCCAGACGATCGCCCCGCTTGTACTCATAACGGGCGGCCCATTGAATTTGCAATCCATGACGGTTCATGCCAACAGCCTCCTGATTTCATTCGCGCTTAGCGACAAAGATAAGCCGCTCCCGGATAAACCCGCTTCTTCGGACGGTATTACAATGAAGGGGATCATCCATTTCATGCGTAAAGGAGTTATGTCCCTTGATCATTAGTGAGAAATTTCCGCGTTATACCGGCTTCAATCCGCTAGTTCCCGTATGGTGCCTGACGCCTGACAGCAAAGGCAGCTTTCACCGTTTTTTCGATACCTCGGCGGTCAGTCCATCCGGCCGCTATGTCGCGGTGCTGCAAATGCCGCAGGAGGACAGGCTGCCCGAGCCGGGAGAGACAGCGAGCATCGCCGTCATCGATCTGCATACCGGGGAAGAGCGGATCGCTGCGAGCACCCGCGGCTGGGAGCCTCAGCTTGGTGCGAACATCAACTGGGGTCCAACCGATGAGAAGCTATATTATAATGACGTCGATACTGCGATATGGGAGCCGGTCTGCATCGAGCTTAATTTATTGACGGGACAAAAGCGCAGCCTTGAAGGCGGTATTTATAAAATATCGCCGGATGGCCAGACGATCATCTCTGCATGTATGAAGCGGATGCGCCGGACGCAATTTGGCTATGGTGTCATGGTACCGGATGTCTTCGTTCCCCGCAATACCGGCTTTCCGGACGATGACGGCCTGTATGCGACTGATGTGCAGACGGGGAATCGGGAGCTGCTCGTTTCGTTGCGGCAAATCGTGGAGCAGGCTCAGCCTGCTATCGACTGGGAGCGCTACGCCGGCGGCGAATGCTACGGATTCCATTGCAAGTTCAATCCGCAGGGCGACCGCTTGATCTTTACGATGCGCTGGTTCAAATCGGATGAAGAGCAGCCATGGAATATGCTGCACAAGCAGGCGTTAAAGTTCTGGGTGTTAACGATGAAGCCGGATGGAAGCGATATCCATGTGGCTGTCGGACCGGAGCAATGGGACAAGGGCGGCCATCATATCAACTGGTTCCCGGACGGGCGCAGACTATCGATGAATCTATGTCTGGATGGCGACAAGCAGTTGTGCTTGGTTCAGGTGAATGAAGACGGTACGGAGCTTGTCAAAATAACGGAAGCCGTACCCGGCTCCGGTCATCCCACTGTGCATCCGAACGGAAGGCATATGCTTACCGATGCGTACGAGAAAGAAAACGTCGCGTTCGATGATGGTTCCGTACCGCTAAGGTTTATTGATCTGGAAAACGGAACAGAGGAGTTAGCAGTCCGGATACCGGTTGGCAACCCTGTAACGAGCGTCACGCCGGTTCTGCGGGTAGATCCGCATCCCGCATGGGCACCGGATCAGCGCCATGTCGTATTTAACGGTTATGTCGACGGCACGCGCCGCGTTTTTATTGCCGATTTTGGCCCTCTCTTGAAATAGCTGAAAGACCCCTTGCCGTCTTAGAGCAAGGGGTCTTTCCTTGTTTTATCCTTTTCTTGCGGCGTAAGCGGTGTTCATTTCTTCGATAACCTTCATGTAGCTGGCATCGGCCTTCAACGTATCAACATAACGGTCCCAAGCTTCAATGGATTCTTGGCCCATAATGATTTTGGTTTTGAGATCATTCATTTTTTTCGTATAGTCCGGACCGATTTTGAGCCATGTATCGGATATGAGGCCAACACTCGGATCGTCGACGGAATGGGAAGTCCGCTCGTCTACGATTTGCTTGTTGCGCTCGAACAGCTCCTTCGGCATGCCGGTTCGGTAAGCCCATAAGTAAGGATCGGAACGCTCAAACACTTTGCCGAATGAGCTTTGGGATACGCTGTCCTTGAACGCCTGCTCAGTGGCTGTTTTGAAGCCGTCTTCGCCTACCGTATAATGGACGCCTTCGATGCCGAAGCACGCGAGCGTGAAGCCTTCCTCGGAAGCGCCGTAATCCATCAGCGCCAGAATGCGTTTCATTTTATCCTCAGGCACCGATTTCGGGATGAGGAATACGCCGCTGAAGCCCGGCGAGGATGGCGCATACGTGCCTGCGTCCGATTCCAGATAGCTGAGCGGCAGGAAGTTCGCTTGCGGTTCGGTCTTAATCAGCTCGGCTTGGACACGCCAGATTGCTTCGATCGTGTTCGGGTAAATGCCGACTTTACCTGTCTTGGCCAAGTCTTCAGATTGCGTCTCCTTCATAATGGCATAATCGGCAGGCATGTAGCCGGCTGCGAACACTTTATTCAGCCACACTAGCGCTTCACGCGTGCCAGGCTCGAAGGTCGTGTCGATCAGCTTGCCGCCGGTTTCCTTCCATTTGCCGTTGCTATGATTGAGCACGCCTTCAGCCCAGCCCAGATCGTTGCGGGGAAGAAGCGGGATTGTATCTGCAACGCCGTTGCCGTCCGGATCCTGCTCAGCGAAGGCTTTCATGACGTTGAACAAATCATCCAGCGTGCGAGGCGTTTCCAGCTTAAGCTTCTCCAGCCAATCCTGGCGGATGATCGGCAGCCATGGGCCGCCGTGGGACGGACGAACGGAAGGAATGACGTAGTTTTTGCCGTCGATTTTCGTCTTTTCCCATGTTGCTTCCGGGTACTCCATCAGGTGCGGATAGTCTTTCAGGTACGGGCTCAAATCCCAGAATGCGCCTTGCTTGATCATTTGACGCATCAGCGAGTTGTTGAAGTCGAGCACCTTGACCAGATCCGGCATTTCGCCGGATGCCAGAATGAGGTTGATTTTATCCCCGTAGCTGTTAGGAGACGTCCACATGATGTTCAGCTTCGTATTGGTCTTTTTCTCAAATTCCTTCAGCACGGGATTGTCAGGCCCAGGAGCCTCCGGCGTATTGAATTCCGTAATGATGCTGATCGATACGGGCTTATCGTCGGAAGCTTTCGGGGACGACTTGTCGCCTTGATTGGATGGATTGGATGAATTGGAGGCGCAGGCCGAGAGCAGTGTAACGGCGAGACAGGCGGTCAGCATCAGCTTCACCCAATGGTTGATTTGCTTTTTCATAGAAAGAAACCCTCCCTTTATTTTTTTGCGGATATAGCAGCTATTCTTTAATGGAACCGAGCATAACGCCTTTAGCAAAATGCTTTTGCAGCAGCGGGTAGATCATCAGAATTGGCGTTGTCGCTACGACGACGGCAGCCATTTTCAACGTTTGGGCGGGCAATTGCTGTTCATTCATCAGCTCTGCGGCACCCGAGCCTTGTGATGAGGTGGAAGATTCGATCAATATGTTCTGCAGCAAAATTTGCAGCGGCCATTTCGTAGAATCATTGATATAGAGAACCGCGTTGAAATAGGTGTTCCAGTAGCCGACGGCGTAGAAGAGGCCAAATGCGGCCATAGCCGGCAGCGACAGAGGCAAAATGATGCGGAAGAAGATACCGATATCGTTATAGCCGTCCACCATAGCGGCTTCCTCCAGCGCTGGCGGAATGCTGTCGAAGAAGCTTTTCATCAAGAAAACATACCAGCCGCTGCTCAGTACAGGCAGAATCAACGACCAGATGTTGTTGATAAGATGAAGGTCACGCACGAGAATGTAATGCGGAATGATACCGGGACTGAACAGCATCGTGAAGAGCACCATCAGCATGAGCGGTTTGCGGATTTTTAAGCGTTTTCGGGAAAGCCCATAGGCAAGTGTAGCGGTAACCATGAGACTAAGTACCGTGCCTACCGTCGCCAGAAAGGTGCTGACACCCGTTGCGCGAATGTATGAAGCGGTGGACAGGATGTATTTGTACGACAGCAGCGACCATTTTTCCGGAAAGAGTACAAAGCCTTGCTTGGCGATATATTCGGCCGGGTCGGTGAACGAGACGACAAATACATAGTAGAGCGGGAAGAGAGTTGCCAGTCCAACCAAGGTCAGAATGAAAATATTGACGATATCGAACAGCTTGCCTTCTTTCATTAGTACAGTCCCTCCTCGCCGAATCGTTTGGCCAGCTTATTGGCGCCGATGACCATGAGCAGGCCGATGACCGACTTGAACAAACCGACGGCGGTGCTGTAGCTGAATTGGCCTTGCTGAATGCCGTTGCGGTAGACATAGGTTTCGAACACGTCCGCAACATCGGTGACTGCGCTGTTCATCATCAGGAAGACTTGCTCAAACCCGACGTCCATAATGCTGCCCAGCCGCAGAATCAAGAGCGTAATGACGACGTGGCGGATGCCGGGAAGCGTGACATGCCAGATTTGCCGGAGCCGGCTGGCGCCATCGATTTTGGCAGCTTCATTAAGCTGCGGATCGATGCCGGCCATCGCCGCCAGGAAGATGATTGTACCCCAGCCGGTCTCCTTCCATATGCTCTGTACAGTGAGCAGCTGCCAGAAGATGCCCGGATTCGTCAGGAAATTGTACGGCTCGAAGCCGAAGCTCACGAGCAGCTTGTTAATGATGCCTCCGCTTTGGGACAGCAGCAGAAACGTAATGCCCGAAATAATGACCCAGGACAGAAAATGGGGCAAATAAATAACGGACTGGATGACGCGTTTGTACCGTTTCAGGCGAAGCTCGTTCAGCATAAGGGCAATGATGATTGGCATTGGAAAATAGAACAGTATGTTCATCAAGCTGATCACCATCGTATTGCGGAAAATCAGAAAGAAATCGGGATTTTTGAACAGGGTGACAAAATGCTCGAACCCGACCCAGGGACTTTTCCACATGCCCATATAAGGCGAGTAATCTTGAAAGGATATGACGATGCCCCACATCGGCACATATTTGAACAGCAGGAAATAGATGACGCCCGGTAAAATAAGCAAATATAAAAACAGATCTTTCCGTATGCCGGTAAGAACCTTCATAACCTCGTTCCTCCTAAAGCCGTTACTCAGGTGCATGCTTCTCACGGTATTGTCCAGGCGTGAGACCTTCGTGTTTTTTGAACGTGCGATTGTAATAAGCGGGCTGATAGCCAACCTGTGCGGCAATTTCGCTAATTTTCAAATGCGTGCCGACAAGCAATTCCTTTGACCTGTTTAATCGTAAACGGGTTAAATAATCAATGAAGTTAATGCCGGCAAACTGCCTGAAGCTGACGCTAAGCTTTTGCGGGTAAGTACCGAATCGTTCGGCGCAGTCCTCCAGCGACAGATCCTGCATGTAATGCTCCTGCATGAGAGCGATCACTTTCTCAACCGTCTGTTTGATCTCCATATCCTTATGCGACTGCATTTCCTCCATAAAAGGCGCGAGTACAGAAGCATTGAACCAGTTCAGCATGGCAGAGGGCTCTCGGAGCTGCAGCAGCTGCTCGTACAGATTAACCCCTTTGTATAACTGTTGGGGATTGCTGCCCATCTGCATCATCGTAAAAAGAACGTTGCCCAGCAATTGCAGCATCCCCTGCTGAATAGCGTAAGCATTGGACGATTTGGCGCGCAAAGCGTCCATGAAAGCTTCGGCATGCTGGGCGGCCTGCTCCTCCATACCTGATTGCAGCGCTTGGAGAAGCATGTTTCCTTGCAGGAAAGGATAGGTGGAAGCGGGCTCTCCCGCCGGCGCTGCTGCCTCTGTATCGATTACCGAATCGCCGGCATCGCTTCCCCGGTGGCGCATCGCTTGGCGGGTATCCTCCAGCATAATGGACAACAGCTTCGCGGAAGTCGTTACCCGGCTGACGCCAACGTTGGCTTGAAGCTTCAGATAGGTCTGCAAAGGTGCGATCAGCGTCCTGCCGAATGCCGAGACGGAGCCTTTGATCTGCTCCTTGGCCAGCTCGGCAGAATGGGTGAACAGCACCCCGATCGTCAAGTCTTGGAAATTAATGACGTGAGCATGCAGGAACAGCGGGGAGTGTTCATACCGTTGCTGCTCCTGAAGCATCTCCTCCATAATGTTGGCAGCCGCGAACGTAAGGAGCCGGTCGTCGCCGCTCGTCAAATTGCCGTAGCGGTTGGCAAACCCGCTGAGCTCCACCAGCAGCATGGAATAGCAGACGTTGTCCGTCGGCAGCTCGTATTGTTCGAATTGCTCGCGGATCCGGTAGTCCGGCAAGGCATTCAGATGCCCCTGCACGAGCTGCAGCACGAATCCTTCTCGCAGGGCGGGCATTGCCTTCTCCAGCTTGAATTTCATATCCGTCCTTTCCCGGAGCAGGTAGTTCCATCTTGACTCGATGAACTGCACCTCATTTCTTCTTGGTGCATCAGAGACGGATGCAGGCTGATCATATCCAAATACTCTGGTCAAATGGAGCAAAGGCCGGTAAAGCTGCTTCGATGCGAGCCACGACAAAATAAAGGCAATGATCAGTCCCAGTATGCCTGCGAATAAAGGCAGCTTGAATATCCGCTCTACCGGCTTGATCAGATGGGACAGCGGCGTTGCGCATACGTAGAGCCAGCCTGTGCTTTTCAGATGACCATAGGTGACGACGTACACTTCCTTGTTCAAAGAGTAGGAGAAGGAACCAGCGCTTTTCCCGCTGTTCTGTACGGCAGTAAGTATAGCGTCGTTTAACTTGGACTTTTCATCATCGCTTCCTGCAGGGTACGCCGCGCTAGTAACCAGATAATCTTGCTCAGGTCCTAAAATGAATGCGCTTCCTTTTTCCGGCGGGCTAAGCTGCTCCACCAAGGAGGCAAGCTCCCCCTTATTAAGGTCCACAATAATTGCACCGTAGGCGGGGTCGCTTAATACCGGAACCTTTTGCACTAGCGACAAACTCAGCGTATTATCGGTGCGATTCTCTACAGCATCCAGCCGGTCTGTCCAAAAAATCATCTGCTGCTGCTCCAGCAGAGGGAGGTAGCTCTCCGTGAACAGCTCATGCGAAAGCGGGCGGCTCCCATTCTCTCCATCGATAAGAAGCGGCTTGTCGCCTCCGAGCAGCAAGGAGACTTGGCTAATGAGCGGGTCCGATTGCTTCATGACGACCAGCTGATTGAACAGATCGAGCGTATAGCGGACATCCTGCCCGATCGAGTGGCCCGGAAGCTCCATAATGAGCGGATTGTACGCCCATTGATTGACGGTCATTTTCAATTGAGTGAGCTGAGCATCCATCCTCTCTGATACTTGCGCATACTGAAGCTCCTGGGTGCGGCCGACCTCCCGTTCAATTTCGCGAATCCCTGTGTAATAGGTTAGGATAGCTAATGAAATTAACGGGATGCTTGAGATGAGCAGCGTAATGATTAAGCTCTTGTGGAAGAAGCTGACGTTGTTCCGGGGTCTGCCATTTTTCATTCGATCGAATCCCTTTCTCCGTCTGCATACCCTCACTATAGGAGGGAGTATCCTTGCAGACAATTGGACATTTTTATGGTGACGCGCTTATCGCATTGGATATTTTTCTTATAAAACGTTGCACTTTTTTAGCAGATAGCCATTAAGCACGGCGTACCGCTTCATTTTACACGGAAGCGGCATTTTGACACAGGGGCTGGAGTCTTTTTCCCGGGACATGCTAGTATGAGAATATACGTGAGGAAGAGGAGGGACAAGCTGTGAACGAAACGATACAACTGATGCTGGGGCATCGTTCGATTCGAAAATTTAAAGAGGCTCCAGTCGCTAGGGAGCAGTTGGATGCCATTATAGAGGCGGCGCAGTATGCGTCCACGTCCAGCAATATGCAGGCTTTCACCGTTATTCGCATTACCGATGCCGGGCTGCGGGAACAGCTTGCTGCGCTGGCGGGCAATCAGGCGTATGTGTCGCAATGCCCGGAGTTTCTGGTGTGGTGCGCCGATTTGCACCGGTATGAACGGGCGGCAGCTAGAGCGCTTCCGGAAGGCGAGGAGCACCGCAGCACGACGGAGAACTTCATCGTTGCGACGGTCGACGCTGCGCTCGCTGCGCAAAATGCAGCTATTGCCGCCGAATCGCTTGGGCTTGGCATCGTCTATATCGGCGGCTTGCGCAACAATCCTAGGGAAGTATCAGAGCTGCTTCGTTTGCCGCAGCATGTATATCCGGTGTTCGGCATGTGCATTGGCGTGCCGGATCAGGAGCCGCTTGTACGGCCGCGTCTGCCGAGAGAGGCTATTCTTCATGAGAACGGATATTGCGAGGAGCGTATTGATCCTGCGATTGATCAATATAATGTAACGTTGAGCCATTACATGGCTGAACGGACGAACGGAAAGGCCGCAACGAATTGGTCGGAAGCGATGGCGGCCAAGAAGAATGCTCCGCGGCTGCATATGCGGGAGTTTTTGCGGGAACAGGGCTTTAGGTTGGAGTAGGGCAGTTGGAACAGAGGCAGGGAAGAGGAAAGCGGGTTAGAAGAGCACGCAGCGCAGTTTAACATTTGAGGCGATGCCGTGAACAAAATAAAAAGGAAAACGGTTTTTTTGGAATTAAAGCTCCAGCGGCATTGACATCGGTGGTGAGAACTATTATCATTAAGTAGTGCTAATGATAATTGTTATCATAAAATTTTCACCAAATAGATGACATCCCGGAAAACGGGCTTGGAAGGAGCGTGCAAGTCAAATGATTCGCCTGACGACTTCGAATCTGGACATTGCTTATGATGATCGCCTTATCGTTCAAAATCTAAATATCGCTATCCCGCAAGGCAAAATTACAGCGCTTGTGGGTTCAAACGGATCTGGCAAATCAACGATTCTGAAGACGATGGCACGCTTGATGAACCCTGCGGGCGGTCAAGTGATGCTGGACGGCAAGTCCATCCATAAGCAATCGACCAAAGAAGTGGCGAAGCAGCTTGCAATTCTTCCGCAAAACCCGACTGCACCGGATGGCTTGGCAGTAGCCGAGCTTGTCTCCTACGGACGTTTCCCTTATCAGAAGGGCTTTGGCTCCATGACAAAGGACGACCGTAAAATCGTAAGCTGGGCAATTGAAGCGACGGGAATGGCTGAATTTGCCGACCGTCCTGTAGATCAATTGTCCGGTGGTCAACGTCAGCGCGCTTGGATCGCGATGGCTTTGGCGCAGGAAACGGATATTTTGTTCCTCGATGAGCCTACTACATTCCTTGATATGGCGCATCAGCTGGAGGTTCTCCATTTGCTGCAAAAGCTGAACGAGCGCAATCAGCGTACTATTGTTATGGTTGTCCATGATTTGAACCATGCGTCCCGTTATGCGCATCATATGATCGCGATTAAAAAGGGGACGGTCGTTGGAGAAGGATCTCCGGTTGAGGTTATGACACCGGACATTATGCGTGAAGTGTTCAATATTGAGGCTGATATCGTACCGGATCCGCGTACGGGTGTACCGCTTTGCCTGCCGTTTGCGCTGGCAGCCGAGCCGGTTGCAGACAAAGCGATGGAGCAGCTTGCCCCGGCTCCGGCCATGTTGGCCGCTGCAGGAGCGTAGCCTAAACGACGGAAAAAGCTGTGCCGTTGCCGGCACAGCTTTTTTTTCAAAAAAATTAAAATAACAGTTGCATTCCTTTCGTAAAGGTGATATATTATTACTTGTCGCCGCGATAATAATCGCAGAAACGACAAACATAACATGCGGAAGTGGCTCAGCGGTAGAGCATCGCCTTGCCAAGGCGAGGGTCGCGGGTTCGATTCCCGTCTTCCGCTCCATAACTTATTTTGCGGCCTTAGCTCAGCTGGATAGAGCGTTTGACTACGAATCAAAAGGTCAGGAGTTCGAATCTCTTAGGCCGCGCCACTTTTACTTACTTAATTGCAATTGTCGGGATGTAGCTCAGCTTGGTAGAGCACCTGGTTTGGGACCAGGGGGTCGCATGTTCAAATCGTGTCATCCCGACCAGTTATATGCGGGTGTAGTTCAATGGTAGAACTTTAGCCTTCCAAGCTAATAGCGTGGGTTCGATTCCCATCACCCGCTCCATCTAATTAAATCCCGAAAGCCTTGCGCAGCAAGGCTTTTTTTGTTTTTGTTTTTCGACATGCCTTGAGTCAACCCTCTAGTTTTGGGGCAGACTATGGGGCAGATTTTTTTAGGAAACTCCGAAAACCCGCTGCAAGGGCTCTCGGAGTTCTTTTTAAGTCAATCCTGCAGAGGGCTGGTCTTCATTTTGTAAATTTGTTGAAGCGTATGAACCCACTTTATTTTCTCATTATCATCCTCAGTGTGGAGATACCACTCCACAAGCCTGTAACCGAATCCGAGAAGGATCAGCTCATAGACGCAATTATCGGCGATAGAGGCTGCATCGGTATACTCCGAAAAGCCTTTGTAATATGCAGGGATACATCGCTGGTAGTATTCGACCATGTGATCGATATCTGCTTCATCTGCAATGAGGCTTGCGAGATCCTCGCCCAGGTAGCCCCATCCGGAAGTATCCCAGTCGATGAGTGCGATTTTCCCGTCGGCATAGATCAGGTTTGTCACCCAGAAGTCCCGATGGCATAGCACGAGTGGCAATTTTTCGATGCGGGCAAGTATCTCGTCTGCGTGCTCATCGATGTCGATGAGCATTTGCCGTACGTGCTGCGGGAATTCACACTCCTCCGAGCGTATATAGTCGTAGACGACCGGCCATGACCGGTAATGCAAATACGTATTCTTCATGAGATCTGCATGGCTAAGGTTGGTTAGGCTATGCAGCACAGCGGGCTGCTCTGCATACAGCTTGCCTTGATAGCGTCCTAACTCCAGCGCGGCTTGTTCATACATGTCGCTGGTTAAGTCTAAGCCGGTTACGCCATCGATATATTCCAGCCAGAGCTGAAATTTAGTTTCTTCAGTATTCATCTCGGCGTGATAACATGCCGGCCAGCGGAGGGCATCTGAGAACGTCGCTCCCAGGTCAGACGCATAGAGATCATATTCCCGGCGCCATGAGCCCGGATCGCCGTAGCGCTCCCATTTATTCTGGACTTTTAACACGATACGATAAGGCAATTTTTCACCATCCGCAGCTTCGGCGCTCCCCGATACCAGACATACATCTCCCACAGTTCCTCCCTGCAGCGGCAAGGCTTGATAGTCGGCTGAGATAATATTCTTCTTGAACCGTTGGCTTAAGGTATTAATAAGCGTTTCGAGTTTTAAATTCATTTTTTCCATCCCCTGTTTTTCTTCGTTTGCTTGCTCCATATCGTAATCGTTTTGTTTCGAGCATTCTTGTCGATGAGGTAGCTCGCTTTATCCTGAATAAACTTGTTCTCATGCTGCTGAGCAATATAATGCTCCAACCGTTCACGCGACAGTGAACCGTCGGCAAGTGCGGCGAGAACGGCACAGCCCGGCTCGGTCTGGTGGCGGCAATGTGTAAATCGGCATTGGGGGAACCATTGCTCCACATCGTTAAAGCTAGCGCGTATGCCTTCGTCGGCATTAAACAGCCCAAGCTCGCGCATACCCGGCGTATCGATGACCATCGTACCGGAGGGGAGCATGAACAGCTGACGATGCGTTGTCGTATGCCGTCCCCGGCTGTCGGCCTCACGGATCGTCTGAACCTTCATTACGTCCTGTTTTATCAGCGCATTTAGCAGAGATGATTTACCGACACCGGACATGCCGAGAAAGACGACTGTTTTACCAGGCATCAAATAGAGAGCGAGTTCGTTCAGCCCAAGACCTGTATGACTGCTGATCGCGTGAACCGGCACATCAGGGATGCTTTGTGTGACTTCAGCGAGCGGAAGCTTATAATCTTCAACGAGATCAGCTTTGGTCAGAATGACGACGGGCTGGCCGCCGCTCTGACTGGCTTGTGTCAGGTACCGCATAATACGGGTAACATTGAAATCCCAATTCAGAGAAGAAAGGATAAACACATAGTCAAAGTTGGTGGCAACAACCTGCTCCCGCACAGTTTTGACATAGCCTGCGGCATGCCCTGAATAATTCGCGCGTGAGAACTGGGAACGACGGGGAAGTACCGTAACGATGAGAGAATCTCCGCTATCGTTGTAGTGCAGCAATACAAAATCACCGACGCACGGAAAGTCTACACGCGTTTCCGCATTGTGATAGAACGCTCCTTTGAGCACTGCCGTTACTTTACCTTGCTCGGTCATTACCGTGAAACGCTCGCGTCGAAGCTCAGTCACCCTGCCAGGCAATAATCCGTCCGGAATTACTTCTATTTCTGTGTAGCCATAGGTTTTCAAATCCATCATGTTTTTTTTGATAGCTCCTTTAATGTTGTTTTTTGGACGCAAAAATGCCGCGGACAAGCAGCCTCTAAAGAAGCTGCTGTCGCGCGGCATTAAGACGCAAAAAAGATACGACCTTCATCGTATCTGCAAACAGCAATATTCACGAAAGGTTACTTTGGACGGCATACCAAATAATGCGGGTGATTCCCGCTTTTTTCACATATGCCTGCTATTCGGTTTTAAGACCAAACCACCATATAAGTAGCTGCCATTCAAAACATCTCCCTTCGTGTCAGGAACTTGCTTATCGCTAAGCTGTATATAAAATAACCTATTCTGGAAAAAAAATCAATGGATTAAGAACATGATCCGCTGGGGAGAAGCAACTTTTTCTCAAACGTGAGCGTTTATAGTTGATGAAGCTTTTTTGGGCAATGATGAGGGAACGATACAGGTTTCTCTGCCTTGTAAATACCTGTCCAGTGTTGGCAAATACCACTATTCAGTTGTCAATCTAGATGACGCTTGCTAGAATATAAAGATGTCCGTTAGCCTTTGTACAAGCTCAATTAAGCGGCGGAAACTATTTCATGAAAATGATAAGCTGGAAAGGATACTTTAAAAATGAAATTTACATGGAAGCGTACAGCGTTAGCTTGCGCGCTGGTTGTATGTCTAGCGTTAAGTGCAGGCTGTGCTAAAAGCAGCAGTAACAGTAATGAAGGCGGAATTCCTACTTTTACGGATATCGATAACGTAAATACAGGCGAAGATCCAGTTTTGGGCAATCCGTTTGAAGCCGCTGGAGTAAGCGACCCTATCGCATTTGGCAAAATGTTTCGAGATGTTCGTATCTCGGCCATGATTCACCATAAGGAAAAGCTGGCTGATCTTATTCTTTATCCGCTTATGGTTCATGACGGCAAAGAATCACGTACAATCGAGGACAAGGCTCAATTCCTCGAAGAGTACGATACCATCATTACAGCTGATGTTGAGAAAGTGCTGAAGGACCAGAAGGTCAATGGTTTGTCGGCTACGAAAGATGGGGTAATGGCAGGCAAAGGGGAAGTCTGGTTCCGTGCTACAAATGATAATCCTCAAAAATACGGCGTTTTCGCTATACTTACGGCTAAAGTGAAGTGATGATAATAAAAAAGGTATCTAACCGTCGTTAGTTCGACGGTCAGATACTTTTTTTTCGTTCTGTTATGAAGAGCCGCAAGCTCAGCATTTACTTTTGTCCCAAAAAAATTACAACGTTTCTCCATTGTTTCAACGAGCGATCTTGATTATGATGCATTATTAGAGAATGATTATCATTATCTTATATTATATCATTTTATTGGGGGACTAAAGTCAGATGTATACAGTACGAAAAATTGTCGTCACGATAGCAGCAATAGCTTTGACCGCCGCTATGCTAGCGGCTTGCGGCGCGAAGGCCAATGATAATGTAAGTACGGGGAACGCAGCAACTACAGAGTCAAGTTCAAGCCCGAGCCCCGTAGAAGCAGCGACAAGGTCTGTTGTGGATTCTAAAGGCCACACGGTAGAGATTCCAACTCATCCTGCAAAGGTTGTATATACAGGCAGTGATCTAGGAGATGTACTGGCACTCGGAATTAAACCTATCGGTGCTGACCTCGAGGTCATTGCTGATCAAGTTGCGTATTCAGACTTGCTGGCAGGCATTGAGGATATTGGTGAAGCCTCTGCAAATCTTGAGAAGATACTTGCGCTTGAACCAGACCTTATTCTTATGGATAGCGGCGGTACCTACTACGATACTAAGGACTATGAGGCGCTTAATAAGGTGGGACCAACCGTCACGTATGACAGGCTGAAGACCTTTGAGCGCTTGCTTACAATCGGAGAGCTATTAGGCAAGAGACAGGAAGCCGAGAAATGGATTAATGACTTTAAAGTAAAAGCAGAGGACGTTAAAAAGCAGCTGGATGTAAAAGAAGGCGAAACGGCTGCTGTGTTCATTCGTTTAGGCAAACAATTTTACGTGATGGGGGATAGCGGCTTCGCCAATATTTTATACGATACGCTTGGTTATGTGCCTACGCCCAGAATTCAGAAGGAATTGATTGATAAGAATGAAAGATTCACGGATATATCAAGTGAGGTTTTGCCTGAATACTCCGGAGATTATCTGTTTATTCTCACGGATGATGACGAGGCGGCGAGGTCGGAGGCCACTTCTTTTACCCAGGAGAAAGTGTTCCAATCCATTGAAGCGGTAGCTAATAAACGAGTCTATTACATTGAGACGAAATGGAATTTTGATGATCCGGTTACGAAGGACAGACTGTTGGATGAGCTGCCGAAAATTTTGAAATAAAAGAGTCGGTGGAGTCCTGGATTAGAAGAGAAGAGGCTTGCAACTTGATGTTGCTAAGCTTCTTTTTATTTTATACAATTAGCTCATAATTGATAATCGTTCTCATGTAAGGAGGACTTGTATTGGAACAGGACGAGCAGAAAACGCCATCGCTTCTTCATGTCCGATTTTCCATCGTTAAAGCGGGTATATGGGATAGCCGTAGCAGGCATCCAATAGCTTCTAGCGTACTGGAAGGGCATCACAGGATAGTTGTATGTGCGAAAGGCTGCGGCCATCTTCTCCTTAATGGCAAGGCTATGCAGGCTAGATCCGGCACAGCCGTGATTATACAGCCTGAGAGTCAACTTATGCTGGAGCAGTTCAGGGACAGCGGCTTTTTCGGCTATTGGGTTACTTTTGATATTTACAGCCAAGGGTGGAGCAAGCCGCTATTGCATATGCAGGAATGCTTTCCCTATGAGCAGATGCTGGCTCCGGCTCTGTTTATGAAAGTGGTCGATTTGTTTGAACAGCTTGTTGACGAGCGCCCTAATACAGGTACGCTGGAGTTATTTAAGCAGCAGATACGACTACAAGAACTTCTGTTATTATTGCTTGAAGCTCCGAATGAAGCCTCGCCAAGCGATACGGAAGCCAAGCGGGCTGTAGAGCGGTCGGTTGCTTATATGGAAGAGCATTATGATGAAAATATAACGGTAGAGCTGCTGGCAAGGCAGGCAGGCGTTCGGCGCTCGGAATACAGTGCTTTGTTCCAACAGCTTACCGGCCATAAGCCTTTGGATTACTTAACAGAGCAGCGATTGAAGCGTGCTAAGGAACTCCTGCTTCTGTCCAATCGACCGCTTCGAGACATTGCGCATCATATCGGATTCAGGGATGAATATTATTTCAACCGCAGGTTCCGGCAAGCTATGGGTATTTCTCCCAAACAATATGCGCGAACTCATCCAAGCAAGCTGAATATATCGGATGACAGGGGCTTGGGGATTGAACTTCCGCTTCAGCCGCAGCGCTCCAAAATTGTCGTTGTCGGTTTTCCATTAGGACATCTGATGGCGCTTGGAGTTAGGCCGATAGGTGCGGATATGACCGTAATCGGCAAACAGGTTGTGTATCAGAATGAGCTCCAGCATGTTCATGATATTGGGCCAAGGGAGGATTTTGAAAAAATAAAAGCGTTAGAGCCGGACTTCATTTTCTGCTGCAGCACGGTCAATATGGCGGAAGTTCCTATGTCCCGTATCGCCCCAACCATGGTCGTTGATAGAGCGGCTTCGAACTTCGAACAGCTAAGACTAATGGCTGCTGTTGTCGGAAAGAGTCCCTGTGCTGAACAGTGGATAAGGGTCTATAAGGCGAAGCTCAAGGCAATGTGAAGCCAATTGCGGCCGGCTATTGGGGATAGTGAAACGGCTGCGGTCCTTGTAATCGTTGATGGGGAGCTGTACGTGATGGGGTCGAATGGTCTAACCTCTACAATCTATCATCCGCTTGCATTTAAGCCTTCTAAGAAGATTAAGGAATTAATTGAACACGGGATTGATTTTCGGCATGTAGCTGCTGATATGCTGCAGACGTACGCCGGAGACCGGCTGTTTTTATTGGTGGGCGAGGATCAGGTCTCGCTGGTTGCAGAGAAGCTGCTATCACAAAGTGCACATTGGCAGGGGCTATTACCTGTACAAAGGAATTTTGTCTATCGAATGCATGCCAAATGGAACTATGATGATTCGATTACTTTAGAACGACTACTGAATGTTCTCCCATGCGTGATGGGCAATTCTAACTCAATTCATCGAATAAGCAGCCGCTCCTAGGAGCGGCTGCTGCATTAGTTTTGTTACGTTCTTTCGCGGTTGCGGCTGCGCATGCCTGCTAAGCCGAACAGACCCAGCAAGCCGAGCCATCCCCAGCCAGAGCCTCTGTTAGTTGCGGTCGTAGCAGCTGCTGTAGCTCTATAGCGGTTGCCGTTAACCGTTGTGTCATAATAACCGGCATTATGGTTATTGTAAGAATAGCCTCTATAATTGTTGGCATTCATGCCTGCACCTGTGCCATATTCATAAGTGCCTAGACCGTTCCCGGTTGAGAAACCGCGTCCAGTACCGTTATACGTTCCGTTGGTATAGGTACCATAAGTGCCGGAATTGTTCTGGTAATTGGAGTATGGTGTTATCGGCGAGACGGTGCTATTGCTGCTCATGGAGCTTTGATTGGCATAAGCCGAAGCCGATATCGTCAGGGTCAGACATGTAGCCAGCATAAAACCAACTGTCTTTTTCATTGGATAATCCCTCCTGATATGAATGATTATTTATGAAAGTACTTGCTGAAACACTCAAGCTGGGGTTGCTTCTATTGGAAGCCCCGAAGATTGTGATGGTCATAATGCCCTTGTTGTTGCTGTTGATGCTGCGGCTGGAAGCTGTTCATCGAAAATTGCTGCTGAGCAGCAGCAGTTTGCTCCAATTGACGGCAAATTTGAGTAACCTGCTGCAATTGTTGCACCGCTTGCTGATGGTTTTGCAGCGCTGTTTGGATGATTTGTGCAGCGCGCTGCTCTTTTTGAGCGATGTCTTCAAGCGTTCTTGCATTTTGCTGCTCTTGCTGCAGCAATTGCTGATACATTTGGGAAGCTTGCTGCGTTTGCTGGATCATTTGTTGGGCGATTTGCTCGCATTGGTTAATTTGGCTCGACAAGCTTGAGTTCTGGTACATGTGTTCAGCCTCCAAGTAAGTGAGATGTAGTACCCACCTATTTTCTTCACATTCGGCGTCCATATGCTCCACTAATAATGGGAAAATGAAAAAATGAAGCCATAAAGGCAGCGTGTCATACGCTTTCTTCATGGCTTCGTTCATTGAGCCGAGGGGAAGAGCATGAGGGCCGTACTGGTAAGACCTTGCGAGGGACTTAACTCACAAGCAGTTGGCACTTTCTCTGCCGATAAGACCTCGCCAAGGTCTTATTCATTAATAATCAGCCAACTTTCTGAGGGTTTTCTTGCCTCAAATGAGAGATAAGACCCTGCGGGGGTCTTAATTCATATGTAGCTGGCATTCTCTGCACCGATAAGACCTTATCAGGGTCTTAACTCATTCTGCCAGGGGATTATTAGCATATGAGCAACAGCATGCTTAGCGCACTAATCACATTTGTGATTCAATGCCAGATATTTTGGTTAAATGTTTGCATGTAAGCGAGATTACTCAACAGAATTCGGCCGAGTTAGTGTCACGGACAGCTAATAACTGCAGCTGAAGAGTATCGCCATAGCGATATACATCATACAGGAGCAGTTTTTTTGCATTAGATAGCCAATCCATTAAGTTCCAATAATTGCAATGAAGGCAAGCAGGTAGAACCATTTGCCGGGACTCATGATTCGTTCTTGAGCGGTAAGCACCATAACAAGTTTTTCAGTGATAACAGTTGTTCTGGCTCAGTTTTCAGGCTGTTCATCACGATTCAATTCCTTCATTTCGGATCGATATCCTTATTCTAAATGGAGCATAAAATGGTATTTGCCTGCCAGAAAGGGACTTCGATATCGCTCGGAGGCTTATTTTTGCTTGTCGACAGGGCTTCAACCCTGCAACATTTTGTAGTATGATGAAATGAGTTGAAATCGCGTCTAAGACGACGCCCACAGGAGGAAAAGTATGTCGGAACAAGCTACATCAACGTTATCGGCCAACCGGCCGCAGGCGAATAACCTGCTGCGCAGGGATGTCCGTTTCCTAGGCAATATACTCGGAGAAGTGCTCGTGCATCAAGGTGGACGCGAGCTGCTGGATATCGTCGAACAAATTCGCGAGACGAGCAAATCGCTTCGTGCAGAGTTCGTTCCTGAGCTGTTTGGGGAATTCAAATCGAAGATCGCTTCCCTTAATCCGGAAATTCGTCATCAAGTCATTCGTGCATTCGCTATTTATTTCCAACTGGTAAATATTGCTGAACAGAACCACCGTATCCGCCGCAAGCGTGATTACGAGCGTTCGGCAGGCGAAGGCGTGCAGCGCGGCTCCATCGAAAGCGCTGTCCAAGACTTGAAAGAGCGCGGAATCGCGGTTGAAGATGTTCAGCAAATTTTGAGCGGCATTTCGCTCGAACTGGTTATGACCGCCCACCCGACGGAAGCAACACGCCGGGCCGTCCTTGATATCCACAAACGGATAGCCGAAGACGTGATGGAGCTTGACAACCCGACTCTGACTTACCGCGAACGCGAGAAGCTTCGGGACAAGCTGCTGAATGAAGTGCTCATTTTGTGGCAGACTGACGAGCTTCGGGACCGCAAGCCTACCGTTATTGATGAAGTACGCAACGGCCTGTACTACTTCGACGAGACGCTCTTCGAAGCGCTGCCTGCCGTCTACGAAGAGCTGGAGCGCTGCTTGGAGAAATACTATCCGGGCGAGAATTGGCATGTGCCAAGCTACCTGCGTTTTGGCTCCTGGATCGGCGGAGACCGCGACGGCAACCCGTCCGTAACGGCCAAGATCACTTGGGAAACGCTGACGCTTAACCGCCAATTGGCTTTGCAGAAATATGAGGAAAAGATCAATGAACTGGTTGATCAGCTCAGCTTCAGCACGAATATCGTCGAAGTGTCGGAAGAGCTTATTGAATCGATCAAGCAAGATCGTCAATTAATCGATGTGAAATGCGTCGAATTGTGGCGCAATGCGAAGGAGCCTTACCGCATCAAGCTGGGCTTTATGCTGGAGAAGCTGGCTAACGCCCGCGACGAGGCGCTGAAAGGCTCGCCGATGCGCTACAACAATGCTGACGAGCTGCTGGCGGACCTGCGCATTATCGACCGCAGCCTGCGTCACCATTTTGCAGACCATGTTGCAGACACGCAAATTGGCAAGCTGGTGCGCCAGGTCGAGCTGTTCGGCTTCCATCTGCTGCAGCTGGACATCCGCCAGCACAGCCAAGAGCATGAGAATGCGATGAGCGAAATTTTGGCGAAAATGAACATTGTTTCGAACTATGGCCAATTGTCCGAGGATGAGAAAATCGAGCTGCTTCATAAGCTGCTCAATGATCCGCGTCCGCTGACATCCAGCCATTTGGACTATACAGAATCCACACGCGAATGTCTCGATGTGTATCATACTGTCTATCGTGCGCAGCAAGAGTTCGGCGTAGACTGTATCTCAAGCTACCTGATCAGTATGACACAGGGCGCAAGCGACATGCTGGAAGTTATGGTATTCGCGAAGGAAGTCGGCTTGTTCGTCAAAGATGTCGACGGTACGGTTCGCTGCACGCTGCAGTCGGTTCCACTGTTCGAGACCATCGACGATCTTCATGCCGCTCCTGGCATCATGAAGCAGTTGTTCGAGCTGCCAATCTATCGTCAAGCGGTAGAGGCACGCGGCAATCTGCATGAAATTATGCTGGGCTACTCCGACTCCAACAAAGACGGCGGAGTAGTAACGGCGAACTGGGAGCTTCGCGTTGCGCTGAACGAAATTACAGCGGCAGCGGGCGAGCATGGCGTGAAGCTGAAGTTCTTCCATGGACGCGGCGGAGCACTCGGTCGCGGCGGCATGCCGCTTAACCGCAGCATTCTGGCACAGCCTCCGCACACCATTGGCGGCGGCATCAAAATCACCGAGCAAGGCGAAGTGCTGTCCTCGCGTTATTCGATGCAGGGCATCGCTTACCGCAGCTTGGAGCAAGCGACATGGGCGCTTATTACAGCTGCACGCCTGGCGAAATATCCGCAGCAGCAAGAGCAAGAAATTGTAGCGGAATGGAATGACATTGCGCGCTCCATCTCGGAGACGGCGCTTACGAAATATCAGGATTTGATTTTCCGCGATCCGGGCTTTATGACGTTCTTCAAAGAGTCGACGCCGCTTCCGGAAGTGGGCGAGCTGAACATCGGCTCCCGTCCGTCGAAACGGAAAAACAGCGACCGCTTCGAAGATCTCCGTGCAATCCCTTGGGTATTTGCATGGACGCAAAGCCGCTACTTGCTGCCGGCTTGGTACGCGGCGGGTACAGCGCTGCAAAGCTATGCAGGCGATGACGAGAAGAAGATGGATACGCTCAAGACGATGTATGAGCAATTCCCGTTCTTCCGCTCCCTGATCGACAATTTGCAAATGGCGCTGGCCAAAGCAGATTTGCTGATCGCCAAAGAATATGCAGACATGATCTCCGATCAAGAGATTCGCGACCGGATCTTCACGCAAATCGAAGAAGAGTATAAGCTCACTTCCGATTTGATTCTGCAAATTACAGGTCAAGAAGAGATTCTGGACAATGTACCGGTTATCCAGGAGTCGATTCGTCTCCGCAACCCGTACGTCGATCCGCTCAGCTATATGCAAGTACAGCTGCTGTCCGAGCTTCGCGCGATTCGCGAGCAGGATGAAGATGCACCTGAGCTGCTCCGCGAGGTGCTTCTCACGATCAACGGAATTGCAGCCGGCCTGAGAAATACGGGCTAATAGGCTAATATACAGAAGAAACCGAGCGAGGCGAAAGCCCTGCTCGGTTTTTTTGTGCATGCAGGAAATCTGTCGTTGAAAATCCATAAAAGGAACGGTTTTACAGTTCTTCGCCATTATATACTGGTAACAAAGCAAATAAACTGCTCATTATCGGTTTAGGGAGGTTTTAGCTATGGTCTCACCCTCGAAGCTGTCCCGTTCTACGTATTGGTTCATTGGAGCTGCACTGCTTATTTTAAGCGTCGACAGCGCGGTTGTGCTCACGATGAAGGAGGAACCGTTCCTTGCTTATGCGATTCTGTTTGACTTCATGCTCGTCATTCCGCTTCTTTACTGGCTGCTTGTTATCCGAAGGACTGGACGTAAGCTGAAGGCGGTGTTGCCGCTTCCTGTGCTAGGAGGACTAGCAGCATGGTTCATACTGCCTTCGTCGATGAAAGGCGCCGTGTGGCAAACGATTTGGCCGATCGAGCTGCTCGTCCTAACAGCAGAGGCTGCGATCATATTTTATGAAGTGCGATTAATTGTTCGCGTCGTGAAGAGGTTCAGGCAGATCAGGCGGACGGAAGCTAATACAGGAGAGGCTATTCGGGTTGCGGTACAGGAGGTATTGGGGAGCGGGAAGCTAGCCTCGGTTCTCGTACATGATGCAAGCATGATTTACTACTTGCTCTTCTCTTGGGGCGCACGCAAGCGGATGCTTCTGCAGACAGAGGAAGACAGCTATTCCTTCACTTATCATAAAGAAACGAATCAAGTGCTCATGGCTGCGTTCGCGACGAAAATCATCATCATGGAGTCCGTCGTCGTTCATTTGCTGCTGGCCATGTGGTCGCCTCTAGCAGCATGGATTGTGACGTTCTCTGAAATCTGGCTGCTTATGCTGCTGTGGGCTGATACGCGCGCGGCTGTGCTTCAGCCGATTCGAATGGACGGGAAGGGCATTAGGCTGCGTTACGGCATGCGTTTGCAAGGCGATTTGCAGTGGAGCGATATTTCTTCTATCGACTGGTCTAAGACAGGGTATGAGCTGGACAAAGCGGAGCTCAAACGTTCTGCCGGGCCGATGTTAGGCACGCCTAATGTGAAGCTCGAATTGCACCGGGAGAAGCGGGTTGAAGGATTTTTGTTTCTGCCTAAGCAGACTCGCATCATCTATTTAAAGGTGGATGAACCGCAGAAGCTGGTTGATCAAGCGCGTGCCTACGCAGCACAGTAGCCGCTTGTCCAAGGTTTTATTTATTTTTATAGTCCTCTTAAGTTTGCTTTAAGGTGCAGCCTTCATTATGAAGACATCAAAGCAAACGACAACGACGAAGCGGCGAGATCAAGCCGTATGAATCGAAGGAGGGCATCATCTATGAATTCATTCAACGACAAGGAAACAACGCAATCAGGTGATCAAGTCAAAGAGGCAGCCACTTACACATATGGTCCTAACCAAACGGCAATGGACATGAAGTCGAATTACGAGAGACAATTGGAGCTGCTCCAAGCCAGCGGATATTTACCGGAGGAGCCTGGTGACGGAGATCATGGTTCTAAGCATGGCGGCAAGCGTAAACGGAAGGGCTCGCCAACGGCGATGCTGGCTGCCTTTCTGGTAGGAGCTGTCGTCATTGGCGGGTTCATGTATACAGCGGACCGCAACAACTTGTTTACTGGCGGTACCGAGACCGCATCCGTCACGAATGTGGCTGATAAGGGCAATTCAGGTGCAGGAGTGAAAACGGCGTCTGCTTCGGTGGATCAGACGATCTCCAGCATTTACGCTAAGGCATCTCCGGCCGTTGTGAAAATAGAAAACTATGCAGCGCCGAAGCAGCCTTCAGGCAGAGGTGATGGGGGCTGGCCGTTTGGCGGCGGCATCTTCGGACAAGACGAAGGACAAGGCCTGAACCCGCAAGGGAATCAGGGGCAGCAAGGACAGCAGGGGCAAGGGCAATCGCAAGGGAGCAATACATCCAATCTTCAGCTGACTGGATCGGGGACAGGCTTTATTTTCGACAAAGCGGGCTATATTCTTACGAATGAGCACGTCGTATCAGACGCGGATCAAGTGAAGGTTACTGTGGAAGGGCATGACGAGCCGTTTATTGCGACCGTTGTTGGCGCTGATAAAAATCATGACCTGGCGGTGCTGAAAATCGAGGGCGCAGGCGATCTGACGACCTTGCCAATCGGCAATTCCGACGAAAGCGCCATCGGCGACTGGGTTATTGCAATCGGCAACCCGTACGGCTTCGATCATACGATGACGGTTGGCGTATTGAGCGCTAAGGAACGTCCTATCACGATAGCCGACGAAACCGGCAACCATGTGTACGAGCATTTGCTGCAGACGGACGCATCCATTAATCCCGGCAATTCCGGCGGACCGCTGCTGAATGCCAAAGGCGAAGTGATCGGCATTAACACAGCCGTCAATTCGGAGGCACAAGGTATCGGCTTCGCGATCCCGACCAGCACAATTAAGGATGTCCTCAAGACCATTATGGGGAACAGCATTTTATAAGCAGTTGAGTAGTGAATATGCTGAAAATCATACGCTAAAAGCGGCCGGTACCCGGGGAAATTGCCCCGGAGCCGGTCTTTTTCCGTTGCTGCCGGATATAGCGGATTCCGTTACTGATTCCTTTGCCATCGCGGGGCAAAAACTATATAATTAATTCCGGTACTTTTCATGTAATAGTATTGCTTTTTCGGTTTATGTGGATTACGATTTTGCTAGCGTATTACGATCTCAAATAGATGTCGAATTATGTTTTATAGGTTTGTGAAAGCGGCAGCCGGACGGTCTGCTGCTGAATGGAGCCGCAGGGCTGGAACACAGATAACGCTTGCTTGGACAAGCTAAGCTCTGGAAGTCTATACAATCGTCAATGTGACGATATTGTCGCCACCATCCGGGTGATGCGGCAGCAATCCGTTCAAACGGAAGGTTTGGAGGAGTAATAGTGAATCTACTGGAAGCTCGTCTCGCCCGATTAGCGTTAAAGGGCGATCAGCGGGCGTTTGCTGAGCTTGTGGAGCTGTATCAAGATAAATTGTTCCATATGGCTTATCGCATGCTGAATAACCGCCAGGAGGCGGAGGACGTCGTACAGGAAACGTTTCTGCGCGTCCACAAAAATTTAGAACGCTATGATGAATCATTGAAATTCTCAACCTGGATCTACCGAATTGCAACAAACTTGTGTATCGACCGGCTGCGGAAGCGCAAGCCGACGTACTCGCTGGATGCAGAGTCTAATGATCACGAGGGGCTGGACGGCTACTCGATGATTCCAAGCGACAACAGGACGCCAGAGTCGGAAATGCTGCTCTCTGAGACGCAGCGGATTATTCATGAGGCCATCGATTCACTAGCGCCGAAGTACAAGACGGTCATGATGCTGCGCTATATTCAGGAGCTGTCTCTGCAGGAGATTAGCGATGTGCTGGATATGCCGGTTACGACGATCAAAACGCGGGTTCACCGCGGCAGGGATTTTCTGCGGAAAAAATTAGAGCATAAGCTGTAATAGTAATCTTTATAAAAAAGTGAAACATCCTGTTCGACGCAACGTATCGTACTTATGTGGAGAGCTTATGCGCGAGCAAACGAAAGAAAGGACTGGCTGCTATGGAATGCAATGTCGCCATCGTTGGCATGCATGATTATTTAGACGGCGATCTGCCGCGCGAGGAAGCGCAGCAACTACAGGCACATTTACGCTCATGTCCTTCGTGTATGGCCCGCTTTGAACAGCTGGAGCGAACCGAGGCGTTATTGTATAACGCGCTGGAGCACACGCCGGCGATTCCTGCCTATGATGGTACCGCTTCTGCGAAGCTGACGGAACGAATCATGTCACAGCTGCCGCAAGAGAAGGCGCCGCGGCAGAATCGACGCGGAGCCTTGCGCTACCTGTATAAATATCCGGGTCTCGCTGTAGCAGCCCTATTCGTAGTGGTGATGCTCGGCAGCTTCATCTCGATGTGGCAGCAGGATTCCAAGCTGGTCATATCGGGCGAAGGCGAAGTGCTTCAGCAGGTCGTAATTGAAGGCAAGAAAGTGACTATACCTGAAGGTGTTCATGTGAAAGGCAATTTGATCGTTGAGAATGGAGAGGCCGATGTAAGAGGCGAAGTGGAAGGCAACGTAACCGTCATCGACGGCTCGCTTAACCTGGCTTCGACAGGCTACATTACCGGTCAACAGCGGACGATCGACCAAGCGCTGGATTGGTTCTGGTTCAAAGTAACACAATCGTTCAGCGGATTGGCTTCTTAATGTCAACTGCCTCCCTTGAAGGAGGCAGTTATTTTTTTCTTGCGAAAAAAGGATTTCCAAGCCCAATTCTAGAAAATAATAAGGTTGTTAGGTTTCGCATTGATTTTAGAAGACAGCATACAAGGCGAAACTGATATAGCCTATATAATAAAAAAAATAGTAGCTGTCGGTTGTTTGGGGGTTTTATATTGAGCTACTTTACTGATTTGAACTGGAATGATTGGGTTAAAGACGTTATCGATGTAGGTATTGTCAGCTATATTATTTATAAAATGATTTTGCTCGTACGGGGAACGAGAGCCGTACAGCTGCTGAAAGGGATATTCGTCCTCGTCGCGACTTGGGCAATCAGCACTTGGCTGAATCTATACACGCTGAAATGGCTGATGAATCAGATGTTTACGTTCGGTGTCGTCTCTGTGCTTATTATTTTTCAGCCGGAGCTGCGGCGCGTGCTGGAGCAGCTGGGACGGGGCAAGCTGTTTGCCCGTACGTCCTCGCTGGAGAAGGATGTCGTCAGCGATCAGATCGAGGGCGTAATGCGGGCCGTGCAGACGATGGCGAGCCGTAAGGTTGGCGCACTGATCGTGTTCGAGCGGATGACGGGCGTCAATGAGCTGATTGAATCCGGCATTCAAATGGAATCACGGATTACGTCGGAGCTGTTGATTAATATTTTCACACCAAACACACCTCTTCATGATGGAGCTGTTATAATACGAGGCAATCAGATTATGGCGGCCGGCTGTTATTTGCCGCTGTCGGAGAATCCGTTCATCAGCAAGGAGCTTGGCACGCGCCACCGGGCAGCAATCGGGGTGAGCGAGGTAAGCGACGCTGTTGCGGTTATCGTGTCGGAGGAAACCGGACAAGTCTCCCTGGCATTAAATGGTATGATCGTGCGCGATATTAAGGAAGAATCGCTGATCTCCAAGCTGTACGAGGAACTGACGCCGAAAGAGACGGGCAAGGAGCAGTCGGTCTTCTCCTCCTTCCTGAAGCGGAAAGGGGGTCGCAGCGATGGATAAGTGGCTGAGCCATCCGACGGCGCTGAAGGTGCTGTCGGTCATTATTGCGCTGCTGCTGTGGGCAGTCGTCCATTTCGATCCGGAGAAGACGCCTGCTACGGTGACGTCCAATCTGGATACGAAGGCCTATGAGGCGCAGTCTGTTATTCCGGTTGGACTGGATGAGGAGCATTATGCCCTAGTGAAACTGGAGCCGACGGTTGTCCGCGTCGTTGTCGAAGGACGCCGGGCCAATCTGCTCGGCTTGAAAGATGAGAACATCGTACTTAATGTCGATTTAAGCGGCATCAAGGAAGGCGAGCATGTGCTGCCGCTGACCTATAAATTGCCGAAGGGCATCGAGCTTGTCGAGATGTCGCCGACGACGGTGACGGTTGAGCTAGTCGAGATTCAGACGAAGGCCTTTGATCTTGGTGTGAAAATCGAAGGCACGCCTGCGAATGGTTATATAACGGGTACGCCTAACTTTGTGACGACGGGCGGCGGTCAGGTCAAGGTCACGCTTCCGAAGGAAGAGATGGCGCTTGTCGGAGCTGTCAGCACGAGCGTCAGCGTTGAGGGTGCGGAGAAGACGGTCGAGGAGAAGAAGTCGAAGATCGTCGTCTATGATACGGAAGGTCATCCGATGGAACATGCCGTTATTAATCCTTCTACGGTTGCGGTCACGGTGCCGATAACGCCGCCGTTCAAGATGCTGCCGCTGCAGCTCAGCTACACCGGCTCGCTGCCTGACGGACTTAGCGTTTCGGCGGTTAAGCCTGAGATGGATAAAGTAGCCGTCTACGGCGACCAGAAGCTGCTTGATTCCCTGCAGTTCTACAAAGGGGTAACGCTGGATCTGTCGAAGATCAAGGGCACAGGAACCTATAAGGCGAAAGTCACCGCAACCGACGGTGTAAAAATGGTAGAGCCGAACGAGATCAACGTCGAGGTAACGATCGTTGATTCGGAGACAAGAACCTTGAGTCGCAATATTCAGCTGGAAGGATTGGCTGATGGACTTGAAGCGACTGTAACGGCTGAGTCGGAGGGCGCATTTGCCTTTGATGTGCTGGGAGCGCCTAATGTGCTCGACGCGCTGAAGACGGATGATATCCGGCTGAGCGCTGATCTGAGCGGATTAGCGCCGGGTACGCATTCTGTGGAGCTGAAGGCAGTCCTGCCTCGCTTTGTTCAGCTTGCCGGCGGGGCACTCACGGTAACGATAGAAATTAAAGATAAATCGGTAAGTACGGGAACGGACCCGACGGGAGAGCCGGGTACCCCGACTGGACCGCCGACGGAAACGCCGGACGGACAAGGCACTCCACCGCCTGAAGAGACTGCCAATTCAGGGAATTCAGGCGGCGGAGGGAATTCGAATACGCCGGAGGATGACGGCCACGGAGGGCCAGGCAATGGCAACGGAAGCAGCAACAGCCCGGCCAATAATGGCGTGTAATTGTACGCTTTCGAACACTTGCTTTGACGCGCGGCATGTTCATCCATTACGATAGATGACAATATACTTGCTTACATTCGAACAGAAGGAGAACGACAATTATGGGGAAATATTTTGGAACTGACGGTGTGCGCGGAGTGGCAAACTCCGAGCTTACACCTGAATTAGCTTATAAAATCGGCCGCTGCGGCGGTTATGTGCTTACTGGAAAGGCGGATAAGCCTAAGGTTGTAATCGGGCTGGATACACGGATTTCGGGTCCGATGCTGGAATCTGCTCTTATCGCAGGCTTGTTGTCGATTGGTGCGAGCGTCGTAAGACTGGGCGTAGTGTCGACTCCGGCAGTGGCTTACATTACACGCGAATTGAAGGCGGACGCAGGTGTTATGATTTCCGCTTCGCATAATCCGGTGCAGGATAACGGCATTAAATTTTTTGGCGGCGACGGCTTTAAGCTGTCGGATGAAACGGAGCTTGCAATTGAGCAGCTGATCGACGCAGAGACCGATGAACTGCCGCGTCCAGTGGGCGGCGATATTGGCTCGGTATTCACTGATGAGGATGCGAAATACCGTTATTTGAGCTACCTGAAGACGACGATTAAGGGCGAATTTGCCGGGCTGAAAATCGTGCTCGACTGCGCAAACGGCTCTGCTTACGAGCTTGCGCCGAAAGTTTTCGAGGAGCTTGGCGCTACGATTATTACCGTTGGCGCAGAGCCAGACGGACGCAATATTAATGCGGGCGTTGGTTCGACGCATCCGGAATATTTGCGTGAGCAAGTGCTGGCGCATGGCGCCGATCTGGGCTTGTCCTTCGACGGCGATGCGGACCGTCTGATCGCGATTGACGATCTGGGCGAGGAAGTGGACGGCGATTACATTCTTGCGATTTGCGGCGATGCGCTGAAGCGGGCAGGCAAGCTGAACGGCGAGACCGTTGTAACGACGGTTATGGCCAACATCGGCTTCTTCAAAGCGACAGAGCGTATCGGTCTGAAAACGGCGCAAACGGCCGTAGGCGACCGTTACGTCATGGAAGAAATGCGCCGCGGCGGATTCAACCTGGGCGGCGAGCAGTCCGGCCACGTTATTTTCCTCGATCATAATACGACAGGCGACGGCATTCTGACTGCCTTGCAGCTCGTGGACACACTTGTTGCGTCGGGCCGCAAGCTGAGTGAGCTGAAGACGCTCATGAGCAAGTATCCGCAGGTGCTCATTAACGTTCGCGTGGCGGATAAGAGCCTTTATGCAGGCAATGAGGCGATTGCAGCCGCTGTGGAATCGGTGGAAGCGGAGCTCGGCGACAACGGCCGCGTACTCGTTCGTCCATCCGGTACCGAGTCGCTGATCCGCGTTATGGCTGAGGGTCCGGATAAGGACCAGATCGAAGGCTATGTTGCGCGTATCGTTGACGTTGTGAAGCAGCAGCTCGGTTAAATATTAACGGGCATAATGGAGTGTAGGATGCCGCCGCCTTGCCGGGTGCAGGGCGGCTTTTTTACAGGTCCGGGGAGTGCTTGAAGACTACGCAAAACGGACTGCAGCCCTGTTTTGCCACACTAAGTCTAAAGTATAGGTTGCGAAATGAGTCGAAAATGAATATGATAGAACATATCATTCCAGCAGGAAAGCGAGGACAGGGGTTACAACTTGTAAGATAAGCGCCAGAGCTTGCGTGATGAGACGGTTCGGCTCTTGAGGATTCGGTTGATGATTCGAGAGAGGACGTCCATACGGGAAGCTGACGAGGTGAAGGTGTTCGAAATTTCGGCGGGGACCTTCCGGTTATTGCAGACCAACCGAAAGCCGACAAGCAAAAGAATTGGGCGACCGATTCCACAAACTTGCGGCAGGCTGCTCCATAGTTTTTATTTGAGGAAGACAACATTAGCTCCCGTATGTCTACGATGCCGCTTGCGAAGCGGGCATGGGCAGAAGGGTTGCGCATTGCAGATGCAGACTTGCATAATAATGACAACCGAATAGCGCTTGTGCTGCGCATAAGCTGGCATCCGTACGGGTAATCATACCGATAACGGAGGTCTATATAATTATGTGTGGTATTGTTGGATATATTGGTAAACGTGACTCTCAGGATATTTTGATCGAAGGACTTAAGAAGCTGGAGTACCGTGGTTACGATTCTGCGGGCATTGCTGTATTTACGAGCAACGGTCTGGAAATTTCCAAGTCGAAAGGCCGTTTGGCTAATCTGGAGGATAAACTCCGCACGGTGCCGCTGGCCGGTTCAGTAGGCATCGGTCACACACGCTGGGCGACACATGGCAAGCCGTCCGACGTGAACTCTCACCCGCATACCGACAATTCGGCGAAATTCTCGGTCGTGCACAATGGCATTGTCGAGAACTACCTGGACTTGAAGGATGAGTTGATTGCGAAAGGCCATCATTTCGTATCGGAGACGGATACGGAAGTTATTTCCCATCTGGTTGCGGATGAGTATGACGGCAACATCGTAGAAGCGGTACAACGTGCGGTCAAACGGATGCGCGGCGCTTACGCGCTGGGCGTTCTGACTGAATTCGAACCAGAGAAGCTGGTTGCGGTTCGTTTTGCAAGCCCGCTCGTTATCGGGATCGGGGAAGGCGAGAACTTCATTGGCTCGGACATTCCAGCCATTCTGGAGCATACTCGTAACGTCTATATTTTGAACGACGGTGAAATGGCTGTATTGACACGTGATGCTGTCGAATTGATGACGACCGAAGGCGAATTTATTTCCAAGGAAATATATCATGTCGATTGGGACCTCGTCACAGCGGAGAAAGCCGGATTTGATCATTTTATGCTGAAGGAAATTTATGAGCAGCCTAAAGCTTACCGCGATACAATGCTGGGCCGCATTGCGGACGACGGCAAATCCGTTAACTTGAAAGAGCTGTCGATGACAGCAGATTACATCAAGTCGATCAACAAAGTGCATATCGTCGCTTGCGGTACCGCATCCCATGCCGGTATGGTCGGCAAGACGGTTATCGAATCGCTGGCTCGCATTCCGGTTGAGACGGATGTCGCTTCCGAATATCGTTACCGTTCGCCAATCATTACGCCAGAAACGCTCGTTATCGTTGTGAGCCAATCGGGCGAAACAGCCGATACACTTGCTGCGCTGCGCGAAGCAAAACGTAATGGCGCTCGCGTACTCGCGATTACGAACGTAGTCGGCAGCTCCGTTGCCCGCGAAGCGGATGATGTGATCGTAACTTGGGCGGGTCCTGAAATCGCCGTTGCTTCGACAAAAGCATACACGTCGCAGCTGATCGCGTTCTACCTGTTCGGCCTGCACCTGGCAGGAACACTGGGTACGAAGCCAGAGAGCGAGATTGAAGCAATCATCACGGCGATGCATGACTTGCCGGAGCAAGTAGAAAGCATTCTGGAGCAATCGGCTGTACTGAAGCAAGTAGCGGAGTCGATCTCCTCGCATAAAAACCTGTTCTTCATCGGCCGTGGTGTCGACTATGCAGTCGCACAAGAAGGCTCGCTGAAGCTCAAAGAAATCTCGTACATTCACTCCGAAGCTTACGCAGCAGGCGAGCTGAAGCACGGCACGCTGGCGCTGATCGAGGATGGCATCCCAGTCATCGCACTCGTGACGCAAGAAGAGCTGTACGAGAAAACGCTGAGTAACATCAAAGAGGTTAAAGCACGCGGCGCTCACGTTCTGGGTATCGTGAACGAAGGCGCTCAGAAGGAAGTGGGCAAATCCGTAGATGAGCTGTTCGCGATTCCGCGGACGCTGCCTCTGCTGACGCCGGCCCTGTCGGTCGTGCCGCTGCAGCTCCTGAGCTACTACGCCTCGCTCGCGCTCGGCCATGACGTTGATAAGCCAAGGAACTTGGCGAAGAGCGTTACGGTGGAGTAGTGGACATTAAAACTGGAAACTCTTATTGTCAAAAGAAAATAAGGTATTAGACTGAGGAAATAAAGTATTAGACTGGATGAGACGGATATACTGCTATTAGGAGCTATTCTACTGTCTACAGAATCGACAACAAGAATAACAATATGATTTAAATTAGGGGCTGCGTTAGCAGCCCTTTATTATTTGGTTATTCATTTCCTGAATTACAGAGGAGGAGTAGAATTTGAAACTACAAGTAGAACTGTGGGCCGAAAGAACAAATGCTTTTGAATATATTAGTCAAGATTTATTTAAAGAAGCGATATCGTGCTACAAAATTGGCGCGTTTCGATCAGCATTTTTGATGTCTTATCTCACTTTAATGCAGACCATTCGACAGCGAGTATTGAATTTCACGATAAAACCAGAACACGTTGAGGAACGGAAATGGAGTAATTTCAGGACAACTTTATCTGGTGATAGAAATTGGGAAGAAGCGGTTGCCAACATTATTATGATGAATAAACCGAAATTTAATAAAGATAGTAACACCTATGAAACTGATCGTAGAATTATCAAATTAGCTAATCATGATGAGGTGATTGATGAATTTATAAATTGGAGAAACAAAAGAAATCAGTGTGCACATGCCAAATCTGGAACAATAAACGGTGCAACGGTAGAATGCTTCTGGAATTTCATTCAGGATAACCTGTTTAAATTCCATGTAAATGGAGGTTTAGAGTACTACAAGGAATCTTTATTTAAATCTTTTAGAGATCAGTATGAAAGTGTAAATATCACTTTTATAGATCACCTGAATGCACTTCCTACAGCGGAGCTAGATAAAACAGATTTAATGGAATTATGGGAGTACTTGGAGAAAAGAATTGATGGATTACAAAGATTGAAGATTGAGAGTTCAGCTATGTTTTGGTCAGAAATTTTATTTCATAGGGATGAAGTCATAAAAAATAGTTTCATTGATTTTGTTAAAAGTGATCCCGTTAGATTTATTCGGTTCTACAACATAGTCCCAGATGTATTATCATTCATAATGCAACAATCGGGTGCACACTTGTTTAAAAAGGACATCCTACATGAATGGATTGAAAAGAAGTTTCATTATGTTGAGGAAAGGTCGTTTTGGAAATTAGTTACTGAAATTATTGAGAAATATACTCCTAAAGAAGATTTACTTGATTTCTTCAAATATATCAACCCATTTGGTGCACGTATTCTACCTAATGAACATGAAACAGCGATTCTTAAGAAAAATCTGTTCTTCGAATCTATGGAACAAGAACTCTGCTCACAACTTACATATATCTACGAAGATGTACCGTTACAACTAAGAGATATAGACAAGACAAACTATTTACTAGGGAATATAACACTAAATCCAAAGATAGTAAGACATCTCAATAGTTATATGGATAAATTAGGATCTTATCATTATCCAATGACTAATGAATTATATTACTCATTGAAACGGTTCATACAAGACAATAAAGACTTTTCGATTAGGCTAAAGAGTATGGCTACTGATAGTCAAATTAGCCTATGTCAGACTTTAGTGTATATTACATCGATAGAATCAGAATAAAACAAGAAATGAGTAAGAAATTTTAAATTGTTTACGGGACTAATGAAGGTACTACTGTACAGTAGATATTTCGAACAATATCATCATTTGTCCAATTATGCTGCTTTTTTAATCATTCTGTTCTAAAAATGTGGGAGAAGTAGTAAAAGGGAAAAAGTCAAGTTAATAATATTGATTATACTTATTCGGGTGATTGTAGGGTATTAATCGATAAGATACAAGATGAGCAGATTGATCTTGTAGTTACCTCCCACTTTATTTGAATTCTAGAGATTATACAGATTCACACAGTTTAGAATTGTGGGTGTTATGTTATATCACTAGTTATGACATGCATAGCGACTTGCGTGGAAATACAATGCGATCACATGTACAAGTTAATTGGGGTGAAATTGCAAAGCCCCAAAGTTTGATTCTAAAAGAGGCGTTAGATGAAAATAAGGTTCCTTGAAAATCAATATTTGAATAAATATATATCTAAACGCGACAGTCTAGGATATTATTTTCTAGTCCTGGGCTGTCGCTGTTTCAATTTCTAAGGTCAGTCTAAAACTTTTTTTTGAAGTCTGAAGGTATTACAACCGAATCCGCGTGGAATAAACACCCAGTCTAATGTTTTATTTTCTTCTTACACTTATTATCCCATGAAAATAAGTTTTAGATTGAAAATTATAGAATTAGACTAAAAAATATTAGACTGAAGGGGCAATTACATTATTTGGAGTTGTAATAAATGGGGTTCAGACTGCGATGGATACATAAATTAATTTCCCATTCAGGCCCATTTTTATAGTATAAATTTGACCATTTAAGTCATTAGCCCTAAAATATTCGTATACCAACTATTTGCAGCCTATAAAGCCTTTTTCGGAATGAGACATTTTGGGTAATCAATTACTATGAATAGTCAGTAGGTATCAACGTTGGAATTTATTTGTCCCACTAGCTCCTCGATTTGTATGGGTATACTTTCAAAGTTTTGTTCTTACGGGAATTAGGTTCGGGGATACATCGATTCTAATATATTCACGAAAATTATTTCTAATGACTCGACTCCTGCATGATTTCACGGATACTATTGTTGCTAGGTTGAAGTTCATGAAATCCGATCAAATTCCATTACTTTTCCTACTCTCCAAATATCTTGGCCGTAGTATCTATACGATATAATACTATTTATAAAATGAGCCATTGTATCTATTCAAACAATAAAAATGTTAAATAATGTAAGATGAAGGAAATATAATTAGAAAAACTGAGGTGCGATCTTGAGTCTACAAACAAAAAGTTGTGGTCATAATGTATTGCATTTAATATACCCACTGAAAGATAGAAAGCTCAATTGTAATTTATCGAAAGACTGGTGGGAGCAGTTAGAGTTCTCAATTCCAACTAAGGATAAAGAGAAGCAATTTTTTTTCCCGGAAACCATTAACTACTCGAAGGTTGACCTAGTTGAGAATATAGACGTAGTAAAGTACTTTCATCCTAATTTTCAAAATTTCGTTTTTGCTGAGAGTAGTAACGAAAAGAGAATGAAGGTATATAGGCTGAAAAAGCACAACCCATATCGAAAGTTTTATGTTATTAACCCAAATAATTCTACCGATAACACTATAGCTGGTTTATTTCCGGTAGAATGGTTGTCAACTGAAATTTATCAATTTAATAGGTCAAGTTTTCTAGTCGTGAGATTAAGCTTATTGGAAAACATAAAAGTATCATTCCAAACGTATATTAATGGAATGGTGAATTTTAATACTGTAAAAGAGCTAAGGGCACAAACAAAAGATGAATTTCATACTGTTGCAGATTGGATGACATTCGTTAATGGAATAAGAATCAATTACCCTAAGTTTAAAAATCAATCATTGTTTAAAATTATTACTGAGTCATTAAATGAATCTAGAAAAGAATATAGTTTCTTCCAACTACTAAAGGAGCAAATGGATGAATGGTGTAATGAGCAGTTTATAATTTCAAGTGTAATAAATTTTGAAAACCATACTAACTTTAAACGGGATTATTCGCTAGTCGAACCTATGGCATTTGTTCATGGTTTTGTAACTGGACAAGAACATGAGGGAGTTGAACCAATAGACTATTGGAGTCTCAACGAAAGGTATCAAATAATGTGTATTGATAAAGATGATGGTGACAGTGGTGGAACTGAAAAGTTTAGAAAAGAGTTTTGTAATAAGCACTCCTATAACAGATGGGAAAACTATGGTTCATTTTCTACGACTGTTGATTATGGTGCAATGACAATGATGGTTACTAAAGATTTGATCTATAAGGGAGAAGAAAAAAAATCATTCATCTTAGATACATTATATCAGCATCACTGTAAGCATTACTTGATACTGATTTTACTACAAATTTATTATCGGGAAGAACTATTCCAAATTGCAGGACTTTATGCAGAAATTAATATGCTAGAAAAAAAAGAAAGTCAAAATTTGGCAAAAAAAGTGGTTTCTCAATATTATGATATGAGTCAGTATTTTTTATTTGATAGATTGACTAATGAAATCCAAGGAAGAGAATTATGGGATTTTTATGGCGACTTGTTAGGTACAAAAAAGCTATATCAATCTGTAAGAGATGACATGAGGGAACTAAACCAAAGACTCATTGAATTTGGTAATGAAAATCAAACTAGAAAGGTTACAGTTTTAACGATCTTTGCAGGTCTAACTGGAATGTTGGGAATGAATCGCATAATCTCAGAATCAGATATTGAAAGTGGTTGGTTAGGGTTTGTAAGTTCTACAGAATTTTCAGATCTTATCCGTTGGTTCACGGTAATGCTTATATTCTGCTTAATAATTTATACTTTTACAATGGTTGTTCAATTATTTAGAATTCCAAAAAAAGCATTTTTTTTAGTTGCTATACTTGTACTTGGTGCGATGTTTTATTTTTCAGACCACAATTATTGGAGGGAGTACATATGGAGTTTGTTTTAAATACTATAACCCCAATAGAAAAGCCCAAGAAAAAAATGATTGTTGAACGATTAACAAATGACAAGTTTTTATTTGATATTGAAAATAGATTTGTCAAGTATACAGTACCAACTACGGATTTGGTTCTATACATGGATGACAGTAATAACTGGTATTTATCAAAAACTTTCAACGCAAAAAATCTAACTGAGATAAAATATGCACGACAGGCTTACAAACCAAGTTATATTACAAGCGAAGATAAATTCCCACTCATCTCCTACATGATGGAAAACGGACTGAACCCATCTGAGCAAGGGTACGATAAGGCATTTGCTCATCTAGGAGTTTTTACAAACGACATTCTTGCTTTGTCTGAACGTTTTCAAAGTCAATGTGCAAATATAGATGGCGAAGATGATCCACAAGTCGTTCATTCTCTTCATTTTCTCTCTACATTTTATAATAATTTAGAAACGCGATTTATTACTGGTTGGGAAACAAATTCTTTCTCAACAATTACAGAAAATGAGTATTATTATAAAAATATTCATTTACGTACCACAGCTGAAATTTACCTATTGTTCTTTGTTTATTTAATAAATTATAAAATATTACCAAGTAATCAAATGCTTCCAAAGTTACTGGGTAATTTATGGAGATCCGGAATGGTGGATACTACGTTTAATGCTCTACTGCATAGAATCGAAAAAATAAATAAGTAGGGGTGGATGTATGAGTCAAGAAATTGTATCCAGAGCAATTCATAAATTTATATCCGAGGAAATTGCATTATCGAAGAGAGATATTTCGGCAGCAGTCAAAAGTAGGGAGTGGTTTTTACAAAGAGTTGAGAACCAAATCGCTAAGCGGAGTAACGAACCTGTACTACATCCAATGAAATTCCTTAAGTTTGGCAGTTATTTTAAACAAACCAAAGTATCTGATGTTGATGAATTTGACATTATGGTCATTATTGATTCGAATAATGGTCGTTTTTTTTCTGGGGATAAAACAATTGGAACTGGGTTAGGAAACGCTAACCCTAACACTAAGTATACTAACCCAAATATAAGAAAAGATGACGGTTATATAAGTCCTAATAAAATCCTAAATTGGCTAAAAGGAATAGTAACAGAGGTCACCGACGCTTTTGAAGGGCAGGCTCCTGAACGTGACGGGCAAGCCATAACTGCAATTATAAAATCCAAAGACTTAAAAATAGACCTAGTACCAGCAGGTATATTTGAGGATGCCAATGGTGAAGTGTTTTTTACCATCCCCAAAGGCGATAAAAATAATAATTGGATTCAGACTGCTCCGGATCGGGATATGAAACTCTTAGAGTCTATAGCTCAGAACAAAGATAGTTTTCGAAATGTAATAAGGTTAATTAAATATATTAAATCTAAATACAATTTTAAAATTTCTTCATATGCTTTGGAGCATGCTATAGTGAAATTTGCTGAAACAAACAAATGGGAAGGAAACATATATTATAATTTATATAACACTATATTATTTATAATCGGCAGGCTTAGAGTAGGATCTTTGGAAGAACCATTTAACAACGTGAATTTATTAGAAGGCGTCGGAAGTAAAGATTATTATATTAGTAGATTTAAGAAAATTAATGAAAGACTTGATGCCCTTGAGGAGGAGGAAGACGAAGAAATAGTATATGAAAAAGTAACGGAAATATTTAAAAATCTTTAATACAAGACTCATGTAGATAAGTGGAGGGTTTATTTTTTTGATTAACCCTCCTAAATCCAAAGTACAATAAAATAACTTTGTCTTTTTTTGTTCGAGAAAATAAAGACTAGACTGAAAAATAAAGTATAGGCTGAAAACACCGTTGCGACTAAACGATTGTGAGAAATATATGGTGAAAAGTTATAAACTATTTATAGAACCAGGTGTTTTTTAGGGTTATCACGCACCGCACCGAGTCTAATAAAATCATAAAAGTTGTTTCAGAGTTTTTTATCAATCGACACTTATATAAACAGAAAGTGCCCATAAATGATTATGGAAACTTTTTTTCGAACATTAGAAGCCTTATACATGATTTGAATCAACCAATAATAGTTATAGTTTAAATTTCTACTCAGATATAAATTATTGGTGTCATGCTATCTTCATTCAAATATGCTATCGTACCTATACAATCAATTCACGTTGTAAGATGCAGATATAATTAATATTGTATAAATTACATATTTGAGAACAGCTGTCTAATTGCAAGCGTACTTGTCGTTCTGACTTAAAGGGGAAGTTCGGTGCAATACCGACGCGGTCACGCCACTGTAACGGAAGAGCAGGCAACTCAATTTAGCCACTGATCTAGATTGATCGGGAAGGTTGCTGCCATGTGATGATTCCAGAGCCAGGAGACCTGCCTGTTCTGAAAACACTGTTTTACCTAGGGGAGATAGGAAGGTGTTAGATGAACCGTCATAATTCACTCATTATTATGAAGGCGTCTTCCCCTATGCATTTTTCAAAGGGAGGACGCTTTTATTTTTTTGTAAGTAGATATAACCAGCTAGAAAATGTTTCATTATTTCATTTAAGCAAGTTGTTTTGACGCGATACGAGTTAATATTTTTTTGTCTCATGTAAAAAATGAGCAGACAATGACTAAGTTCATTGTGAACTTGAATGCCGAAGCTTTGAGGAATGCCCTCAGTTCTTTATAGCTTGGTCGTCACGTTAGAATGTATACTTCATGCAGCCAGACAGTTGCTCAAACGAGCCAACTTAGTCATACTTACTAAAGTAAGGGGGTATTCCAATGACCTTGCAGCAATTGAAATATATTCTGACCATCGTAAGCTGCGGCTCCATAAGCGAAGCGGCAAAAAGACTGTTTATTTCGCAGCCGAGCTTGTCCAACGCGGTAAAAGAACTCGAGGCGGAAGCCGGTATCGAAATTTTTCTTCGATCGTCCAAGGGGATCGTACTATCAAGTGACGGAGCGGAGTTTCTATCCTATGCCAGGCAAGTCGTGGAGCAAGCCGAGCTTCTCGAGCAGCGGTACATGAATCGCAAGCCCTCGAAGAAGCTGTTCTCTATCTCCACACAGCATTACGCCTTCTCTGTGCAGGCTTTCGTCGGACTGCTGAAGGAGCTTAATGTGGACGAGTACGAGTGCACGCTGCGCGAGACGCGTACCTACGAGATTATCGAAGACGTACGGAATATGAAGAGTGAGCTCGGAATCATCTATATGAGCGAATTCAACCGAAAGGTGATTCAGAAAATATTAAAGGACAACGAGCTATGGTTTCATCCGCTGTTCCAAGCGGAAGCGCATGTATTCATCAGTGAGGAGCATCCGCTTGCCTCTAAGTCGCTGTTGGACATCGAGGATTTAATTGATTACCCTTTCTTGGCCTTCGAGCAAGGCGACTACAACTCCTTCTACTTCTCGGAGGAAATTCTAAGCACTAGAACGCATAAGAAGAAAATACTAGTCAGTGACCGCGCCACGCTATTCAACCTGCTGATCGGGCTTAATGGCTATACGATTAGCTCGGGCGTATTGAATAAGGATCTTAACGGAGAGCAAATCAAATCCGTAAGGCTTCGTACGGACGAGAGCATACAGGTAGGTTACATTGTGAATCAGAAGGCGAGCTTGAGCCAGCTGGCCGCCGCCTACGTTATGAAGCTCAAAACGGTCATTACGGATTTCGGTTATCCGATCATAAAACAAGAGGATGAGCTCGTTTGAGCTCATCCTCTTGTGCGTTATTACAATGTTGCGCGTACTTCTTTAGCTGCTTGGACGAGATTCTTCAAGCTTGCCCACGTTTCTGTAACCCCGCGAGTTTTAAGTCCGCAGTCCGGGTTAACCCATAGCTTCGAAACCTCGATTTTGTCCAGCATGCGGTCAAGTCCTTGTTTAAGCTCTTCGACGCTTGGAATACGAGGCGAGTGAATGTCGTATACGCCTGGACCAACTTCAGTACGGAAGCCGCATTCGTTAATCGCATCGATGATAGCCAGATCCGAGCGCGACGCTTCGAACGTAATGACATCGGCGTCCATCGCATCGATATCGCGAATGATGTCGCTGAACTGGCTGTAGCACATATGGGTATGAATTTGCGTTTCCGCATTAACACCGCTGTGAACGAGTCTGAAGGCAGGAATCGCCCAGCTCAAGTATTCGCTCTGCCAGTCGGAATGACGCAATGGAAGCTTCTCTCTCAATGCGGCTTCGTCGATCTGGATAATCTCAATACCGTTCGCTTCAAGGTCGAGTACTTCGTCACGAATCGCAAGACCGATCTGAAGAGCGCTTTCCTTCAGGCTAATATCTTCGCGAGGGAACGACCAGTTGAGGATCGTTACCGGGCCTGTCAGCATGCCTTTGACCAGCTTGCTGGTACGGCTCTTCGCGAATGCCGAGTATTCTACAGTCATTGGCTTGCTGCGGCTAATGTCGCCCCATACGACTGGAGGTTTTACGCAGCGTGTTCCGTAAGATTGTACCCAAGCTTTCTCTGTAAAGATAAAGCCATCCAAGCATTCACCAAAGTATTCGACCATGTCATTACGCTCGTATTCACCGTGAACAATGACGTCAAGTCCGATTTCTTCCTGCTGTGCGATGCACTCCGCGATCTGGTCAAAGTTGAATTGCTTGTACTGCTCCTCGGTGATGCTGCCTTTCTTGAAGGCTGCACGGTTTGCACGGACTTCAGCCGTTTGCGGGAACGAGCCGATCGTCGTTGTAGGCAGCGCCGGCAGATTGAATTTCGCTTTCTGAATGGCTTCCCGCTCAGCAAAAGCAGGCAATCTTGTAAAGTCGGCGTCCGTCAAATCCGCGACTCTCTTTTGAACCGAATTGTCGTTTGTGAGACGTGATACGGTGAACAGCTTCTCATTTTCTGTATAATAAGCGGAGGCTTCCGGGTTTGCTTGCTCCAGAATCGACTTGAGTTCTGCAAGCTCGCTCAGCTTTTCTTCCGCGAATGCAAAATATTGCTTATTCGCTTCTGTCAGCTTCGTTTCGTTTTTAATCGTATATGGAACATGAAGCAGGGAGCAGGATGTACCCAGCACGACTTGGCTTGCATGCTTGCTGATCTCTTGAATGAGAGCAATCGTCTTTTTATATTGGTTTTTCCAAATGTTCTTGCCGTTAACTACACCAGCGAACAGCACTTTGTCGCTAGCGAAGCCATGCTTGCGCACCAGTTCCAAAGACTGCTTGCCTTCAACGAAGTCGATACCGATGCCGTCGAACGGCAAGGTTTGAAGCAACGGATAGCAATCGCGAACGTCTCCGAAATACGTTTGTGCGACAACTTTTACGCTGCCTTTGGCGGAGAGGATGCCGTTATAAAGCTCCGTGAACAGCGTGATATCTTCAGCAGTCAAATCTGTTACGAGCGCAGGCTCATCCACTTGAAGCCATTCTGCGCCAAGCGTGTTCAATTGGTTCAGAACTGCCGTATAAGCTTCGACAATCGCAGGCACGAAATCCTTCGCTGTCTTCGAACCCGTGAATCTTGCGAGCTTGAGCAGGGTGAATGCGCCAATCAGCACTGGCTTGGTTGTAATACCGAGCTGTTTCGCTTCCGTAAATTCGTCGAACAGCTTCGTTCCGTCCAAACGGATGCTTGTCGAATCATCGATTTCAGGAACCATATAGTGATAGTTCGTGTTGAACCATTTTTTCATCGCGAGCGCTTTAACGTCGCCTTTATCGCCTTGATAGCCTCTCGCCATTGCGAAGTACGTTTCCAGCGGGCTTAGGCCGAGCGCTTGATATCTTTGCGGAACGATTCCCAGCAAGACAGCCGTGTCGAGCAGTCCGTCATAAAAGGAAAACACGTTGGACGGAATGAAATCGACGCCGTTCTCTTGTTGAAGCTTCCAGTGTGCTGATCTAAGCTGAGCAGCTGTTTGCTGCAGTTCCTCTACGGGAAGTACACCTTTGAAGTATTTTTCCGATGCAAATTTAAGCTCTCTAAGCGAACCGACTCGCGGATAACCGATAATGGATGTTTTCAATTGCAACAGCTCCTTGTGTGATATGTTGCTTTCATTATAGGGGCTGGAAGGTGCTATCAATAAATACATAAAAACTATATAGAGATATAGCTTTTTGCTATGGCATCAGACATAGATCTAAAAGAATAGTGGATTACTGCCAATAAAGCGATTGTAAAAATCTATTCAAATGATAAGGCAGCACCGCGCCTTTTTTCTTGTATACTTAAGAGACACGTCGTTAGGATGAAGATAGGCAGGATCAGTAACGAAGTAATAACTAAGGAGCGTACAGGATGGATTCCATATTATTTATTGCTACATGGGCTATTGTTGGGATTTTTATCGGCGGGGTAATCGTGCTTATCAAAGCAAAATTCAAGAAATAAAAGATAATGAAAGACTCCTGAAAATCGAGTCTGGAAAGCATGTGAACTGCTTTCTGGGACTCTTTTTTTATTGGGCTCCGGTTTCTACCTTTCAAAAATGAAAGGTTAATGTCATGAACTTCAATAGGAGGCACTGTCCTTTGCGTTCATAATAAGTCTATGAAGGACATGAGATAGGGGACGTTAAAATGTTTAAGTTAAACGCATTTCAGCTTAAAATCATAGCGCTTGTTATGATGTTATTGGATCATTTGTATTTTTCATTTCTAGATCTGTTTCCCGTATGGATTCATCCCTTATCACGATTTGTAGCGCCGCTTTTTGCGTATTTGATGGTCGAAGGATTTTTCCATACCAGAAACAGGCTCAGTTATAATGTTAGGTTGTTAGGTTTTGCCGTCTTCATGCAAATCGGAAATATGATTATAAATGGTGCATTTGCTTCGGAGCAGGTTAGAATAAACAACAATATATTTATGACATTGGCTGCAGGGCTTATCGTTATAAGTTTGTTTGAATTAAGCAAGACGAGGGCAGGCTTAAGCAAAATAGCATTAGTAGCGGGAGCATTGTTAATAATTCCTGCTGGGATAATTTTCACGGAAGGCGGGATAGTGGGAATCCCCTTCATATTAATTACTTACTTTTTCAGAAAAAGTATGAAAGCGAAAATGATCGGATATGGATTACTATCCGTTGGATTATTCTTAACGTCCTATGTCCCTTACGAAACCGTATCGGAGACCATTCTGATGCTGATGGTGAACTCAGACTTCTTATTTATAACCGTCATTCCATTCATCCTGTTATACAATGGACAGAGAGGTTTAAGTAACAAATTTTCTAAATATTTATTCTACGTCTTTTATCCTATGCATTTGTGGATTTTAAAAACAGTGGAATTTATTTGGTAGGCTGGTATCGCTTAAAGTCCCGATGAGAATAAATCATTGGGACTTTATTTATATCTAGAATGAACCAAGATGTATGTTATGCTTAAAATAATGCAGTAATTCCAACATTTGAAGGGGAGAAAGTTTTGAACAAAAGAATAAAAATCTATTTTAACTTTGCTTTACTTTTAGTTTCTTTAATATTAGGAACGAAAGTAATAATGAATCAAATTGAAATAACCTCTTCTAATAAAAAGGTAGATAAGATATTTAATGAATTTAACGAGTGTAAAGAAACAACGATATTCCCTCCTAATGATTCTGGAGATGCAAGTTATTATGTAAACGCATGTGATACAAAGTATATCGTTACATTTAGTAATGGGAATATGATAGTGAAACAACACGATTTCGGCATGGGTAGAACTATGGTGTTGAATAGAATAATTGTGGAATACTAATATTGTTGGCTTAGTTTTGGTCTTTATTTGCGATATTCTGCGAAACTTGTAAGGAAGACGAAAGGGTGAGGATTCATTTATGGGAGCTAACGTATTAGAACGTTTACCAGAACCGATCATTTTAAAAAAGCTAATGAGAGTCCAAGCAGCTCTAAATATTATTCTTTGCCAGGATGAATGGCTTCGTTACCACAGCTTTGTTCCAGATTGGGATGAGGGTGTTAGCATGGCGAAAATAGATAATGGAGCGGGAGATCATCTCCTTATTTTATTTTCCTCGGCAGGCTGCATCATAAAAGGCTTCGATCATGAATCTGAATTAAGTCCATATGCTCAAGATGAACATAAAGTATGGCAAGGGATTTATGATGATACTCCAAAGAAATTGCTGTCGTTACTCAATGGCGATGCAATTGAACAAGATGATGCGACGTTTTGTATTTGGCGTGAAGCTAGTGACACGAACTGGCACAAAGGAAAAGTTGAAGTTCCAGAAGGAGCAAGCGACGGTTCTGATTTTCTAATCGGTTGTATCTATCATACACCTGAGGATTTTGCGGAATTCGCAAGAGGTTATTTTGAATTATCGCTATCATTAGATATTGTTGCAAAAATTTATGAGGATGTCCCCATTACGGCAGAGATGATCAAAATGTTAAATCCCGACTGTGATGTGAAGGAAGTTCTTCAAGAATTAGAGTCATTGCATCTATAGCGGAAGAGAAAATGATTAACCCAGCCCCGAGCCTTATTAGGTAAGGGGCCTATTTGCGTTCAGGTATAGATTTAGAAGTCCGCGCTGCTCAAGCATGTGCTCCTGGCAAGCCTGCTTCCCAAGATTCGAGCCCTAACAATTTGCTTCCTAATGGGGAGAGATGTGTCCGGAACGGTTTCGCATGCCAATACTGCAATCTTTCTTGCAAGGCCACTTCATCGAATGTGTTAGCGGGGATCATGGTCACGGGGAACCAGAATGAATCGAAGTCTGAATCAAGGTCAAGCTGACATCTTTCCACATCGAAAATAATCAGATCGCACATATTAATTCGCAGACCGCTTTTATGAATCGTTGTCTCTGTTTGCAGACATACCATACCTTGAATGTTAGGAGTCTCCTTCGGATTGAGACTAACCATTAACGCCTGATTGCCCAGAACTTCGCTGAAGGCATTATAGACAGGCTCATACATTCGAATGTCCCATAGCGATTGATGATGGGTTGAATACTCCGCATTCGTTCCGCCTCTGATCAACCATAGCAAATAACGGAGGACGTAAAAGTGAGTCACAGCATTCGGATAGACAACAAAGCCTTGCTGCAGCCAGCTGGAACCAGTATTATCTTTCACTATATCCATTGGATTCTCCCGCCTTTCATCACCGCGCATAAGGAACAGTAAGAAGTTGTGATCATTGTAGCAGATGATGCCTTAAAAAAACAAGTTGAATTTGCATGATAAATGCTTATAATGACTTATAAACACTTAAATATCTGCAAGAGGCTGGTGGGGCAAGAATGTATCAGGAAGAGCGTCTCAACAAAATTGTTGATTACTTAAAGCAACAAGGGCGTATTAGCATTCAAGATGTTTGCAATATTTTCGGAGTATCCCGGGACACAGCCCGTCGTGACCTTTTAAGGATGGAAGAGACAGGCCAAATCATTAGAACGCATGGAGGAGCCATTCTCCCTAAACAAGCGAATAAAGTTCATGAATACAGCGAACGTCTGGTTCGTGAATCCGAAGAGAAGCACAGGATCGGGGTCTTTGCGGCTTCTCTTGTTAACAATGGCGATTTCATTATGATGGATGCCTCAACGACGGTCCAATTTGCTGCCGAGCATCTCACCGCTACAAATGTAGTCGCGATTACGAATTCAATCGATAACGCGGATGTACTCTCCAAGAAGCCTGCTGTTCGGACGTATCTTCTTGGCGGAGAATTGCATGCTCAGCACAGGTTCTTGTTTGGGCAGGCCACGATTGAGAAATTAAGAGATTATCAAGCAGACAAATTGTTTCTTGGAGCTTGCAGTATTACGCCTGACGGACTCTTTTACCTTAATGAAGAAGACGGCTTTGTCAAACGTGAGATGATCAAACGGTCAAGTCAAGTTGTCGTGTTAGCTGACCATACGAAATTTGGAGCACAAATGTTCTATCGCGTCTGCGGGCTTGAAGCCATTGACTTGCTGATCACGGATAAACAGCCTGAACAAGCTTTTGTAGAAATTCTTCAACAGAACAACGTTGAGCTGCTGATTGTTTCAGAAACTGAGAAATAAGTTAAACTCATGCCCCTTGTTATAGATACAGATAGATTCACTTAAAAAAGCAGCACGGAATGTGTCACAACGCATTTGGCAAGGAGGGCTAGTAACATGAATCACTCATTAACGAACCGCCAAATTTGGCTGTGGCGTCTCGCTATCTATTTCATCTTTGCTTTACCGGGATTTACAATATCCTCTTGGGTATCACGCACACCAGCCATTCGGGATGCTTTGGAAGCGACCACATCACAGATGGGCTGGATCATACTGGGAATGTCCATTGGTGCTATCGTTGGCTTGATGAGTGCCAGTCATCTAATTGCGTATAAGGGCGGCCGTTTTGTCATGATAACGGGTCTGTTCATAAATGCGGTGGGGCTTTTGGTTGTAGGGGTAGCGAGTACGGTGTTTGCGAACAGCATTCTGTTATTTGCCGGATTGGCTGTTTTCGGATTCGGACACGGAATATGCGATGTCGCGATGAATGTGGAGGGAACAGCCGTTGAAAAGGCGGCCAAAAAATCGTTATTAACGGGCTTTCATGCCGCATTCAGCTTAGGAACACTGCTGGGTTCTTTAGGGGGAACCGGTGCTGTTAAGATAGGGATGTCGGTTCCTATTCATCTTTCAATTGCGGTGGCCATTCTTCTGCTCACTACTTTGTTTGTATATCGACTCGTACCAGCAGGCACAGCGAAGGAAGCTGGTCATTCAAAAGTGCCATCAATGAGCACCAGAGAACGTCTGGCTATATGGAAAGAACGGCGTACGCTTTTGATAGGCATCATTGTACTTGGTATGGCTTTTACGGAAGGTTCAGCAAATGACTGGCTGCCGCTTCTTATGGTGGACGGATATGACGTTACGCCTGCTATGGGTTCATTCTCTTTTGTCGTCTTTGTAACCGCGATGACCCTTTGCCGTATAGTCGGCGGCAAGTTGTTAGACCGCTTCGGCAGAGTTGTCATCCTGCGAGCATCGGCGATTTCCGCCATTATTGGACTGCTTCTCGTTATATTTGGCCATAATCACGTCATCGCGATTGTTGGGATTGTGTTTTGGGGCTTTGGCGCGGCATGCGGTTTTCCAGTGGGGCTGTCTGCAGCAGGTGACGATCCTCGCGGCGTTGCTGCAAGAGTCGGGGCCGTATCGACGGTCGGCTATATCGCTTTCCTTGTCGGTCCCCCTCTATTAGGGCTAATCGGCGAATCCGTAGGCCTACTTCGTGCTCTAATCGTGGTGTTAATTACGGTTGCTGTTGCCGGATTACTATCGCAAGCAGCCAAACCGTTAGGGATGCAAACAAGGAAGGCGAACGACCCAAATAGCAATTTTGAATCCTTTTCCTAATTGTATCCGATGATTGGAGATGAGCGTATGACAGAAGAAGAACGCATTTTTAAGGGGATATTATTCAGTCCTGGCAATCCCGAGTTAAAGGCTATAAAGCTCCGTGCGCATAACCTTAGCAGTCAATATAGCCGCACTTTTGAGGATCAGACGGAGGAACGCGCAGAGATCCTTGCACAGCTGCTTGGCAAAATGGGGGAACGCGGCTTCATTCAGGGGCCGATTTTCTTTCATTACGGGGTTCACACAGAAATCGGAAATCACTTCTTTGGCAACTATAATCTTACCGTACAGGATGATGCAAAGGTTACGATTGGGAACAATGTTAGTTGCGGGCCTAACGTAACGATAGTTACGCCTATTCATCCGTTTATCGCCTCTGAACGCAGGCAAATGCTTGATCAGAATGGTGAAGTTAAGTCGCTATGCTACGCCAAGCCTGTGAGGATCGGAAACGATGTGTGGCTCTCAGCCAATGTAACGATATGCGGTGGTGTTACCATTGGAGACGGATGCGTTATAGGAGCAGGCAGTGTGGTGACGCAAGATATCCCGGCAAACTCCTTTGCTGCAGGTGTTCCATGCAGAGTAATTCGCGAGATTACAGATGCGGACAGTATGCGGTTTAAACCGGAAGTGCTGGCAGATTGCCGTGTGATTCCGGAGTTAGAGACATAGTATGCAATAAGTATACGTATTTCCGGTATGTGCTGATGCGCTTATCCAAAACATTCAGATGCTGGTCTGGAAAATCAAAGCTTATAATTTCGAACCTGATTTTTGCAAAATGATAGGTGTAAATCCAAGTTTGTAAGACCACCTGATAAACCTGTTTCTTTCAAGATTACTGCAAGCATTCCAGCATGGACTCAAAGGAGAATTGCTGCGTTTACGGAGTTAGAACTAATGAATGGATGTAAAGACTGCAGATTTGATCCAAACGGGATAACAACACGTGCCAAAGAGATTATGCTGCTGCGTGTTATAGATTATGTGAAGATTCATTCAAACCAAAGCTAATTCATTCGGCGATCGCTATCCGGTACTCATCCGGAGAGCGGTCGTCGGTTTTTGTTTTTCTATGTTAAAATATAGTTGATAACATAAAATATGAAAGTAATGATAGATATTTAATATGGATTTATAGAGAATTAAAGCCTGAATCAACTTGTGAAAGGGGAACAGCAATGGAGAAGAAGAATCAAATAAAAGTTTATATAGTATTAAATAAAGACATCGATGTGAAATTTAAATGTACAAAAAAATCGTTAGAAAGTCTACTCAGTCGTGGTAAGCATTTTGTTCTTATTGAAGAGTTTTATGAATTGATAGAAGATGAATTCTATATGCAAGAATTAAACGAAGGTATAAGACTGCCACGAGAACCACTTGCTATCGAGGAGGTTCGACGTATCTACCAACAAGCAAAACTGGAAAATAACAATGATGCTGTCCTACTTGTAAGGGAAGTTGACCGTCTCCAAAAAGAATTAGCACTACTTAATAATGAAGTTGATTCTATGAAATTTGAAAAGTTAACGTTAGAAGAACAATTGAAAAATAGCAGGCCATCGTATAAAAAAATGCTGAGAAAATATATAAATGACTCGGATCGAAAAGGTTTTGTTTACATAATTAGAACATTTGATAATCATTATAAAATTGGTAAAACAATTAATTTAGAACGACGTATTCCAGATCTTCGAATACAATTACCATATGATGAGTTTGAAGTTATATTAATTATTGAAACTAATGATAAAGACGAGTTGGAGAAATTATTGCATAAGCATTTTTATTTAAAAAGGAAAAATGGAGAATGGTTTAAACTTACCGAATTTGATATTGATTGTCTAATAGCTGGTGAAATCCCGAACAGTATTTCTCAATTGTATACAGTCGTATCTTTGCATAAAAGATAACTCATGACTAAATATCTTGATTGGGCGAATTATCAATATTCTGATAGGAGACTTACTAATGGATAATAACATAGAAGAAGTATTCGAAGAAAAGTTAGAAATGTACCCACATCTTAAAAATATTCGTAACAAATTATGGGCAAGTGACGGTAAAAGTCATGTTTCTGTCATGATAGGTGCTGGATTTAGTTTGAATGCTCAGAAGATTGAGGATTCTTTTGATGGGATGGCTGTTTGGGATGACATTAAAAATAAATTAATTCGAGAGTTAAATCATCATAAAGATGTTGAGAGTAAGGATGTTTTAGAGATTGGACAATTATATGTAAAAGAATATGGTAGGGTTGGCCTAGATGTAATATTGAAAGAAGCTGTACCTGATGATAATTACGAACCTGATGAGCTTCATTATAAACTTTTGAAGCTTCCTTGGAACGATGTTTACACAACAAATTATGATACTTTGTTAGAACGAGCAAAGAAGCAAATTTACGAACGGAATTATCAGACTATTTATAATATTAGTGATATAGCAAACTCGGTTCAACCTAGGATAATTAAGCTTCACGGCAGTTTTCCTGCGAACAGACCATTTGTATTTACAGAAAAAGATTATAATGAATATCCCGTAAAGTTTAGTCCTTTTGTAAATATGGTACAGCAATCGATCATGGAAACAACTTTTGTTCTTATTGGTTTCTCGGGTGATGATCCCAATTTTAAAAGATGGACTTCTTGGGTTTCAAGCAATTTAGGTGAGCATATGTCTAAAATCTATATGATTGGATTTGGACAAGAACATCGGAGAGCCGAGTTAGAAGATATCGGGATTACTTTGATAGATTTTAAAAGTTTATATCAAGAATGTGATCAACCCTATAAAAAGATGTTTACTGATGTTTTTGAGTTTTTGGCATATAGTAATAGAGAAGAAAAAACAATGTGGCCACATCAGGCATATAGTTCGGATAACGGCCAAAGTTCTTTCAAATATAATCGGGAAACTTATCCTGGTTGGGTAGTAATGCCAGACGACATTAGAAGAGGACATGGTATATCTATTCGTCAATGTGCAATCGATTTTATAAATAATATCGAAAATAACTCAATTAATAATAACTCTATTGCTTTTTTAAATGAAATTTTATGGTGTTATGATAAGTTCGCTATTCCACTTGATTACTTTATTTATGAAAAACTTGTGTCTCTAATTAATGAAAAAGATCATTATTCTAACAAAATATTCGTCCAATTACTTTTAAGACTTCTGAAAGAGGCAAGATTAGACTGTGATCAAGAGAATTTTGTAAAGTATCAAGATATACTAAATAATTTACCACTAAATAAAGAACAGCAACATCAACTCATCTATGAAAAAATAATGTACTTCTTTTTTCTTAATGATATAGAAATTATGGAAAAGTTAATGTCGGAGTGGGAAGTACATACCAGGGATATAGAATGGGGGATCAAAAAAGCTGTAATTTATGAGAAAATGAATGAAAAAGATACAGCAAAGATAATGTTTGAAGATAATTTACAAATAATTCGCAAGCTTCTTGCTATAAAAAATGATGATTTCCGTTTACTTTCACTAGAAAGTGTAGCACTTCATAATCGTAACAGAATTACTCAGGAATGGAATTATGGATATGATCGATTAAGATATTTAAGTAGTAAAAATTGTGATTCAAACAAAGAATTGGATCGAACAATAACATCCATAAAAACATTTGAGAATTCCCTAGGTATATTTGAAGAGAGGGGATTTGATCCTGGAACTAAAACTTCAAAATCCACCATGGGCGATTATATGAAACAAGAACTTTTAGATTCCTTTGCTGCTATACAATTGCAAGAAAAGTATGCATTATCTATAAATGATATATTCCAATATGAATTAGCGCTTAAAAATTTAGAAGGTTATTACCCGTTATATTCACAGATTAAAAGAATTAATAATTTTTATAATCGGAATAAAGTTAATGATATTTTCTCTAGAGAATTTGTTTATAAATTAGATGATAAAGGATTAATAAGAATAGTTGATATATTAAAAAAAGGAATTCGTTATGAGCAGAATTCTATTATAAATAACAATATAGCTTTTGAAATTTTATCACGTATTTATTTTGCAGTTCCTTTTGACATACAGCAAGAAATAGATGAAATGGCGATTGAATTCATAGAGAATAAGAGAAATTACTATAATGAAGATAAAGAAGTCTTGAGTGCTTTGATAACTAGAATAACTTATGCTAAAAGTAAAGAGGAGTTTGGGGTGTTTTGTGAAAAGCTAATAAACACAAAAATTAAGGTTCAAGATACATCTGATTATTCACTATACACTTCTAGTTTTTTTGAGCCTTTATTAATAGTGCTAGATGAAAAAGTCCAAGGAATAAAAATAAATATTTCAGAAGAACAACTTAATTTACTCTTTAATAATCTTAGTTTCCAAAATACATCTAAAAGCACAAGAGAAAGTTCATTAATTAGATTAACATATCTTGCATTATCTAATAACTTATCTGATCAGAAATATAAACAGTTTATAGATTGCATGAAATTGCTCTCTCCTGTTAATAAATTAGGGATTAGTGATTTTATATACAAGACTACATTTGACAGGATAATCGATCCAGAAAGGGTATTAAGAGAAGGAAAGAATGAGTTTTTAAAACGAGTTATCCCTACAATGAAAACTTCGGATGAGGTAGGCGACTATTTTAGGGAGATTAGAGGCGTTTTTTTAGATTATATAAGCTGCAGCAAGGTAAACTTGCCTGATCATGAAATATATAAAATTTGGTTGGAAAAGTTCTATGTGTGGTGGGAAACTGAAAAAGAAGGCTTATTAAGAGACCTAAACAGGAATTCTTTTATGTCAAATCGGGATTATATTAAAACGGTAATTACAACACTGAAGAACAATATATGGGGCACTATACCTCAAGAATATTTAAATGAAGAAGACAGAATTAAAATAGCTCAAATTTTTTTTGAAATTGATGAAAAAAGAGCAGATGTATCTATATATTTAATACCATGTTTAAATAGGCTAAATATAAATATTAAGTACTCATTAAAAGATGTTATGAATTGGTTGTGGGAAAGTAATAAGACCAAAGTGGAAGCCGCTGCAACAATACTATATGATTATTTAGTTTTTATTTATAAATTGGAGATTTTTGAGGACGTAACGTTTGTTAAAAGTGAGTTATTCAATATGATGAAGTATGGTCTAAATAAGCTACAGAAAATAGCATTTGAATCAACTTATTATTTGCTGAAAAATAAAATAGATATTTTTAATATTAGTGACTGTGAGTTCCTTGTTCAATTTGCGACTAATTACTTGCAAGGGATTAAAGAAGAAAATATAAATATTAAAACTCGAGATGATTTTGAGCTCATTTCAAGTCTCACTAGTCTTGTATCATATATGTGCGTGGTCAAATCCGATTTCGTTGGCAGTAGACTCGATGATTGGAAAGAATATATACGTAATCATAAATTACCGGAAGTACGCACACATGCGGATGTGTTTGATTAATGGATGAATCGTTTTAAGAAGTCCTAGATTACGTATTGCAAGGGGAGTAGAAGTGACAGCAGCATTGGATTTGTATTTGAGTGAAAAGTTTCCGGGACTGAAGCTGGAATCTCCATTATTTTATAATGCGGATGTTGGCATTCGTTATGAAATCGGGAATCCCGATCCTTCAGTTTCCGATGAAGAGTACAAAGAACAAGTTTACTATCGTTCTACCACTCTATTTAAAAGTTCACATCAGCCTAATGATGATTTGTTTATTGTGTTATTCCTGGATATCCGACCTAGAAGAAGACCTTATAAACTAAATGTCTTCAAAAAGGGCGTCAGACACAAAAACACTTTAAGAAATCTTAACTGCAGCACCGTAACACTATCGGATGGAGAAGAGACGGAGGGATCGGAATCCTACCGATTTGTATTGAGCTGCAAGGCATCAGATATTAAGCCCATAACGTTTCTCTTCTCAGATTACAAAATTTGTATCGTTAATCAATCGCGGGATACGATCTTTTATTTCTATGACAGCAGAGGTTTGGATATCGTTGCAAATGCTACAGCTCAGCTTGAAGGACTTTATGGTAAATTTAATAACTGGATATTAGATTATGATAGGAAGCATATCGATTCTGTTTTTAATTCAAAAATCCGTACAACCCCGAACAACTAGACGAAGACCATGGTGATCATCACGCCATGGTCTTTTTGTTTCAAAAACTGACCAAACATTGAAAGGATTGATCCCATCATGTGGCCATCTATTCGAGCATTTCTGAACATCCCGGAGAACCTTACGGGGAAGGGTGTTAATATTGCGGTCATCGACAGCAGCTTCGCACAGCATCCAGATATCACGTCCAATCGGCAGCGGGATACATACCTCATACAAGCTTCAGAGCCTCATGCACTGCCCATTCTATTGCAGTCTAATGAAGGGCCTTGGAATAAGGGGCTGCATGGACTTTGGAGTGCCACAGCCGCAGCCGGATCTGGGGTGCTTTCCAATGGTGTTTATACAGGCGCAGTGCCGGACGCCAATCTCTATTTGCTGCAGACTGGACCGTTCTACACCTCTAATGAAGCGGAAGAAAAAATCGGCAAGGCTCTGGAGTGGCTCAAAGCAAACTGGCGCACCTATAACATTCGTGGTGTCGTCCTTACAGTCACTGCAACTAGAGATACAGGATTGCTGCCTTGGCAAGCCGATCCTGTTCGTATTGCGTGCGAGCAATTGGCGAGCGAGGGTTCTACTGATTGTATCCTCATCCGGAAATACGAGGGAACTGACCTGCGATGGCCCGTCGGCATCGCCCTCTGTATTGTCTGTTGGCGGTGTTATCGTTCCAATCGATGCAGACGTCCTTCATGCACAGGCTTATCATGGATGCAGAGGAAATACGTTTGACAACAAATGGGTTCCGGAAATCCTTGCCCCTGCAGAAAACGTAGTGCTGCCAATGCCGTTTCAGTCCGAGGAGGAACGGGTGCATCACTACACAGCTTCATACGATAATCTGCCTGATGGTTATGCAAGAACGGAGGGCACCTCTTATTCAGGACCGATCATACTGGGGGCCTCAGCATGTATTTGGCAGGCTAATCCGTTATGGTCTGCCTCCCAGGTAAAAGAAGCGCTCCTGAGGAGCAGCAGCCATTTGCCTCATATATGGAATGAACTCCGTTCCGGTTTAGTGAATGTTTCTGCTGCGGTGGATACTTCATTCGATGATGAAGTATTCCCATCAACTACTCCTTTTGTACTTTGGAGGAGCTGGCAGGAAAGAGAGCATTCCGAACGTTTAGCGGCATTAAGGAGCGGGAGTGAAGAGGAGATACTCGCCGCGGTATTCTCTTATTTCTCAAAAACTCTTTCATCGGAAGCCTATCATCATATATATCCTTTACTGCAGCACTCCTCCTATAAAATACGTGCGGCGGCAATTAGTCTTTTATCAGAGCACCCTGAGACTATTTCAATAGAAGATATGTGTCCATTACTCAAAGATACCAGCAGCTACGTGCGAATGAGCGCTCTGTATGCATGCGGCAAATGCCCAGACTTGCGGGAGCAATTGCTGATCGATATTGCTGCGCTATTTTCAGATACGGATTTAAACATCCAATACGCTTCATTAACTCTTGCAGCTCAAGTGAAGCATCCTTTCTTTATTTCTCCGATCATTATAGGGTTAATGGATGATGCGGTAAATCAAAGGGTCTCGACCTTTAGTCAGCGGTGCCATGCACTTGAACAAATTACCGGGATAGAGTTCGACTCAGAGCCGGAGTGGCGCGAGGGTCAGTGTTGGTATTCGGCAAGAAGTATGGAGACCAGAGTAGGCATTGCGCGAAAATGGATAGCGTGGCAGTCAAGCAGAAGTGTGAAAATAAAGTAGAAATGCACTTATCCTTTAAATAGAGGTTATGATAGAATTTGAATGTAAATATTTTGAAATCATGTAAAGGTTAAAAAAAGTATAGCTCTGGAAGGCGATAGGATCCTTACCAGATTAAGAGGTGCAATGATGCAATCCAATCAAAAACTGAACTGTTTGCTTGATTCGGCTATCGTTTTGTCGAAGGCAGACATGGCCCGGTTATCCGCTGGATACAACGTGGAATTGTTTTCTCCGCTTAACCCGTCCGAAGGTCAACTCAGCAATTGTGATGCGGTGCTGCTCCATAGCCGCTTGTCTCGAGACTCGCTTTTGAAAATGACTAAGTGTAAGTATATTGGGATTCGTGCTCATAATACGGATTATATTGATCGTAAACTTGCTGAGGAATTGGGGATATTCTATAAAGGAATTCCTCAATTAAGTCAAACGTCAGTGGCCGAGCATACCTTTGCCTTGATCTTCGCGGTGACGAAACAGCTAAAATCCTCTCACAACAATGTTGTCCAAGGTCATTGGCGAAGCGGATTAACTCCGAATTATGAGCTGGCCGGCAAGAAGCTGGGGATCATAGGGAACGGCCAAATTGGCAAGCAGGTAGGAGCAATTGGCCGGGCGCTTGGCATGGAGATTCTAATTGCTTCTAAGTCTGAGGAAGAAAAAGAAGGGGAATTGCCGCTCAGGCAAGTCATTCAGCAATCGGACATTCTTACCCTACATTTATCCAATAAAGGGAACGGTGTATTTCTCGATAAGGAAAAAATCGCGTGGATGAAGCCGAATGCTATTCTCATTAATACCTCCAGAGGAAGTTTGTTGGATTATGATTTTCTAGAAAAGAGCCTGCTCGCAGGAAGGCTGTTCGGAGCCGGGCTGGACGTATTTCCTGAGGAGCCGTTGCAAGAAGCTTCACTATGTGATTTAACTAACGTTATCTGTACACCACACTTTGCTTATTATACCGAAGAAACAATATCCTCGATGAACGAAATGCTGATTGACAATCTTGAGGAATTTCATAAGTCGGTAGAAGACAAGAAGAACTAGATGCCAAGCTCAGCTCCAGGTCCGTCCATAAAATGAACAGAAAGACTATGGCGATAACGCTGTATTTGAAGAACGTCTTTATGGATATACAGAATTCAGCAATATAATGTGGAGGGTGAATAATGAAGAAGATTTACATCCTTTGTATTATGATACTATTAGCTGGTTGTTCGATGGGAAATAAGGAGCTTGGTGGATACAATAATGGAATCAACTCCAAGGAAGTTGTCGAAGCTAAGTCAGCCGATGAAGAGATGAAGGAGCTTGATTCAAATAATCACTTGGAAGAAGAGAGTGAATTAAGCCCACTACTACAGCCAACTTATCTCGATGAGAGTAAGTATGAAGGCGATGAATTAGGAATTGTAAAGGCTTTGAATCAGTATATGAGAGCAGTTTATGAAAAGGATTACGACGCATTAAATGCAGTGATGCCAAAAGGTACAGAAAAGATGACGGGGGAGTTTAAAAAGTATTATATTAGCTTCGATAGGTTAGACTTTTCCGTGAAGCCGGACCCAACACCACCTGAAGGTACCAAAGGTGTCGTAGTGAACTTTAAAACAAAGATATATGATCACAAGGAAAAAATGGAAGAAGATAAACAACTATTCTTATTTCGCTTAGAGGATGGGCAATGGAAATTTGTTGCAACAGCGGATTGGTGGTAAATAGAAGAAAAGTGAAAATGGTCGGTCAGGTAAATTTCCTGAGCGACCATTTGTATTTATTGGTCTTTTGCCCCGCTTCCTATTATTCTTTAACTTGTGTCGTGGAACGTAATCATTAAGCAGCACCTGATTGAGTTATCTTTCAACTCCCCTTAATCCACCCCAACCACACCCGCAGGACATTCCCTGAACGAATAGCCAATCCCTCTCACAGTCGTAATCATCGCGCCTACGTCAGGCGATATGGCAGACAGCTTGTCACGAATTCGCTTAATATGCGTATCTACTGTGCGATGGTCATAGACATCAGACTGTCTCCATACGGCGTCCAGCAGCTGGGAGCGGGTATGGGCGATGTCTGCATTCAGCACTAGATAATAGAGCAGATCGAATTCTTTTAGAGAAAAATGAATGCTGCGGTCATCCACCACAACGCGGTGAGCAGAGGGGGTAACGACAATTCGCTTGAGCTGAATCGTTCGGTATTCGGTCCGGTTCACAGCCTTCAGAATTTGCGCCGAGGTCCGCTTGAGAATCGCCTGTGCCCGCATTACCAATTCCTTATAGAACACCGGCTTCTCCATACAGTCATCCGCCCCTGCTTCAAAGGCAGCCAGTCGCTGATCCTCCCGTCCCGCTGGTGTGAACAGCAGGATGGGAATTTGCAGCTTTTTGCGGATGGACGCGCACAGTTGAATGTTAGTCATTCCGCCAGCCAACTGGTCGATTATCATGAGACTATAATGATCGGGATTGGATTTGAACAGGGCAGAGTTCGGATGATACGTGCTTTCGGTGACGTAGCCTTCTTTTACAAACAATGATTTCAAGAGCACATGAACGTGCTTGTCTGGACTTACGATCAGAATGACGCCTTTCTTGTGCTTCACACAAAAGTACCTCCATTGATGTTCTTGTTAATCCAAGCTATTGGTCGTGTTTAGGCGACACATTGCCCTTCGCGCCCCATACAAATAAAGCAGCTACAGCCAGCGCCACGATAAGAAGCGGGGCGACCATAATAAGTACAAATTCCATTGCTGTCACCAGCTCTCTGTGATTATTTGGTGTTTCCTTTGACATAGGAGGTGTTGAACAGGAACAGCCTCATTAGCAGATACAACGACGGAATGAGCAGCAGCAAGCCGAGTATGAAGGCAATAATGAGCGCAATCGCCATGGACGGGCTGGTGAAATTATCATGTATCGTCAAGTACGGATACAGAATGTAAGGCAGATGGGCAGAGCCATAACCATAGAAGGCGAACGCAAATTGTAAAATGACGCAAACAAACGATAGGCCAAGCCGTTTCTTTTTCCACACGAAGTAAACCGCAATGAGGAAAAAGACGAAGGATAGGGCGAACATCCAGGACCGGTCCAGCATGTTGTTGAAATGCTCCCGATTGTGATTATGAATAGCGAAAAAGACGAGCAGACTGCTGATGATCGTAGGCAGGCTCCAAGCCAGCGCATATTTCCGAACGACCTGGAAAGCGGGCAGATCACCCGCTTTATGTGCGTAGAAGCTCAGGAACATTGCGGAAATATACAGGACGCTGACCAACGCAAGCAGAACGACCGCCCAGGAATAGCTGCTGGTAAACAGCTCCCTAGCTAAAAACACCACTTTGCCGTCCTCGCCGACTTTAATATATCCGCCCTCCGATATGGTCAGCACGGTGGATAGGGCTGCTGGAATGAGCAGACCGCTGGCGCCATACATCAGCGTATAGATTTTCTTGCTGCGAGAGCCGTAATGATTAAAAGCATAGTAGGCTCCGCGCACGGCTAACAGAACAATAGCAATGCTTCCGGGAATGAGCAGCGCGGTGCCGTAATAATAGGCCGTATCCGGGAAGAAGCCGATAAACCCGACGAAGAAGAAAACCAGAAACACATTCGTTACTTCCCAGACCGGCGATAAATAACGATTGATAATGGCATGGATGACATGCCGCGTTCCGGTGATAGAACTGTAATAACTGAAAAATCCGGCCCCGAAATCAATCGAGGCGACGATGAGATAGCCGAACAGAAACGTCCATAATACCGTTATGCCTACCACTTCATAGCTCATGTGCGCTCGCCGGCCTCCTTCCCGAATGCGGCCAATTCATCCTCCGCATGGTTGTTTTTGAACATTTTCAGCAGCACCCGGACCGATGAAATGCCTAACCCGACATATAGCAGTGTGAACAGCCATAGCATCAAATCGACATGCTCGGATGTTGTAGCTCCTTCTGTCGTGCGCATGAGGCCCCGCAAAATCCAAGGCTGTCTGCCCACCTCGGAGAAAATCCAGCCATGCTCGATCGTAAGCATTGCGATTGGTGCAGCGGCGACGATGGCGAATAATAGCCAGCGGCGGTACACATTACCTCTTTTACGAACCATTTCGATGATGAATAGAAGCGAGACCGCCACCATGAAGGCGACGTAGCCCATTTTGATATCGAATAAATAATGAATCCACAGCGGCGGCCGTTCATCCTCTGGAAAATCATTCAGTCCCTTTACGACGGCAAAAGGATTGCTATGGGCCAAAATGCTGAGCCCGTACGGGATTTCCAGCCCGTATTTAATCTCATTATTGTCAGTCAGCACACCGCCGAGAACGAGCGGCGCTTTAGCGGCTGTGTCGAAGTGCCATTCGGCGGCCGCCAGCTTTTCTGGCTGATATTTGGCCAAATATTTGCCCGAAAGATCGCCAATCAGGGCAGTGGAAATCATAAACACGAAAGCGCTGACCATCGTGAGCTTTAGCGCTTTTTTGTAATAAACATGATTCTTGCCTTTCAGCAGCTTCCATGCAGTTAAGGCCGCGAGTATAAAAGCACAGGTTAAGTAAGCGGACGAGAGAACATGGGCGACCTTGGTCGGCATCGCCGGACTCAGCATGGCGGCAATCGGGTTGACCTCGGAAATGAGTCCGTCCGTCAGCTTGAAGCCAACCGGATAATTCATAAACGCATTGACGATCGTAATGAAAAACGCCGAAGCGGAGGAGCCGATGACAACAGGAATGAGCAGCAGGAAGTGGGTCATCCGATTTTTGAAGCGATCCCAGGTGTAGAGATAAATGCCGAGAAAGATGGCTTCGAAAAAGAAAGCGAACGTCTCTAGAAACAGCGGCAGCGAGATGGATTGACCTGCAACGCGCATAAAGCTGGGCCATAATAGGCTAAGCTGCAGGCCGATCGCGGTACCGGTGACCACGCCAACCGCAACGGTAATGACAAAGCCGCGAGCCCAGCGGCGCGCAAGCAGCAGATAGTGCGGGTCATTCCGCTTAATGCCGATGAATTCCGCCAGTGCGATCATCAGCGGGACACCGACGCCAATCGTGGCGTAAATAATATGGAAACCGAGCGTTAATGAGGTTAACATTCGGCTGTAGACGACGGGATCATATCCATTGAACATAAAATTGCTCCTTCATAAAGTTAGTTATTGCAAGAGGAATACGGAGACGGCGTTAACTAAAAGATTTTGCGGGCAATGGACAACAGCATAAGCAGGGCGACAACGGCGCATAGCACAATCAACTTTTTCTCTTGCTGGACGGGATTTTTCTCTGATTTCATCAATTTCCTCGCCTTCCTACTATGTGATGTATTTCACAATCATGGTCTGAATTAAGTATGCGCCTTGCCAAGCCGAAGTGAAATAACTCGATAGGGCTATAAATGTCACGAAATATTGAATTTATATTGGAAAATGTGAACAGAAAGCTATATTCGTTTTACCTATAAAGTTTATCTGAACGAAATATTAGACCAATAATGTTGTGCGGCAGATAAACAAACAAGCATCGTTAGCGTCATGGCTAACGATGCTTGTTTAATTGGAGGACCGCTTGCTGATAAAGGATATCCAGGCCTTGTTCAAGCTCGGCATCTGAGCCATAAGCGAATGACAGCCGGATATGATGCGCATCATCGGCAGCATAGATGTAGCCGGGATTAATGAGCACCTTATTCTTCAGCAGCTGCATGAATAGGGCGGTGGTGACAATCGGCTCATGAAATTTTAACCAAATGTAGAAGCCGCCTTTCGGCTTTTCCCAAGAGGCGATAGCTTGAAAATGCTGCTGCAGCAAGCTGTCCATCCATTCTGCTCGGCGTTGAAGCTCCGTTCTCAGCCCCTTGATATGCCCTTCATATAGGCCGGTTCGCAGCCAATGCTCTACGATCTGCTGCGAGATTGCGCTTGAACCGTAATCCATCTGCATTTTAATATCGGCTAATCGTTGAATGACAGGGATGGAAGCAATGACCCAGCCAATCCGGAGTCCGGGGCTTAACGTCTTGGATACACTGCCGATATAGAGAACCCCGCCCGTTTCGTCCAAAGCTTTCATTGCAGGCCCAGCAGGCTCGGACTCCTCCTCGAACAGTAATTCAAAATAAACATCATCCTCGATAATCGGCAGTTGTGCCGACTCGCATAGGGTGTACAGCTCTTTTTTCTGCTGGGTCGTCATGCAGCTGCCGGTTGGATTATGAAGTGTCGGAATCGTATAGAGAATGGCTTGCCTTTTTCGCCGGATCCGCTGAATCATATCCATGGTGTAGTGATGCTCGGACAGGCCATACAGCTGCATCCCGAACGATTGAAACGTATGGATCGAATTCAAATACGAAAACCGGTCCTGCAGCACGATAGAGCCGGCTTCAAGCAATCCGAGCGAGATCAGCTGAAGTGCCTGCAGAGCGCCGGAGACGATGCAAATGTTCTCGGGAGAGGTGATGATGCCCCGTTTTTGCACATAGCTGCAAATTGCCTGCCGCAGAGACAAGCTTCCTTGCGGGGAAGAGTAGCCGATTGTTTTGCCGTCCAGATTGAGCCCGCTGAGCGAGGCGTGAATCGCCGATGATGGCAATAAGGAAGGGCTTAGCTCGCCTGTGCCTAATCGAATTACCGAGTCATCCTGTTCAAATTCATTAATGAGCTGAATCGTTTGAAAGTTGGATTTGTGTATGCTCGTCTCGATATACTTCTGCCAATTGGTCTGTTTCTGTCTCACTAGAACGTTCCAGGAATCATTGGAGACATACGTAGCGGAGCCAGTCTTGGAGGAAAAAAGTCCATTAGCCTTCAGTTCGTCTAACGCTTCCTGCAGCGTACTGCGATTCACGCCAAATGACAGGGCAAGCTTGCGCTGCGGGGGCAGTTTGGTGCCGATGGGCCACTCGCCGTTTTCAATTTGTTCCGTCATCCAATGCACGATTTGCTTGGATAAGCTAAGAGGTAACGCGCGGTTCGGTTGCCAGTTCATGAGAACTCCTTATTCGAAAAATTGGGTGGAAAATCAGCCATCCAATTGGACCTTTTCTCTATTTATAGCACAGGTAAGATAGAGAAGAAAGGAGTGGAATGATGGAAGCGGTACTACATGGAATGTTGCTGGCTTTTGGTCTTATTTTGCCGCTGGGGGCACAGAATGTATTCGTATTTACGCAAGGCGTTACACAGCCTAGCCTATTAAGGGCGTTGCCGGCAATGATCACAGCAGCGATTTGCGATACGGTGCTCATCGTGCTGGCCATTCTGGGGCTGTCGTTGATTGTTTTGCAGTTTGAGTGGCTGCGGCTCGTATTATTGGCGGGAGGAATCCTGTTTCTAGGATACATGGGCAAAGTGATCTGGTTCTCCAGAGCTGCGAATATGGAGGGGGCAGAAGCGATGCCTTTGAAAAAACAGATCGTTTTTGCGCTTTCGGTCTCGCTGTTAAACCCGCATGCTCTATTAGACACAATCGGCGTCATTGGCACAAGTGCGGTGATGTATAGCGGACAAGAACAACTAGCGTTCACCCTTGCTTGCGTGATGGCGTCTTGGGTCTGGTTCTTCGGCCTAGCGGCAGCCGGTGCAGCCTTGAAGAGAATGAGAATACCGGCTCAAATATTTATCGGGTTAAATAAATGCTCCGCATTGTTTATGTGGGGAACAGCGGTTTACCTGGCAATTGGCTTATTGTAAATGAAAAAAGCGACAGAGGCGTCGCTTTTTTCATAGGTCTCATCGCTATTTTTGCCTACATATGGGCATCCGCATCTACATCCTGGATCAGTTCGACGGTTTCTCCTCCAGGCGCATTCAGAAAGCCGTATTTCATATGAACAACCTGGCCGGAACGGGTAGGAATGTGGGAGATGGCAGGCATGGAGGCGACTGTGGCTCCATTCGCAATCGCTCTTTCGAAAGCGGCTTCGATGTTGTCGGTCCAAATCGCGACATGCTGCCACTTGCCAGTGGTAAATGGTTCGGAAGTTCCGAATATCTCCAAGTAATCGCCAGTGCCCAGATCCAGAATAAAGGCGTGATCTTCTTTCCCCTCCGCACCCCATTCTGCAACCAGCTCGGCATCAAAGGCGTTTCTGTAAAAGTTTGCGGTAACATGTAAATTAGGCACGCGCAGACAAACGTGATGGATCCCTTTTTGTTTTCGTTTTACATACATCCGCTTAACACCTAACCTTTCTTATCGTCTGTGGTCCAGATTTTCGCGGGCATCGCGGGGGAGGTAACCGTCGGCTGATGTCGGAATCGTCATATCGGGACTCGGAGCCATCCATCTGGCGGCATTGCGCAGAACCTGATGGATTTCCTTCTGGTACAGGATTGGAAACGTTTCGTGTCCCGGAGTGAACTGGAACAGTTTTCCTCTTCCGCGGTAGTAAACGTTGCCGCTGCGGCAGACATCGCCGCCCTCCCACCAGGCAATAAAGACGGTCTGATCCGGTTCGGGGATCAGCTGCGGCTCGCCGTACATTTCATCCGCGGGAATTTCGATGCAATCGTTAATGCCATAAGCGATGGGATGGCCGGGATTGGTGACCCAGACGCGTTCTTTTTCGCCCTTGGGCATAGTACGAAAGCGTCCCCAAAGACCGGCATCATAATAGATGCCAAGCATTCTTTGCCAAGGCTTCGAAAAGATGGCGGAATGAAGGGCGATGAAGCCCATTCCGCGGTTGACGACATGATAGCAAATGCGGTTAGCGATCGTATCGTCAAAGGCGGCGTTGTCGATGTGGCTCCACCAGATAAGGACATCGGTAGCCGCCAGAATGTCTTCGGAAAGTCCATGGGAAGGCATATCCTGAGTGGCAATCGTCACTTCAAAGTCATCATGGCCATGAAAAGCCTGGGCGATAGCGGCATGAATGCCATCGGGATAGACCGATTTTACGGGCTCGCTGCGGTCCTGGTTGTGCTCGTTAAATATGGTGACATGGATTTTTCGTTCCATATAGGAAGCTCCCCTTTGCGCTTTTCGTTCGAATCAATGGCTTAGCTGCTATTGTTGGAATTGAAAACCGAGATGGGCACCGCAAGATTCACGGATGATTAAACGGGGCTGATGAGAAATGCTGATTCCTTCCGAATCCTTATTAATAGCGCTTATCAAGGTCATGATGGACATGCGCCCCAGATAGCTGTTCTGCTGGTCCAGCGTTGTCAGGCGGGGGCAGGTATATTCGCCGGAAGGAAACTGATCGCAGCTGGCAACGGAGATATCCTCCGGAACACGCAATCCTTTATCCCTTATCGCCCGGATGGCCCCCTGCGCTACCGCATCGTTCATGCATATGATTGCGGTGGGGGGCGTTTCCGGTTGTTCCAGCAGCTTAGCCATTGCTCTATAGCCGTCCGGTGCATAATAATTGCTTAAAGAGATCAGGGAAGGGTCAAAGGAGATTCCCAGATTCTTCAGCGTCTGCGTATAAGCGGTCAGTCTGGCCGTGGTCGTACGAATCCCTTCCTCGCCTCCGACAAAACCGATCTTGCGGCGGCCCAGCGCCAGCAGATGATGAAGCAGGGCAGGTATACCGCCGCTTAAATTCCGGTTCAGGAAGATGCAATTGCAGTCCGGAACGGATTCTCCCAGAATGACGACCGGAACTTGCTTGCCCATACGATTCAAGGCATCTTTATAGGCATCCGAAATGTGATCCCGGTCGATCTCGCCGCCCAAAATCAATACACCGTCTACCTGCTTATCCAGTATCATCTGGAAATAGGTGTTTTCCGGTATGGCATCAGAAACGCCGTGGTTGGACCCCCCGTAAAAGGTGTTGCATAGAATGATAGAATAGCCTAAATCTACCGCGTAGCGCTGGATCTCCAAATACAGCTCGCTGAAGTAAGGGTTTGTAATATCCGATACGATGACTCCGAGTGTCTTCGTATGGTTGCTCGTCATGGCACGGGCCAAGGAGCTTGGCGAGAAGTTGTGTTTATTAATGATATCGGTCACGCGCGCCTTGGTCCTTGCGGAAACGTAAGGGCTGTTGTTGATAACGCGGGATATGGTTGATACGGACACGCCGCTTAACTCCGCGATCTGATAAATCGTAAGTTTTTTTCGATCATCTGGCATAGAAAAAAATCCTCTCTTCTATAACATCTATACAGAATCGCCAGCATATGTTATTGAAACCGGTACCAAGATTGTGCAAGATGTGAACATAAGCTTAAAGAACAGTAAATACAGGTATAAACAGGAAATAACTCGATTTTCTTAATTGTATTATGGTGAAAATTAAAAGTCAACGAAGTTCGAATAATTTTGGTACCGATACCAAAATGACGATTCTGCAGAGAAAATGTAAAAATAAATCATTGGAATTGTGGTTGACAAGAATGAATTGTTTAATTTATAGTTCATGGTAGGAAGTGGAAATGTCAAATCGAATAAACAGAAGGTGCTTTTATTTTTTATCTCGTTTTGGAAGCGGTGCCATTTGGGGGTGTCGATGTAAATTTAATGTTTGACAAAGAGGAATTGTATCATTTATAGTTCGAGATAGGGGTTGAAATTCCAAAAAGGATAAACGGAGAGGTTGCTTATATTTTTTTCTTTCATTTTGGTACCGGTACCAAAATGACTCGAAATGGGTAATATTAGCGCCGATAATGATGGAATAAGGTTAATTATTTTTTTTAGATCGTAATGGTACCGCTTACAATCTGTCTTCAGGCCAATTTGGAAATGAAACACCCTTAAGAATAGGTCTTTGGTACCGATACCAATAGTAAAGGGAGTAGATGCGATGCGTGCTGTAACGCGCGGTGTAGTCAACGAGTTGTACAAACACAAGACTTTATATGCAATGACGCTTCCGGCATTGATCTTTTTTGTGATTTTCAGCTATATCCCCATGATGGGCGTGTACTATGCATTCATCGATTATGACTTCGGCAAGGGGATTCTCCACAGTCCGTTCGTAGGGCTGAAAAACTTTCAGTATTTCGTTTCAGGCGGATGGGATGCACCGATCGTTTACCTGACCAAGAACACAATCCTTTACAATCTGGTGTTCATTCTCCTCGGAAATCTCATGCAGTGTATATTTGCGATCATGCTTACAACGATTGTCGGACGGCTCTTTAAGAGAACATCGCAATCCATTATGCTGCTGCCGCACTTTGTTTCCTACGTTATCGTAGGTACGATTGCTTATAACATTTTCAACAGCAACTACGGTGTACTCAACTCGCTGCTGAAGGCTATGGGCGGGAATGGGGTCAGCGTGTATATGATCGAATGGATCTGGCCGATTATCATTACGCTTTTCTTCTTATGGAAAAGTACAGGGTTCGGGATGGTTGTCTATCTCGCTGCGATTACGGGCTTTGACCGGGAAGTTTATGAAGCGGCCAAAATCGACGGCTGCAACCTGTTCAAGGAGATTAGGTACATCACACTGCCGATGTTAAAGCCGACCTTCATTATGCTGGTGCTGTTCAGCCTGGGCGGTATCATGAGAGGGCAGTTCGAACTGTTCTATAACCTGATTCAGAGAAACGGACAGCTGTTCTATGCAACGGATGTTCTGGATACCTACATTTACCGTGCGATGACGGTCAATTTCAATCTCGGTACTTCTACAGCAGCAGGTGTTTACCAGTCCATATTTGGCTTTGTCCTTGTGATCACCGTTAACAGGATCATACGTAAGGTGAGTCCGGAAAACGCCTTATTCTAGATAAGGAGAGTCGATAAACATGAATACACATAAACTATCTGCCAGCGAAAAAGGATTAAAAATATTTTTCTATCTCGTTCTTACAATCGTATCCATTATTTGTGCACTACCCTTTATTCTAGTAATTTCCGGTTCATTTTCGGACAGCGCGCAGATTCTGAAAAACGGTTACTCCATTGTGCCCAGAGGATTTTCGCTGGACGGCTACCGCAGTATTTTCCTGTTCCCTGCGCAAATTGCCAAAGCCTACGGCGTCAGTCTTTTTGTAACCGTGGCGGGAACCGGGATCGGCCTGATGGTCATGACCCTCTGCGGTTACGCCATTTCCAGAAGTGAATTGAGATATCGTAATATCGTCTCTTTCATGATTTACTTTACAACTCTTTTTTCCGGCGGCCTGGTCCCCTGGTATATCGTGGTTACCAAGCTGGGATTAAAGGACAGCATCTGGGCGTTGATCATTCCTTCTATCTGCAGCTCGTTTTACATCTTGCTTATTCGTAATTTTATGAAAACTATTCCGGACGCCCTTGTGGAGTCGGCCAGGATAGAAGGAGCCGGGGAGTTTCGTACGCTGCTGCAGATCGTCGTGCCGATGTCTAAGCCGATCCTGGCGACCATTGCCTTGTTTCTGGCGCTTTCCTACTGGAATGATTGGTACCTGGCTTCCCTTTATGTTACGAAAGCCGATTTGTGGCCGTTGCAATACCGGTTATACAACATTCTGAATGCCGCCTCCAAGATCGCTGCGGTCGGTGCAGAGAACTTTACCGGTAAAATTCTGCCGACGGAGACGCAGAAGCTGGCGAACGCAATCGTGGCAACGGGACCCATTATTTTCTTATATCCTTTCCTGCAGAAGTACTTTGTTCAAGGGATTTCCATCGGTGCGGTAAAAGGATAATTACACAGTGGTAGTAATGAAAATTACTATAGAAATCTACTTTTTGTAAATTGGGGGGAAAGGGTCGAAAAGTGGAAGGATTCCTATTTAAAAGAGGAGGAAAGTGTAAGATGAGAAAAATAATGAAGAAGCTGACAGTGGGGTTAGTGGGAGCGGCGTTGATCTTCGGCACCGTGGCGTGCAGCAGTGAAAAGGCGCCGGCGGAGGGCAATGCGAACTCGGGGTATACAGGCGATCTGGACTACGTCAAGCTCAAAATGTATGCGATTTCAGATGCGCCTAATAATACGGACCTCTCGAAGCAGTACTGGGAAAAGCTCAATGCCGTATTAAAAAAGGAGCTCAATACGACGATCGAGTTCACTTACGCAGCAGGCAATGACTACAAAAACAACTATGCCTTGGCTGTTGCTTCCGGAGAGCCATACGATCTGATGCAGGCAGCTCCCGGCTGGTTAGATTATCAAAGCTATGCTGCCAAGAACGCATTTCTTCCGCTTGACGAACTGCTGCCGAAGTACGCGCCTTACCTCTGGAGCAAGGTTCCGAAGACGACGTGGGATGCGGCATCCGTTAACGGAAAGATCTACGGCGTTCCCGGTTTGGATACGGGCGTAACGGCGCCAGCCTTCGTATACAGAGAGGATTTAAGAAAGAAGCACAATCTGCCTGAAATCAAGTCCATGGCTGATATCGAGACGTATCTGCAAGGAATTAAGGACAATGAGCCGGATATTATCCCAAGCGATGACTATCAGAGTCAAGTATACGGGACTTCCTGGATCTACACCACGCCTTATATCGGCATCGACGAGATTCACGACAGGCTGTACAACTTTGTTTACGACCCGAGAAACGGCGAAGTGCGCAGCGTTATCGAGACACCTGAATTCAAAGAATACATGTATAAAATGAAGGATTGGGCCGACCGCGGCTTCTGGTCTTCCAGCGTTCTTACCAGCACGAACTGGGGCGTATCGCAGGTGCTTAACGGCGTAGCGGCGGCATCCTTCAACGAACAGCTGCCTGGGTATAACAACCATGCGACGCAGGTGAAAAATGAACATAGCGCAGAGGGCTGGGAATTGAATTACTTTATGTATTTCGAAGCAAATCCGGACTCCGTTCTTCAAGGCTCCACGACCAGCAATATGGCGGCCATTTCGACGAATGCCAAAAATCCGGAAAGAGCGCTGATGGTACTGGATTATATCCAGCAGCATGAAGAGCTCTGGGATCTCATTACTTACGGTACGGAAGGCGTTAACTATAGCCTGACTTCCGACGGCATGATCGATACGTCTAAAATTGCGGACGGCGCATCCTTCAACTATTTCCCTAGCGGAATGTTCGGCAACGCAAACTTCAAGAAGCGCAAGAGCGATGCTTGGGAGCATTACGACACGATGATGGAGAAGATCAATAAGAAAGTGGTTCCAGACATTTTTGAAGGTTTTGTCTTAGACAAGAGCAGCATCGAGACGGAGTATACCGCGCTCAATGATGTAAATAGCCAATTCGGAATCCCGCTGGAGGCAGGCCTTCTCAGTGATGTGGATAAGGCCTACGACAAATATTTGGAAAAAGCCAAAGCCGCAGGTCTCGATAAGGTTAGAACGGAAGTGGAAAAACAAGTCAAAGCTTGGCTTGCATCCAAAAAGTAAAAATTTAGCGTCCCGTCCTCTCCCGCAAGGGAGAGGACGGCATTATAAAAGATAGCGGGGAGCGTAATGTTATGAAGAGCAAAGTATACATTATTCGCGATGATATTAACCATCCGAAGGAAGTTATCGATCCGGTGATGGAGAAGGTGTTCGATGCGGAGCGGTGGGAGGTTATTCTCACGGATCGGGCGAGAGATTTGATCGAGACCGGGGAAGCGGCAGATCTGACCCTGTTCTTTACGAACGGAAGACCCGAAGGCGAGGAAAATCTGACTCCGGAAGAGCAGCTTCAGATTGTCCAGAAGGTGCGCAGCGGCATGGGCATGATGTTCATACATGCAGGGCTTGTCCTCATCGAGCCGGACAGCCCGTTCTATATGGAGCTGAATTCCGGCCGCTTCGTCGAGCATTCTCCTTACCACGTAGAGGTGACGAATAATCCGGTGACTAGCTACAAACACCCGATTATCGAGGGCATTGAGCCGTTTACCGTTCTTGACGAGCACTATTACTGTCAAGTGGACACGACAAGAACTGATGTGATTCTGTTCAGCACTTCCCAGCATGTGACGGCAGCAGGAGGATGGGCGCATGGGGTTGGGGCAGGCAAAGTTGTGGCGCTGACTCCGGGGCATAATCCGGAAGCGCTCGGTCATCCTCAGATGATTCAGCTCATGAAGAACGGCGCGGACTGGGCTGTTCGGCAGAGCTAGCGTATAACAAGGGAGTGATGTGTCGGTGGGTTTGATATCGGTTGCATTAGGATTGTATTCGGTATACAAGGAGTTTCAGAGAGATCTGGAGTCGACGCTGCGCAGAGTCAAGGCTATCGGCTATGACGGGGTGGAATTCTACGGCCCGTTCAGTTACGAACCGGAGAAGATTAAAGCTTTGCTGGAGGAAATCGGACTCGTCAACTGCGGCTGGCATACGGAGTGGAAATTGCTGCAGGCGGATACGATTGAAGCGACGCTGGACTACCATGCTCGTGCAGGAACGACCCGTATTATTATCCCGGCCTTGGGCGGGCCTTGGGAAATCGGACATAAGCAGAGCGAGGATTGCGCGGAGGTGTGGGTACAGTACGCAGCCCGCATCAACGAACTTGCGAAGCTGACGGAAGAGCGGAATTTCCGCATCGGCTACCATACCCATGCGCATGAGTTCGATACGCATTTCGGAGAACTGACACCGTGGTCGATTCTTAGTGAACATACTGATTCCGGCGTCATCCTAGAGCTGGATACGGGCAATTGCATCGAAGCGGAGGCCGATCCGGCTCAGGTTATTGGGGATCATCCGGGCAGAGTAGAGCTTGTGCATTGCAAGCCGTTCTCTCACAAGCTTGGTCACGAGACCTTCATCGGCAGCGCTGCGGATGACAACGACTGGCCGTCTATTCTTGAGGCATGCATTCGCTCGGGAACCGAGTGGCTGATCGTAGAGCATGAATCGGAGACCGAGTATCCTCAGTTCGATGGCACAGAACGGTGTTATGCCGGAATGATGGAGCAGTTGAGCCGGCTTCAGGCGGCTGAAGACAGAGGAATCTAGCAGAGTATAGATGTGACATTTAAAGGCTAATAGGCCAGTGGGAGAGGTTACGGTGATACAGACAAATCAAGCGATCAGATTTACGGGCAAGCAGCAAGCGTCGCTTGTGCAGTGCGATTGGGATCCGTCGCCGCTTGCAACTGATGAAATTATAGGACGAACGATCGTATCGCTCGTTTCGAACGGCTCGGAGATGGGCGCTTATAAGGACTATACCGGGGGAATGAAGTATCCGGTAGAGACCGGCTATGCCGCTATTCTCGAGGTTCTCGAGGTAGGGGAAGGGATTACGAATGTGAAAGCGGGCGAACGCGTTCTTGCGTTGTCCCCGCACCAGGCGTACAGCCGGGTCAAATTCAATGATTATATTCCCGTGCCGGAGGGAATGAAGCCGGAGCATGCCGTAATCGGCCGATTCCCGGCCGTCTCAATGACTTCTATGATTCATTCCAGAATCCGTCCGACGGAATCGGTTATGGTAACGGGACTTGGCATCGTGGGCCTCATGTGCGCTCAAGTCATGCAGCACTGCGGCTATGAGGTTTATGCCTTCGATCCGAACGAGGGCCGCAGGGAAACCGCCCGCTCTTGCGGGTTGAGACATGTTCATGCCTCGCCGGAAGAAGTGCCGCTATTGAAAGGAACCGCCGGATTGGCGATAGACTGCTCAGGCAGGGAGGAAGCGGTGTATTCCTTGCTTGACAACCTGCGCAAGGGCGGTGAGCTTTATTTGGTCGGCGTGCCATGGTTCCGTTCGACTGATAAGTTCGCGCATGATTTGCTGCGGAGCATTTTCTACGGATACGTTCAGGTTAATTCGGGCTGGGAGTGGTCCCTTCCGCGGCATTCTTCGGAGTTTCATCCCAACAGCAATACCGGCAGCATCAGGAAAGCCATGGAATGGATTCGCGATGGGCTGATTCAGGTCGAGAATATTTATGACAGCTATGCGCCAAGCGCATGCGGAGAAGTGTATGCGGGGATCGCCGACGGTGCATTGACGAAACCATGCGTTATTTTTGATTGGAGCTGAGACGATGTATACGACAACTAAAAAGCAGGGTATCCATCATGTTTGCTTAAAGACGAAGGATATAGAAAGTACGGTCAAGTTTTATATGGAAGGACTTGGCGCGCGCTTTGTAGTGGAATGGGGCAAGGACGGAGAAGAGGATCATGCGGTGCTTGTGGATCTGGGTGACGGAGATTTTCTGGAAATCTACGAAACGAAAAGAGAATTCATCGATGGAATGTGGGAGCATCTGGCTGTTCGCACAGCGGATATCGAGGAATCGGTACGTCGGGCTGTGGCTGCGGGGGCAACGCCTCTTGGCGTTCCGCGCCATAGCAATATTCCAACTCGTTCGGGTGAAATCGTCAGCTTGAGCTTCTCCTATGTTCGCGCACCCGGCGGCGAGCTCGTCGAGTTCATTCAGGATGACGCTTAAAACAGGGCATTCGCAGGAGGAAACACCATGGAGAAGTCTGTACTGGCTATTGATTTGGGAGGAACCAAAATCCTGATCGGAGAAGTTTCGCTAGGCGGCGAAGTGCTCGGAAGCAAGGTTTATGAATCAGAGGTAGTATCGCAAGAACAAGCGTTTGAGACGTTAACGGCAGCTCTCGAAGATTACATCAAGGAAGTGGGACTGCAGCGCGAAGCAGCGGCAATCGGTATCGGTGTAGTAGGACGGGTCAATTCGAGCGAGGGTATCTGGTTTGAAATCGATCCATCCAGAAGCCGGCCGATGGAGCTCGCCCGGAGAATCGGCGAGCGGTTCGCATTGCCGTGCACAATCGGCAACGATGTCTATTGCGCAACGCTTGCGGAGCAGGAATGGGGCTGCGGCACCTATTCGGACAATTTTATTTATATGAATATCGGTACGGGGATTGCTGCGCGCAGCGTAGTAAACGGCAAGCCGATTATTGGCGGGCATTTCAATGCAGGCGAAGTTGGGCATCATGTCGTAGATAATAATAGCGATGTTGAATGCGTATGCGGAAGAAAGGGCTGCGTGGAGCCGCTCGCTTCCGGTCTCGGGATGCACAATCGGATCGTTGCGCTGAAGCCGGCTTATCCCGATTCGGTCATTGTCATTCCGAACGAGGGCCGCGTAGACGTCGCAGAGATTTTTGCAGGCTACGATCAAGGCGACCGGCTCTGCATAGAGGTTGTAGATACCGCGCTGCAGGCTGTAGCAGATACGATTATGAATATGGTCCGCTTCTCCGATCCGGACACTGTCGTGCTTGGCGGCGGGGTTGTTAGCGGGAGCTGGTTTGTGGATAAGCTGCAGTCCCGGCTGCAGGCGAAGACGATGCGTTTCGTTGTTAACGGCGTGAAGAAGTCAACGATTGACGAGGCTTTTATCGGATTGAAGGGTGCCTCAAGGCTCGCTATACGGTCAATGACCATGCAGGAAGCTTAACAGGGGGAGGGATAACGAAATCATGGCAACGAAAATAGCTTGTGAGCTTGAACGGTCCAATCTGATTCACAGACCGCTCAAGGTGGATGAGAGCGCGTCATTGGAAGCGGACAGCCTGAAGAAGGAAGTACTGGACAGGGTAGTCATTCTCGATGGGGCTGCGGGGGGCGATCGCTGGACACATCGCGGACTCGGGGCGTCAAGCGTGCTTGAAGGCGGGCTGTTGCAACTGACTTCCCCGTTTGTCATGGATACATGGCCGGAGGGTTCGCCCAGCGACGGAGATTACAGTACTTACGGGCATGTAGGCATCTATCGGACGTTCGGGCATGAAAACTGGGAGAGGTTCAACCGGATTTCGTTCGAAATTTTCCCGGACTGCAGCGGGATGTCCAACCCGCATATTCGAGTAAAAATTAAAAATGACGGCAAGATCAAAATCCCTGATATTTATAATCGGGAAGGGTCCAATGTTATTAATTTGAAAAATCGCCAGTGGAATGCATGCTCGATGGAAATTCCAGACCTGCCGCGGGACGGGATTACCGAGCTTGAGTTTGGCTACGATATGTACGGCAAAGACCGTGCGAGCGGCGACACGATGAAATATCTCATTCGCAACGTCTATCTGGAAAGGGTTGCCTACCCGAATATTTCGAAAGGGTGGCAGCCGCGAAGTAAGGATATCATTTTTTCACACAACGGCTACAGTGTGGACCAGCCTAAAACGATGATTTTGGCGGAGCAGCAGACATCGGCTTTCACCGTTATCGAGCTCGAGAGTGGAGAGGTGAAGTTCACCGGTCCCGTTAATCATATAAGCACCTCTATCGGCAGCTTCTCCGTCGTAGACTTTTCCGCATTTAAGGAGAAAGGGAAGTATATCGTCCGGGTCGGGGAGCTGCTGACCAAACCTTTCGAGATTGGCGCAGCGGCGGACCGATGGGAAGATTCGATCTGGAAATCGGTCAATTTTATCTATTGCGAGCGCTGCGGCTGTCCGGTACACGGCATTCATGGCAGTTGCCATGACGATATCCTTGCCCGGCATAACGGCGGCACGATCATTTTCAACGGCGGATGGCATGACGCGGGCGATGTATCCCAGCAGCTGGTGCAGACGGCAGAGGTGGCAAGCGCCCTCTACGAGATTGCCCATCAGGTGAAGGAGAGCAACTATCCGCTGTACCTTCGTCTTGTTGAAGAGGGAGAATGGGGGGTGGACTTCATTCTGAAAACCCGATTCGGCGACGGCTACCGGGCTACAAGCGCAGGGATCCGAATCTGGTCGGACGGCATCATGGGCAATATGGACGATATGACGGCCCGCGTACACAACAACCCGTATGAAAACTTCATCCTCTCCGGCATCGAAGCGCAGATCGCCATGTTCATGGAAGACGGGGATCTGCTTCGAGATAAATTAGCGGCCTGCGCGGTTCAGGACTTTAACTATGCGGTGGAGCAATTCGAGCTTAAAGGCTTCGCGCCGAAGCCAATCTTCTGGGAGCATACCTACATGAGCTCGGAAAGCTTGTTCATGGCCACCGCTTCCTGGTCGGCTTCGCTCCAGTACCGGCTGACTGGCGAAGCTTCCTATGCTGGCAAGGCTGTCGAACATTTGGACTATGTGATGGATTCGCAAGAGCTTAGCGGCATTCGAACAGACGACGGCAAGACCGTAGCCGGCTTCTTCTACCGGACGCCGGAGAAGAAGGTCGTTCAGCATTTCAATCACCAGGCTAGAGAGCATCTATATTTGCAGGCCTTCGACGAAATTCTGAAGACGCAGCCCGAGCATGCCAAGCGCGGAGACTGGATGGAATCTGTCCGAAGCTACGGGGAATATATCAAGTTTCTGACCGCCTTTACCGCGCCGTATCCTATGATTTCAAGCGGCATCTACCGCGTGGACGAGAACGAGGACCGCGAAAGCTTCGCGCTTCAGCATTTGTTGGTCGGAGAAGAAGCGAAAGCGTGGTATACGGAGCAATTGAAGCAGGGCGTCCCTCTGAACGACGACTATTATTTGAAGCGGTTTCCGGTCTGGTTCTCGTTCAAGGGAAATACAGCGATCGTTCTGTCTACGGGCAAGGCCGCATCTTTGGCGGGCATGCTGCTTGAGGACCGGGAGCTGATCTCGATTGCTGAAAGTCAGCTGCAGTGGGTAGTAGGCAAGAATCCGTTCGGTCAATCGCTGATGTACGGCGAGGGCTATAACTTCGCCCAGCAGTACAGCGTGCTTAGCGGAGAAATCGTAGGCGAAATTCCGGTAGGCGTACAAACCTTCGAGAACGAGGATATTCCGTACTGGCCGCAAATGAACAATGCCACCTACAAGGAAGTATGGGTTGGTCTTGCTGGCAAATGGCTGTCACTGCTCTCCGACTTGTACGCGTATGACAAGCGAAATGAGGCTTGAGCAACACCATAATCGTCACCTTCTGCTAGATAAAGTCATTGATCTCAAAAGGGAAAACCGTTGCAAGTTGGGCGGTTTTTGTTTAATCCTTTTGGAATTCAATGACTTTTTTGTTTTTTAAAAACGATATAATGATATAAACTAACGTTACAAATACGATCTGAGACCGACCACCGTATACCGCGGTGGCAGCGCGCGCCGGGAGATAAAAGTGGTTCTGCCGATAAAATAGATTAAAGTTAACAGGGAGGGGATTTGTCAGTCATGAAGGCTATTGTTATTGATGGTTATAAAAAGCCGCTGCGCTTCGCAGAAATACAGCTGCCCCAGCTCGGCGAGCATGACGTTCAGGTTGAGATTCATGCAGCAAGCTTAAATCCGATTGATTACAAGCTGAGAGATGGACTGCTGAGAATGATACAAAGCTATCATTTTCCGCTCATTTTGGGGCATGATTTGGCTGGTGTTGTTACGGCAATAGGATCTAAAGTGAGTAAATTCAGCATTGGTGATGAAGTATACGGCAGACCTCGCGGTAGCCGGATTGGTACGCTGGCGGAATATATTTCGGTTCATGAGGACGAGGTTTCGTTGAAGCCTCACAATATCAGCTTTGAAGAAGCGGCTTCCATTCCGTTAATCGGACTGACAACCTTTCAAGCTTTTACAGGCGTAATGGCGCTTCAAAAGGGTCAAAAGCTATTGATTCATGCGGGAGCGGGCGGCATTGGAACATTTGCCATCCAATTGGCTAAGTCAATGGGGGCTTATGTAGCTACGACTACAAGCGAGAATGGCTATGACCTGGTAAAGCGGCTGGGTGCCGATCTTATAATTAATTATAAGCAGGAGCAGTTTGAGCATATCATTCGGGATTACGATGTGGTATATGACACGCTAGGCGGGGACGTCTTGAAGAAATCTTTTACCGTATTAAAGCCTCAAGGCAAGCTGGTGTCGATTGCAGGGCTGCCCGGCGGCAATTTTGCAAGGGAAGCAGGGCTTGGTCCATTGAAAACAGCATTATTTTCCATCGTAGGCAGAAGGGTGAATGCATTAGCGGCAAAAAATAATGTCGAATATCACTATCATTATATGAAGCCCAGCGGGCTGGATTTGTTCTCCATCAAACAACGGATAGAGGCCAATCAAATTAAGCCTGTAATCGATAAAATCTTTGATTTCCAAGATACGGCTCTAGCGTTTGCCTATTTGGAGACCGGCAGAGCAAAAGGGAAAGTCGCTATTCGCGTGAAATAAGACGGACATACAACTGGATAGAACAATATAAAGAGCTCCTTTAAAGGGGCTATTTTTGTCGTTTGGTGAGTTTCCGGTACAAACGGTAATCGCCTTGAACCATATCTCAAGAGCAGAGGCTGCTGTGCTTGTTCAGCGGCTGCTTTTTTGCATGCGAATTTCTGCATGTGTATATTCGCGTCAATTTGGCAGAACTGACCACTTGACTTAAAGTGGACTTCAAGCTGTACATTGGATATATCAACTTCATTACGGGCACTCTTTGAAGTGAAATAAGTAAACCTATAAAAATAGAGTGAATAACTGTTGACATTCTATCAGAGTGAATATAATATTATTTTACGATTATTAGTTATCACAATTTAATAATTAAGAGGTCTACCCTACCAATCGGAGGTCTCATTTTTCTGTCAGCTGACGCGATATCGCGATGCTGCGACGGGAAGATGAGACCTTTTTTTTATGGAGAAAGGAAGTGAAGATGATGAGCGGTACGGCTGTAGAGTTTAAAGGAGTGAGCAAAAGCTATGGCGGCGGGGGATCTATCTTGAGCCAATTCGATTTAATGGTTCCTAAAGGAAAGATTGTAACGCTGATCGGGCCTTCCGGGTGCGGAAAAACAACGATTCTCAAACTGATCAACCGTCTTATTGAGCCTGAGAGCGGGCAAATCTTGCTGGATGGGACAGAGATTGGCTCGCTGGATCCTGTGGAGCTGCGGCGTAATATCGGCTATGTCATCCAGCAGATTGGCCTGTTTCCGCACATGACGATCGAGGACAATATTTCGCTCGTTCCCCGTTTGAGAGGCGAACCGAGGAAGGCGCAGTCCGCCAGAATCGAGGAGCTGCTGCAGTTAATCGGGCTGGAGCCGTCGCAATTCCGGCATAGATACCCGCATGAATTAAGCGGCGGGCAGCAGCAGCGAATTGGTGTGGCAAGAGCGCTGGCCGCTGATCCTTCGATTATTTTGATGGATGAGCCGTTCAGCGCATTGGACCCCATTAGCCGCATTCAGCTTCAGAAAGAGCTGATTCATCTGAATCAGCAGGTGAAGAAAACGATTGTGTTTGTCACGCATGATATTGATGAGGCTTTGAAGATTGCCGATGGGGTCGTCTTGCTGAAAGACGGCGCGATCGTGCAGACGGCTTCGCCAGTGCAGCTGCTGCAAAGTCCGGCTAGCGATTTTGTCCGCGAGTTTATCGGACCGGAACGGTTTGTTGCAGAAGCTGGCCGAGAGCAGGAGGTTATCGCTTGAATCATTTTTGGAACACGTTACAGGAGGATTGGCCATTAGTTCTCGCAAAGACGCTCGAGCATGTCCAGCTCTCTCTTCTTTCTCTAGCATTGGCTTGTCTGATCTCCATACCTTTCGGAATCTATCTGTCACGTCATAAAAAATTGGCAAACTCTATTATTACAGTCGTTTCTGCGATTCAGACGATTCCCGTTCTGGCCCTATTCGGCTTTATGGTTCCTGTGTTTGGCATAGGTTTCAAACCGGCTCTTATCGTGCTTACCTTTTATGGCATTTTGCCAGTACTCCAGAACACCTATGTGGGAATTACTTCTGTCAATTCTGCACTGATTGAAGCAGGCCGGGGGATGGGCATGTCCAATTGGCAGCTGCTATGGATGGTCCAAGTGCCAATCGCACGAAGCTACATTTTGGCTGGTGTAAGGCTCATGGCTATTCAAATGATCAGTATGGCTACAATCGGAACCTTCATTGCTGCCGGCGGGCTTGGCGATGTGATTACGGCCGGGATTAATGATATGAACACAGCGCGGATTTTGGAAGGGGCAATCCCTGTATCCTTGCTTGTTGTTCTCATCAATATCGGGTTGCTTCAGCTTAATCAGCTTTTAACGCCTAAAGGGCTAAGAAAGAATAAATCCAATAAATAACTAGGAAGCGGAGAGAAATTCATGAACACATCTAAGAGGCTAGTGGATCAAAAATCGCAAGGGCGCAAGTTTAAGTACGTAAGTATTCTGTTATTGACGATCCTTGTACTTGTTGCTGCGGGCTGCAGCAATGCGAAGCCTGCTAAAATCGTTATCGCAACTAAAGGCAATACGGAGTCCAATGTTATGCAGCAGCTGCTTAAGCAGATAGTGGAAGCAAATACTTCAATTAAAGTAGACACGGTGAAGCTCGATAATAGTATTCTTTGGGAAGCAATCAAGAAGGGCGAAGTTGATGCCTATGTGGAATATACGGGCACCGCTCTTATGAACATATTGAAGCAGGAGCCGGACCGTGATCCTGACGCGGTATATAACAAGGTGAAAACCATGCTGGAAGAGCAGCAAAATTTGATCATGCTGGATCAACTAGGCTTTGACAGCACGTATGCATTTGCTGTGCGTAAGGAAGTAGCCGATCAATACGGGATTACGAACCTTACTCAATTAGCGGAGCATTCCAGCCAGTTGAGATTTGCAGCAGACCCGATGATCGAAAAGTCCAGCCGTCCGGACGGATATAGACTGGTTAAAGAAGCGTATGGCTTTAACTTCAAGCAGCTTGTCGGCATTTCCAACCCGTCGCTGCAATTGGAGGCTCTTAAAAACAAAGAAGCAGAAGTCATGATCACAATTGCTACGAAAGGTATTTTTGAGGTGAATAATCTCGTCCCTCTGGAGGATGACAAACATATCTTCCTTCCTTACTATGCTGCACCGCTCGTTCGCAAAGAGACGCTGGAAGCACACCCAGAACTAAAAGAAGTGCTCAACAAGCTGAGCAACAAAGTTTCACTCGAGGCTATTCGAGAGATGAACAGACAGATCGACGCTGAGCAGAAGAAGCCGGAGGATGTAGTTAAGGAATGGCTGAAGCAGAAAGGCTTTGTGAAATAGTTGATTAATGGTTGGGAGGAGCAAGCATATGGGCAATCATAACCGTCAAATGTCACTTGGCGCCATGATGTTCTATCCATCGGGAGAGAACATATCCAGCTGGCGGCACCCGGAGGTTGACGCTTCGCAAGTGCTGGATTTCGATTACTATAAAAAGATCGTTCAGACGGCGGAACGCGCCAAATTCGATTTGTTCTTTTATGCGGATAATCTGTATGTCTGGGATCGCTATGATTCCAGCATCCGCGGGGCCAACAGCATCCGCCCGGAGCCGATTACGTTAATGGCTGCTTTGGCTGCCGTTACGACGCATATCGGACTTGCGCCTACGATTTCTACTTCGTACAACGAGCCGTATCATATTGCCCGGAAGATGGCAACGCTGGACCATTTCAGCAAAGGCCGGTCTGCATGGAATGTGATTACTTCCTCAGCGGATGAAGAGGCGCAAAACTTCAATAAAGATAAGCATCTGGAGCATAGCACGCGCTATAGAAGGGCAGCCGAATTCGTCGATGTTACGCTGGGCTTGTTCGACAGCTGGGAAGAGGACAGCATCGTACTGGATAAGCAATCGGGGGAGTTTGCAGATCCTGAGAAAGTGCATTATCTGAAGCATTCCGGTGAGTTCTTCAAGGTACGCGGGCCGCTTAACGTAACCCGTCCGCCGCAGGGCCATCCGGTTCTGGTTCAGGCAGGCGCTTCCGAATCGGGCAAGGAGCTGGCAGCAAGAACGGCTGAGATTGTATTCTCGCCATTCGTTCCGCTAGAGGATGCAAAGGCGTTCTACCAGGATGTGAAGGGACGCTTGTCCAAATACGGGCGGGAGCCGCATGAAGTGAAAATCATGCCGTCCTTTATTCCGATTGTCGGGAGAACAGAGGCTGAGGCCAAAGAGAAGCTTGAGATTATTGGCGACCTGATTCCTGATCCGTTATGCCGGGATTTGTTGTCGCATTATTTGGGCCAGGACATCTCTCATCTGTCGCTGGACGAGCCGCTGCCGTTCATTCCTAGTCAGGAAAATAACAATCAGAGCAAGAGCCGAATAGCCCGTGTTATTCAGCTGCTGGAGAAAGAGCCGCTGACGCCGCGTCAATTGTTCAAAGCCATCTACAACAACTGCTTTGCCGGTACGCCGGAGCAGGTTGCGGATGTGATGGAAACCTACTTCAGAGAAGAGGCGGCAGACGGATTCATTATGCCATTCGCCCACCTCCCTGGAGGTCTCGATGAATTTGTCGAGCTGGTACTTCCTGAACTCCGGCGCAGAGGACTATTCCGTACGGAATATCCTGGCGGCACGCTGCGGGATACGCTAGGTTTGACTCGGCCGGTTAGTCGTTACTCAAGCTAGGACAAACCTATAGCCGATTGACGATTTAATACGATCAGTACGTGACAGGGGGCTAATACAATGAGCAAGCAGCAACGGCAAATGGCGCTTGGGGCGATGATGTTTTACCCGGCAGGAGGACAAATCTCAAGCTGGAGGCATCCGGATTCGAATCCGCAAGGACTGCTTGATTTCAACTATTATAAGAACATCGTTCAGACGGCCGAGCGCGGAAAATTCGATATGTTCTTCTATGCAGATGAGCTGTATGTGTGGGATCGCTTCGAATCCGGCATCAGTCATGCCAATACGATTCGTCCCGAGCCGATTACCTTGCTCTCGGCGCTGGCTGTTGCTACGGAGCATATCGGTCTCGCAGCGACAATATCTACAACCTATAATGAGCCCTACCATATCGCACGGAAGCTGGCGACACTGGATTATCTCAGCAATGGACGGGCCGCATGGAATATTGTAACGTCGCAAACGGATGAGGAAGCGCGCAATTTTAGCCGGGAGAAGCATCTGGAGCATGCCAAACGATACGAACGGGCCGAGGAATTCGTCGAGGTTACGCAAGGGCTATGGGACAGCTGGGAGGATGATGCGCTGCTGCTGGACAAGGAGAGCGGGTACTTCGCAGATAAGGATAAGCTGCACACGCTTCAGCACAAAGGCAGCCATTTCCAGGTGCAGGGTCCGCTTAATGTGGCTAGACCTCCGCAAGGTTATCCCGTACTGGTTCAAGCGGGAGCCTCAGAGGCAGGCATGGATATGGCAGCAGCTAGAGCGGAGGTTGTCTTCGCCCTTGTAAGCTCCTACTCAGCCGAAGGACTGCAGGCAAGCCAGCAGTTCTATGAGAGTCTTAAGGGGAGAATGGCGAAGTACGGCAGAAGCCGTGATGATCTGAAAATATTGCCCGGCATTATGCCGATTATCGGCCGGACTGAGGAGGAAGCGAAGGAGAGGCAAGCGCTCATTGAGAGCTTAACACCGCCGCAGCTAGGTCTGGATATTCTGTCTCATCATCTCGGTCAGGATGTTTCGGGCTATCCGCTGGATGAACCGCTGCCGTTCCGGCCGGATCTTGATCAATTTAACCAAAGCAAAACCGTTCTTAAGGGCATCCTCGCTCTAATGGATAAAGGGCTGACGCTCCGCCAGCTGTATGAGCGGGTAACGAACAAGCGCTCAATTGCTGGAACGCCGGAGCAAATCGCCGATATTATGGAGGAATGGTTCCTGAAGGGGGCAGCGGATGGCTTTAACGTCTCGTTCTCGCATCTGCCGGACGGACTGGAAGACTTCGTAGATCTGGTTGTTCCTGAGCTGCAGCGCAGAGGGGTATTCCGCACAGAGTATACCGGACGAACGCTGCGTGATCATCTAGGGCTGCAGCGTCCCGTCAATCGTTACACGTCTACTCGCGTATAATTGTTTCAATATCAATGAACGGACAAACACCTTCAAAGCTGCTGACTTCCACATTTTACGATAGGGAAGCAGTCTCTTGAAGGTGTTTGCATTTATCTCCTATGGAGCGGGTAATTAGCTGTTTTGCGGCTTCGTTTCAACCCAAGCAACTTTAAGATCTCTCTTTTTGAAAAACCATTTACCGTTAATTTTTACGAACTCGTCGTAATAGCGAATAGCTGCTACCATCAAGTTTTTGTCTTCGCCGTTAATCGTTAGATGATGGGCAAAGCAATAGGTGGTTCCAGCAGCCGTATTACCAGATAAGACCACTGTGCTTTGACCATTAAAATGCATCGTGGAGTCATACGTATTTAAATTTTCAAAAATTGGGGCCAGATCCTGCCTGCTAGTAACGACTTGGGATGGTTCTGCAAGACGTTCATCCATATATACTCGGAAAAGAGTGTCCTCCGTAAATAGCGCCATTTGACCTTCAGCATCTCTTGTGTCCGCACAATATGCATAGGCATCAACAAGATCGCGAATCGCATAACGGTCTGCAATTTCTTCAAGTGATATTACTTTTTCCATGATATCCTCACCCTTTTGTCATATTGTTAGTATCTGTGCCAGCGACGTATAATATGCTCTGCTGCTATCCTCATAATAACGGAGACAAGGTGTTAAAGCTTTGTCATGAAGCTCAATATAGTTGTCAATTCGGCTCATTCTTGCTGCTATTATTCCTGTTGGATTGTCTGGCTGCATTCATGTTATCTTGTATTCAGATAAGGAGTGAGACGAATGGGGTCAGTGATTAGCAAGGCTGTGAAAATGCCTCAGGGTCTGTCCAGCGTTGGCATGCTGCGGATGAAAGGATTGTCGGTCATGGGGGCATGCTCCTATTCTGATGTTAAGACTGGCCGGATGTATTTGCAGGATCATGTTCTGTTAGTTGTTCTGGAAGGGATCTACATCGTTAGATACGGTGATCAGGAATATACGGTGAGAAAAAACGAAATGCTGCTTCTGCATAAGGGCATCGTCGTTGAGTATGAGAAGTATGGGGTAGAGGATTCGGGAAAGATTTTGGATTATATGATGTTCTTTCTGAAGGATGAATTGTTGCATGAGTTTGTGAAGATTTCCAGTCTTCCTTCTATGCATGGGGAAGTGCCTGCTCCAACTGCGGTTCATTCGGTGAATGAACGTTTGTTAAGCTATATGGCATCACTTAAGCCTTATTTTGATAAGCCGGAGGGCATTCAAGATGAGCTGATTAAGATGAAAATGCTGGAGCTTTTATTCGATATATTGGATGCGGATCAAGGGCTGCTGAACCAATTGCTGCAGCTCAGGCAGCCGCGTCCAACAAGCATTGTAGAGGTGATGGAGAAGAATTTATTAAATCCGGTATCGCTTCAGGATTTGGCGTATTTGTCCGGCAGGAGCTTATCAACCTTTAAGCGGGAATTTCGGAGGATCTATAATGAGCCTGCATTCCAATGGATTCGAAACCGCCGGTTAGAGAAGGCTAAGGAACTGCTGACGCATTCCGGACTATCCATTACAGAAGTCAGCATGGCAACAGGCTTCGAGAATGTCTCGCATTTCTCGAAAGTATGGAAGAAGAAGTACGGGCTTCCTCCTTCGGTAATGAGGAACAGTAGCGCTGCTGGTAGCGAGGGTTAAAAATTGATTTATGGATTAAAGGCTGCTGAATGGCAGCCTTTTTGTGTTGAAGCATTTAAGCATTTTTTAGCTCAATTGTTTATGCGCCTCGAAGAAACGGACTTCGAATCACTATTTGTCGAAGGATATCTTAAACTGAATATGGAATATTACGGTAGAGGAGACCGTTCAAGAGTTAAATGATCATCAGATGAGGGCGTAGAACTGTACTATATTAATTAATCAAGAGAAATAGGAGCGGACATAGCGATGTGGGCAGAGATTGCGGCATTCTTAAAGGCGAATTCAACAGAAACACTTATCATATCAATCGTGGGCACCATATTGGTATGGATGTACAAGCAGTTTAAAAATATGATCGACCATGAAGAGCAGGAGAAGCTGAAGATCATTCAATTGAAGCAGGGGCTGTTTACGAAGCTGGAATTAAGTATTGCAAGTGTGCTGCATCTTAACAGTCCAGAGAGCAAACAACAGATGTATGCCTTACTGGGGGAGTGCGGTTCTCATCTGACGAATATGCAGCGCACAGTAGTTCGGGATTATTATAAAAATTTTGATCCGTCGCTGTTGTATTCTCTGCAAGCCTTAACGGTTAATGAAGTGGATAAACTTAGCAAGCAATTAGATAAGGTGACGGAGGAAAGTGGGGATTGGTTGAATTATATAAAAAGGCTGAATGCGCCAATATGGCCGATCATACTTTTCGCAACAATTACAATGTATGTTCTGTTTGCTGGAGCCTATGTTATGCAGGGGGATAATTGGTGGATTAAGTTTAATTATTTTCTTTGCAGCTTTACTATTTTCATTTCAGCAACCTTTGCCGCTATCGCGATCTATTTGTTTTTAAATCATGAAATGCTAAGTCAAGGAACAAAACGTTGGGTAGCCATTTCACTGGCCACTCTTTCACCGTTATTATTTCTGTTTATGCATTTGAATTTGTACATTATTGTGACGATTATTCAACTTGCGCTAATCGCATTTATCGCGCGCAGTAAACGGCCATTAGGAATTATAAGGCTTTAGCTGGCAGTATGTTCAATTATTGAGCCGGCACCGCACCATAAGGATTAAACTTATAACCTAAACGGTTCACGGTAATGATATACACAGGCTTTGCCGGGTTGCTCTCAATTTTTTTGCGCAGATTGTGAATGTGGACTTTGACGGTTTCCTTGGCATAATTGACTTCGTCTTTCCACACGAGGCGATACAGCTGTTCGGGATCAAACACTTGATTGGGCTGCTTGGCGAATGCAATGAGCAGCTGCATTTCTTTGGCCAGCAATTCAACAGGCTGTTGGTTCAGCAGGACCATCTTACGTTCGAGATTGATCTGTAGTCCGGGAAAGTTCAAAATGTTGGTGTTGTCATTGTTATCTTTACCTTCTAGCAAAGTACTCCAACGCAGATTAGCTTTGACGCGCAGTACAAGATCCAGCGGATCGAACGGCTTCACAATGCAGTCGTCGCCGCCGACTTGCAAGGATCTAACCTTGTCTGCATCCTGCTTGGTGCCGGTAATGAACAAGATAGGGCGGTGGTATTGATTTCGTATATGCTTGCAAAATTCAATCCCATCCATATCAGGCATCTGGATATCCAATAAAATGAGATCTGGTTCCTCGAGCTCCAACTGAGCAAGCGCCTGTGCGGCATTCAGCGCATTGCGGACGACATAGCCTTCTCGAACCAAGAATGCGGTTACAAGCTTCTGGAAATTTGGATGATCATCGACTACCAATATGACCTTCGAGTCCATCATACACCTACCCCTTTTTCTGACAAAAAGCTGCACAATTCGTCTTATTTTAGCATTGTAATCGAAGCAGATTCAATTGCTTATTTCTTTGTAAAAGTATCGATAGGCAGTTTAAAGTAAAAACGGCTGCCTTGGCCCTGTTCGCTTTCCACCCCAATGGTACCGCCATGAAGTCCAATAATTTCTTTCGCAATGGCGAGCCCTAGGCCGCTCCCGCTCTTAGGGTCAGCCGGGTCTACCTTATAGGCCCGGTTGAAAATAGAATCAAGATGCTCCGGAGCTATGCCTCTTCCTTCATCTTGCACGCATACCCGTACATGCTCCTTATTCGAGCTGGCTGACAAATGAATGGTGCTTCCGGCCGGCGAGAACTTGCACGCGTTGTTGACGAGATTGGTCAGTACGCGCTTGATCTGATGCGCATGAATCTTGACGACTGCTTGCGGATCGGCCGAAACAGAGCATTTGATTTGAAGCCCCGCCATGTGAATATAGGATTGGAGCGGATCCAATTGGCTTGCCAACCATTCCGCGAATGGAACGGATTCCAGCTCTGACGTTTCGTGAGTTTGCTTCAGCAGGCTGAGTTCAAACATCTGATCGATGAACGTGTTGATCTGGAGCACTTCGCCGTACATCGATTTCAGCATGCTGTCATTCCCGTCCGGCTCAATCTCGATACCATGAATCATCGCTTGAATGCCGCCCTGCACGATTGTAAGCGGCGTACGTATATCATGGGAGATGTTCTGCAGCAGCTCGTTGCGCGCTTGTTGAATTTGCTCGTTTAATTTCATCTCCTGAACGGCATTCTCTTTATCCAGACGAGACTGTCTGATCTGATAGGACAATGCAATGGAGAACATGAGGAACTCGGCAATTGAACCAAATTGAAAACCATAATGGGTTAGAAAGCTCTCCTGCATCAGGCTATACGTATTCAATATGGTAGGAGCAGCCAATCCAAGGAAAGGAATTGCTGCGAGAATGACATATCGTGCTGTCAGATTTCCTTTGTACATGCACCAAAACGTGCTAATCACAAGCAATAATGCCAACAAGGATTCGTATAAAATAACGAGTATTTCATAGCCCGGCAAATGGAACAACGAAGCTGCGACAACAATCGGAGACATAATGATTAGCGTCCGGTACACGATCATCATGCGCGGAGCGTAGACTTCGATTTGAAGGATTTTGTTCAGGAACAAGACGACGAACCAAAGCGCCAGATTAAAGAAGAAATAATCAATGCTCTCGTGATTGCCGAATATACGAAGCAAGCTCGCCAATGCCTGGCTATCCGCTCCGAGAAATTGCTGCAATAGTCCATTCCACACGAGCTGCGATATGCTGAAGCAAATGATGTATAACGAATAATACAAATAAACCGACATGCGGTTGAAAGCATACAGGGATAACATATAGACAGCCATCAACAGAACAAATCCGTAATAGATGCCGAAAAATATATATTCGTTTTTCAGCTTGCCAAGGAACGTATTGTTATCCATCAGCTCGATCGGAATAATCATGGAGCCGTTAATGACGACTCTCATATAAATAGTCATAGAATCATTCGTAGGCAGCTGGAAGTAATAGGAGTAGAAATGCTCGTCGGTTTTGCCGACTATTTGGGAGTTCATAGGACTGTCAGATTGACCGTGAATAATATACATATCAAACTGTTCAATAACTGAATTATTCAGCCGGATAATCCATTGCTCAAGCGGAGATTCATTGATTACCGTCGTTCGGATCCAGTACGTCCCGGCGGTCAAGCCGAATGCAGACTTCCCGGATGCAGGCTGAAATTGCGTTTTAACTTGAGGGGATTGAATGTCGGGAAGCGTCCGCTCCCCGCTCTTATCCACAAGAAATTCCATCTGATTGTTTACGTTATATACGCCTTCATTCTCATGCAAAATGATTGCATCTCCGGCTGTCGGCGCGTACGCTGCTGGAGTGAACAGTCTCCAGACGAGGGTGACACCCAAGACGAGTAAAAGGATGGCAAAAATGAAAAATCGATTACTAGCAATAATTGTATTGCTCGCCATTGCGGCGAATCCCCCTCTGCGGTGCTCCGATTCCGTTAGATCATTCTTTTTATTCTATCATTTCCCTAGGAATAATGCGATTTTTAGCTAAAAATCCTCAAAATACGACAATTTTCGCCGCCTTTACTATAACTCCACATAATGAACGACTTTATCTGACAAACCCCCTTTATACTTTCCCGGGTACAATTAATTTCTTGAGGGGGTTTTAAGCTTGGTTTATACAACACCAAGGATGAAGAAATGGATCATCAGCATGATGGTGGCACTTATGATGGTGTCGCTTGTGCTGCCGGCAGGCATTGCGCAGAAAGCGCTTGCGGCCAGTGATCCGGTCGTGTTGGCAAAATGGGATCATTTTGGCGCAGCGCCTGCTATTAACTTTCATCCGACTGGCGGATTGAGTGATAATGCAGATTTTGAGCTGAGAAAAGCAGGCGAGCAAGTTACATATACGACGCCAGCAAGCCCGGTTAAGGACAAAACGTCGCTTAGTGCGGTTAACTGGCAGGTGGGAGAATACTGGACAACTTCATTTCATGCAACAGGGTATAAGGAAATTACAGTAAGCTCCAGACAATATAGCTCAGGTACAGGTCCTAAGCATTATGCGCTGCAATACCGCATTGATAATGGCGGGTGGGCAGATGTGCCAAATGGAAGCGTTGTGGTTGGCAATGCGAACTGGGATTCTGGCGGCAGCTTGACTGCGACGCTGCCTGTTGACGCAGATGGTCAGGCACTGGTCTCACTGCGCTGGCTGCTGACTAGTGACGAATCGGCCAGAAATGCGGCCGGCAACAGCGAAAAGATTAGCGCATCCGGCACGAACCGGATCTACAATGTTGTCATTTCAGGCACAGTACAGGGCGATTCGACTGAGCCAACAGATCCAGTTACTAGCAAGCCAGTAGCCAGCAAGATCATCTACTCAGACACCGGCGTTGTAACCGGCCTATCCGGTGCAGTGACCGGTCTGGCCGACGTTAAGCTGTACGACGCCCAATCCAATCTGGCTGGTGGCGTAAAGGCAAATGAAGACGGCTCTTTCCAAGCCGTTGTTGAAAGAAATATCGGCACACAGGTATGGGTTACGGCGACTGAGCCAGACAAGGCGGAGAGCAGCAAAGCAGACGTTGCAATTGCGGTAACGGCTGCACCGGAGCTGTCTCTGATTACATTTAATGGAGATACGGCAGAAATTACAGGTTTGGCAGGGGCAGTGGAAGCGAATGCATCTGTAATTGCCTACTGGGACAATCAGACTGCAGCTGGCAGCATCCCTGCAGAAGCGAACGGCTCGTTCCGCTTAAAGCTTACGGATGCCGGACAGCGCACAACCGTGCAACTGGCTGCCAAGCATCTGGACAAGCTGGAGAGTGCGAAAAAGCAGCTTTCACTGGCTGCTAATCCGCAGCCTCAGGAAGTGAAGCCGGGCGATGTTGTGATTAGCCAGCTGTATGTAGCGGGCGGCAACAGCGGAGCTATTTTCAAAACCAAGTTTGTTGAGCTGTACAATACGACCGACCATGATATTGATTTGACAGGCTGGTCCGTACAATATGCGGCGCGCACAGGCAACTTTGGCACAGGCAATACAGCTTATAAAAAGCTGGAGGGCCGCATTAAAGCGTATAGCTATTATTTGGTGACGGGCTCTTCAGGTGACAACGGACGGGAACTGCCGGTTCAGACCGATCTCGTCTCCGGTCTCAATCCTTCCCAATCAGCGGGTAAAATTGCACTTTCCAAGTCATCGGCGGCATTGAGCGGCAAGGCTGATGTCCAGGCAATGGATTTTGTCGCATGGGCGGATGCACAGACTAATCTCCCTAATGATTATTGGGGAAGCCCGATTGTGGCTCCATTTGACCTGGCTGTAGAGGCTTTTAAGAAGGGGACTTTGCTTCGCAAAAGCGTAAGCGGCGACCCTAGGGAGCTTACAGGAGCGGGCAATGGATTATTTACGAAAGACAGCGGCGCTGACTTTGTCATCCATATTGCCGTGGATTCGACAAATCCGGCTGCTACCATTAAGGTGCGTAATTCGCAAACAGCAGCAGAGCCTATGCTGATTACGAATGCACCGGTATCTTCACTGATCCAGCTGCGTCAAGACGGAGCACAACAATCCGTAGCTGGTGTTGCAGGGGCAGTTGAAGGACGGGCAGCTGTTCAAATTTATGCTGTATCCGGCGGCACGCTTGTTCCAGTTGGCAGCGGCACAGCCGGCAGCGACGGTTCGTTTGAAGCAAACGTAACCTTTGCTGATCAATTGCAGACGGTATATGTTGCAGCGCGCGGCGGGTCGTACAGCCTGAGCCGTCTTGTGCGAGTGGATGCGGCCGGGTTCGATGCAGCGGCAAATCTTTTGCCGATCGCCGAGCTTCGTATGAATGATGATAAAGGGATGTCAATTAATAGCGGAACCCGATTAAAGGTATCCGGGGTTGTGACGGCTGGCAAAGGAGAAGTCGGTGCACAAAGCCTTTATTTGCAGGATGCTTCTGGCGGTATTCAAGTCATCGTGCCAATTGGCAATAACACAGCCGTTTCACGCGGTGACAGCTTGACTGTAACGGGCACTGTACAATTTACGAATGGCATGACATCGCTTGTCGCGGATATGCTGACGAAAGAGGACAGCAGCCAGCCAATTCCGCAGCCGCAAGCTATTCGTGTACAGGATTTGCTTGATTATGCAAAGGCTGAGCGGCTGGAAGGCCAACTGGCCGTTCTCTATGGTAAAGTAACCTCCATTACGGAACAGACGGATGCATACCGGATTGCGATCTCAGATGAGACAGCAACTGCGAAGGCAATCGTAATTGCGAAGAGCAGCGGAATCGCTGTACGCGATAAGCTGCTTGTCGGCAGCACATATCGTTTTACAGGTCTGGTCGGACAATTCAAAACATTTGCGCCGTATACGGCCGGATATGAGCTCTATCCGCGTTCCCTGACGGATATTATCGGAGCGCTTGAATTGATTCATGTGCCGGTCACTACCGGTCATACCGAGACGGATCTGTTGTTTGAAGCGAAGGCTAATAATGCCGACTCCGTCACTTTCTATTACCGTGCAGCCGGCGCTGCCGGCACCGCTTATACGGCACTGCCAATGACTCAAGATGCAGCGGGCGTATACAAGGTGCTGCTTGCACAAGCAGCTGTACCGGGTGAACAGTTTGACTATTATATTGAAGCACGCAGCGCGGATCAGACTCGGCGCGCCGGTACGCCGGAGGAGCCAATTCGCCTTGTACTGATGGCGGATACAGAAGGGCCGCTTTATACAGATGAGCTGCCGTTGAAGAACGCTAAAGTAGAAAGCAGCCGTCCTGAAATTTCAATTAAAGCTTATGACCCTAGCGGAGTTGATCCGGCATCCATTCGCTTTACGCTGGATGGAGCGGTGATTAGCGCTTCTTATGACCAGTTGACTGGCCGCATTAAAGCGAATGTGCAAGCTGATCTTGCTGTAGGAGCGCATGTGGCAGACGTTTATGCCAAGGACTTGAAGGGCAATGAGAGCAGCTTCAGCTGGTCCTTCGATACGCTTGCTGCATTTGTAGGCGGCAATCACTATCGCGGCACTACGCATAATCATACGGGAATCTCTCATGATGCGAAGGGAGAACCGGCTGAAGCCGTTGCCGCTGCCAAAAAGCAAGGCTATGACTGGTTCGCTTTTACAGACCATTCGCATGATATCGATAAGGACAGCCGCGGCTCCGACACTGTAGATCACGGCGGCATGCCAGAGCGGACGGGCAGTCCTGACCTGAGTACTTCACAATGGCAGAAGCTGAAGAATGCATCTGCGGAAAATACCGTTGACGGCCAATTCGTGGCAATGCTTTCCTACGAGATGACGTCTACTGTATGGGGCCACTCCAACATTTTTGGCATGAACAACTTTATTGACCGGATTCAGGATAACGGTATCTACCAGAACCTGAACAACTTCTACAAATGGGCGGGTACGCATACTGACATTGTGGCGCAGTTCAACCACCCGAACTGGGGAGGAACAACGCCGCCGTTTAACAGCTTCCTGCCTTACAACAAGGATATCAATAAGCTGTTTACGATGTTTGAGCTGGGTAACGGCTCCGGCCAATATACGTATTCCAATATTGAGGATCTTTACTTCCGTACACTGGATTTGGGCTGGCATGTCGCACCTACCTTTGGCGAGGATCACCACAATGGGCAATGGGGCGAAACAATGCGCCGTACGGTAATCGTAGCAGAAGAGCTTACGACAGAGGCGCTGCAGCATTCGATGCGCAATATGCGTGTCTATATGTCCGAGAGCCCACACTTTACGCTTGACGTATTGGCCAACGGCTCCTATATGGGATCAACGGTGGATAGCCAGTCTCTGAGTTTTAAAATTAGCGGCAAAGACGAAGGCGGGGCTTACACGTATCTGCCTCCTGGTTTTGTCCCGAATGAACGGATTAAATCGGTTGAATTGATTACAAACGGCACCGTTGTTCAGTCTTCAATTACACCAGCGGCTAATCCGTCCTATTTCTCGGCAGACGGCAAGAGCTTCAACTGGACACCGTCCATCGAAGCAAAAGGCGGACAGCAGTGGTTTGTCGTCAAGGTGACGCAAATGGATGGCAGCCGTACCTATTCTTCGCCGATATGGAGCAAGGAAATGGATGTGGATGTGAAGATTCAAGGCGTTGAAGCGGTTGGAAGCAGCGTTATTGCTGACAATCCGGCAGAAATCGAAGCCTTGATCGGCAACTTTGGCGTCGAGCAGCTGAACAACTTGAAGGTCGCTTTCTATTACGACGAGGCGATCCCTGCCAAGCTGATCGGTGAGACGGTTATTTCCTCGCTGCCGACCAAATCAACCGCGCGTGCCAAAGTAACCTGGAGCAAGCCAATTGGAGGCAAGCATAAGCTGATCGCCGTTATCACGAATCCTCCAGCGGGCAACCCTGTATCCAACAACCGTTATGAGACGGAGCTGGAAGTGAAAGAGCCATTTGGCATCACGATCATGATCGATGCTTCCCATGGCAATGAGAATACATCAGAGGATACGGGCACTTATAAGGACAATCTGGTTTCGTTGACGAAATTGCTGCGCAACGAGCGTTATACGGTTGTTGAAAATAAATCGGCTCTAACGAGCGACATCTTGAAGGATGTCTCCGTGCTGATGATTTCTCAGCCAAATGCAAGCAAACCATACAGCGAGGCAGAGATTAATGCGTTGTCCGCCTTCGTTGCTGGCGGAGGTTCGGTTGTTCTGACGGGCAAGAGCAACAACAGCGCCAATCCGCAAATGAATAATGCGCTGCTGGCGCGGCTTGGTTCGTCCATACAATTCAACCATGACGGTGTGTATGACGGCAGCAAAGAAGGAAACTTCTGGAGCAATCCGTCGGCCAGCCTATGGTCTGTACGCGCACATCCTGAACCGACAAAGGATTATATGACTGATTTTGTGCTCAAGGTAGATTACTATAGCGGCGCCAGCCTGATGGGACTTAATCAGCAGGCGTTGACGAATACAGATAAGGTCACGATTCTGGCTTCAGGCAATGCGACAAGCTACCAGTTTAATTTGAAGAACGGCGGCTTTGACTATCAGGCGCAGGCCGGTGCAGACAATGGCGCCGTAATGCCGCTAATTGCTTCCGAGCAAATTGGCAAAGGCCGGGTCATTGTGTCGGGGATGAACGTATTCAACGACCGGCAGCTTGATTTAACGGAGCAAAACAATGACAACGTACGTTTGTTGAAGCAAGCATTTAACTGGCTGGCAGGCCGGGGAACCAAAGTGCTGCCGATTGCTGATGCTCGTAAAGAGCCGGCAGATACGAATATCGTCGTAGAGGGCAAGGTAACGAGTGCCGCAGGCGTATTCTTCGATGCCTTCTATATCCAGGATGAGACGGGCGGCATCATGGCCTTTAATGAAGTGCCGGCTGACTCGCTGCAGCTTGGCGACACGGTTCGTGTGTACGGACATGTCAAAATTTTCGAGAACAACCTCGAAATCATGTTCGACAACTTCGATAATAATGTACTCAAGCTGAATAAGGAGCCGGGACAAGCCGTTCAGCCTAAAGCCATTAAGACAGGCCAGGCTGCAAGCGATAATGTTCAAGGCTTGCTGGTTAAGCTGACCGGTAAAGTTACCCGTCTGGCCAGCATTCCGGATCATACGATTTATGTGGATGACGGATCAGGCGAGGCACTGGTATTTATTGACGGGTACATCGCGAATCAAAGCGGTCAGCCGCCTGAATTGAAGGTGGGAGATACGCTCGAAGCCATTGGGCTTGCGGGCCAATTCTCCGGCGGCTATTGGATTCGGGTGCGCGACACCAAAGAATTGAAGCGTGTAGAAGGCGGTACAGATCCAGGTAATGGCGGAACTGATCCGGGTAATGGCGGAACCGATCCAGGAAACGGCGGAACTGATCCGGGCAATGGCGGAACGAATCCAGGAAACGGCGGGAACAACCCTGGCAATGGCGGTGGCCCTAAGCCGGATGATTCTAATGTCTACCACGTTCCGGCGGACAAGCTGAGCGGAAATGCTGCAGACAGCGTGCTCAAGGTGCCGGTGCCGGCGCAGGCAACAGAGGTTGTTTTGCCAGGGCAGACACCAGAACTGCTGAAAGATCGGAATTTGGAAATTCAAAAGGACAATGTAAGCATTGTTATTCCTAACCGTGTGCTGCGCCAGTTAACGGGCAAGGTAGCGGATAGTCAGCTAGCAGCAGCTCAAATTTCGTTGAGCTTGATTCCGCTTGGCGATGATGAAGCGAAGAAGCTGGCGAAAGGCGCAGAAAGCACGAATCGTTCCGTCATTCAAGTGGCCGGACAAGTCTATGAATTGAGCTTGTCTATAACTGCTGGCGGAAAATCAGAGAAGCTGACGCAATTCGAGACACCGCTCACGATCTCCTTCCGTATTCCGCAGTCCATGTCGTCCAAGCTGCTGGGCATTTACTATGTGGCGGACAACGGCAAGCTGGAATACGTTGGCGGCCAGATTAAAGATGGAATGATATCGGCGCAAATTAATCATTTCAGCAAGTATGCGCTGCTGGAGGTCATCCGGACGTTTAACGACGTTGCACCTTCACACTGGGCATACGGGGTTATCGGCACGATGGCTTCGAGGCAAGTGGTGACGGGCATCAGTGATACACAGTTTGAACCAAACCGTGATATTACGAGAGCCGAGTTTACAGCTTTGCTTGTACGTGCTCTTAACCTGAAAGACAAGTCGGCTATTGCTTTCCGGGATGTGGCTGCTAATGCGTGGTATGCAGAGCCAATTGCTATTGCGTATAAAGCGGGGCTGATTAAAGGAAAGAATGAGAATAGCTTTGATCCAAACGGAAAAATTACGCGGGAGGAAATGGCTGTAATCCTCGCGGCAGCCTACGAGCTGAGTCATTCGGCGGGACCAAACGGACAACCGGCTTCATTCGCTGATGCGGGCAAAATAGCTTCGTGGGCCGTTAATGCTGTTCGTACCGCTTCCCAAGCCGGCTTGCTGCAAGGCAGGAACGGAAATATGTTTGCACCTAAGGGATTAACCTCCCGGGCGGAAGCGGTGCAGGCGATTTACAACCTGCTGGGCAAGAACTAATTTGAGGTAAAAATAATTGAGGCATTTGCTAGCATGGTAGTCTATTTCCAGTGGCCGTTGAAGTTGAACGCGGCGCTGGAGACGGACAGAATGCTGGCGGATGCCTTTTTTCTTGTGCACCTATGGAAGCTGAATTGACCTACTGTTTTTCAATTTCCATTGCTTAGTTTACTCAACTTTCGCAGCTTAGATAAACCGGCCATGTCGATGCGATTTACGCTGTATATTGCAAAAAAAAGAGCGGGTTATCTTTTCGATAACTTGCTCTTTTTTCAATAGTTGGTCCACAGCTTTAGGCCGAGTCTTCTAACTTCCGTAGTATCGGGCTTAGCGTTGGTATGGAGCCACCGGCTGTTCGGCTCCTAGGACGGCTTTGTAGCCGGAGGGAATGTAGGTGACCGCTTTAAGTTCGGTAATGACTTGCGGGTACGTTTTATCCGGGTCCGGTTGAACCGCTCTGTATTGGATAATCGCATCGCCTTTCACGAATTGAATTCCCGTAATTTCAAGGCCGTATCCGGAATGTGGCGCTTGAGCAGTCAAGGTAATTGTGTTAACGGTATAGATATTCCATTCAGAAGTAAGCTTCGGCGAGTTAAGAACGGTCGTGTCCGGAGTTGTCAATTTCGAGTCTTTAATGAACTTTACCGCTTTGCTAACCATGTTAGAAGCTTCTGTACGGGTAATTTTATTTTTCGGATAGAACTTCTGTTTGCCGTCCAAGGTAATGATTTTGCCAATTAGCAGCTTCTGGATGCTATCTAAGTAACCGTTCGTCACCTGATCGGCGTCGGCAATGTTCTGGTTGACTTGAATCCAGACGTACTGACCTGTGTGGCTGAGCGCTCCGTAGAGCCATTTGGCGAATTGCTCTTTTGTTACGTTAGCGGAAGGATCGATTTCCTTTGGAAGATTTAGTCCATTAAAGTTGGCGATGATGAAGTCTTGAGCGTAAGGAGCGTTGTTTTTTACTTTGGAATAAAAATCGCTTGCTTCTGGTTTTTTGATAAAGTTAACCGTGTCGATGTTCAGCTTCAAGCTCTTAACAATCATAGTGACAGCCTCCGCCGCAGTGACATGATTGCCAAGCTCACTGGAAGGGTCTTCCCTCTTATTGTTGTGGGCAAAAGCTGAAACGCTAATCGCCATGCTCGTAATTGCGAATACCATCATTAACATCATAGACTTTTTCCAAATTGTTTTCATTGTAAAATTCCTCCGTCTTTGTTTTCTCAATGTAGGTACTTATATGGACGTGTCCATATGGTGAAAGTTGCAAAAAATAAAAATACAAAACTAAAAGGATGAGGTGCGCAGCCGTATTAAGTAAATTCATAGCTATTTAACAGAAGAAGGAGATCGCGTTATCCTTAAAGGATTTAGAATAATTTATAGCTGCGAAAGTTGAGTTGTTTTACTTGAAATTTTCTCTACATAAATCCCTGCGGCCAGGACATGCCAGTCCGCTTCACGCCGCCCCGTCAACTGCATACCAATTGGCATGCCCTCTTGAGATAATCCGATTGGCAGCGTGAGTGCAGGCAGTCCCCATAAGTTGGCCATTGGTGTGAACTCACCGTTTGCAGGCCTGTCCGGAATGACGGTATCGATCGGGCCAGCCGTAACGGGACAAGTAGGCGTTAGTAGAATATCAATGTCTGCAAATAAGTGATCGATGATGTACGCTGCAGAATCACGCCAGCTCAGGCAATCCATATAATCCTTATCTGTAACAGCTTTCCCCATACGCAAATTGCTTCGCAACGGCTCGCTGTAGCCTTCCTCCCAATCCTGTAAAAGATTACGATGCGCAGCATACGCCTCATAATGGAGAATCGTCCACGTCTTTTCTTTAATCTCTTGAATGGGTACCTCCGTATCAAGCCACTGTACAGATGCGCCTTGTAATTCAAGAGCATGAACGGCATTCCGTATTCTGTCGCGGACTTCCGGTTCGGTTGTTGCTTCCAAATAGGCGAGAGATACGCCGAATCTCGGATGTACAGCAGCACGCTGCTGCGCATCATGACCGGAGCCCGAATCCAGCACTTGGAAAAGCAGAGCAGCATCTTCGGCGTTTAGTGTGATGACACCTGCATGATCCAGCGATGGAGCGAGTGGGGTAACGCCTTCCAGACTAATGCGACCAGAGGTCGGCTTGAAGCCTGCCGTACCGCAGAAGCTCGCCGGCACCCGGACGGACCCGGCAGTATCGGTTCCGATGGAGCCAAGCGCGAATCCGGCAGCGACGCCTGCGGCGGAGCCGGAGCTGGAGCCGCCCGGCAATCTGCCCGTATCGTAAGGATTCAGCACCGCTCCATATGCCGGATGATGCTTCCCGTAAGCAAATTCATGCAGATGGGATTTGCCGATGATGACGGCGCCTGCCTCAAGCAGCTGTTCCACTAAGTAAGCATGGGTGTCGGGGATGAATGGAGGCTTGCGTCCCGAGCCGTTGGACAGCGGTACACCCGCATACCGGATCAAATCCTTGACCGATATCGGAATGCCGTGCAGCGGTCCGCGATCGAATCCGCTCTCTAGCTCTTTCGCCGCCTGCAAGGCCTGGGCACGCGCCTCTTCCTCCATAACGGTAATAAATGTGCGGTAGCGCGGCTCGTCCTGGGCAATTCGCTCCAGCAGCAAATCCAGCAAAGCAGCGGGCGAGAGGCTGCCGTCCCGAAACGCCCTCCCCGCACTTGCTATCGTCCATTGAATCATTCCGAACCTCTCCCTTCTTCATTCCAGCATAACCGAATAAGACGGCAACAGGTTGAGCAAAAATTGCAGCAGGTTGCGATCATTGTCATCCATTGTTTAAAAGTATAATCATATTGCGATGTTGCTATATCCAACTTTACAACTCGGATAACCCGTACTATGATAGCAGAAAAGCAATGCTATTCCTCGTTTTGGCCGTTTCTGGCACTTCCCCGACAATAGGGAAAACGCCCGCTCATATCGTTTAGGCCGTCAAAAATAAGCACAATTAAATACAATTTGCTGTTCTGCTCGCTCAACAGGTTTATGAATCCGTTCAGAAAGAGGCGATAGACATGAAAAGCGGTTCTCCGAATGCATTTATCGATACACTGTACAAAAACAAGCTGACCCAGGCATCCCAGTTGCCGGAGCCTGTTCTCGAAGAGGAAAGGCAGCGCCGCCGGGAAAGGCTGGCTGACATTCTTCGCATTCCTTCTTCCCGCTGGAGCGTATCGCCTGCCTCAGAAGAGGCTGGAGGGATCGTGCCTGCTGCAATACAGACGGAACTGACCGATTGCGGCGATTATGTGCGGGAAAGAATCGAGCTGGAGACAAGGGACGGACTGATTATGCCGGTGTACGTCCTGCTTCCTAAATCAGCCACAGCGGACCGGCCGGTGCCGGCGGTGCTGGCACTGCATGGACATGGCTACGGCAACCGCGATCTTGTTGGCCTGACGCCGGATGGCAAGGATGTACCTGAAGGAGTGGGCATTCACAAGCATTTCGGATTATCGCTGGTCAAGCGCGGTCTGGCGGTCATCGTACCGGAACTGCTCGGTTTCGGGGAGCAGCGGCTGACCGAGGACAGTGAACTGGACGAATCACCTGAGGATATGAAAAACTCTTCCTGCTACAAGCTGTCATCTTATTTGATCCATCTCGGAGAAACGCTGGCAGGTGTCCGTACGCTGGAAGCGCTCATTGCTGCAGATTATGCACTGGCCAGACCCGAAATACAGGGAGACGGTATTGGCGTTATGGGTTTGTCGGGCGGTGCGTTCGTCGCTTATTTGGCCGGAGCGCTGGATGAACGGCTGAAGGCCGTTGTGCTTAGCGGATATACGAATACGTATGAAGACAGCTACTTTTTTACCAAGCAGCATTGCTTATGCGACTATATCCCGGGCATTGTTGAACTCGGAGATATGCCGGATCTGATCGGGCTGATCGCTCCTCGCTCCTTGTATCTGGAGGTCGGAAGGACGGATCATTTATTCCCGGTAGAAGGGGCGAGCAAGGCGGCGGATACGCTGCGACAACATTATGAGCGTCTTGGCGCGGCAGACCGCTTCAAGCTGGATATCTTCGAGGGCGGACATGAAATTAGCGGCCTCCGTTCCTTTGACTGGCTGCACAAGGAGCTGACCGGGCAATGAGCCGCCTCGTCAATCCGGTTCCGCAGCTGGTCGAGCATAATTATCTGTTTCTGAATCGACATGAAACCCGGGAGGGCTACATGGAGATCATCAACGCCCATCAGGGTATCGAGATGGTGCTCGTGCTGGAAGGGCACGGTCAGCTCATTCTGGAGCAAAAGGTGCATGCGATCGGTCCTGGCACGCTCATTTTCATACAGCCCTATCAGCTTCATCACTTTAAAATGGAGCCGCCTTATGTGCGGACGCCGATCATCTTTGATCCTTATTTATTCGACCGTTATGCGGCGATGTTTCCGGCGCTGCATGCTTTTTTCCAGCGTATATGGAAGGGGAAGCTGGAGCGTCAAGTCTTCTCTTTAAATGAGGAGGAGCTGCTGCGGTTTGACTCGCTGTCCGGGCAATTCGAGCAGCGGCTGGCGGAAGTGGCAGAATATGAGCGTCAGGAGGAGCTGCTGCTGTTCCTGCTCGATTTCATGCGGTCGCTGCGTAAAATGTATGAGAGAGCAGAGAGGCACCGGCATTCTGAAGTAGTCGACAAACGCGAAGGGCGTCATATTGAGCATATGATGAGCTGGATCGAGGAGCATTATCATGAGGAGTTTTCGCTGGAAAAGCTGGCCGAGAGTCTTCATGTCTCACCCTTCTACGCTTCGCATTTGTTCAGCGAGGAGACCGGCTGTACGCTTAGCCAGTACATTATTGCCCGCAGGCTCCGCGAGTCCTGTCTGCTGCTGGCGGTGACGGACCGCCCCGTTGTACAGATCGGCAAGCTGACGGGGTTCAACAGCAGCGCGTATTTTTGCAAAACGTTCAAGAAGAAGATGGGGCTGTCACCGCAAGCATTCCGCAAACGGTCCCGGCAGATCTAAATTAGATGTAGGGCGCTTCAGTAATGGAAAACGCCGGTGGCAATCGGAGCAATGCGGCTCTGCACCGGTTATTTCCGCCTGCCCAATTTTCGCATCAACTGGCAGCTATTTTGCAATAGAACCTACAGGGAGGAACAGCAATGAAATATGCATTTAACACAGCCTCCGCTCCACATCTTACGCTCGCAGAGCTGCTGGCGGCGGCACGTCGATACGGATATGACGGCCTGGAAATCCGCAGCGGGGCTGGTCATGCTCACGGCATTGAGACGACAGCTGACGCAGAGCGTCGTGCGGAGCTCCGGCATGAAGCGGAGGAAGCGGGTGTCGCGCTGACAGCGCTTGGCATCTCCAGCCGATTCACAACTGCGGAAGATCAGGAAGGCCAAATAACTGCGGCGGCTCAAGCTATTTTGCTGGCAAGGGATATGGGCATCCCTTATGTGCGGTTGTTTTGCGGCAGACTCGTTCCGGGATGCGCATGGGATGAATCTTTGGGCAGAGTACTCACCGCTCTAGACCGGCTGGCACCGATTGCCGCTGACGAAGGCGTTATGCTGCTCCTGGAAACCCATGATGACTGGTCGGCCCCGCATGTGCTTGCCGATTTGCTCAGGCGCGCTAATCACCCGAGTTTGGGCGTTTTGTGGGACGTACTCCACACGCAGCATGAAGGCAGAGCTTTGCCGGGAGAGGTCGTACGGATGCTTGGCCCATGGATTAAGCATGTGCATGTGCATGACGGAGTGGCCGGCTCAAGGGCGAACGGGCATCCGGATTACCGGGCGATCGGCAGCGGAGACATCCGGCATGCCGAAGTCATTCGCAGCTTGCGGGCTATCGGCTATACGGGTTACTTAAGCGGGGAATGGTTCCAATGGGAGCCGTATGACCTTCATTTGCCAAGAGAACGGGAAGCATTAGAGCTCGCAGAACGATTGTCCAAGGAGGGAGAAGCGGATGGCTTTTAAACTATGTGTCGTCGGCTGCGGCGGCATCGCTTGGCGCGGTCATGGACCAGCGTACCGCCGTTATGCGGCGGAGCATCCGGATACGGAGCTGGCAGCCTGTGTAGATCTGGACCGGGAGAAGGCTTCCGCTTTCGCGGCGGAATTCGGATTCGCCCGGACCTACGATCAAGTGGAGGAGGCGCTGGAGAAGGAGCGTCCAGACGTCGTTTGTCTGCTTGTGCCTGCGCCGTATATTGCGGCCAGCGCCGCAGCGATTTTGGAGAAAGGGTATCCGCTGCTGATGGAGAAGCCGCCCGGCGTATCGAAGGAGGAGGCGCTGCAAATTGCCGCAGCTGCAAGGCGTCCAGATGGAAGCGAGATTCCGAACCGGGTAGCGTTCAACCGCAGGTATATGCCGATTGTCGCGCAGGCACGCAGTCTTGCTGAGCAATGGATGAACGAAGATCGGCTTCATCATCTGGCGTACAATATCGGCCGGGTGAACCGGACGGATGACGAGGACGCTTCGGTTACGCTCATTCACGGAATCGATACGCTGCGCGAGCTTGCAGGCTCTGACTATCGGGATATTCGCCTAAGCTACAGAAAGCTTTCTCATCTGGGAGCGGGCGTAACTAACGTGGCGCTGGAAGGAGAGTTTTGGTCGGGCGCTATGTTCAGCCTGAACTATTATCCGGTTGCGGGGGCGGTCTATGAACGGGCCGAGCTGCTGGGAGAGAACGTGACGCTGCGGCTGAAGCTGCCTTTCTGGACCTCGCATGACTCGCCGGGCAGCGTCGAGCTTTGGTCGGGCAATGGGCGGATAGCGGATGATGAAGGTGCTGCGGTTGCCGGACTGGAAGAGCCGTACGTCGTGAACGGCTTTTATGAAGAAAACGCCAGCTTCTTCAATGCCGTTCGGGCTGGAAGAAAGCCGACAGGAGGGATTGCCACAGCCATTCAATCCGTTGAAGTGGCAGAAGCAGTCTATCAAAGGGCGACCCGATACACGGGAGCGCTTATAGAGAGGGTTGAGGCGTAAGATGAACAGACAAACGGCATCGTACGACGTCGTTGTGATCGGCGGGGGATTAGCCGGTCTTAGTGCAGCGATAGCGGCGGCCCGCGAAGGAGCGGCAACGGCCTTGCTGCAGGATCGCCCGGTACTAGGCGGTAATAGCTCCTCGGAGATTCGTGTCACGCCGCATGGCGCAGGGCGATTTCATGCATATGCGCGAGAGACGGGAATTGTGAGTGAGCTGACAATCGAGGATCGCGCGAGCAACCATGAGCAGTTTCACAATAACGGCTGGACGAACAGCGTATGGGATATGACGCTTTATAATTTGGCAGTCCAGACCGATAACCTGACCCTTTATTTGAACACCGTCATTCGGGAGGTGCACTTGTCCGGAGAACGTGAGATTGCCGCTGTATCCGGTCATGTGCTGGGCACGGAGACGGAGCTGCGCATTGAAGGGCGTGCCTTTATCGATTGTACCGGCGATGGCACCGTTGCGGCGATGGCGGGCAATGAATGGCGAATGGGCTCGGAGGGCCGCGATGAGTATGGAGAGCCGCATGCGCCGGAGTTGGCGAGCGGCGATACGATGGGCAGCTCGATTCATTTTCGGGCGCGGGATACGGGCCGGCCGGCTCCTTACCGGGCGCCCGAGTGGGCAGCGAAGTATGATGATCCGTCTTTCTTCTACAAGCATAATCGCAAGCCGCATGATATTCAGGCCGGCTACTGGTGGTTTGAGCTAGGGACACCGTGGGATACCATTCACGACAACGAGACGATTCGGCATGAGCTGACGCGGCATGTTTTTGGCGTATGGGATTGGATTAAAAACAAAGACCCGTTGACTCGCGACAAAGCGGCGAATTATGCGCTCGATTGGATCGGTCAGGTGCCGGGCAAAAGAGAGAGCCGCCGCATTATAGGGCGTTATCTGATGACCGAACACGATGTGCAGCAGGGGACGGAATTTCCCGATGAGGTCGCCTTCGGCGGCTGGTATTTGGATTTGCACATCCCGGGCGGGCTGCTGGCGCCAACGAGCGAATTGCCGGGCGCCAGCGAAATTATTAGTCCTTATGGAATTCCGCTGCGTATTCTGATTGCCAAGGATATCGACAATCTAATGATGGCGGGCCGCAACGTCAGCGTGACGCATGCCGCCCTGGGCACGGTTCGCGTCATGTCTACGACCGCGATTATTGGGCAAGCCGCCGGAACCGCTGCTGCTGTTGCACTGAGGCGTGGGATTGCCATTCCCGATGTGCCAGAGCGGGCGATCGCCGAGGTACAGCAAACGCTGCTTCGGCGCGGATGCTTCTTGCCGAACGTCGAGAATGCCGATCCGCTTGATCTCGCCCGCTTGGCAGAGGCAGTCGTCGCCAGCAGCGAGGGCTTGTTAGCGGAGGTGGAGCCGGATCATAGTGCTGCGGATTCGCTGGATATCCGGCGCAGTCAATGGGTGGCGGTGCGCGGCCCGCTTGAACGAATCGGGATGTGGATTAAGAATGAAGCAGATCAGCCGCAGGAGCTTAGAGTGGAGCTGCACCGGTCCCAGCATATTTGGGATTATGAGGTGAAAGGGAGCGGAACTGTTGCGGGGGCGGGCTTTACGGCTGAGCCGAATACAGAGTATCAACCGTTGGTTGCTGCTAGGCTGGAGGTTCCGGCAGGCTATAAGGGCTGGCTGTATTGGCCGTTGGAAGCAGAAGGCGATGATCAGGAAGGTTTCCCTGATGAAGGATATGTTCGTCTCGATTTGCTCGGAACGAAGGAACTGTTCTGGCATCACGCGGCAAGCGTGCAGCAGGCGCTCCCTTCGGCAAGCGAGCTGGAGCACGGCCGCCTGCGAAGCCATTCCGATGGGCGGACGATGAGCTTTGCGGTGTCGCCGCCACAGCCGGTGTTCGGCCCAGCCAACGTGACGAACGGCGCAGCCCGGCCGCATCGGGCTGCCAATTTGTGGCGCTCGGCGAAGGGGCAGCCGCTGCCGCAATGGCTGGAGCTGCGCTGGAGCCAGCCGCAGCGTATCGGAACGGTAGAACTGACTTTTTCCGGAAATCTGCTGCAGGACCATAACCGGTATCCCGCCTTTTTCCGCGAGCCCGATTGTCCTCGGCACTATAGCATCGAAGCGTGGGATGGGGAAGGCTGGCGAACAGCACTGGAAATTCGGGACAATTATCAGCGGCATGCCTCGCACCGTCTGCCGGAACAGGTAGTGACGGAACGGATTCGGATCGTCGTACACGAGACCAATGGTGGTACAGAAGCTTTGATATACGAGGTACGCTGCTACGAAATATAACGGGATTGCCATCCCATAACAGTATATTGGCATCCTTTAAAAACCTACTTTACAGCTAGGTTAACTAAGTAATATGATGTGGGCATGCGAGAGGCCACGCGTAATTAAACAGCCAAGGAGCGATTGAAATGTTGAAAGTAAAAGGCATCTTTATCCTTACCGTATTAATTCTGGCGCTAGCCGTATCAGGCTGCTCTAGTCAACAAGAAAATAAATCCGAGAGTGCGCCATCCGCTAGTCCGGCTGCAGCGGAGAAGACCTCTCTGGACAAGCTGAAGGAAAAAGGCGAATTTATTATCGCAACTACGGGGACGTACCCGCCTTATGCTTTTCACGAGGAAAGCAGTGACCGTCCTTTGACGGGATTTGATATTGAGCTGTTAACTGAGGTTTGGAACCGGGTGGATGGCGTGAAGGTGACGTTCAAGGAAGCGGAATGGGATGGCATGCTGGCAGGTCTGGATGCGGGCCGCTTCGATTCCATTCATCAGATCGGGGTAACAGAGGAGCGTAAGGCGAAGTATGATTTTGCCGATCCGTACCTGATTTCGTATCCGACGCTGATCGTACTGGACGAGACGAAGGACATTAACAGCTTCGAAGATTTGAAAGGGAAGAAAGTGTACGGCAACAATACAAGCATCTACGGCAAGCTGGCCGAATCCTACGGCGCAGTGCTCGTTCCTGAAGGAGAGAGCCTGGAGCTGCTCAAAACGAAACGGGTTGACGCAATTATTTTCAACAACTTGTATTTCCTTGAACTGAAGAAAAGCCGTCCGGACTTGAAGCTGCGGGCTGCCGACGAAGCGGACACACAGGAGATTGTGGCATTGCCGCTCGTGAAGGGCGGGGACGGAACAGTTGAAGCGGCGTTTAACGAAGCGCTGAAGAGCGTCAAGGAGGACGGTACGTACGAGAAGCTGTCAGTCAAATGGTTTGGAGAAAATGTATTGAAATAAGCGGGAAAGGGGGGAAACGGCATGAGTCAGGAGCGCGCAGAACGATTATGGGACGTTTTCCTCCACTCCCTGTGGCCGCTGCTGCAGGGAATGCTCAAATATACGATACCGTTGTCGATTCTTTCGTTCGGACTGTCGCTCGTATTTGCACTGCTTATCGCATTGGCCGGATTGTCGCCTAAGCCTTACTTGCGGGCGCCAGCCCGGTTCTACGTGTGGATCGTCCGCGGAACGCCGATTCTCGTGCAATTGTTCATTATCTTCTACGGGTTGCCAAGCGTGGGCGTCGTACTTCCGGCATTTCCGACGGTGGTTATCGCACTTACGGTATCGGAGGCTGCCTACAGCTCGGAAATCATGCGTTCTACGATCAAGTCTTTGTCTCAAGGGCAATGGCGGGCGGGTTATTCCTTGGGGATGACCCCTTTCCAGGTGCTGCGTCGGGTCATTCTGCCGCAAGCTGCCCGAATCAGCATTCCTCCGCTGGGCAGCCAGTTCATCAGCTTATTCAAAACCTCGTCGCTTGCGGCGCTCGTCACTTTACCGGATTTATTCGGCGTGGCGAAGCAAATTGCAGCGACCACGTTTGAACCGATGCTGCTCTATATCGTAGCCGCCGCCTACTATTTGGCGATTTGCTCCGTACTGACCATCGGACAGCACCGGCTGGAGAAGAAATTCGGGAAGTACTCCCTATGACAGAGGGGAAGGAGGAGGAGACTGCTATGTTAACGATCTCGCAGCTACGTAAAAGCTTTGGAACGACCGAGGTGCTTCGAGGCATCGATCTGAATGTTGCTAAAGGGCAGACGACGATTGTAATTGGACCTTCCGGTTCCGGAAAATCTACGCTGCTTAATTGTGTCAACTTGCTTGAAATTCCCGATGCCGGGAGGCTTGAATTAGACGGTCTGGAGATGAACTTCGGAGATGGAGGAAAGAAACGAATCCGCGAATTGACCCGTTTTCGGCAGAAGACCGGCATGGTGTTCCAGAGCCATCAATTATTTCCTCACCGGACCGCGCTGGAAAATGTGATGGAGGGACTCATCGTCGTCAAACGATGGAACCGCTCCGACGCCGCGCAGCGGGGCAAAGCGCTGCTTGCCAAGGTGGGGCTGGGCGAATTTGCCGACCGTTATCCGGCGCAGTTGTCTGGCGGGCAGCAGCAGCGGGTTGGTATTGCCAGAGCGCTTGCGATGGAGCCGGCGATTCTGCTGTTCGACGAGCCGACGTCGGCGCTTGATCCTGAGCTGGTGGGCGAAGTGCTGCTCGTGATGAAGGAGCTGACCCGCGAAGGGATGACGCTGATCGTCGCAACGCATGAGATGAATTTTGCCAGAGAGGTCGGAGATCGCGTCATCTTTATGGAGAATGGCGTGATCTCCGACGAAGGGACGCCGGAGTATATTTTCGAAGGGAGTCGCAATGAGCGGGTGAGGCAGTTTTTGAGCCGCTTCGATCGGGGAGCTGCAGCTTCCTCCTCTGACTCTGTGCTTGCTGGAACCTAAGCGTTTAATCGAATACAAGAGTATGAGCTGGAGTTGAAGCTGCAGCCGCAGGACAACTACGACGAAAAATGGATGGTGATAGCAATGACGTCCAAAAGCAGACAAATTAAGCTAGGCGCGATGATTCACGGCGTCGGGTCCAGTGTAAGCGCATGGCGCCATCCCGATGTCCGGCCGGATGCGAGCATCGCGTTCGATTTTTACCGCCGGGAGGCTTTAATTGCGGAGGCGGGCAAGCTGGATCTTGTGTTTATCGCTGACGTTCTGCATATCAACGAGAACTCGACGCCCCACTTCGTCAATCATCTGGAGCCATTGACACTGCTGTCCGCGCTGGGGGTCGCTACCTCGCATATTGGCTTGGTAGGCACCTTGTCTACGACATACAGCGATCCTTATACAAGCGCTCGGCAGCTCGCTTCCATCGACCATATTAGCGGCGGAAGAGTTGGTTGGAACGTCGTAACAACTGGCATGTCAGCAGCAGCGCTCAACTTCGGCAAGTCCGAGGAGGAGCATCCGGGGCATGACAAGCGCTACCGGATGGCGGCCGAATATTTGTCTGTTGCGCGCGGTTTATGGGATTCATGGGAGGACGGCGCGTTTGTAAGGGACAAAGAGAGCGGTGTCTTTTTCGATGCGGACAAGCTGCACACGCTGAATCATCGCGGGGAGTTTTACGCGGTGAAGGGGCCGCTTAACATTAGCCGCTCGCGGCAGGGGCAGCCTGTTATTTTTCAAGCGGGCTCTTCGGCAGATGGGCAGGACTTCTCGGCGGTTCACGCCGACGCGGTCATGACGGGCATTACGAATCTGGAAGAGGCTCGGCGGTACTATAAGGAACTGAAGCGCAAGGCTGGTGAAGCGGGACGTGACCCTGATCAGTTGATCGTGATGCCTAGCGCAAGCATCGTGGTTGGCCGGACGAGAGAGGAAGCGGAGGAGAAGTATGCTAAGCTCGCTTCATTAAAGACGTTCGAACAGGCGCTGAAATACTTTGCGCAGTTTTTCGATTTTCATGATTTTACACAATATCCGCTGGACGGCCCTTTCCCGGATGTGGGAGAGCTGGGGCGCAAGAGCTTCCAGAGCTTCACCGACCGTGTGAAGCGGGAGGCACGGGAGCGCGGCCTGACGCTGCGCCAGACGGTGCTGCAGTTCTCCGGCTCGAAGCCCGAATTTTTCGGCTCGCCGGAAGAAGTGGCCGACCGCATGCTGGAGTGGTTCGAGACAGGTGCTGCAGACGGATTTATTTTGCACAGCGATGTACCAGGCACGCTCGCCGATGTGACGGAACTGGTCGTGCCGATTCTCCAGCAGCGGGGATTGTTTAGAACTGAGTATGAGTGCGATACGCTGCGGGGGAATTTGGGGTTGAAGGTGCCGGTGAATCGGTATGGGCGAGGATAGGAGAGAGGGACCCAGGCGGTTTTTGCCTGGGTTTTTGGTTTGTTTTAGCTAGATGTGGCTTCTAGTAAGTAGATTCAATGGAGGGCGAGGAATTTGCACCGTATGTAACACTAGGATGTGGAGTATAGAAGGAATGCAACGAATGCGATGAAATAGGTTGGTTGAGGAAAAATCTGTTAAATTTCTAAAAAGAAAGTTGAGGAATCAACCAACATCACAAACGCCGTAAGCTACTAAAGGGAAGGAGATTTATACTCTTGCTAAATTAATTAATTTGATAGATTATCAAGTAGAATGAAATGTTTCTAGTACCTTCAAACTAGCCAATGATTACATAAATTAATTAGCTCGATAAGGGTAGCTCGGAACAAAAAGTGGTGTTATAATTAGTGATGGATCAAATTGAAGAGGTGATGTAAAATCAAATATTTAACCATTATAGCTTATTTACTAGCTATTGTTTCATCAAATGTTGTAACAGCAGGAGTGGCGCCGTTTTTTATTGGCCCCTTTATTATCCCGGCAGGGACTTTTATAATAGGGGCAACGTTTATATTCCGTGATTTTGTGCAAAATTTTGTTGGGCGACGGAATACCTATTTACTTATTCTAATAGCAATGGTTTTATCAGCATTAACATCATATTTATTAGGGGACACACTTTGGATTGTTTTTGCCTCAATTATCACGTTCGCAGTATCTGAGACCACAGATACCGAAATCTATTCGCGCCTTAAATTACCTTTTCATTTGAGAGTAGCATACAGTGGGATTGTTGGAGGAATACTAGACAGTATTATCTTTGTTGTTGTGGGTCTATCCCCCTTGGGAGCGAATATTCTTCCCTGGAATGCTGTATTTCTGGCGATTCTTGGCCAAATCATTGTTAAGACAATGGTTCAAATATTTGCTGCAATTATTGTTAAAAAAGTTTTCTTCAAACATGCAAAAGCTGTTTAGAAATAGGGCGGGAGCGCCCTATTTTATATTGTGTTAATAAGGGATGGGATGTTTTTGTTAAAACGTATTCTTGTTGTCACTTCTTGTACTGGAGAGAAGTTACATAAACCAATAAATCAACTTGTATTTGATGATTTCAAGAATAAAAATATATTAAAGCAAAGAGAAGCAGAATTGTTGGAATTCAAAGAACGTGCCGATGAGATGTATACAGGCAGTCAACACATTGCGTTAATGAGTGGAATTAAAGAATTCCGGCAACAAGGTGGGGAAATTGATCTTTGCATTATTTCAGCGGGTTATGGTCTTTTGAATGAAAATGAGCAAATTGTACCATATGAAGTGACTTTTAATACAATGGACTCGCAGACTATAAAAAAATGGGCTCGTCAACTTGAAGTTACACAAAATTTACAAAAAAAAGTTAACGATTATGATCTTGTTTTTTTCTTGCTTGGAGACAAATATTTGCAAGCGGTTGAGTGGCCATTAAAGTTACAAAGTAATCAAAAAGCGATTTTTTTTGCAGGAGCATCTAGTCGTTCTCGAATTCTAAACTCGGACGATTATCATGTATTAACTATTGGAGAAAAAGAAGCTAAAACATTTAAATATGGTTTGATAGGAATCAAAGGTTATCTTTTTGCACATTTATTGAGGAATATTATTACGGATAACATTGATCAGAAATGGAGTGCAATCATGCATCATCCTGATCAGGTTAGAGATTTTATTTTGGATTCAATTTCTTCAACAAAACAACTTGAGTTATTTACTGACACATCTCAAAAAGAGGATTTACTACAGTTTTATAATGAAATGTTTCCTGTACCAGATGAGTTGATGGCTATAAATTGCATTGAAGAACCTAGATTTTATCTTCCAGAGAATGATGATAGAGTCGATCCAAATTATGATTTTAGAGTTGATTTTTCTGAAAAAAACAGAAATCCACTAGAGAATGATGTGTACGCTCATCAGATTTTTGATAGACCTCAGTTTGATGGAATGCTTGTTTCTAAAGTGAATATTGATAATTCCACTAAGCAAAAAAATCAGATGATAGAAGATATGGGGTTACATGATTTTTACCGACTACCTAGGAAATATCCGATTATGGGGGATTGTGGTGCCTTTAGTTATATTGATAAGGAAGTACCGCCGTACACGACTCAAGAGATTATGGATTACTACCACAACTTGGGTTTTGATTATGGGGTATCAATTGACCATTTAATAGTGGGTCCTTTCCAGAGAGACGAAAATATTAGAAATCAACGTTATGAACTAACCCTTACAATGGCAGAAGAATTTATACGTATGTATAGGGAGGAACGGGAGGCCAGGAATTATCAGTTTCATCCTATAGGAATAGTCCAAGGATGGGACCCGCCTTCTTTTCGAAGAGCAGTAGAGCATCTTATTGGACTAGGTTATGACTATATTGCCTTAGGAGGATTGGCTAGAGAACAATCTGAGAAAATATATGAAATTCTAAGAGAAATATCTCCTATTATTCCAAGCCCTACTTTTCGAATGCACTTGTTCGGAGTTGCGCGAGATGTGAGAACCATGGAGTCTTTCCATAAATTAGGTGTAACATCATTTGACTCTTCTTCCCCGTTGAGAAGAGCGTGGCTAGGAACAGGGCATAATTATCATTCTTTGAGTGGTAAACATTATACAGCGATAAGAATCCCTGAAGCGAAAGAAACATCTGGAAGAGTGAAAAAAATGTTGCAACATAGTGATGAAATTGAGTTTTCGGAGTATAGAAGGCTCGAACAGGAGGCATTAAGCGCTCTTAGGGAATTCAGTGCAGGAACAAGAGAACTAGATCCCACACTTGAAGCTATACTGGAGTATGATAAAATACTTGGGGAAAATCGCGAAGTCCACGAGGATCTTTATAGAGAGGTTTTGTCAGAGCGTCCATGGGATCAATGTGATTGTAATATATGCAGGGAAATTGGGATTGATGTGATTGTATTTAGAGGTAATAATAGGAACAGACGGAGAGGGTTTCACAATACCCATGTCTATTACAATCAGATTCAGGAATTAAAAAAACGATGGAATAAATAGTGCGCAAATATGCCTTAGTGTGTTACACTAAGGCATATTTGCGTTGGGGGAAATTCCATGGTTTTTACTTTTGAAAATGTAAGTAATTTAACAAGAAAGAATGATGACGTTTATTTTACAGTACTGCCATTAGAGGTTATTAAAGACTGGGGTTTTCCTATAATTCAGTCTGATGTAATTGGCGAAGACGTCATTTTAGTAAGTTATGATACAGTGGAAAGTTTAATAAACAAAAAGCTACAAGTGACGAACCCCAGGTTTACTTATAAATTGCCCAACGGTAGTGTAAATGATGAATACGTCGTTTTAATTGTATCTGAAACCCAACATTTTCCTAGTTATTGTATGCATCAGTTAATGTCTTATGGGCGTTTCGAACGGTTGATTGAGAAGGGGGAGAAAATAAGCAGCAACTCCACTAAATTAATGACCTTTAGATCGCTATATGATATTTTTAAGGATTTTCAAAGGTATCGAGTTGAACGTAGTTTATGCCCTCGATTAGCTAAAGATTTAATTAAGTATGTTGACTCTATAATGAGTGAGTATCCTGAACTAGGGTATCTTCCTGTAGCACAGAGGAAACAGTTCAGAAAAAAATCCATTGCCGACTCAGCCATTGCTTGGTATTGCTATATTAGATATTTCATGGAGCAATGGACTGAGGATTCTCAGTTAACCAATCTGCCGCGACCCTTACTCTCAGAGGAATTTCATTATGAGAATTGGCAAGGTCAGTTTTTTGACAGAGAAAACCCAGTTTTACTTGTTAATAAAGGAAAGTTTAAATTTAATGATGCACAACGCGGTTTAATATATGAGATATGGAGACAATGGATAAAAGAAGCCTGAAGGCTTCTTTTTTTTATTCAAGTAGTAGATGGGCGATAGAGAACTATGCTACAATTAAATTATCACGTATAATCACGTATAATAATTCTTAAGAAGGAGATCGGATATGGAATTTTATGTTGGTTGGTCACACAGTGATGCAGTATTTTGTGATTACTTTCCTCAATGTCCAGTTTTAATTAGTGCTATACCGGACAATAGAGGTGGAGTGAAAAGGTATAAAAATAAACCTAGCAAGCTAATAATAGACTGTGGATCAGTGTTTTATGTTAAACAAAAAATTAGGCCTCTATTAAAAGAAGTTTTTGATATTCAACTCTCGCTCTTAGAAGATTGCGAAAAAAAAGCAAATGTTCAAATGGTTCATTTTGATGAACCATTGTTAAATAAGTCTTCTTTATCTGAACATTTCATGGCTATAGAAAGAACACTGTTTAATGCTTATGAGTATTTCAATATTTTTCATAAGTATAATCTTCCGAAATCTGTTCAAGCGATGGGAGTCATCCAAGGTTATGACCAAGCTAGTATTGAGTTCTCAGCTTATGAGTTGATCAAGATGGGGTATAAGAAGTTTGGAATTGGATCGTTACTTTTTAGACATCAGACGCAGCAAATTGAAATGATTAGAAGGGCAGCAGATGTTGTAGGGCCTTCAAACCTGCATGTGTTTGGAGTAACAGGAATTCCCCAACTTAGTGCAATGGTTGATATTGGCGTAAGTTCATTTGATTCAACACGACCAACAATGGCGGCAGCTTTCTTTCAAGTGTTCTATAGCAGACCATTTAGAACCTTTTTTCTCTCAGAATCGCGAGCTAAACCCACAAGTCCACGATTGGAAAATCCACTTAATTGTGAATGCCCTGTATGTGAAAATGACGCAAAGCAGATCTTAGTCCCATCTCCAAGAGAATATATGAAGTTAAGATCAATCCATAACTATTACCACTTACTTAGAACATTTAACGATATTTTAGAAAATAAGAAGAGGAGGAGCGGTCATGTTGTTTCAAATGTGCTATGGACCGGAAATTGAAGTGATTTATGAGAATATAAGAATTAATCCAGGATTGGATGTAAAGAAGTTAAAAACAAGATTTCAGCATGTTGACAACGGGGACATCACATCTTTAATTGAATGCGGTTTAATCGTATTAGAGGATTTACAGTTTATATATAAAGACAAATCTCAATTTTTTGTACTACAAGACAAGCCATGGTGCAACAAAGAGGTTTTTTTAAAATTGAGGGAAATTTCAATTTCTGAAAATGTACCTAGCGATTCAATTGATAGAATATTCGCTTCCCTATTTGAACAGTTATTTGTAAAGCCGGATAGACTGTTTTTAAGTAATATTCACTACCAAATTAATAGCCAATTAATGAAAACATTAGTTGGGCACGAGAAAGTTAATGCGTGGAAGCGAATGATGGAATGCTGGGGATTGGGTAGACGTATTTACTCAGGCTTCTATGCACTTCCACAGCTTTCGTTAATGAAAAGTATCATTAAGGGGAATGAGACATGGGAGGGAGGATTGCATCCCTTTTGTGAAAAGATAATTCATCCGGTTATACCATGCCTAACAACTGAAGGGAACATATATAGAGGGGTTATCTTTTCTTTAATGGCATTACATCAAGAAGGAGAGTTGAAACTGAGTTACATGCAAGATTTACCCTATAAATCATATGGACCTAAAAATGAATTTAATTGGATAAAGGTAGAGAGGGGATGCGATTTAAATGATACCTTGTCTCAACAAAAATTCGCTTAAACTTTTAGTAGGCACTGCAGATGAGCGTTACGACCAATCACCGGAGTATTTTAGAAAAACCCATTTCCCTCAAGTAATGCATAGATTTAATGACAACGAACTGATCGCTGAGGTTACGGAAGGCGAATTGCTGGAAGAACTCAAAGAGGTTGATTCCGATGGCAATAGGGTTTATTTAGTATTTGGCTCGACGGGATCAGGGAAATCTGAACTGCTTCGTTGGCTAAAAGATAAATGGTTAGTGGAAGTATCTGAACGACCGGTGGTAAGAATTTCACGGACAGAGTTAAACCCACAGACACTAATCAAAAAATGTTTAGACGCATTAAATTTGTCATTAGATGTTTGTATTGACGAAGATAAGTGGGGGCTATTACTCAAAAAGCCTATTACGCTTGTTAACCAAATGGTCTGGACGGCACTTGCCGAATCGCTAGAATCCGATGAGGAAATTGTTCCAGCAGCACTATTGTTAAGATCAATAATTGAGAAGAATATCGTTGAATTTACTTCTCAAGTTAAACGAGGAAGAATCAAAAAACCACTAGAAGTTCTACATCGTGAGCAATTCGAAACGTTACTTGCTAACACTACTGTTAATATCCCCCTGGAGTATGCAACATTTCAACAAACACTTTCTCGGAAACTGGACCATTTTCTGTTTGAAGGACGGGACATTGGGACTCTGTTTAAACAATTATCCCAGCAGATAAAAAGCAAGGGTATCCGTCCATTGCTACTTATTGACGATCTTGTACAATCGGTTAATATTTATGCAACGAATATTTTGGATCAACTTATTACATTAGAAGAGGGGAATTGGGATGTAGTAATTGGTCTTACGCCCGGCGCGGTTCAGGATACAGAAAAAGGATTCAGTCTTACGCAAAGAATCCAAAATCTTGACACCATAAATGACCGAGTGAAAAAGTTATGGCTATCTGACGATTCAGGGAAAGACTTTTTCAACCTAGATCGTGGACAAGTCATTCCTTATATGGCTAAGTACCTTACACAATTGAAAGCAACACAAGGCTTTAAATGCTCTCCTGAGTGCCCGCACTACGACAAATGCTCAAGTGTTACCACAGAATCAAATGAGATTGAATTTAAATTAAATGATATTGAAGTTCAGTTGCTTCCATTTAATAGCCATATGTTAAGGAGAACGTATGATGCAATTCCAATGGGAAAAGGGAAATTACGTTACATGATTTTGAATAGTAAAGAAGTTATTCGCTTTTTTCTAAGAGGCAAGAAAGATATTAGTAGAATACTTCCTCTAATAAGGAGGGAGATGTTCGCTGAGCATTCGGATGTTTTTATCAAAACTCTCGCAGAATGGTATGCATCTGAAGAATCCGAGAAGATTACAATTTCTGAACCTCTATTAAGGTACTTTGGATATAAGGATAATCAAATCACTGTGAAACTAAATAGTGTTGGAAGTAGCTTAAGAGATGAGCAGCAATTTCTTGATGAGCCGAAAAATAGTAATAATGGTTTCAATGAAAAGGCAGTGGTTAGAGATTGGGTAGAAGGAAGAGATGTAAATGAAGAATTATTATTGCCGGTTAGATCCGGGGTTGCTGCATTGGTGCATGATGCTGTAAAGGGAATTCTTATGTCCCGCTCATTCACATCCAAAACTTCATCATCCATTCAGCGAAATGAAGTTGTGAATCGAACAAAGTATCCGATTTCACTCCAGAATAACAAGGATGAGTCTACAATAAGCGTCAGCAGAGGATTTATTGCTATTCAAATAGCCAACTTTCAAACCATGAAGTATTCAGAAAAGGTAAGGATATTTCAAAAAAATTCCAATGAATATGAAATTGCTAAATGGATACATCAAGCAGAGTCAATCCATGATGAATGGCTTAATTCTCTTGAACAGGCTCTTGGGTTGAATCTTCCTGTATTTGTGTACGGGATGAAAAACTGGGTTCAAAATGCTCAAGTATACAGCAAATCATCTTGGGCCTCAAATGTAATTGAATATTCTCCATTCCGAACAGAGTTATTAGCTCTTCTTGAGGATTGTTATTCAGATTGGTACTTGTTACGTGATAACTTTTTTCAGCCACCTAGTAAAGCGGTTTTGACGAATGAAGAATTTGATTATTGGTTTATGAATCTTGTGCCATCGAAAATCTTAGAACACTATCAAATTGGAGATACTACTCTAGGGGTATTTCTATCCCAATTGAAAGAAAGTTACCATAAATACTTTAAACTACTTCAAGATAGCATTAAGCAGTCACTCGAAAAAAGGATTAACATGATTCCTTTTTTACTTGGTTCCAATAATTTGAAATTGATAGAACTTGCTGAACAAATTAAAGCTTTTAGCGAGAAGAAGAGTATTACACAACAAGACTTTGTTGCTTACACTTTGCTGGAACAAGAATTGGATGATAAAGCACTCGCCGCTCAATATAAAAGTGCTACTATTTTATTTAGTGAGATGAGAGAGTTGAGTAAACAATTTGACGAGATGATGCTTGAAGTTGAAAGTCTTCTCACTGAGAGTTGCGCGCAAACAAATTATGAACAAGAAGAAGCGAAAATCAATAAAAAGGAAGAAGTAACCTGGTCTGAATTAGAGGCGAGTAAAGCTAACTTCATAATTATTATTCAGGAATTGGAAAGGTTAAAAAACTGCCTTGCTCTTACTCCACGAAATTTAGTGAAGTATCTGCTGGATCTTCAAGTGAAGCTAGCGGATTTAGAGCATATAAAGAAACTACTGATTAGATTAGGAAATGGTGTAAATCGTCTGAAAAAAAAGAAACACATTGGTGCTGAATTAAGTTCCTTAATTGCTGAATGGCAATCTATAGATTTCTATGAACTAAGAGATCGGGTCGAAAGAAAACTTCAACATGAGCAGACCAAATTGCACCTTCTTCAAGTAATCAGAAATGATTTTGATTGTGAAGATGTTGAAAGTATTTATCACCTACTAGAAAAAATCAACGAAAGCTCACAAATTAGACCCTCCATAAAACGGCATATCCGATTACTTATCGAAAATGGATATAGTACACTTCCTCCAATACAATGGAAGCGTCTGCTGGATGAGATTAAAGAAAAATTCCCCAACTTATTTGATGTTGTAGAGATTAGGTTAGTTGTTGGAGACGATAAATAGTCAACTTTCGATAAGGTAGCACATCTGTTATCATTAAAATGAGACTGGTAAGAAAGTAGGTTAAGCAAATGGATAAAAAAAACAAAAAAGCCGTTGTTGTATTTAGTGGCGGTCAAGATAGTACAACTTGTTTGTTTTGGGCAATGAAGCAATTTGATGAGGTGGAGGCTGTCACCTTCAATTATGGCCAAAGGCATGCATTAGAAATTGAATGTGCTAAGCAAATTGCTAATGAATTAGGAGTAAAATGGACATTACTTGATATGAGCCTACTCGGCCAATTAACTCAAAATGCGTTGACGCGTGATGACGTAGAAATTGTTCATAATGATGGCGAACTTCCAAGCACATTTGTAGAAGGACGAAACCATTTGTTTTTAAGTTTCGCGGCGGTCTTTGCTAAAGGAGTAGGCGCTCGACATATTGTAACAGGTGTTTGCGAAACAGATTTCAGTGGCTATCCCGACTGCCGGGATGATTTTGTTAAATCTCTAAATGTAACGTTAAATTTAGCGATGGATCATAACTTTATCATTCATACTCCGTTGATGTGGATTAATAAAGCAGAGACGTGGGAGATGGCTGATCAGTTAGGTGCTTTTGAATTTGTACGTAAGAAGACATTAACCTGCTATAACGGGGTTATCGGTGACGGTTGTGGTAATTGTCCAGCTTGTCAGTTGAGAAAAGCTGGTCTGGATACTTTTTTACAGACAAGAAATTCGGAGCAAATGTCATGAATAAAGTACCAGGGCAATTTGTCATTGTAGATGCATTGCAAAAGTATGGAAAGGGTATTACTGAAGATCAGTTAAAATATCATCAACGCAGAGTATTGGTCAGTAAGGAATTCACTTTTGACGCCGCGCATCATTTACATGCTTATGAAGGCAAATGCAAAAATCTACATGGCCATACCTATAAGGTGGTTTTTGGAATAAGTGGCTATACAAATGAGATTGGCCTGACGATAGACTTTAGCATGCTGAAAACAATTTGGCGTGAGCAAATTGAACCATTCTTAGACCACAGATATCTAAATGAAACATTGCCATTAATGAACACGACTGCGGAAAACATAGTTGTTTGGCTGTATGAGAAGATGGAAGCGGCGCTAAGTACGAACAAATACTCATCAAAAGAAGTGGACGCAAAAACTGAGTTTGTCCGGTTATTCGAAACGCCAACCAGCTATGCTGAAGCAAGACGGGAGTGGATGGCAGATTGACTCACAAAGAAAATCCTATCCCGGTTTTAGAAATATTCGGGCCAACTGTTCAGGGGGAAGGTCTGGTAATCGGACAAAAAACGATGTTTGTTCGGACAGCTGGCTGTGACTATTCCTGTTCATGGTGTGACTCATCCTTTACATGGGATGGTTCTGCAAAGAATGAAATTAAACAATTGTCTGCTCAAGCGATTTACGATGAATTGAATTCTCTTGGTGGAACCACGTTCGAGCATGTAACAATTTCTGGCGGTAATCCAGCAATTATAAAGAATATTGGATATTTGGTCGATTTGCTTCATGATAAGGGGATTCGAGTTGGGTTAGAAACACAAGGAAGCAGATGGCAAGATTGGATGGCGGATATTGACGACTTGACGGTTTCCCCAAAGCCACCAAGTTCAGGAATGATAACCGATTGGGATAGATTAGATGAGGTTATCACGAACTTGAATAATAGTCCGAATGAAATATGTATTAAAGTAGTCATTTTTGATGAAGATGATCTTCATTATGCTATAAAAGTTCATAAGTGCTATCCTCACATGAGACTGGTTTTGCAGGTCGGAAATAGCGATGTAACGACAGTTGATAGAGCAAGTTTGGTATTTGCTTTATTAGAGAGGTATGAGTGGTTGATTAATCAAGTCATGGTATCATCGGAGTTGAAACAGGTTAAAGTTCTCCCGCAGTTACACACTTTGTTGTGGGGGAACAAGCGAGGGGTTTGATATAATTTGTTCGGAGCACGGACTGGTTTTTCATGTGAGTAATTTGAAAGAGTTATCACCCGTATTTTTACAATACAGGGATTGACAATCACTTGGTATTTGGTATGATTATACTAACAATCAGGGCGTATTGGCACTTGAAATATATCAATAATAGTTTGAAATTAGAGAGACCCTACTTTTGTAGGGTCTCATTTTTTTTCACCAGTTTGTGAATGGATACTAGATTTCAATTTTCTACTTGGAGGCAGTTGAATGTCCAAAATCTACGTAGGTTCATTTGTTAAGGTGAATTCAAATTTTATGGGAATCGGGAAACTATGTGCTATCTCCACAGATAAAAAAACAGTTGAGGTAACCTATTTTCACTCAATTAATAAACAAACGAGTGCTTGGTTTCCTGTGCTTGATATTCAATCAGTAGCATTGGAACACCAGACGAGATGTTACTACTATGATACGGAAAAAGAAGAATGGAAGATGGGGAGAGCTCTTCGAAAAATTGATGATGAGTACGAAGTTGATTTTCCAGATACATTTTCTACATATATTCCTGAAAATGAATTGAATGTTCGATGCGCTGAGTCTACCTCGAATCCTATGGAAGTGTTATCAATTCTAGGACAAGAAACATCTTTTTTTTATCAGAGACGCCATTCATTTTTACAGATGTTAATAGAACAGCGTGCAGTTGCTAGTGGTATGACGGGACTGATCTCCTCGGGCATTGAAATACTGCCTCATCAAGTTCAAGTGATTCGCCGCGTCTTGGAGGATCCTATACCTCGATACTTACTTGCTGATGAGGTCGGAATGGGGAAAACCATCGAAGCAGGAGTTATTCTTCGTCAGAAGCTTTTGGATTATCCAAATCATCAAGCACTTATTTTGGCTCCTACTTTTTTGTTAACCCAGTGGGAAGAAGAATTAACACAGCGTTGTCTAATTGAACAGTTCCCTGGGCGCATTCACTTTGCTGGGCTGGAATCTTTTGATAATAAATACATCACCATACCAGACATTATTATTGTAGATGAGGCACATGAACTAGCAAGAATGGCCTTCTCTAAGGACCCTATTAAACAAAAACGCTACGACACTGTAAAAAATATATGTCATAGTGCCAAAACATTGCTTTTGTTATCGGCTACTCCAGTGCTAAACAATGAATGGGAGTTTTTATCTATGCTGCATATTTTGGCTCCTGATCAACACCGCTTGGAGGATATTGATGCTTTTAGGTACAAGTTGGATAAAAGACAAGAAGTAGGTAAAAGTCTCTTGTCTTTCCGGGAGGAGACGCAGCCGTTCTTAATTAAGCGACGGATTGAGAGTTTTCGAATGCTCTTTAGTGAAGATAAAATGTTACTGTCGTTATTAGACGAATTAGAAATATCATTAGATCCTGAGCATGAAGGAAACCGGAAGGAATTGATACGTCGAATACGGATACATATATCAGAAACCTATCGATTACATCGTCGGATGCTTCGCAATCGGAGAGATAATATTAAATCCTTGTTTCAGTATCATAGAGGAGAGTTACCGGTTATGGAAGAATGGGATCTGGATGAAAGAACGGAAGAGATTCATCTTATTTTGGATGACCATCGTATAGAATCGTGGGCAGCAGAGAGAGAAGTATGGGAGGATGAAGATGCTGTCACTTCCCCTCGTCTTAGTATTTGGATGTCTCTTCTTGAAGCGGTATGCACTGATGAAAATCTACTTCGTGATGTAGTTATAATTCGTAAAGAACGAAAACTAATAGAAGATATGTCTGATATCTTCAGTGAAATTAATTTGCAGTATCTTGTTGAGACTCCGCATTTCGAGGGAGAACCAGAAATGTTGGATCGCCTATTGAGAGTATTAGCTTACTCAAGTGAAATGGGGGATAAAAATCAATTACTAGCTACAATGATTCAACATACTCAAAAACGGGCACAACACAAAAAAATGTCCCCTCGTAAAATTGTAGTATTCACTCAACATACTCGTGTCTGCAAGCATGTTACTCAATTTTTAAAAAAAGTATTTGGTGATAAAGCTGTAGACGGCTATTTTATGGGATTGAAAAGAGAACAAATTGAATTAGTTACAACTAACTTTCGTGATAAAAGCGAGTGTCAAATACTCGTGTGTGATAAAACAGGTGAAATTGGTCGTAATTTTCAGTTTGCTGATGAAATGATTCATTACGATCTGCCATTCGCTCCAAATCAATTGGAACAGCGCATAGGACGGCTTGATCGTTTAGGGCGTAATAAGCCATTTCGAATATCAGTTCTAACTGGACCTGATACAGAAGTCAATTATCAGTGGGGATGGCATCGATTTTTGAAAGAGGGCTTAAATATTTATAACGATTCAATATCATCTTTGCAATTTTTTATTGATGCTATCCTGCCTGATGTTTTACGTAATCTTTATATGAATGGGTTGCCAGGGTTAGAAAAGAGTATAGAGGGAATGCACACTAATATTCATGATGAGAAAGTGCGAATTGCTGAACAACAGATTATTGATGAAATTGATGTTTATGAGCAACAGGCAAGTGATTTCTTTGATCAATTAGTTCTTTACGAAAGTAACCCAGAGAGAATACAGCAATCAATTGAGCCTTGGGTATGTGAAGCCATGAGATTTAAAAAAATTGAGAATGGAGGCCAAATTATCTACAAGCCTGCTTCAGGCACGCTTTTACCTACGCAACATTTGGTTGCTCTGAATGAACAAATGGAAAGACCAGGTTGTTTTGATCGTGAAATAGTCATTAAAAACAACAACAACAAATTGTTCCGTCTGGGAGATCCATTCTTTGATGTACTTAGTGGGTATTTACGTAAGGATGATCGCGGTCAAAGCTATGCATTTTGGAGGAAAGTAAAGTCTTGGACACAAGATACAGATTGGCTGGGCTTTCGCCTCCATTACATTGTAGAAGGGGATCTTAAACCTTTAATAAATTTATTGGAGGCAAGGGGTCTCCGAGTGGATTTAAAAGTATACCAGAGACTATTGGATAAGTTTTTCAAACCTACTTATGTTGAAGTTATACTTGATTATCAAGGTAATAGAGTAGATGACGAACATGAGTATTTGCTGGCTGGATCCTATTGTGATGTAGAAGACGGTGGAACGGATACGAGTATAATAAAAGATAGATTACAAGTAATACGTGATACTTTTTCGACAAAGCAATGGCAGAAGATATGTGCTATGATTTCATCCCAGTCGCTCCAATATTTAAATGAAGACCCTGAATTTATTGAGGAGTGTCGAACAAAAGCGGAAATTGCAACTGCCCATTTCAATTATTTAAAAGTTCAAATGGAAATGAGAAAACTGTTCGAAGGTGATTTGGCGAATTGTGACAAATTTGATGAGGAGCAGTATGAAGCTCTAGTCCAGGGTATTAAGCAACCCCAAATTCAGTTGGATTCGGCAGGATTTATAATTTTATCAGGAAGGGAATTGTTAAAGACTAGAAAAAAAGGAGGGAGAACATTTTGAACGAATTTGATGAACTGCAAGAATGGATTCTCAATGGAAGCTTCAACTTTGAACCAAGTAATCCCTTTATTATAAGACTTGTTAAGGCAATCAAGAGTGGTGCCGTTGGAATGGACATAGCAGCTCTGATTCGAGGTGTTTTACGCTATGAATCTGAAATAAATGAAGGGCGACGCATATTATTGCGTGTCCCTCGCGGGGCCTACTGGCCGAATGAATTAATGTATCAATTAGTTGGAATCGTTATATTTGATGAAAAGCAGGATTCGTACTTAGTGTGTGCCGAGACTTGGTTGCCTAAATGGCTCCCACAAGCCGAAGAAATAGGTCCCGAAAGGCCGTTGTTTGCTTTGAAACCACGTAATGAGATGAAGGAAGTAGAAGGAGACCCATTTTTAGAGGAAGTCAATAGACTAAATTACCGATGTAGTGCACAACGTGCCGCGGTGCGCACTATTCTTACTTCACCTCAAGATGCAACAATATTATTAAACCTGCCTACTGGAACTGGAAAAAGTCTGTGTGGTCAATTGCCAGCCCTTCTTTACTCTAGACAAAATGGCGTTACGCTCGTCGTTGTACCGACCGTCGCACTAGCTTTGGATCAGGAACGTGCATTAATGCCGCTGATTAATCGGCCATCTGCATATTTCTCTAGCAGTTCAAGACAAAAAGAAAATAAAGAAATTCAAGCAGCAATTATGGATGGAACACAACGAGTCGTATTTGCTTCTCCTGAAAGTGTACTTGAATCATTAGATTATTCACTGCAGATTGCTGCTGAGCGTGGTTATTTCAAAATGTTAGTCATTGATGAAGCACATATTGTTTCAGGCTGGGGCGAGGGATTTCGCCCTGCTTTTCAAGAGCTTGCAGGATGGCGCAAGATGATGTTGCGTCATTCAGTTACTCCATTCCGTACGTTACTACTTTCTGCAACTGTGACCGAAGATTGTTTGGAAATATTACAAGTTCTATTCGGTAGTCCTGTGCAACTTCAAATGTTCTCATCGGTAACTCTTCGACCAGAACCGGCTTATTGGATGACCAAGTGTTTAAGTAGAACTGAGAAAATTAATAAGATGTTGGAGGCAATCCAAAGGTTACCGCGTCCTCTTATCGTTTATACCACTGAGGTTAAGGATGCCGAAGATTTATATGCTGCAATTCTGGCAGATGGATACAAACGAATTCGTGTTTTTCATGGAAATACAGGGCAAGGTGATAGAGAAGCGATTATTCAAGCATGGAGCGAAAGGCAGTTGGATATCGTTGTTGCTACATCAGCATTTGGGCTGGGCGTTGACCAAGCGGAGGTTCGTGCGATTATCCATGTCTGTATTCCCGAGAGCATAGACCGCTTTTATCAAGAGGTAGGCCGTGGTGGGCGAGACGGGAATGCATGCCTCTCACTTCTAATTTATGATGAAGAAGATGTTAGCCGTGGAAGAAGAATGAGTGCCGCTCAGTTGATTGGGATAGAAAAAGGCCGTCTTCGTTGGGACCGGATGTTTGCACGAAAACAGCAACTTCCAGGGGAAATAAATACTTTTCTATTCACGATTGGTAAGCGCTCCAAAAGAATTAATGGCAGAAATGATTATAACGAACAGTGGAACCTTCGTATTTTAACAATGATGTCTCGTATGGGGGTAATTGAATTTGATTGGGGAGTAAGAGGGCAACCTTCGGATTCAAATGATAAAATTTTTCGAGTTGTGCGGATTTTAAAACATCATCATCAAGAAGAGAGTTTCTGGAATGAGGTGGAAAATTACAGAAAGTCGAGCAGAAGAAATGATAGAGAAGAATTTGATCTTATTGATAGATTATTGAAAGGCGAAGAATGTGTTTCTGATGTGTTAAAAGACCTCTATTCTATTAGTGGTCATGCTGATGGAATAGATACAAAAAATTCTGTCACCGCTGTACCGGCTTGTGGAGGATGTCCGACATGTCGAAGAGAGAACAGGCTTCCTAGAGGAGTTCCAGGTGTATCATACCCGCTTCAATGGCCTGCAGAAAACACTACAACAAAATTACTGCAAAGATATTTGGACCCTGTCCAACATCAGTTGTTATTGTTTAAGGAAACAAAAGGAAGTTTGCAAAATACGTACAGCATGCGAGAAAAACAAAATATGTTTAGGACCATCCAATGGTTTCTACATCAAGGAATACGTCATATCGTAGCAGATTCAAATTGGATTCAATGGATAAAGGAACATGAAGCGATGTCAAGACGTCATATTTTCTTTACATCTTCTTTAAATGAACATACACGTCTTGCACGTATGAAGTGGCAGTTACCTACACTCGTTATTAATGAACAGCCAGAAGATTCAGTAAATGTTTTTCGTTGGATGGCGCAGCCAACCGCCAAGGAACACCCTGTTATTTTTATAGTTTCGAACACAATGGAGAATCCATTGCGTCCTGCAACGATGTTGCAAAATACCTCGAATATACGATTTTATCAGTATGATGTTTTTAGACAGGAGGTTGGAATATGAGTTTGATTAAAACACCTGAGGCATCCCCAGCACGTATATACGCTATTTATGCACTGATGGCTCAAATGCATGGGCAACGATTAGAAATTGATTCACTAAAGAAGATGATTATGCCGGCTGCATTTGCTTCTCCAAATTCCGAGCGTACTGAAACAGATTTTATTGGGAAAACAATTCCTGAGATGATCTCACTTGGACTTATGAAGCAAGAGAATAATTTCCTTGAAATAACTGATACATCAATTTCAAAGGGATCATTATCTTTCGAAGTAGCTATTCAACTGCCGCATGTCATTAGAAAAAGAGCCTTAGTTTCAGAGGAGGGACAAAATGAAGATTTAGGCAGAATCATTGCATGGTACTTGACACAGAACCCATATCGGGCTCCTGGTAGTTGGAAAGAAGTTGAGGAAGCTTTGTTAAAGCAATTAAAAGACAAAATGGAATGTTCTAGTGATGCACGTTACGGTCAGTTTGAGGATTGGTCTCTTTATTTAGGCTTTACTACTCGCATATGGAAACAACTGATGCCAGACCCTACAAAAGTAATTCGGCACCTTCTACCCGAGCTATTTCATGACAGTCGAACGCATTTTATAGATACGATTGTTCATAGATTGGCAAAGTTATGCCCCGTATTCGAGCATGGAAGTTATCGAGAAAAGATGAAGAATACCTATGGCACAGAAGCACTACTTGCAGGTCACTTATCGCAAACAACTTCTTTTGCTTGGCTAAGATTACAAGATGAAGGCGTAGTTGATTTGAGAATGAGATCAGATGCAGACGTCTACATATTAACAGTACAAGAGCAAAAACACCGTTATTCTGAAATAACATGGAATGGAAAGGAGGACGAGATTTGAAGCCGTTGTTATGTTGGCAGACGGAGCAGGTATATAAAGTGATGGATAAAGATGCGCTGCATGTTCAGCAGCACTTATTTCTCGCTACCCACCATCCAATTAAGATGTACAAACAGACTGCAAGTCCAAAAGTTCACGACAAAGGTGCCCCGTACGATGAGGCGACTTTTTTAAATAACTTTACGTCTGGTAAAGATCAAACTTTTGTTCCTATTCTTGGAGAATCAGGAACGGGAAAATCACATCTTGTTCGCTGGTTACATGCAAAGATAGATAAAGAAGGCCGTAAGGTCCTGCTTATTCCTAGGTTAACAAACCTTAAAGAAATCATCCTTATGATATTGGAGGATCTTGAAGACCCTATATTTGAGGAGTATCGGCAACGTGTGCGACATTCAGTGGGCAATATAACGTCCGAACAAGCAAAAGAAATATTACATAACAACATTACTCTTTCGATTGGTAAGAACGGTAACCATGCGGTTGAACGTTTAACAGATGCTGAATTGTATCTCATGGAAAGTCTACCTCATCTATTTCGTGATCCTGCATTCATTCCCGAGTGGTTTAAAGAAGATGGTATTATCCATCAGTTGGCCGAACATATTGTTGGTGGTAACGGAGGCCGTTTAAATGAACGTCGAGAATTTACTATTCAGGATTTACCGATAAATCTAGCCTATATTAACCGTGCTAGTGAAGATACTAAGAGTGTTTATGGTGAACTTGTAGCAGATTATCCTTTACAGCAACAGGCAGTGGAATGGATTAATCAAAATTTGGATCAAGCAATTTCTACAATGCTCAGCTTGTCTAGCACGGATTTAGTGAAAATCATGAAACAGGTACGCATTGAATTAGCGGCTAAAAACATTGAACTTATTTTGCTCATAGAAGATTTTACTGTACTACAAGGCATAGACTATCAATTGCTTGATGCGCTTATCTATACATCTGCTAAAGGTAATGATACCAAAGCATTAGAAGATGAAGAAGACAATCTATGTAATATGCGCGTTGCTCTTGGTTGTACAACTGGGTATTTTCAAAGGTTCGAGGATACTGTCCTAACAAGAATATCCTTTAGGGTAACGCTTGATGTAGGGGAAGACTTAGTGCCACAGGAAGAGGTAGAGAGATTTTCTGCCAAATACCTAAATGCTTTGCGTACTCCTGAGCAAGATATTAGGCAGTGGGCTTTAGAGAAAGATAACACTAAGCCGTTGAGGTCTGCATGTGAGGACTGCACTTTTATTGAATCATGTCATGAAGCATTCGGACAATCAGATGGGATTGGATTGTATCCTTTCAACAAAAAGGCGCTTTACACAATGTACAAGAGAGGAACTAAAGAGGAGAACTTCAATCCGCGTCTCTTAATAGGAAAAGTATTGCGCTATATTGTAGAGAATTACGCAGAACCGATACGAGAAGGGCAATTCCCTTCATCGGCGTTATTCGACCATTTTGGCGGCAAGTCCATAAACCGACTCTCCACAATCGCTCAAAATGAAATAGAACGCCTTGATCCAGTTCATTATGACCGACGACTAGCTTTAATTGAATTGTGGACAGAAGAATACGAAGTAGTTGATTTCCATCCTTTTATTCATGAAGCATTCAACCTTCCTGCTCTACAAATTCCTAAAGCTTTTTTACAAGAGGAGGTAATAAGGCAACAAGCAAGCGGAGAATTTAAAGCTGATCAGGTGTCAAAAGATGAGTCTCCATTGAATGAAGGGCTTCTGGACAATAAGCAAAATCATGAACAGACAAGTGAGTTTAAATCAAGACCACTTGAAGTGGAATTACCGCAATCCATATTGGAACGCATACAGATACTCGATCAATGGGCTAATGGAGGATCTTTAAGTCAAAGTCATACACAAGCTATGCGTGATATTTTATTCGAGGCAATTAATAATTATATTAACTGGGATTTTGAGCAAATAAATGAGAAATGGTTTCAAGATAACGGCCTATGGTCAAAACGAAGTATTTATTTTGAATCTCAATCTACACAGCAAAAGCACGCCTTAGGTCAAATTCGTTTGAATTTACCGTTTAGGGAAAGTGAACGAAAAGATACGGCACTTACTCTTCAAGGATTGATCTACTACCAACATTATAAGCACTGGGAATTTAACAAAGGATCTGATTTTTTACGTTATTCTGCCCGTTATCTTGAACGATGGTGTTCTATGCTAATTAAGCAGATGCGTGAGATTCCTTTGAGTCATGAAGGATTTGACCCGCTTCCTCTGGCGTTGGATGTGCTCGCAATCACAGCCGCAATAGGGGGTGCCGTTAAGAATAATTCTCCTGAAGGTATAACTGAAGTACTGTTTAACCCTATCTCTATACCAAGCGGCGTAAGGACATCAGAGTGGACCAAATTACTCGAATTATTACTTCTTCATAGAGATGAAATAAAAAGTATAGCCTTAGCAAGGCTGTCTATTATAAAAGGTGAAACCACAAAGCGTGTGAGATTGGTAGATGCTTCAATCGTGTATAATCATGTTCTAAATTTGGAACTGAGTAATTTAACCTTACCTCCAGATGATAAGATAGGTGCATTTGACAAATTAATAAAATGCTCCGATATGTTAAAAAAGCAAGTATGTCAGGTGCTAGAGTCCGAGCAACAAGATAAATTGAAGTGGACTGAAAGAATGAAGGAAACCCTTGGGGACGCGTTGGACGGAAAGGTGACTGCTGTGCAGGTGAATCAAGCAATAAAAACGGCTATTTCATCTGCAACATTACGCGGAGATCAAAATGAAATACAGGCGGCCACGGCTGCTCTAGAAGCTAGATCCATCAGCAACTTGGTACGAGTTATTAGTGAAAATGAAAATAAACAAGGTTTAGAATTGGCAGTTTCTTTAGGTAAATTGCCTACGAAACATATATCTGATATTACAAGTAGCTTAACAGTAATAGAAAAATTTCTAGAGCAATCTACTAAAAAAGTTGAAAATGATCTGGTACAACTACAGGGCGATGAATCAGTGCAGGAAATTGAAAAAATTAGAAATGATATACAAAAAGATTTAGCTTTGGTTGAGTTAGCGTTAAAATCTTTTTGAAGGAGATGGGAAAATGCTTGCTGTAAAATCGGCAACATTTATCGAGTTAGTAGAGAGAAAAAAGTTATTAGAAGAGAATAAAGAACAAATTCAGTTGTTTAAAACACGTCACTTTGAACTTCGTAATGCCCTTATAGAATTAGCAAAGATCCGGTCTAAATACTTGTTAATGCGTGATGCGGGTATACCTTGTCCCAAATTTGGAGAGATACTTAGCCCGATCGAAGAAATAGCAAAACATAAACAGCAATTATTTATTGAAAATCCGCAGTTAGTTTTGGAGAAGACATCTTTCCAAACATTTATAAAGGCTATTATTACTACTGTGACATCAGTTTGCCAAGGGTTACTGCAAGAATGGAAAATATATATCGAAGGATTAATGCCTTATATACAGCAAGATACTTTAAATATATTCAAGAAAGTTCCGGCTTTCAAACGGGAAACTGAACTCATAGAGCAACATATGGCTTCATTACGAACTCATATGAACAACTTACCGATTGATAGTGCTGAAATCGAAAAATTGAAAGAAATGAGTAAAGTGCTGCATCAACTTTGGAAGAAGTTTGGTCAGGGGGACGTTCCCACGGAAGTATTACACTTTCTCAGGTTGGCAGGAAGTTCAACTGGAGCACCTTTGTCAATTTTAACAGAGGAGATATTGAACTGGCTGAATGAACATGGGATTTATAATGATTGCTCTATTAGGATTTAAACGTTAATTGCTCAACTAGAGAATTTAGCAGCATCTATTGAAATGAGGGACCTAGATGGACTGGAAGCAATTATTTTTGAATGAGCTAGAAGCAGAGGAAGCTAAATATCTTTCTTGGGGGTATGTGGAAGGATTCTTTACTGATGCTGAATTGACAAGTTTGGCCGAATCTTTTATTGAGAGGCATGAGATTCATGATCTCTCAGCAGAGGAACTAATAAATGCATTGCTTGAAGACTTGCATATCTCGATGTTGCCATCTAGAGATGGTGAAGTATGGCGAACGCGGATGGCGGAAACGGTTAGATTGATCGCACGTTTGAGGCAGTGGTTTCCTACAAAGGCATGGCAATCCTCTCCAACTTTGGTTGCCGATTTTCGTTTTCAGGAGAGGTTGCGTATTTATCCCAAAAGACATATTAAAGCCCAATCACTAATCGACACCACTAAAGAATTATTAAATTCATTAGAGGCTGATGTGCTTCGTTATTTCTTGGAAGGCAAGGGCTCTGATTATAAGTTGTCTGACTTTCAGCAAGAAGCTGCTCTTCAAATGTTTAAAGATCTTCAAGATGAACAGTCTCGAGGCTTTATCGTGACAGCTGGTACCGGGACTGGTAAGACATTGTCGTTTTATTTGCCAGCTTTAACGTGGATTGCTGCGCGCATTGATATTACAAATTGGATAAAAGCAGTTGCCTTATATCCAAGAAATGAACTTTTAAAAGATCAGTTTATGGACACTTTTAAAGAGGTTCTCGAATTAAATAAAATGAAATCTTTGGAACGTCCTATCTCAATTGGTGCAGTATTTGGAGACACACCTACTAATCAAAATCAGGTAAAAAGTAAATGGAAAATGACAGCGCAAGGCTATGTCTGTCCATTCCTGAAATGCCCTGGTTGCAAAAGTGATCTAATTTGGAGTAAGTCAGATCATGATAGTAATCTCGAACGACTAATTTGTCTTAAGAGAGAATGTAATACTGTTATTGAGGGTGAAGTTTTACCGTTAACCAGAAAAAAAATGCGTAGAAACCCACCAGATATTTTATTTACAACAACGGAAATGATGAATCGTTATATGAGTGATCATAATTATGGCTCGCTTATTGGAATTGGTACATCTCAACCTCCTCGAATTGTGTTAATTGATGAGGTTCATACCTATACTGGAACGCATGGTGCACAAGTTGCATTGTTATTACGCAGATGGCAGCATGCGCTAGGTGGAGTGCCGCTTCAATTTGTTGGCTTATCCGCAACATTGCGGGATTCAGGTGACTTTTTTAGCCAGTTAACAGGGCTGACTCGCTCCAAAGTTGCTGAAATTGATTCATCATATGGTGATACTGAAGAAAAGGGAAAGGAGTACCAGTTGTTACTACGTGGAGATCCGGCATCGGGTACTTCGTTGCTCTCAACAACAATTCAGACAGCTATGCTACTGCGTCGAATGTTAGATAGAACACCACCAGATGGGAAGGGCACTACATTTGGTTCAAAATTGTTTTTATTTACGGACGACTTGGATGTTACCAATAGGCTATTTCACACACTTCTTGATGCTGAAGCGAGAGCTACCAATCAGAACAATTATCCAATAAAACTTGACCGAGATCCACTTGCTGCTTTACGGAGTCACAATAATGATGAGGCAAAACAACGAATGCAGAATGGGCAATCATGGTTATTTGCTGAAGATATCGGTCACGACTTGGCCCAATCTTTAATTGTTGGAAGGACCAGTTCACAGGATACAGGTGTGGATCCAAAAGCGGAAGTTATTATAGCTTCTCCCTCACTTGAAGTGGGTTTCAACGATAAATTAGTTGGAGCAGTTATTCAGCACAAAGCCCCACGTGATTTGGCTTCATTTGTACAGAGAAAAGGACGTGCTGGTCGGGACCCAGATATGCGTCCATGGATGGTCACTGTCTTATCTGACTTTGGCCGAGATAGATACATGTATCAAAGTTATGAAACACTGTTTCAACCTGTTCTAGAGAGACAAGAGTTGCCAATTATGAATCGTTATGTGTTGCGGATTCAAGTTGTTTTTGCTTTTATGGATTGGATCGCTTATGAATTAAGGCAGGGAAAAATTAAGGTAGGAAGCCTGTGGCAAATGTTTGCACAGCCTCTTGATCAAAGCCATCAAGATCAGTATCAAAAATCACGGGGAGAAACACGTAAATTAATCAAGAAAGTGATAGATGATAGTTCATTGCGGGCTAGAATGGAAACTTATATTCGGAAAGCATTGAGTATAACGCAGCAAGATGTTAGAGCTATTTTATGGGATCCGCCTCGTTCACTTATGTTAGAGGTTCTTCCGACGCTGCTTAGGCGGTTAGAAACGAATTGGGGGGTAGTAGGAGATTCTCGTGCTAAAGAGACACACATATCTAATCATCCACTACCAGAGTTTGTGCCATCAACGTTATTCAGTGAACTTAGTCTGCCAGAGGTCAGCATTGTTCTGCCTTCTGATAAAGTTGAAGATCAATCAATGGATATTCTACAGGCGTTGAACACTTTTGCGCCAGGACGAGTATCTAGAAGGTTTGGAATCGATCATAGTAGAGAAAGTCATTGGATTACCCCGCCTACGCTTAAACCGAGTGAAACTGGAGAGTCATCAGAGTTAATGATCTCAACGTTTTGCAATGAAGACGAATATCGAATTCTTGGCATTTTTTCATATATTAACAAAGACGGTAGTGTTGTTGAACTGCCAGTAATCCGACCGTGGAAATTGAAACCAGCACAATCTAATTTTAATGTTGATACTAAATCTAATGCTCATTTGGTTTGGAAGTCTCAGATATTTCCGTCTGTACAAGTATTTATTGAAAATGAAGAAAACACACCCTCTGATGATGGCGAATACGGTAGAGATGTAGAAGTTCCTACAGGACTATATTGGTCATCTCTTTTGAAGGATATTCGGTTTTTTACACATGATACATTTAGCGCTGTTACAGTAAGAAGGTTCGCTATAGGTTCGGAAGCATCTGTAAGATTAGTCACTCAATCGGATCCGGTGCAACTTTCTATTCGATTTGGTTTAGAGCCTGGAAAAGCGGCGGCTTTAGGATTTGTCCAACAAGTTGATGGTATTCGCTTCGAATTGATGAATGTTCCAGATACTATTATTTCATCTTCTGATTTAAATACTGCAAAACTTCGATCATTTAGGACAATGTATTTTCAGCATTCTGTTATGAATGATCCATGCTTAATGGAACAAGGGAACATGTTTGTGCTGGAACGTATGGCGGAGATCTACCTGTCTGCTTTGTTACAAATTGCACTAATCAATGACCTCTCCTTAACAGAAGCTTGTGACTATATTCATTCAAATGATTTTCCAAAGATAATGAATAATGTGATGCATGTTATTTTTCAAGTATTAGAAAAGGAAGAGATCTCTGATATTGAAGAGGAGGCTCATTATCAACGGACTCATCTCAAGTTAAAAGCTTTATTCGAGATCCCATTAATAGGCGAAAGATTAAAATCATTAGCAGTTATTCTTTGGTCAGAGGAAACAGAAGACTGGAAAAAATGGGCTGAAAAACGTTGGATCGCTACGTTAGGTGAAGCAATATTGGCAGCATGTTTAGAAATTGCTGGTCCTCATCGTAATGGTGAATTGCTTCTCGATATTGGTGGTGGACCTCAAAGACAAGATGACGGAAGTTGGTTGGATAAAGATCAAGAAATCTGGGTTACGGAAACAATTGAGGGTGGGAGTGGTATTATCGAGGAGATTATTAAGCAGTATCAAAGAGATCCTCGGAGGTTTTTCAGATTAATAGAAAGTTCTCTTACACCGTCTGATGCCGAAATTGTTCATAGTGAGCTGTCACGTATAATCAAAGAAACCCAGATAAATGAAGAACTTCAAAGTCAACTTTACGAGTTCCGTAACGCTAATGGATATAAGGAAACTACTAAAGCGGTAGAGGGAATTAAGAAAGTTATGGAGCGTTCTGGAATATTAGTAACACATTCTGTGATGAATGGGCTATTTAACCGTCTGCTAAGACCTGGAAGTAACCAACAGACTGATTGTTTTATGTTCGAGTTATTACAGTTGTGGGAGAGAGAAGAAAGTAGACTTGGTATCGAAATGGATGCTCGTGTCTTTGCTTATGTCTCTAGTGTAGATAGTGGGAAGTCAGCAAATTTAATATCAGCACTTGATCACATTGATCCTCGTGCATCTGATGATGTTAATTGGAGATTTAATGTGATTTACGGCATGATTTGGCCAAGAGGTTCACAAATACGTCGTAGAGCATTAGAATCATACAATCCATTTAAGTCTCCGGTTCCGACGGATCGTGAATTATTGTTGGATACAGTGAAACTCCACAAACGTGTCGAATATTGTACAACTAATTGGAGAGATCTGATGATAGAATTCCTTATCTCATATGGATCTGTTCAGTTGCTTGTTCCGCAGGATAACAAACTAGAAATCAATGACATTATTTTAAGTCTTACTGCAGCACCTCTTGATCTAGGCTTTTTACATTCTTACCCTCGAGTAGAAGGAATCACGAGAGACAATGGAATGTTTATCATTTATTTTGAAATTCGGGAGGCACTTTTATGACACGATATATATATACCAATGCTGCTTCTCGAGAGATACCGGATTTATTACAAAGCATCCTTGTCGCTGAATTAATTAGGCCGAGCCGTTGGCTCTTCCTTGCTTCACCATGGATTTCAGATATTCCAGTCATTAATAATAGAGCTAATGAATTCATGTTACTAAATCCAGAATGGGCTCGGAAAAACATTACTTTTACTGATGTCATTGTGGAGTTAATGGAGAGAGGAACTGAGTTTTTTCTTGAAACACGCCCAGTTAAATCAAACCAGGATTTTATAGATAATATTAAAAGGAAGACTACCAAACCATGGAATAACCTTCATCAAAATGCTGTTCTTCATCGTAAAGGGTTGTTAGGGGATGGTTACTTTTTGAGTGGATCGATGAACTTTACTAATAACGGAATTACTACACTTGAAGAGTTTGTCCAATATACGGTTGATCCATCTGAAGTTTCAGAGAACAGAATTGTATGGGGACGATCATGGGGGAAGGGGGGAGAATAAATGTTATCTCAGATAGCCCAGGATTTTCTAAAACGATTTTATGCATTACCCAATTTGCTCATATGGGACAAAATCAATACTGGTGACTATGGAGACAGATTTAAACCATATTTAGCTAGATTAGAAGGAGAATATCCTTCATTTACAGTATTGCCTTACATGGAGCAAGATAAATCATTCACATGGTTTGCAATCGCTTTTAACGAAAACTCATTTACACAAGTGCGAGAAGTGATTCGTTCTTTTGTTGGAACCACATACAGCAGTATGGATTTTTATCAAGTAGATAATTTTAATCATATTCAAGATGAAAATGTTAGAAATTTTACTAATGGACATTTTTTTAAATTTCGTGGAAACGATAAGGCCATTGGGCAGAAGGTTCAAGATTTATTTCGTCTGCTCCGAGAACGACCAGAACGCGGAGTAAGTATACCGATTGACCCAAGTCCGCTATTAAGAACTTTTGAGCTAGCTTTACAGGCCGGTGAACATGGTCTTGCTGAAGCACAAATAGTAATTCTAGAACGGTATAACTTAATTGATCCTCGTAATGCATTGTTTATGCGAATTGAAATGTTATCAAGATTAAATTGTTGGCAAGACATTTTGAAACATCCACAAATGGAAGATTTATTAAAAGCTCCACGACCGGCCAGAGTAACTGAGGGGATCATTCGTTCGGTGTACTCGGTGTATCTAGAGCCGTTGGAGTCTGATCCTGAAAGTATGAAAAAAGTATTTAGTGAAGAAATTTGGCCTGAATATCAATCATTGTTTCGAGTTCGAGGTTCCCTAACGCATCCTCATGTTTTAACGTGTTTCATGCTACGCTCGACTATGCCTGAGGAACCATTGCATGAATTGCACAATGAAATATTGACATTGGTTGCTGGACAACCGATTGAACCGTTAATTCAATTATTAGCAAATAGACCTATTTCTATAACAGCGCCTTTAGGAGTAACGGCATCTACTTTAGAGGAAGTAAAAGCTCTAGTGGATAATAGTAGATATGAAGAAGCATTTAAGTTAGCTGTGCAATTTCCTTTGTCAAAAGAAAAGATTCAGTTATTGCTAATATGTGCTTATGAACTTCAAGATCTGACCGTAGATAAACAAGTAGTGGATTCAATATCGCAGTCAGCAATAATAGATTGGCAATCAATACTAACTACCAGACATTTGCGCACCTGTTACGAATATTTATATCCTTCAAATCACAAAAAAACTAATATAAACCAATCAGTGGTTAGTGGTACGCTTCCGGGATCATGGAATGAATGGTTTGATAAAATAGAGGATATTGATCTTAATCAGGCAACAGTACTAGCGAGACGAGGGGCCGTGGAATGGCGTCGAGATGGATTTCTGGATAATTACACTGAAATGGAGAAGTTTAATAGTTTTTTGAAAAATAGAAAAAAGACAACACAAGATACATTAAACTTATCAATGTTATACTTGTTGCGATTCTTTTCTGAAGACCCACAATGGCCACGTGAAGAATTAAAAGATACTTATGGGGAACTTCATCGAATATTTCTTTCTCGTATGCAGGGAACCCCAGAAGAAATGAAGATTTCGTCAGTTTGGCTGTACACACTACTTAGCTTAGGTTTGCCACAAGATCAATATCGAAGTTTATTTGAAGATTTAACTATGACTTGGAGAAAGTATGCATCTAGAGAGTATTTTAGCGCTTTAGTGCCAATTCTTAGTCAATCTGCTGATCTTCCTTGTCCAGATCTTTTATCCAGATGTAGACTTGTACATCAGGTTCAAGATCTGGCATCCAAAAATAAAAATTTTGGGGTAATGGAATGGGCAGAAATTGAAAGTAAATTAGTTCCAAAGGATTGGGACACATATTTTGGTTTGTTACACTCTGCCCAAAATGACTATCAGTTCTTGGCAGATTGGTGTGAGCAGATTCAAAATAAGGGTATAAATTGGACACCAACTTCAGCTCTAAGAGTCAACGATTATTTTATTAATTGGATTGTTGAAGAGCCTGAGCCTGTAAAGAGATCAATACTAGCCCGTGCTCTTTTACCTTTTGTTCGCTTTATTGTTCAATATCGTGATTTTCCAAGAATTGATGATGTTGATCTTTACGAAAACTTGGCTGAGGCTGTACGTATATTTGCCAGTAAGAATGAGGAAACGCTACAGGACTTAATTAAGCTCTTGGATGGTCTTTTACTTAAGAAACCGGGAGAAGCTGGTACACAATGGAGATACACCAAAGAATGGCTAACCTTTCAGCCTATTCTACGTTTGCTTTCTTCTGTATTTGATTGTATGGAATTATTCCGAGACTATGGCGTGCCGGGAATGGAAATCAGGCCCGTTTGGGATGAGTGGGTTGGCAGGCTATATGACAAGTTTGAAAAAGATATGGATTCATTGAGAGATTATCTGATTTTGCTTGGTGAGGAGGTATCTGGAAATTACGACGTGTTGGAACTGCTTCGTAAACAGGTTCAGGATGTTGCACAAGATAACAGAGATCCATTACTAAAATTGCAAAAGATGAAAATTACGATTTTCTCCTGTAGAGAGAAGGCAGCTAGTCGCGCGGCTGACCAAATAATGAAACGAAATTCCCTTATTACAGTTAATGTTTGTACGAGTGATCGAGCTACAGATCAAACGACGGCATATGCTAGAAATTCCGATCTATCAATTGTGGTTACGGCATGTATCTCCCATGCCCTAACGTATGGTATTAAAGACCATTTGTCGTATGAACCAATTTATCCGAGAAGTTCTGGAGAGGCGGGGATTATTGCACGAATTGAGGAGTACGCTATAAGTTTGAATGCGAGTTGAGTACAATAAATATTACAAAACTGAACTGAGTTATATACAGTTCAGTTTTGTTGTATGTCATTAGTGTGGAAATAATTACATAAAAAGTGGTGCATAGTATTGATCCAACTAAATTTCATGAAAAAAGATGTTAATGTTCGACAACAGATAGTAAAAAACTACTTTGAAAAATTGAGGGGGAGGTGCCAAGGCAGTTACATTAAAAATGTGAATAATTGGTGCGATATAAATTTGGACATTGACCATCTTTTTCCTGATAAACAAAATGAAAAGTTAATAACTTCTTTTGAGAAGGTTGTAACAGCCGATCTAACAAAACTGCTTTCCATTAGAGACTATATTGATACAAATAAAATCAAAATGACAGATGGCTTGAAGAACTATTTGTTAAAAACAGTGTACCAGTGTAATATAGACCGGCTTGCTTTTGTCCGGGACCTTGGAGTATCGGTTTGTCCCTATTGTAATCGAAACTTTATTAACAGCAGTTCAAGGAAAACAAGTTGTCAATTAGATCATTTTATTAATAAGAGCGATTATCCTATTCTATCAGTATCATTTTATAATTTAGTTCCCGTTTGTGGCAGTTGTAACCATAAAAAGGGTACTAAGGATTTTTCTTATTCTCCTTATGATAACACTATTGGAATAGATGACATGCTCACTTTCAGTTATGACATTAAAGGAGTCGAATACTTATCCGATTTGTCAAAGCTAGATATATTAATTGATTTAGGTTTAAACAAAATATTGGATAAAAATATAGAAATATTAGAACTTGAGGAAATGTATCAGATTCATAAAGATGTGGTTCAAGAATTATTAATAAAAAAAGAAATTTATACTGAAGAGTATCAGGAACAATTATTTCGAGAATTTGGGGGGGTATTCGCTTCAAAACAAGAACTTGAACAACTTATCATAGGAGCATATATTGACTCTGAGAACTATGGAAAAAGGCCGTTGTCCAAAATGATTTCAGATATTGGTAAAGAATTAGGAATAGTGAGAGGAAACAAAAAAATATGAAGTTACTTTATATGTATGTAGAATCACTAGGTGATATTTTTAGAGATATATTCTTCAACTTTTCCAGTGAGTATATAGTTGAATACGATAAATCTTGTAATAGAATATCGATTAAAAGCAATCCAAAGTATTTTATAAACTTCTATGGAAAAAGCATTTCAGATATTACAGCTATTGTTGGGAAAAATGGTTCAGGAAAAAGTTCAATTCTTGAAACCGTAGGAAGAGAAATGAAAGAAAGGATTGAATTATTAAAAATTGAAGAAATAGAAATAAAAGACCGGTATTTTATGATCTTTCATGTGGAGAAAGATATGTTTTATTTTGAAGGAGTAGGCATTATTCAACTTGAGAATATCATTAGCCGCGAGAATCTACCACAAAGAAATTCAGACATAGTCCGTAGTTTCTATTTTCGACAAAATGATTTAGGCAATTATACAATTGATGAAAATTATGTGAGAGAGATAAAAGATAGAATAATTTATATTAGAGATGATTTGATAAGGAGTTCAAGCAATAGCTATATTTATTTAAACTCAAATCATTCTAAATTTATTCCAAGGGTAACAGGGTCTGTTTTTTCATGGGTAGATTGGTATAACTTTTATTTAGATTTGTTTCAGAAAAAAGTTATTCAGAGTCCTGCTGTTCATATTCTTTTCAAAACATCAGAATATCTGCGAGCACTTGATGGAGGATTCTTTATTCAAGCAGTTAGAAAAAGTCCAGATCCGACCATTGGTGGAATAGTAGTGGTTGCAGAAGAATGGATGGATGATTTCTTTTCTCGTATGTTTTATTTATCATTGAACTCTATTATTGTTTCTGCTAATAAACTATTGACAGACGAACAAAGAGATGAACTACATTCCATCAATAGAAAATATGTTAGAAAGACCAGTTACATACTTAATGATTACTTGAAGGTATTTGATGAATACTCCGATGTGTTTAATAAGCGGAATCATGGGTATTCAGATGAATTCGGTCTGTTAACAGAGTATACTATTCGATTAAAAAAATATTTTCGAGCCCTTTATCAAGTGAAAAATCATATAATAACAGGTGTTGATGAGTTTAAATTGGTAATATCATCATCGGAAAAAAATGTTGATATACTAGATTTTTTTCATCATTATACAAAGTTAAGAGATTTTATTGTTTATCACTTTGATTATGATCGTATTGGTGAAGACATATTGGATGACACTGAGTCAAATAAGAGATATTCAGGTAAACATCTCGAGATCAAAATACCCTTTCAAATAGAGAGAATACAGCTTTCTACTGGAGAGAAAAAAATCCTAGAATTGCTCAGTACCATTGTCCATGAAATATATGAATCTACTGTAAGTCAACAGATTAGATTAATGAATAGAAAAATTAGAAAGAATATTATTGTTCTTATAGATGAGATTGAATCAACTATGCATTTAGAATGGTCTAGAAACTTACTTAATTATGTAACTTCTTATTTGGATGAGATGATTATCCCGGGTTACACTAGCGACATCAAGTATATTGAGTTTGGGATAAGTGTGCAGTTAATTATGACTACGCATTCTCCCTTTCTACTATCCGATTTGAATAAAGACTCAATAATCGCGTTAGAGTTTGTTGAAGGGAAGGTTTATAAGAGGGAATCTATTAAAGCATTTGCTCAAAATATTCAACGAATAATGAACAATGAGTTTTTTATAAAGGATTGCTATGGAACCTTTGCGCAAAATAAAATAGAGCAAATTATCAAATTATGTGATAAAAAACAACGATTAAGTAAAGATGAGAAAAAGAAGATAAAGTATGTTATTGAAGAAATAGGTGAACCGATTCTTAGAAAGAAGTTAGAAGATAAGTTCATGCAAAAATTAAAGGATGATTCGGACATACAAGATGAAGAAGTAGGGTTGTTGAGTAAAATTGAACAACTTTATGGAGGACTTACTCAAAGGCAGATCGTAGATAAAATAAGGAAAATATTGAATGATCGACCTGATGTTTGAATTGTTCAACTTATATGTTTGTAGTTAATCCTAGGTCTGATCTGTAGACAACATTCAAAATATAAACATCTATTTACCCTACATTTTTGGAATAACTCATGTATGCCCTTTATTTCCGTTTGTGAGCAAAATAGTAGTACAATGGAATTAAACATGGATAACAAAAATCTTCGTTATTTTGTATAAAACAAGGAGAAAAACATTGGCCTGGAGCAAACTAAAACAAAATCTAGAAAGCTTCCTCTGCCCCGCGTTACACGGAAGGGTCGAATACCGTGCAACGAGCTATCGTTATTTACTTGATAAGGCAGGGATTTGTTATATTGCGGTAGATAAGAAGAACGTACTCAATATGAGCGATGCAATGAACCCCATCAGATGGTATCAGACGGAGCAGGATATTAAGAATGACCCAGATATCCACATTCCTATCACTAGTGAAGAGATTGAAGTCGTCAGGAAAGATACGAAGGGGACTGTTCCAGAGGATCGTCTAAAAGTAATTGCAAGAAACAGAAAAATACAAGTACATGCTAAAGAGCTTTTATCCGCACAGTCAATATTAAGCAAATCAAACTTTATCGTTGTAGCGACTAAGTTCCTCGCCAGTTCTATAGAAGAAAGCATAGAGAGCGATGATATCTTATTGAATGTTTTGGCTTTGGTGGATAGACGCGTTGGGAAAAAGCGGATTTTGAACATGAGAGAAAAAATGAAGCTGAAGCATCCGATTGTGCAGTATTTTTATGAGCTGCGACTGAGTATATCCTGAGAATAAATACACATACCCTTTTACCATGAACAGCTTTTTCGTTTACTCTTTGTACTGGGACACCCCTTGACTTCCCTACCCCCAATCCCTTATAATCCCAATAACTTAAATATTCAGAAAAAAGCGATGAAGAGAAAGAGTACCAAGGCGAAGTCTTTGTACAGAGAGCCCCGGTTGCTGAAAAGGGGTAAAGAATAACCTTGGGAATATGGTCTTGGAGCTGCGCATCGAAACCACATGTGGTTGTAGGCTGCGCCGGAACCCCGCACCCGTTAACGTGCTAGGGTATAAACGCGAACCGCGTCGTACCTGAAGAGGTCAATGCCGCAAGGCATCTGATAAAATTGGGTGGTACCGCGTGAGTTCAGCTCTCGTCCCTTTGGGATGAGGGCTTTTTGTTTTGTCCACAAAAAAGGAGGGGCTTACATGGGAAAAGGAAAAGTATTTATCGGCGGGGCATGGCCTTATGCCAACGGTTCATTGCATTTGGGGAGGCTGGCAAGCTTATTGCCGGGAGATGTGCTGGCGCGTTATTTTCGTGCCAAAGGTGAAGAGGTGTTGTATGTATCAGGCAGCGATTGTCACGGTACGCCGGTTGCCGTTCAAGCCATTCAAGAGGGCGTCTCGCCAGGGGACATCGCAGACCGGTACCATCAAGAGTTTGTAGCGTGCTTTAAGCAATTGGGGTTCACCTATGACTTATACACCCGCACGGATCAGCCGTTTCACCATCAGGTCGTGCAAGAGCTGTTTCTGAGCTTGCTGAACAACGGATACCTGTATAAAAAGACGGTTCTGCAAACGTATTGCGAGACCGATCAGCGTTTTCTGCCGGATCGATACGTCGAAGGGACTTGTCCGGTTTGCGGCAATCGCGCCAGGGGCGATCAATGCGATTATTGCTCAACCCTGCTTGATCCATCCGATCTGACAGACAAAACCTGCAAAATCTGCGGCAATCCTCCCGTTGATCGTCCGACCGAGCATTATTATTTGGCGCTCTCCCGATTTCAAACGGAATTGACGCAGTACGCGGCCGAGTCGCAAGGCTGGAAAGATAATGCCGTACAGCTGACCAGGCGCTACTTAGAGGAAGGACTGCAGGACCGTGCCGTTACCCGCGATTTGACCTGGGGCGTGGACGTTCCGGTCGAAGGCTTCGAGGATAAAAAAATCTACGTCTGGATCGAAGCCGTCAGCGGCTATTTATCTGCCAGCAAGCAGTGGGCTGCGGAGACAGGCGGCAGCTGGGAGGACTTCTGGTCACTGGATCAGACTGAGCTGACCGCTTATTATGTGCATGGCAAAGATAATATTCCGTTCCATGCGGTCATTTGGCCTGCGTTGCTTATGGGCGCGGGAGGATTGCATTTGCCGGATCGGATTATCTCCAGTGAATATATGACCCTTGAAGGGAAGAAGTTCTCGACCAGCAACAATTGGGCAATCTGGGTGCCGGATATGCTGAGCCGTTATCAGCCGGATTCGATCCGTTATTTTCTGATTGCGAATGGTCCTGAGAACAGAGATACCGATTTTTCATGGCGGGAATTCATCCATAGTCATAACGGTGAGCTGCTTGGCGCATTTGGTAATTTTGTGAATCGTACGCTGGCCTTTATCGACAAGTCATTCGAAGGGCGTGTTCCGGATGGCGAGCTAAGCGGGGAGTGGGAAACCGCAAGCGAGCAGCTGTATGAAAAGTCCGGAGCGCTAATTGAAGCGGGTCGGCTAAAAGAAGCCATTGAGCTCATATTCAGTTCCGTACGGCAAGCAAACAAATTCTTTGACGAGCAGAAGCCGTGGGTACAGATCAAGGAAGACCGGGCAGCATGCGGTTCCACGTTAAACGCTTGCGTGCAAATTATAGCGAATCTAGCCAATCTGCTGAACCCGTTCCTTCCTTTTGCCTGCGAGCAAATTAGAGGATTTCTCAGCCTGCAGCAGCCAGTATGGACGTCAGTCTCGGTTCCGGCCCACCGCGAGATTCATAATCTAAAGCTTCTATTCGAGCGTATCGACATCAGCCGGATTGAGGAAGAAACCGACGCATTGGAGCGGCAAAAGCGATAGATAGTTCAATATAACGGGTCATCTTTCAATGATGGCCCGTTTCTTTTAGTTTCTCTAGGACATCATGATACCGCTATTCCAGATGAATTAAATTCCAGATTCAGGGGATCATAACACGGAATTTAGTGGAAAAGAGACGAGGTGGCAGTGTGGCCGATTTCACGGATAACAAGGGAAAAACGGACTATACAAGCCAGCTTGAGACCTTGTCTTCCGCTATCCCTGTTCACGTTCAAGATGCGGTTAAACAGCTGAAGGCCAGCTATTTTCAACATGTTGATGATCTCTTCGTCCGTTATGACAACATCGGTTCAGCACCATCCGCCCTTGTCTATATCCATACGATTGTAAACCCGAACGTCTTGGAACGAGATCTGCTTCCATATTTGAATAAGGCGATCGAACATGCGGACACAGACAAGAAGCTGTTGGATCGGTTGAAGCAGTACATTCCGATTGGACACATTCATCAAACAACCGACCTGGCTCAGGTTGCCTATATGCTTTTGCAAGGAGAGGCAGTTCTCTTTATTGAAGGAGAAACGAATGCATATTTATTCCTGACGAAGCTCGTTTACCAGCGGGCCATCGAGGAACCGTCTACAGAACCAAGCACCTCCGGCGCCAAAGAAGGCTTTAATGAAAGTCTGGATACCAATGTAGCCCTCTTGCGTCAGCGCATTCGTACTCCGTTGTTCAAGAATAAGAAGTATACGATCGGCAATTTGACGCAAACACGCGTTGTTGTCGCTTATATAGAGAGTGTTGCTAATCCGGCTATTATTGAGGAGCTGGAGAAGCGTATCCGGACTGTTGAGCTCGATGCTCTTCAATCCAGCCATCAACTGCTGGAGTTTATTCAGGATCAGCGGTATAGCTTGTTTCCGCTTATGGCGAAGACGGAGCGTACGGATCGAATCGTTCATCACCTGCTGAACGGCGGATTCGCGATTATTGTGGACGGAACGCCATTTACGATCTATGGTCCCATCAATTTCTTGGAGCTGCTCCATGCTCCAGACGATTATAATTTCTCAGCTTGGGCGGGTACGTTTTTTCGAATGCTGCGGTTTACTGCAATGCTGATTTCAATCTTTATGCCTTCGCTTTATGTCGCTCTGAGCAGCTTTCATCCCGACTTGCTCCCAACTTTCCTGACCTTTAGCATTATTGCCGGACGGGAGCGGGTTCCGTTTCCTTCCATCGTCGAAGTGCTTCTTATGGAGGGCACCTTCGAAATTCTTCGGGAAGCTGGCATTCGTCTGCCCAAAATCGTTGGCAGCACCATCAGCATCGTGGGTGCGTTGGTTATCGGCGAATCCGCTGTTAGCGCAGGCATCATCAGTCCGCAGATGGTTATCATCGTATCCATCACCGCCATTTGCTCGTTCACGATTCCGAACTACAGTCTGGGCATCGGTCTGCGTGTGATCCGGTTCATCTTCATTTTGCTTGCGGGTTTTTTAGGGTTTTTCGGTATCGTCTTCGGCATGATGTTCCTATACTTGCATTTAACCGGTCTCAAATCGGTTGGTGTACCTTATTTGACACCGGTGGCGCCATTTCGCAGAAAAGAGATGCGGGACTCGCTGCTGCGTTATCCCGCCCCCAAGCTCAACAGCTATTCTGAATATCTGGCGGAAGACAGCAGCCGGCTTCGATTTCCCGACCCCTCACAAACACCACATAACAGGAAGTGATTAGAGTGAATCTTTCTGAGAAAATGACGCCCTTACAGGCGGCGGGCCTGCTCGCATTGCTCCTCGCGACCCAGAACTATATATTTGCGCCTGCGATCATGGCCCGTTTCGCCCACGAGGACATGTGGATCTCATCCTTGCTGGCTGCCTCGGCCGCGTTTCTCTTTTGCCTATATGCGGTTTGGCTGGCTGGCCAGTTTCCGAATCGCACACTGATTCAATTTCTATCCTTCCTGCTCGGCCGCTGGGCGGGGAAAGCCATTGGTATCTTATACTTGGGATACTTGATTTGCCTGACCGTAGTTTATGTTCAAACGCTGGCAACCAGCTTTAAGACACTCTTCCTGCCAATGACGCCTCTCATTGTGTTCATCGTTCTTATTGTTTTGTTCTGTATGTACGGGGCAGCCCAAGGAATGATTGTTTTAGGAAAAATGAGTACGCTGGTCATTTTTGCGCTGCTTGTGACCTTGCTGCTTTTGTTCGCGGGCACGCTTCCTAGTGTTGAGCTGACCAATTACCTGCCTATTGGTCAAAACCGGTGGTCCAATATTTTTTATGCCTCTCTGTTCAATCTGACTTCCTTCACCCAGAGCATTGTAATTACGATGCTCTTTGCATTTGTTCGGCCTGACAAGATGAAATACGCTAAGAAGTACGTGGTCTGGGGAAGTGCACTTACTTTCGGCGTGACCAGCTTGATTGTGGTCGAGGAAGTTGGTGTTTTCTCTCCTAATCAATTGGAATTGCTTACGTTCCCGACGGTTGAGCTAATTACTCTGTTTAATTTCGGCACCTTCTTCGAGCGGGTGGAGACGATATTTGTATCGGTATGGGGAGCTGCAATGTTTCTGGTTATCGGTATGCTGTTCACAAGCTGCCTGACCGCTATCCGCCACTTGCTCGGCCTGTCTGATCGATCAGCGTCCAAATGGCCCGTGCTGCTATTCGGAGCCGCCATTCTTCTTCTAAGCTTGTTCTATTTAAACAATACACAGAAGCTTTCCTATTTCATGCTGCATTATTGGACGTACTTGTCGCTATTATTCCAGGTCGGAATCCCGCTACTTCTAGGATTAGCCTGCTTGATTGCCAGAGGGAGAATGTCACGTGCGGACAATGCGAATGCATAAAATAGCGTTGCTGATATGCATGTGTTTGCTCATGACGGGCTGCTGGGACCGCAGGGAAGTTAATGAAACTGTCTTTTTGACGGCTTTATCGATCGATAAAGGGAGCCGGCACAAATACGAGATCACCTTTCAATGGGCGAATCCGGAAACCTTCTCCCAGTTTCCCTCTGATCTCACCAAGAAGCCGATTACAGTCTTCACCATCGAAGGAAATTCGATCGAGGAGGCAGCGGGCAAGCTCACCGAGATTTCCTCCAGATCGCCAAGCTATTCGCATTTGGAAGCCGTCGTAATTGGGGATGAGGTTGCGCGAGAGGGCATTCACGAGATTCTCGACAAGGTCGGAAGAACCTTTCAAATCCGCCGGACAAAGTTTCTGCTGGTAGCTGAGAAGAAAGGGAAAGACTTGCTGCAAGCCAAAACGCTCTTTTCTATTCCTGCTTTCGATTTAAGGGAAGTGCTCTCAAGCAGTAATCGGGCCTCCACATATTCACAGGTGAGTTATAACGAATTTATGCAGCTCTATAAGGCGGAGGAGATGACCTCATTCCTGCCTATGCTGCATGCTGTCTCCTCTAAGGAAGACCGTCCCCCTAAGAAAGGTACCCAAAACACGCTTCTGAAGGTTGAGGGGATGGCCTTCTTTCAAGGTGATCGTGTCGTTTATCGGCTTGACGGGCAGCAAACGACAATGTGGCTATGCGTTCGAGGGAAGCTCCGTCAGGGAACGCCGCTTCTTTGGAAAGAAGGCTCTCGAACCGTTGCGACCTTCAAAACCGTCTCGCAGTCGAGCAAGTTCAAATTAAATTCATCTGTCTCTGCCGAAATTGATATCCATGTCACAGTCAGCACAGATGAGGTTTATGGCGACATGAACAAGTCGGGCAAGAAGGAGCTCGAGAAGATGAAGGCGGGCCTGGAAGAGACGTTAGAACGTGAGATCAGCCAGTTAATCGTGAAAACTCAGCAAAGCAGAATGGATATCTTCTTATTTGAGAGAGATATCCGGACCCGTTATCCACAGAAGTGGAAGCAGTTGAAGGAGGATTGGGAGGACACGTATTCATCGATTCCGATGAAGGTAAATGTACAGGTTAAGATCGTCAATTCCGGCATGCTAACGCGCAATGCGCTGGATTAATTTTTTCACGTGACTAGCCCGATCGGGTCATCCGGCCTGCCGTCCTATTCCCTATACTATTGGAGTGAATAAGGCAGGACCGACCTGAGGGGGACTAGCGTTTTGAGAAAAGGATCTTACAACCGCCTATGGCGGTGGCATTTCTATGCCGCATTATGTATTACACCGCTGCTGATTACTTTAACGTTAAGCGGCATCGGCTATTTGTTTTATACGAATATTGAGAACAAAGCGTACAGCGATTTATTTTTTGGACAAAGCAGCCAAATCGAGCGTCTTACGATAGACGAGGGGATCGGGAAAGCGAGGGAGCTCAACCCCGACTACACGGTCTCAAAGGTTATTGTATTGGACGATCCGTACAATACCCGCCTGACGATGACGAATGGGGAGGGCGACCAGAAGTATGTCTTTCTGGATGACAACTATCAAGTCGTCGGCAGCCAGCGCGCTGAGTTTACGTTTTCTAATGTGATGAGGCAAATCCATAGCTCTCTGTTCGTTGGCGGAACCGTCGTCAATTATTTGGTTGAATTGGCTGCATGCTGGGCTGTGTTCCTGCTGCTTACCGGCATTTATATGACCTTCAGAGGAAAGGTACTGAAGAACAGGCAGAACCCGACAAAGCCGCAAAAGAACAAAAAATGGCATGCGATAATCGGCACTATTGTTGCGGTCCCTATGCTGGTCATTATTTTTACCGGCCTGCCTTGGTCGGCAGTCATGGGGGATATCATCTACAACGCATCGCAGAAGTATCCGGTGATCGGAACACCGCTGCTGAAGCAGCAGCCGCCGGCCTCGGATCGCAGCGAAATTCCGTGGGCGACCCGTAAAGAAGAACCGCCTGCCTCAAGCGAGCACGGCGGACATCATGGCTCAATGCCGGGCATGTCCACAACGCCGGAGGACGACAGCTATCGAATCGGCGTTCAGCAATTGCTGGGTCGCATTGAGGAGAGCTCCATAGCCAAGCCGTACGCAATTATTTATCCCGCAGGGGAAGACGGCGTATTCACCGTATCCAAGAGCAGCAACACAGGCATCACCGGATTGGACGTCAGTCCGTACGATGAAGTGACAGCGTACTTCGATCAATATAGCGGGGCGTTCATTTCCAAGGTGGGCTATGATGATTATGGCATATTGGCAAAATGGTTCACATGGGGCATCCCGCTGCACGAAGGCCATCTATTCGGCTGGCCGAATCAATTGATTAATTTGATCGTATGCCTCGCTTTCTTGTTCGTCATATTCTGGGGCTTCAAGACGTGGCTCTCCCGTAAAAAAGCAGGCGGGTTCTCGGCTCCTCCAGCCGCTTCAAGCGGACTTTCGATTGGTTTTATCGTCTTTATGGCCCTTCTGGGCATCATAATGCCGCTATTCGGTCTCTCTTTATTGGCTGTAGTCTTAATTGAAGGAATTCGATATCTAATGATTCGAAAAGCATAACTCAAGAGCCAGCCTCGGCACATTTCAAAATGTGCCGGCTGGCTTTTTCGCCATCTTGGCAAGAAACTGCCAGGTGTCACTCTTATTTTCACAGATGCAATGGTGTACAATTTAATACAAAGGTTCGGTGAGAAAGTTCATGGAGTTGATCTTAAATATTTATTATTTTAGAAGCATCTGGTAATTAGAAGGAGGAAACGGGCAATGGACACATTCATGAGCAAACGGCACGTCTCTCTGCGGGAAGCGGAGAGGAAGGCGGAGGAGCTTTTCCGGGCGATCGAAGAACGTGGAATTATACGCAGCGGTGTCACAGAAAAGCAGATCAATCAAGAGATTTATAACTTGGCGTTCGAGATGTTCGGCATTAAGAAATATTGGCACAAGCGCATCGTACGGGCGGGCAAAAACACTCTACATCCCTATAGCGAGAATCCTCCGGATTTGATGGTGGCTAAAGATGATATTTTATTTCTGGATTTTGGCCCTATCTTTGAGGATTGGGAGGCCGATTTCGGCAGGACATTCGTGCTGGGCGAGGACCCGGCCAAAATCAAATTGACTAATGATATCGCAGAAGCTTGGAGAGAGGGGAAACGCTACTTCCAGTCGCAGCCGAATATTACAGGTAGCGAACTCTATGCCTACGTATATGATCTCGCGATCCAATATGGCTGGGAGTTTGGCGGGCCGCATGCCGGCCATCTGATTGGCGAGTTTCCGCATGAAGTCATTCAGGGCGATGACGTGGAAAACTACATTCACCCGGACAATCATATCCCGATGAGAGAACCGGATGCGAACGGCAATCCTCGGGACTGGATTTTGGAGATTCATTTTGTGGATCGGAAGCTTGGAATTGGCGGCTTTGTCGAGCAACTGTTAACCGTAGAATAAGTTGTTGGTGTGAATTCAGGAGGATAACGCATGAAGTTTGTTTTTGATTTGGATGGCACGATTTGTTTTAAAGGGAAGCCCTTGAGCGAAAAGATGGTTGCCGCCTTGGATACTCTGTTGGAGCGCGGACATGAGCTGGTATTCGCCTCGGCTAGGCCGATCCGCGATCTGTTGCCGGTATTGCCGTCTCATATGCACGCGTTCTCGTTGGTTGGCGGCAATGGTGCCTTTGTTGTGTCGCAGGGAGGAGAAATCTCTACGGTTCATTTTGAGAGCGCGATAGCTGATGAGATTGTCAGATTAATAGAGGTCTATGAAGCCGAGCATTTAACAGATAGCGCATGGGATTATGCGTATACGGGCAGCCACGAGCATCCGATTAGACGGAATATCGACCCGGAACAGAGAGCCCGCAATGTCAGCCTTCATGAATTGAATGAGATGGTAAAAGTGGTCATTCTCAATAGCCGCAATATGAGTGAAATGGAAGTGGAACTGCAGAAGCTGCCTGTCGTTATCTATAGGCATGGCTCTGAACAGATTATCGACATTAGCCCCAAAGGGGTCGATAAATGGAGTGGTCTGCAACGTCTTGGGATGCAGCCGCAGCAATTTATCGCCTTCGGCAATGACGCGAATGATATCGCGATGTTCCGGCAGGCGAAGCATTCGGTTTGTGTAGGCGAGCACCTTGAGCTGAAGCAGCTCTCATCGGAGCAGGTAGTTGGTGATGAAGACCAAGTAATTCGCAAAATCATTGAGATTGTGGAAGGGCTTAAATAAGAAGTATTTCCAATTTCGAGCAGATTCTGTATAGTAGAAATAACTTTTGAAGAGAGCGAGTGATAAGGATGAATACAAAGCGCGATTTTACAAGATATCTAAGAGGTATGAAAGGGTAGTATCCCGTGAACCCTTTCAGATGTTTAAAACGGGAAACCTATTAACATGTGGAGGGTAATTTATTCATGTCATCTGCTTATGGTTCATATGAAGGAATTGTTTCTGAAACTTATGATATTTGGTTCTCAGGCGAGTTTTTTTTCGATACTAACTTTTACAAGCGGTTAATGGATGAGGTTCCCGGAACGGCTTTGGAAATCGGATGCGGAACAGGCAGACTTCTGCTGCCCTATTTAGCTGAAGGCTATGAGGTCGAAGGCGTTGATTGTTCGAAGGAAATGTTGAGTATTTGCGAGCACAAAGCCAAAGCGAAGGGATTGTCTCCCGTCTTGTATGACCAACAGATGCAGGAGTTGAACCTGCCTAAAAAGTACAAAACCATCTTCGTTCCATTAGCTTCATTTATGTGTGTTACGGATCGGGAAGAAGCGGTATTAGCCTTGCAAAAAATGTACGCTCATCTCGAAGAAGGCGGTCAGGTCGTTATTCCGTTATTCATTCCTCCGAACGAGAGCAAACAGGAGTGGACGGTTGGACGAAGGGGCACTCGAAGCGACGGGGCGGAAATTATATTGAGTTCAGTCTCGAGTGTTCAATTTCATGAACAAGTTCAGACGAAGCTGGACCGGTATGAAGTGGTTAAGGATCATGTCTTGGCCGAAACCAAATTTAGTACAACCAAGCTAAGATGGTACTATAAATATGAGTTTATGATGATGCTGGAAAAGACTGGTTTTCGGGACATTGCGATTTATGGCGGTTATGATTTTCAGCAAATGACCGATGATCAGACCTTTATGATTTTTAGAGCAAGAAAGTAAAGCCGTTTGCGGACGCAACTGACCAGCGGCAAATTAACGGTAGAAACATCGAGCAGAACCCGGAGATTTGCCGGCTAGTGCTTTTATTAGAGAGGCTAGCTGGAAAAGCTTGAAATAAGCGTTGTTAATGGTTTATTGGATGTATAATTAACCCCGCCATCTATTCGTATGCTTAACTTCCGGGATGAGAAGCGACACATGGTGTGGCATAACAAGCTGTAGGGAGTCCGGTTCATAAAAGTACAGTGGTCTCTTTCAAGTATGACAAAGAACTTATTAGGGCTACGGTGGATACCTATTGCGTAATAAGTTCTTTGTTGTGCCCCCATAGCTCCCCCGCAATGCGGCGCATCTCGCCTACTGATCCATTTTAGGCTGAGCTAACCCCATCAAAATGTAAAAATACATGTTGATTGATCGATTTTAGCTGTTTTTACCCATCAAAATGCAAAAGTGCAGTTTGTTTGGTGGAAATCAGCCCATATGAGCACTTTTTGGGCATTTCAAATGCACTTTTGCATTTTGAGGCCTGAATTCGGCGGATTTAGCCGAATCAGCCTGCACTTTTACATTTTGACTATCGAGAGGGTAGCCCTGCGGTGTTTTAATCGATTATTGTGCTGTTTCAATCATTGCCCCCAAGTTACTTTAGTTCGATCAGCAAAGCCCCATCACATACACGCCAAACGGCTCCAGCTCGACTTCGCCGGACAGCGTAGCGCCGGTCAGCAGCTCATGCATGGGCTTTTTCAGCGTAATCTGCGCTGCTGTTTCGCCGTAGTTGAGCAGGAAGGCAAGCGATCCCGACGCTCCAGCACGAATAGCCAGCTCAACCTGTGCGGGCAGCTCTGCCCAGTCGGCAGCAGGCGAGCGAAGCCCCAGCAGCTCGATGATCTGGCCGGCGGCGTCTTCGTTGAAAACGGCGCCATAGTACCAGACTGCTCCAGCTCTAGCCTCAGTCTCAGCCCCGTCCCCGCCACCGAAAGTGTTGCGGGTAACCGCAGGCTTCCCAGCGTAATAGTCCGAAGCATATTCGGCCATCACCTCAACCGTATTGCCAGCGGTCACTTCCAGAATATCATTGAAGTCCTCGGCAGCCGTCACTGGCCCGCCTTCATGCTTCCATTGCATGAGCGCCGGCTTGCGGTTGCCGTTCAGCTTCGTGAACTCCGCGACGCGAATGCCGCACAGCGCAGCGGCTGCGCCTGGGAACGGCCGCATATAGCAGTGCCCGCGCTCATCCTTGTAGCCGGTCCGGCAGCCGAAAATAACGGTGCCGCCCGCTCGCACATATTGCTCCAGCATCGCCGCCGTCTCATCGCGCATGATGGCCGGATGCGGATAGACCAGCACCCGGTAACGCTTTATCTCCTCAACCGTCGTATGGCTGCGCAAGTAGACGACATCGCTCGGAATGTGGCGCTTCTGAAGCGCCTTGAACCACTCCTTGCCGCTCTTCCAGCTGTACGGCCCATGCCACACATCATATTCGCCGTCCCATTCATTGTCGTAGTCGCGGACAATGGCGATATCAGCCTGGAATCGGCTGCCCACGATTCTATCACCTATCGCAGCAAGCTCACTCCCCACTTTTCCCGCCTCGCCAACCCGACGGTTCGGGCGGTTGTCGTAGTCATGAAGTCCATGCCAATACATCTCATTGCCGAAAGTCGCCGTCCGCCAGCGGAAGTAAAGCATCATATCGGCACCATGGGCGATGGACTGATACGTCCACAGACGCATTTGTCCTGGCTTCGGCGAGGGCATGTCGATACGGTTAACCCAGCCGCCGGGCCCGGCCTGCTGCTCCATAATGGCAAAGTTCGGCGAGATTGACCGTACGGCGCTTAGGCTCAGACTCCAGCCGCGATCGGCGAGCGGATTTTGCTCATTGGCATCGTAGAAGATCGTAGAAAACTGCGGATAGGAATCATAGCTGAAAAAATCCAGCAGCTCGTCGTTCATCCGATGATTGTCCAGATGACCAAACATTCCGTTCGTCGTTACCCAGTGGCGGGGTGCATGCTCGCGCAAAATATCCGCCTGAATCTTGGCGAATGCTATCGTATTGTCCGAGATGAACCGCTTCTCGTCGAGCGCCTGATGCGGATTCGGCTGATAGCCGACAGCGGTAGGGCGCGGCAGGAATACCTGCTCCCAATCTGAGTAGGTTTGGCTCCAGAACACCGTTCCCCACGCCTTATTCAACATATCCAGACTGCCGTATTTCTCCTTCAGCCATTGCCGGAAAGCGAGATGATCGGCATCCGCATAGAAGACGCTGATCTCGCAATTGAACTCATTGTCGATCTGCCAGCCGATAATAGCCGGATGGTCGGCATAATGCTTCGCCATCTCCAGCGTGATGCGCGCCGACAGCTCCCGGTATTTCGGGCTGCTGTAATTGTTATGACGGCGCAGGCCGTGCTGCAGCGTAACCCCTTCGAAGGTAGCGTTCAGCACCTCGGGATATTTATGGGTCAGCCATGCAGGAGGCGTAGCGGTCGGCGTACCCATAATGACCTTCATCTCCAGCTTGGCAGCCAGCTCCAGAAAGCGGTCGAACAGGTCAAAGCTGAAGCTGCCCTCCTCCGGCTCGAAGATGGCCCATGCAAATTCCGCTATGCGAATAATCGAAAAGCCAAGCTCCTTCATCCGGAGCAAATCTGCTTCCCATAGCGATTCCTCCCAATGCTCCGGGTAATAGCATACACCGAGCCGCAGCTCGTCCAGCGGGTTAAGTTGTTTCATTATGTGAACCTCCAATCGAACGAATAATAAGATATTGCAGAATAAGAGTCTTATCTATTATTCTAGGAACAACAATACCAACAGTAAATAATCGAATATTGCACTCTGATATGAAAATATTGCGATAACTATAACTCGAGAAAGGAGAGGATCCGCCATTCGCACGCATTATTATTTGCCGGAGCCCTCCGGCAGTAAATTCGTCTGTTACCCGGAATCGCTTGGCCGCTACAGCGAGTTTCCGCAGCACCGGGAGTACCGCCCCAAAGGGATGATGGGATATTATAATCTCCATCTCGTGTTTGCAGGACAGGGCTATGTCGAGCTGGATGGCGAGCGCATCCCGCTAACCGAAGGAGAAGGCTTCTTATATCCAAAGGGAGCGGAGCAGCAGTACGGAGCGAATCCGGAAGAGCCATGGGATGTCAGGTGGATTCATTTCAGCACGGCGATGCCGCTTCCGATGCTGAGCAGTGCCGACGAATCAGCGAACGTCTGGCTGTTTTCGATAACGGACCGGAGCAGGTTAGCATTGCTGATGGATGAGATGTACACCATCAGTAGCCATTTCGAGACGCGGTATGAGCCCCGTTTGTCTGCTTTGCTATACGAGCTGTTGGCCGAGCTTGCGCATAACGCGGTATCGCTGCTGGACGATGCGATTCCTCGGCATAAGCAGGAGCTCATCCGCGAAGCGGCCGATCAGATTCGCAACCGCTGCAGCGAGTCGTGGACATTGGAGTCCATGGCCGCTTTATCCGGCTACAGCATGTACTATTTTCTCCGCTTATTCCAGACGATAATGGGGAGGACGCCCAACCGCTACTTAACCGAATGCCGTATGGCCGTCGCCAAGGGCTTGCTTGTTGCGACCGGGCTGCCGATTAATCAAGTAGCGGAGCGGGTGGGTTTCACCCAGGCGAGCTACTTCATCCGGGTTTTTCACAGCCAAGAGGGGATGCCGCCGAAGGCATACCGAGAGCTATACGCCGGTTCCATATCTTAATGACCAACGTTCTACTAAGACAAGACTCACCGCCTCGGTGTATACTGTCGATAATGACGTAAGGATTGAGTGAAGAAGGGGAGAACAGCAATGAAAGACTACGACAGCCTGACCAGCTATATGTCTCCGCCTTACGGGACGATCTTTGCCGGACATTTCAATGAGGATGACCGTTATATGACCAGCCGGCCTTCGGGCATGACCGATTGGCTCATTGCTCTTACGCTGGAAGGCAGCGGCTATTTCCGCACGCCGTCAGGGGAACGGATCTGCCAGGCAGGCGATATCGCGCTGCTGCGGAGTGGCGTTGCCCACCAATACGGGACGGTATCCGGCGGAAGCTGGAACTTTATATGGGCACATTTTCCGAAGCTGACGGAGACGGGTTTCCTTCCGAACGAAGAGCTGATTGTTCAGCCGGTCGGGAATGATCCGATAAAAACCCGCATTTACCGCGCGCTGCGCAACGTGCTGCATGATTCCCGGGAGCAGCGTCCGCTTTGGCAGCCAATTTGTGAAAATGAGATTCGCGGCATCCTGCTGCTCATGGCGGAACGGGAGCAAGGCCGGGTCGACCCGCGCATTGAAGAATCGCTGCACTATTTGTCCAAGCATATGAGCCAGAACATCCGGATCGAGGACGTTGCCAAGTCGATTGGACTCTCCGAATCGAGGCTGTCCCATTTGTTCAAGCAGGAGACAGGGGCTACCATTGTGGAGACGCTGAATGCGATGCGTATTCGCCAAGCTGCGCTGCTGATGAAGCATTCCGGACGAACCGCGTCGGAGGCCGCGCTTGATGTCGGCTTTCAGCATTACAATCATTTTGCCGTCTTATTCCGCCAGCAGCTTGGGATGACACCAAGAGAGTACCGCCGCCAGATGGGGGAGCCGGATCCGAGTTAACGGAAGCGGTAAATAGATTTGTAAATAAAGGTCATTTTTTCCCTTGTCATGTATCAAAGATGGTTGTTAAAATAAGCAGACCAGTCGCAAGTTTTTCGGAAAGCGCTTACACGCCCTAGGCAGAGGAGGAATGGAATTTGAAAAAAAATTGGTACTATCGTTTGCTGTTCTCATACATGCCTGTTTTTTTTCTGATGATTTCTTTTCTGTTTTTTATTTTCTTTCAAATATTAACCGACCGTGCCCAGAAGGATACGGCTTATATTTACGCGGGCATTAACAATCAGATGCTGCAAAGCGTCGAGCAGCCGCTGCAGACGATCGACCATATGATGGTGACGATCCAGACCCGCAATAAATCCTCCGAGTTCAATCTGCTGGATTACTTCGACCAGGAAGGCCAGCCTTCCGTTTATTTCACGTACCTCATGTCCAAAGAATTCAACAATATGAAGCAGCTCAATCAGAGTATTCACTCCATCTATTTGGTGCGCGAACGGGACGGCTATGTGCTGAGCTCGAACACCGTCTCGCCGCTGGAGCAGTTTCCGGACCGGGATTTTATTAAGGAGCTCCAGAAGGACGGCTATTCCTATCATTGGACGAACGAGCGCCCATTCAAGGAGTTCCATGCTTCAAGGGAGGAGTCTGTCGTATCGCTCGCTCGCAAATATTTGACCAGCAGGGGGGAGAGCGGGCTCATCGTCGTTAACGTCCGAGTGAGTGCGCTGAAAGACTTTGTCGCGCAGCGTACAGATCAAACGTCCAGCTATGTGACGATTACAGGCAAAGACGGCAAGTCGATTCTGGCTGCCGATGCTGGAGCAGCGGGCAACAAGACGGCGTTCTCGAATCTTGTGTCCGACTATACCGGATGGTCCTATGAGAGCGGCCTGCAAAAGGAAAGCCGGTTCACGATCGTCCAGACGTTTTCCGACGTATGGATCGTGCTCGCTCTAATCATTGCTGTATTGGGTCTGCTGGCTATCGTCTATATGACCAACCGCAACTATAAGCCGCTCCGCGCGCTTATTACGAAGCTGGACAATCTGTCTCAGTCCTCTGGAGGCGAGCAGAGCGGTGAGGACCGGAATGAATTTCATTATATCGAATCAACGGTGGATTCCCTCGTTCAGCGCTTTAATTTGTTCAAATCGCAGTCTGACTTGAATATTGGCTATCGTAAGAAGTCGATTTTTCTTGAAGTGATGAGCGGCTCCCGATCGCTGGCAAGCGAAGAATGGAGTACGGAAATGGAGCGCCACGGCTTTATCGGCGGGTTCCAGAAGGCGGTCGTCATCGTCATCTCCGTCGATAAGTATTCCGACGTTCTCTCCCGCTATAAGGAGCAGGATATGATTCTGTTTCGGTTCATCATTCAGAATATGTATGTGGAGCTGGTGCAGAAGTGCGGTCTCCGCAGCTGGAGCGAATGGATGAACGATAAGGAAATGTGCGGTTTTATTTACGTGCAGGAAGAGAATCAGGCGATGCTGATGGACAACATCCTCAAGCTGTCCGACAATGCGCTGCAATGGATCCGCGCGAATCTGCCGTTTACCGTAACCGTCGGTATTGGCCAGTCGACTGACACAGTATCCACGCTGAAGGTTTCCTATAAAGCGGCGATTGAAGCGGTCAATTATCGGGTCGTACTCGGCAACAATCGGATGATCGGCTATTGGGAGACGGAAACGGGCACCTCCTTTGAGATGTACGATCATTTGGAACGTATCCGCAGCCTCGTCTATAGCTTCCGCTTAATGGACCCTGAATGGCGGGGGAAATATACGGCACTTTATGAGCAGTTCAAGCTGAATAAGCTGAAGCGGGACGATATCGTTAATCTGCTCAATTATTTCGCTTATTATCTATTTGAGCAAATGCACGGCATCATTCTTAATGATGAGATGATCGAGACGAACCGCGAGATCATGAAGGACATTATCGACCAGTTCGAAGCGCTGGAGGACGTGCAGGAAGAAATGCTGGGCATCATGGAGAAGCTCGAATATGCAGTCGCCGAGAAAGCAGACAGGGGAGAGGCGTCGGAAATTGCGGTGCTGATGAAGCAATATATCAACGATAACGTGCATAATCCCGATTTGTCGCTCGTTCATCTAAGCCAGCAGTTCGATATTCCTTCAAAAAACGTCAGCGCTTTGTTCAAGGAACAGTTCAATATTAAGTTTATTGATTACCTTATTAACCGGCGGGTTGAACTTGCCAAGCAGCTTCTAACGGACAAGGATACGGAGCTGAGCATTCAGGAAATCGGCAAGCGCGTCGGTTACTTGAACCCGATTTCCTTCAATCGGGTGTTCAAGCGGATTGCCGGTGTCACGCCCGGCGATTACCGGAAAGAGAAGTAAAAGTGAAGACCCGGAAAAAGGTTTAGAATAGCCGGAAAACCCAGTCGGATTGCGCTCTGCGAGCGCAATCCGATTTTTGTTTACCGCCAGAATCTTGTAAATTGCCCGTCCTTGCAATGCTGCGGTATAGTTGGCCCAACAACAAATCAGTAGCTCACAGGGAGGCGTTTACGGGGATGTCCAACAACATCATAACCGAAGCATCAAGAACCATACCGGCAACCAGACGGACGGGCCTAAGCGAAGCGATGCGCAAGATGCGCAGACACTGGCAGCTTTACTTTCTTATTTTGCTGCCGCTGCTTTACTTCATTCTATTCAAATATGTTCCGATTCTCGGCATTCAAATCGCCTTCAAAGATTTAAGTCCGAAGCTGGGCATTTGGGGCAGCCCTTGGGTAGGCTTGAAACATTTCGAAGCGTTTTTCAATCACCCGAACTTTTGGCTGCTAATCAAAAACACGCTGTTCCTAAGTTTGTATGCGCTTGCAATCGGATTCCCGGTACCGATCATCCTGGCGCTCATGATTAATGAGCTGCGGGACGGCATCTTTAAACGTACCGTTCAACTGGTCTCGTATGCGCCTTACTTCATCTCAACCGTCGTTATGGTATCGATGATTCTCTTGTTCCTCGCACCTCGAATTGGTGTCATTGATCACATTCGCACGGCGCTTGGACTTGATTCTATTAACTTTATCGGCGAACCGTCGATGTTCAAATCGATTTTCGTCCTGTCGGATGCGTGGCAGTACATGGGCTATAACGCCATCATCTATATCGCCGCATTGGCCGGGGTCAATCCTCAGCTCTACGAAGCGGCCAAGTTGGACGGTGCAAGCAGGCTGCAGAAAATTATTCATATCGACCTGCCGAGCATTATGCCGATTATGGTACTGCTGCTGGTGCTCAATATGGGGCAGCTGCTTAACATTGGCTTCGAGAAAGTATATTTGCTGCAAAATCCGCTAAACACAAGCTCGTCGGAGATTATCTCCACTTATGTGTACAAGGTTGGACTTGTTCAAGCGAATTACAGCTTCTCGGCTGCCGTCGGACTGTTTAATTCCATCATCAATCTGGTGCTCATCCTGCTCGCCAACTTCGGGGCAAGACGCGCTACAGGATCGGGGTTGTTCTAGCATGCAGAAAACGAATGCCATCAAAGAGCCAGTATCGGACAAAATCCTGCTCGGTATCATCTATACCGTACTCATTGCTGTCCTAATCGTTGTGCTTTACCCGCTCATCTATATCGTCAGCTCGTCATTCAGCTCTCCGCAAGCGGTCGTATCGGGGCGAGTGTGGCTGTTTCCGGTTGAGTTTTCGCTCAAAGGCTACACCGCCGTATTGAATAATCCGCGCATTTGGTCGGGTTATTACAACTCTCTGATCTATATGGCTGTCGGCACGCTAATAAGCGTTTCCTTAACCTTTGCGCTTGCTTATCCGCTGTCCAAGCGTACGTTCTACGGACGCTCGCCGATCATGTATATGATTATCATCACAATGATCTTCAGCGGCGGCTTGATTCCTTATTATCTGACGGTAAAAGGCTTAGGCCTGATCGATACGAGATGGGCGCTGCTGCTGCCGCAGGCCGTTGCGGTCTGGCAAGTGTTTATCGCCAAAACGTTCTTTCAGGAGAGCATCCCGGAGGAATTGAATGAGGCGGCTGCCATCGACGGCTGCTCCGATCTCCGGTTTCTGTGGTCGGTCGTGCTTCCGCTATCCAAGCCGGTAGTTGCCGTACTTGCCCTGATGTATGCAGTAACCGCGTGGAACGCGTACTTCGATGCTTTAATCTTTTTGAAAAACGTCGATCTCTATCCGCTCCAGCTTATCCTTCGGGAAATTCTTATTCAGAATTCCGTGGATAACTCCATGATGGTAGACATTCGAACAATGGAAGCCAGACAAGGGATGAAGGATCTGCTTAAATTCTCGCTCATCGTCGTCTCCAGTCTGCCTGTCCTCATCATATATCCATTTGTTCAGAAGCATTTTGTAAAGGGGGTCATGATCGGTTCTCTTAAAGGTTAAAATAGACAAATATTTGGCGGGGAGAAGCCGTGATTATCCAAGACAACTTATAAGGGGTGCTTGAAAATGAGACAAACGTGGAAAATATCGCTTGGCATTCTTTTATCGGCGATGCTGCTGCTGAGCGCATGCTCCAATAACGGCGGATCAAGCAAGGGAAGTAACGGGGGCGACAATGGCGAGAGCGCCAAGCCAGTGAAGCTTTCCGCTTTTATCAACCAGTCTCCAAACCTTTCGACGCTGAAAAATCCGTTCACGAAGCAAGTAGAAGAGAAAACAAACGTCCAACTGCAATTCATCGTTGGTCCTCCTAACGACAATAACGACAAGCGTAACGTATTGATGGCGAGCGGTGACTATCCGGAAGTGTTTCTGAGCGGCAATTTTACGCCGGCGGAGCAAATGAAATTCGGCAAGCAAGGCGTGTTCCTGCCGCTGAATGATCTGATCGATCAGTACGCTCCGAACATTAAGAAAATTTTCGAGGAACGTCCCGATTTGAAAACGGCAGTAACGTCTGCGGACGGCAACATCTACGGCATGCCGCAGGTTAATGAATGCTACCACTGCTGGTACGCTCAGAAGCTGTGGATCAACCAGAAGTGGCTCGACAAGCTTGGACTGGAAATGCCGACAACGACTGAGGAATTCGCGAACGTGCTCAAAGCTTTCAAAACGCAAGACCCGAACGGCAACGGCAAGGCGGATGAGGTTCCGCTGAGCGGCGCACTTTCGACTTGGCACGGCGACCTTACAGGCTATCTCATGAATGCCTTTATCTATAACAACGGCGACAATCAGCCATACTCCTACATCCGGGTAAAAGATGGCGAAGTGCAGCTGTCGGCCAGCCAGCCGGAATGGAAAGACGGACTCGCCTACCTGGCTTCCTTGTATAAGGACGGCCTGATCGACCCGCAAGCTTTTACACAAAATCAAGAAGGACTGCAGCAGCTCGGCAACAATGTGGGCGATACGATTCTTGGCGCATTTACGATCGGTCACGCACAAATGGCGGTAGCCTCATCGGACCCGCGCAACTTAGATTATGTTGCAGTACCGCCGCTGAAAGGGCCAAACGGCGTCCAACTGTCCGGTTACTATAAATCGGTCGGCAACCAAGGCCGTTTCGTTATTACGGACAAAGCGAATGAAGAGCAGCAAATCGCCGCGATCAAAATGCTCGATTATCTCTGGACTGAAGAAGGCACATGGGGCCAAGTCTTCTCCGTGGAAGGCACTTCATGGAGCAAGGCTAGCCCAGATCAATTGAACGTGAACGGCAAGCCTGCCAGCTATCAGGTAGATCCTTCCTACCGTAGCGAGACGATTCATAACGACGGCTGGGATCAAGCCGGCCCGGACTTCCGTCCGCGTGAACGCTTTGAATCCGAGGCAGTCTCGCAGGATATGTTCTCCCCAGAGGGCTATGAATTGCGCCTGGTGACGGAGACGAAGAAATACGAGGGTTTTGAGCCTAAGGAAGCCGAGCTGTTCCCGATCGATATCTTTATCAGTGCTGAAGACAGCGAGAAAGCCGCTCAACTGAAAGCGACGATTGAAGATTACGTCAAATCAAATATGCTGCAATTCATTACCGGACACAAGGACGTAGAGAAGGACTGGAACAGCTATGTTCAAGGCTTCGACGGCCTCAAGCTGAAAGAGTATCTGAGCATTCTGCAAAAAGCGTATGACGCGAACCTGAGCAAAATGAAATAGTTGTAGCCTGATCATTCCCTAATTCCAATAGCGGCCTGCGGCAAAAGCGCTGCGGGCCGTCCGTTTATCAAGTGTAAAGGAAGTGTGCCCTATGACAACCTGCAAAGAACCTTTGCGCATCCAAAATCCGATTTTATCCGGCTTTAATCCTGATCCCTCGATCGTAAGGGTTGGAGACGACTATTATATCGCCACGTCGACATTTCAATGGTTCCCCGGCGTTCAAATTCATCATTCTCGCGACTTGATCCATTGGCAGCTGCTGACTCGTCCGCTGGACCGCGCAAGCCAGCTTAATATGCTGGGCAACCCTGATTCGGGCGGTGTATGGGCGCCTTGCCTGACCCATCATGACGGACTGTTCTATCTGGTCTTCACCGATGTGAAAAGCCATGCCGGAGCGTACAAGGATACGCATAATTACGTCGTTGTCGCTTCTGACATTATGGGCCCGTGGTCGGACCCGATCTATCTTAATAGCAGCGGCTTTGATCCTTCGATGTTTCATGATGATGACGGGAGAAAATGGATCGTCAACATGCAGTGGGATTTCCGCAAAGGAAGCGATCCGTTTAACGGCATCTACTTGCAAGAGTATTCCGTGGAAGAGAAGAAGCTGATCGGCCCGTCGCAGCTGATCTATACCGGCTCCAAGCTGGGCTTGACGGAAGGGCCGCATCTCTATAAGCGCAACGGCTACTATTATTTGATGGTCGCCGAAGGCGGAACAAGCTATGAGCATGCCGTCACGCTGGCGCGCTCCAAGACGATAGACGGTCCCTATGAGACCGATCCCGAAGCACCGATGCTGACTTCCTATCACAATTCGGAGCTGGTGCTGCAAAAGGCCGGTCATGCCAGTCTCGTGCAAACGCAAAGCAATGAATGGTATATCGTGCATTTATGCGGACGGCCGCTGCCGACAGAAGACCGGCGCTGCAACTTGGGCCGCGAAACGGCAATCCAGCGCTGTGTATGGAGCGAGGACGGCTGGCTTCGTTTGGATGAAGGCGGCAATGAGCCGCAATTATGCGTTCGTCCTCCGGCACTGCCGGAGCATCCGTTCCCGGAGCGTCCTGTCGTTGATCATTTCGACGGCGGAAAGCTCGACTTGCAGTGGCAATCGCTGCGGCAGCCTTTTGCCGAAGATTGGCTGTCCCTCACGGAACGGCCCGGCTATCTCCGGCTGAAGGGAATGGAGTCGCCAAACTCCAGATTCCGTCATAGTCTGGTTGCCCGCCGCCAGCAGGCCTTTCATTGCGAGGCGGAGACCGCTGTTGAATTCGAACCGCAAACCTATCAGCATATGGCGGGCCTTGTCTACTATTACAACTCGCAAAACTATTATTACTTGCGCATCGGACATGGCGAAGAGGACGGCACGAATGTCGGGATTATCGGCAATGACCACGGCGTCTACTTTGAGCATACCGAGCCGCATGTATACATCCCATCGGGGCAGCGCGTCTATTTGCGTCTTCTCTTGGAAGCTAGCAATCTGCAATTCTACTATTCGCTTGATGGAGCGGACTGGAGCGCTATCGGTCCGATGCTGGACGCCAGCAAAATTTCCGACGAGTATGCGACGCATTTGGTCGACGGCTATTTCACCGATTGGGGCTTCACCGGCGCTTTTATCGGATTATGTGCGCATGATTTGTCCGGCGGACGCCGCCATGCCGATTTCGACTACTTCCGTTATGAGGAGAAGGAGTGAGCAGCTATGGATACATCCAATGATTCACTGAAGGGATACCGCCTCGTGTTCGTATGCGGTGAAGATGAGTATGAATCGGAGAAAACGATGCCTCGTATCGCCGAAGAGGCTGCCCGCAGGCACGGTGCTTCCGTCACCGTTCTGACTGCATGCCCAAGCGCTGCTGATCCGGAAAATATACCAGGGCTAGAGGCGCTGCAAACGGCCGATCTCGCGGTTTTCTATATTCGCTTCCGGCAATTGCCGCCGGAGCAGTTTCAGCATATTAGCGATTATCTTAAGGCTGGCAAGCCGGTCGTCGGCCTGCGCACAAGCACGCATGCCTTTCAATATCCCGAAGGCCATCCGCTGGCCCGCTGGAATGACGGCTTTGGCATCGATGTACTGGGTGCGCCATGGATTCGCCACTTCGGCCATTCTTCCACGACGAGCGTATCCGTCGCTTGGGGAGCGGGCGATCATCCGATTCTTAGCGGCATTCCGACGCACTTCGAATGCCGCTCGTGGCTCTATCAAGTGCTGCCTTATCCGCCGAAGGGAGATTCGACGCCGCTGCTTAACGGCGCCACGATCAATCCGGAGGATAACGGCTGGTCGTACACGAGCGAGACGCCGCGTGTGCATCCGGTCGCTTGGACCCGCCGTCATTCCGGCGGGGGCCGTGTGTTTACGACGACGATGGGTCATCCGGAAGATTTCGACCTGCCGGAATTCCGGCGCTTATTGCTGAACGGCATTCATTGGGCGGTTGGCGCGGAGCATTTAATAGAAGGAGGGACAGAGCAATGAAACAAGCGGCGATTACAGGAGTGAAGCAAGCGGAATTGCTGGAACGGGAGACACCGGTCTTGAAGGAAGGCTGGGCGCTGGTCAAGGTGCATGCAGCGCCGATGTGCGCGGAATATAAGGGGTTCGTCCATGGCGATCACTCCGACTGTCTGGGACATGAAGCGGCAGGCGAAGTGGTAGAGGTCGCGCCGGGCAGCAAAGTGAAGGTAGGCGACCGTGTTGTCGTCATGCCGCAATATCCTTGCGGGGAATGCGACATGTGCATCGCCGGCGACTTCATCTATTGCGAGCATAATCTGCCTCATCACGAGCCGACGATGACGCAATATTTGTCCAAGCCGTCCTGGCTGCTGGCCAAAATTCCTGATGGCGTGCCTTATGAGAAAGCTTCCCTAGCATGCTGCGGCTTGGGGCCGTCGCATGGCGCGTTCACAACGATGGGCGTCGATGCTTTCTCCACCGTACTCATTACCGGTCTTGGGCCAGTTGGCCTTGGCGCAATCGTCAATGCGAAGTTCAGAGGGGCGAAGGTTATCGCCGTCGAGATGAACCCTTACCGGGTGGAGCTGGCGAAAAAGATGGGCGTGGAGCATATTATCGACCCGCGTGACCCTGATGCGGTGCAGCAGATTAAAGCCTTAACCGGCGGCAAAGGGCCCGACTTCGGACTGGATTGCTCCGGTGTCGTATCTGCACACCGCTTGCAGATTGATGCGCTTAAGCGCAAGGGGAAAGTTGCCTTCGTTGGCGAGTGCTTCTCCGAGACGCCGATTAAGGTGAGCGATGATCTGCTGCGCAAAGGCATTCATCTGATCGGTTCCTGGCATTACAACCTGAATGAATTCCCGCAGCTGATGAAGGTGATCGAGCATTCGCCGCTGACGGACCTGCTCATTACGCATCAATTCCCGATGAGCCGGATTCAGGAAGCGTTTGAAGTGTCTGCTTCGCAGCAGAGCGGCAAAATTATACTGAACCCATGGGAGTGATAGCGCGATGAAAGTAGGCATGAACCTGTTGCTATGGACGGATAAGCCAAACCCTTCGGAGCATTTGAGGCTGCTGCAATCGATTAAGGAATGGGGCTTTGACGGCGTCGAGCTGGCTGCAGACAGTATGGATGCTGGCGATGCGAAAGCATTTGGACTGATTCTGAAGGAATTGGGGCTCGGCTGCACAGCCATTGCGGCGCTTGACGCTTCGGTAGCCGATCCTGCAAGCCGGGATTCCCGGCTCCGGGACAATGCGCTGGCGACGCTGAAGCAAGCCATTTCCAATACGCATCTGATGGGTGCTGAGGTGCTGTGCGGTCCGCTGTTCCAAGGGCTTGGCCGCTTTACGGGACAAGGCCCGCAAACCGACGAATGGAACTTCGCGGTAGAGACGCTCCGCGAGGCGGGGAAGTTTGCTGCTGAGCTAGGGGTCAAGCTGGCGCTTGAGCCGATCAACCGCTTCGAGATGTATCTGGTCAACACGCTGGAGGAAGGCGTCCGCTTCGTGAAGCAGGTCGGTCTGCCTAACGTCGGGCTGCTGGCGGATACGCATCATGGCAACATTGAAGAGCTGAACGTGCCGGATGCTTGGCGGAAAGCGGCGGCATACATTGTGCACGTTCACATTTCCGAGAACAACCGGGGCGTTCCGGGCAGCGGACATGCGGTAACCGGAGAAATCTTCGACGTGCTGAAGGAAATCGGCTATGACGGCTGGCTGACAATCGAAGCATTTGGCCAGCAGGTGCCAGGTCTTATTTCCCGGCTGCACTTGTGGCGCAATTATAGCGAGCATCCGGATGATGCGGCGCGGCTTGGCGTCCAGCATATCCGGAAGCATCTGGCTTAAAGCGAAGGAGGATGGAGTATGCCTGTCGTACAAGCGAACGGAATTGAGCTTCATTATACAGAACGGGGGCAAGGCGAGCCGTTAGTGCTGCTTATGGGACTGGGTGCGCCGGGAGCGGTATGGGAAGAGCATGTGCGGGCGTATGAGCCGCATTTCCGCTGCATTCTCATCGACAATCGGGGAGCGGGAGGCAGCGCCAAGCCAGAGGGGCCGTATACAACGCGGATGATGGCAGCCGATACGATCGGCTTACTGGATGCTCTTCATATCGATAAAGCCCATATTTCCGGCATATCGATGGGGAGCGCAATCGCGCAAGAGGTGGCACTGGCTGCTCCAGATCGGGTCATAAGCCTGTCTCTCAATTGCTCTTGGCAGCAATGCGATACCTATACAAGGAGCGTGTTCGAGACGCTCGGCAGCGGTTATTCCCATATGCCGGCCGATGAATTTCAGAAGCTGCTACAGCTTATTATTTATACGCCGGCTTACTATAACAATCATGCCCTCAAGCTGGAGGCGGCCCGTGCGGCAGCGCTGCTGGAGGAGAATCCGATGCCGGTGCATGCGTTTCTAGCGCAATGCGACGCTTGTACGTCCCATCAGACGACAGGGCGGCTCGGAGCCCTAACAACTCCTACCCTGATTACAGTAGGGGACAAGGATATTTTTACACCGCTTCATTTGTCGCAGGTCATTGCGGGAGAGATGAAGCACGCTGAGCTGCAAGTGTTCGAGGGCAGCGGCCATACGCATCACTGGGACCGGCTGGATGATTTCAACCGGATCACCTTGGACTTTTTATTGCGTCACCGACATTTAGGTTAAAGAAGGAGCGATCGGGATGAATCCAAAATTATCAATCGGCTCATGGGCGTTTGCCTTTGGTCCTTTCGCAGCATCGCCTTGGCCTTTCTCGCGAATTTTGCAATATGCCAGCGAGGCGGGCTATGACGGGGTAGAAATTAACGGCTTTGCGCCTCACCCGACGCCGGAGCTGTATCCGACGAAGGAGAGCCGCCAAGCGCTGCTGGAGGAAATTCAGTCCCATGGGCTCGGAATCTCCGGCTACGCGCCGGACTTTACGGCGGTACCGCCTGCACAATGCGAGCCTGCCGACTATTTGCAATTGATGGAGTCCTATATTCAATTTTGCGTGGATCTCGGCATCGACACGATTCGGGTCGACACGGTTAGCCCGCCGTCTGCCTTGGAAGAGGCGGAGTATGAGGAACAGTTCGCCCGGCTTGCTTTTACGTGGAAGGCATCTACGGAGCTGGCGGCCGCCTCCGGCATCCGGATCGTATGGGAATTCGAGCCGGGTTTCTGGCTGAACAAGCCTTCGGAGATCAAGCGGCTTGTCGAGACGGTGGGCCATCCGTCATTCCAAATTTTATTCGATACGAGCCATGCTTATATGAGCGGAGTGGTTGGCGCACGCCAGCCGGGAGAGAAAGAAGTGCTTCCCGGAGGGATTACGGAATTTGCGAAGCTGCTTGATGGCCATATCGGACATTTCCATCTGATCGACTCTGACGGCACGCTGCATGACGAGGAGACGAGCACGCATGCGGCGTTTGGAGCTGGCGAGATCGATTTTACTGCGTTTCTTAAAGAGCTGAAGCCGGTCGTGGCGGACATTGACTGGTGGTGCGTCGACTTTTGCTTCAATGCTGAAGTGGAGGAATGGGGCCGTGAGGCTGTGCCGTTCATCCGCAAGGCGATTAAGGAGGCAGAGTAGACGATGGCGATAAAGTTTGGCTTTCAGACGTATACGTGGCAAATGTCCTATGAGAAGCACCGCAATGAGCTGGAGCACATTCTGGACATCGTGCAGCAAGCGGGCGGCGCAGGCGTAGAGCCGGAAGTGTGCATGCTTGGGCCTTATAACGACGATCCGCAGGCGCTCGTAAATGCGCTAGAGGAAAGAGGCTTGAAGCTGGGCGCCCTTTGTCTTGCGCTCGACTGGCGTGAAGCGGGCGAGACGGTTGAGGAGAAAGCCGAGGCTGACCGGATCATCCGGTTTCTGAAGCATTTTCCGGGTACACTGCTCACGCTTGTACAGCTTCCCGGCAAGGACAGAAGTGAGTTGGCTCTCAGACAGCGGAACGCTCTGTTAAGCATCAATGCGGTAGCCCGCCGCGCTTACGAAGCAGGTATTGCATGTGCGTATCATCCCAACTCGCCAAGCGGCTCGATTTTCCGCATTGAAGAGGATTACCGGGTGCTGCTGGACGGCATCGATTCCCGCTATTGCGGCTATGCCCCGGATACGGGTCACATTGTGAAGGGCGGCATGGACGCCGAGACGATATTCCGGACTTACCGGCATCTCATTCGCCATGTCCATTTCAAAGATATTAATCTGGCAAGCGGGCAATGGTCTGAGCTAGGACAAGGCTCGATCGATCATAAGGCTATCGTTCATTACCTGCAAGAGACGGGCTATGACGGCTGGGTGATGGTCGAAGAGGAATCGCAGGAGGCCGAGCTTCAGCCCGATCAGGTAACGCTTCAGAACGGGATTTACGTCCGGGAAGAGCTGGCTGTACTCGCTTAAATATCCGAAAAATCGGGGTGAATCGCATGACCGGTCAATCCAGCTTAAGGAGAAGCATCGAGCAGTCGGTCGTGCCGGCGTTATCGGCAAGGGACCGCTTCCGTCTTGTCATCCGCTACATGGAAGACAATTTGGGCGAGAAGCTGACACGCCAGCAGCTGGCCGGCTTGCTTTTTCTTCATCCCAGCTACTTCAATCGTGCTTTTAAGCAAGTCTACGGCATGTCCTCCATTCAGATGCTCCGAATGCTTCGGCTTCGAAGGGCGGTGCAGCTGCTGGAGGAGTCTGACTATACGCTAGAGCAAATCGCTGCAGCATGCGGCTTCGGGGAAGCCAATTATTTCAATAAAGTGTTCAAGGAACGGGCCGGGCAGACGCCGGGAGAATACCGGAACAGGATCAATTTGAACAGGAGTGTGAACGAGTGAAGCAGCGCATTTATATCGTTGGAGCGGGCGCAATTGCCGGCTACCACGCAGAAGCGATCGAGCGTTACGCCGAGTCGGAAGAGAGCCGTCCATCGCTTTATGTGACGGATGTTAATCAAGCGGCTTTGGCTGCTTTTGCAGAGCGTTTTTCATGGGCGACACCGGTCGAGCAATTGGCTTTGATGCTGGACGAGCCGTCCAGAGAGGATGATATCGTCATCGTTGCGACGCCGCCTGTCACGCACGCGGATATTTCCATTCAAGCGCTTCGCTCCGGCCGGCACGTTCTGTGCGAAAAGCCGCTGGCCATGAACCGGGAAGAAGCGGATCTGATGCTGCGGACGGCGGAGGAGACAGGCAAATGGATCGGCTGCTGCAGCTCGCGTTTTGCAGGTCTGCAGATTACAGAGGAAGTGAAAGGCTTGCTCGCGCACGGTACGCTTGGCGATGTCTATCAGGTGCAATGGGTGCAGCGCCGCAAGCGGGCAAGAACGGGAATCGAGTATCAGCCGCAGAGCCGCTGGTTTCTGAATCGCTCGGTTAGCGGCGGTGGCACGCTCATGGATTGGGGCCCTTATGACATCGCAAGCTTAACCGAGGTGCTGCAGCCCGAGCGGGTCGATGTGCTTCATGCCTGGATGACGAATCCGGCAACGGGACATCCGATTGAAGCGGAGGCGAATTCCGAGGTGGAGCAGCATGTAGGGGCGACAATGCGGTTTCATCTGGCTGGCGGAGGAGCGGTGACCGTGCAATATGAGCGGGCTGCTTGCTGCCATGGCGAGGAACGGAGTCTTGCGGAAATCGAAGGAACCGGCGGTGCTGTCCATTGGGATTGGCTGTGCTTCGACGGCCACGGCGAGCTCAAGCAATATTATGATGTGAACGGAGAAGCGGAAGCCAGTCAGCGTAACGTGGAAAATGCGCCGCTCGGCATGATGGATAAGCCGATCGTCTATTTCATGCAGGCGCTGGCCGGACAGCAAACGCCCGCTATTCTTAACGAGCAGGCGGTATTCAATTTCAGCATTCTCGCCGCGATATACGATTGTATTGCTACAGGAGAAGTACAGACGGTTGCCAAGGCTGAGGGGGCGCGCGGATGAACCGGATCTATGGAATGGATACCTTTTTCTACAACAGCTTAGGCAATTATCCCTTCAACACCCGTTGCGAAATGCTTTCGGAGCTGGGCTATGATGCGGTCTACTTAACGTTATGGGATGAGGATGAGCAGGCTTGGAAGGATCTTGAACGGCTGCCCCATGTCAAAACGGAGTATGGTCTGGAGGTTGCTGCGGTTTATGTAGTGCTGGATTTGACACTGCCTAAGGAGCATCCGCATGTGACTAGAATTTTCTCGATGCTAGAGCAGCTTCAAGGCTGCAGCCGGGTGGAGCTGGCGCTGACGATGGGCGATTCCGGCATGAAGCCATCGTCCCTGGAAGGCGATGCTTTGGCGATGGAGCGGCTGTCGGAGCTGCTCGCCGTTGCGGAGCGCAACGGGATTAAAATCTCGCTGTATCATCATGTTTACTTTTGGCTGGAGCGGTGGGAGGATGCGCTGCGGCTAGTGAAGCAGCTTAACCATCCGCTGCTTGGCATCACATTCAGCTCCTTTCATTGGTTCGCTATTGACGGCGGCGATCTGAACGGCGCATTGTCTGCTTGCGCGCCTTATTTGCATGCCGTTAACCTTTGCGGCAGCCGAAAGCAGGATAAGGGCTTGCCTGCTTCTATCGAATGTATCGATGCGGGCGAACTGGATATTTTCGCAGTAATGGGCGTTCTTAGAGGGCTCGGGTATGAGGGCTTCGTCGGGTTCCAAGGCTATGGCATGGGCGGAGATCCTTACAGCCGTCTTGAGCGGAATCGTGACGTGTACCGCTCTATGCTGGAACGCCTGGAGCGCCATCCTTCATGGGCGCTGCTCTCTTGATGTGATGAGAAGAGATGGAATCCATTTGACGTTTTTTAAGGGAAGGCGGGTCTGTGATGAGCATAAGAAATGCGATTAATGACGGTACGGCAAACGCTCCAAGACTGGAGCTTCAGCAGTCATGGTGGGCGATGATCGGGCTGGGTGAGAACGGCAAGGAATGGTCGATGGAGCAGAAGTTTGAGAAGATCGCGGAGGCGGGCTATTCCGCGATCAGCGCCGTTATGCCGCCGCTTGAAGAAGCGGAGAAGTGGCAGCGATTGTTGGAGCGTTATAAGCTGGGCTTCAATACGATGGCTTTTCCGACGAAGATAGAAGATATTCGTACAGTGCTGGAGCAGATCCGGCAGTTTGGGCCAGTTCAGTATTTGAATCTGCAGGTGATGGACGGCTTTGTCATCGGGAACGAGGCAATTGAGCTGTTGTCCGGCCTGTTGGCGGAAGCAAAAGCGGCGGGGATGCCAACCTTCGTGGAGACACATCGCGGCACGGTGACGCAGGATTTGATCCGGACGGGACAATATGTGGGGGCGCTTCCCGATTTGCGGCTGACAATTGACCTGTCCCATTACATCGTAGCGGGAGAGCTCAATGGCCCGCTGGATAAAGCGGAGCTGATTTTTGATGCTTTGCTGGAGCGAACCTCATGCCTGCATGCCCGGGTATCGAATGGGGAGCAGGTGCAGGTTGACGTTGGCCCTGCTGGCGATCATCCGATGCTGCCTAATTTTGAACGCTGGTGGCGGAAGGGAATGACGAGCTGGCTCCAGCAGGCAAAGCCGGGGGATGTACTCCCCTTCGTGACCGAGCTTGGGCCTCCTGGTTACTATGCCGTTACGAAGCGGGATGCCGTAAGCGGGCAGGAACTGGAAGTATCGGACCGCTGGCAGCAGGCGCTGCTGTTCAAGGGAATCGCAGAAGCGCAGTGGCAGCGTGCTGTGGCGGAGCATAATCAGCGTAAATAGCGGCAGGCTGCTGACGCAAGAAAAAAAAGGGCTGGATGGAGATTTGAATCTCCATCCAACCCTTTTCCATATCTGCTGATTAAGCGTTAAACCGTCAGCAGTGATCTGAGCTTAATGTCCGGCGCAGCGAGCTGCACGGGATCAAGAGCGGCCCGGGATGCGATGAGCATCTCAGCAAGGCGAATGTCCTTGGCAATGCCGTTCCGGCCGATGGCACTCGCAGCTGCAAGCCGATAATCATCTGTCAGGTGGAAGTACAAGTCGCCTGTTGCGCCAAGGCTGCGATGAACGGTCGTGCGGGCGGTATGCGGCAATCCGGTTACCTGAAGTGTCAAGTCATACTGATCGGACCAGAACCAAGGAACGGCAGCGTAAGCTTCATTGGAGCCGAGCATGCTGCCTGCGGCATGCGTGCCTTGCTCCTGCGCATTGCGCCAAGCCTCCAGCCGGATTCGCATCCCGCCATAGAGCGGATGGGGAAATGAGCAGCAGTCCCCTGCGGCAAAAATATCGGGATCACTCGTATTCAATCGCTCGTCAACGGCAATGCCGTTCTCGATCGTTAGCCCGCAGCCGGAGGCGAGTACCGTATCCGGCACCGCTCCGATGCCTGCCAGAATGACGTCGAAGGCAAGCGCTTCTCCGCCGGTGAACGTCATAATGCTTTCGGAATCTGAGCTATCGATCGCTTGAATGCTAGCATTCAGCTTGAAGGAGACGCCTTCCCCGCGGTGGCGGGCTTCGACGACCCGGGCGATCGCCTCCGGCACACCGCGCATCAGAATGCGCGGGCCGGCTTCGATGACAGTAACGGCACAGCCCTGATGTCTGGCACTTGCCGCCACTTCAAGGCCGATAAAGCCGCCGCCGATAATGGCAACCCGCTGACCGGGCTGAAGCTGGCTGCGAAGCGCCAGCGCATCGGCATAGGAACGGAGGTAGCGTATATTTGGAGCACTGCCCGCACCGCTGCCCGAATCCGACAACTGAAGCATGCGGGGGCGGGCTCCGGTTGCGAGCAGCAGCCGCTCGTAGCGGAACTGCCTGCCGTCTTCCATCGAAACGATATGCCTGCTCCGATCGATGGAGGCCGCCTTGCTGCTATGAATGAAGTCGATGCGCTGCTCCTGCAATTTCTCTGTAGTGACGATGTAAGCCGGCGAAGGTTCGCCGGCCTCTTGAAGCACTTGCTTGGACAGGGGAGGGCGCTCATAGGGAGCGTGAGACTCCTCGCCAATGAGGGTGATTGCTCCCGTCCAGCCTCGTTCGCGGAGCTCGGCGGCGGCTCGTGCACCCGTCTCGCCTGCTCCGATAATGACCATTGCGTTATCCGTCATTGTAAAGCCTCCTTAGCTGATTTTGATCCAAATTTGTCCGGCTTCGTTTTTCACCGGATAGGTTTGCAGCGCATTGCATACCGGTGCGCGTTTCGCTTCGCCGGTCGTATAGTCGAACCGTCCGTTATGCTTGGGGCATTCAATATGCTTGCCCATAACGAGTCCATCGGACAGATGGAATTTCTCGTGCGTGCAATAGCCGTCTGTAGCGTAATATTCGCTTTTATCCGAGCGGTAGATCGCGAATGTCCGGTCCTCGTAATCAAACCGGATAACGTCTTCCTCGTCGATATCCTCGGCATCGCATGCTGCAATCCAGCCTTCATATGTCATCATAAGCACCTCTTTTTTTCATAGTGGTTTTGGTTACTCTGCTGCTGCTGCGGCTGCATCCGGTCCATATTCGTAGGGGGCTGCTGTGGAAGGAAGCGGCCTTACAATCGTATAGGACGGGTCCTTCCGCTGCCGGACCAGCGCGGTGAATACTTCTTTCAACGCTGCGGACAAGCTTGTGGAAGGCTTCGGACAATCATCCTTGATCGCTTCATGAAGCTTGGGAAGCGCATGGTAAGGCACCATGGGAAACATATGATGCTCGATATGGTAATTCATGTTCCAGTAGAGGAATCGGACGATGGGATTCATATACGTCGTGCGCGTATTCAACCGGTGATCCAGCACATCCTCGTATAGCCCCAGATGCTGCGACAGGCCGGTCATCAGGACGAGAAAGCTTCCGAAAAAGGAAGGGAGCACGATGAACATCGCCGGCTTAATCGTTCCATAGTAAAAGCAGGCCGCAATAACAATCACAAAGATAAGGACATAAATCCGCGATTCCCAGCATGTCTTGCGAACCTCGGAGGCCGGAATATATTCCTTTTCTTCGGCATCCAGCTTGCCGAAGCAGTGCATCAGCATCCGCCATACATCACGCGGTCCGCCGTACAGCTTGAAAAACTCCATCGCGATGACATGCCAGACCGGAGGACGGGGCGAGACGATTTCCGGGTCGCGTCCCACGATGATGGTATCGGTATGATGTCTGGAATGGCTCCACCTCCATGGCGTAGCCGGTCTTAAAATCATAAAGGATGCAATCTGATAGACGGCCTCATTCATCCAAGCCGTCTTGAAGGCAGTGCCGTGGCCGCATTCATGCCAGCGGGAGTCGGCAGGCGATGCATACAGCACGCCGTATAAGGCGAAAGCGGGAATCGCCCACCAGCTTCCCCATGACCAATAGGCCAGCACGCCGGCTGCGGCAAGCGCACAGAACCAGATGATTGTGTCGCGTATGGCCGGTCCGTCTTTTCGTTTCATAAGCTCTTTCATTTTGGCGCGGGGTATCGGGGTCGCGTACCACTGTGCGGCGACGAGTCCCCTTTGCTGGGCCCGCTCGCCTTCCGGTCCCGTCAGGCTGTAATCCCGCTTGCGGATGTCTTGGGTCGGCACTTATGTTTCCTCCTTAGGTTCGTTTCATAAATGAAGCTTACACAATCGCCGGAAGGGGGACAATGCGCGGTGTTGATCTATTTTTGTCTGTAATTGATATCTTCCGAATTGGGGCCGAAGGGGAGGAGAGCGAATAAAGGGCAAGGGGAGCTTATTTAAATAAGAAATAGATAACGAAACCGGGTGAAAAACCCCGGTATAGCGTATCTTTTTTAAAATGATGGAAATCGTCAAGTGCAGGAAAGGCTTTTAAATAGGTTGAGATTTATCTGGTTATGAATTTAAATGTGTCCAATGGCGGCGTGGTGATTGCGGGGCTGTAGAGTGTCCAGAGAGGATGGGGTCTATGTTCAAGGTGTTGCTGGTGGATGATGAGGTGTATGTGCGTCAGGGGCTTCGGCAGTTGATCGACTGGCAGGAATGCGGTTATGAGGTCATTGGTGAAGCTGCAAACGGAGCGGAAGCATTCGAAGTGGTGAAGGCGGGCGAACCCGATCTGGTTGTAACGGATATCCGCATGCCGCTCGTTACCGGTCTGGAGCTGATTGGGAAAGTGAAGGAAGCAGGCATGGAGGAAATCGCTTTTATCGTATTGAGCGGATACGAGGATTTCAAATATGCCCAGCAGGCGATGCGCTATCAGGTACAGGACTATATTTTGAAGCCGATTGATGTCGATGAGCTGAAGGCGGCGCTGAGCAGACTGCATGGACAACTGCAGGCAAATTCTCAGTCTGGAGGCTTGTCCCCGGAAGCGGATTTGCCGCTGGTGCTTGCGGTGACGGACCGGATGGAGGAGAACGACCCGGAGGCGGTGCGGCGTGCGGTGAGACAGTTCATTCAGGAGCTGGAGAGACGCGGAGCGGACGCTGCGGCAGCTGGCAGGACGGTTGGACGGCTAATCGCCAATGTGAAAAGAATCATCAGCGATATGGAAGGAAGCTTAGCGCTTCATGGACTGGATGAGCTGACCGGCTGGAGCGCAGCCGGCAAAGGCAGCTTCGACAGGCTGGAAGAGCGTTTGATGAGCTTTGCATTGGAAGGAGCGGCGCGGATCGGGGAGCTGCGAAGAGCGAAGCTGCAGGGCAGCATCCATCAAGTGAAAAGCTACATCGAGGCCAATTTTAGAGAAAATATCAGCTTGAAGGGAATGGCCTCGCAGCATTATATGAACCCGGTCTATATGGGCCAGCTGTTCCGGAAAACGTACGGCATGTATTTCAACGAATTTCTGCTCGGTGTCCGGATTCGGGAGGCCAAGAGGCTGCTGCGCCAGACGGAGCTGAAAATTTACGAGGTGGCCGAGAAAGTCGGGTTTAGCAGCTCCAATTATTTTATTACCCAGTTCGAAAAGCTGGAGCAGACGACGCCCGCTGAATACAGAAGCCGATTGCTGGAGCAGACGGGCGGGGGCGTTCGGGATGAATAATATAAGGCTGCGTAACAAGCTGCTGCTGTTTTATTTTATAGCGGTGTTTATCCCGGTGTTGTTTACGAATCTTTTCTTTTATTCCGTCACTACAAACAGCGTCCGCAAGCAAAAGGAGCAGGATATTTCGCTGGAACTGGACCGGATTCAGAACGCGTTCCGTGCCAAAATCGATGCGGCAGTTGGCGTCTCCTCCATCGTCTATGCGGACGGGTGGATGAATGAGTCGCTGGAGCGGGAGTATCCCGATTGGGTCGAATATTTGGACGCTTATGACACCTACATCCGTCCGACTCTTAACCGTTATGCGCCGCTGGACCGGTCGATTCAAGACCTCACCATCTACACGGACAATCCGACGCTGCTGGGGGCTGGAGGAATCAGTCCGCTCACCGATGAGGTTAAGCGATCGGATTGGTATGACGCGGTCAGGTCCGCTGCAAGCAGCGATGCGCCGCTGCTCGTTCATACCCGGAGCGGTAGTTCGGGCAGCGGGGATGGTACGTACAGCTTAATACGCAAGCTGAACATGCAGGCGTCCAACCGTTACGCGAAAATATTAAAGATCGATTTTCATCCCGATGCGTTCAAGCAGGTGATGGACAACCGGGCGCTGCAAGGCGACTTGTATCTGGTGAATCGGGAAGGCGGGATCGAATTTGCAACGGCATCTAGTATCGATTGGCGGCAGCAGCCGACTCCGTTTGCGTCGGTGGACAAGCCGGATGGAGCGCTCGTCTTTACGAAGTCTTTTCCCAACGTTGATTATTTGCGGGGCTGGTCGATTATCGGCATCATGCCTGAGCATCAAATATTGGCGGAAATTCAGAAGTCGCAAATGGCGGTCGTTTATTTGGCGCTGGTCAATCTGCTGCTTCCGACGCTCATTATTGTCTGGATCGCCAAATCGCTGCATGATCGGCTGCTGCGCATTCTGAAGCAAATGAAGCAAGTCAAAAACCAGCGTTTTGAACTCATCGAGCATGTGGAATCGACGGATGAAATCGGCCAGCTAACCGTTGAATTTAACCGGATGACGGGACAGATCAAAAGTCTGATCGACGATGTGTACGTCGCGGATATTCAGGCCAAGAATCTGGAACTGCAGCGGCGGCGGGCGCAGCTTCATGCCTTGCAAAGCCAGATCAATCCTCATTTTCTGTTTAACGCGCTGGAGGCGCTGCGGATGCGCAGCCTGATGAAGCGCGAGGAGGAGACGGCCCGGATCATAAGCAGTATGGCTAAAATTTTCCGCAAGTCGCTTGCTTGGGGCAATGATTGGGTGACCGTCCGGCAGGAGACGGATCTGATCGGTTCTTTTCTCGAAATTCAGCAGTACCGGTTTGGCGAAAAGCTGGTCTACAGCATCACGGTAACGGAAGAAGCAGCGCTCTGCCGTATTCCGAAAATGATTTTTGTCCCCTTTGTCGAGAATGCCAGCATTCACGGCATTGAAGCGATCCAGGAGCAGGGCGTGATCCAGCTGGAGGTTTCGGCAGAAGGCGAAGAGCTTGTCTTTGTGCTACGGGACAATGGGATTGGAATGGAGGCGGACAAGCTTCGCTATGTGTTGTCCGAGAGAAGTCTGGAGGAGGATTCCGAGCAGCATGTCGGCATCCGCAATGTGATTGCCAGACTGCAATTATTTTATGGCGGTGCCGCCCGTCTGGACATTGAAAGTGCGCCTGGAGCGGGTACAACGGTCAAAATGCGGCTGCCGAAACAGCTTAATTTTTCGAAATAAAAGCTAAAGTTTACGAGATGACCGGCCCTCGGCGATTGATTATGATAAAAATGAAAGGGCTTTCAAAAATCGATCCTTTCAAGAGGAGAATCCATCGATATGAAGATTTCACAGTTATCGTACGTTCTGCTTTCCGTTTCACTCGTCCTGCTGCTGGCCGGCTGCTCTGGCGCTAACGGCGGCGGCAAAGCTTCTGCTCCGTCGGCGTCTGCGGACCCGGCTGCGGGTGAGAAAAAGACGCCAGTCACCTTCACGTATTTCAATGCCGCGGTTGCCGGCAAGGATACCAATACGAATGAGACTGTGCTGGGCAAACTGCTGGAAGACCAAACCGGCGTCAATTTTAAAATGGAGTATTTGGTCGGTGATCTCAATACGAAGCTTGGCGTGATGATTGCCGGCGGCGATCTGCCGGACGTTGTCGTACCCGACAGCGGCATCGACAAGATGCTGGATGCTAAAGCGTTCATTCCGCTGAATGACCTGCTTGACCAGTATGCGCCGAATTTGAAAAAGCTCTATGGCCCGTATTGGGACCAGTTGGCCTCCGAGGACGGCAACATTTACATCATACCGTTTGCTGCTAGCAACGGCTTCGTGCCGGACATGTACCAGCCTGGCGCCTTCTACATTCAGCAAGGGGTGCTGAAGGAATTTGGCTATCCGAAAATCCAGACGCTGGATGAATATTTTGAGCTGATCAAAAAGTACAAGGAAAAATATCCGCAAATCGACGGCGGAGATACGCTCGGCTTCGAGACGCTGACCGATGACTGGCGCTTCTTCACGCTGACGAATCCGGCTCCGAACCTGAACGGCCTCCCGAACGAGGGCGAGGTTTTCGTCGATATGGAGACGAAGAAAGCAGCCGTAACCGGCGACAAGGATTTCATGAAGCGTTGGCTGCAAAAGCTGAACGAAGCGAACAGCGAAGGGATTTTGGATAAAGAATCGCTTGTCGCCAAGTACGACCAGTACATTGCGAAGCTGTCCAGCGGACGGGTGCTCGGCTTTTTCGATTACGGCTGGCAGATCGTTCCCGCTGTGCAAAATCTGGCGCAGGCCGGCAACGACGACCGCAAATTTATCGGCTTCCCGCTCGTATTCGAGAAGGGCACCAAGGATCAGTATTTGGACCCGCCGACGTTCGTGACGAACCGGGGCATCGGCATTACGACAAGAGCGAAGGACCCTGCCCGCATTATTCAGTATTTTGACAACATGGTCAAAGAGGAAAATCAAAAGCTGCTGTTCTGGGGAGAGAAGGGCAAAACCTATGAGGTGGACGACAAGGGCCGCTTCTACCGTACGGAAGAACAAATTGCGCAAATTCAAAATCCGGAGTTCCAGCAATCATATGGTTTTAGCTACTTCAGCTATTATTGGCCGATGGGTGCCGGTCTGTTCGAGGATGGCAATGCCTACTTCCCTGACCGTCAGCCGGAAGTGGTAGAGAAAAGCTATACAGATGGCGACAAGCGTATTCTCGAAGCTTACGGCTTGAAGGTGTTCACGGATGTATATAGTCCGCCGGACGAGCGGAAGTGGTATCCGGTCTGGTCGGCGAACAAGCAGCAAGGCTCCAAGGAGCAGCTTTTCGAGCAGAAAAAAATGGACCTGCAGCGCAAATGGTTTCCGAAGCTGATCCTTGCTGCACCGGAGAAATTTGACGCGATGTGGAGTGACTACGTCGCTGATTTCAATAAGCTGGACGTCAAAGCTTATGAGGACTGGGCGAACGGCGTCGTGCAGGATCGGCTGGCTGGCAAGAAGAGATAAAAGAGAAGCACGATAACGACGATCCAAGGGCAGAGGGACGGGGAGTCTTGCGGCAACTGCAAGCTAGAGGGCTGGAAAGCTGTAAGTAAGCGGGCAAGACTGCCCGTCCTTCCGCGCATGGGCTGAGAGGAAGAGAGAGCGATGACAACTAAGTCATGGTTAGGCAAGCTCGCAGAACAGAAGACGCTCCTGCTGATGTCGGTGCCATTCGTTCTATGGCTGCTCGTTTTTCGATATATACCGGTGTGGGGCTGGTCCATCGCATTCCAGCAGTTTCGGCCGGGCACCAGCCCGTTCGATCAGGAATGGGTGGGCTTCCGCAACTTTAAGTTTCTGTTTCAAGACGAAAACTTTTATCAGGTGATGCGCAATACGCTGGCAATGAGCCTTATTAACTTGGTGCTTGGCTTCGTAACCGCAATCGTGCTGGCGATTTTGCTTAATGAGCTGCGCAGCGTTGTTTTCAAGCGAACGGTTCAGACGATCAGTTACTTGCCCCATTTTATATCCTGGGTGGTCGCTTCCAGCATCATCGTTACGGCGTTATCGACGGAGAGCTCTGGCATCGTCAATCTGATACTGATGAAGCTGGGAATTATTCAAGAGCCGATTCTATGGCTGGCCGAAGGCAAATATTTTTGGGGAATTCTAGGCATCTCTGAGGTATGGAAAAACCTCGGCTGGAACACGATTATTTATTTGACGGCGATTACGACAATTGATCCGGCACAATACGAAGCGGCGGAAATCGACGGTGCGAACCGCTTGCAGCGGATTTTGTATGTGACGCTTCCGGGATTGAAGTCGGTGATTGTGATTTTGCTTATTTTGAATCTCGGCAACATTCTGGAATCCGGCTTTGAGCCGCAATATTTGCTTGGCAACGGCTTAACCGCCGAATATTCCGAAAACCTGGATCTGTTCGTGCTGAAATACGGCATTGCGATGGGCAACTTCTCATTAGCGACGGCGGCCGGTGTGTTCAAAACCGTCATCAGCATCATCTTGTTGTTCGGCGCCAACCATATTGCCAAAAGACTGGGTCAACCGAGATTGTTCTAGGAGGCTGCCATATGAAAGCATTAGCTCGCCGCCGTTCGGTAAGCGATCGAATATTTGATTTTTGCAATATCGTCTTTATGCTGCTTCTAGCAGCTGTAACGCTATATCCGTTTCTGAATATGCTGGCGGTCTCGCTCAATGATGCGGCTGACGCCTCCAAGGGCGGCATTTTTCTGATGCCTCGTATTTTCACTTGGTACAACTACGAATATACGCTTCGCGAAGCTGCGATCTTTCATTCGATGCTGATTTCGTTTTTGCGTACTACGCTGGGCACTGTCGTTGCTGTATTTTGCTCGGCCATGGTTGCATATACGGTGAGCCGGCAGGAATATGTGCTGCGCAAATGGGTTGCGCTGGCGTTCATTCTGACGATGTATTTCAACGGGGGTTTGATCCCGACCTACTTATTGTATAAGGAGCTTCATCTGCTCAACAGCTTCTGGGTTTACATTATTCCGGGCATCATCAGCGCCTTTAATGTCATTATTATCCGGTCTTTTATTGAGGGCATTCCCGAGGGTATTATCGAATCTGCCAAAATCGACGGGGCTGGCGACTTTACGACATTTATGCGTATCGTACTGCCGCTGTGCACCCCCGTTCTGGCAACCGTATCACTGTTCGTAGCGGTATGGCAGTGGAATTCCTGGTTCGACGTGTTTCTGTACAACTCTTCGAATATCAATCTCAGTACGCTTCAGTACGAGCTGATGAAAATATTGCAAAGCTCCAGCGGCTCCATGACACAAAAGACGGTAGGCGATGTGTTCAGCAATGCGGGGGGACAGCCTTTGAATCAAGTAACGCCGGCTTCCATCCGCGCGACGATGACGATCATCGCAAGCTTGCCCATTATCATGATCTACCCGTTCCTGCAAAAATATTTCGTCAAGGGTATGACTCTCGGCGGAGTGAAAGAATAGAATTGTTTAGAAGCAAACACAAAGACACACCTCAGGCGAGGTGTGTCTTTGTGTTTGTGTTAGGCGCTGCATTAGGACGGTAGCGAGACAGGCGTCACTTGGCTGGTCAAGCTTTGCGCATGCCGCTCCAGGACAGACGGCGAATCTCCGAAGCGGTGCGGCCAGTCGTCTGCTTGATCATCCGGGCAAAATGATGTGAAGTCTTGAAGCCGCATCGCTGCGCAATTTCCGTCACGTTGAGGCCTGTACTGGTCAACAGCTCGACGGCCTTAGACACCCGGTAATTCCATAGGTAAGCGATCGGAGTCGCTGATTCGTGACGCTTGAACAGCCGTAAGAGATGCTCAGGAGAAAGCCCTGCACGATCCGCCAAATCCGCAAGCGACAGGTCATCCATATAGCGTTCGTGGATGTAGGTCAGCACCGAATAAATAGCAGGATGCTTCTCTTGCCGGAGCAGCGCCCTTCTGGATTCGGTAGGGTAGAGGTGGAGTGCGGCCAGCCCGAGACTAATGACCGCCTGATCCTCGAAGGAGGCGAAGCGCTGGACGTTTAACATCAGATCCAGCAGGCGGTTCATTTCCTCTGTTAAGGGCAGGCACTCGGGCAACTGTTCGAGCTCTTCCCGGATTTCTTCGGTCATATCGTTCAAATGAACGGCAATCCACCGATGCCAGGAGGGCTCGGTTTTGGAGAAGACGAACGTCTCCTCGCAGCCCGGCTTCAGCAGAATGACATGACCGGGTGCAACCGGCAGCAGCCGGCCATCGATCGTCACATTCATCTCGCCGGTGTAGAGCATAACGAGCTGAATATCCTGTTGAATGCGGGGGCCAAGCCGGCCACCGGGCGGGTAGACGATGGAGCCGGCGGTAGCATGTTCAATTGTGTTGATGGCCAGAGAGGCAAGGGAGTTGGACAAGGCGGATTCCTCCAATCGTTGGGATGGGTTAATGAATGCGAACAGTGGCTGGCATCGCGGCACATGGTACTCGGTGCTCAGTACACGAAACACTATCGAGTGAGTTCTGTTGTATTAATCCGGTCAGCGGCAGAAGGCGTGTTAGTGTTGATCCAAAAAGAATGGAAGGTTGTACATACAGCCTTCATCCATTTATTATTGCATTGGCAGTCTAAGTTAGGGATATCAATTATGGATACATAATTGCTTGTTGCAGCCATTGTGTAAGCGGATTCCGTAACGTATTCTGAAATCATTATAGATCATTTTTTAGCAAAGGAGAATACAGAATGAATAACACTTACGTTAGTCCGCTGACTCCGCTTACCGAGGAACAAATTGAATTTTTCAAGGAAAATGGATACTTCCTGTTTAAGGAGGGGATGTCCAGTGATTTGATCGATGCCTTTAATGGACACATCTATGATATTCGCAATCAGAATCCGATGCCGGAATGGGCAGCTTGCGATGAAGCGAAGAAATATTCCCTGCGTCTCTTTAATCCGCATAAGCATGACAGCTTCTCCCGCCAGCTGATGAAAAACGCCATCGTGCGCGGCGCACTTGCCCAGTTGATGGGAAAAGAAGCAGTGTGCGTGCAAAGCATGTACTTCTATAAGGAGCCGGGCTCTCCTGGGCAAGCTTCCCATCAGGACTACTACTATATCAAAAATGATCCGATGACGATGATCGCTGCTTGGACAGCTATGGAGGATTCAATAGATATAGAGACTGGCTGCCTATGGGTCATGCCGGGTACGCATAAGCTGGGCCTGCTGCCGCACGGCGCGGTGAAGGATATTGAGGAGCATGAGCATTGGACAGAGGAGACCGAAGGAGTCGATACGAGCCGCCAAATTCCGGTCGAGATGGAGAAGGGCGATATTTTGTTCTTTAGCGAGCTGCTTATTCACTCCTCCAAAAAGAACCGCAGTAAGGACCGCTGGCGCCGCTCTTACGTCTGCCACTACATTCGTGAGGACTCCAACGTTCTTCACCGTGAAGATCTGCGTCAGAAGTTCCCGTTGTATTAAGGTGGCATAGCGAATCAGCTTCGCAATTTAACGAAGCTAAATTCTTTAATTTTAGCTAACTCAGCCGATTTACGCTCCTGCGAGCCCCGTAACGCACCTTTTTTCTCTATAGTGTAAATGGATTTCTCAATAGAGAAAAAAGGTGCGTTATATGCGTCATAATGGTGATATTGCCTAGAGTACCGCCACTCCAGTGAAAAAAGCTGCACTAATTAGCGAAGCAGCTTCGCAAATGAGCCCGTACAGCATCCGCTGGCACAGTATCCGCCCCCAGAGCATGCACCCGCAGAGCATCCCCCGCGCAGCATCCGCCCGCAAAGAGCATCCACCGCATGCGACAAGTCACCGCACACCACGCCAGAGCAATAGAAGGGGCTGCAACCCAAGCAAATTTCGCTTGGGCGGCAGCCCCATTATATTAAATATTGAATTTCTTTTTCATAGAGGAGATCCACTGCTCACGCAGCTCGGATTCGGAAAGCTTGAAGATACCTTCGAAATCATGAGGAGTGCGGATGACCTGATTCAGCGTATCCAATCCGTAGCTTTCCGTAATGAACTCTACGATCAGATACGAGAACTGGAAGCCCTTCATCGTCTCGAAATCCCACGTATCGTTATTGAATTCTAGGAATTCCGGGATCTCCCCGCGGCGAACGGCGTCCGCTGTTGTATTCGCGATGAACTCCTCCGTCATTTGCTTCGCTTCATAGCCGCCAATTCCTTGACGCACCCACTTCGGTGCTGTGGCGTTAATGTCCTCAATCAGCCACATCGTATACAAATGCAGGGTCGATTTGATAATCGACTCATACGTATGCTCCGGTCCTGGATTCAGAGGAGATACGATTTTCAAGCGATTGCCCTCGTACGTGCCCATGAACCAATTCGGCGCATCGGCTTCTCCGACAGCTTGGTGGAAGGTCGGAAGATCGGGATAAATTTCGATAATGATTTTGCAGGAAGGACGGTGTTTGTACTTGGAAGCGATCCTTTCCACATTTTCTTTCAGCGCACGGAACAGGTCCTGGTGCACCTTTTCAAAAGGATCTTTCGTGCCGACGGCTTCGTTTTTATTTACGATTGATATCATGTCTAGAATTGACATAACAGCAATGTCACCCCATTCTTTAAGTTCTGTTCGTAGCTTTTCTAATGAGCGATAAAGCCTGTTTTTAACCGCACTTTCCTGCATGCCCACGATATTGGCGATTTCGGATAACGTACAATCGAGGAAAAAACGCAACGAAATAATTTGCTGGTCCAGTTCCTTCAGCTTGTTTAACGCCGACCCAATATCGATGCGGATCTCGACATACTTGGCAAAATCAAGGGAGACCGATTGCGATTCATAGCTTGTAAAATCGTAAGGCATATCTTTTTTTCGGGCTAAGCTCCGGTATTCGTTTTTCACCGTATTTTCGGCAATTTTAAAAATCCAGGTAAAGAAACTGGCGTTCTCTTTGAATGAATGCAGGTTTTCGATGGCCTTGAGAAAGACCTGCTGCGTCAAGTCATCCGCTGCTGCCGCATTTGTTTTGAGCGAAATGTAGCTGCGGATTCGGCTGCGGTACTGTTCATAGCATTGTTCGAACCTTTCAATGGTGCTCTGTTCATCCGGATAAACAGGGCGGTTGTCATTAGCGCCTGACATCGTTGACCTCCTCTTGATCTTGCATATGTATAGACACCGGGGAAGGGGGAAAAGCCACAAAAGGATCAAAAAACTATTTCGGCTGCCGCAATCCCTCAAAATTTTACAAAACGTCGTTTAGTTAGATGATATCATGTTCTGTAGAGAGGAACGGCAAAGTTTATGAAGTGGAGGGATCAGAGTGGAAACATGGTTTCGCTATAACTGGATGGTCAGGGATCAGTGGTATCAATGGTGCGAGGAGCTTCCTTATGAGGAGTTAATTCGTGAGCGGACAGGCGGTACCGGAAGCCTCTTGAAGACTTTTTTTCATATTGCGGACGTAGAGTGGAGCTGGATTCAGCAACTGCAGGGGAAACCGGACGAGCTGGAGGATTACGAGCAGTATCAGACGCTGGAGCGGGTAAAAGAATTGGATCGGCGGTTTCGTGCGGAAGTCGAGCCTTTCGTGAAGGCATGGGAGGAGAGCATGGAAACCCGGCCGCACTACAGTACCAATGCCGGGGGTGAGGCAGTTACTTACACCTTGGGAGAAGTGATGCGCCACGTTATCGCTCACGAAATTCATCATATTGGTCAAATGTCGGTGTGGGCGAGAGAAATCGGCAAGCAGCCAGTGTCGGCCAACTTTATTGGCAAAGGACTCATTAAGCCTCTGGTTTAATGAGTCTGGTAATTCAATCGTTCATATCCTCAAGCCTCATATAGATGCTTCTTTCTTTAAATCCAAGCGACTTCCAAAATTCATATCCAACCTTATTTCCATGCAGAACTTCAATATCTATGTTTGTTGTATTTAATAATTGCAGCAATTGTTTAAAAGCTAACTTTCCATATCCTTTTCCTCGGCTGCTTCTACAGATGAAGAAATGTCTGAGATACAGGGGCTGCCTAAGGTGATTCACCAAAGCATAACCAATAATCTCGCCATCATGTTCAAACTTGTAAGCCTCATAATCTGTACGAATGAAAGCTTGCATTCTCTCTTTTAGCTGCTCAAAGTTCATTGCATTATCATGGCCCTCATCCTCGATGAGCTGCTTGTTTAGCGCGGCAAGCAGGTCCAAATCGTCGTGAGAACATATATGAATAGATGCCATATCTGTCACCTCGGTTACTAATTTATTTGTTTTACATCTCCTAACAACACTCCTGTAAAGTCATCATCCCACTTGTAAAAGATTACTTTCACTTGTTCATCACTCTTGCTCAAATAGAGAAGAAACGGATCGACGTCGCTTGCCCAGTCGGAGGTCCATTTTTTGTCGTCTGCGGTATCTTGAAACCATGTCATCGTGTCATGTTGATTCATTGAAACTTTATAACAACGCCCTCCCTCGTCAAGCACGACAGATGGACATAATGAAGCATCCTCCTTGCTTCCTTTCGGTAAAGGGAACTGTATCTTGCTGCTGCACGCTGAGCTGCCTATTACGCAAAGAAGCAGGATTGCTGTTAAAAGGATCTTTCTCATCCTAAAACCCTCCCATATAAAATTAATGCGACTCCCTAGCAGTTAAATTAATTGACGTGAATCTACATAGAAAGTTGTATAGGAAAGAAAAAATTCTCGTTCTTGGTTAAGCATCGTAAAGAAGCACGATATGAGACCAGAGGGCGGTGGAAGAGACCTACTCATCTCTGTGGCACGCTAAATACCAACTTATCTACTGAGAATAGTTAGTATTTTTCGTTGACGCTGTACCGTCTGGACTGTATAGTAAATATTGGGGGTGAAATGGTGGCACAACAATCGAAACGCTCTGCCATCTTGCAAGTCGCTTGCAAGCTCGTCAGAGAAAGAGGAGCATCCCAGCTTACGCTCGACGCTGTCGCGAAGGAGGCGGGTGTTAGCAAGGGCGGCCTGCTCTATCATTTCCCGACGAAGGAAGCTTTGGTTCAAGCTGCATTGGATGATTTTCTGAACCGATTTGATTCCAGCACAGAAGAGGAAGCCTCGCGCAATACGAAGCTCAACAATCAATGGGCGCAAGCCTACCTGATCCAGACCTTTGAAATTAATAAAGAGGATCTGGAGATGAGCTTCGGCATACTGGCAGCTGCTTCAAGCAATCCGGTTCTGCTCGAGCCGATGCGTCAGCGCTATGTTGAATGGCAAAGCCGGATGGCCGCCGAGTGCAAGGACCCAGTGGAAGCGACAGTGGCTCGTCTTGCTGCTGATGGACTGTTCTATTGTGAACTGTTTGGGTTCGCTCCGCTTGAGGACGGACTGCGTAAGGATGTATTGTCCTACTTGCTGGATATGGTTAAAAACCGGGATGTCCGATCCGAAGGAAGCCCAAGCAACGGCGCGGTACAGGTTTAGGCTTAGCAAAAGCCTGTCCTCGCTAGAGATGCACGACCCGACAACGGGAGAATTGGATGAAATCGTAGGTTAGGAAATACCGGGCTGCATCGGCAGCTCGATTTTTCGACAATAAAACCTACTATTTCTATTTATATAGTTATATTTAAAAAAGCGAGGTGCCGGGATGCCTGAAGGCGCACAACGAAAACCCCGTAAACGAAAAAAAACAAGAGGTAATGCGTTTTACCTCGGCATATCGGCCGTATCTGTTGGAGCTGTCTTGACGCTATGGTGGATTGCCAGCCGTAACGCTTGGGTCAATCCGCTGTTCCTTCCTACACCGGCCGATGTATGGTATGCATTCGCGGATATTGCCAAGGAAGGCTACAAAGGTTCCTCTTTACCCGCACACATTGCCGCCAGCTTACGGCGGATTTTTATCGCGTTGGCATTCATCTTCGTTACCGCCGTTCCGCTCGGCATTATTTGCGGAAGAATCAGGTGGATTCAAGCCATTTTCGATCCGTTCGTCGAATTTTATCGGCCTTTGCCGCCGCTGGCGTATTACTCGCTGCTCGTGCTCTGGTTCGGCATTCAGGATACGTCGAAAATCGTGCTGCTGTTCCTTAGCGGATTCGCACCCTTATTTATTGCCGCTGTGCACAGCAGCCGCAGAGTACCGGTCGACCGGTTTAACGGAGCCAAATCGCTAGGTGCAAAGGGATGGCGCTTGTATGTTTACGTTATTTTTCCATCCTGCTTGCCTGATCTGTTAACCGGCTTGCGCACGACTGTAGGCATCACTTATGCAACGCTGGTTGCAGCAGAGATGATTGCTGCCGTGTCCGGCGTTGGATGGATGGTGCTGGACGCCAGTAAATACTTAAGAAGCGACATCATTTATGCGGCCATCATTATTATGGGAGTTATCGCCATTCTAATCGATACGGCGCTCCGCTTGTTGATTAAGCGGGTATCTCCATGGGTTGAAAGTTAAGGAACATAATGATTAAGGAGGCTAATTCATGAGAATGAAGAACTTATTTTTAAATACGAGCAGAAGTTTGCTGATGTTAACCCTTGCCGGACTATTATTGGTGCTGGCTGCTTGCGGAGGAAATGGAGGAAGTGCAACCAAAGAGACAGCATCGCCTGCAAGCGGTGGAGATTCTGCAAGTCTGCCGAAAGAGATTCGCATCGGCTATCAGGTGTCGCCGAACGGGGAATTGACGGCGAAGGCGCTTGGCTTGGCAGAAAAGAAATTCCCTGGTGTAAAAATCTCATGGTTGAAGTTTGAGTCCGGTCGTGACGTGAACACCGCGATTGCCAGCGGCAGCATCGATTTCGGGCTGGTTGGAACGCCGCCGGGCGCATCCGGTGTTGCTCAGGGTCTTCCTTATCAAATCTACTATATCCATGACGTAATAGGAGAGAGCGAGGCGCTGGTCGTTCAAGAAAATTCCGCGATCCAGTCGCTTGCGGATTTGAAAGGCAAGACGATTGCCACGACTTTCGGCTCTACCTCTCATTTCAGCTTCTTGTCCGCATTGAAGCAAGAAAATATTGATCCATCCACGCTTAAAATCATCGACATGCAAGCACCCGATCTTCTCGCTGCTTGGCAAAGAGGAGATATCGACGGTGCGTATACCTGGCAGCCGGTACAGTCGAAGCTGCTGGCCCAGAAGGGCAAGATTGTCATCACTTCCAAGGAAATTGCGGAGAAAGGGGCATTGACCGGGGAGTTCGGCGTCGTACATAACGACTTTATTACGAAGTATCCGGAAGCTGTCATCAGCTACATTAAAGTATTGGATGAAGGGACGAAATACTACCGTGACCATCCTCAGGAGGCTTCCGAAGCGTTGTCCAAGGAGCTGGGTCTGACGCCGGAAGAAACGCTGAAGGCGATGAATGAAATTACGGTATTGGACGCTGCCCAGCAGAAGGATGCCAAATATATGGGGACACCTGACCAGCCGGGGCAGTTTGCCGCTTTGCTGAAGGCGACCGCCGACTTCCTCGTGGAGCAAAAATCAATAAAAGAAGCACCGGACGTTGCTGTATTCCAAAAAGCAATCCGCAGTGATCTGTACGGCAAATTTTGATAGAGGCATAAGGAGGTTTGGCTATGACCGTCGAAGGAACATCGGCTTCCATGCCGCCTCGTGGTGCGTGGACATCCGCTCCTCCTGTGGATCGCTCAAGTGTAGCGGCGGAGACGGAGGGGACAGAGGGAATTAAGCTGGACGGTATCAGTCTGACTTATAATCAGCGGCGTTCGCCTATCCACGCGCTAAAGGGAATTGACTTGGATCTGGCTTCCGATGACTTTGTCTGCGTGCTTGGTCCTTCCGGCTGCGGCAAATCATCATTGCTGAACATTATTGCCGGTTATTTGGAGCCGACAGAAGGCAGCGTATGGATCGGCGGCACCGAGCATATCGAGCCTAACGCGCAGGTAGGTGTCGTATTCCAGCATGCCAACTTATTTCCTTGGCTGACGATTGCCAAAAACATTGAATTTGGCGTGAAAATGGCCCGGCTGCCGCGTGAGGAGAGAAAGCGGCGGGTAGATGCTTACTTGGAGCTGGTAGGGCTTAGCCATGCAGGCTCCCAATTGCCGCATCAGCTGTCAGGCGGCATGAAGCAAAGGGCGGCGATTGCCCGGACGCTTGCTACTGATCCCAGCATCGTACTGATGGATGAGCCTTTCAGCGCGCTTGATGCATTAACGCGTGAATCGATGCAGCTGCATCTCCGCAGCATTTGGCAGAAAACGCGCAAGTGTATCTTTTTCATCACCCATGATGTGGATGAAGCGCTTTTGTTGGGGAGACGAATTGTGATCATGCACCCCAATCCCGGACGTATAGTACAGGATTTCATGAATCCCGTATTTGTACCTGAGGGTGAGGTATCATTCAGCGATGCGCGGGCAGGCAAAGAGTTTGTGGAGCTGCGCCGGTTTCTAATTGCCCAGATTGCTGTAGGAAGCGAAAGTGGAAGCGAATTGGAGAACGTTAGCAGCAGAAGCGGAGCCGATAAGCGGACCGCGTTATTATAAGGGGGATTTTCAGGATGGAAATATTTTGGTATTTGCCGACTATGGGAGACGGAAGATATTTGGGCACGACGCAGGGTGCGAAAGTAACCGACCTTCATTATTTCCGTCAAGTCGCGCAAGCCGTCGACCGGCTAGGCTATACGGGCATGCTCGTTCCGACGGGGCATGCTTGCGAGGACGGCTGGGTTGTTGCATCGGCGCTGCTTCCAGCAACCGAGCGGCTTAAGTTTCTGGTAGCGGTGCGCCCGGCAGGGGTTTCGGTCACCATTGCAGCTCGCATGGCTGCGTCCTTCGACCGCCTATCCTCCGGCCGGCTTCTGGTGAATGTCGTTACCGGGGGCGATCCTCTGGAGATGAAGGGGGACGGTATTTTTCTTGACCACAAGGATCGCTATGATGCGACCGACGAATTTCTGACCGTATGGCATCGGCTGATGGAAGGGGAGGAAGTCACCTATACAGGCAAGCATATTCAAGTTGAAGGGGCTAAGCTGCAGTATCCTCCGTTTGAACGGAAATCGCCGCCATTGTTCATTGGCGCTTCTTCGGCGCCAGGTCATCAGGTTGCAGCCAAACATATTGATACTTACTTGACTTGGGCGGAGACGCCGGCGATGGTGGCTGAGAAAATCGCGGATGTAAAGGCATTGGCGAAGGCTCAAAACCGGGAGATTGAAATCGGGCTTCGGGTGCAGATTATCGTCAGAGAGACGGCGGAGGAGGCATGGGCGGAAGCACATAAGCTTGTGCAGTATGTGACGAAGGAAGATATTAATGAAGCCCATGCCGTCTTGGATCGTTTCGATTCTGTCGGTCAACGGCGGATGACGCAGCTGGTCCGCGACAATTTGCATCAGTTGGAGATTAGCCCAAATCTGTGGGCGGGTATCGGGCAAGTCAGAGGAGGCGTAGGCACAGCCTTGGTCGGCGATGCCGATTCCGTTGCCGAGCGCCTGAAGGAATACGCGGCCTTGGGCATCGACCGCTTTATTTTATCCGGTTATCCGCATCTGGAGGAAGCCTACCGCATAGCGGAGCTGCTGTTCCCTCGATTGCCTGTCACCTATTCGAAGCCGCCTAAAGCGCATGAATGGACAGCTATGGGTGAGCTTCTAGCAGAAAATATTGCACCAAAGTGATGTTTAACGTGGTTGAAAAAAAAGAGCATTTCCCGTATGCGGAAATGCTCTCTTTTTTATTCTTTTATCCAGCGTACTCCGGAGTCTGCGAGCTGTTCCATAATCGCTGGATCGGCTGATGAGTCAGTAATCACGTTAACATGGCTCTGTATGGAAGCGATTTGAATCAAGTCTTTCACACCCAGTTTGCTGCTGTCGAGCAAGTAATAGACGTCATCGGCGATTTCGATCATCCGTTTTTTAACGGAGGCATGTGCCTCGTTAGAGTCGCTGAAGCCTCTGTCCGCATGCAGTCCGGTACAGGATAGAAACGCTTTATGGACGTGATACTCCTTCAAGATTCGTTCGGTCAGCGATCCGTGGAAGGAAAAGGACTGACGAAGGAAGATGCCGCCTACAGAAATGATATGAATATGCTCGCGGGTGCTTAATTCGAAGGCTGTTTTCATCGAATTGGTAACGACGGTAAGCGGAATGTCGGGCATGATTTTAGCCAGATAGGATACCGTTGTGCTTCCATCCATCGCGATCGTATCATGAGGCTGGATTTGGCGAAGCGCGATTTCGGCGATTTCTTTTTTTAACTCGGCATGGGTCTGTTCCCGTTCCAAATGGGGCGCTAGCATCGGAACCTCTGGCAGAGGAAGGGCACCGCCATGGGTACGCTGCAGCTTGCCGATTTCACTTAGCGAGTCGAGATCCTTGCGGATCGTCTCATCCGTCACGCCAAGCAGCGTACTTAGCTCCGTTACGCGGACGTTGCCGGCTTGCTGCAGCAATTGCAGTATTTTTAATTTGCGTTCGGAAATGTTCAATTCGATCACCTCTATTGCCTTCATTATAGCTAGCTGCCAGGAGATAAACAATGAAAACTAAAGGCTGATATTTTGGTTTGGAGGTTGGAATATTGGTTTTATGTTTGTTTTATTTGGTTTATTTGAAGTAAAGACAACATATTAATAGACAAAAACAAAAGAAAAGCCAATAATGAAAGAAAAGCCGGAAGGGAGCTTGGCGAAGATGGGGATGGAGCTAGGGCGGAGTGGGAAACGGGAGGAGCAGGGTCAAGGACATGAGCAAAGGGTAGACCCCCGTCTATATCTAGCAGTCGATAATTGCTTTGCCTCCAAACGTTGGACGAGGCCGTCCGAGTGGATGAGCTTGCTTCAATCGATGGGTGTGCATTATGTCGAGGCTAGCGCCGACAACGAGATCGATCCGTTGTATATGGGTGAAGCCTACATGAAGCGATGGGCGGAGGAGGTCAGGGAGGAAAGCGGCAAGACAGGTGTGCGAGTTGCCAATCTCTATTCCGGGCACGGAACGTATGCGACGTTGGGACTGGCACATCCCGATGAATCGGTTCGCGACCGGATACAGCAGAGTTGGGTGGAGCCGATGGCTGAGCTTGCAGCGGAATTGGGGGCTGGACTTGGTTTCTATTGTTATGCCTTTTCTGAAGCGGTGCTTCAAAATCCCGAAGCTTACCGGACAGCAGAAAATGATCTTTATAGACGTTTAGCTGAAATCGCTGAATCTTGCAAAAGGCTTGGCGTCCTTACGCCCGGAGTTGAACAAATGTATACACCGCATCAAATTCCTTGGACGATTCAAGGCGCTAAGCGTTTGCTGGGAGAGGTTAGCCGGAGGTCGGACGCTCCGTTTTATTTGACACTGGATACGGGCCATCAAAGCGGTCAACGTAAATTTTTGCAGCCGGACGAAGAAACAATCGAAGCATGGGCGGAGGATTGTCGTCTAAAAGGAGATTCCATAGATTCAAGCGCCCGCCTTCCGGAGCGCGGTGCCCGGTCGCACGTCGACGCTCAAACCTCGTCACTATGGCTGGGGCCGCAATCGGCAAATACGCTGTTTGCAGAGCTGGTGCAAGCAGAGGGAATAGAGCGGACAGCTATCATGGAGCAAATAAAACTTGAAATGAACCGTTACCCCTATTTATTCGCTCAAAGATCCGACGGCGATACGTACCGGTGGCTTGCCGAGCTTGGCTGTTTTTCCCCGATTCTGCATCTGCAGCAGACGAACGGGAGGTCTTCCTCTCATCGGCCATTCACGGAGGCATATAATCATGAGGGTATTATTTTCGGAGAGCCTGTACTGCGAGCGCTAGAAAAAGCCTACCTAAGTCCCGCAGAAAAGGGAATGCCGCCAAAATGTGAAGCGATCTATTTTACACTGGAAATTTTCTCTGCTACAAGTGATACTTCCGCCGCTATTCTGCACAACATACAGCAATCAGTTGAATATTGGCGGCAATTCATTCCAGAAGACGGAATCAAGCTTAGCGAAGCGCTCAGCAGGTTGAACAAGGAACAGAGCAATGTTTGCACGGATAGTTAATTTGGTTACGGGCAGCGAACCGGACAGAACGGAACGGAACAGAACAGAACAGAGGTACGAGCAAGTTAAGTTAAGTTAAGTTAAGTTAGCTAAGCCTCCAAACTAAACCGGGCTGGGCATGCTGCGGCATGCTCAGCCCGATTTTTCGCAAAATAGTTGCTACGTTTGTTGGTCGTTCAGGTATGTTTTAAGAGCAGGCGGCTCGTAGGTGTAAAATTGCTCCAAAAGCGCTGCCGGATTCTCATCTACGAGCGTCATCCGGCGATACTTTTCCTCCATGAACTGTTCCGCAGTCATATGGTTGAACAGTTCAATAAGCGGGTTGTAGTAGCCATTGATATTTAAGAGGCCGCAAGGCTTTTGATGAAGGCCAAGCTGCGCCCAAGTGAAAATTTCAAAAAACTCTTCCATCGTTCCAGGACCGCCCGGCATCGTAATAAATCCGTCAGACAGCTCCGCCATTTTTGCTTTTCTCTCGTGCATCGATTCCACAATAATGAGTTCGGTCAGGGACTTGTGGGCAATCTCTCTTTTGTCGAGAAAGGCAGGCATAACACCGATGACACGTCCTCCGGCTTCCATAACGGAATCAGCGACGGCACCCATAACGCCAACGCTGGCTCCGCCGTATACGAGTGCAATATCCCGTTTGGCTAGCTCCCTGCCGAGCGCTTTCGCTCCTTCCACATAAACCTCGGAAGCTCCATTTCTCGATCCGCAAAACACAGCGATGCTTTTCATAGCTCCAGCTCCTATTCTCTCTAGCATTTGATCGGGCTCACCAACCATCGTGGCCGGTTTCCTCTATACAATACACGCGGGCGCTGCCGGGGTCAAAGATGTTTATCTGATAAAAAAGCAGACCATTTTTAAAGAGCAATCTGGCGCTTTGCTGGAAATTAGACAGGTTTCCGTTGGTTTTTAAACTTTTTCTTCCAGTAAAACTGTAGAATTTTACTAATTCTACTGTCGATTATGACAAAAGAAAGGTAAAATGAAAAGCTGTAAGCAGCGGTTTCTAGCAGGGAATTCAGCTTTTCATGACATCGATAATTTCCGGGGAGGAAAATATTACATAAATGAGTACGTTACCTCATGAGGCGTCCGCATCGTTTCATCAATCCATCGTAGAGCTTAATCCTTTTGCTGTTCTCGTGTTATCCAAGGACGGTCAGATAAGGGAAGTCAATCATGCGGCATGCGAAATGTTTGGGTATTCCAACACGGGATTTCCCATGAATGATTATTTGGAGTGCATCGTTCCAGAGCATCGGGATGCTGTTCGCCGCTATTTTGAAACCTTAACCGAAGGAAAATCTGCCAGCTATGAAGCCAGCGCCTGTCACAACAATGGCACCCGGCTTGATATTCACGTAACGGCAATTCCGCTCGTTAATGAGGACGATTTGTACGGCATTTTTTGCCTGATTCAAGATATAACGGAGTCAAACAAAGAAAGGGCTGCACAGGTAGAAAGGGAGGAGCGCTTGAAGGCGGTATTCCATTCAACCTCTGCAGCCATGTTTATATTGGATTTGGACGGTCATGTCGCCGATATTAACGCCGCTTTCGAGGAGACTTACGGATGGAAGCGGGACGAAATGATCGGCAAGCCGCTGCCGATTATCCCGCAAGCTTTTGCAACGAGGCATCAGGAACAAGTGGAGCAGGGCAGAAGGGGAGAATGCTGCCAGGGGTTTGAGACGATTGGTCTGAAAAAAGACGGAACATGCATCGAAGTGAGTTCAAGCTTTTCCCCGCTGCGCAGCGAGAATGGTGAAATTATTGGAATTGTAGGCATGACCAAAGATATTTCGGTTCAGAACAAGCTGGAACGGTCGTGGAAGGAGAGCGAGGAGCGCTACCGCAAGCTCGTTGAGCTTTCTCCCGAGGGAATCATGGTCCATCGTGAGGGTGAGGTTTTATATGCCAATCTCTCCGCAATGAACTATTCGAAGGAATTTAACCCGCAGGGCGTCAGTTTATATTCCTTTATTCGCGAGGAGCAGCATGAAATGATCCGGCAAAGGGTGAATGAGCTGAAGAAGGGGAATCTTCTTCCTTACATGGCGATTGAGGTGATGCGCCGGGACGGGCAGACGATCTTTATCGATACGAATAGTATATCGATTACCCATGATGGCCAACCGGCGATTTTAACGATGTTTCGGGATATTACGCAAAGAAGCAAAGTGGAGGCCGCGCTAAAAGAGAGTGAGAAACGGTACCGGATGCTTGCGGATAATTCGCTTGACCTCATTCAGCTGGTTCAACTGGACGGCATCGTGACCTACGCTTCGCCATCTCATAATACGGTGCTGGGCTATGATCCGGGCGAGTATGTTGGAAAAGGGGTCTTTTATCAGCCGAATGGGGAAGTGGATGTCGCTTTCCGCGAAGTATTTGTAAATATGGCCATCACCCAGCGGCCGTTCTCCTGTGAAATTCATCGGCGGCATAGATTAGGCTATGACGTATGGGTCGAGCTGATCGGGACGCCGATGTTTGATGAAGAAGGCACTTATGCAAACATGATGCTTGTCGGCCGCGAAATAACGGAGCGGAAAAAATACGAGGAGCATCTGGAGCACTTAAGCTTTCATGATCCGCTGACAGAGCTTCCGAACCGCAGATTATTCCACGCTTTGCTGGATCAGGCGATGCTTGAAGCCAAGCATAGCAAACGGCTGCTTGCCGTCATGTATATTGATTTAGATGGCTTTAAGCAAATTAATGATAATTTTGGACATGATGCGGGGGACGAGCTTCTCCGGCAGCTGGCTGGGCGCGTGAAGCCGTGCTTGAGGGATATTGACCGGGTGGCAAGGATGGGCGGCGATGAATTTGTCATTGCCCTCCCGGATCTGGAGAGCGTTGCTGAAGCGGAAGACATTGCCGAGAAAATACTCTCGTCACTGCAGCAGCCGTGGCTTGTGATGGAGCATCATTTTGTATCGACTTCGAGCATCGGCATGGCCTTTTATCAAGAGGATGATAAGCTGCAGGAACTGCTGAAAAAGGCGGATACGGCGCTTTACCAGGCCAAATTAGAAGGGAAAAACATGTACCGCATTTATAGCTGAACCTCCTTTGAAAATGATAGACTAGGTAGCAAGAAGCTTCATCGGACTTATTCGCGGCAGTAAGAACGGGGAAGAAGGGAGTGTGGGCAAGAGGCGTGTATACAGTGCAACTTGGAACCTTCGTGTTGAATTTGGAAATTGTCGTCTATATTCTTTGCGGGATGGCGGGAGTTGGGGGATTGTGGTTAAAGGCAAAAAAAGGCCAAATGGAGGCCAGCTTCGTCTCCGATGCTATGAACGCAGTACTGCTGTGGATTTTTATTTGGAAAGCAAGCTTGATTATAGTTGATCCTGCGACGGTGCTTGAGGATCCTCGCTCGTTCATATATTTCAGCGGAGGTATTGTTGGCGGATGGCTTGCTACGCTTGTCTCTTGCGGTTTTCTTCTGTATAAAGGCTTACGGACGAATGCCGGAATCAAAGCGGTTGTCATATGGATAAGTGCGATGCTCTATGGCTGGATTACAGTATGGCTGTTAGCACAATGTCTGCTGGCCGATACGTTTGCGGAAGTGTGGAAATATGCATTGTCGACCGCGGTGTCCGCTTTCATGTTTGTAATACAAATCAGGTCTGCAAGGATAATCGAATGGAGAAGGCTGGCGGCAAACAGTGTGCTGGCTGCGGCTGTTCTTGCGGCTATTTTGCTGGTCGATTACGGCGGCCGTTCTGCAGAGCTGCAGGCAGGGGCAGGTGTAGCGGAGGTAGGATTGAACAAGGGGCAGCAGGCGCCGGACTTTAAGCTGGCATCGTTAGATGGCAGTGAAATCAGCCTCTCGGATTATCGCGGCAGAACCGTATTCGTCAACTTCTGGGCTTCCTGGTGCCCGCCTTGCAAAGTGGAAATGCCGCATATGGAAAAGCTGTATGCCACTTATCGCGAGCAGGATGTTGTGGTCCTATCCGTCAATATGACGTCCACCGAGAAAAACGGCCGCAACGTATTGTCCTTCGTTGGAGACCGCGGCCTGACTTTTCCTGTTTTGCTGGATGAGAAGGGGGACGTAATGTCGCAGTACCGCGTCCGCAGCTTCCCTACCACGTTCGTTATCGACAGTGAAGGGATTATACGTGACCGCATGTTGGGGGCGGTTGATTTTGCCGGAATGGAGCGACGTCTGAAGGACGTGCTGGGATGAACAGATAGATGTATGTAGCAGGGTAAGCTGGAGGGGCGTTTCGCCCCTCTTTTTTTCTTGATTTTTATAGTAATTCTAGTAATATTGGATAAAACATGAAGCTAATCGGAGGTTTTCGAAGCCAAGCAGGAGGGGATATCGTGAAACTAGTAATTGTGTTTGGACCGCAGGCGGTAGGCAAAATGACGGTAGGACAGCAATTGGAGCAAATAACGGACTTGAAGCTGTTTCATAACCATATGACGATTGAACTGGTCAGCCCTTACTTCAACTATGGAAGCCCGCAAGGCAACCGATTGGTCGGTTTGTTTCGTGAGGAAATATTCCAGGAAGTAGCGAAGAGCGACTTGGCAGGATTGATTTTCACCTACGTGTGGGGCTTTGATTTACCCGGAGATTGGGAATACATTCGGCATGTGAGCGAAATTTTTGAATCACAGGGCGGCACCGTTTATTATGTGGAGCTGGAGGCTGATTTGCAGGAAAGGCTTGTGCGCAACAAAAGCCCGCATCGTCTTGAGCATAAGCCGACCAAACGCAATTTGGCGAGATCGGAGCAAGACTTGATTCATACAATGGAGAACCATCGGCTGAACTCCCATGAAGGAGAGATTCAGAAGGAGCATTATCTGCGCATTAACAATACGGAGATTGGTCCTGAAGAAGTAGCGAGAAGGATTAAGGAGCATTTCAAGCTGTAGACGATTGTAAGGTTCGGGTTCGCTAGGCAATACCTAGCGAGCCTATTTTGTTGCTGTTGCTTGACTTATGCCAAGCTTGCGCGATGCCAACGCTCCGGCGTAGCTGTTACGCCCCACCTCTTGAATGAGTCAATTCGCTGCAAATCTGCCTCTTCGCAATCGACTCCCACGAACACACTTCTTTTTTTGATCTTATGCACAGGGTGGCATGCGTCTAATGGGCAGCAGAAATGTGAATGCTGCCACTTTGAGGCTGCTTTTTGAATCGAACGGCTATCCTAAGCTGAATGAACCCATCTTCGCTAATAGCGAAGGTGCTTCGTAGAAAAGGCAGGTCACGGTGAAAAGTAACATTGTGTTTGACATTAGCGAAGCAGGTTCGTTATATGACGAGCAACCCGGCATCGAACGTGCTGACCTTCGCTAATAGCGAAAGGTGCACCATAAAAACTGGTGTATGTTGCAAAGTAACATTGTGTTTGCACTTTAGCGAAGCAGGTTCGCAAAACAGCGAACCTAATTTCGCTATAGGGTCCTTGCGCAGCTTGTGCTACGGCTACAGCGAACTGAATTTCGCTAACCGAGAACCTAGGTTCTCGAATAGCGAAGCTAGCTTCGTTGTAAGCGACCGGCGGTGCTGCTGCTCCGTGCCGAACGAATTTAGCTTCGCTAAACAGCGAAGCAGGTTCGCAAAATGAGGAGCCCCGTGCGTCGAACGAACTCAGCTTCGCAAACAGCGAAATTTGATTCGCTGTAGGTAAGCGGCTGAGCTGATACTCTCTGCGGAACGATCCCAGCTTCGCTATTAGCGAAGGTGTTTCGTAAAAAGTGAGGCAGCAGTGAAAAGTAACATTGTGTTCGTGCATTAGCGAAACAGGTTCGCAAAACAGCGAACCCAATTTCGCTAAAAAGTCCTTGCGCAGCCTGTGCTACGGCTACAGCGAATTGAATTTCGCTAACCGAGAACCTAGGTTCTCGAATAGCGAAGCTAGCTTCGTTGTAGGCAATTAGCTGAGCTGCTGCCTCGTGCCGAGCGAACTTGCCTTCGCTAAACAGCGAAGCTGCTTCGCAAAATGTGGAGCCCCGTGCGCCGAACGAACTCAGCCGCTTACCTACAGCGAAATTTGATTCGCTGTAGGTAAGCGGCTGAGCTGATACTCTCTGCGGAACGATCCCAGCTTCGCTATTAGCGAAGGTGTTTCGTAAAAAG
>NZ_JBHVUY010000002.1:210047-433258 GCF_042883865.1 Paenibacillus sp. NPDC058174
AAGTGAGGCGGCAGCGAAAAGTAACATTGTGTTTGTGCATTAGCGAAGTAGGTTCGCAAAACAGCGAACCCAATTTCGCTAAAGAGTCCTCGCGTAGCTTGGATTACGGCTACAGCGAAGCTAGCTTCGCTGTAGGCGACCGGCGATGCTGCTGCTCCGTGCCGAGCGAACTTAGCTTCGCTAAACAGCGAAGCAGGTTCGCAAAATGTGTAGCCCCGCGCGCCGAACGAACTCAGTTTCGCAAATAGCGAAATTTGATTCGTAGTAGGTAAGCGGCTGAGCTAATGCCACCCGTCGAGCGAACTCAGCTTCGCAAATAGCGAAAACAGCTTCGCAGCAGTTAAGCGGCTGAGCTGATACTCCTTCCCGAACGAGCCTACTAGCCTCGCAAATAGCGAAAAAAGCTGCGCTCTAGGCGGCTAACCAACGCCCCCCCTCCCCCCAAAGGAGCATTTTGTCAATCCATTTATCGGAATCGCATATAGGAACTGTCTGCAACCTGAGCTATTATAGAGGGAGTCTTTTCTAGAGGGGGCAGAGGAATGCATATTTTGATCGTTGACGATGAGATTATTATTCGCAATGGCCTGAAGCATATGATGACCACGTACAGCAAACCGTTCACAAGTGTGCGCGTAGCGGAAAATGGCGAGGAAGCGCTGGCCCGAATCGCCGAGTATCCGCCCAATATATTGATTACCGATATCCGCATGCCGAAGATGGACGGTCTCGAACTTTGTAAGCGCATACAGATCCTATACCCATATATCCGCGTAGTCGTAATCTCCGGTTTTGCCGAATTTGAGTATGCGAAGCAATGCGTGGCGTACGGCGTGAAGGAGTATATGCTGAAGCCGGTTGTGAAGTCGGACATCCATGAAATGCTCGACCGGATACTGCCAGCGATGGAAAAGGGAGTCGTAACGCCAACGCAATCCAAGCAATGGCTCGACGAAATTACGGAGCATATTTGGCAGCTTCGGATCCCCGAGCTGGATCAGTGCTTGGACGAATGGCTGCGCTATTGCGCTGAACGGACCGACCACCCCAATCAGCTCAAAGAGCTGCTGAATGATTCATTCCAAGCGGTGCTCGACCGGCTTCAAGCGAAGGGCCACAATCATTCGGAGGCGAAGCCGAGCACCCTGACGCCAGCATCCAGCTCAAGCGAGTCCAACGACAACTATGGATTCAGCGGTATACAAGAGCAGTTCCGCCGCAGAATTCACACGGTAACGAACGAGCTCGCCTTGCGAAGAGACGGCTTCAAGGACATTATGTCCGAGGTTAAAGCCTATATCGAGCAGAACATCGCGAGGGAAGTAACGCTGGAGGAGGTCGCCAATCTTGTCGGACTCACTCCAAATTATTTTAGCCTCTACTTCAAAAAAACGACCGGCGTCACCTTTATCAATTACCGCATTGCCAAACGAATCGAATTCGCTGAGCAGCTGCTCGCTTTGCCGCATTACCGGATCGTGGACGTCGCTCACGAGATCGGTTACGAGGATTATTCGCATTTCGCCAAAACGTTCCGCAAAGTCAAAGGCATCACGCCAACGGAATACCGCAGCAGTCTGGGGATTAAATAGATGGCGGGGCATAAACGCCGGAAGGGGCTTTTTGTACGGCTGTATACGTATTTCGTCATCGTTATTTTCGTGCCGCTCGCTGCGCTCGGGCTGTATACGTACTATGGAGCGACGGACAAGCTGCGCGATCAGGCGGAAGCAAACATGGCGCAGGTCGTCAACATTGCATCCTATCATTTGGAGCAGTATATCCACAATTACGAGAACTCGACCTTATCGTTGTTGTCCAACTCTGATATTAAGTCGTTTTTGGAAATCGATCCCGATAAATATTATGAAAAATATTACTACACGTCCACCATCAAGACGAACGCGCTGGAGCCGATTATGATCCGCCATCCGGAAGTAATGGCCTTGTACGTGGTCGGCCAGGACGGACGAACCGTTAGCGTCAACAACGGCGCTTCCCTTGATTTTACGAGTCCGTCGGCCAAGGCCTACGTGGACAAGCTGTTCGCAGACATTCCGGATAACGGCCAGATTATGATCCTCAATGCCAGTATCAGCCCGGGTCAGCAGGGTCAGACCATTACGCTCGCTCGCAAAGTGAGAGCGCCTCGGTCGTTGACCTACAAAGGCGTGCTCGCCATAGAGGTGCGCAGCACTGAATTATCGGCATTATGGCAAGGCATCGACTTGGGGCCGCGGGGTTATTTTCACATCGAAGACAGAGACGGGAAAATCGTCTACCATACCGATGCGAGCAAAATCGGACAACAACTGCCTGCTGCCGAACGAAGAGGTTTGTCCGACGGGAAAACCCAGTCGTTCATCGGCAAGGAGGACGGCGAAGAACGGTTTACGATCGCCCGCCACTCGTCCTATACGGATTGGAACCTGCAAATTTCGATTCCAATGGAGGATTTGCGCGAGCCGATTATCGGCATACGAACGAATATTTTTTGGATCGGCTCGATTACACTGGTGCTGGCGCTGCTGCTCGCTTACCGGTTCAGCCATTCCCTCACAAGTCCCATCCGCAAGCTGAGACGGGGCATGAAGCAGGCGGAGAAAGGCGACTGGAACCGGATTCCGCTCAACGGCACGCAGGATGAAGTGGACGAGCTTATCGTCAGCTACAACTCCATGGTGAACAAGCTGTCCGATATGATCGAGCAGGTCTATATGGCCGAGAATACGAAGCGGGAAGCGGAGCTGGAACGGCAGAAGGCCGAGCTTCAGGCGCTGCAATTGCAGATCAATCCGCATTTTCTATATAACACGCTGGAGACGATCGTCTGTTTCCCTGCCGTTCAAGACTCGGATGAGGTTTCCGAAATTGTGAAAAGTATGGCCCATATGCTGCGATACGCCGTTCAGACGAGCCTGGAAGAAATTACGGTCGTTAATGAGCTGAAGCATGTGCTTAATTATATGGCGATCCTCAAGCATCGGTACGGCAAGGATTTCGAGATTGAAGTCGAGATTCCGTCGGACTTCCTTCTGAAGAAAATGGTTCGGCTCACGCTTCAGCCGCTGATCGAAAATATTTTTCAGCATGCCTTTTTCGAAGGGCTGGAGGACGGCCATCGCATTCAGATTCAAGCAACCGAGACGGATCAATACTTCGTCGTATCCGTTATCGACAACGGCTCGGGGATGAGCGAAGCCGCGCTGCTGCAATTGAGAAACCGGCTGGAGACGAAACGTCTGACCGAGGCGGAGGGGAAGGGCGGAATTGGCGTCCTCAATATTCACCGCCGTATTCAGCTTGTATTCGGCGACAACTACGGTCTCGAAATTGAGAGCATGCTGGGCGAGGGAACGGTCGTGCGGATGAACATGCCCAAATCGTAAAAAAAGCCATACCGCCAAAGATCACGCCATCGTAAGCGCCCAGCGCCATAGTGTACGATTGTCGTACAAACTATGCAAGGAGTTGACTCCCATGGCGAAAAGCAATATCGAAGCGGAAATCGGGCCGATGCGGTTTCGAACGGCCAAAGAACGATGGGCCTATCTGAATAAGTATAAGGCACTGTATTTTATATCGATTCCCGGCATTCTTTATTTTTTGCTATTCAAATACGTGCCGCTGTTCGGCTCGGTTATGGCTTTTCAAGACTACAATATTTTTAAAGGATATCTGGGCAGTCCGTGGGTCGGGCTGGAGCATTTTCAGAAAATGTTTCAGTACACCGATTTTTTACGGATATTGAAAAATACGCTTTTGCTTGCCTTTTACAGCTTGGCTATCTCATTTCCCGTACCGATTATCCTAGCACTGCTGCTCAATGAGATTCGCAAGGTGCTTTTCAAACGGGTGCTGCAGACCGTTTTTTATATGCCGCACTTCCTGTCTTGGGTCGTTATTGGCGGTATCGCAATCGAGATTTTGTCGCCCCGGAGCGGGATTGTGAACAATATTATTACGGCGATGGGCTTTGAGCCGATTTACTTCATGGGCGAGGAATCCTATATCCGTACCATTCTGGTCAGCTCCGGCGTATGGAAGGATGCAGGCTGGGGGACGATTATTTACCTTGCTGCACTGACGAGCATCAACCCGGAGCTGTATGAAGCTTCCGAGATCGACGGAGCGGGACGCTGGAAGCAGACGATGTCCATTACGCTGCCTGCGCTGATGCCGACGATTACGATTTTGTTTTTGCTGCAAATCGGTCATTTCATGGACTTTGGCTTTGAGAGGGTTTCGATCTTTTTGAATACGCTTAACTCTGGCAAAGGCGAGATTCTGGATACGTACATCTATACCGTGGGCCTTCTCGACCGGCAATACAGCTATACGACAGCCATCGGTCTATTCAAGTCAGTAGTGGGGCTTGTCCTGATTATGACAGGCAATACGCTGAGCAAGAAGATGACCGGAGAAGGATTATATTAAGGAGGAGAGCCCATGGTAAGAACAAGCAACGCTCAACGTTGGTTTAACGTGTTTAATTATATTTTTCTGATCGTATTAGGCCTGAGCATGATCCTGCCGATTCTACATGTTCTGGCGCAATCCTTCAGCAGTAATGCAGCGATAAACAGCGGCAAAGTGTATTTGTGGCCGGTCGATCTTACCCTTACGAACTATAAGGCGGTTATCGGCGAAAAGCTGATCTGGCGCTCCTTCGGTGTCAGCGTCATTGTGACCGTGGTCGGTACGTTCATCAACTTGGCGATGACCTCGTCGCTGGCGTATCCGCTGTCGCGTTCCGAATATGTCTATCGCAAGCCGGTACTCATTATGGTGCTGCTCACGCTTATTTTCACGGCACCGCTTATTCCGAACTACTTGCTTGTTAGAGGCTTGGGGCTTCACGATACGTTATGGTCATTGATGATTCCTGGCGCAATCAGCGCGTTTAACCTGTTTGTTATGCGTTCATTTTTTATGGGACTGCCGAATGAGCTTATCGATGCATCGCGAATCGACGGCTGCGGCGAGATGCGGATCCTGTGGAACATTATATTGCCGCTGTCGAAGCCGGTTATGGCGACGCTTGGTATTTTCTACTCCGTAGGGCATTGGAACAGCTATGCGAATGCGCTTTATTTTATCAACGACCGGATGCTGTATCCGCTGCAAGTGAGATTGCGTGAATTCATCATTACGGACAGCTCATCAATCAATGTGCCTGCCGAGGACGCGCTGATGTCTTCTCCTGAAGGGATCAAAATGGCGGTCGTCATTATTGCCACCATCCCGATTATGATCGTCTACCCGTTCCTGCAAAAGTATTTTACAAAGGGAATGATGGTTGGTTCCGTCAAATCGTAATAGCGTAAAAAAAACCATTGCGCCATAAATGAGACCATGTGAACGGTTTTTATACCGTGATAAGGTAGTAATTGTAAAATGTAAGCGCTATTACAAAATGAGAGGGGATCTAGGCATGAAGAAAAGTATGCTCAGCTTATTATGCGTAATACTTCTCGCCGGCTTGCTGGCGGCTTGCGGAGATGGAAACAAGGGGAAAAACTCGGAGACAGGCACGGACAAGGGCAATGGAAAAGAGGCTGCTGCCGCGCCGACCAAATTTACGATGGCTAAAGGTACACTCGCGATGAAAGCGATCGAATCCGTCGAAGACTTAAACAAAGACAAATGGGTTCTGGAGCTGGAGAAGCGGACGAACACCGATTTGAACATCACACTGATTCCGCATAAGGATTTTGGGCAAAAGGTTTCGCTGATGTTCGCGGGCGGCGATGTGCCGGACGTATTGGTCGGCAACACGACACCGTCCAGCAATGCGATGAAGGATGCGGTGGATGCGGGCGTGTTTATGCCGCTGGACGATATTCTCAAGACCCACGGTCAAAACCTGCTGAATTCGATTCCGAAGGAAGCTTGGGATTCCGTTACGTATGAAGGCAAAATTTACTCCATTCCGCAATATTTGAGCGTGCAGTCGCGCCGTGCAACGTTTGTACGTGCTGATCTGCTGGAGAAAGCGGGCATCGAAGCGCCAAAAACGATCGACGATCTGCTTCCGATGCTCCGCGAGTTCAAGAAGCTTGGCGTGGAGCAGCCGTTCGGCTTCCGCGAAAACTTCAAATATGCAGACTTTATCTTGGGCGCTTATGACGTCCTGCCATACAGCACGATGTACGAGAAGCAGGGCGATCAGATCGTTCCAAAGTTCTTCGATAGCGAAAATATGATGAAGGCGCTTGGCGTCTACAAAGCGATGTATGACGAAGGCTTAATGGCTAAAGACTTCGCGACGATTACCGGCGCAATGTGGACGAAGGGCCGCGACTCCGGCAAAATCGGCATCTACAACGCCAATGCGAACCAGCTTGGCATCTATGAAGCCGAATTGAAAAATGCCGTGCCGGAAGGCAAGCTGGCAATGATCGCATCGCCGACAGGTCCGGACGGCAAAGGCGGCATGATGCTCTACAACAGCACGCTGGAGCAGGCTTACCTCAATGCGAAGCTGAGCAAGGAAAAAGCAGAAGCGATTGTGAAGTTCTTCGACTACATGGTGACGGAAGAGGCGGCAACGTTCTTCTCCTTCGGTATTGAAGGCGAGAACTATACGAAAGAAGGCGACAAAATCAATTACAAGCTGCCTGAGAGCGAGGAAGATCGCTTCTCCGAGCAGCGCCGCGACTGGCTCTGGCTCATTAAAGACGGGGCATACAACGCCGAAAAGCTTCCAATGGAGCCAAAAGGCGAGGAAATGCTGAAAAGCTTCGAATCGATCCTTCCGCATGAAGGACGCGGCGGATTCTCATTCGCACCAGAGCTGAAGAGCTACACGCAATACCCGGATCTGGCTCCAAAATTCGATGAGCCTTCCAAGTTCATCCTGGATCACATGATCAAAATGATCTACGGCAAAGAGAACATCTCCGATTGGCCGAAGGTGATCGAGGAGTGGAAAGCGAACGGCGGTAACGACATTATTAAAGAAGCAACGGACCGCTTCAATAAAAAAGAGGGCGTGGAGATCGGTCCAGGCGCTAATGTGCAATAAGTTTATTAGTGAGTGCAGTCGCCAACGTATGCGTACGTTGTGAATTGTCACGAACTATGGATAGCAAGCCGAAGAGCGTCCGCGAGGACGCTCTCACATTTTCGGAGAGCCTGGAGGATGCACGCAAGTCCTCTGCAACCATGCGGTGCATGGGCAACAAAATGTAAAAGTGCAGGCTGATAAAGCCAAAAAGCTCCAAAATCGCGATCAAAATGCAAAAGTGCATTTGAAATCGCCCGATATCGCTCTATGAGGCCATTTTTGACCAATCAAACTGCACATTTGCATTTTGAAGCGATAAATCATCGAAAAAGCGGCTGACAACCTGTACTTTTACATTTTGATTCGTTGCAGCTGGCCCACAGCAGACTATTCGCGGACATGAAAGTGATGCGAGGACGGCGAATGATGATAGCGGTGGTTAACCAGCTAAACGTTTAGCTAAATAAACTTTTTTATGCAATTGGTCAAACGCGTTTTATTTGTCCCTGAACATGCTCGCTTTCCTAGCAGTATATTTCTCTACCTGCAATGGTTGAAATGGGAGTGGAGGTGAGCGGAGCGTTTTGAGTTCAGGATGACTTTTTGCAGATTTTATCCATTTTTCATCGGAAAAGCGATGGGACAATGAAATCAAGAATGGCAGCATGAACCAAAACGCGCAGCGAAACTCTTTTTTCGACAGTCGAATAGCAATCGTAAGGACGCTTTTCCAAAAAGAAAAAAGACAGGAGAACAACAGCATGCACAAACAGCGGCTTATAGACGGATGGCAGCACTATACCGGCAGCCTTGGCGGCGTCTGGGAAGTATGGCGCAGCGATAAGCTGAACAATCATTATAATGTCCCATGGCAGGAAGTAAAGCTGCCTCACAGCTACAATGCCTATGATGTGATGGACCCGGACCGGACGTATTACCAAGGCCAAGGCTGGTACCGGCTTAAAGCAGATATCGATAATCCTTATCCGGGCGGGCGCACTCTGCTTCACTTTGAAGGGGCGGGGCAGCGGACGGATGTGTATGTATATACGAGTAAAGCGGGCTCGCATCTGGGCGGTTATGATGAATTTACAGTAGATATTACGGACGCGGCCAAGGAAGCCGCCGAAATGGAGCGTTATGCCGGCAAGGTGCCGATTGCCATCTGCAGCGACAACAGCCGCGATCTGGAGACGATTCCGTCGGATGCCAATGATTTTCATGCGTACGGCGGCGTTTACCGGTACTTGAATCTCGTATATGTACCGGCCATATCGGTCGGGCAGGTGCAGGTGACGATGGAGTGGACGGGAGCGCCAGAAGAGGCGAAGACCGGTAGAGGCCCGGTGAAAGTACAGGTCGATGTCTCCTTGTACAATCCCGAGCAGCATCAAGAAGAGCTGGCTATTACGGTTATTCTCCATGACCCGCAAGGTAAGGAGGCGGGGCGCATCACGCTTCAATCCAAGCCTTGGGACGGGAAACAACGGATTGCCGAATTTGAACTCAAAGATCCAGAGAGATGGTCCACCGATACGCCTACTCTATACTCGGTTACGGTCATGCTGGAAAGTGCTCATGGTCAAACCGAACTCAGCGAGCGCTTCGGCTTCCGTACATTCGAATTCGTCGACCACGGTCCTTTTCTATTAAATGGTGAACGGCTGCTGCTGCGGGGAACGCATCGGCATGAGGATTACGCTGGAGTTGGACCTGCGATGACCGAAGCGATGATTCGCGAGGAGCTTCAAGTTATCAACGAGATGGGCGTGAACTTCATCCGCTTGGGGCATTATCAGCAATCCCGGATTGTGCTCGACCTTTGTGATGAGCTGGGTATTCTGGCTTGGGAGGAAATTCCGTGGAGCCGCGGCGGCTTGGGCGGTGAAGGCTATCGCCAGCAATGCAGGGACATGCTGGAAGCGATGATTACGCAGCACCGGAACCATCCGTCTATTGTGCTCTGGGGCCTTGGCAACGAAAACGACTGGGAATGCGATTTCGATTATTTCGATCAGAATGAGATTAGAGCGTTTATGAAGGAACTGCACGAGTTGTCGCATCAGTTAGATCCTTTCCGGCTGACGGCTATCCGGCGCTGTGACTTTTGCAAGGATATCGTCGATGTGTACTCGCCTTCTATATGGGCGGGCTGGTACCGCGGCATTTATACTGATTATGAAGAAAGCTGCAAGACGGCTGCCGCTGATGTTCGTTCGTTTTTCCATGCGGAGTGGGGAGCAGATAATCTCGCAACCCGCCATGTGGAGACGCCGTATACCGGCTTTGCTTCCATAACAGGCGGAGCGGGCCGGACGGACGAGCGTGACGGGGACTATTTGCTTGTTGGCGGCGAGCCGCGGGTTTCACGTGACGGCGATTGGTCGGAGACGTACTTCTGCGAAATGATCGACTGGTATTTGAGCGCGCAGGAACGGATGGATTGGCTGACCGGTGCGGCCCAATGGGCGTTTAAAGATTTTGCCACGCCGGTTCGCCCGGATTCGCCGATTCCATATTTAAATATGAAAGGCGTCGTCGAGCGCGACCTGACGAAAAAGGATGCTTATTACGTCTTCCAATCGTACTGGGCGACAGCGCCAATGATTCATCTGGCTGGGCAATCCATGCCGGTGAGATGGGGAGCGGCGGGGGAGAGCAAGGTCGTGAAGGCCTACTCCAACTGTGAATCAGCAGAGCTTTTCTTGAATGGTGTAAGTCAGGGAAAGAAGCGGCGGGACTCGAATGATTTTCCGGCGGCAGGCTTGCGCTGGGAGGTTCAATTCGCCCCAGGCGAGAATCGCTTGAGCGTCGTTGCCGAGCAGGACGGCGTCGTTGTCCGTGACGAGCTCGTGTTACACTATCAGACGGAGCCGTGGGAGGAACCGGCAGAAATCCGGTTGACGGCGGAGCGGCAGGATAAGACGGGGTTATATGAGGTAACGGTTAAAGCGTATGACCGTCATGGCGTTTTTTGTCCCGATGCAGCTGGTTTCATCCGTTTCGGGGCAGCGGGAGACGGCAGGCTGCTGGACAATCTCGGAACGATACGCGGCTCCAGACTGATCCAGCTGGCAAGCGGCCGGGCAAGCATATTCGTTGATCCGCATGGAGCGCCACCGCCTCGTATAGCAGTGGAGGAGTTTTTCACGGCCGGAGGCCCTGCTGCTTCATTGCAGCGGGACAGCAATACTCAAGCGAGAGTATCCCATACCATCGTTAGCGCAGCCTGTGAGGGGATGGCAACGGTATTTGCAACCATTAGCGACATCCGTGAATGCAGCAGCGGCAAAGAGGAGGGGAAATAGACGATGACTGAGCAGCAGCAATTTGATTTTACGAAACCACTAGCCATGATCGCCGATAAAACAGAACGAATGATTGCGCAAATAGGAGACAAGTCGCCGCACGTTGCCAAAGCAGACGGTAAGTATGACGATATGCGCCACGACTGGTGGACGTCCGGGTTTTGGCCCGGCATGCTGTGGATTATGTATGAGATGACAGGGAATGACCTGTATAAGAATGCAGCTTGGGAGTGGGATGTGAAGCTGGAGCGGAAAATGATGCAGCCAAGCAATTTCCATCACGATGTCGGCTTTCAATTTCTTCCGACGGCTATAATGAAGCATAAGCTGACCGGTGATGAGGACGGCTTGCGGCGGGGCTTGTTCGCCGCCAATTTTCTGGCAGGCCGCTATAATATCGAGGGCCGGTTTCTGCGGGCTTGGAATCAGGAGAAACTGGGCTGGTCGATCGTCGACTCCACGATGAACCTGTCGCTGCTGTTCTGGGCTGCACAAGCATCGGGCGATCCGCGCTTTGCGCATATCGCGAAAGCACATGCTGATACCGTCGTGGACCGGTTCGTCCGGGCGGACGGGTCCGTACGCCACATCGTCAGCTTTGATCCTGAGACGGGTGAGTATCTGGGAGCAATCGGCGGGCAAGGCGCCAGTCCGGATTCCGCATGGAGCCGCGGCGCGGCTTGGGCGCTGTATGGCTTAGCGAACACTTACCGTTATACGAAGCAGGAGAAATATTTGCGCGCCTCCCAGCGGGTCGCCAATTTCTTTCTAGCCAACCTGCCGGAAGATTCCGTCCCGCATTGGGATTTTCGCGCGGCGGAGCGCTTGGAGCAGGAGCCGCGGGACAGCTCTGCTGGCGCTTGTGCGGCATCGGGACTGCTGGAGCTTTCCTCCCATCTCCCTGCAATTGAAGGAGGTCTGTACCGCAATGCCGCCGAACGAATCCTCATCTCGCTGCATCACAACTACGCAACCTGGGATCAGCCCGAGCATGAGGCGATTTTGCTGCAAGCGACGGGCAATCGTCCGGCTGACGTTGACGTGAACGTATCGCTCATTTATGGTGATTACTTCTTCGTGGAGGCTATTGCGAAGCTGAACGGCTGGGTTACCCGGATCTTCTAACTAATATTTGATAGTAATCACAAGCCCCTCTCACAAGCGGATTAACACTTGCGGGAGGGGCTTATTGCTAGGCAGAGGAACGCTCACTGCCGGGGCCGGCAGCAGAGCCGGCTTCATCTGCTGGTAGTATGAACGTAAAGCGGCTGCCCTCTCCAATACGGCTCTCCACGGTAATGGCACCGCTGTGTCGCTCGACGATTTGCTTTGCAATCGCTAATCCAAGGCCGCTTCCCGAAGCAGGGTCTGCTTGATTCGCGCGGTAAGCCCGCTTGAAAATATGATTCAGATGCTCAGGCGGTATGCCACCCCCTTGATCTAGTACCGAGAAGGATATGCCATCCGGCAGGCTCTTCGCTTCCAGAATTATTACGGAGTCCAGCGGAGAGAACTTGCAAGCGTTATGGATCAGATTGCCCAGCAGCCGGCGAATGCCATGCAGATCAATACGAAGCGTCCGGTTATCCTCCACTTCAATCCGGTATTCGCATCTGTGGTTCATCATCTGAATATCTTCCGCAGACGTCTGGAATTCCCGCGTAATCCAGTCCTTGACCCGTACACTCTCCAGTGGAAGCTCCACAGACGATTCATCAAACCTGCTAAGCTGAAACAGATCGTCCATGAACCGGTTCATGTACAGTACTTTGTCGTACAGCTTTTCTAACGTTTGCCCTTTATCATCACTTCCGACCCGAATCCCCATCATTAAGGCGCGAAGGCTGCCTTGAACAACGGTAAGCGGCGCACGAATGTCGTGGGAAATGCTCTGCAGCATTTCAGCCCGTTCCTTTTGCGATTGGACAAGCTTTTCCGTACGTTCCTGTACCGTGGATTCCAGCTCCTCATTCCAGCGCTCGAGCGTGCGGACTAGCTCCTGCTGATGCACGATCATCCGCGACTGCGCTTTTTCCTTTTCTCTTTGTAATTGCCGTGCTTGGAAGGAAAGCGCGAAAGCGAGAATAATAAATTCAGCGAAGGAGCCGAACTGATAGCCGTAATGAGTGAGCGGATTGCTGTCCATGAGGCCAAACGTGTACAGAACGGACGGGAGAGCGCAGCCGATGATGGCAATAAAGCCAAGCATCAAATATCTGGCGGTCCGGTTGCCATTCAGAACGCACCAGCAGATAGCGGAGAGAAGGAAGGCGGCGACTGCTGCTTCATAATAGATTGCAAGGGTAACGAACCACGGCCAGTGGAAAAGCAGACCGGCAATGACGATCGGTGAAGCCCACTTCACGATAGCGGCAAACGGGAGGAGCTGCGGCGCGTAGCGCTTTAGTTCCAGGACGCCCACCAGGAAGAACAAGGCGAACCAAAGACATAGGATGAACACAAATACAAATACGCCTTCGAGCGTATTAAATGTATGCAGCAAGAGTTGGAGAACGGGATGGTTTTCACCCAGAAGCTCTTGCGGTATGCCGTTCCAGATGAGCTGGGAGGCTGCGAAGAAAATTAAATAGAATGAATAGTAGAGATAAGAGCGATTATGGAAAAAGATATACATCGATAACATATAGGCCGCCATAAGCAGTACGAAACCGTAGTAGACTCCGAACAGCAGGTACTCGGTCCGCAGCGTCTCGTGATAGCTCGCACGATCAAGCAGCTCGACCGGGACGATCATTGAGCCTTCTGTCGTCACCCGCATATGCAGCGTGACCGGTTTTCCCGCAGGCAGCGCAAGCTCATAGGCGCCGTAATGATCGTTCAATCGCTCCCCCAGGGGAGAGACTCCCTCCGCACCCAGACGATTGCCGTCTAAGTAAACGTCGAACTGGTCCACAACCGCATTGTGGAGACGAATCACCCATTCCCCGGTCTCACTTTCATTCACTACTGTCATCCGAAGCCAATAGGTGCTTGCGGACAAGCCGAATGCGGCGCGTCCGTCTGCCGGAAGAAACTGCTCGGCTATGCGGGGAGAAACAACCTGTTCATACTCCAGCATGCCTTCCCGGTCGGGCAATACTTGCATGGAATTGTTGCCTTTATAGTGTCCATTGCCGTCCGTAAGCCGGATTAAGGAAGCGTCGCCGGAGAACGGTTTCCATTGCGGAATAAATACCAGCCACAGTGCCGTCAGCGCAATGAGAAATAATAATATGGTGGCTGCAAACACCCGGTTGTGTTCTGCCAATGTTTTTCTCATGGTGAGGCCTCCTGAGCATTCGATGTTTTCTACTATTATCCTAGCATATTCTATTTTAATCGACAGCAATCTGTCATAAAATGTTGATAGGATCACTGTGATATTGTAGAGATACCGTCTTTAGGAGGTTAACCATATGAGGCCAAAAATCATCTTCGTCATTGAGGATGATCCAGATGTTCAGAGTATCGTGACATCTTTTCTTCAGCATGAGGGTTACACGGTTCGAAATGCGTTATCCGCTGCAGAGGCGTTCCATTTGTTTGCTGCGGAGGAACCGGATTTAACCATACTCGACATTCAATTGCCGGACATGGATGGCGTCACCTTTTGCCGTCATATCCGCACGCATTACCGGAGGCCGATTCTATTCGTGACCGGCAACCGGGAGCAGGAGTATAAAGTGAATGCGCTCCTTTCAGGAGGAGATGATTTTATTCAGAAGCCGTTTGATCCGCTCGACCTGCTGCTGCGGGTGAAGGGGAATTTGCGGTGGAGCGATCTTCTGCCCCCGGCAGCCTCTATTCCAGAACCGGATAGGGACGTGCTGGAATATCCGGGACTTCGCATCGATCTCAGACGTATGACCGTCACAGTTCGTGAAGAGCTGGTTACACTTCTTCCGAAGGATATCAAGCTGCTTACGACGCTGGCCAGCCATCCCAATCAGGTGCTCCATACTGAGCAGCTCTACAGGCTTGCGTGGCGGGACGAGAGCAATTTCTCTAAAGATACGGTCAAGGTGCACATATCGAAGCTGCGCAAAAAAATCGAAGAGAACCCTTCCTCCCCCAAGTTTATTTTGACAGTCGGCAGTCTCGGCTATAAGTTCAATCCTTACGGGGCCCTTGAGCCGGTATAAGTACCACACCATCTAGCGGCTTTGACTTATTGGCCTGCAATCGCTTACAATAAAGCTACGCTTAGTTTTCGGCCGCACCCGGCCGAGAAGCGGGGGAACCAGTCAATTGGGGCGAATCATTTGCGAATGTAGGGTACCATCTTACCCGAGCCCGTCAGCTAACCTCGTCAGCAGTGGATGGGTCTGCTTCAAATTGAATGTGATCAACCAGAGACCCTATTTTTTAAGGGTCTCTTTTTGTCTTTTTTTGGACCCTGCTGGCGGCACACTGGCTTCTTGACACAAAAGGCTCCCTTTATTCTCACCCTATGGGACGAAGGAGAGAGATACAGTGCAGAAGGTACGGTACATTACGGATGTTGCAAAAATGGACAATTTGTCCGAGCACGAAAAAGCCGTTTTAAAGCCGATTACGGACAAATTCGTTTTTCGCGTCAACGATTATTACCTCCAGTTAATCAATTGGGATGATCCTCATGATCCGATCCGCAAGCTCGTTATCCCCAATGAAGGGGAGCTGTCTGAGTATGGACGCTGGGATGCTTCGGACGAGGATACAAATTATGTCGTTCCGGGATGCCAGCACAAATACAGGACGACGGCGCTTCTGATCGTCTCTGAGGTTTGCGGCTCCTATTGCCGCTACTGCTTCCGCAAGCGGTTGTTCCGCAATGACGTCAAGGAAGCGATGTCGGATGTAGCTCCGGGGCTTGCTTATATTGCGCAAACTCCTGAGATCAGCAATGTGCTTCTCACTGGCGGGGACAGCCTCATTCTGGCAACCTCCAAGCTGCGTACAATTATTGAAGGACTCCGAAGCATCGATCATGTCAAAATCATCCGGCTCGGCTCCAAAATTCCGGTATTCAATCCGATGCGGATTTATCAGGACGAGGAGCTGCTGGAGCTGATTCGCACCCATTCGACGGAGGAGAAGCGGATTTATGTCATGGCGCATATTAACCATCCCCGTGAAATTACGCCAGAAGCTAGAAGAGGGTTCAAGGCGCTGCATGACGCAGGGGCGATTGTCGTGAACCAAACTCCGGTGCTTAAGGGCATTAACGATGATCCGGCCGTATTGGGCGAGCTGCTTGACCAGCTGTCGTGGGCAGGCGTTACGCCTTACTACTTTTTCGTCAACAGGCCGGTGGCCGGCAATCGCGAATTTGTGCTTCCGCTAGAGCGGGTGTATCAAATTGTAGAGGAAGCGAAGGCAAGAACTTCCGGTTTGGGCAAAAGAGTGCGCTTGTCCATGAGCCACACCTCCGGCAAAATTGAAATTCTGGCCATTGATAACGGCAAAGCCTATCTTAAGTATCATCAGTCAAGAGACGATAATTACGGGCAGTTCATGGCGCTCGATTGTCCGCCCGATGCCGAATGGTTCGACGACCTTCCCGGCAGCGAGCAATACTGGACGAAGCCGGTCAAGAAGAACGATGCGATCATTTCCGTTAATGAAATGGAGCGCAGTCCTAGTTGTGCGGCAGCTGATTAATAGAGCCGGACAATAAAATAGTAGCCTTTTGGGGAGCAGCAAAGTCATTTTAGGACTTTTGCTGCTTCTTTTGTTTTCCAATTATTGATAAAGTGGTAAACTGAAAGGTGAATTGTAGCAAATTGGAAGAGAAACTGGAGAGATTAGAGATGGATCGAAAAATAGTAGTCAAACTGACGAATCTAATTGGATATACGGCCAGCATATCGACGATTTTATTATGGATTATTTTTGTATGGGTGAATCCTTATGGTCCAGGGCTGGAAAAAACGAGTGCATTTATTACCTTTATGATGCTTGTGCTTCCTGCCGTTATTTTTGGCACGGGTCTCATGCTGGAGAAAAGCATGATTTTGCTGGCAGCATATATTTGGAGTTTTCCGTATAGCATGTATATGGTAGTTACGCCGGGCGTGTTTATGCTGTTTGGCATGACCAGCTTCATCTATTTCATCTGTTTTATGATGTATCGGCTTCGCGGCGTCAAATATTAAGAGGGAGTTGCATCTAAGGTGTTGAAATCCAGACACACAGCAGCAGTTATATTGATACTGGCCGCTATTATTTTATTGTTTAGTATTTTCTCTTTAGTGAAGAAACAAGAGGCAGTCCAGAATAAAATCGACAGGACCTTCATCGAACAGTTATCTAATGTAATAACCGGGTTTAGTATGAAGTTGACTGGTGATGAGGGTATCTCCTCTTATCAGCGGTGCATAGCGTCAGTTGCAGCAGCGGCTGCAATGTCGCCGCTTACCTCTTACGAGGAGGAAAACGATGAGCTCGATATCGCTTTGCATAATTTGTATATGGCGATGCTTAATGCCGATTACAAGGAAGAAATAGTGAGTAATGATGCTCTTTTTCGCGAATTGTTTCTTAATTTGTCCCGCAACCCGAAAGATAAAGGAACAACGGATGCGATTATTAAATTTACCGCTAGCCTGCAACGGTAGCGCAGCAAGGAACGAGGCAACAGCGTGAGAAAATGGATTTTCATCGTATTGATTCTGTGCGTTCTAGCATTGGCGGGCTGCTCGTCAGGCAGCCGTCTCGTTTTTAATGATGAGGATATTCGAATCAGAGCAGTAGCTCTCCAAGTGAGAGAAGACTTCACCGAATATAATATTGAAGTGAGAAATGAAGGCAAGATCGAATTGAGGAACCTTCATTTCTATCTTTCTTTTCCTGTGATTACCTCGAATGGAACGAGCGATAATCCATTCAGGCTGGAAGGAAAAACAGAACTGAATCGTCCGGTTATACTCCGTCCAGGCGAACAGACCGTATATACGTTTATAGCGCCTATCAAAAAAGTGTTCGGAGATTCCGAGCTTCTTGATTTTAATCAGCCCAGCATCGATTTAAACGGTACATTCTTATATAAGAAGAAAGAGATCCCTTTTGGAATGGGAATGGGCTGGGGTGTTGTCGAGGACAGCGATAAATGGAGCAGCAGCTAGCAGCGGCTAATTAATTGATAACATCAGGAGGACCTTATGTGGCTAATCATTAGCATCATTTTTTTTGTTTTATGCATCTCAAGCATTATAGGCAATCAGATGGTTTCCTTGCGCAAAATGGATGCGATGCAGAAATCGCTGGATGAAATGAACCAGAGCCTGCAGGAGCTGAATGCGAAGCAAAAGCATTAACAGCTTGTCGTCATATGGAGGCAATGATTTACTCCAACAAATAAGGCGCGTATCTTTGCGCCACTTTGTGATTTACGCGGTAGTAGATATACGTACCGTCCTTGCGTTGATCAAGCAGCCCGCATTCTGTCAGTTGCTTCAAGTGATGGGAAAGCGTCGAGCTGGCTACCGATTCGAGCTTGGTTCCAAGATCAGAGCAGCATAAATCGGCATCTTGTGTAAGAAGCATGGCGATTTTGATTCGGGTAGGCTCTCCGAGTGCTTTGTAGACTTTAACAGCTTGACGTACGTCTGTATTTTCTCCTGCCATCGTAATTCACCTTTTTTCAATCATAATCTTTCTATATCTGTAGAAACAAAATAGCATACCTGTTGCTAGAAAGTAAACCTGACCTGCTTGGAAGCAGTCCGTACCCCTCCTTGGAATATTAATCCTCTGAGAAAAGCCCACTTCGGGCTTTTTTGTCGTTTCTATCGTTTTCTCCAATCAAATTGATGAAAAACCAATCGTTGTGATATGGTTCCGCTTTCATTTCCTCCCTATACTTTTAAACAAAGGGGTGACACGATGCTTGCAAGTCTGAGAAAATACCGCTGGCAGTACATGATGATTTTACCGGCCTTCGTACTTTTGTTTCTGTTCAATTACGTACCGATGACCGGTATACAGGTAGCTTTTAAAGATTTTCACATCGGCCTGACGGTATGGAACAGCCCGTGGGTCGGCTTTGAAAACTTTGCATTTTTGAAAGATGATCAGTTCTGGATAGTAGCGCGAAATACGATCTACATCGCGGCACTTAAATTTGTGTTCGGTTTCCCGGCACCAATATTGTTAGCACTGTTAATTAATGAAGTTCGTCATAGCGTCTTCAAAAGATTTGTTCAATCAGTCAGTTATTTGCCACATTTCTTCTCCTGGATTGTTATTGCTTATATTTTGCAATCCTTGCTTACACTCGACGGTGGATTGGTCAATCAGCTCATTACGAATCTAGGCGGCGATCCGGTCTTTTTCCTGGGCTCTACCGAATGGTTCCGTCCGATGATCGTCGTAAGCGGTCTATGGAAGGAAGTCGGCTGGAATACGATTCTGTATTTGGCGGCGATTACTACCATTGATCCCCAGCTGTATGAAGCGGCTAAAGTGGAAGGCGCCGGCAAGCTGTCGCAGATTCGTCATATTACGATACCGGGCCTTATGCCTACAATTACGATCATTCTCATTCTGAGCATGCCGAGCCTGATTGCTGTCGGAATGGATCAAATTTATCCGTTAATGAATCCGGCAAACCAGCCGGTAGCAGATGTACTTGATACGTACATTTTACGCAGCGGCTTGCAGCAGGGCTACTTTGGACCGGCAACCGCTATGGGCCTTATCTCTTCGCTCATCAGTCTGATCCTCGTCGTAACTACTAATAAGATATCCAACAGGATGAACGGGGAGGGGCTCTGGTAAGCATGAAACTTTCAACTGGCGAAAAGGTAAGTCAGATAGTTATAGTTGTGTTTCTGGGCCTGTTATGCCTATCTGTTATTTATCCGTTTATGTACATGCTGGCGATATCGCTAAATGTAGGCAGTGATGCCGCAAAAGGCGGAGTATACTTATGGCCGCGGGAGTTCACTTTGTACAATTATGAAGTCGTTCTCGGCAATTCGGTTATTCAGCACGCTTATCTCATTACGATTCTCCGTACGATTGTCGGCACGGTATGCGGCTTGTTCATTACATTAATCGCAGCATTTGGCTTGTCCTACCGGGCGCTGCCGCTGCGGAATACGCTGCTTGGCTACATTCTGATTACGATGCTGTTCAGCGGCGGATTGATTCCGTTCTACATTCAGCTCTATAACTTGAATCTGATCAATTCCTTCTGGGTGTATATCATTCCAACGGCTTTCTCGGCCTGGAATATGTTCGTCATGATGAAATTCATTCAAGGCATTCCGGATGCGCTCATCGAATCGGCTGAAATCGACGGCGCTAACCCGGTACGCATCCTATATTCGATTATTATTCCGCTATCTAAGCCCATGCTTGCGGCGCTTGGTTTGTTCACCGCCGTTATGCACTGGAACGACTGGTTTGCAGGGGCGTTCTACGTATCCGACCAGACTCTGATCCCGGTGCAGACCTTCTTGCAGCAGCTGCTTTCCGCCCAGGATATATCGGTCGTCCTTGGCTCCAACAACAATCAGGAAGCGATCGCTCGGGGCTCGATGCTATCCAACGTAACCCTGATGTCGATCAAGATGGCTACGGTTATGGTCAGCGCGCTGCCAATCCTGTGCGTCTATCCGTTCCTGCAAAAGTATTTTGTTAAAGGTGTATTAATCGGTTCGGTCAAAGGGTAAGCCATAACTAGCAGGTATAGGGCATCACCACATACCAATTTACAAGACGAGAGAGGGGAAGCATGACATGATAGCAAAACGGGGAGCAAAAGGATGGGTCGCATTAACGCTTGCAGCTTTGATGCTCGTTCTGGCAGCTTGTTCGTCAGGCGGGGATGGCAAGAAAGAAGAAGGCAGCCCGAATGCCAGTTCTACGGCAGCGGCAGGAACCGGGTCCAAAGCGTTTAAGCTTTGGCTGGGCTGGACCGCAACGATCAATAACGACAGCATGGTACAAACGTATTGGAGAGAGAAAGAGCCAGGCATTAACGTTCAGATCGAGGCTACGCAAGGCGATGCCATGACGGCGCTTAATCTGAAGCTGAATACGGGCGGATTCGAGGATGCGGCAATTTTTGGCCGTACCGATATCGTGACTTCCGCTATGATTAAATCCAATACGGTTCTGCCGCTGGAGCAATACTTCGACATGCCGGACAAATATCCGGGTCTGGCTGCTATTCCGAAGGTTTATCTGGACAGAATGAAGGATAAAGACGGCCATATCTGGTCGATTCCGGCCTGGTTTGACCAAAACCCGCAAGACCCGTGGCCGGGCTGGGCTTCGCTGGGCTGGTTCGTCCGTTCGGACGTGCTGGAGAAAACCGGCATGACGGTTGATGATCTGAAAACGATCGACGGCGTTGAAAAATATTTGAAAGCTGCTGCTCAGCAAAAGGATGCTTCCGGCAAAAACCTCATTCCGCTCAGCTTCTTGTCTGATGCGAATGATGAGAATGTCATTCTGAGCACCTTCGGCGTAACGGTTGCTTCGGCAGGCGGCGTCGTGCCAGTTGAGAAAAAAGGCGAAGGCGTTGAATTCATCTACGATAATCCGCAATACAAAGCGGCTTACCAATGGATGAACAAAATGTACCGTGAAGGATTGATAGATCACGAGGTTATTACCGACAAGAAAGAGCGTTACAAAGAGAAAAACAAAACCGGCCGCGTTGCGCTGAATGCCGGCGGATTCTTCAATATGGATGCTCAGCTGTGGGAAGTGCTGGACGGTCCTACAGAACCGGCTTGGTACTATCAAGCGATTCCTTATCCGCAAGTAGAAGGCGTAAGCAAAGTAGGCGCGAATCAAATCGTCAACCCTTACCCGGCTAACGATATCTTCATTAACAAAGATACGAAAAATCTCGAAGCTATCTTGAAGTTTTTCGATTACACGCTGACGCAAAAACCGGAGCAGCAGCAGGTTGTCAGCGAAGGCCCTCCAGGCGTGTTCTGGGATTGGACCGATCAGCCGCTTGGCAAATGGACTTACACGGACGAGAAGTATCAGCAGGCGCATGATTCCGGCGATGCAGCGAAGGTTGCAAGCACGAACCCAGGTCTGTATGGCGCTGCTTCTTACAGCAACGAATGGTATCCATGGTGGAACTACGGCGTAACGAAGCCGGAAGGCCGCTTGAAAACGATCCAATTCACAGAGAGCATCGGCAAAATGGGCGGCATCCGTGTCGCTGAAGCGTACGATATGGTAAAAGCGGAATCGGGCGGTTTGTGGGAGAAATATTTGCCTGAGCTTGAGAATGTAAGAAAAGAGTTCAAAGCCAAGCTGTTGATGGCTAAGGACGACGCTGCGTTCGAAGGCGCATGGAAGGACTTCCAGGCTGCGCTTGAGAAACGTGCGCACTGGACGGACCTGAAGAAAGAATGGCAAACATCATTTGATGCGACTAAAGCTTAATGGCATAAAAGAGGGACAGGGGAAGCCGCAGCTGCGGTTTCCCCTTCGTTCCCGTACGGCGCGCGTGCTATACTGAACGTGTGAAAGGGGTCAGGCACCGTGAGATTATGGCTGGAGAAACAAGTGATTCGCTTCACCCGTGGCATGAACCTGCGCAGCAAAGTGCTTGTTATGTACGGGCTTATTTTGGTTTTGCCAACTTTGGTGTTAGGCGGCAGCGCCATTTACTTGGTCATTCAAAGCTTTCATCAAAGCTATTTGACGACGGTAGATGAGGCTGTGAGACAAACGGCGCAAAACGTCGCTTTTGGCAAAAAAAGCTATGATTTGCTCGCAGTCCGAACAGCGACAGATGGTGAGCTCATTTCGAGATTAGGGCGCAGCTACGCCGATATGACTGAAATATTGGATACCGTCAATTATGTGGACCGCACATTCCTGATTACGAGCAAATATTTGCCGGGAATTGCGGATTTTCGCATTTATCATACGAATGAAACGCTCGTACAGGACGGACAGCTGCTATGGCGGCCGGAGAAGCGGTCGCTGGTCGGCATGGATGAGCAGGCCTGGTACGAAGAGGCGGCCAGCAGCGATCAAGCGCTGCGCTGGAGCAATGCGCCAAGCAATCCGAAACAAATTGTCATTACGCGCAAAATTATGGGGGCCGACGGCAGTGTGCTCGGCATGGTCTACATTTTACTCAATTATGACAGCGTTTTCGGTGAACTGCTTGACAAACCGTTCAAAGGCGCCGGCAATTTATTTGTCGTTGACAGCAGCCGACATGCGATTGCCGCAACGGAGACCGACAAAATCGGCAGCCGGATCGTGACGAAGGAATGGCCGCTGAGCGGGAAGGAGAAAGATCCAGATTTAGATGTACATTCAGATTTAGATGTAGATACGAATGCGGATGGTTCATCGCCAGTGTATGATCTCACTTCAACGAAGGAGCTGTTGATCGCCAAGCCGCTTTCTTCCGGCTGGGAGGTCGTTGCGCAGCTGCCGATGCAGTATATGGACAGCCAGAACCGTAGGATTTTGCTGCTGAACGTTTCGATAACGGCACTCTTTCTTTTATGCTCATTGTTCCTGATCATGACGATCGTCAAAAATATGGTATGGCGCATCCGCAAGCTGGGAACACGAATGAGCGACCTGTCGCGCGGCCAATTCGAGGTTAGCGTCCGCCATAATAATAATGATGAGCTCGGCGACCTGGAGAGCATGTTCAATTCGATGTCCGAGCGGCTGGGCAAACTGGTGGAGGATATTACGAAGGCGGGGCTGATGGAGAAGGAGCAGGCGTTCAAGGCGCTTCAAGCGCAAATCAACCCGCATTTCATTTATAATTCCTTAAGCCTGCTGCGCTGGCGCGCGCTGGACGTGCAGGATGAAGGACAAATTCAGATCATCGACGCGCTAACGACCTTTTACCGGCTGGCTCTCAACAATCAAATTAGTGTCATTCGAATTCGAGATGAGCTGGAGCATGTGAAAGCCTATTTGGACATTCATCAATTCCGTTATCCGGACAGGGTACGTGTGGAGTGGGATGTGGACAGCTCGGCTCTCGATTTCTATACCATTAAGACGGTGCTGCAGCCGATTGTAGAGAACTGCTATTTGCATGGGGCGATTACCCGGAAAAAGGATGCGGTTATTCGCATCTCTGTTCATCGGGAGGGCGACAACATTCGAATGGCCGTCTATGACAACGGCAGCGGCATTGCCGAGAACGTTCTCAGCGGAATTGAAGCGGGAACCCATCGGGGGAAAGGCAACGGATTCGGCACGGCTAACATTAAGGAACGGCTATCGCTTTATTTTGGCAGCAGGGCTTCATTCATCATAGAAAGCGAGGCTGGCGAATGGACACGGGTAAGCATCGTATTCCCGGCTTCCACAGAGCAGCCTGTGATTAGGAGGGAAATATAATTTGTTGAACGTGATGATCGTAGACGACGAGCCTTCCAACATTCAAGGGCTGGTCCGTTATATCAAGTGGCAGGATCACGGCTATGCGTCTCCGGTGACGCATGAATCGGGAGAGGAAGCGCTGGAGGCGCTGCAGGAGATGGAGTTCGACGTCCTTATTTCCGACGTGTCTATGCCCGGGATGAACGGGATTGAGCTGGTGGCAAGAGCCAAAGCGCTTTATCCCCATATTCAGGTTCTGATGATTAGCGGCTACAATGAATTCGAATTTGTTCAGGATGCGATTCATGTCGGCGCTCAAGCTTATGTGCTGAAGCCGCTCAAATTCGAGGAGGTGACGAGCCGGCTCGACACGTTCCGGGCAACGCTGGAAAAGATGCGGCAAATCGTCGAGCAGACTAGTGAGCTGGAGAAGAAGGTGTCCGGCAGTCTGAAGGTAGTTAAGGAACGTTTCGTCAACGACCTAATCGGAGAAATGGTGCAGACCGACGACATGCTGCTCTCGTGGGAAAGCCTTATGGAGCTGCCACAGGTTGACCGCGGATTGCGAGTCATTTTGTTTGGCCTCGATCACTTCCTGTCCTTAAGCAAAGATGCCAAGGAGCGAATGGTGCTGGGCAGCGGCTTTCGCAAAACGGTGGACGTCGGCTTATCCGATCTGGAATCGCTGTATGTAGCGCAGACCTCTCCGGATGAAATCGTCGTGCTGCACGCCAATCCGACGCCGGAGGAAAGCACAGTATTGGAGAAGCAGATGGTTTTTATCCAGCGCATGATGGAGGAGCAATACGGCTCCACTGTAACGGTCGGCCTAAGCCGGACGGGCAATGGGTGGGAGGATGCATCGCTTTGCTATAAAGAAGTGAAATTCAAGATGGCTCAGGCGCGGCTCATGTCGGACGGTCAGATTGTCCACTATGACCCGACGGATTCGCATGAATTTAAGGAATACCGGCTTCGCGAGGAATTTATGCCGAACATCGTCAAGCTGATGGAGTCGGGTGACCGGGCCCAGGTTGGCGAATATATGAACCGGGTGTTCGGCTTGCTGCAATCTCAGGAGCCGTTCTCCTTCTCTTACGCTCAAGCGTTCGGGATGAGCTTTCTGAGCGAGCTGATCCGGATTTTGAAATGGCAAAACGGAGCGGAAGGCGAAATCAATATATTAATGTGGCGCAGAATGCTCGATTGCAGCAGTACGAGCCAGATCATTGAGCTGCTGGTCGAATATGTGGATCGCTATATGCTCGTTGAGAAAAAAGAGCAGGGCCATCAGCTCCATAATCTGATCCGGCAAATTGCCACGTTCATCGAGGAGCGCGTCCACGAAAGCTGGACGGTCAAGCAGCTGGCTGAGCAGTTTAACTTGAACGCGAGCTATTTAAGCGTGCTGTTCAAGAAGGAAATGGGGAAGACGATCTCCGAGTTCGTTCAGGAGACTCGTATCCAGCTGGCAAAGCAGATGCTGCAGGACCCGAGTATTAAAGTGTACGAGGTCGCCGACCGGGTGGGCATTCAGACCTCGGCGTATTTCACTTACTTGTTCAAGAAGATGGTCAACTGCACCCCGCAGGAATTCAGGGACCATCATTATTCTGCCCAAAGCCCGGGCAGCGGAAGCGGCGGCGGGGCCAAGCCGGGCGCTGGGCGCTAGAGGGCAGGGGCTTAGAGCAAGAGGAAGAGCAAGAGCAAGAGCATGCTTTGCATGGCTTCAAGCCTCTCGCTAAAGTTTGCTTTATATTGCTTCAAGCTTCTCGCTAAAGCTTGCTTTGAATGGCTTCAATTCTCTCGCTTAAAGCATGCTTTGGATTGTCTCCTTTGCCTGCTGGAATGTACACGAATAGGAACTGAGCTCACTTTACTCGCCACGTACACGCAGATAACTTGCTTCAAGCCTCCTGCTAGCCGTACGCTCTCGACGCCTAACTTACTTGTTTTGCTTAAAGGCTACGCAAAATGCAAATGCGGCTAGACTCTAGGATCGCCACTAATCTGGAGCTTTCCCGCCTCTACATTGGATAAATCCAATGTAGAAGCGGGAAAGCGGCAGAGAATGTGCCTACGTTGGAAATATCCAACGTAGGGGTGGAAAAGCAGCGTAGAATACGCCCTACGTTGGAAAAATCCAACGTAGAGGCGGGAAAGTGGCAGAGAATGTTCCCTACGTTGGAAAAATCCAACGTAGAAGCGAAAAAGTAGCCAAGAATGCGCCCTACGTTGGAAAAATCCAACGTAGAAGCGAAAAAGTAGCCAAGAATGCACTCTACGTTGGAAATATCCAACGTAGGGGCGGAAAAGTAGCCAAGAATGCTCTCTACGTTGGAAATATCCAACGTAGGGGTGGAACAGCAGCGTAGAATACGCTCCACGTTGGAAAAATCCAACGTAGAGGCGGGAAAGTGGTAGAGAATACACCTTACGTTGGAAAAATCCAACATAGGGGTGGAAAAGCAGCATAGAATACGCTCCACGTTGGAAAAATCCAACGTAGAGGTGGAAAATCAGCGGCTTAGCACTACCTTGACAGGGTAGAGGTCAAAGTTTCGATCCCTGTTCAGATCAGCATACTTAAGCGACCGGAACCCTTTAGAAATCAAGGGTTCTTTTTTGCATGGCGATAATTCTCTCACTAACGAGAAGATAGTAAGGAGCAGAAGAAGCTCACTTAGGCGAAACGTGCTGTTAATAATAGATCAGAGCGTATTATTAAGATGATAATGTGTTTTTTTATCGAGTTTGACAGGAAGGATTGTTTACTTTAAATGTCAATGTTAACCTGATTTTGTAAGAAAAACGAATCATTAAAGGAGGAAGATGACACAAATTAACGGGAATGAAAGGGCAGTATGCAAGCGGCTTAAAAACTCAAATGGAGAAGGAAGTGTCGATCTTGAAATTGAAAAAATGGCTAGTTGCTTTGATTGCCCTTATGCTGCTGATTCCGGCGATGTCTGCTAATGCTGCGACGGGTGCTTACGTAACGAATGTTACATCCAATTCATTGACCTTGTTATGGACGCTTCAGTCCGGAGAAAATTATGTTCATGTCTATAAGGACGGGGCCTTTTACTCCACAATGGCTGGGAATGGCATCAATGTTACGGGGCTAAGCCCTTGCACGACGTATAATTTCAATGTTGTCAGCGGCCAGAGCGGGTATAGCAGCACATCGACATCTGCAACTACATTAGGCTGTGATCCGGCTCCAACTGCTCCGGTAATTACGTATACAACCAGCCCTTACTACAATATCAATCTTTCATGGACTTCGACAAACGCAACCAACTATGACATTTACAAGGATAATGTGTTTGTGGCCAACACGACAAATACATCCTACACGATTTCAGGCTCGATTAGCACGGCCTATACGATTAAAATTGTCGCCAAAAATAATACAGGACAGTCGGCTTCTTCAACGATTAACGCTACGTCCCCTGGCTTCTCCAATTCATGGACGGCAAATCTGAACGCAGGGAACATCAGAGTAGGTGCGGCTTTATACAACTCAAGCTATGCGTTTTCCACGGTCATGTATATGGATCTGTATCGCGTAACGGCTTCGGGAGACGTGTTTGTAGCAAGCACTAGCGTAAATCTTAACCCTTCGCAAACGACGGGAGGCTGGTACAACCTGGCTTACGGCCAGCCGGCGGGAACCTACAAAGTCACACTTCATTCTACTTATGCCACGACATCCGGAGCTTCATTGGGGAACTTTTAATCAACTAAAATGATATTAATGCGAAAAGAGCAGACGGGCTCGCTGTAGCGAACCGTTCTGCTCTTTTCTTTTATTTTGTGAGCATCGGAAGCAAGGATTAGGTTGAGCGCAGCGCATCCGCGTATAGCAAAGCGGTGTTCTTTTTATTCAATTTGTATGTTATAATAAACAAAAATATATTATAACGCACGTTTGAAACAGGAGGGACCATCATGCATCCCATCAACATTAGCATCAGCAAAAATGTACTAAGAATAAGAAAGGATCGGAAGCTTAGCTTAGACCAAGCTGCTGAACTGACAGGAGTCAGCAAAGCGATGTTAGGTCAGATCGAGCGAGGCGAGACGAATCCTACAATAACTACGCTCTGGAAAATCGCGAACGGACTGCGTGTCTCTTTTTCCTCCTTGCTGAAGGACCAGTCAACGCCGGTTACTCTTATTGCTAAGGAAAATGTAGAGGCGCTGTCAGAGAATGAAGGGAAATATCGCGTGTACCCGTTATTCCCCTTCGATCCGAAGAAGCAGTTCGAAATCTATGCGTTGGAAATCGACCCGCAATGCAGCCATGAGTCGGAGCCCCATCATGAAGGCGTGGAAGAATATCTATCGGTATCCGAAGGGACGTTGGAGCTGCTGATTGAGGATGAGTTATTCGTCGTGAACGAAGACAGTACGATTCATTTTCAAGCGGACAAACCGCATACCTACCGGAATTCGGGAAATACAACGGTCAAATGTATGCTTACGATTCATTATCCGGGCTAATGGCGAGGGGTGAAGATATAAGAAGTGCAGGAGAGGAGTTTAAAGGCTTGGAAGCTAATAAAAATCATATCCCGGCACATTCTCATGCACAGGGAGCTACACAACCCGAGGATACCTTCCTCCAGGGTGTGAAGGATTGTATTCCGACTTTGCTGGGATATTTAAGTATAGGATTTGCTGCTGGTGTTGTTGGTCATACCTCGGGGTTGAGTATTATGGAAGTCACTCTGATGTCTCTGTTAATCTATGCTGGTTCTGCCCAGTTTATCGTCGCCGGAATGCTGGCAGCTCAAGGCTCGGCGATTGCAATTATCGCAACGGTATTCATTGTCAATCTTCGCCATGTGCTGCTGAGCGCAGCGTTGTCGCCGTATTTTCGCCAATTAACCCCATTAAAGACGATGATAATCGGCTCGTTACTTACGGATGAGACATTCGGCGTTGCTGTCAATCAGACAGCCCAGAAAACAGCCATTAGTGCGAAGTGGATGAACGGTCTTAATGTGACGGCTTATCTCAATTGGATTGCGGCTACGGTAGCCGGTGCTTTTTTGGGCCAGTGGATTACAGACCCTGAGAAATATGGTTTGCATTTTGCTCTGCCCGCCATGTTCATAGGGCTTCTTGTTACACAAGTTATGAGCCGCGGAAAAATACGCAGAGATCTGTTTGTGGCATGCAGTGCGGTGATTCTTGTCATCGGAGCAAGCTTTGTGCTGTCCGGAAGCATGGCTGTTATTGCTGCAACCGTCATTGCTGCAACATTAGGAGTGGTGGTGGAAAAGTGGAAGTAAGAGCGGATGTGCTGCTGATCATTATCGGCGCGGCGCTGGTCACCTTAATCCCAAGAGTAGTTCCGCTTATGGTGCTAAGCCGGATGAATATACCAGACTGGGCTATGCGATGGCTGAATTATATTCCGATAGCCGTCATGGCGGCGTTGGTCGGAGAACAATTAATGACAGCAGATCATGGTCTTTTTCAAAATAAAGTAGAGCTGCTGGCTGCGCTGCCGACTTTTGCGATGGCTATATTCACCCGCAGCCTGCTGGGAACCGTAGTAGTTGGAATCGTTTCTGTGATGGTGCTTCGTTTGATTTTATAATTGGAAAATTGTTAAATGAGGAACATTTTCACTCGGATGTTTGCTAAAATAAAGTACATCCTAAAAGCTTTAACGACATCATAAGACTCTGCCTACAAGATCGATTATCTGAGGCAGAGTCTTTTTTCATAGGGAGGGACTTGGTATGGAATATGTATTTTTGGTAGTTGTGGCGTTCTTTATTGTCGCTTTGGGAGTTCGCGTCGGATTGGACTATTCCAAGAACACGCAGTATACGAAACAAGTATTGAAAGAGTTGAGGGAAATCAAAGAGCTGCTGCAAAAAGGCAGCGAGAAGTAGAAAATGGGGGGCGATGGCGTGACAGAGAGCCAATTATATTATTCAATACCTGACGGTATGCTGGGTCCTGACAAGACAGTGATCTGAGCAGGTGAAAGCGGAAATTATCCGCGATTTATACGGTTAAATGAATTTTGTAATCCGAATAATTACATATTGGTACATATTATTACCTTTTGTCTAGACAGAGGGTTTTCTTTGCTTTACAATCTCCTTAAATGGAATGAATTGGAGGGGACTGGGATGTACAAAATCGATGATTTGGCTGAGCTGCTGGATATGCATGCACGAACCATTCGAAGATACATTCATGAGGGCAAGCTAATTGCGATGAAGGTAGGCGGGGAATGGCGAGTAAGCGAAGAGGAGCTGAACCGGTTTTTGGGCAAAAAAGTGCAGCAGCTGCATGAAGAGTCTCTGCAGCATGTCGATGAGTATTTGGGCAAAGGCACGACTGAGATTGACGGGATCTACCAGGTCTGCTCGATTATCGATTGCTATGTTGACGGCGCTAAAGCGGCGTTGATTTCTCAGGAGTTAATCCAATTGCTCAATGCCGATGACCCGGAACGGGGAAAAGCCAAGTTTCAGTACTTTTATCTTCAAGAAGAGAAGAAGAGCAGATTCATCGTATGGGGAAAACCGGGATTTGTAGGCAAGCTTCTGCTGACTATCGAAACGTTATCCAAATTGGATTAAACTTGCGTACGCTTCTAAACAAAAACACGTTCTCCCTCGTCTATGTAGAAAATGGATGAAGGCGGGGTTGAAGCGTGAAGTACCGGTATGGTTGGATCATAATAGCATCAGCCGCAATGCTAGCGTCAGGCTGCGGTGCAACGGAGCCGAATGTACGAGAGCAGCATGTTGCCGGGCAGCAGCAGCATTCTTACGCTGAGAACGTTAACCCGATAGTACAAAATGAAGCAGCATCCGGCGATGATGCCATAGAACGGTCGCCGGATGCTGCTTCCGGATTATTGTCCCCGCTGCCCGACGAAATCAGCTTGTCCTTCACGCCCTTACAACTGGAAGAGCTGCAGCAGGGCGTGCCGGATAAGAAATGGACGCTCAAGCGGACGATTTCTTTTGGTCAAATCAACAAGCGGGAGGCTGAACTTAGCATTTACGAAGAGCTAGGAGAGAGTGACATAATATCCCGCTCTTATTACGGTGTGCTGCTCGTAAACAAAACCTCCTATTTGATCCGGGACGTATCCGCTTCTCTAGCAGCCGACAATGCAGAGACAGACTGTACTCAAACCTGTCTATTCCAGCGGATGCTCCCCGGTCAAACCCGATATGAGCTGATCGGAGGAATAGAGCTTTTAGCTAACGGACCTGGCCGGGCGCTTTACCTCGTTTATGATCATGAGAAGCATCAGCTAACAAGCTTCGAAAGCTGGGGAATGCCTGATTTTATTGACTTAGATGGAGACGGAGCGGATGAATTCATTATCGAATTCCAAGGTCTGCATTTGTCTTGGCCCGATCTATCTATTCTGAGAGTAAATAACGGAGTTATTGAACTTAGCCCCTCTGTCGTCGATCCCGTCAGATGTAATCAAGGCGACTATGCTGTAATAATAAGGGATCAGCAGTCGCCGCCTCTCATCCGTCTGTCCAATATTCAATACGAGGATAAAGTAATGGATGACTATCTGTATTCCAAAGGAAATTTAATCAAAATAATCTCCAGTCCGTAGTTCTCCTAGCCAGCCCTTCATTCATAACAAGAATCGCTTTGGCATCAACAATAGTTGCGCTAATAACCACTCTAAGGTGTATACTATTTCACAATACGGATTGATCTGGACGCAACGAAGCGTATATTCAATCATGCCAGTCAGATTGAGCGCGGCAAGCAGGATGCGAAGCATGGAGATTTTAGAATGGGCGATAAAACGCACTCATACAATGATCGCATAGGGGAGAGGGGTTAAGCATGAACAGCAATTTGGATACGGAAAAAGAGCAAGTGGCGCCGCGGCGGGCATTGGGACAACTGAAGCCTTATACAGCCGGCAAACCTATATGGGAAGTCCAGCGGGAATACGGAGTGGAGCGGGTTGTTAAGCTCGCTTCTAACGAAAATTCGCTAGGTCCTTCGCCCAAAGCGGTGAAGGCAATGCAAGAAGCATTAGCGGAGCTGCACCGCTACCCGGATGAGCGGTCCTCTGGTTTGATTAGCGAATTAGCCCGTCAATATAACCTTTCGGACGACCATTTTATTGTCACGAACGGAGGGGACGAGCTCATTCTGCTTATCTCGCAAGCGTATTTGGAAGAGGGCGATGAAATTATCGTGCCCGAACCGACGTTTAGCGAATACGCATTTGGCGCTCATCTGATGTGCGGCGCTGTTGTAAAGGTTCCTTTTCAAGAAAATTACAGCTATAACGCAGATCATATACTCGCGGCAGTAACGGACAAAACAAAGCTGATCTACCTGTGCTCGCCCAACAATCCGACCGGCACCTATTTGCCGGAAGCGGAGCTTCGCCGCCTTCTCGATCGTCTCCCGGCAAGAGTGCTCGTTGTAATCGACACCGCTTACCGGCATTACGCTACAGCTTCTGATTACTCAGATGGCGCGGCATTTATTCGCGAGGGCTATCCGCTGCTGGCGTTAAATACCTTTTCGAAAATATACGGTCTGGCCGGCATTCGCGTCGGCTTCGGTATCGCGCCGGAAAACGTCATCCGCACGCTGCTGAAAGTGAAGGAGCCGTTTAATGTCAACGCGCTGGCGCAGGCGGGAGCTCGAGCTGCCTTGACCGATTATGAACATATCGAAGCTTCGCGTGCCATGAATAAGGCGGGCCGGGAACAGCTGTACAGCGGAATGCGAGAGCTGGGTATCTCTTATACGGAGAGTATGGCAAATTATGTACTAGTGGAGCTTGGGGAAAAAGCAGACCATATCTATAATCAGCTGCTGCAACGGGGCATTATTATTCGTGCGGCCAAAGGCTGGGGGCTGCATCAGCATATGCGGATTTCCGTCGGTACGGAGGAAGAGAACCGGATCTTGCTGGAGGCATTGGCAGAGCTGATCTAGCGCTTGATAGCAGGCGCTCAGGTAAAAGAGGACAATCGAACCTAAGGGAAGGTTCAGCTGTCCTCTTTTCTGTTTTCCAGTTTTTAGTCATATGATAAACTGAGCTCATGATTAGACTGAAAAGGAGTGTTAAAATGGACAATTCTACGAGCAGCATACCTGGCGCAGCAATTCGGGGAACAGCATCGGGTGTCATTTTTATGGCTTTTTTCGGTACATTCTGGGCCTATACGGGCGTAATGGGCTTGCAGGGCTGGGGGACCGCATTGCTCCTGATCATTGCTGTGGCTATTGGTCTAGTTTTATTTCTAAGCGCAGCCTCGCTTATACGCGCTTCCAGAAAGCTGGCTAACCAAGGCTCGAAATCCGACCTGCGCGTCAGCAAAATGAAGGGTAAGAAGTTCTATTTTATTTTCGCTGGTGAAGGTGTTGCGATCTATATCGCCGTTCTCCTATGCAACTCGTTGGGCCGACCAGAGTTAATTCCCGGAATAATTGCGATCATCGTCGGCATTCATTTTTTCCCGCTGGCGCCTCTGTTCCAGGTGCGGCTTTACTACGTGACAGGAGCTTTATTATGTCTGCTTCCGATTGTAACGTGGCTTAGCTTCTCGCAAAAGGTAATCATAGATGGCCATGAAGTAGTCGCCTATATGGCTATAATTGGGCTAGGTTCTGCTCTTATTTTATGGGCGACGGGATTGGCTGTATGGCTGCAGGGCAAAAGCTTGCTGTCGGCAGCAGCAGCCCAGCAGTCCGGCAAGCCGGTTGGTGCATAACGAACCGAACCGAATCGAATCGTTGCTTCTGTTTGTATTGCTCAAATGATTACACGCGGCTACGGTCACATCTTTCCACCGAGCGCTTTTCTTACTGATAGGGCGAGCAGCAGCAGCAGCGGCACGAATACCATAAAGATCGTCGCAAAGGGAGACCAGATTTTAGATAGAAAGTCTTGAACGAAGATCGTATTGGGGTAGCTTAATAAAGCCAGCACGATCATACCGAAGCCCATAGGGATGACGATCGGTTTCGATTCCTTAAGCTTGCATACCTGAGAGAGTCCGAGAACGGCAGCGTCAAAGGTTATGACGACTTTGATCATGATCGAAATAACCCAAATCAGCATCATGACGCCTTCTATCCGCTCAAGGAAATGGCCGATGCTTATTTTTTTGGCCAGCACGTAGGCGGGATACAGCTGATTGGAGGTTACCAAGAAGCTCATTACGCCAATACAGCAAGCTGTCGTAATAATGAGAACAACGCCGCCGACCAGCACGCCGCCTACAAACGCATTTCTGCGGTTGCCCGATCGCTTCACATAAGGGTAAAGCATCATAAGAACGATAATTTCCTGCAGCCCGAAGAAGGAATATCCGCCTCGTATGACAGGCTTTAAGCCGAACTCCAGCATAGGCTGAAAATTCCGGTAGTCTATAATGTGCAGCATGGAAATAATGAGCAGGCTAAACATGAAAATCATTAGCGGGAGAAAAATTTCTGCCGCCCTTGAGTAAACAGCGATGCCTCCTCTGATGACCGCAACGACGAGTATTACAAACAGAATTTGCAAAATTTCAATCGGCGTTTCCGGCATAATTTGTGTCGTCATAAAAAATCCGAGATCTCCCACCATCAGGGAAGCCAATAGGAGGAAGAAACCAATATAACACAAAGCGAGCAAGGCGCCGATCCATTTTCCGAATGCGGCGATACAAAGCTCGATTAGCGTTTTTTGCCCAAACCGCTCCCCTAGCGAAACGTATAGAAGTGCCAGTAAGCTGTTAAGCACAATGCCGAATATGGCGGCAATCCATGCATCTTGTTTAGCCTCATGAGCAAGCTGTGCCGGTGTAATAAGAATGGAGGTGCCAATCATGAACAAAATAACGAGTATCGTGTACGTGCGGACAGTAATCAGCGGACTCGCCTTTATCATCTCGCTGCCTCCTTTCAGGAGAGTAGGCTGTATATCGCTTTGGAATAAGAAGAGAAAGCCGCTTGGATCCATTTCAACGGATTTGGCGGATGATTGGAGTAGATATAAACCACACTCCCTGCCGTCATGAGGGCCATTAAGAGAAGGTGCAGCATTAGCACTCCCCGCTGCCGCTCTCTTACTAATTGAGGGATATCAACAATGCCCGACCATAGCCAAACCCCGATTATGCCTACCCATAGCCACATTGTCTATCGCCTCCTATCTCGTTTCGTTTTGCAAGGAATGAACCGTAGTACCGATTCTTCGAATCGTGACCAAAGCCCGTACATTGATTTCCACATTCTCAAACGTTTTGTTCCAGTCCTTGATTACCCGCCATTTCTTCGGATAGGCACGGTGCAGCACATCGCCGAATCCGTAGATATCAACTTTAAGCTCTTTCTGCGCTTTACGGATAGAGTTCTCCAGCAGCTTCTCGTATCTTTTATTTCCTAGCTGCTCCAATAAGTGAAGATTATCCGGTTTGGAGATGTCGAATTCGCAGCCGACATCCCTGACATCCTGTTCGGTTTTCAACAGCACATCAAAGACAGGTTTCCCTTCCTTATAGTTGACGTGAATCGCAGCATGCGAGCTAACAATTTGAAACGTAATAAGACCGTCGCGATTTGGACATTCCAATATGCCGGTCGTTTGCGTAATGTTGTTCTGCAGGTAATTGAGCACCTTTGTATCGGTTTCATTCAGCCAGCCTGTCATTTTATCAAATTTGAAAGCGGCCATTCCTGCGTACTTTAATACAGCGGTAGGATCGATATAATTGGCATCCGTATAATTATCGCCTCTGGATTTCTGACCAATGATTTCTATAGCAGTCAGAGAAGGGTTTTTCCCTTGCTTAGAGAGGTCTTCTATCAGCTGATCGAGCGTGATTTTGCCAGTAGCAGCCCAGAGCTTATCGGATGTCTCCAGCTTCGTGAATAAATTGTTCGAAGGAATGGGATCCATCGGGCTGTACGTTTCCAAAACTTTATCCGCAGTCGTATTTTTCGCTACGATCAGATAGAAGTCGGTCCGCATTTCCCGGTTACGGGCTATGAAATCCAGCGGTTTGCTAATGCCTTCACGCGCCACTTCCTCACCTACAATCAAGATACGCAAATGGGAGAAATAAAGCTGACGGGCAGCCTTCACCGTCATTCGGCTCAGCGCTTCGGGAATAGTAGCACCAGTAGCGTCATAGGTGACCACGGGACTAAAATTTCTGCTCCCCCCTTGCCGGAGGCTGACCTGGCTGGGATTGACGATCTGAGCGCTTACTTTATACTTCTCTCCCTTTTTATCAATCCCGAGTCCCACGACGATACTGATATCATTCAGCTCATGACGGCTCCAGCAGGAGGACAGCAATCCGGTGCAGCAGGCGAGAGCAAGTGAGACAAGGAGTAGACGGGTTATTCTGCGGATATGTCTCATGATTTTTTTTGCCTAACCAGCTGTTTAGGATGTAGACTTTTTGGCCGCGTAAACAGTTTTGGAATCGGGAAGCGGAAAAATGTATCCTTCTGGTCGCTCCCTTTAAAAGGAGCGAGCGGCGCCATATAAGACACCCCGAATGATCTTAGGCTGCATAGATGAAACACAATGCCAATGACCCCTATAAATACGCCGTATAAGCCGAAGGTAGCGGCCAGCATCATTAACACAAACCGGATGATACGGGCAGCTATCCCTAAGTTGAAGGCCGGCAGCACAAAGTTGGAGATGGCTGTGATGGAGACGACGATAACCATAGCTGCACTGACGAGCCCGGCTTCTACCGCTGCTTGTCCGACAACAAGCGTGCCTACAATGGAGATCGATTGCCCGACTGTCTTCGGCATGCGGACGCTGGCCTCCCGCAGAATTTCGAAGGTAACCTCCATAATGAGCGCCTCGATAAACGCCGGAAAAGGCACGCCTTCCCGCTGGCTGGCTAAATTGTAAAGCAGCGTAGTCGGCAGCATTTCTTGATGGAAGGTCGTGATCGCGATATAGAAGGAAGGAGTGATCGTTGCCAGGAAAAAAGAAATGAAGCGAAGCAAGCGGATCAGCGTGCTGAAATCCGATCTTTCATAGTAATCCTCACTGGATTGAAAAAACTGCGTGAACAAGGCAGGCACAAGCAGCACAAAGGGGGTGCCGTCTACCATAATAGCTACCCGGCCTTCAAGCAGTCCGGCTGCGATAACATCCGGCCGCTCCGAGTTGAATATCGTCGGAAAAGGGGAGTATTTCTTGTCCTGAATATGTTCCTCCAAATAATTGCTTTCCAGAATACCGTCGATGTCGATTTTTTGCAGCCGCTCGCGAACCTGTTGAAGTACACTGTCGGCGACAATATTATCGATAAACAGAATGGCCACTTTTGTCTTAGTTACACGGCCGATTTGAAGGGTCTCGACCCAAAGATGCCGGCTGTTGATTTTTCTCCGGATCATGGCAGTATTCCAGCTAAGCACTTCGGTAAAGCCTTCCCGTGGTCCCCGCACGACTGATTGCACATTGGGTTCTTCGACGGGACGGGCTTTCAGATCCAGCGTGGAGACGCCAAGTGCTTGGGAGCAGCCTTCGAACAGCAGGATCGTATTTCCTGTAAGCAGCAGATCGTACATGTCATCAAAGGTATGGACATCCTGTACGGAGCCTTCTGTAATGACGGATTCCTTGCAATAATTCAACAGCTCAGCCGGAGTTGTACAGCGGGTGGTGCTGCTGTTTTCAGAAAAAATAGACTGCAGCATGGAAGTGGAGCTTGATAGTCCGTCCATATAAAGGATAGCGCCCTGCAGCGGCAGATCATGGATCAGCTTTACTTGCAAGTAGCGCGTAATCAGGTCAGGACTATGTCCGAGGCCTTTGGTGACCTCGTCAATATTGCGTTTCAGCTCGTTATATAAGGAATTGACGTTAGTCTTTTGCTCGGCTTTCTTGACCATCGCTGCTCACCCGATTCCGCTTCGAAAATAAACCCGTTTCGTTAAATTGTCCAATATGTGCAAAAAAATACATCTGCTCCATCTTCCTTCTATTATTAAGAACATCTATAAGAACGATAGACAAAACCGTATTGATCGTTAATTGCAGATATCTCTACAATAGATGTAATCCATCAATTACGAACAATTCGGAGGGGTAAAATGGGAAAACAAATTGTAGATCTTAGCCACACAATTGAGCATGACCATGTCACATATCCGGGGATGCCCGCACCGCAAATATCTGATTTTTTAAGCTTTGAAGAGGCAAAGGGGAAGTATGCGCCTGGTGTGGCTTTCAACATCGGACGCATCGAGATGGTCGCCAATTCGGGCACATCCATCGACAGTCCTGCTCATCGCTATGAAGGCACCGCTGATGTTGCCGATTTGCCGCTGGCTGCTATTGCGGATCTTGAGGGTGTTGTTATTCGTCTCGTCGAATTCAAGGGGCGAGCCATTACCCGCCAGCAGTTAGAAGGGCATACGGTTCGCAATCGGGCTGTATTAATTGAGACGGGCCGCGGGCAAGCATGGGGACAGCCGGACTATTTCGAGGAGCATCCCTATTTAACAGAGGATGCCGCTGCTTATTTGAAGGATGAAGGCGCGCTGCTTGTCGGCATCGATAGCCATAACATCGACGATACGTCTGATCCGCTTCGTCCCGTTCATTCGATCCTGCTGGCAGCATCGATTCCGATCGTCGAAAACTTAAACAACCTAGGGCAATTGCCCCTTGAAGGCTTCTATTTCACAGCCGCCCCGATGAAAATTAGAGGGATGAGCGCATTCCCGATTCGGGCATGGGCTAGACTGGTTTCGAATAACGGTTAAGATGCTGGGGCAATTTATAGTCACAATGTTAGGGATAGGTGGGACTATAAAAAATGAAATGGCTACTGGCTTCGTTAAGCCTTGTGCTTTTGTGCGGCTTTCAGGCTCCTGTGGAAAAAAAGGACCGCTATTTTTACGAAAAAAGAGGAGAGGTCATATGGGAAGTGCCCTTGAACGAGAAGAAAATCGCGTTAACGTTCGATGATGGCCCCTATCCCGCAACAACTGAGCCGATACTGGATTTATTGAAGGAATATGATGCGAAAGCGACCTTTTTCGTATTGGGCAACCGGGTTCGGAAATATCCCGATCTGCTGCGGAGAGAAGTCGAGGAAGGGCATGAAATTGCGAATCATACTTTCAATCATGTTTATTTCAGAGGCAATACGAATTTGAATACTATTGAAGATGAAATCGTGAGAACAGAGGAGCTGCTTGTTGAATTAACGGGGAAAAAACCGTTCCTGTTCCGGCCGCCGGGCGGATTCTATAACGATAATACAATTCAAGTAGCCAAAAAATTAGGGTACCAGACCGTACTATGGTCATGGCATCAGGATACGAATGACTGGAGAAAGCCGGGTGTGGGCAGTATCGTTAAGAAGGTGCTGGGCAATGCAAGGAATGGAGACATCGTATTGCTGCATGACTATACGCCAGGCTCGACGCAGACGGTAACGGCGCTGCGTACGATTTTGCCCGAGCTAAAGAAGAGAGGGTTCAAAATCGTTACCGTATCCGAATTAATTAACGGCGAGCCGGATGAGGGCATTCCGCTTCAGCAGCTTGACAATATAGGGCGTTCGAGCTCCGAATAATGTTAGTTTCACGAAAAAAGCATGCGAAGGGGATAAATCCTGCGCATGCTTTTTGCTTATAATATGGTTGTTATGACTGTTGGAGTCCCTGCAGCATTTGCTGCTTTTCGTCCGAGTTCTCATAAGCGTCCAATATCGCTGTGAGCAGGCCTGGAAAACGGAATTCCAAGTCGTCCGTTCTAATGGATACGAGACGCTGGGTGCCGTGGCTGCGTACGTTGACGACTCCGGCTTCCCTTAGTGTCCGGGTATGATGAGAAAACGTGGATTTGGCAACGGGTACGTCGAAATCACCGCAGCTTTTTTCCTGGTGTTGACGCAATTCGGAAAGAATAAACAGGCGTATGGGATCGCTTAATGCATATAATACGGAGGACAAATGGATGTCTGCCCGGTCGGGATGATGTAAAATTTTCAAGATAGAAGCCTCCTTTGAAAAAGTTCAAACCGATGATTGCATTATAACATAACGCGTGCTATGATTCTATTGTTCGATTACGATCGAACTTTAGAACTTTGGAGGTGGAGAAACCATGACAGCCGAGACTTTAAGTCAGGCGAATAAGCCGGCAGAGCAAGCAGCTATGAAAGAAGGCCTGGTCATTGGCTTGTTAGGATTAACGATTGTTCTCGTCATCATGAATACGATGATGTTTAATTTGGCTTTGCCGGACGTTGCGGAATTATTTCATTTATCCGCTTCCTCCACTTCATGGATCGTGACGGGATACTCGATCGTATTCGCAATCTCATCCATTACGTACAGCCGGCTGGCTGACTTCGTGCCGATTCGCAGGCTTTTTATTATCGGTATCTTATCGCTAAGCTTAGCGGCGCTTGCCGGTATTTTCAGCAACAGCTTCATTATGCTGCTCATCGTCCGCATTTTGCAAGCTTCAGGGGCAGGGGCAATTCCATCCCTTTCGCTTGTGCTCATTTCGAGGTACATTCCGCTTGAACGGCGGGGCAAAGCAATGGCGCTTATTATGTCCTCAGTATCCCTTGGACTTGGATTGGGGCCTGTCGTAGGCGGAGCTATCGTCGAATATTTGGGCTGGCATGTGCTGTTCATCGTAACAGCTGTCACGCTGCTGCTGATTCCTTTGTTCATATCGCTAATTCCGAAGGAACAGCCGCAAAAAGGCTCTTTCGATGCACTTGGCGCTTTATTTATAAGCATAGGCACAACCGGACTGCTTCTGTTTCTGACGAACCAATCATGGCTTGCGCTCATTATCGGCCTCGTATCGCTTATTTTGTTTATCATACGTATACGTTCGGCTAAAAATCCTTTCGTGCTGCCGTCCTTATTCCGGAACCGCTCGTACTTGATACTGGGCAGCGTCGGGATCGCCGCTTATCTGTGCAGCTTTTCAACGCTGTTTCTGATGCCGCAAATCTTGGTAAAGCAATATGGCTTAAGTGCAATTCAAGCCGGACTTGTCATTTTTCCGGGATCGATTCTAGCTATGTTCGTCTCCCGTAAAGTCGGCCGTTACATCGATACGTACGGAAACAGCTCCATTATCCGTTACGCTCCGCTGCTGCTTCTTGCTGCGGTCATTCTGTTTGCCTTGTTCGAAGGGGTATCTTATTTCGCGATATTGTTCATCTACATGCTGTTAAGCACAAGCTTCACCGTCTTAACCAGCAGCGTGTCCAATGAAATGTCCCGGATATTGAAGCCTGAACAGATCGGCTCGGGACTTGGCTTGTTCCAACTGCTTCAATTTTTCAGCGGCGCATTTGGTGTAGCTGTATCGGCCACTGCTCTCGTCTGGCAGAAGAACCTTACGCTGGCACATGCCTATAGCAATATCTATTGGGGTTTGACAATTGTTGTCATCCTGGCAATTATCTGCGCACTGACTTACTTCCGAATGGTGCTCAGCAGACCTCAAACACCTTGATATAGGTGATTTATTACCTCGTAGTAACGTAAGTCTCACATGCCCTTATGTAAAAAAAGCGCAAGAAGCCGTTTTAGGCATCTTGCGCTTTTTCACGTAATCAGCTTGCTGTCGTGAGGAACCTGTCCGTTATCCAGCCAGTGCTCAATCATTTGATTAAAGTATTCGGGCTTCGCCAAAGAAATGCCGTGTCCGATGCCTGGAATGACCACGCCGATGCAGCGGGGATTATTCCGGGCAAGAAGGGCTGCTGATTTTTGCATAACGGCTTTTTCTTTTTCCCCGACGGTTATTAACAGCTTGCTTTGTGCGATATGGAAGTTGGCAGGCAGCTCGAATGACATATTTTCCTCTAATATGCGTACTAGGGAATTCTGCTGTAACCGGCAGCTCTCCTCATAATAGTTGTTGAACTGATTGCGGTTCAGGTAAAGTTGTTTCGCTTGCAGCCTAGAGAAGGTCCTATTGCGGATGAGGGGAAAGGTTAAACGGACAGACAGAGGAATCCACCGTTTCATTGAAGGCATGGGGATTACGAGCGCGCTGTTGATGATGGCGTAATGGATGAGGTCTGGTCGTAAGCTGACCATCTGTACGGCAATCTGAGCACCTAGAGAAAATCCAATTAGAATGACCATTTTCCCTGCTCCGATCGCTTCAATCCGCTGCAGCAAATGCTCGGCGCTGGCTTTAATGGAGAAGGGGGAGCCGTCCCGGCTTTTTCCGTGCTCCGGCAGATCGGGTGCAACGCAATGATAATGAGGCGAAAAGTGCCGGATTTGCTCATCCCACATCCAGCCGCTGACACCGCCGCCATGAATAAAGAGCATCAGCGGGTTATCTGCCTTGCCATAGTGCTGTTCATGCATAATTGGGCATTCACCTCTTCTCAGATAACACTTCTATTTGGATAATTATAACATGAGAGGACGCTATTATTTGGCATGTGCAACAAATATAGCATTTGCTTGCGTCATGATAGGGAAGCAATTCCATCATCAAATTCTAATAATGATGCATGACGACGATGGGGGCTATTCAGAACAATTCTGAGGAGGAAATAGAGATGCCTTGGCCAATGGTCCATTTTGCGGTGGCGGAAGAAGTGTGCACAGTTGAGTCTTCCCCTCATTTTTTAATCGGAAGCATTGCTCCAGACGCTATACATAGAAGAGAAGCGTCTACTAAGGAAGATAAAAAATTTACGCATCTATTCGAGAACGGCAAATTCTCGACGATCGAGCGGCTTAAGGATAGATGCCTGTACTACTTGACGCTAAATTCTGATGCGGAGTGGAGGGACTTTGTGCGGGGCTACATCTCGCATATCTACACCGACATAAGATGGACGCAAATGCTGTACAGCCCGTTCGCCAATGAATATCAGGGAACGCGTGATGAAGCGAAACGCTTTTACTATAAAGAAGTGAGCCAGCTGGAGTTCATCCTGCTGCGGAATGAAGCTTGGGGAGCGGGGGCTCTTGGCCGGCTGCGGCAAGCTTCTGGCTTTGGTATCGAGCCGCTCGTCACGAAGACGGAGGTGGAGCAATACCGGGATGATAAGCTGCAATGGTTTGCAGAGGAGCACAACGAACCGGGAATTGAGCCTTTATTTTTTACCGAGGCCAGGGTCAAGCCATTCGCCAGCCAAACGGCAGCCGAGCTGCGCCTGCTCTATAAGGACTGGGGTATCGAGTAGCTGCGCTCCTTCGGCGCACATTTTGCATACCGGACTAGTAGTAGCGGCTCTGCCTTGGCGGCTAACCTCCGACCACCTGCTAAATGATAGATAGCCATGCTAGCCACGCTCCATGCACGTTGCGGGATATGTAACCTAAAAGTAACTGAGTAGTATCACGTGTGTTCTGCTATGTCACTTGCAAGCAGCTAACCAGCCTCTCACGCATGTAACTAACTGTTTTTTCGGCTTCTAAACTAGCTAATTTTCACCTCATGGTAAACAAAATGCAAAAATACATTTTGATAAGCCCTGTACAGCCCAAAACAGCCATCAAAATGCAAAAATACATTTAAAATCGCTCAATTTCGCCTGTATGAGGCGATATGAGCCTATCAAACTGCACATTTACATTTTGATGCGAAATATCTCCTATAAAATGGGAATCAGCCTGCACTTTTGCATTTTGATAGGCTGAATTGCTTGTATAACGAACCTGCTTCGCTAAACAACGAAGTAAAGTTCGCTACAACAACAACTGAGGAGCATCGGCATTGCTGTAGCGAACTAAACTTCGTTTTTGGAGAACGCAGCATCGCCATTTGCGAAAATCTCTTCGCTAAATGGCGGCAGGCTGCTTGATTAGGCATATTTAAAGTAAAATTTGCGAACCACTCTTCGCTATAAAGCGAACCAGGTTCGCTGTCCGTCCATCCTGGGCAGTTTTTGTGAGTCGATTGGAGTGAATGAAGCACTTTGCTCAATGCTGACTCACTGGCAGATGATTATCTACGATTGATGAGTTGGGACAGTGCCGCGTGAGTATTGTTGGATGTGAATGATTGTTCTGTATGGCCGACTGTAAAAGGGAGAGCGGAGTGTTTTGAGTTCAGGCTGACTTTTCGAAGGTTCAATCCATTAATCATCGTTTAGGCGATGGGAGAATGGAATCAAGAACGGCAGCATGAACCAAAACGCGAAGCGATCCCGATATCAGTACGTGGTAAGTTGCAGGCTGCGGAGCAGGGAGAGCGGAGCGATTTGAGTTCAGGCTGACTTTTCGAAGGTTTAATCCGTTAATCATCGTGTATGCGAAGGGAAATGGACTCAAGAACGGCAGCATGGACCAAAACGCGCAGCGACCCCGTTGTTAGTGCTAGTAAGTGGCAGGCAGCGGGATAGGGAGAGCGGAGCGATTTGAGTTCAGGATGACTTTTCGAAGGTTCAATCCATTAAACATCGTGTATGCAATGGGAAAATGGAATCAAGAACGGCAGCATGAACCAAAACGCGCAGCGACCCCGATGTCAGTGCGCGCAAGTTGCAATCATATAAGTGTTTCTCCAAGGCGCCGCATACGCGGCGTCTTTTTGTTATGGCTGCGGTCCATTACACACCAGCGATCCTCGACATCCTCCACACCAATCCGAGTTCCAAATCCGCGCATAAGTTTCATATCTGCTACCATTCCTAGTTCCAGAAGCGCGCAATCGCCCAATGTAGCAGGATTAGAACTATTCACAGCCGCTCCGAATCCTTATCGTTAGAGGCAGTTGGAGCCAACGTCAACGGAAATCTGGGAAGGAGCAATGCGCTCATGGGATTCATCAAAGAGATCGTGAAAAATCGCCAGCTCTACACGCTGGCCATTCCGGGTATCGTATTTTTGGCCCTTTTCTCCTACATTCCCATGTTCGGGCATTTGATCGCGTTTGAACGCTTTCAGCCTGTCAAAGGAATATGGGGGAGCGAGTGGGTAGGGCTGGATAATTTCAAGTTTTTTTTCGGTAGCCAGGATTGGCTGCGGGTAACGTTTAACACGGTATATCTAAACGCGTTGTTTCTCATATTCGGCATCGGAATTGCGCTGCTGCTCGCGATATTAATTAACGAAGCGACCTCGACGCTGCTGAAGAAAATAAGCCAGTCGCTTATTTTTCTCCCTTACTTCATTTCTTGGCTGGTCGTCAGCCTGATGATTATGGCGTTTATGAGCACCGACGGTTTATTGAACCAATGGCTCGGCCAACTGGGCATTTCGGAAGTTAACTGGTATCAGAACGCCAAGCTGTGGCCGATTATACTGACGCTGGTCTATGTGTGGAAGTTTTCAGGCTACTATTCCGTAATTTTCATGGCTGCGATCGTCGGCATCTCGAATGAGTATTACGAATCGGCGAGAATCGACGGCGCGACACGGCTGCAGCAAATCCTTCATATTACGATTCCGTCGATTCGATCGGTCATCGTCGTGCTTCTCTTGCTGGGCGTCGGCCGCATCTTCTTCGGAGACTTCGGGATGATCTACGGTATCATCGGCGACAACTCTATTCTATTCCCGACAACGGACGTTATCGATACGTATTCGTTCCGGGCGCTGCGTCAGCTGGGCAACTTCGGAATGTCGTCAGCGGTCGTCCTGTATCAGTCGATTATGGGCATCGCGGCCATCCTCATTTTCAATAAAATCGCCAAAAAAATCGATCCCGACTCGAGACTGTTCTAGGAGGTAGCTTAGCTTATGACGAACCGATCCATGCCTTTAACTAAAAACAAGCCAGAGCCGAAGATGAAGCGGAACAAAATCAAGAACGACCAATCGTTTGGGGAAAAAGCATTCCTTGCCTTCACGTATATCATCATCGTCGTATTTAGCGCCGTCTGCGTCATCCCGTTCTGGATCGTGCTGGCGGATTCCTTCGCCTCAGAGGCCAGCTTCCTAAAGCACGGCTATCAGCTGCTCCCTAGTGAATGGAGCTTGGACGCCTACATTTATTTGCTGCAAGGCAGCCAGCTGCTGACGAGCTATAAAAACTCGCTGATCGTTGCCATTGTAGGCACGCTATTGGCTGTCGCCATTACCGCGATGTTCGCCTACGTCATTGCACATCCAAGAGTGAAATACCGCAACGTGCTTGCGTTTCTCACCTATCTCGCGATGGTGCTTGGCGGCGGCTTGGTCGGTTTCTATATTATGATCGCCAACTGGCTGCATCTGAAAGATAGTATCTGGGCGCTCATTCTGCCATACCTCATGAACCCGTTCTACGCGTTTATTCTGGTCGCTTTCTATAAATCGCTGCCTTACGAGATTAACGAAGCGGCGACAATTGACGGAGCGGGAGACATCAAGCTCTTTTTCAAAATCATCCTGCCGATCTCGACGCCGGTTATCGCGACCGTATCGCTCTTTTACGCCATTCTGTATTGGAATGACTGGTACTTGTCGCTGCTCTTCATCGATGACCACAATCTGCATCCGCTGCAGCTGATGATTCGTCAGCTAATCTCGAATCTCAACGTAGCTGCCTATGTCGGCGGGGGCGCAAGCTATCAGGTGTCAGCACCATCCAACTCGATTCAGCTGGCAACGGTGTGCTTAACCATCGGTCCCATCGTCCTGCTCTATCCGTTCCTGCAAAAGTATTTCGTCAAAGGCATTACGATCGGCGCCGTTAAGGGCTGATATAGGCTTGATTTATCCGAGCTTCTCGGTTAAATATAACAATAGATACAGGAGGTCATGTGACAATGAGAATGAAAAAAGGAATTGCCGCTATTCTCTCCATTATTATGCTCGTAGGTTTGCTCGCCGCTTGCTCCGGCAAGACAGAAAACAATGCCCCGTCAGCTAGCCCTGATGGTACGGCTGCCCCGGAGGCAAGCACTAAGCTGGATCCTGTTACGCTGAAAATTATGATTCCCGGCGACCGCCCGAGAGATTTTGATGCGGTTGTAGCGGAAGCGGAAAAACGAATGGCCGGCACTTTGAACGTGAAGCTGGACGTCGTATTTGTACCTTGGGCCGATCTTGCGCAAAAAACGCAAGTGACGCTGTCCTCCGGCGAGAACATTGACCTGATTTTTGATGCGCCATGGCTTCACATTACCCAGCAAATCGCCGCAGGCAGCTATGCGCCGCTTGACGATCTGCTTCAGCAATACGGACCGAATATTTTGAAAAACCGTCCGCAAGCGATGTGGGACGCCAATAAATTTGACGGTAAAATTATGGGCATTCCGAACGGCATTACGTTCGTGCAAGGCCGGGTCTACTATGTCAGGAAGGATATCCGCGAGAAGCTTGGCATCGCGCCAATTCAAACCTATGATGACCTGATGAAGTTTGCCTATGCGGTGAAGGAAAAGGTGCCGAATATGACGCCAATGATCCCAGCCGGTCAGGATGTAACGAAGGGATTGTCGGAAGCTTCCTTCCGCCACTATTGGAAAGACAATACGGCGAACATTACGCCTAGCCCAGCGTTGTCGGAATCGCTTGTTCTTTACACGAAGAACAACGACGGCAAAGTGTACAACCTGTTCGACGAGATGGAGCCGATGGTATGGTCGTGGATCGAGAATGCCCGCAAGCTGTATCAGGATAAAATCATCCACCCGGATGTGCTCGCAATTAAAGATACGGGCGAGCTGGCGAAGCAAGGGAAAGCCGCAATCATTCCGAACAATGATTTTGGCGTGAAGAATGATGTGCAGCAAGCGCTCAAAAGCGTAGATCCTAATGCAGAGTTCGAAGCTGTAACGCTAATGAATCTGGATAAAGGCGCTGTGCTGACTAATGCATTGCAATACAACTTCATCAGTGTGCCAGCTGTGAGTAAAAACAAGGAGCGCGCGATTCAGTTCCTCGACTGGGCCAACCAGAAGGAAAACTATGACCTGCTCGCATATGGAGTTGAGGGCAAGAACTGGGAAGCCGTTGGCGACGACCAGTACAAGTTTTTGAATGACGGTTACACATGGTTCCCGTTCGCATGGATTTGGAATCCGGCGACCGATCGTCAAGATGCCGGACAAGATGATGTGACCAAGCAGTTGAATCAGTGGGGAGCGGACGTGAACAACTTCACGCTCGATAAGCTTGCGGGCTTCACTTTCAACAATACGGCAGTCGTGAATGAGATCTCGCAGTACACGAGCATTGAAGCCAAATACTATACCGCAATGTTCAACGGCGTTGTAGAACCAAATGAGTATTGGGCGAAATTCAAAGCGGAAGCAGCACCGCTGGCCAAAAAAATTCAGAACGAGCTGCAAAATCAGATCGATACATTTCTGGCTGCGAAATAATTAAAAACTTAGCGCGACTCCAGTCTTTATAAGGCTGGGCCGCGTTTTTTGGCGTTGTCGCAGGCAGCTACTAGCGGATTTGATACCTCATAATCAAAATTCGAACAACCTGAATTGCAAAATATATGTTTTAATGAATGGGAACAAGAACAGGAGAAGGGGAGTTCGGATTGCGACGACTGCTGCCTAAGAAAACATACATTCGAAATTTTCTAATTATCGGAATTTTGTTCACGATCATCATTCTTCTGTTTTCTTATTTATTGAGACAGCAATATGCGAATCAGGCTTACGACGATGTAAATCATTTGATGGAGATCAAGACGACCAGCGTCAGTCAAAGCTTTGAGTATCAACTGGACCATCTGCGTGCGTATGCACTCACGATCTATCAGGACCCTGAAATTTTCAACTGGCTCATGTCGGAAGACGGCGATCCGCTAGTGATGTCGTCGGCGTTGAAGTCGGTATCCAAATTTATGAGTCTGCAATCCTTCATCGACTCGACCTATTTGGTCAATATGAAGCTGGGGAAAGTCATTCATTCCAGAGACGGTATTCATACATTTGCGGATTTCATGGACCAGGATATGCTGGATCAGCTGCAGCATCATCCGCCTTCGACGTTGCGTTTTTTCAACCATACGAATAAAACCGGTTCTTACCTTGCGCTTATTGCGCCTGCTTATTATTCCAAAGTCGCGAGCCAAGGCTATATCGTCATTTTATTGGACAAAAGTCTGCTGGAAAAATATTTGCTGCAAAATTTGAATGATTCGACGACGAGCATCATGGTGCTGGACGGGGATCAGAACGTTATTCTCGGCGGCTCAGACGACTTAGACGTCAAGCAATTGATCACACAAAACGAGCAAGTGAATGATAACAATAGATATTTGATTCATTCGCATGCGTTTAATATCGAGGATTGGAAGCTTTATTCCACTGTTAAAGTAAAGGACATTAGCAAAAATATCGATAAAATCATGTTCCGAATGTACGGCATGTGCTTCTTCCTGCTGCTCATCTTATCGGCTTTGACCTATTGGAACTCGCGCCGTCAGTTTATGCCGATCAGCCAGCTTGCGGGACAAATCCGCAAAACCGTCGCCACGAGTGCTGCGAATGCCGAGCAAAGCTCCAATTCGGAATTTGCCATTATTAAAACCGGCGTGGACCATATGGTGAAGACGATGGAAGAGATGAACAGCATGATCCGCAATCATCAGGAGGTTGTGAAGAACGAGGTGCTGCGCCAATGGCTGCTGCAAGGCACGTACAATAACGCCATTCAGGAGCTTGGCAACGGAAACGTATCGCAATTACTGGCTGGCAATATCCGGCTGGCCGTTATCCGGATCAACCGTTTCCAGTCCTTCTCGGAGCGGTATGCCTATGCTTCCAGAAAGCTTCTCTTGTATGCGATGGGCAATATAGCAGGAGAGACGCTGGGCAATCAAGGCTTCGTTACGGAAAATGTTGATCTGGGCAGCGATCATCTCGTCATTCTGATCGGGGGCGGCACAGCGGATCAGAACCCGGTTCCGGCCTTAGAGGAAGCTCGGGTAGCTATCGACAAATGGCTGCATATTCAAGTGACGGCGGCAGTCAGCCATCAGACGGCGATCGACGAAAATATGCGCGGCTTATATGACCGCGTCTGTGATTTGACGCTGCTGCGGTTTTTCGAGACGGAGGAGAAGGTTTATGTTGAGGGAGATTTAGGCGACTATTTGCCGGAACGGCAGTGGGATTTGGATGAAAGCCGGATTCAGAAGCTGATTCAGGCGGTGCGTAAGTCGCAGAAGGAGCAGGTGCGCGAGCAGCTTGATCTTATTTTCGGACAACTGCAGAGCTTGCCTTATTCGGAATGCCAGTTCCAGCTGAAGCTATTGTTCTTCTATATTGTGAAAGCGTTTAACAAGGTGATGGGCGAGCAGGAGCAGGGGGGCGTCGATCTGCTGCTGCAAAAATTCGATACGCTGATGGATGTCAGGGACTGGCTTGATGACCAGTTCACGCGGCTGATCGACAATGTGGCGCAAAGCCATACCGCCTCCAACCGCAAGGAGGAGCTGGCTTCGGAAATTTTCGACTATGTGAAGCGGCATCTTCATGACCCGATGCTGACGCTGGAGAGCATTGCCGATTACTTGGTGCTTTCCGTCAGCTATGTCCGGCTCGTGTTCAAGGAGACGTATCTCATTACGCTGTCGGGTTTCATTCATCAGGAGCGGCTGGAGCAGGCGAAGCAGCTGCTCGTATCGACGGATTGGCCAGTACTCGACATTGCCGAGAGATCCGGCTTTCAATCGAAGACGACGTTCTTCACATCGTTCAAGAAGTATACAGGGCTGACGCCGAATCAATTCCGCGAGCAGAACAGCAATACCGGTACAGATTTTTAAAGCTGTGCTGGCTGCTGGAAAGCAGGCCGCGGCTTACCTTATTGCGCCAGCTGCTCTAAATCGGGCTGAAGTTTATTCCGCAGCGCATAGAGCATGACCGCCCCGACGAGGAAGGCAACCGCATCCGCTATGACGAGCGACCAGACAACGCCGTGGAAGCCATTCAACAAATTCGCAAGATACAGAACAGGGATGAGGGTCACACCTTGCACAATGGACATGACGAAGGCGGCTGTTCCTTGACCCGTAGCTTGGAAAATCCCGGTGAAGAGCGTTGTCGTCCCCGAAATGAACAGAGACAAGAAGGTAACATGCAGAATATAGCTGCCTAGTTCAATCATTTGCGGATCGTTCGTAAAAAAGCCGATCAGATGATCCGAAGTAAAATAGACGATAATGCCGAAGACTACAGCCAAAGCGGCCACGATTTTGATTGTGAAGCTGATCGTTTTTTTCATCCGCAGCTTATTCGCAGTGAAGGAAAAGGCGATGAGCGGTACAACTCCTTCACATAGCCCCATCAGTATAAATTCAGGGAGCTGCAGGAGCCGTGATGAAATGCCGTATCCGGCAACAGCTTGATCGCCATATTCAATAAGGTAATGGTTGAAGATGAGTCCCATTGCACCTAGAAAAATGCTCATAATAAATACGGGAACGCCAATTTTGAGGATGTTGCTTATGATCTCTTTTGATGCTTTGAACCATTTCAGCGACACACTGAGAAATTCACTTTTTCTTCCTATATAGACAGCGAAATAGACGCTTGCCGCCACGTTGGAAATGACAGTTGCTATTGCAACACCCATCACATCGCCGTGCAAAACAAAGATCACGAATGCATCAAGCATAATATTGACGATAACGCTTAGAATCATCCCGATCATGGAGATCATTGCGGACCCTTCGGCACGGACAATGTTCTCCAGGGTGAAAAATAAAACAACAAACGGAGAACCGATGAGCATGACGGTGACATAGTCTTTAGTGAATGCAAACGAGCCGGCTGTAGACCCGAGTCCGTGCACAATCTGGTCGATTAATGGCAGTCCGGCAAGCATCAGCAATAAACCGAGAGCAAGACTGGAATAAAAGGCGAAGGAGGATACATGCTTCACTTTGTCATAGCTTTTCTCGCCTAACAATCGGGATATGAACGTACCTGCACCCATGCCGATCAGATTGCCCAAAGCCATAATCGCTGCGAACAACGGCAGGGTAAGGGCGAGCGTCGTCAGCATTTCGGTATTGTGCAACGTGCCAAGGAAATAAGCGTTAAGAATAGAGTAAATAACACTCATCGACATACCGAGCATCATCGGAACGGCGAAATGAGCAATCGCTTTATAAATCGGTGCTTTTTCGAAATAATGGAGGTTTTCAGAATCCATGCGATTCACCACTTTCTTAGGTTGGGTATGAATTGTTTACGGGTCATTACTTAGAATTCTAAGTAAATAGTTAGAGTTCTAAGTATATATCAATCGTAAACCCGTTGCTTCATTCGGAAGCTAGGGGATTACGAGAATCTGCGGGAATTAACGTCTGCGGTCAAAAGTGATCTTATCTTCATTGATATTGGCTTCGATGCGTTCAAGAAATCTGAACAGCAGATTGGCTTCATCGGCTGTAAAGCCGTTAAGCAGCGTATGCTCAAACTCTTCAAAATATTGCTCGAACGCTCCGACAAGCTCTTTCCCGGCGGGGGTTACACGGAGTAGTTTGCGGCGATCATCCTTCGGGTCAGCCTTTCGAACAACCAGAGCCTTCTTCTCCAAATTGTTGACCAGACTGCTGATTGAGGAGCCTTTGCGGTTAAAGGTGTTTTCTAAATCCTTCTGGGAAAGGCCGCCTTCTTCATGTCCATCAATGTACCGGATCGCCAGTCCTTGCTCTATTGTAAGCCCTAGCGACTCCAGCTTTTTATCGGCGCTGATCTTCATCATGAGGCCGATCATACGAAACTGATGCTGTAGGTTGCGTTCTTGCTGCATGCTAATCACCTTCAGTCTGAATGAATTAAGGAGCTATTCGTTAGAACACTAACTAAATATAGCGTGACGGTTTTTAATTGTCAAATCTATTTTTTCTTTATTGCTGCTTTCAAGGACTAGCTGTCGTCTTCTTGCCGTCCGCTCAAACCGGCTGCAAAGGCAGACGGCGTTGTGCCAAACGTTCTGCGGAACAGGCGGGTGAAGTAAACCGGCTCCATCCCGACATGAGCGGCGGCTTGGCGGATCGTCATTTCCGGATGCCGCTCCAGCAGCTGGATGGCGGTATGGAGCCGAATCCGCTGCAAATACTGGAGAGGTGTCGTATCCAGCGATTCCCGAAACAGGCGGGTAAGCTGCTTGGACGAATAGCCGACGTGAGCGGACAGCTCGGTCACTGTAATCGGCCGCTGCAAATGGTCTTGAAGAAAACGAGTAGCCTGGCTGACGACCGAGTGGGGGTAACGCGACGCTTTAGACGTCTCTGGGAGCTTTTCGGCAGAGCTCTCTTCCGGCACAAGTTGGCGTTTAATCTCCAGGCAAAAGGCGAACAGCAGCTCCGCTGCTCTCCAAGGATCATAATCGCGGCCGGATTGCTGCCAGAGCTGGTATAGAAGCTCATACAGCCGGCCTGTCTCCTGCAGCTTCGAACGGAAGAAGGAGGCGCCGAAGCCATATTGCTCAAGCAGACCATAGCATTGCTCGACAAACGTGACATAGCCGACCATCCACGGCTCCTCGCCGACCGGCCCGTATTCATGAGGCAGTCCTTCGGGAATATAGAGCAGCGTACCTGGAGGAATCAGGCTCCATTGACCAGAATCCGAGCCAGTATCGGAATCGGGATCAAAGCTCAGCAGCCGAAAGTGGCCTGTCCCGGAAAAGGTGAAAAAAAACTGATGGGCCGAGTAGCCCTCCAGACGTGTCATCAGCGGCTGATTTTCCGTTCCGACTGTATATACGGCGAACGGTATTGCCGGGTCCATAGGAATGGAGGAAAGATTGCTTCGAAGCTGTAATATATCCATGCGTTCCACCTCGAATGTCCGTTTTGTACTAGATGTTGTTCGCTTTGGTATCTAGGAGAGCGGCGTGTGTGATTTTATAATTTTAGCATAGGCAAATGATTATACAAGCTGGAAAGCGAGCGTGAACGAGTTGTTCAAGACAAATCCTTATTGGCAAGACCTAAATGTACTGGAAGTGAACAGGGAGAAGGCAAGAGCTGCTTATATCCCTTATGCGGATGCCGCAAGCGCCCAATCGGGCGTCAGAAGCCGTTCGCCTTACTATCAAACCTTGAATGGCAACTGGAAGTTTCAATATCACGATACGGTTCATGCCGTTAAGGACGGCTTTTATGCCGAAGGCGTCGATGTGGGCGGCTGGGATGATCTGCTTGTTCCATCATGCTGGCAGCTTAAAGGGTATGACCAGCTTCATTATACGAACGTTAATTACCCGTTTCCGTGTGATCCGCCGTTTGTGCCGGATGCCAATCCTGCAGGTCTCTATGTGAGAGATTTCAATGTACGGGAGCCGTGGTTGGACAAACGCCAATATATCGTTTTCGAAGGCGTCAATTCTTGCTTCTACTTGTGGGTAAACGGCCAGTTCGTTGGCTACAGCCAAGGCAGCCGGGTTCCGGCTGAATTTGATCTGACAGACTATCTGTGGCCGGGCAGCAACCGGATTGCGATGATGGTGCTGAAATGGTGCGATGGCACTTATTTGGAGGATCAGGATGCGTGGCGTTACTCCGGTATTTTCCGGGATGTATATTTGTTGGCCCGTGAGCAATCGCATGTAAGCGACGTCTTCGCAAGGCAGCAGCTTGCCGAAGATTACCGCTCAGCACAGCTTGTTGTAGAGCTGGAGACGAAGGGAAGCGGCCCTGTCGGGACGAAAGCAGAGCTGCTGGATGCGGCGGGTAAAGTTGTCGCTTCTGCTTTGGGCGCTGTGGACGGCCAAGGCAGTCTGGTGCTTTCGTTAGATCAGCCTACTCTATGGAATGCAGAGCGTCCTTACTTGTATCAGCTTCTCGTATACGGCGGCGGAGAAGTTATTCGTTTTCCGGTCGGGTTTAGACGTATCGCGATCGAGGATGGCATATTCCGTATCAACGGTCAGGCTGTGAAGCTGAAAGGGGTGAACCGTCATGATTCTCACCCTGAGCTAGGCCAGACGATTCCGATCGCGCATATGCGAAAAGATTTGGAGCTGATGAAGCGGCACAATGTGAATACAATACGGGCCTCGCATTATCCGAATGACCCGCGCTTCCTCGACTTGTGCAATGAATACGGCTTCTATGTCATCGACGAAGCCGATCTTGAATGCCACGGCATGGGCATCGCCGAGAGCTGGGCGGACGGCGCTGTGCATAAGCTGTCGGCGAATCCGGACTGGCGTCCGGCGTTCATCGACCGGGAGCGGCGGATGGTGGAGCGCGACAAGAATCAGCCTTGCGTCATCATTTGGTCGATGGGCAATGAATCCGGTTATGCGGAGAATCATATCGCGATGGCGGAATGGACGAAGCAGCGCGATGACTCGCGGCCGATTCATTACGAGGGAGCGGCGCCAATCAACAAAGGACTGGACAATGATGACTGTCTGGATATGATCAGCCGAATGTACGCGTCGCCTGCCGAAATGAAGGCTTATGGCGAGGACGACAGCCTAAATAAGCCGGTGTTTCTGTGCGAATACAGCCATGCGATGGGCAACGGTCCCGGCGATTTGCAGGATTACTGGGAGCTGATCTACCGTTATCCGAAGCTGATGGGCGGCTGCGTCTGGGAGTGGTGCGATCATGGCATCGCGACGGCAACCGCCGACGGCAAACCATTTTTCGCATATGGCGGAGACTTCGGCGATAAGCCCAATGACGGCAACTTCTGCATCGACGGTCTGGTCACGCCGGACCGGATTCCGCATACGGGCCTGCTGGAATTGAAACAGGTGATCGCGCCGGTTCGGATTGACGGACATGATTTGCAGTCCGGCATTGTTCGGATTGCCAATCTCTATGATTTTATCGACCTGTCACATCTTGCGATTCGCTGGAAGGTGGAACAGGACGGCAAAATTCTGCAGCAAGGCACCGTCTGGCAGCTGGATGCAGGACCACATGGAGAGCAGCTTCTTCAGCTTCCTTACAACTTCCCGGCTAAGGGAGCGGGCACACAGCTATTGACTCTATCCTGTTGGACGAAGGAAGAGACGGTCTGGGCGGAAGCCGGCCACGAGATTATGTTCAAGCAGTTTGAGCTTGCGGCGGATGCTGCCGGGACGGAATCAGCTGTGCAGCCTGCCGCCGCAGCAACGGCATCAGGCAGCAATATCATTCATTGGCCTCTGCAGGCTGCAGAGAACAACAAGCAGTTGACGATAGAAGGCTTCGATTTCCGCTATCTCTTTGATCTGCATAGCGGTGCATTCGTCTCGCTGCAGAAGAACGGCGTTCCGATGCTGGCAGCTCCTTCGGCCTTTAGCATCTGGCGGGCTCCAACCGACAATGACATGCAGGAGAAGAAGCAGTGGATTGATCAGGGACTGGATCGGGCCCAGATGAAGGTGTACGGGGCCGAGTGGTCGTTAACAGACGACCAGACGGTGAAGATTACCGTTCATTTTTCCCTCGGCGGCTATATCCGTCATCCCTTCTTGCACGGAGAAGCGTTATGGAGCATCGATTCATCCGGGGCCATTGAGCTGTCGGTAAACGTTAAGGTGCGCGAGAATTTGACGTTCTTGCCGAGATTCGGCCTGCGGCTGACGATGCCGGAGGGCATGGAGCAAGTCGAATACGTTGGCAACGGTCCGCATGAGAGCTATATCGACAAGAGGCAGAGCGTACGCAAAGGCGTATACCGGCTAACGGTTGATGAGATGTTCGAGGATTACATTATGCCGCAAGAGAATGGCTCCCGGTACGGTACGGAATGGTCGGCCGTCACGAACGCGCTGGGTATGGGGTTGGCGTTCCATGCACCGAAGGCATTCTCGTTCCACGCGGGCCATTTTACACCGGAGGACTTGACCGCTGCGCTGCACTCCCATGAGCTGAAGAAGCGGAAGGAGACGATTGTCCATCTCGATTATGCAATGAGCGGTGTAGGCTCCGCTTCCTGCGGGCCGCAGCTTCTGGAGCAATTTCAGCTCAATGAGAAGCAATTCGAGTTTAAGCTGCAAATTGTTCCTGTTTTCCAAGAGGACGAGAAATAAATAAGACTTTTACCCTGCTATAAGGTCCTTCGCTCCGGTGTTCCTCCTGTCTTTTTAACGGTAAATTTATAATGTAATCTTTATTAGCTGCCGGCTAGGAGAGGATAGGAGGAGACCGGATGAGACAGGCGACTGCCGAAATGCCCGGAGCAACAAAAGCGAAACCGGCTGTACGCGGGGGAGTCAACCTTTTGGCAAGGAGAGTATGGAAATATAAGCTGCTATATGTGCTGCTGATTCCGGCAGTGGTGTGGGTATTACTGTTCGATTACCTGCCGCTGTACGGAATCAGCATCGCATTTACCGACTTTAATGCCATTCAAGGACTTTCCGCCAGCAAATGGGTGGGATTCAAATACTTTGAGATGCTGTTTGAATCGGAGATGTTCCGCAACGCATTCCGTAATACGCTGATCATCAGCCTGTATAAGATGATAAGTGGCTTTATTTGCCCAATATTGTTAGCGCTTGCATTAAACGAAATTCGAACGGCCTGGTTCAAAAAAACGCTGCAAACTGCCGTTTATTTGCCCCGGTTCGTCTCATGGGTCGTGTATGGCGGCATTATTACGATTCTGCTGTCGCCAGAGACAGGAATTATTAACAAGGTCATCGCCTTCTTTGGCGGAGACCCGGCCTACTTGCTAGTGGAGCCCGCTTATTTTCGCGCCATACTTGTCGTTACAGATGCGATGAAGGAGATGGGCTGGGCAGCCATCATTTACATCGCGGCTATCGCCGGGCTTAACCCGGAGGTGTACGAAGCGGCCATTATGGATGGCGCCAGCCGGTTCCAGCGCATTATCCGCATCACGCTGCCTGGCATTACAAGCACCATCATCGTCATCTTCATTCTCAGAGTCGGTTATATCATGAGCGCAGGACTGGATCAGGTTATTAACCTGTACAATCCGATGGTCTTCGAGGTAGGGGACATTCTCGATACGTACATCTACCGCGTCGGCATTGAGCAATTCAGCTTGAGCCTCGCTGCCGCAGCCGATGTGATCAAAGGCGTAATCGGACTTGTCATGGTGCTGGTCGCCAACCATATCGCCAAGCGCATCAATGATTCCGGTATTTTCTGACGAGGGGAGAGAGAGCAGATGAAGCTTTCGAAAGGCGAGAAAGTGTTTGTATCGAGCAATTATATTGTGTTAACGATTTTGACCATCATTATTGTGCTTCCGTTCTGGTACGTCATTTCCGTATCAGTTACGCCTTATTCGATCTTTAGCTCGAAGGACGGCATGGTCTTGTTCCCGAGCACAATCAGCTTTGATTATTATGAGTATTTGCTCAAAAAAGGATCGATGATCTATACCTCTTACGGCAATACGATCCGCAATACGGCGGGCGGCGTAGCGCTTGCCCTGTTCCTGACCGTAACGGCGGCGTATGCACTGGCGGAGAAAAGACTGCCCGGCCGAAAATTACTCGTGCTGTTCTTCGTCTTCACGATGCTATTCCGGGGCGGGATGATCCCGACCTATATTACGATCAAAGAGCTGGGGCTCCTCAATACGAATTATGTGCTTATTCTCATTATGGCGTTCAGCGCCTTCAATATGATCATTATGAAATCTTTCTTTGAAGGCATTCCGGAAAGCTTGCGGGAATCAGCAGCTATTGATGGGGCATCCGAATTCAGAATATTGTGGCAAATCGTTCTTCCGCTGTCCCTGCCGGTTATCGCAACGGTTGGACTGCTCTATCTGGTCGTTTACTGGAATGATTTTTTCAACGCGATGCTGTATGTGACGGATTGGCATAAAGCGCCGGTGCAGCTCGTTCTCCGAACGATTATCGCCAGCTCCAGCTTGCCGCCGGAGTTGCTGGAGCAAGCAGGCTCCGCTCCGCCTCCGACCATCGGCATTCAGATGGCGGCAATCGTTATCGTGGCGCTGCCGATGCTGATCATCTACCCGTTCGTTCAGCGCTTTTTTGAACAGGGCATGCTGATCGGTTCCGTTAAGGGCTAGAACTTTGGTTTATCCCCAACAGGGTAAATATAATCAAGCGAAACTATGAGGAGGTCAGTGGTACATGTTAAAGACAAAAAAAGCAGGCGTGTTTGCCGCATTATTGGCAGGAATTATCATGGTGACAGGCTGCAGCGGATCAAATAACGGCGGCCCGTCGGCATCTCCGGCGTCTTCGCCGGCATCTCCGGCATCAACGGAGGCCGCTTCGGCAACGCCGGAGGCGGAAGCGCCGTACACGTTCAAATGGCTGAAGGCGCAGGACATCTCCAAGCCGTACGACCCGGCGAAGGACGTCGTCAAGCAAGCGATCGAGGAAAAGCTCAACATTAAGATTATCCCGGAGATGGTCGATGTTCAGCAGTACAAAACGAAGCTGAATCTGAAAATGTCCAGCGGCGACATTCCCGACGTTGTCCGCATCGATTTTGTCGATGACTTCCAGAAGTATGCGCAGCAAGGCGCATTCGTTGATCTGACGGATCTCATCAACGAGCAGGACACGCCAAACATTATGCGTGAAGTGCCGAAGGAAGTGTTCGAGCAAGCCAAAGTAAACGGCAAAATTTACGGTATCCCTTACCAAGGCGGCCCGGGAGCGGGCTATCGCTGGGATCTAGTGATGCGGAAGGATTATCTGGAGTCGATCGGCACCCAAACGCCGCAAACGCTCGATGAATACTACAATGCGCTGAAGAAAATTAAAGCGGAGAAGAAGGACGTTATTCCTCTCGGCGGCTATACGGCGCAAATCGGGGAGCAGAAATACGCCAACAACTCCTTCGACCATATTTTCGGCGCGTTTGGCGTAACACCGGGTTTCTTTACGGAAACGGATGGCAAATTCAGCAATTATGATATCGATCCTCGAATGAAAGATGCTTTACTGTTCCTGCAAAAAATGTACGCCGAAGGCTTGATCGACAAGGAGTTTGCAACGATCAAGGAAGAGCAGCTGCGTACGAAGCTGTATAGCGGCAAATTGTTCTCCTGGATGGGCTGGTGGTCGACCGCCAATGGCTATGACACGATGGTAGAGACAGGCGAGCTGGTTAAGAAAGGCGAGCTGGCGGCTGACGGCACGCTGCCGGATCAAAGCACCGAGCCTTACAAATATTTGACGCTGACGGGCTCGCTTGTTGGTGCCGATGGTACGGCAGTAGCGCCGATGGGCGCGCCATTCTCGCAAATAAATGCGATCAGCGCGAAAACGAAGGATCCGAAAAAAGTGCTGGCGATCATTGAAGAATCGCTGTCGGAAGAGAATCAAATGCTGACCGTATGGGGCATCGAAGGCGCTGACTATAAGGTGGAGAACGGCTTGCTGAAATCGGTAACCGATCTGGTCGATCCGCAAACGATGCAGGATAAGGACGGCAACTTCCGCGGCATTCAAAGCTACTTGTTCGCTCCTGGCTTGAAGGGCTGGCCGCGTTACTTGGAATCGCTGCCGCTGAGAGCCTCCGAGGCGCTTGATGTAGCGATCAACAACAAGTACCAAATTACGGATGCCTCCAACTATTTGGAATCGCCGACGAAGATCGCCAAGCTCGTGGAGCTGAACACGATGCGCGACTCCGTATTCACGCAGATCATCATGGGCGCAGACATCAAAAAATTCGACGAGTTTACCGTCAAATGGAAGTCCCAAGGCGGGGATCAAATTTTGAAGGAGCTGGAAGAATCATTTAAGAAAAAGGCGGGCAACTAATACGCCTTGCAATCCGAATCGCTTTAGCCTCCTTCCGTACTGCAATTGCAGGCGGAAGGAGGCTCTTTGACCAATCTCGGGGGTGAATGATACGTGAGAAGAAGCCAAAAATGGTTAACCATGCTGCTTATTGTTGCGTTAGGCATACAAGGCTGGCCGGGGCCAAGTCCCGCTAGTGCAGCTAGTGAGGCAAGTGCGGCAAGTGCGGCTGTGCAAACTCCGCTTGTGGATGAGAGCTTCGGAGAGGGATTAGGCAAATGGGATTTGTTCGGCAGCACCGCCTGGACGACGCAAGGCAGCGGAGAGGCCGCGCAATTGGTCGGTACAACTACATCGACGTCTCCTCAGCGCGCTGTGCTGAAGACGTCCATATTTCCTTATTCAAATCAGGATTATGTCATCGATTTCTCGGCTAAGGGCGACCGGTTCCGCTCCATGTTCCGCTATTCTTCTGGAACGAGCTATTACTTTCTGGAATTTAAAAACACGAGTTTTGTAGAGCTGTGGAAATACCCGAATTCATCGGCCTCTGTCATCGTAGGAGCGCCGGTCAATATCGCGGCCGTCCTGCCGGGCTTCAATCTGACCAATCAGCATGCCTATAAGCTGGAGGTCGTTGACGGAGAGTTCAAGCTATCTATCGACGGCAGCTTGGTCACGATCTTTCAGGACCCGGATCTGACAGCAGGAGGAGTCGGTTTTTCGGTCAAAAGCTTAACGGCAGGCAGCGCCGTTTATTTGAATGTCGACCGCTTAACGATAAGTCCGCCAGCAGATGCGCCTGCCGCATTCACGATCGGGCATAATCCGGCGGTTTCAGTTCCGTATTATGCCGATTTGCCTGTATTGTTCACGGCGGAGGAGCGTGACACTACGGTAACGGCTTCCGTTTATTACGCTTACGGAGAGGATACGCCTAATAGTAAGCTAGCGGCAAACCGGATTGGAAGCGGGTCGTACTCCGCAGTCATTCCGGGTACAAATCTAGCGGATCAGATCCGCTACCACATCGAGGCCGAAGACGGGAACGGCAATACGGCCCGTTTTCCGGAAACAGGGGAGATTAACGTAGCCGTAAATGCGCTGGAGCCGTATTGGAATGATTTCGAGAATACGCAGCCGAATACAGCTCCCGCAGGCTGGACGATTGGCGGGAATACGAAGGTTATCGCACTGGAGGACGGCAACAAAGTGCTTAACCTGAATGGGTCAGGCAGCGCCAGGCTTAATCTGCCGATGTACCAGAACGCAGACAACTTTGTCGTCAAATTCCGGGCCAAGTATGAGCGGACCAGCGAGGCCGTGCAGAACACCTGGCGCTTCCGCTACAGGGCACTGGATGATATGAACAATAATGCGGTGGAATGGGCGACCCATAATTCGAAATATTTTATTATGCGCAAAACGACGCTGGGCGGCAACTACTACATCGCCAACTATGTGAAGTCCATGCTGGATGAATGGCATGATTACGAAATTTATGTAAGCGGTATCACGCATAAATTGTTTATCGACGGGCAAGAAGTAGCAGGCGGAGACGATTCCGATTCGCTTGCACCAATCAAAGGTTATTTCCAATGGAATGTCGTTGGCGGAATCAATCTGATGATTGATCAATTTGCCATCGAGCCGATTTCGGCGCCGTATGTCATCGATCTTCAGCCATCTGGCAACTACGCAGGTATTTACTCGCTGTCCGAATCGCCGGGGCTGCTGCTGGCGCTGGATGCAGGCTCAGGAGCGCATCAATTCCGGATGGATTATACGGTTCGGCGCGCAGACGGCAGTAAGGAAACTGTTGCCACGGGTACTAAAAGCTATGAATTGAGCAGCCATGAGAAGTTTAATGATACGGTGGCCTTCGGTTCGGGGCTGAACGGGATTGGCACCTATGATGTAACCGCAGAATTTGCAGTGGACGGAAGTTCGGTTCCGGGCAAAACAAAACGAATGCGCATCGTGGTTATTAATGAAGCGGCTCCGGTTCAGGGGCTTGATCTCGACAATGAGAGCAAGTTTGGCCTCAATACCCATTATTCGCTGAACTGGAAAGACGATATCATCGATGGTGCCCGCAAGCTGGGTGCTCGCCATCATCGTTCCGGCATTACATGGGAAGAAGTCGATAAGAACAAGAAAGATGCATCGGGCAATCCGATCTACGATTACAGTGGCGTGGATGCCAAGCTGAATAAGCTGTTCTCCTACGGCTTCAATCAGATTACGGGGCTTGCAATCGACCGCAATCCCTACTATCAAGATGGAACGGTGAATACGACCTCTGGCTTGAAAGCGATGGGCGACTTCGTCTATCAGACTGTCAGCCGCTATAAGGATCAAATCCGGCAATGGGAGATGCCGAACGAGCCGGAGCTGTTCGCGAAGCCGTACATTCCTGCGGAATTCGTGCAGCTGCAGAAGATTACTTATTTGAATATGAAAAAAGCCGATCCGAACGCCATGCTGCTCGCAGGCGACCACACCTCCAGTGTACTCAGCGTACTGCCGAAAGAGCTGGAGCTTGGCTCCTTCGACTATGCCGACGCCTATTCTTACCATCCTTACGTGTACAATTCAATGCCGGATGGTAATCTGCAAAACTTGATGAACGGCGTTAAGGAGCTGGTTAACGCTTACGGCGGCTGGAAGGATTATTACCTGACAGAGGGCGGATGGCCGACTGCGAATGCAGGCTACCCATCGGTGTCTGAGGCGGTTCAGCGGGATTATATCGTTCGGGCTTTTCTGAACTATATGATCACCGATCAAGTGAAGGCTTACGAGTATTACAACTATAAGAACGACGGTACAGATGACCGTTATTACGATATTTTCTGGGGAATTACCGACAATGACGGCAGGCCGAAGCTTGCTTATGCGGCAGTCAACCAATTGATGACGAAGCTGGATAAAGCCCGTTATCTCGGTACATGGGATACAGGCGATGCGAAGGTTGCCGTGCAGCTGTTTCTGAACGAAGATGAGCCGGTCATTGTCGCTTGGAAAATGGCGGATCACAAGGATAACCCTGCTGTGAATCCTCCGGTTAGTACCGTTACGCTTCCTTTCGGCGCATCTGGACTGGAACTGACCGATATTAACGGCGCGTCTATTCCGGCCACAGAAGCAGACGGCAAGCTGCAGCTTACTGTATCCGGTTCGCCGCTTTATATAACGGGTGCTCCTAAATCATTTGTATTGGGGGCTGCCGTCCAACTGTTGAACAGCAAGAAAGCGGAGGCTTCTGCCAAGCTGAACAAGCTGCGTTCAGCGGACAATGGAGCGGAAATCGATGGCCATCTGGCGGAGTTGAACCGGATAGCAGCGCTGCTGGGGACTGCGGCAAGCAACGGCGGTCAAGCTGCCGTCATAGAGGAAGCCATAACTGATATTTACGAATTGATGGCGGATATTGCTGAGGGAGTCAAAAATGGTGCGCTGGCTTCCGCTCCGGTTTATGTGGCGCTGGAAGCACTGTACAATATGGCGGAAAGCGCCTCGATTACGCTGTCTTATGCTTTGGAAGGCATTAGCGGCAATACGCTTGATAATGCGGCTGAGGTGCAGCAGGCCAACCACGCATTGGAATTGAAAAAAGGCGAATACGGCATCATGCCCGTCTCCTCATCGGCTGTGCTCCGCTTGAATCGCTATAGCAGATTGGCGCAGGCCGCCCATGATCGCGGCAGCTTCGCTGAAAGCTATGCGTACAATTTGCTGGCCCGCCAATTCGCTGGAGCGGCTGAGTCGATGATCGATTCAGAGCCGGCTAAGTTTATCGGGGTAATGGCCAACGTCGTGCCGACGCAGACAAACGGAGAAGCGGGCTATGCCAATACACTGAATCTGTCGCTCGTGAACGACACGGATGCTACGCAGCAAGTGACGGTGCGGCTGAAGCTCCCGGCAGGCTGGGAGGCGTCGCAAACCGGCATTTTATCCGAACAAATCACAATCCCGCAGCGCGGTTCGCTGGAACGCGCCTATCAGGTTCAGGTGCCGGAGGATACGCTGAAGGGGCGTTATGAAGTAGCGGTGGAGATCGAGTATAACGGCGTCGTTTTCGATTCGAAAACGGTGCAGCTAACGGTTGAAGACGGACTCGACGTGAAAGTGATGCCCGTGAAGAAGCCGGTGGATGAGCTTGAGGTGTTGTCCGTCCGGCTGACCGGCACGTCCTCCTTCGCGAAGACGGGCAAAGTGTCGATTATCGGGCCGGATGGTGCCGTGTTGCAGCCGATCGGAACGGACAGCTTCAGCGGACTGCGCAAAGGCGATCAGGTTCAGCTCAATTTCCGCTGGACGTACGGCGAAACGCATGCTTTCCATCAGTATGCGGTTGATTTAAAGGTTGAGGACACGGTTCACAACAAGACGATATTCCATGATGCGGAGCTTCCGCTTGATTTCAATCTTGTTCAGCGACACAACGGCATCGTCATCGACGGCGACCTCTCCGATTGGGCGGACGCGTTCCCGATTCATCTCCGCACCAAGGCGCAGAACGCGACCGGCTTCGCTGACCCGGTCAATCTGGAAGCGACGGCCTATGCCAAATGGGATGAGCAAGGCATGTATTTCGCGATTGCCGTAACAGACAACATCCATAAGCAATCGGAAAATGCCGCGAATCTATGGAAGAACGATTCCGTACAAATTACGCTTGATCCTCTGAATAACCGGGAGTCGCCTTATGGTGCAGACGATGTGGAATGGGGCTTTGCTCTGGCGGATGACGGCCGGCTCATGCTGAACATATTCAGCTCCACACAGCCTAATCCGAGCGGAGAGATGAACAACATTCCGATCAGCATTATTCGTGATGAAGCCGTGCATAAAACCTATTACGAGCTGCAAATTCCAGCCGCTTACGTCAAGGACCTCGCACCGGCGCTCGGCGGGAAAATCGGCTTCAACATTGCGGTAAACGATGCCGATTTCCAGAATGGCAGAGACAATTACATTCAATGGACGAAGGGCACGGCCGATTCGAAAAATACATCGCTGTATGATTCCTTCGACTTCGTAAATATTGTGCGGGTGCTTCCGCCGGACCCGGGAACAGATCCGGGCACGGGTCCCGGCACTGATCCGGGTAACGGCCCAGGCACGAACCCTGGTACTGATCCGGGTACCGGCCCAGGAACGAATCCAGGAACTGATCCTGGCACTGGCCCAGGCACGAACCCCTCCACCGATCTGGGTACCAGCCCTGGGACGAATCCCGGTACCAATCCGGGTAATCCCCCTGCTGCGACGGAGCGGTTCGCTGATCTGGCAGCGGGACATTGGGCTTTTGAGGCGGTTGAAGCGCTGTTCGCCAAGCAAATTATTCAAGGGACGGGTCCGAAGACGTTTGAGCCAAACCGTGCGGTTACGCGTGCTGAATTTACGGCGATGCTCGTCCGGGCGTTAGGGCTTACGGAGCGCGGCGACAACCGTTTCGCTGACGTTGCCGAAGACAGCTGGTACGCGGATTCGGTTGCCGCTGCAAGCAAAGCGGGCATCGTCTCCGGCAAAAGCGCAACGGCGTTTGATCCTGGGGGCGCCCTTATGAGGGAGGAGCTCGTGACGATGCTGATGAAGGCTTACCGGCTCCATGCAGGTGAACCGGGGACAGCTGCCGGAGCGGTTTTCGCAGATGAAACGAATATTGCGCCATGGGCTTTGCCGTACGTGAAGGAAGCGGCAGCGCTGGGCTGGATTCAAGGCCGGGGAGCGGGACAGTTCGTCCCTCAAGGTATTACGACAAGAGCCGAGGCTGCCAAAGTCATCTATCAGCTTATCAAATAATCAAATAACTGCCGGGGAGGGGAGAAGAGAATGGCTGTGCGCCTGCGCAAAGGAAGATCCGGCTTGCTGTCGCGGCTGAATATGCCGATATTTTTGCTGATTGTCGTCATTATCGCTTTTTTTGCAACGGCGTCCAGCTATATTCTCATTCGGGTCCAGAACGGCCATACGCTTCAGCTCGCCGAGCAATCGATGAAGTTCGTCTACCGCAACCTGTGGTATCAATTCGATACGATGAACAACGTGTCGGCGTTTATCTTCAGCAATCAATCCATTGAAAACTTGCTGGAGAGCGATTATGAGGAACCGTACGAGGCTGTGAGCGACTATTTCACACTGCAAACCAATCTGCAAAATCTTTCGCTGCTTTCCCTTCTGAATGACTTTGGCTCCCGGGAGGCTGTACAGCAATCGTATACGGTATCGCTGGCGCTGGAGCCGGGGAGCGGTCTTTATGGATTGGCGACGGAACATTTCGACCCGGTGACAGGCATTTTCAAAGCCGGCGATCTGCATAATGAAAGCTGGTACCGCAGTCTGAGCAGCGGTGAGCAGCAGACCGTCTGGTGGGGGCAGGCGACAAGCAGGCCTAACGCTTCGATGATTTATTCGGCTAGGAAGAAGGCGAGCATCAAGGACGGCAGAAGCGTTGGCACGGTCATTATCGGCGCTAATGCCGGCAGCATCAGGAGCGTCTTTAACAACGCGCCTATCGATAAGGGCTACCATCTGCTGCTGGATGAGCGCAGGCGGGTCATCGCAAGCGAGCGATATTCCTTTCTGGAGGATGTCAGTGAGCTTCCGTACGTTCAGGCTTCGAGCGCAGCCAAAGGCTCGATCGTCATTCGTATTGAGGGAGAAAAGCACCGCGTCATGTTCGATACGCTGGCGAACGGATGGAAGCTGCTTACGGTCGTCCCGGAAAGTCATTTCAGCAAATATACGCTGGCGATATCGGGCATCGGAGCGGCGACCGCCGTCGTTGCTCTGCTGATCGCTGCATTCTGGGTTCGCCGGATCGTCGTGCGGGTGACCGTTCCCATTACGAGGCTCGTTGCGGCGATGCAGCGTCCCGAGGTTGCGGCGTTCAAGGAGCCGCTGCCGCATCCGAATACAGGAATTTACGAGGTCGACGAGCTGAATCAGAAATTTGCATCCATGCTCGTTACGCTTCACGGACTGATCGAGAAATCCTTCGAGGAGGAGATGGAGCGCCGCGCACTCCAACTGGAGCTGCTGCATGCACAGATCAATCCTCATTTTCTATATAACACGCTGGATTTGATCAATTGCCGCGCCATTATGGCTGGCGACAAAGAAACGAGCCGCATCGTGCGCTCCTTGGCTAACGTTTTCCGATATGGCCTCAACCGGGGACAGACGTGGATTTTGTTGAAGGAGGAGCTCGCGCAGGTGCAGTCGTATCTTCATATTCAGCAAATGATGAACGAGCATCTAGTCGTGGAGCTGCTTGTGCCGGACAGCCTGATGTCCGCCAGTATGATTCACCTGACGCTGCAGCCGCTCGCGGAAAATGCCATCATTCATGGCTTCGCACAAGCAGATTCCGAGTGCCGCATTACGATTTCCGCCCGTCAGGAAGGAACGAAGCTGATCCTCCAAGTGCAAGACAACGGAATCGGCTGCGATGTTCTGCGAATGAACCAACTGCTGCAGGAGCAAGCGCCGGGAGGCGAACGGCTTGCCGATGCTGGCTCCAGTTCCAGCTCCGGGTATGGGACGCTGAACGTGCACCGCAGAATTCAGCTTCATTGCGGCAAAGCTTTTGGCCTGCGCTACGTGGAATCGGTTAAAGGTACTTGCGTCGAGGCTGTACTGCCCTTGTCTCCGGAGAAGACAGACAGCATCAGAAAAGGAGGCTAATCCCATGTTAAAGCTGCTTATTGCCGAAGATGTCAAAACCGTCCGGGATACGCTCGTCTGCTCCATCCCCTGGCAGCAGCTGGGCATATCGCTGCTTGGCGCTGCGGAGAACGGGGAAGAGGCGCTCGCTTGGCTGGAGCGGGAGGAGGCCGATTTGCTGCTGACTGACATTGGCATGCCGAGAATGAACGGTCTGGAGCTGATCGCCGAAGTGAAGGCGCGGCAGCCGGAAACGCGCTGTATTATTTTATCCGGGCTCAATGAATTCGAGCATGCGCGGCAGGCGGTAAAGCTGCAGGTGCTGGACTACGTGCTGAAGCCGATAGATCCCGATGAGATTGAGAGGGTCGTATCGAATGCTGCCGGCCAGCTGTTGAAGGAACGGGAAGGCAGGCGGGAGGCCGCTTTTGCCTTGCAGTCGGCGAAGGAAAAGCTGCCGAACCTGCTGGATGAGCTGCCGCCGGAGGAGTGGGCGGGAAGCTTAAAGAAGAAAAAGCTCGCCGAGCAGGCGCTTCGTTATATGAAGAATCATTTTACACGAGGCGACTTGTCGGTGTCCGATGTAGCGGAAGCGATAGGCTTAAGTGATAAATATTTGAATCTAGTGGTGAAGGAAGTTACCGGGCAGACCATTACGCAGTGGATCATCCGTCTTCGTATGGAGGAGGCGGCCCGGCTGCTGGAGGACCCGATGATTAAAATCTATGAACTATGCGAGCGGATCGGTTATGCGGATCAGGATTATTTTCGCGAGAGCTTCAAGAAGCAATACGGCTTGACGCCGACTGAATTCCGCAACCGTTTTTTGTAGCTAAGAAGGAGAATGTGCAAAATGAACAAAATGAGCAGAACAGATGTAGAGGAAGCCGCGCACCGGGTTTATCGCTTTATGATGCACAGCAAGCCTGAGGAATGGGGCGGTCACGCTTGGACTGACTGGGCGATGAATATTGATAAGTGGGACTGGAACCCGGGTGTAGCGATTATTGCGGCAGTGGAATATGGCAGAGCGACAGGGGATTCATCCGTTTTGCAGGAGGTGGAAGATTGGGTACGGCGCAACCGAGGTCAGTCGGAGGAGGTTAGGGTCATCAATTCCATGGCGCCGTATGCCATATTCCCGCAGCTGTATCAGATGACTGGAGACGCTTATTACTTGGAAAAGGCTGTGGAAATTGCAGAGTGGATGGTGGAGCAGGCTCCCCGTACGAGCGAAGGGGCGTTTGAGCATACCGTTACGGAGAATGCTCAGTTTAGTGAGCAGATTTGGGCGGATACCGTATTTATGGCGGTCTTGTTTCTGGCGCGTACTGCACGGCTGACGGGCAGCCGCAAGCTCGCAGAAGAAGCGCTACTGCAAGCGCTGCTCCATCTTGGAGCCTTGCAGGACGAGGCTACGGGACTGCTCTTCCATGGCTGGGACGGCTCAGCCGGCCATTGGATGTCGGCAGCCAGATGGAACCGGGCGAATGGCTGGAATGCCGCTGGCATTCCGATGATCCTAGAGGAGGCGGAGCCGCTATGCCGGGATTCAGATTTGCTTCATGAGTTGAAACACCGGTACAGCAGACTTATCGAGGCACTCGCTGCTTGCCAGCTGCCCGGCGGCATGTGGCCAACGGTGCTGGATCGGCCTGGCTTTTACGAGGAAACATCGGGTTCCGCAGCTATTGCTCTGGGGCTGTACAAGGCCGTCCGCATGGGGCTGGCGTCTGAACAATTGCTGCCCCGCGCCGACCGGGCATTGGCTGCAATTGTGCCGATGGTTGCGGCAACGGGAGCCGTCTCGGGCGTGTCCGGGGGCACGCCGGTATTGGAGAGTGAAGAAGCGTACAATGAGGTGCCGATATTCCCTACGCTTTATGGGCAGGGGCTTGTGTTGCTGTTGTTGTCCGAAGTAATCGAACAGCGATAGCAGACAAAAATGTTTGTTTCAAACAAAATTGTTGTAGACATATTGTGCGATTCATCCGTATAATGATGTTATAAACGAACATAAAATTGTTTGTTAATAACACAAAAGGGTGGATACCGATGACAGCAGCTGCTCGTATGGCAAGAATGTTCAGTGAAGAAGGCAAGTGCTTTGACGTTGCGATTGACCACGGCTTTTTTAATGAATATGGCTTTCTTTCCTCGATTGAAAATATGAAGCAGGCAGTGGAGACCGTCGTGAAGGCCAATCCGGATTGCATTCAGCTAAGTCTGGGTCAGGCGAAGCATTTGCAGCAAATCCCGGGTAAAAGCAAGCCCGGCCTCGTATTGCGCACCGATGCGGCGAACATATACGGCTCGGAGCTGCCGCATTTTCTTTTTAGCGAAGTTATCGACAATGCCGTCGAGCATGCCGTAAGATTGGATGCCGTTGCAGTATGCGTCAACCTGCTGCTGCTGCCGAACCAGCCGGAGCTGCACTATCAATGCGTTAAAAACATCGCTAAGCTGAAAAGCGAATGCGAGCGTTATGGCATGGTGCTGATGGTGGAGCCGCTCGTTATGCTTCCGAATGATCAGAAGGGCGGTTATATCGTAGACGGGGATATCCGTAAAATCATGCCGCTCGTCCGGCAAGCTGCGGAGCTTGGTGCCGATGTCATTAAGGCCGATCCTTGCGACAACGTCGAGGAATATCACCGTGTCATTGAGGTCGCATCCGGCGTACCAGTTCTCGTAAGGGGCGGGGGCCGCGCTTCCGATGAAGAGATTGTGGAGCGTACGGTGAAGCTGATGGAGCAAGGCGCATCCGGCATCGTTTACGGGCGCAACGTCATTCAGCATCCTCAGCCTGCGCGCATGACCGAAGCCTTAATGGGGATTGTTCATAAAGGTCACAGCGCAGAAACGGCATTGGCTGTTCTGAACGGGGGGAACGTCTCCCATGTCTAAAAAAGAAATCCGCTTCGGCCTGATCGGCTGCGGCTTAATGGGCAAAGAGTTCGCGAGCGCTGCCGCCCGCTGGTGCCATTTGAGCCATGTCGACTTTCAACCGGTCATTACGGCTGTATGCGACGCTAACCCAGAGGCTGCTGCATGGTTCGAGCAGGCCGTTCCCAGCGTGAAACGGACATACAGCGACTACAAAGAGCTGTTGGCGGACCCGGAGGTAGACGCTGTCTATTGCGCCGTACCGCATAATCTTCATGCCGAAATCTATGCCGATATCATTCGAGCTGGCAAGCATTTGCTGGGTGAAAAGCCGTTTGGCATTGATGAGCAGGCGAATGCCGTAATCCGCAAGGCTATCGCTGAGCATCCCGAGGTGATCGTCCGCTGCTCTTCGGAATTTCCGTTTTTCCCCGGCGCTCTTCAATTATCCAAGTGGGTGCAGGAGGGCCGCTTCGGTAAAATTATCGAGGTGGAAGCGGGCTTCTGGCATTCCAGCGACCTTGATCCGCAAAAACCGATTAACTGGAAGCGGAGAATCGCAACGAATGGCGAATATGGTTGTATGGGTGATTTGGGCATGCATGTGCTGCATCTCCCAATGCGATTTGGCTGGCAACCACAAAACGTTCGAGCGCTGCTGACGAAGGTTGTAGAGGAGAGACCAGACGGCAAAGGCGGGATGTCGCCATGCGAGACTTGGGACAACGCCATCCTCGCTTGTGAGGTCAAGACGGAGGAGCAGCAGTTCCCGCTGGTGCTTTCCACTAAGCGGATTGCTCCGGGCCATGCCAACACTTGGTTTATTAAAGTGCAAGGAACACGTTTCTCTGCCGAATTTTCGACCAAAAATCCGAAGCAGCTCTCTTCGCTGCCTTATGAACCAGGCGGAAGCCAAGCTTGGCATGTGACAGATGTTCCTTATCAGTCCGCTTACGGCACGATTACCGGAGGCATCTTTGAATTCGGATTTTCCGATTCCATTCTGCAGATGTGGGCGGCTTTCTGCGACGAGGTCGCAAACGGCATGGATGGCATGTCGCAGCCTTTCCGCTGCGCAACACCGGAGGAAGCGTCCGGCAGTCATCGCGTCTTCACCGCTGCATTAGAATCCAATCGGACAGGACAGACGATACCAATCAACTGGGGGAGCTAACTTGGACAACGGAGCAGCGTCTTATCCCATTATTGTAGGCGGACATATTTGCCTCGATATTATTCCGGCTATTCCCGGCGGTCCGTTCAGTATGGCACCGGGGAAGCTGCTGAACATCGGTCAAGCTTCTCTGTCCACCGGCGGAGCAGTGGCTAATACAGGACTGGCTTTACAGCGGCTTGGCCTGCCGGTGAAGCTGATGGGCAAAGTTGGGGATGATTTTTTTGGACAAGCAATTCTATCTATCATTGGCGAGCGTCAGCAAGAGCTGGCCGAGGGGATGATTGTAGCGGCCGGTGAGGCCAGCTCTTATTCCATCGTTATCAATCCGCCGCAGGTCGACCGGATGTTTCTGCATTGTACGGGAGCCAACGATACGTTCAAGGCGGAGGATGTAGCCGATGAAGCGCTGGCGGAGGCGGGCTTATTTCATTTTGGATATCCGCCGCTCATGCGCCATATGTATGAGAACGGCGGCACCGAATTGGCGGAGCTGATGCGCCGGGCGAAGGCAGCGGGGACGACGACTTCGATGGATATGGCGAAGCCGGATACGGATGCCCCTTCGGGGCAGGTCGACTGGCGGGAAATTCTTGCCCGGACGCTGCCTGACGTCGATCTGTTTCTGCCAAGCGTTGAGGAAATATTGTTTATGCTTAGAAAAGACGTATACGATGGAATGATAGCGTCGGTAGGCAGCGATCAATTATTATCGCATATCGATGCCGCAATGTTGGAAGCGCTGTCTTCAGAGCTGTTGGACATGGGTCCGGCGATCGTGGCGCTCAAGCTTGGCGAATATGGCCTATATGTCCGGACCACTGCCTCAGAGGAGAGGCTGGCGAGATTGGGCCGTTATCAGCCGCGGCAAGCCAGCAGTTGGCTTAACCGGGAGCTGTATGTTCCATGCTTCCGTGTTGATGTTGCAGGTACGACAGGGGCTGGCGATTGCACGATCGCCGGATTTTTGGCCGGCTTTGTTCAAGGACTGAGCCCGGAGGATACGATGATCGGCGCGGTGGCAACGGGGGCGTGCAACGTCGAGCAGCCTGATGCCACAAGCGGCATACCGGCTTGGCTCGACGTGCAGTCGCGGCTGCAAGCGGGGTGGGCAGCTTACCCGCCGAGAGCGGATTTTTCGCATTTTCGCGCAAGCAGTCAAGGAAATGCAGTTATTTATGATGGAGCGGCGGACAAAAATCTGGCTATCAAATAAGGAGGGCGGAAAGCATGCTGACTCGCAATCTAGTGAAGGCGGCTCAGGAACGAACGGCAGAGCTGCTGCAAGATGCCGGAATCATATTGTCCGAAGAAGAGCGGGCGAATATCGAGGTGGCGGGCTTTGGTTTGGATGAGCTCGAGGTTCAGGGGCTGCAGCTGATTACCTATGTGAACAATGACCGCTATTGCGCGAAGGAGCTTGTGCTGTTCCCGGGACAGACTTGTCCCGAGCATCTGCATCCTCCGGTGGGCTCCGATCCCGGCAAAATGGAAACGTTCCGCTGCAGGGCCGGTAAAGTGTATCTGTATGTAGACGGCGAGTCGGCCCAGCCTATCAGTGCAGCGATTCCGAAAGGGAGCGAGAGCAGCTATACGGTTTTCCATGAAATCGTCCTGCTTCCGGGGCAGCAATATACGATTCCGCCTGGTACGCTTCATTGGTTTCAAGCCGGCGCTGAGGGCGCGGTCGTCTCGGAGTTCTCCAGCACGAGCCGGGATGAGTTTGATTACTTCACCGACTCCCGTATTAAAAGGGTTGCCGCTTTGGCTGAGGAGTAAGGCGTATGAAGCTGCACGGCAGAGAGTGGACTCGCAGACAATTGGAGGCACATGTCGGACGGGTGGAGCAAATCGGCGGTATCCACCGGTATACCGGAGCGGAAGGCCGGGAGCAGGGGATGGAATTTATTGAGGTCCGAACCGGCGCCGGTCTATCGTACACAGTAACACCAACCAAAGGGCTCGACTTTTCGCTGGCGGAATTTGGAGGCACGCCGATCAGCTGGCAAGCTGCGGGCGGCGACGCTCATCCGATGTACTATGAGCCGGAGGGAACGGGCTGGCTGCGCTCCGCTTCCGGCGGTCTCATGATGACTTGCGGGCTAACACATGCGGGCGCGCCTTCCGCTTACGAGGGGAAGAGCTATGGCATGCATGGCCGCGCGCATCACCTCCCGGCAAGGCAGGTAGCTGCAGAAGGCCGATGGAATGGAGACGAATATGAGATGGTCATCCGCGGCATCGTGGAGGAAACGGCGATGTTCGGGGGGCACCTGCGGCTGTATCGCGAGATTCGCTCCCAGCTTGGTGATAATCGGATTACCGTAACCGACATCGTCGAAAATGCGGGCTTCGAGCCCATACCGCATATGCTGCTCTATCATTTTAACTTTGGCTATCCGCTTATGACGCCTGATACGCGAATGCGATTCCCTCCGGCTGCGGTAGTGCCGCGAGATGCGGGGGCTGCGGTTGTGGGGCTGGAAGGTCTGGACAGGCCTGAAAGTTTGGAAGGCCCAGACGGGCTAGAAGGGGCGGAATGCCCCAAAGGACTGGAAAGTCTGGAAGGTCTGTATGGTCTGGGTGAATCGGGACGAGTGGAAGGACTGAAACGGCAAAAAGCGGTGAATGGTCTGAGTGAGCTGAATCAGTGGCAGCTTCCTGATCCGGGTTGTGCAGAAGCTGTGTATTATCACGAGCTGCTGGACAAGGACACGGCTGAGGTGAAGCTGCACCAGCCCCTTTTTCCGCAAGCCGGGGGCCGGACTGTTCCTCTTACGGTGTCGCTCCGCTGGTCCGCACAAACGCTGCCCCATCTGGTGCAATGGAAAATGCCCGGAGCAGGCATGCATGTACTTGGCATTGAGCCGGCCAATTGCCGGGTCGGGGGCATTGCGAAGGAAGCGGAAGAAGGGCGGCTGGTGATTTTGCAGCCCGGTCAAACTGTCGATTACAGCTGGGAGTTGAACATTGACTGATCCCTTGCAATAATAGGGGGAAGGATTTGCAATATCGTAATAGGAGTTGCTCGGGATGACCAGCGAATGGAATGATAGACAGCAGCAAATTAAAGAACAATTGGATATAGACGGAGAAGTGAGAATCGCCGATCTGAAGGAGCGGTTCCAGGTCACCGAAATGACGCTCCGCAGAGACTTGGAGAAGCTGGAGCAGTCCGGCCTTGTCCGCAGAACCTTTGGCGGAGCGATTCTGCTGGGCAAGGATATTGCCTTGAAGGACCGGACTGGCGTATTAGCCGAAGAGAAGGCGAGCATCGGCCGGAAGGCGGCGTCCTATATTCAGCCGGGGGAATATATTTTTCTGGACGGCGGAACGACAACGATTGAAATTGCCCGTGCATTAAAGCCGGGATTGGCGATAACCGTCGTGACGAACGCGCTTAACGTCGCAAGCGAGCTCCAGGAGAAGCAAATACCGACGATTGTATCGGGCGGAATGATTTTGGAGACAACCTCAACGCTATTTGGTCCCTATGCCGAGAGTCTGATCGGCTCCATGGCTTATACGCGGGTGTATCTGGGTACGACCGGCATTTCAGCCCAGCATGGCTTCAGCAATTCGAATATGTATGAGGCCGAGATCAAAAAGGCGGCGATCCGCCAAGCTACGGAGGTTACGATCGTTGCCGACCACTCCAAGTTTGGAGCCAAGGATTTCATTTCATTCGCTCATCTGGGCCAAGCGCATCGCCTGATTACCGACAGGCTGCCGGAAGCTCCTCTGCTCGAAGCCTGCAAGGAAGCAGGCGTGGAGACGATAGAAGCTTCCTGACAGATAAGGGAGGAATGCGTGAATGACGATTGAACTTGTACAACAGTTGGAACGCAGCGAAACGAAGCTTGTCGGATACACCGTTACGGTGTCTCTGAATCAGGATCTGGCAGAAGGCATTATTGTACAATTGCGGGAGCAGTTGAAAGCGCAGCGGCATCATATTGCGGAGCAATGTGACGACGGCGTTTATTTGGTTCAGGTCTATTCGGATGAGGAATTCACGCCGGACATACCGTTCGAAAGTATCGTCGCTGTAGCAGTTAGTGAGTTCGGTTCTCTTCCTGATGGCATGGTTAGCCATACGCTGCCGGCAGGAGCTTATGTGAAAGTGATACATACTGGGGATGAAATTGACATTGGGGATGCGTATGATTTCATTAATAATGAGGAAATCGCGAGCCTGCGCCCCTTTGATTTCGAGTATTGGGCTGACTTGCGTGCGATTGAGCAAGGGGAAGGTTCGATCGAAATCTATTTGCCGCTCTAGGTGTGAAGCGGCCGGAGCGGGACCTTTGCAGTTTTTAACTGAATAGGAATTCTAACCGCATGATCGCGGGTACGGGCTGTCGAGACTTATTCGGCAGTCTTTTTTATTTTAATCGGATGGTTAGATGCGGCTGAGGGGCGGGAGGATCATAGTCAAAATGTAAAAGTGCAGTTTGATCCGCATCAAATGACCCGAAAGATTGATCAAAATGCAAAAGTACATTTGAAATGGTCTGATTTGGCCCTAAAGAGGCTTTTTAGGCTAATCAAACTGCATATTTGCATTTTGAGCCCTTAATTCGGCGAAAAAGCGGCTGACAACCTGCAGATTTACATTTTGATCATGGAGGCGAAGTCGTGACGGCGGTGAGGACGGTGCCATCACGGGACCCGTTGCTCAGTCAAACGTCGGCAGTCAAACCTCGTTTCGGGCGATGACAATCATCGCGACACTCAAAGTGCATTGTTTTCCAATTATGGAGGAGATGGTAAGATGAAAGGGATGAAGAAAGGAGTGATGCGGTATGACAAAAGGTAGGAGCAAAAGTATGACAAATAGCGTGATGCAGCGTGCGGTTCAAATTGGCTTGATTCAAGCTTTTCAGGGTGACATCCACTAGAACGGCAGAAATGGCTCGGACTCGGGCGGCCTTTTCTGTCATAGAGGAGGAGTCTGATATTATTCATTTAGAACAAATTAATCGCTCCAATTGGGAGCATTGCATTGAATTGAAGCTTAAGGAAGAGCAGCAAGCATTCATGGCTTCGAATTTATATTCGATTGCCGAGCTGCAGTTTTTGCCTGGATTTACAGCAGCTGCAGTCTATCTTGAAAATCGTGTAATCGGCTTTGCCATGTATGGCGTTGACCCGGATGATCACAATTATTGGATCTATCGGTTTATGATCGACGAGACCGAGCAAGGGAAGGGCTATGGCACGGAGGCGATGAAGATATTAATCGGGATGATCATGAATGCTGTCGATAGAACAGACATTATCAGAATCGGCTATCATCCGGACAACGAGGGTGCTAGAAGACTGTATAGCCGAGCAGGATTTCAAATTGAAGGGATCGCTCATTGGGGAGAGGAATTGGCGGCGTATCATTTTAACAGTTAATTGCTTGCTGCTAATCTCACTGCGTGCCTCCCGGTACGAGACTTGACCGTGGACGTGAGACTAAGCACTGTGTATCAAAAGCAAATCTCTTGGCAAGTGCTTGCCCCCAGAAGCAAGGCTGTATCTCATTGCATGCTGGGGGCTTATTGAGTTGATTAAGACAAGGAGGATGATGGCGGTGTCACTGGAGCAAATTATTCCGATTTTTCGCATTTTTGATCAGGATAAAGCGAAGGAATTTTATATTGATTATTTAGGTTTTCAAGTTGATTGGGAGCATCGGTTCGAGCCCGGGTTTCCTTTGTATCTCCAAATTTCAAAAGGTGTGGTAAAGCTGCATCTGAGTGAGCATTATGGAGACTGCACGCCGGGTTCGGCAATACGCATAGCGGTTAATGGCATTAAGCAACTGCATGAGGAACTCATCTCGCAGCAGCGCTCCTTTTCCAGGCCGGGCTTGGAGCAAATGCCATGGGGCGGCGAGGAATGTATTGTGACCGATCCGTTTGGCAATCGGATTGCATTTTATGATGCAGGTGAGGCAGAAGCTTCAGAGTAGTTTTGCGAATGAGGGGAGTATTTTATGCCGCTAATTAGTAGTGAAGTTCAAAGTATAATAGATGAATTGTGTACGTTGAAAAAGGTAGAAGCCATAACGAGTGTGCAGCCGTTGAAAGGCACAACGGACGGACTTGTGTTTTTGTTGGAGGATATTAATCAGGTACGCTATATTTTGAAGTTTGATGATCCTGAATCGATGGGATTGGTCAGCAGTTTTTTAACGGCGAATGAGGACTCTTCGTTATTGCCCCGTCTTCTCTATCTGGCAGATGACAACCGTTATATGCTTTACAGTTATCAGGATGGAAAGACCCACGTCAACCGGGGGCCGAAGAAAGCGTGGATGTCGCTTCTTGTTAAGGAGCTGTTGAACAAATATGAGCCTTACACGGGGGATGAGCAGTGGGGAAGGTTTCAATGGCCGCGTGAATCCTGGCTGGAATTCAATGAAATCAGCTATGAACAGTGCAAAACCGATATTGCGGAATTTTTGCCCGAAGAGGATCATGGTCTCGTAAAAGAGTTGATTCCAAAGCTTTACGGCAACGCTCAGTTAGATGAACGCTACCTGCTGCATGGAGATACGGGCATTCACAACTTTGTATTCCGCGACAACAGGCTGGTTGGCGTTATTGATCCGTCGCCGATGGCGGGGCCTGTTCTCTATGATTTTTGTTATGCATTTTGTTCGTCTTCCGATGATATTAATGAGAATACGCTATTTGCGGCATACGATTTGCTGGATCGGTGTAATGTGGAGCGAGTATGGTTAGTAGAGGAAGTTGCTTTTCAGCTCTATTGTCGAATCGGTATATGCCTGCGGCATCATCCTGAAGATTTGCCGGGGTATTTAACGGCGTGGAGCGACTGGAAGAAGGTTTTGGAGAATTATGCTGGTTAGATGAACGGCGTGGAGCGATTGGAAGAAGGTTTTAGAGAACTACGCTGGTTAGATGTTTTGAAGAGGTAGACGACGGAAGGGTGAGGACGCTGAGGAAAAGGGGCAAGTGGATCGCAATTGCTGGTCTTGTGATACTCATCGTGTTCCTGGGCTTTTTTGCAGCTGCTCAAAGACCGCTTAAGGCGGATGGTATAACTACGATTGCAGAAAGTGAGACGCTTATCATCGGATTGGTTAATAACGGGTTTTGGGGTATTAAGCTGACCGATGTGGCTGTAAACGGAAAAAGGGTGCCTGCTCAAGATGTGCAGCTGATTGTGAGCTATACGCAGCATTTGGTTGCAGGGAGCGGACTGGAGGAGGACCCTAATATCAAATTTGTTGCCGTAGATGCGATGAAAATCGGCCCGAAGCTGGACGCGGAAGAGGTGCAGAAATACAAGGGAAGAACCGACACCCCGATTAACTATGGTGTTCGGATTATTTCGGATGAAAAGATTGAACAAATAACGATCAGGTACAACTATATGGGTCTCCCTTTTACGAAAACGATGACCGTGGACCAATGGCCTTCATCTAACTTTTAGCTTACACTGGATTGTAATTAGAGCAGGAGTTGAATGTTAAGATGAATATCGAAACAGCGATTTCCATTGCGTTGCAAGCGCATAAAGGGCAAACCGACAAAGGTGGAGTCCCTTATATTTTGCATCCGCTGGCGGTCATGAACCGTGTGAGTACGATGGAGGAGAAAATAGCGGCCGTCCTGCACGATGTCGTTGAGGACAGTGATGTGACGTTGGAGCAGTTGCGGCAGTTGGGATTTTCTGCAGAAATTGTAGATGCGGTGCGGGTGCTTACCAAGCAGGAGGGTGAGAGCTATGATGCATTCGTTGCTCGTGCTGCTGCCAACCCCATCGCTCGGATGGTGAAAATCGCCGATATCCAAGAAAATATGGATCTGTCCAGAATCAAGGAGCCTTCTGCGGTAGATCACCAGCGTGTGGAAAAGTATCGGGCAGCACTTGAGCGGCTGCGGCGTTAGGTTGAAGGGTAAGGGGCCAAGTGAAGCCTAGCTTCCCTTGGCTTTGCTTTGCTGCCCGCTGCGGTACGGGTATTCAGCGAAGCAAAGTACACTGTGCAACGACGAGGGGGGACAGCGAAGTCAGGTTCGTAAAATAGCGAATGTGGTTCGCTCGGCAGCGGTCTGAGCAGAACAGCGAAGCTAGTTCGCAAATTAGCGAAGGCAAGTTCGCTGAATGGTGTCTGGTTGGGAAGCTGTGAGCATATAGCGAACTGAATTTCGCAAATGGAGAACCTAGGTTCATGGAAAGCGAAAATTAGTTCGCTCCAGACCGATGGTCTATCGAAAAGGGAGCAGATAGCGAAGGCAGGTTCGTAAAATAGCGAATGTGGTTCGCTCAGCAGCGGTCTGAGCAGAACAGCGAATCTGGTTCGCAAAATAGCGAAGGCAAGTTCGCTGGGAGGCGTCCGGTGCTGTAGATGTGAGCATATAGCGAACTGATTTTCGCAAATGGAGAACCTAGGTTCATGGAAAGCGAAAAATAGTTCGCTCCAGGCTGACGGTCTACCGAAAAGGGAGCAGATAGCGAAGGCTGGTTCGTAAAATAGCGAATCTGGTTCGCTCGGCAACGATAACGGTAACGGCAGCGAGGACAGGGCTTAGCGGTGACACGGGACGGTGAGCGAAATGAAGCTAATCTGCTCAGAATCACAGGGTGATGCATTGCGCACTCACTTGCATCGTTGACTTTAATCGAACGATTGTTTATTATAGGTCGCATGAGACATAGAGACGAGAATAAGAGCGAAGCTATTTTCCACGCAACGATACAATTGCTTAACGAGATTGGATTTTCGGATATTTCGATGTCCAAGATCGCCAAGCGCGCGGGCGTTTCCGCCGCGACGATTTACGTTTACTTCGATAATAAGGAGGATATGCTCGTCAAGCTTTACCTGAAGGTGAAGGAGACGATGAGCAGACGGCTCATGCAAGGCGTTCATGACGGGCTGAGCGTAAAGGCTGCTTGCGAGCTGTTCATGCGCAATTCCATGGGCTTTATTATGGAGAACAAGGATTACTTTATGTTCCTCGAGCAATTTTCGACCTCTCCTCTGATGCAAAAGCTTTGTGTAGAGGACACCACGCCGATGTTTGCCCCATTGTTCGACTTTGTTGAAAAAGGGAAGCGTTATGGTGAGCTAAAGCCGGCAGAGACGACTTTCTTGCTTACGTATTGTTATTTTCCGATTACTCAGTTGGCTCACGCGCAATTTAAAGGTCAATTGGAAGTGACAGAGGAACATTTGCAGCAAGTCATTGGAATGAGCTGGGATGCGATTAAAGCCTAATAACGGCTTTATCCGTTCTTTTATAAATGATTATTCAATTATTATTATAAAGCGAAAAAGGGGAGATCAATAAAATGAAAGTTATCCTCACTGGAGCAACCGGCATGATTGGCGAAGGCGTTTTGCATGAATGTCTGCGTTCTTCCGAAGTACAGGAGATTCTGGTTATTGGCCGCAAACCGTCTGGGGTGAGCCATCCCAAACTTAAAGAAATCATCCATGCTGATTTTCTGGACTTGTCCTCCATCGCGGAACAGCTTGCCCCTTTCGACGCTTGCTTCTTTTGCCTAGGCGTCTCGTCAGTCGGCATGAACGAGCAGACGTACAGCAAAGTTACGTACGACCTTACGCTCCATATGGCGGAGATTCTGGCCGACCGCAATCCGGGCATGGTATTCTGCTATGTGTCTGCAAGCGGTGCAGATTCCTCCGAGCAAGGAAGGAGCATGTGGGCGAGGGTAAAAGGAAAAACCGAAAACGCGCTGCTCCGTCTTCCTTTCAAAGGAGCCTATATGTTCCGTCCGGCCTATATCCATCCGACAAAAGGGCTGCATAACGCCCACCGTTTCTACGCTGCAATTACTTGGCTTTATCCTGTCGTTAGGCGGCTTATGCCTAGCTATGCCATTACACTTGAAGAGCTGGGAATCGCGATGATTCATACGGTTACTAAAGGTTACCCATCCGCTATTGTAGAGAGCAAGGATATGGCCAAGCTGGCGAAAATATAACCATTGAAGCATCAAAGCATCAAAGCATCAACGCGAAAAAAGAGGGTGTTCTCCGCAGTTCATTCTGCGAAAGGACACCCTCTTTGCATTTTCTTTACACACTTATGTTATCTCTTGAAAGCCCGCTCATACTGAACGGGAGGCTCGCCAGCCCCGGCGATTTGCTGAATCGCATGCAGCGCCCAATACGGATCACGCAGCATACCGCGGCCTACCGCAACGAGATCCGCATCTTCATTGGCCAAAGTGGCCTCTGCCAGCGACGGATCATCCAGATTGCCTACGGCAATGACAGGCACGCCAAGCTCTTTCCGATATGCGCGGGCATAAGGAACTTGATACCCGGGGTGGAATCCCGGTTTCCGCGCTCCGGGAGGCGCCTCGCCGCCAGTCGACACATGGAACATATCGACGCCAGCGTCGCGATATTGCTTCGCAACCGCGATGGAATGCTCCAAATCATAGCCGCCGTCCATATATTCAATCGCCGAAATACGCAAGATGAGCGGCATATCTGCAGGCATCACGCTGCGTACCGCCTCAATTACTTCCACGCCGAAAAGAGCATAATTTTGACCATATTCATCGGTACGGTTATTGATGCCCGGGGATTGGAATTGGTGGATCAGATAGCCGTGCGCACCGTGAAGCTCAATTGTATCGAAGCCAGCTTCGACTGCGCGTCTTGCCGCTTCCCTATATTTAACGACCATTGCTTTTACTTCATCCGTACTTAGCGCTCTAGGCGCTTTACGGCTTTCGCCTTGAATCGGAACGTCGGAAGCGCCGACAGGCTGTGCCGCATCCTCCGCTTTGCGGCCCGCATGAGCGATTTGGACGCCGATTTTGGCTCCATATTTATGAACCTCATCGACGATTCGTTTGAAAGCCGGAACATGCGCATCGGACCACAAGCCGAGATCCTTGTCCGTGATGCGGCCGTCCGGCTCGACATCCGTCATTTCCACAATGATGAGGCCGGCTCCGCCAACTGCTCGGGATACATAATGAACGAAATGCCAGTCCGTTGGAACCCCGTCTTTAGCGGACACTGAATATTGGCACATGGGAGGCATGACAATGCGGTTTTTGAGCGTCAGGCCCTTCAATGTAAAGGGCGAATTTATTGCTGCCATCGTTAAAAACTCTCCTTTTTATGTGACGAATTTACAGCCCGTTGAAGAGCTGTATTCTGAATGGTCGTTTTGAAAAAACGTAAGCTAATCATAAAAGCAATGGTACGCCAAAACAATAAACGATCTTGGCTTGATCGTAAGAAAAGATGATACATATTGCTTTTTGGTGTTGGTTGCGTTTTAATGGGAGCAATAACAAATGCGGTGTAAAAAGGAGCAGCATCGGTCATGACAGCAGTATCCCCTACATTAGTCTATATTGGCAAAATAAGCGGAAATCCCAAATGGAGCTTTCCGAGCCATCAGCATAAAGAGCTCAGCGAGATGGTGTATATTGCAGAGGGTGAAGGCGTCATCAAAATCGACGGGCAGCCGTATGCCGTCCAGCAGGGCGATCTGCTTATTTACAATCAGGGCGTTCTTCATGAGGAGTGCTCCTCGCCGATTTGCCCGCTTACCCTATATTATTGCGGCGTAGCCAATCCCAATATTGAAGGCATATGCGAGCATGATCTCATCCCGCGCAATGCCTCGCCGTATATTAAGACCAGAGAATATGCGGGGAAAATCAGCATGATTTTTGCATCGATGCACGAAGAATCGTCGCAGCAGGAACGCGGCCATAGCATTGTTTTACAAAGCCTGCTGGTTACGCTTATTACTTGGATTCAGCGGCTTGTTCAAGTGGATCAGACGGCCGTTAAGGACCGCGATCCCGATTCGCTGGCGGTTCAGATTAAGGAATACCTCGATTTGAACTATTTGAGGCATGTGCAATTGAAAGACATTGCCGACCATTTTCACATGAACGCTTATTATCTTTCGCATGTGTTCAAGCATAAATACAATGATTCGCCTATCAACTATATGCTGTATCGCCGCATGGGAGAAGCGAAGCGCCTGCTCGTCAACACGGAGATGAAGGTGGCGGAAATCGCCGGGTTTTTAGGCTATGAGAATGCGAATTATTTTACGATTCTGTTCACGCGCACGATGGGGGAATCGCCGACGCAGTACAAAAAGAATGAAACCCGGGAACGGGTTAACCTTCTAGAATCCTAATCGAGCCCGCAGCGCATCATCACAGGTATGCGGAATATCGGAAAATCCAAAGAAGTGGCATCATAGAAGAACAAACGGCCGGCAATGATACGAGTAAGCTGTATGGGGACCGGTTACGTTGCTAGTGAAAACTAGATTTTAAAATGAATGAAATGCTTATAAACGAGCTTATAAATAAATAGGCTAAAAAAGAAATAAAATGACTTGATATACCCCAGGGGGGTATGGTATATTTATTTTCGAAAGGAGGTTATGCAGATGGCGCATCAAGAGCTTGATGAACAGGTTGAAACGCTGGAGCAAGCAAGCTGCCATACAGGCTCTGAGCGAAAGAGCCACCATTCGGACAAAACGAAGAGCAATATGGTTTCCAGGCTGAACCGGATTGAGGGGCAAATTCGCGGTGTTAAGGGAATGATCGAGAAGGATACGTATTGTGATGACGTTCTTAATCAAATCGCGGCGATTCAGTCGGCATTAAACAGTGTAGGAAAGCTGCTTCTGGAAAACCATTTGAATAGCTGTGTGATCGAACGGATACAAGAAGGCGACAATGACGTGATTCGAGAGCTTATGGTCACGATGAATAAACTAATCAAATAATGGGAGGCTATTAAACATGACAACAGCAAACTTGAAAGTACAAGGGATGTCCTGCAATCATTGCGTAAACTCGGTGGAAGGCGCCGTTCAGAAGCTTGGCGCGACTGGTAAAGTCAATTTGTCCGCAGGCTCTGTTGCAGTCGAATACGACGAGTCCAAAGTTACGCTGGATAACATCAAAGCGGCTATCGAAGATCAAGGCTACGACGTAGTCGGTTAACCCCGAGCCGCGCAAGCGGCTCTTTTTTAAACCAGCAGCGATGAGTTTAAATAAGCAGCATATTTTTTTTGAATCAAATATACCCCCTGAGGGTATGCGGGAGAAGAGGTGATTGCGTTGGAAGCCAGACAGGAACAGACTACGTTGGACATTAGCGGGATGACTTGCGCAGCCTGCGCGAATCGTATCGAGAAGGGCTTAAATAAGCTGCCGGGTGTAACGAAGGCTACCGTCAATTTTGCGATGGAGACGGCGCATGTAGAATACAACGCGGCAGAAGTGAATGAGCAGGCGATGACGGATAAGGTTGTGCAGCTTGGCTATCAAGCGGTCGTGAAGGAAGAGGGCAAATCGGGCGAGGAGAAAAAGCAGCAGGAGCTGCGCAGCAAAAAGCTGCAGCTGCTCGTATCGGCAATTCTGTCCTTCCCGCTGCTGTGGGCGATGGTAAGCCACTTCTCATTCACATCCTGGATTTACTTGCCTGATTTTCTGATGAACCCGTGGGTGCAGCTGGCGCTGGCAACGCCTGTGCAATTCGTCATCGGCGGACATTTTTACACCGGAGCGTACAAGGCACTGCGCAATAAGAGTGCGAATATGGATGTATTGGTCGCACTGGGAACGTCGGCAGCTTATTTTTACAGCTTATATCTAACGATTCAATGGAGTGCTGCGAATGCGGAAGCGGCGCATGGGCATGGCGTCGGCGCCCCTAGTCTCTACTACGAGACAAGCGCGGTTCTCATTACGTTAATCATATTAGGCAAGCTGTTCGAGGTATTGGCCAAAGGCCGGACGTCGGAGGCGATTAAGAAGCTGATGGGACTTCAGGCGAAAACAGCAGTCGTCATCCGTGACGGGCAAGAGCTGGCAATTCCGGTCGAGAGTGTGATCGTTGGCGACATCGTATTAGTGAAGCCGGGTGAGAAAATTCCGGTTGACGGCGAGGTTGTCGAAGGGGCTTCGGCCGTTGACGAGTCGATGCTTACGGGGGAAAGCCTGCCGGTGGAGAAACAAGCCGGAGATACCGTAATAGGCGCAACCGTCAACAAAAACGGCCGTCTTACCGTAAGAGCAACCCGTATCGGGAAAGAAACGGCGCTGGCGCAAATTATTAAAGTGGTTGAGGAGGCGCAGGGCTCCAAGGCGGAAATTCAGCGTGTTGCGGATAAAATTTCCGGTATTTTCGTCCCGATTGTGGTCGGTATCGCGCTTCTCACTTTCCTGATCTGGTTCCTGCTTGTTGAACCGGGTGAATTTGGAGGCGCGCTTGAGAAAGCGATTGCCGTACTCGTTATCGCTTGTCCGTGTGCGCTGGGGCTGGCAACACCAACGTCGATCATGGCGGGTTCGGGCCGTTCTGCGGAGTTTGGCATTTTGTTCAAGGGCGGAGAGCATCTCGAGGCAATGGAGAAAGTGGAGACGGTGGTTGTTGATAAAACAGGTACCGTTACGAAAGGCAAACCGGAGCTGACGGACGTATTCATCGAGGGTATGGATGAGGCTGAGGCGCTTGGTTTAATCGGCGCAGCCGAGAAGCAGTCTGAGCATCCGCTGGCGGAAGCGATCGTTGCAGGCATAAAGGCAAAAGGCATTGTATTGCCATCTATCGAGCAATTCGAAGCTATTCCGGGCTACGGCATCCAAGCTGTTGCAGTCGGGGGAGCGAAGGTGCTTGTAGGAACGCGCAGACTGATGCAGCGGGAGGGGATCGACTTCGGAAGCGCCGGCGAGGGCATGGAACGGCTGGAGTCTGAGGGAAAAACCGCAATGCTGGCGGCTATTAACGGCCAATATGCCGGGATAGTAGCTGTTGCGGACACGGTAAAAGAATCATCGAAGGAAGCAATTGCGAAGCTGAAACAGATGGGCATCGAAGTCATTATGATGACCGGCGACAATAAACGGACGGCAGAAGCGATCGCCCGTCAAGTCGGTATCGAGCATACGCTGGCCGAAGTGCTGCCGGAAGGCAAGGCCAATGAAGTGAAGCGGCTGCAGGTTCAGGGCAAGAAGGTCGCCATGGTCGGCGACGGTATTAACGATGCTCCGGCGCTGGCAACGGCCGATGTCGGCATTGCAATTGGAACCGGCACGGACATTGCGATGGAAGCGGCAGACGTTACGTTAATGCGGGGAGAGCTTACAGGCATTGCCGATGCGATCTATATGAGCCGGAAAACGATGGCCAACATTAAGCAGAACCTGTTCTGGGCGCTTGGCTATAATACGCTGGGCATTCCGATTGCGGCGATTGGCCTGCTGGCGCCATGGGTAGCCGGAGCAGCTATGGCACTTAGCTCCGTTTCAGTTGTGCTGAATGCGCTGCGGCTGCAGCGGGTAAGACGGTAAGGAATAGATAAGGGCAGGCAAGGCGAAGCTGATGCAGAGAAATGACGAGGAGGACTTTATGAAGCGAATACTATTCACAACGATGCTGGCGGCTGTTCTGCTGGTTGCGGGATGCGGGCAATCCGGGGGCAAAACCGAAGAGCCCGCAATGAATCATGGTGACAGCCATGGGAGCAGCAATAGCGAGAGCAGCGGCCAGCATGAAGGACACGGGGATAATAGCGGCTCGGAGGAGGGGGTCACTTCCAATGCGCAAGCCTTGTTCTCCTACTCCAATGATTCCGTTAAGCCAAATGAGGATTTCGTCGTAAAGATACGGATTCAGGCGCCGGATGGCGAGCCTTATGATGCCTTTGAGACGGTGCACGAGAAAAAAATGCATCTGATTATCGTCAGCAAGGATTTATCCTACTTTAGCCATATTCACCCTGATTATGAGGGCGGAGGACAGTTTAGTATCACGACCAGCCTGCCTGCTGCCGGCGAATACAAATGGATTGCTGACTTTAAGCTTGAGGGAGGCAGCGCGCTGAACCGCAGTGAGTGGATGACCGTTCAGGGCAATGCGCCTGCGCTGAAGCCGATCGAGCCGGACGAGCAGCTGGTTAAGACGGTGGATGGCAAGCAGGTTACGCTCTCGATTGATCATCTGATGGCGAATATGGAGCTGAGCTTGAAATTCCAAATCGCCGATGCCGGCACTAAGGAGCCGATATCCAACCTGCAGCCTTACTTGGGCGCGGTAGGACATGTCGTTGTTTTAAGCGAGGATGCCGAGCAATATTTGCACGTACATCCAACGGAAGAGCTGTCGTCAGGACCGGATGCCTCCTTTATGACAACATTTCCGCACAGCGGCGTGTATAAAATATGGGGGCAATTTCAGCAGGACGGCAAAGTGTTCACGGTGCCGTTTGTCGTGAAGGTGCCTTAAGAAGGAAGCGGGGCTGTGTGCACGACCATCGTCTGCTATTTAAAAGATGCAGGCCCTACCCATTCCTGCAGCCGAAACTGAATTGTTAGCGATGCTTACGGTAAACCACTGCTGCACAGTCAGCTAAGTACTATGCGAGCGGGTCCCCGTGCACTGTGCGCACATCAAAATGTAAAAGTGCATTTTGTTTGCCGCTTTAGGGGCGATTTATCGCATCAAAATGCAAAAGTGCAGGCTGATCGGCCAAAATAGCCTCTTGAAGGCGAAAATAGCGGATTTCAAATGTATTTTTGGTAGCGTCAAGAAGTTTGTGTAAGGAAGTAGGATTTCCATCGAGAAGATGGAGATGTCGCTTGGGGACAATCTCCGTCGCTTGTAAATTAAGTTTGTGGATAGCGTTCTTCGAAAAGTTCGCGGAGTTTCTTTTGCGCTTCCGGGACACCAAACCCTCGAATGACGCGTTCCGCGAACTTCTCGTTGTAGTCTATGCTCTGGAGATAAACGACCTTCTCTGCAGCATCCATATTGGTGAGACTGTTCATAGGTTTAAGACGTTTGCGAAACTCTTTGTTCATGCGTTCAATCGGGTTAGAGGTATAGATCGCATCCTTGATCGCATCGGGGTACTTGTAGAAGGTCAGCAGGGTCGACAGTTGGTTCTCCCACGATTTCAATTCTTTAGGATATAACTTTCCCCACTTGGCTTTGACTGTGTCAAACTCCATTAAAGCCATCTCATGGTTCATCGCATTGTAAATGGTTTTGAGATCGTTAAGAAAGTCGGTTTTGTGTTCCACACGAATTTTAGGAAAGGTAGCGCGAACCTTGTGCACAATACAGTGCTGCACATCCGCTTTCGGATAGATTTCCCGAAAAGCATCCTCAAGTCCAGGCAATCCGTCAAAAACCCCAAGCAGCACCTCTGTAGCCCCGCGACTATAAAGGTCCTTCAGCACCTCACGCCAACCGTTTGAGCTTTCTTGTCCACCGATGTAGAAACCAAGGATTTGACGGTGACCCTCCTCGTCGATTCCCATGGCAAAGTAGATCACTTCCCCACTTACCGTACTGCGTTTCAGCTTTACGTAGAGTCCGTCTAGGTAAATGACCGCATATCGTTTCGAAAGCGGACGAACCTGCCATTGCTGAATATCTTCTAATACGGTCGCAGTGATGTTGCTGATGGTCGTCGGCGAGTAGTGGCTGCCAAACATACTTTCGATGAAACGGGCAACGTCCCGCGTCCCCATTCCGCTTTTATACATTTGAATAACCGCCTCCTCTAACCATCCGTCGCGACGTTGGTAGGGCTCAAAAACTTGCGTTTGAAACAAGCCGTTGCGGTCACGAGGGACCGACAGCTCTTCAATATTGCCATACTTCGTATGAAGGGTACGCTTGTAGTAGCCATTTCGACTATTATGTGAATCGGATGCGTCCGAATCCATAAACGATGCAATTTCAGCTTGCATGATCCGTTCAAGATTTTCCTGAACAAATTGCGTAACAAGATTTTCAAATAGATTAGCTAGCGTGTTTTCGGGTATAGTAGTCATTGAGTAGGGCTCCTTCTTGGTGATCTCAGCAATCCCGAGGATACCCTACTTTTTTGTTGCCTGAATAGGCTCCAAATCTTGGTACACAAACTATTGTACGCCGTCGTATTTTTGCATTTTGACAGCGATTTGAAGGCTTTAAAGGCAAATCAAAATGTACATTTGCATTTTGAACAGCTTTCCGTGCGGTAGAGCTGCTTCAGAGGATGATTCAAAAAGAGAGGTGTCCCTCCATGAACTTCGGGACAGCCTCTCTTTCTTGTTCGGGGCAGCAAAATCGTCTATTTCAAACGGTCGATGGAAATGCTGATTTTATAGTTGCCGTACTGCAGCAGCTCGTCCAAAAAGGCCGTTAATGCTTCTGTTGAAGCGGCCTGCGCACGCAGCCAATAGCAGCCCTCGCCGCTGACGCGGTGCGCCTCTGTAATCCACTCGGTTCTCTGGATATATTTTTGCAGAGACTTGTGGGCTTCAGTTGACTGCAGAAATACGATAATAAACGCAGAGATCACGAGGCCGAGCTTCTCGGGATTCCAGCGGAGCGTATAGCCTTCGATGACGCCCATGTCCTGAAGCTTGCGGATACGAGCTCCGACCGCTTGCCCTGTTAAATGCACGAGCTCGCCGATTGTTTTATGGGAGCGGGTCGCATCCTCCAGCAAGCTGTTCAAAATCCGCAGATCGACCTCGTCAATCATTTCATTGCTTGGCATACTTGAATTCCTTTCAGCGTGAAAGTCATAACCGGCTAATCGTTTCATGAGGTTATGTAAGCCGTGTCGCCTCTTATTTTATAATGAGAGCAGAACGATAATCAATGAAATGACTAATTATAGATGAAGAGGTGTAGTACGATGAAGCTGCAATTAATTCGCAATGCTACGTTAAGACTGCAATATGCAGGAGCGGAACTGCTGCTCGATCCAATGCTCTCCGAAGCGGGATCAAGTCCGCCTATTATCAACACGGCAAATAACCGGCGAAATCCGCTCGTGCCGCTTCCGGCGGCCTATGAATCGGAGGTTCTGCCGGACGCTGTGATCATCACCCATCTGCACAATGATCATTGGGACGAGGCAGCAAGGCAAGCGATTCCGCACGAGACTGCGATTTTGTGCCAGCCGGGCGATGAAACAGCAATTGCCGAGGCAGGCTTCAGCCATGTTACGCCGATCCAAGAAACGGCAAGCTTTCGGGGCATCTCTATCCGGCGGTTCGGAGGGCAGCACGGCACTGGCGATATCGGTAAAATGATGGGGCAGGTGTCGGGCTTTCTGCTGACAGCGGAAGGAGAGCCATCTATCTATATTGCGGGCGATACGATCTGGTGCAGCGAGGTGGAGGAAGCGCTTGACGGCTATCATCCGGATGTAACGGTTGTGAATGCGGGCGGCGCGCGATTTATCGAAGGCGATCCGATCACAATGGATACAGCCGATATCGCAAACGTATGCCGTCATGCACCTTATACGAAAGTCGTTGCCGTCCATATGGACGCGATTAACCATTGTTATACGACGAGGGCGGATTTGCGGAAATATTTGGAGGCGGAAGGGCTGCAGCAGCAGGTTCTTATACCGGAGGATGGAGAATGGCTGGATTTATCAGCTGAATAGAGTGAACCAAAAGACCGCAGTTCCGGCAGTATCTGCCGAAGCTACGGTCTTTTCACTCCTTATGCAAGCATTATGCAGGCATGATTCGGATCGTCTTTACTTCGAAAGGCGTAAAATGCATCGTCGTTTCGTTGGTTGAATCATCGAAAGAAAGCAGCTTAACTTCGCCAGCGCCCCCGTCCTCGTTCAGCTCCAGCATATCAGTTTCCCGAATATCCGTGAAGCTGAAGCTTGTAGAAATGGAGCTGCTGGTCGACATGCCTTTGCATTCATAGAGCCGCGCGATGATTGCGCCCGAGCTGTCCTCGGCCATTTTGACCGTATCGACGATAATGTTCGCCTTCCCGGCCAGCACCAGTCCGCGGAATGCGGCAGAGCTGCCCGGCATAGCAAGCACCGGTGTGTTGAGTTCCGCTGCCTCCCGGATTACAGGATTGGTGACAAAGCCTTCATTCCATACATGGAACGAGTAAGTGAAAGTATGCAAGCCTTGATCCGCGCGCTCGTCCGGATAGCCAGGGGAACGGAGCAGCGTCAGATTCATTTCTTTTCCAAACGTATTAATACCGTATTTGCAATCGTTAAGAAGGGCGAAGCAGCGATCGCCTTCGACAAAAGCGGACCAGCGGTGCTGGCTCACCTCATAACGGTCTGCGTCATGCGGCCTTGAATAGTGGTTCGGACGTTTGACATGCCCGAATTGAATTTCATGGAGCGCTTCTGTCGTATGCAGATTAACGTCGAAGCCGACCTTCAGCAGCTTGTGGCTTTCCTTCCAATCGATTGAAGTATGGAAGTCGACGCGGCGGCTGTCTGCGTGCAGACGAACCGTCTGGATGAGCGTGGACTCATTCAGCTTGCGTTCAATCCGGATTTCCGCGAACAGCGGTCCGCTGCCGGTTACTGTAATTTGAGCAGGCTCAGGAAGCTCCATCTCGGCGTCCCTATACCGCCGGTCCAGCTCCCAGGCATCATAGCTCGACGTTTGATCGCGGAACATGCGGAACCGGTTGCTCACCCCGTGTGTCCACTCGGATTGGCTCTCTTTGTCCCAAATGCTTGCAATTTCGCCGCGCTCATTGAATGTAACGAGCAGCAGGCTATTCTCTAACCGGTCGCAAGCAGCATGTACACGGCTACCCTCTGCGCCCACAGAAACAGCAGACTCCAGTGAAATATAACCGCTTGCCGGCAGATTTGCCCGCACGTATCGCTTGTCGCCATCGCTTTGAACAGGGAGCGTACGGCCCAAATTGTCCGCTGCGCCAGAGAACCCTTCAGGGAGCTCCATTATCGTCGTCCGATCCCATGGAAGCACATTGAATAACGTGACTCCTTCAGCAGTGTGTTGGCCGTTGCCATCTTCTCCAGCCTCTATAATGGCCTGCGCCGCGGAACGGCTAAGCTCAGCGATCGATGCAAGCAAAGCTTCATAGGCTTTCTCGGCTTCCTCATGAACCCGGCGAATGGATGTGCCCGGCAAAATATCATGGAATTGAAGCAGCAGCAGTTCCTTCCATGCCGCATCAAGCTGAGCCTTCGGATACGGAGAGCGCCCTGAGAGCGCGGCAAGTGTGCTGAGATGCTCGGCTTCTTTCAGAGCAGCTTCAGCAGCGCGGTTGCCCTGTTTCATTTTCGCCTGGGAAGTGAACGTACCGCGATGCGCGGAGTAGTAGAGCTCTCCAACGTAGCGGTTAGCCGGTATGCCGCGCTGCTCCAAATCCTCGAAGTATTCGATCGGCGAGCTGATCGCCGTGCGCGGCACGTCTTCGAGATCCTTCATCCGTCTTAGAAACTCAAGATCATTGCGGTTCGCGCCGCCGCCGCCATCTCCGTAGCCGAATTGCACGAGACGGGTCGAAATGCCGTGTTTCTGTATACGCTCATTCCATTGGAAGAGGGCGTAGCTGACATCCGCCGGATTCGGAAACGGACCGTAGTCGAGCAAGTGAACCGGAACGGCAGAGCCGTCAATGCCTTCCCAGGTAAACGTATTATGGGGGAAGGTGTCTCCGGCGTTATCGTAGGTTTGGAACATTTTGACGGAGGCAAAATAATCGACACCGCATTTTTGCATAATTTGCGGCAGGTTGCCGGAGTAGCCGAATACGTCGGGCAGCCATAGCATCCGGCTGTCGACACCGAATTCCTCCCGCAGAAAGGCTTTGCCGTAGAGGAACTGGCGGACGAAGCTTTCGCCGCTTGGAATATTGGCATCCGGCTCTACCCACATGCCGCCCTCCATAATGATGCGGCCTTCAGCGACATAACGCTTGACCCGCTCGTACAATTCGGGATACAGCTCTTTGGTCAAATGGGTCAAATACGGTTGGCTTTGCACATATTTGTATTCCGGATACTCCTCCAGCAGCGCAAGCTGATTGGACAAAGTGCGGGCAATCTTCCGCTTCGTCTCCTCAATTGGCCAGAGCCAGGCGATATCCAGATGGGATTGCCCCATCATGAACAGCTTGGGCGCTGTCGATCCATTGACGCATGCCAGCAGAGGCTGCAGGATTTCCCGGCCTTGACGGGCTGTTGCTTCCAGTACATCACCGGTTCCATTCCAGTCCAGCTCAGTAATGAGCCGGTCGAAGGCGTTGTCGATTTCGCTTGCCCGCAGCGGAGCGGAGCCGATACCGGTTCGAAGCTGATACAGCGCCTCCAGATCGATGAAAAACTGATACAGCTCCTCGTTAAGCACGGCGATGCGGGACTGTTGGTAGACCGGCAAATCCCGGTCATGCCCGGCATAGGCTTCCGCAATGATCTCGAACGTATCGCCAGGGACGGCTTCTTTTGCTAATGTAATGGTCTTATGTTGCAGATCGATCGCCCCGGCGAGTTTGCCGTTAACGTAAACGGTAGTCTCGGAGCCCAGATTCAGCTGGAGCTCGACACGCTTGCCCGCAGCTTCTGGCGGCAGCTCAACAGCAGCTTTAAACCAGCCGTACTGCCACGTTTTGCCCCACTCTGTGCGAGGTTGCATCGCTTCGTAAGGAAGCGAGCCGGCTTCCTCAACATAAAGCCAGTTGTCCGATGGCGAATAGGTGAAGTCGACAGGGCCAAGAGGGCGGTACAGCAAATTCTCTTTTTCCCTTATCCATTTTTCAATATGAAATAATCTCTCTTTATCATGCAAGATGAACGCCTCCGGAAACCTGATGGGCAGGTATGATAGTCGAATAATAAATGGGCTAGCCTTTGGTTGCGCCGGCGGTAAGGCCTTTGACGAGCGCTTTCTGGAAAACGACGAATACGACCAGGACAGGCAGGGTTGTTACGATTCCTGCTGCATTTAAAGGGCCCCATTGGATGCCGGATTTCGTAATGAACGTGTTGATGCCTGCTGGCAAGGTGCGCATTTGATCGGAATTGATAAAGGTCATCGCGATCATCATTTCTTGCCAAGCGGTGATGCAGACAGTTAAGCCTACCGCTACCAGACCGGAGCGGGCCAGCGGCAGCACCATGCGGAACAAGATGCCCAGCGAGGAGGAGCCGTCGATTTTCGCTGCTTCGTCGATGTCCTTCGGCACGCTTTTGAAATAGCCGGTCAGGAGCCAGATCGCCATCGGCAGCAAAATCGCGCAGTTGGTCAATATAATGCTGGCATGCGTGTTAAGCATGTCCAGCTTGCCCCACATCACATACAGCGGCACGATCAGCGTCGTGAGCGGCATAATTTGTGCGAATAGAATGACGGTGAAATAAAGCAGCTTCCCCTTAAACGCATAGCGGGTCATGCTATAGGCCGCAAAGCTTGCGATGACGAGCACGATGAGTACGGTGCCTGCTGTATTGATTACGGAGTTCAGAAAATAGGTCGGAATGGCCGAGCCTTGAAACACCGCTTTGTAATGCTCAAAGGTGAAAATATTCGGAATCAAGGTTGCCGGATCGCGAAAGATTTCATCCGACTTTTTCACCGAAGTAACGAACAGCCAATATAGAGGAAATAAGATGACGACCATAATGAAGGCGATAATTGCTGTATTCCATATGTTCTTAATGGCTTTCATGATGCTCACTCCTTAACCGATCTCAGCATGGCGCGCATATACGGCGAGCAAATAATGCCGATAATAACCAAGCTGATCAGCGCCATTGCTGAGGATTTGCCGAAGTCAAAAAACTCGAAAGCGAGCCGGTAGGTATAGATGGGAAGGGTAGAGGTCGCATCCATCGGGCCGCCTTTCGTAGTCACCCAGATCAGGTCGAAATAATTCAGCGTCCAGATCGTCGTAATGACGCCTGTCGCACCGATGATAGGTGTCAGATGAGGCACCTTAATATAGCGGACGATGCTGAACCAGCGGGCGCCGTCAATCCGGGCTGCCTCAAGCTGGTCGTCCGGAATGTCCTGAAGCGCGGCAAGCAGCATCAGGAACCAGAACGGGAACGCCTTCCAGGTATTGACGAATACTAAGGTGCCAAGCGCCATATCCGGCCCCAGCCATGAGATATCTTTATCAATCAGATGCAGGTAGCGGAGAATATCGTTCACGATCCCCATATCCGACTGGAGCATCCAGCTCCACATTAAAGCGGTCACGACGCCTGGCAATACCCAAGGCAACAGGAGTACGGAGCGAAGAATGCCTTTGCTTCTCCTTCTCTCGTCCACGAACAAAGCCGCCAGCAGTCCAGCTGCCATCTGCAATACAACGCCGCATACCGTCCATATAATCGTCGTTAGCAAAACATGCTTGAATATATCGTCGGTGAGAATATCCTTGAAATTCGCAAAGCCGGTAAACGGCTTGTCGGGCTTGCTTAGCTGCCAGCGGTGAAGGCTGACATACAGATTGTAGAATAAGGGATAGGCCAACAAGCTGACGATAACCGCCAGCGAAGGCAATAGATAAAGGTAAGGAACAAATTTGCGAAGCAGCCGCTTATTTGTCGTCATATGCATGTCTCCTGGCTTCTGGCTTTAGGAAGAGGGGAGAGGCGGGTTAAGGCGCTCCCCCCGTTCCGGTTTATTTTTGTGCTGCAATTTCTTTAATTTTGTTCTCGAGGTCGGCAACCGCTTTGTCGACAGGCTGCTTTCCGACGAGCACTTTCGTAACGGTGTCATAGACAGCCGAGTCGATTTCTTTGTAATAGAGCGTTTTAGGCTGCGATTGTCTCGCGAACTTGATTTGTTCTTGGAAAATCGCATAGGCCGGGTCGGTCGCGAATTTGGATACGGCAAGCGATGCGTTGTTGGCCGGCACGTCCGTCATCGTCCGGGCGTTAAAGTCAACCGAGGTCAGCATTTGAGCCAGCTTGGCAGCCGCTTCCGGATGCTTCGTATTTGCCGCTACGGCGATACCGAAGCCGCCGCCGAATGAGCCGTCCGGTGCATTAGCATCCATCTTCGGAACAAGCGCTTGCCCGTAGAAGTCTGCGCCTTTCAGATCCGCATTCTGGTCGGTGATCCATGTGCCTGCGATGACCATCGCGACCTTTTTCTGAGCGAACAGCGTGCCCAGCTTCAGGTGATCCAGCGTCGCATAATCGGCTTCGTAAGAAGGCTTCATATCGGCAAGCAGCTGCAAGTAGCCTTTGAACTCCGGAGTATTGACGTTTGGCGTAATGGCGCCGTCCTTCACTTCAATAATGGAGCCTGGGGAGGCTGTGAACAGGCTTTGGGACGGGAATTCCTTCAGACCCAGATCCATGCCGAAGCCTGCCACTTTTCCGCCTGTTGCTTCTGTAATTTTTGCAGCATATTCCTTGAGCTCGCTCCAGGTCGCTGGCGGTTTTTCCGGATCAAGTCCGGCTTGCTTGAAAATTTCTTTGTTATACCAGAGAACGCGTGCATCAGTTGTGTACGGAAGCGCCATATGCTTGCCGTTCCAGTCGTACATCGACAAGATGCCAGGGAAGAAATCCTTGAAGGCGTCTTCGCCGAGCGATGCGCCAAGGTCAAGCAGGTAGCCGGAATTGGCGAACGCCGGGAAGTCCGGGTTGTTGACGATGAAGACATCCGGCCCGTTGCCGCTGGCGAACATTACTTTGTATTTCGTTTCCCAGCTTCCCCAAGGATCGCTTTGGAACTCCACTTCATAGCCTGGATTCTCAGCTGCAAACTTCGTCTTCAGCTCCTCCAGAACAGGAGCGATAGTCGGATCAGCTGTCCATTCGGAAAATCCGTAATATACGAGCTTCTCTTTTTTGCCGGAGCCTGCCGGCTCCTTTCCTTTCGAATCATTCGTCTGCGCCGGCTCGGAAGAATTGCCGTCGTTTCCTTTGTTTGACCCGTTCCCGCAACCTGCAGCAAGCGCTGTCATCATAATGGACACCAATAAGATCATAAACACTTTGCTATACCGCTTTTGCACTGCGTTACCCCCTTAATGATCATAAAATATATTGAAGGCTTCGTTCGAAAGAAGAACGATAGCGCTTACAATCGGAGCAGTAATTCAGACTTCAGGCAAGCTGATTCATGGTGTATGTGAGTTTCTGAGCTGTTATTGTATTAAAACTATAATACAGAATGCGAAATACTGTGTTATTTGACAGCCTTATCATAAATCTGAATGTTTTCTGTGTCAATAATTAAATTATATTTTTAATATATATAATACAGATGATACAAAAAAAGAGAGACCGGATTTGAAATCCGGTCTCTCTTTGTAAGAGCGAAATGAGGTTATTTGAGGGCTGCTTGCGGCACCTTGCCGATGGAGCTGCCTAGATTGAGCTCGCCTTTGCATATTTGGCCGAGTACAGACAGATGCTCCTTGCCCTCAAGCAAATTCATCAGTTGAAGCGCGGCCGTACGCCCCATGTCATAGAAGGGCTGATTGACGCCCGTAATATCAAGCTTCAGCTTCAGGTTGAGGTTGAGCGCATCATAGGTAACTAAAGAGATATGCTCAGGTATGCGCAAATTGAGCTTGTCCAGGGCCGCAATTGCCGCTTCTGCCAGCTGATCATTCGCGGAGAAGATCGCTGTACAGCCGCTCTCAGCGATGAGGGAAGCCAGCGTGGAGCTGTACGCCTCGAATTCATCAGCGAAGTTCTCGGATTGGGTCGGCAGCAGCACATCCAGTTCAGGATCGAATGTAATGCCGGAATCTAAAAACGCTTGTTTAACACCAAGAAGACGTTCGTTAAACGTGCTCAGATCGGAGTTGCGAATGAACAGAATGCGGCGATGCCCTTTGTCGATGAGCAGCTTCGTCAGCTGATAGGCGCCGGCGGCGTTGTCGCTGGTGACAAACGGGATATCGCTGTTATACATATAGCGGTCGAGAAAAATGACTTTAATGCCGTTGTTCTTCAGCAGTTCATAAAGCCGCTGGTTGCGTTCATCATGATTATGATCATAGATGGGACTGAGGATAACGCCGTCGACCCGTTTGGCTACCGCGCCTTTGATCAGTGATTCCAGCTTGTCGAGATCGCGGTCGTCGCTATAGCTGAGCAAGTGGAAGCCTCGCAGCTGCAGTACATCCTGTATACCTCTTAGCGCTGAAGCCCAAAGCGGGTTGTCGATGCCGACAACGGATGCGGCGATCAGCCCGGAGCGGCTTTGCCCCATTGGCGATACGACACCATTCTCGATATAGGTGCCCCGGCGTTTGTCCCTTCGCAGCATGCCTTCCTCACAAAGCTCTTTAATCGCCTTTTCCACCGTATTGACGCTGGATTTATAAGCCTCGGCAAAGTCCCTGCTGGATGGCAGGCGCGTATCGCCCAGCCATTCTCCTTCTAAAATTCTTTTTTTAATATCTTCTTTAATGCGGAAATAAGGATAAGTCGACATGGAATTCCTTTCTATCGAACAGATTTTTGTACAGTTGTCTACATTGTATCAACTGTATCAAGAGAAAATCAATATGGAAGTTGAGAGAGAAGGTTTACGGGCGAAGGAGGAATTGCAAAGATAAGGTGGAATGGATAGAGATGGACTGGAAAACGTTGATAGCTAAATATAGTGCCAATATAGCGGGAAATCACTGGGACGCCGAGGATTTGTCGCAGGAGGCATGGCTGAAGCTGACGGAGGCGATCCGGAGGGAGCCGGAACGTGTCGTTACGAAAGCGTACGTATACCGGATCGTCAAGAATGCCTGGATTGATCGGCAGCGAAAAAATAAGCTGCGGACATCATCGCTGGCCGGGCAGCTGGAAGAGCGTGGGGAGACGGATTCGCAGCTGTCGACTCTCGAACTGCTGGAGCTGCTCGCGGGCCGGCTTGCGCCTCGGATGGGCGTTATTTTGCTGCTGATGGATGTATTTGATTTTACGGCTAAGGAAACAGCGGCATATGTGCGTATGAAGGAGTCTGCGGTGCAGGTCACGCTGGGACGGGCACGGGCAAGGCTAAGGATGCTGGCCGGGCAGCATCCGGACCTGCAAGAGCACGAGACGGAGCGGGCGAAGTCTGCTTCAAAGGCGGGTGAAGGAGGAGCTGCTGTACGAATTGACGCGCTGGTCGATGCCTTTCGCAGACGGGATCCTGAGGCGATTTGCCGCGCCTATATCGGAGTGAACGAAACGGGACTCCGGCTTGCGCAGCTCAAACACATAGGAGAGGGATTGCAGTTTGTGTTTCGTGACCCCGACGGCAATGGGTTTAGCGTGATTTCACGCCAATAATAATTTGGCAGGCTCTGTTTGGTTTTTACCGGCTGCTGCGTTTATTAAGCTGTAAGGAAAAGGAATAACGGGGAAAAGGGAGAGGATTGCGGTGACGGAGCTTTCTAAGGATGGGCGGAAAAATGCGATGAGGGCGGTCTGCTCGGTATATGTGCCTGTGAGAAATCCGCTTGAATCGGCGGCATGGTGGCAGCGGCATTTTGGACTGGAGTGGGCAATGCCCTATAATCCGGAAGAAAATCACGCCATTATGAAGCTGGCGGACGGACAATGGCTGCATCTGGTTGAAACGGAAGGTAATATTGACAGCCAGTTCCGCGATAAGTCCGGATATGAGATGTTCCGGTTTACGTTCGAGGTAAGGGAGATTGAGCACATTTATGATCGTCTCCGTTCCGGCGGCGTAGACGTACAGGAGCTGAAGGACCGCGGAAGCTGCGGCATTAATTTTGTGTTCTATGATTCCGACGGCAATAAGTTTGATGTGAACGAAGTCGTGCAAGCTCACCGCTCACCCGAGGAGGCGGCGGCAGTATTGAACTACTTATTCGCTCCGGCGAATGCCTGAGGAGTGACACCGAGAATGAGTGGGGCAAGGCTGGGCTGGCTCGTAATTCAAAGATTGCGCAGCTCGGATAGGATATAAGGCAAGCACGAGGGTAAAGAGTATGAATGTGACATTCAAAATGTAAAAGTGCAGGTTGTCGGGCGTTATATCGGCGATTCCGGGCATCAAAATACAAAAGTGCAGGCTGATTGGGCTAAAAAGCCTCGATAAGGCGAAATTACTCGATTTCAAATGTACTTTTACATTTTGATGGCTGTTTTTCGGTTTTTTGGGCTCATCAAAATGCACTTTTGCATTTTGGAGTGAAGTTCATTGGACATTGAGCCAATGAGATGATATTACAATACCAGCTATCGCAATCCATCAGGAGACGAATACAACGAAAAAGGCGGTGCAGGGGGATCAACCTCCTGCACCGCCTTTTAGAGCGTTCATTAATTCATCGTGTTGGTCTGGCGGACTTTGCTGGCTCTAAGGGACAAGAAGAAGCAAAGAATAAGAATGATTGCGGCCGAAATGTACGGGAAATTCAAATTTACGTCGAACAGGAGACCGGCGACGACCGGCCCTGCGATATTGCCAAGACTGGTGAAGGCCGAATTCAGGCCTGCTACATAGCCTTGCTGCTCCTGTGCCATCTTGGACATTTGGGTACCAATTGCGGGACGCAAAATATCGATGGACAAGAAGACGATGAACGTCACGACTACGATCAACAGATAAGTGTGGACGAACAAAGTTAACAGAATGAATACCCCTGCCATTAGCAGACAGAAGGAGATAACGGCTTTTTCACCAAACCGGTTCAATATCCGGCCGAATATAGTTGCTTGAACGACAGCTCCTGCAATGGAACCGAACGTAATGATAAAGGCGATATCTTTAGGCGTGAAAGAGAATTTATGATCGACAAACAGGCCGAAGATCGTTTCATAGTTCGCCAAACCGAAGGACATGACGAAGACGATGATGAGACTTAAAAAATAAGGCTCGCGGTAGGAGTTAGCCAATTGGGACAGCAACCCCGGCTGTTTGACCGCTGCCGGAGCCGGTGCTTTACCAGCAGCCTCCGGGTCTTGTTGCTTCGCTTTCGAAGTCAGCGATTCCGGCAAGACGAGAATGGTAATGATCGCAGAGAACACGCCTGCAGCTGCTGCAGCGTAGAAAGGTACACGCATGCCGAATTCAGCCAGATAGCCGCCGATGCCGGGACCGATAATGAAGCCCGTCGTAATGGCAGCATTGATGAAGCCCATGCCTGTTGCCCGTTCTTCTACAGTTGTCATATCTGCGGCGTAGGCCATAACGGAAGGCATAATGAGAGCGGCACCGACTCCGCCGAGCATCCGGGCGACGAAGAGCAGCCAAGGTGAGCTGACAGCTCCGAACAGCCATTCTGACAATGCGAATATGAGCATGCCTGCGACGATCAGTTTTTTACGTCCCAGCTTATCGGACAATCTTCCCGCAAGAGGGGAGAACAGCAGCTGTGTTACGGAAAAAGCGGCCACAAGCAGGCCGACAAGACTGCCGCTAATGTGAAGCTCAGTCATATAGGTCGGCATAATCGGTATAACGAGCCCGACGCCGGTAAAGACAAGGAAAATATTAAGCATGAGAAGCAGAATTGCTCCCCGGTTTTTCAGCAATAAAGCCATGGATGTAAGCCTCCGGATTTCTGCATAAGATGTAAGGACTGCATGCCTTTGAAGGGGATAAACCCTCGTGAGATGCAGAAAATAAATCGTAAAGCGATTATTGAATAATACTGAACGTTCGTTTTGTAAAGCTGCTGTAAAAACCAGGCCGTTTAATGAGTTAAAAATTTTTTAAACGGCGGAAGGTTTAACGATGCCGGTAAGCAGCGTATCGATCGCTGTTTTATAAATGGCAGTCGCGTCCTCTGAATTTTTTTTGCGCAGCATTTGGCCAAGACCGAGAATGAGGCCCTCCAGCACAACAGCAAGCTTCTCAACATCGATGTCTCTAAATTCACCGCTGTCGATTCCTTGCTGCAGAAGCTTCTGATTGAATTTAAGATGTCCGGAGACGAGTTCGTCGATTCGTTCCTCTACATCATTCGCTTTCTCCTCATTGTTGTTGAAAAACTCATCCGCCGCTTTAGTGAGCGGGTGGTTCAAGTCTTCCATCACGAGCTGCTCCGCAAAGCCGTAAAGCTTCTCGACTGTGGTGCGGTATTGCGACTCGCGCTGCCGCCAGCTCTGCTCCCAGTCCCGTTCCCATTCATCGAGCAAATAGAGGAAGAGCCCTTCCTTGCTTTTGAAATGGTAATAGATATTGCCTTTGCTGCTGCCGGTTGCCTCCACAATTTCTTCAATGGAGGTAGCCTTATAGCCCTTTTGAACAAACAATGCCCGTGCGGCGTCCGCCACCCGTTTTTTTGTCTGTTCGCTTTGCAATTGTTTTTTATTCATCAGACAGCACTCCGAATCATGTGAGAGCCGAAAATAACCTCTCAATAATACTGAACGTTCGTTCTGTATTTTATCAAATGAAAGATAAAGATGCAACTCGCAGACCTGTTTACATGATGACCAGGTATCAGGCTGGAAGGCTCTGTTTAAGCTATACTTGCGGGTTCCGTGCAGTTTAATCCTCTGGCAATTGCCGGCTCACTTTTTGCAGCAGATAAATGAGCTGGTCTTCTTCATCCGAAGAAAGATTGGAAATTAAGTTTTCATTGGATTGCTTCAATATCCGCTTCAAGGTCGGGTGAAATTGCTCCGCCTTAGGCGTTGGATACAGCAGATGAGAGCGTCGATCATTGGGATCGGGCCGCCGCTCGATGTAGCCGGATTGCTCCAGTTGCTTAACCGATCTTGCTGTCGTTGCTTTGTCGTATTTCAAAAGCTGGGTAAGCTGATCCTGTGTTACGCCGGGCGTTAACAGAATTGTCTTAAGAAAACTATGCTGTCCGCCGCTGCCGATACCGTAAGGGGTTAAGGCTTTGGAGAGAATTTTTGAGTTATGCCGGTGAACATAAGAAATGAGCTTGCCGATTGGCTCTTTTTTCATGGTGGAGCCTCCTTTTTTAACATCGTATCGTAAAGTTGTTGCGCGCGCAACAAAAATGGCGTACACTGAAGTTGTCAATTTAGTTGCGCGCGCAACTAGAATGAAAAATTGAAATCGTAGAAAAGGGGGACTTCCCTTGCACGCTAACGTGAGTACGTACCAGGAAGATAAGGAAGTCCAGGGCAGACGCTGGATCATCCTTATCGTCCTGAACTTGTTTACTTTTATGGCAACGCTGGATGGGAGCATCGTCAACATTGCACTGCCCGTGTTGTCAAAGGAGCTGGGCTTGCCGATCGCTCAAATCGAATGGGTGGCGACAGCGTATCTGATGGCGATATGCGCAGCCATTTTGTTTTTTGGCAAATTGGGTGATATTTTCGGAAAAATTCGGATTTTCAAAATCGGTACGATTGTTTTTATTTTTGGCTCGCTATTATGCGGCTTTAGCGCATCATTGCCGTTTCTCATCGCATCGAGAATCATACAAGCGATTGGCGCTTCGATGACGATGGCGAACAGCCAAGGGATCGTCACCGATATTTTTCCTGCAACCGAACGGGGAAAATCGCTTGGCATGATTGGCATCTTCGTGGCCCTTGGCAGCATTGCCGGACCAAGCTTAGGCGGCATTATCGTATCAACGCTGGGCTGGGAATATATTTTCTGGGTCAACGTGCCGATCGGGGTGATCGCCATTATTATGGGCTGGAGACTGCTGCCTCGTGATCTCATTAAAGTTAAAGCGAGAATCGACGTGCCGGGCAGTGTATTGTTTGCTGTATTTATTGTAGCGTTGTTCGCCGGATTGCTGCTTGGACAGCAGATAGGCTATAGCAATAACGGAATCATTCTTTCATTAATTGTTGCTGCGGTGGCGCTCGTTAGGTTTCTAACCGTCGAGAAACGGAGCGAGCATCCGCTCATACAGCTGTCGCTGTTCAGAAATCCGTTATTTTCAGTAAGCATCTTATGCGGCTTTCTCGTGTTTACCGCTAATTTTACCTTCAATATTATTGCCCCGTTCTATGCGCAAAATATGCTCGGCTTGTCTCCGTTTGATGCCGGCTTTTTGCTTATGCTATTGCCGATCTGTATGGTAATCGTCGCTCCGATAAGCGGGGCGTTATCCGATAAAATCGGATCTGAGCTGCTGACGCTTGCCGGACTGATCGTAATGGTCATTGCGCAATTTGGTTTTGCGATGCTGCACGAAGGCAGCTCCGTACCTGTCGTCGGCCTTTGGATCGCGATGCTTGGCATCGGCGGCGGCTTATTCCAGTCGCCGAACAATTCGCTCATTATGTCGCAGGTTCCGCGCACACAGCTGGGGTCTGCCGGCAGCGTCAATTCATTGGTGCGCAATGTGGGGATGGTCGTCGGCATCACGCTGGCTACGACAATCTTATTCCGCGTAATGAGCACTAAGGCGGGCCACCGGGTAACCGGCTTGATTCCGGGACGTGATGATATATTCCTTGCCGGCATGCACGTCGCGTTTACGACATCCGCGTGCATCTGCTTGGCAGCCGCTTTGCTGACTGGCTGGCGGATGTATCAGGCGAAGGTCGTGAAGCGCCGCTCGGGATCGGAAGCGAAGGCTTGATGAGCTCTAGAGCTGCATTATCTTGAGTAGCTCTAGGCTGGCATTATCTCAATGAAATCTAGAGCTGCATTATAATAAAGGCTAATTGGCTGTTGGCCGAAGGGCAAGAATGAAGACATTTAATATGAAGCAGGGGAGAGGCGATTACGTCTCTCTTTTTTTGCGTAGTTGGGGATGGAGCGGAGGGCTTAAACGAAGTTAGTTATAAAATGAAGAGTTAAGTTATGCGATGGACAGAGGGGGGCAGTTGAGAGGTTTGCGAAGCGAATTCGCTATATAACGAAGCGAAATTCGTTATAGGATGAGGTCTGAAGTTCGATATATAGAATAGCGAAGCAATTTGCGTTGTTGGTGAACCTAGGTTCACGAGTAACGAAGTTTAGTTCGCTAAAGCTAAGCTGCCCCATTGCGAACTTAGTAATAACGAAGTTAGATTCGCAAAATAGCGAAGCTGGTTCGTTCGTGATCAACACTCCCAATCAGTCACGAAACGACACCATTCGACAAAACGATTATTTTCGTGACGATATTTCGGTTATAATGTAGTTTAAGTTTGGGTTTATGCCTAGCTTTTAATATATAGTTTGGTTGAGCAGGAGGTGCCGGTATGGCATTCACATATTGCAAGGTGTTAATTGTAGATGATGAGGCGTTGATTAGACAGGGAATTAAGCATTTTATGAATTGGGAGCAAGAAGGCTTTCAGATCGTCGGAGAAGCGTCGAACGGGAAAGAGGCGCTAGAGATGATTGCCCAGTTGCAGCCGCATATTGTGCTAACGGATATTGTCATGCCGGTAATGGACGGGGAAGAGCTGACCCGGCAAATCAAGCTGCATTATCCCGAAATCGAAATTATTGTTCTCAGCAGCTTTGGAGAGTTCGACTATGTGCGCTCGACCTTCCAGAGCGGCGTGAGAGATTATATATTGAAGCCAAAGCTGGATATCGCCCATTTGCTCAATGTCTTGAAAGAGACGGCGGGCAAAATTCCTTCTCTTCGTACACAGCAGTCTGCGGGTGACGCGAAGGTCTCTGTCGAGCTGTTGCTGGAAAAGCTGCTGTCCGGATTCGAAGCGGAATACGACGAGCAGGAGCTGGCCGCCGAGTTTCCTTACCGCTGCTATTGTCTTATTGGGGTGGATCTGCGGGGACGCAACCGGACGAAGCATCAGATTACGGGCCTCTCGAAAAGCTTGCAGGACGAGCTCGATGCCAGAACTGCAGCAGCGGAGGTAGTCTATCGCATGCTTCCGACCGATTTGCCGATGATCGTGTTCCTGTTAAATATGGACCATAACGGTCTCGCTTCGCTTCCGAGCTGGGCGCGGGCGATGACAAGCGTGCTTGTGGAGCATCATGCGGATACGGCCATCGTGGTGGGCGAACCGTTTATGAATATTGCTGAGCTTGGCCATATCTATAAGCAAAGCTTGCTCAAGCTGATGGACTATCATTTTTATTTTCCCGGCAAGCGTCTGCTGGTCTATAATAATCTGCCGGAAACGCCGCAAGGCTTGGAGCCGTTTAACCTTAATCAGTTCACGGAGGAGTTCAAGCGGGAGCACTTCGATGCGGCTTTCAACTATTTGAAGGAGCATGTGCAGGCGATCACGGTCAATTATATGACTGATGTGTTTGAGTTCAAGTCATTTCTCGGCAATTTAATTTTCAATATTACAGTGCTGCTAGGCAATATGGATTACAGCATTCAGCAGCTGGAGGGTAAAAAGTACTTTTATTTCAAAGCGGTCGAAGATGCCCGGCATGCGGACGAGGCGGCGGAGGTGCTGAACGCCTTTATTGAAGAGGCCAAACAGTGCATTCAGGATCGTGCTGAGCAAAGCGGCAACGTCAATATGAGAAGGCTGCTGGATTATATCGACGAGCATTATGCCGAGCCGCTTAATTTGACGGAAATGGCCAAGCATTTTCACTTCAATCCATCTTACCTGTCCAGCTATTTCTCCACGCATCATAGCGAAGGCTTTATCGATTATTTGCACCGTGTCCGCACGAATAAAGCATCGGAACTGCTGCGGGCGGGCTCGGCCCCGATATCCGAGATTAGCGGCTTGGTCGGTTATTCCGATCACAGCTACTTCTGCAAGGTGTTCAAAAAGCATACCGGCTTGTCGCCAAGCCGTTACCGCCAACAATATACGAGATAGGTGAATTATGAGACGACTATTGGATCGTTTTAAATATAACGGGCTGTTTGTAAAAATGTTCATTATTATGGTTGCCAGTATCGTTACGGTATCCATCCTGGTGACGTGGACGACGATTAATGTGTCGGAACGGGTTTTTATGGAGACATTCAGTATTACGAATTCAAAGGTTATTGAGCAAATTAACAGCCGCATCGATTCCTTCAATTATTCCATTGTGCTGACTACGAATAAAATCGCGCAAAGCGGCACGATCCGTCAGTTTCTAACCGAAAGCGGCGGTACTTCGAGCGAGATGAACCAAGCCTTCTATAGAATGGGCCAGCAAATGAACCGGATTAAGTCCGGGATGGACGTATACGAGGTAGGCATTACGGTAACGGGCATCAACGGCAGGAGCTACGCAACGGTAGATCGTACCTATTGGCCGGTGCCTGACAAGGAGCTTAAGGATCATCCGATTACGAAAAAAGCGCTAGAGCAGCCGACTAAGCTCATGTACTTCTACGATGATGCCAAACGTTCGCGCAAGCCGTTTATGGAGCCGACAATTATAGCGGCGAAGACGCTGCTTGACCGGGCTGGCAAAGCGTACGGCATCGTTTATTTTGCAATTAGAGAGCGGGATTTCTCTCAATTCTATGACGTGAACACGAGCCAAGCGAGTGATGCGATCGTATTGGACAAGGACGGTCTTATCATTTCCTCGAACCGCAAGGAATGGATCGGTGAATCCTCGAAGGAGCTGCTGGCGGATGTGGAGCAGATTGAGAAGAAGTCACTCGACTATAAGAACGCTCATCTCATGGGCAAAGATCAAATTGTACTATCTGAATATTTAGCCCCATTAGATCTTTATATGGTTAATTTGATCGATAAAAATGCGGCAATCGGCCAGTTGACCGATACGAAGAGGATTCTTCTCATCGTGATGGCGATTGTGGCGGTTGCCGTTATTATTGTGTTTGTCATTTCCAGACGGCTCACGAAATCGCTGACCCGCCTCGTTAAGCAAATTTCGAATATATCCAAATATGATTTCGACCGTCATGTCACGATCGGCGGCAGCTATGAAACGAAACAGCTTGGCATTGCTTTTAATGCGATGATCGATGAACTGAACGAATATGTGGGTGAGCTCGTAGAGACCCAAAAGCAGCGGCGCAACGCCGAGCTCGAAGCGCTGCAGCAGCAGATTAACCCGCATTTCCTTTACAACACGCTGGCCTCGGTTAAGTTTATGGTTCAGCAGGGAAGCAAGGACAAGGCTGCAGAGACGATCAATTCGCTTATTTCGCTACTGCACAATGCCATCGGGGATATCAGTGAGACGATTACAGTAAGCCAGGAACTGGACAATATGAAAAACTACGTGTTCATTAACCAGGTTCGTTACGGCGAACGAATTCGGGTTAGCTATTTCATTGCACCGGACTGCTTGAACTACCACGTTCCTAAGCTGATGATTCAGCCTTTTATAGAGAACGCATTTTTCCATGCCTTCAACATCAAGCCGGAGGGCCATATTTACATTATGATCGGCCAGGATGGCGATGCGCTGATGTGCGAGGTTGTAGACAACGGGGACGGTATGGAATTATCGAGGGAAAGCAATCTGCCAAATTCATCAAGCAAACGGCAGCTGTTCAGCGGAATTGGCGTGCGCAACGTAAATGACCGGATTAAATTGCTTTACGGGGAAAGCTATGGGGTAACGATTTCAAGCGAATTGGGAGAAGGGACCAAAATTAAAATCCGGATTCCGCTGCTGAAAATCTAATAATTATTCAAATTTATATAAATTGTACAAATCGAATGCAAATGGACAAATCAACTCATAATAATTGAACAACTCGTTGTAAAGATCGTTCTAACGAGAAATAAAGAGGGAATGTTACACTGAAAAAGTAAGTGAGGAAACGCTTACAGGAATGCAAACAAATAAATGCGGAGGTCTTGTAATGAAAAAACTACTCGTATTACTTTTTGCTACCGCACTTGTACTGTCGGCATGTTCGTCCAAAACGGACAACGGCGGCAACACAGGCGGCAACGCGGCTGATACAAGCAAGATTACGGTCTGGGCTTGGGATCCAAACTTCAACATCAAAGCGTTGAATTTGGCTAAAGAAGATTATGCAGCAAAAGATTCGAAACTGACTGTTGATATCATTGAGAACGCGCAAAACGATATCGTACAAAAGCTGAACACTGGCATGAGCTCGGGTACTACAAAAGGTCTTCCAAACATCGTGTTGATCGAGGATTATCGCGCGCAAAGTTTCCTGCAAGCATACCCGGACATGTTCTATGATCTGAGCAGCTACTTCAAAGCTGAAGACTTCGCTGACTACAAGCTTGGACCTACAAGCGTAGACGGCAAGCACTACGGTCTTCCATTCGACTCCGGCGCAGCAGGCGTGTTCGTACGTACGGACTACCTGAAAGAAGCTGGCTACACGCTGGCTGACATGCAGGACATCACTTGGGAGCAATACATCGAGATCGGTAAAAAGGTAAAAGAAAAAACAGGCAAAAACTGGATTTCCCTTGACCCTACCGACCTTAGCCTTATCCGTATGATGACGCAATCGACAGGTGCATGGTACCTGAAAGAAGACGGCAAAACAGCTAACATCGCTGACAATGCTGCAATGAAAGAAGCGTTTGAGGTTTACCAAAAAATCATGCAAGCTAACATCGTTAAGCCGCATGCTGACTGGAGCCAATTGGTAGCTAACTTCAACTCCGGTGATGTTGCTTCTTATCCGACAGGTAACTGGTTCATGCCTTCGATCGCAGCTGAAGCTTCGCAATCCGGCAAATGGGGCGTTGCACCACTGCCAAAACTGTCGAAAACGCCTAACTCTGTACACGCAGCAAGCATCGGCGGCAGCTCGTTCTACGTATTGAACGTTCCAGGCAAAGAAAAAGCAGCTGAATTCCTTGGCGCTACTTTCGGTTCCGATTCGAACCTGTATCAAAAACTGATCACTGAAGTAGGCGCAATCGGCACATACAAACCGGCTGCATCTGGTGAAGCTTACAAACAGCCAAATGAATTCTTCGGCGGACAAAAAGTAGTTGAAGACTTCGCGAAATGGACAGCTGAAGTACCAAAAGTAAACTTCGGTATGCACACTTACGCAATTGAGGACATCCTCGTTGTTGAAATGCAAAACTTCTTGAATGGCAAGAAGCTGGATCAAGTGTTGAAAGATGCACAAAGCCAAGCTGACGCACAAATTAAATAAAAACAAACAAATAAATAAAAAAAGCAACAGACAATGACCTTGGACACCCGTCCGCCAGCGACGATCATGTCGATGGCGGACGGCGTGTCTTTAGGGTTGTTGCCATAGTTGCAATAAAAAAAGAAACCATACACTGTTAGACGGAATTAAGGAAGGAGCTGGCGAAGCTGTGAAAGAAGCAAGAGCAGGCATGGGCATCAAAGCAAGAACGAATGCCGTAAGTTGGGCATTTATTGCGCTAGCTGTCGTTATGATTTGCATATTTTATTTTTATCCGATGATTCAGGCGCTTCTGATGTCGTTTCAATCGGGAACAGGCACGAACCTCTCTTATGTTGGAACAGAGAACTACACGCGGCTTTTCAAGGACGCGACCTTTATTGCTGCATTGAAAAATACGTTTATTTATTTAATCGTGCAAGTACCGATCATGATCGTTCTTGCCATGTTTATTTCTGTATTGCTTAACGATAGAAATTTGAAATTCAAGGGCTTCTTCCGGACGGCAATCTTCTTGCCAGCCGTTACATCCCTCGTTGCTTACTCGGTTATTTTCAAATATTTGTTCGGAAATGAAGGGCTTATTAATACGATGCTGCTGAAGCTGCATCTGATTGCCGATCCGATTCTTTGGATCAGTGACCCGTTCTGGGCTAAAATTACGATCATTGTCGCCATTACTTGGCGTTGGACCGGATATAACATGATTTTCTATTTATCGGCTTTGCAAAACATTGACAACTCCATATACGAAGCAGCACGCATTGACGGCGCATCCGCATTCCGCCAATTTACGCAGATTACGATGCCGCTGCTCAGACCGATCATTTTGTTCACGTCGATTACGTCAACAATCGGTACGCTGCAGCTGTTCGATGAGGTTATGAACATTACGAAGGGTGGTCCAGGTAACGCGACCACAACGCTATCGCAATATATTTACAACCTTTCGTTCAAATATACACCTGACTTCGGTTATGCGGCGACTGTCTCCTATGCCGTCGTTATTCTGATCGTTATCTTCTCGTTCCTTCAGTTCAAACTGGCAGGTGATAAAAATGGATAAATTGAAAAAGTTTTTTACTTACTTATTCCTAAGCGTCGCTGCGGTCATTTCCATCTTCCCGTTCTTGTGGATGATCTCCAGCGCAACGAATAAATCGGTTGACGTAACAAAGGGCAAACTGATGCCCGGTGCTTTCCTGGGTGAGAACCTGAAGAAGGTCCTCGATACAATTGATATCGGACCTGCTTTGTGGAACTCCGCTAAAATCTCGGTTACGACAACGATTATTGCACTGTTGATCGCTTCGCTCGCAGGCTACGGCTTTGAAATTTTCCGCAGCAAGGCGAAGGACCGGATTTTTAGCATCTTGCTTCTATCCATGATGATTCCGTTCGCGGCAATCATGGTTCCTTTGTACCGGATGTTCGGCGGTATTTCCAAAGTCATTCCGGCTATCGGTATCGATACGATGACGGCTGTCATTTTGCCATCTGTCACAACCGCGTTTCTTATTTTCTTCTTCCGGCAAAATACGAAGATGTTTCCGAAGGATATGCTGGAAGCAGGCCGGATTGACGGTCTGAACGAGCTGGGTATTTTCTTCCGGATCTATGTTCCGACGATGAAAACAACTTATGCCGCAGCTGCGATCATTACGTTCATGTCCAGCTGGAACAACTATCTGTGGCCGCTCGTCGTGCTGCAATCGCCGGAGAAAAGAACGATTCCGCTGCTGATCTCCAACTTGGGCTCCAGCTACGCTCCGGATTACGGCGTAATCATGCTCGTTATTCTGATCGCAACATTGCCTACGGCTATCGTGTTCTTCCTGATGCAGAAGCATTTTGTAGCGGGTATGACAGGTTCCGTAAAATAATCATTTAATTCATTGAATGCAGATATGAGGGGGCATTTGGGCATGAAAGCAGCAAGCGCCAGCTTGGACTGGCTGAGCGACGCAACGGTATACCGGGTTAACCGGCTCGACGCGCACTCCGACCATCGTTATTACCAAACAATGGATGAAGCGGAACGCAATACGCCGATGACGATGCGCAGTAGTCTGAACGGCAATTGGAAATTCAGCTATGCGACCAATGCCGCCGGCAGGATCGGATCGTTTTACCGCACGGATTATGACTGCAACGGTTGGGAAGACATTCAAGTGCCGGGCCACATCCAGCTTCAGGGCTGGGGTGGTCCTCAATATGTAAATACGATGTACCCTTGGGACGGGCTCGACGGCGTCAGGCCGCCGGCCATCCCGGAGGAGTACAATCCGGTCGGCAGCTATGTGAAGCATTTCCGCCTGCCGCAGACGATGACGGGGCAACCCGTTTATATTTCGTTTCAGGGCGTGGAATCGGCTTTTTACGTATGGCTGAATGGGGAGTTTGTCGGTTACGCCGAGGACAGCTTCACCCCTTCGGAATTTGATCTGACTCCTTTCATCAAGGAAGGCGACAACAAGCTGGCGGTTGAGGTGTATCAACGCAGCACTGGCAGCTGGCTTGAGGATCAGGATTTTTGGCGATTCTCCGGCATTTTCCGCGACGTATATTTGTACACGGTTCCTCAGCATCACGTTCGCGACTTGCGGGTGTTGGCGGAGCTTGATGATTCCTATACGGCTGGCCGTCTGACGATTGATCTTGAGCTATTGAGCCAGGGAATTACAGCATCGGCAAGCGTGCTTATGGAATTGAAGGATGCGAACGGCGTGGTTGTGCTTGCCGAACACGGTTATTTCGATGAACAAGGCAGACATTCGTTTGCTGTGGATGCAGGTAAGGTAAAGCTCTGGAGTGCGGAGCGGCCTTATTTGTATTCCATCTGCCTGTCTGTCATGAATGCAGACGGGGAGCTTGTGGAAGCGATTGTGCAAAAGGCCGGCTTCCGGCGCTTTGAAATGATTGATAAAGTGATGTGCCTGAACGGCAAGCGGATCGTATTTAAGGGCGTTAACCGTCATGAGTTCAATAGCCGCCGCGGCCGTTCGATTACGAAGGAAGACATGCTGTGGGACATTAAGACGATTAAGCAGAACAACATGAATGCTGTCCGCACATCGCATTATCCAAACCAGACCCTATGGTATGAGTTGTGTGATGAATACGGCTTGTACGTTATTGACGAGATGAATTTGGAATCCCATGGCTCATGGCAAAAGATGGGCGCCGTCGAACCGTCATGGAACATTCCGGGCGACCGTCCGGAGTGGCATGGAGCGGTTATGGACCGTGCCGTGTCGATGCTGGAGCGGGATAAAAATCATCCGTCTATTCTGATCTGGTCATGCGGCAATGAGTCGTATGCAGGCGAAGTGATTCTGAACGTATCGAACTATTTCCGTGAGACCGATCCGGGCCGGCTGGTTCATTATGAAGGCGTGTTCCATAACCGCAAGTTCGATGCGACAAGCGATATGGAAAGCCGGATGTACGCCAAGCCTGCAGACATCATCGAGTATTTGGAGAGCAACCCGGGCAAGCCGTACATTAGCTGCGAGTATATGCATGCAATGGGCAATTCGATCGGCGGCATGCACAAATATACGGAGCTTGAAGATCAGTACGAATTGTACCAGGGCGGCTTTATTTGGGACTATATCGACCAGTCGCTGGTGAAAAAGGATCGTTACGGCCGCGAGTTTCTGGCCTATGGCGGCGATTTCGACGATCGTCCGACGGACTACAGCTTCTGCGGCAATGGGATCGTGTTCGCCGATCGGACGGTGACACCGAAGATGCAGGAAGTGAAGTTTCTTTACCAGAACATTAAGCTCGAGCCTTCGCGGTTTGGGATTAGAATAAAGAACGGCAATTTGTTCGAAAGCACGGAGAAGCTTGCCTTGTCTGTACGGCTGCTGCGCAACGGTCATGAAGTGTATTCTTGGCTGGGTGAAGTGAACGTTGAAGCAGGCGAGGAAGCTGTTGTGCCGTTGGAGCTGCCAGACAGCTCGGTTCACGAAGCAGGGGAATACGCGATCCATGCGGCATTGGTGCTGAAGGAAGCCGAATTATGGGCGGATTCAGGCCATGAGGTTGCATTCGGCGAAGCTGTATTTGAAGTTACGAGTGCCGCTAATGCTGCTGAGGGCTTGGCGCTTCCGGGAGGATCGGTTCGCGTCGTTGAAGGAGATGTCAATATTGGCGTCTCGGGAGACGGCTTCTCGATTCTGTTCTCTAAGCAAGCGGGTACCCTTGTATCGGTTCGTTACGGCAATCGCGAGATGATCGCGGCACCGCCGGCTCCGCTGTTCTGGCGGGCGACGACCGACAATGATAAAGGGACGCAGCTTGGTTATGAAGCCGGCGTCTGGTATGCTGCAAGCTTGGCACGTAAATGCACGAACGTTAAGCTTACCGTGAATGATGAAGGAATAAGCGGGAATACCGCTTCCGGAGCTTTCGCGACGGTTGCTTTCGATTATGCGTTCAGTGTCAGCGACAAGCTGTATTTCGGAGTTGCTTATACCGTCTATGCGGATGGCAGCATCCGCGTGCGCAGCCAGTATAAAGGCGCAGCAGGCTTGCCGGACTTGCCGATTGTGGCCTTGTCGTTCAAGCTGTCGGCAGATTACGGGAATACGGAATGGTACGCGATGGGGCCGGAGGAAAACTACATTGACCGTGCCTTCGGAGCGAGACTGGGCGTGTTCAGCCGCAAGGTAGAGCAATTGCCTTCGCCGTACTTGGTGCCGCAGGAATCCGGCAATCGCACCGGCGTCCGCCGATTGTCGATTACGGACAGCCGCGGGCTGGGAATTTCATTGAGCGCAGCGCCATCCGCGCCGGTGGAATGCAATGTATCGCCGTATACCGCTTTCGAGCTGGAAAATGCGGCGCATCCTTGGGAGCTGCCTGCTGTGCATTACACCGTCGTAACTGTTGCCGGACGCCAGATGGGCGTAGGCGGCGACGACAGCTGGGGAGCGCCTGTGCATGACGAGTACGTCATCCCTTCCGACTGCGAAATGACTTTTGAATTTGTATTGTCAGCGGTGGATCGTTCCGCAGAATAATAAGAGGGCTGATGCTTCCCGGTTCGAATTAGGACTAGGCGGGGCGTCGGCCTTCTTTTTTTCTGGTTCAGAGGCCGTTTATTTCATTATGAATCATGCTACAATGGTACATAACGATGAGAGAAAGGCGGAGATTAGATGGCTTATCCATTTGCAATCGAACCTGCTGATTATACGGTATTTGAGAATGAGGCAGCGCAGCTCGCCCAGTGCAAAGAATGGGGCTTGCTTTCAGATAAAGCGACGAAGAATAAGGTGTTTTACTATAAAGGAAACGGCTTGAATGAGGCGGTCTCCATTATTGGCTATGCCGACAAGCTGACAGCTGTTATCGAGCTGGGGGACGGTGCTGTACGGCATTGCATTCATCCTTCGTATTTGAAGGAGATGCAGGCTTCCAACTACAGCGGCGTGAAGACGGCCGCAGCGGCGGAGACTGATGCTGGCGAAGACGTGGAAGCAGCAGAGGCAATAGATGCTGCAGCGCAGCCGGAGTTCGACGGTGGCGATGGGGAGCAAGGAGCTGCTGAGCTGGCCCAGGCAGGCGAAGCTGCGGCTGATGCGGCAGCTGGGTCTGTGAAGGCAAGTGAAGCTGTGGATAGTGTGACGGCGGGGTCTGTGGATGCAGGCGACATTGCTGCTAATGTGGATGCGGAGTCGGTGAAGGCAAGTGAAGCTGCTGCTGGCGGCAGCGAGGAGGCGTCCGTGTCAGCGAAACCAGACGCTGCAAGTGAAGCGGACGAGCCTGCTGCGGAGAAAGTGGCAGCGAAGCCGAAAGCGCCGCCGAAGGCGAAGAAGGAGAAAGCGCCAAAGCTTGAGCTGCCTGAGGAGAAAGTCAGGCTGACGGCGACTGTGCAGGAATTTACGACTGTCCCGAACCATTTCTCCGATACGGATGACGAGGTTATTATTTATGAAGCGGTGGCCATTCTGGAGTCTTCGACGGATGTCGGTCTAGCATGGTCCAGCCATAGCGCGACCTTGAAGAAGCTGGAGCTTGAAGTCGGCGATACGATCCAATTCGATGCTAAAGTTGTAGCCAAGAAGCTGACGAAGCACCCGGTACCTTACAAAATCAACAACCCGGCAAAAATCCAAAAGGTTGAAGACTAGCAGAGACGGTTGTTTAGAGCTTTGGCCAGGAAAGTCTAGTTCATAACATGCTGCGACATCCACCTAACTCTGTAGACGTTACCACATGTGCGTCCCGCATGCTGGAACTTCATGTGGTCATACCAAGCAATCCGGTTCCTTAATGGCACCGGATTGCTTTTTATTTAAGTTCGGTTTGGAGTGGATGTGACCCTGGTTGTTGTATAGATAGGCGGCAAAGAAGTCTAGTTTATTCGGTTGCCTTCTTTATCGTGTGCCGCAATCGTTATATCGTTCAATGCCTCTTCACTTAGTAAATAGTTCAAATCCTGCTTGGACAGCGGCGGGGAACGGAGCACGGCTGCATTAGTAACAATTTTCTGTGAGATTGAACCGCTTTCTACTAGTGTGTATCCCTTTATATAACCGGATTCATTGACCCCCAGAATCTCGGCTGTCTTGCCTGTATAATGAAGCTCGATTGCCAGTTCACGAAGCTGATCTTCCGGTATTTGTTCAACCAAAGCGGTGATGTCATACTGAACACCCTCATAAGGGCGGCCGCCTTCTTCGAAGGAAGTTACTCTTGCTTTAATGTTTTCTACGTTAAATGATTGAAGGCTGACTTTGCTGTCGATTTCTTTAGTCTTCTTATTCGGTTGAGCAACAGTGCAGCCAGCAAGCAACACCGAGGAGATCAATACAATAACTGCAGCTTTATTAAAGCGCATGATAGACATCCTTTCTTAATTACGAGTTACATTGAGCATTAACGAAGCAGCTTCGCTGTATAACGAACTGAATTTCGCTAATGGAGCTACTTCTGTGTAGCATCGGGTATTAGCGAACCAAATTTCGCTGTTGGAGAACTTAGGTTCATGAGCAACTAAATATGGTTCGCTATCTGATGCGGTCACTGCTGCATGCCGCCAATGAGCGAAACCAGGTTCACTATTTAGCGAACCTGATTCGTTCCCGCACTCGCCTCACTGTCTGATTTACATAATTATACATTGAGCGTAGCGAGTATAGCTATCTTCACCTTTCCAGAGGACTGAGAGCAACAAAAAGACCGTCCCACTTCCTGATCATAGGAGGAAGGGACGGTCTTTTTGCGGGCTTCTGCTAGGATTCACCGGGCGATCCGGCAAGCTGCAGCTGGTGGTATTGTTGTTGAATAGCTAGTTGGTTTATTTCCAGCTCATTTAAGTAGGTTTGGATATTGGACTCCAGTTTATGGATGATTTGAAGCTTCATGTCGTGGATTTGGTCTTCTCGGCAAAAGGCGGAGCAAGAGAGGAAGCCGTGTGCAAAATGTTTGCTTTCTTCACAGATGGTGTTCAGCTTCTCTTTATAGAGCCGTTTTACGGCGCCGGTCTCCGGTTTAATCTCATAATACCGATTCGTTTCGATCAACAGTTTCCACTTGCCTATTCTGAAGAGGAGCTCTCCGTTATTCAAATCGCCGGTTACTTTGCAGAATGTCGTTGCCTTCGTCATGTTGTATGCAATCCTCTCGTTCATTCATGCATGTCACGCTAATAAATCCACTATGACGATCATGGTGGATATGGAAATTATAGCATAAAATGCGACTTAGAAACTATGAATAATATGTGAAAAGTAATTCTTAAGAACTATTTTTGTATGAGAGTGATTTCATCGTAAAACAAACTGCACTGGCTAATCGTTTAGACATGTTTCATAATAGGGAATGCGCTAGAATGAGAGAGCAAACCGACGGAGGCATGACGGTGAAAACGATACTGCAGTTGAACACGATTTTTTTGAGCATGATTATGGAGGCTATTCCGTTCGTGCTGTTAGGCGTCTTGATCTCCGGCTTTATTCAAATTTTTTTAACTGAAAAATGGATCGCCCGCATGATGCCGAAAAACCGGTTTCTAGCGTCTTTGATCGGCTGCGGGATCGGAATCTTTTTCCCGGCTTGCGAGTGCGGAATCGTTCCCATTACGAGAAGGCTGTTGAAAAAAGGGGTTCCGCTGAACGCCGGCATCGGCTTCATGCTGACAGGTCCTATCATTAATCCGGTTGTATTGTTTGCCACCTATATCGCTTTCGGCAATGATTGGAAAATGGTGGGTATCCGGGCAGGGCTAGCTATCGCGGTTGCTTTGGCCGTATCGATCATAATAGGCTTTTTGTTTCCTGTATTGCCGCTGCGTCTATCCGTTGCGGAGCAGCAGGCCGCAGCCGCACTTGCTATCTCGGATATGCAGTCAATTCCCGTGGAGCCTCCAAAGCCTCCATTAAAGCATCAGCTCATGGATGTGCTCAGCCACAGTGTGGAGGAGTTTTTCTCAGTTGGAAAATATCTCGTGCTAGGCGCTTTTATCGCTGCTTGCATGCAGACCTTCATCCCGACCTCGACACTGCTGCATTTAGGCAGCAATCCGCTGACGGCTTCTTTAATTATGATTGGGCTCGCCTTTACGATGTCCCTATGCTCGGAAGCAGATGCGTTTATTGCTTCATCCTTCCGAAGCACATTTTCCACAGGCGCGCTTTCGGCCTTTCTGGTCTATGGCCCGATGATCGATATTAAAAATACGATTATGCTTCTGGCATCGTTTAAAGGAAAATTTGTAGCGGTGCTTATCGCTTTGGTGACGCTGTTTACTTTGGCCGGATCATTGCTGGTAGGGAGGTTGTTCGGATGACGCGTCTTTATATTTTGATTGGTTTTATACTTATGTTCGCCTTGATGCATAGCAGCGGCGATTTGAACAAATATATTAACATGAAATACGCTTATCTCTCGATTAGCGCGATTGTTCTGCTCGCTGTGCTCGCGATTGTTGAGTTTGTCCGTATCTATCAAAAGGAAGGGGCGGAAAAGGCGAGGGCCGAGGCTGCTGCGGCCGCTCATGCTAAGGAGCATGCTGGCTGGGCTGGTGATGTGCATAGCGAGGGCGAGGAAAGAACGCATGACCATGAGCATAGCTTTGGTCACGTTCATGCGCATGATCATCATACACATGGCCATGGTGATCACACTCATAGTCATGATCATCATACACATGGCCATGGTGATCACACTCATAGTCATGATCATCATTCACATAGCGATAATCATCACCATCATGATGGCGATGACAGTCATTTTGGCCATTCGCATGAACCGTCCTCCAGATGGAAGCGGGTCCTCGGTTATTTTATTTTAATCGTACCGATTCTTACGGGTATCTTCCTCCCGGTACAAACGCTCGACTCCAGCTTTGTAAAGGCGAAGGGCTTCTCTTTTCCAACCTTTGAGGAAGCAGAAAATAATCCCGGACAGCATCAGTTTCTAAAGCCGGATTCCAGCGTGTTTTATGGTAAGGAAGGTTATGAGAAGCTGAAGAAGAAAGAGCTGTCCGAATTTGCAGGCATGGGGCAGATCGAGTTGAACGACAGCAATTATTTGAAGGGTATGGAGGCGCTGTACAACAATCCGGGGCAGTTTATGGGGGCGTCTATTAGCTTTGACGGTTTTGCCTACAAGGGCGAGCAGGTAGACGGCAATCATTTCTTTGTGTTTCGCTTCGGCTTCATTCATTGTGTGGCGGATTCCGGTGTATTCGGCATGCTAGTCGATTTTCCGAAAAATACGAATTTGAAAGATAATGATTGGATTAACGTAACCGGGAAGCTCACTTGGGAGTTTTACCAGCCATTCAAGCAGACCATTCCAGTGCTGCAGGTGACGTCGTGGAAGCCGATTGCTGCACCGAAAGATCCTTATGTTTATCGGTTATAATAGTTTTTGAGCAATTAGGGATTGCAATTCGTCGGCGTCTAGCCGATAGTAGAGTTATTACTTAGAAGGAGTTGACTTATAAGTGCGTATTGGAGCGATTGAAGCAGGCGGAACGAAATTTGTCTGCGGCATCGGCAATGAAGAAGGCGTAATTGAGGATCGCGTAAGTTTTCCAACGGAGCATCCGGAGAGCACAATGGCAAATGTCATCGCATATTTCGAGGGCAAGGGAGTCGAGGCAATCGGTATCGGTACATTTGGTCCGATTGATATTGATAAAGCAAGTCCTACTTACGGTCATGTAACGACGACACCAAAGCCGGGCTGGTCTGGTTTTGATTTTCTAGGCACGATGAAGCGCAATTTCGATGTTCCTTTCGGCTGGGATACCGACGTGAACGCTGCTGCTTTTGGCGAAGCGACATGGGGTGCTGCAAAAGGGCTCGACAGCTGCGTTTATTATACGGTTGGTACGGGCGTCGGAGTTGGCGTATATAGTGAAGGTAAACTGGTTCACGGTCTTGTTCACCCGGAAGGCGGTCACGTGCTGACCCGCCGTCATGCTGACGATGACTATGAAGGCTTCTGCCCTTATCACGGAGATTGCTTGGAGGGGATGGCGGCAGGTCCCGCATTGGAGAAGCGCTGGAAAGTAAAAGGCAGCGAGCTGCCGGTAGATCACCCGGCTTGGGCGCTGGAAGCTTATTATCTCGGACAAGCGGTTAGCAACGTGATTCTGATGCTTTCCCCGAAAAAAGTAATTCTCGGCGGCGGTGTTATGCATCAACTGCAGCTTTTTCCGATGATTCGCGAGGAAGTGCGCAAGCAGCTTAACGGCTACGTAAGTGCCAAAGAGATCGTAAGCGGTCTCGACAGCTTCATCGTACCTCCGGGTCTTGGCGACAACGCCGGCCTTAGCGGCTCTCTGGCCCTTGGCTTGGACGCGCTTAAAGGCAAATAAGTAATTGTGATAAGAGGCGGTGCAGGATAAATTCCTGTACCGTCTCTTTTTTATGCTAGGGGAGGGCTCTGCAAGCTTGAGGTTAAGAGTCACTGAGGGCCTTAAGGGAATAGCTGCCCCCGTAAAAACGAGCAACGGAGCTTGGTTTCGGACTGTTAAGACCCCGGGAGGGTCTTAACAGTCCGAAATAATTGAATTATTGATAGGTTAAAGCCCTGAGAGGGCTTTAAGGTAGCTGTCTTCCCCGTAAAAACGAGCAGAGGAGCGCAAATTCATACTGTTAAGACCCTGGGAGGGTCTTAACAGTCCGAAATGATTGAATTATTGAGAGGTTAAGGCCCTGAGAGGGCTTTAAGGTAGCTGTCTTCCCCGTAAAAACGAGCAGAGGAGCGCGGATTCAGACTGTTAAGACCCCGAGAGGGGCTTAATGTGTTGAAACTAATAAATTTCTGAGAGGTTAAAAGGCTCAGAGAGCCTTAATGGAACAATTGCCTCCGTAAAACGAGCAGCGGAGTGTGCTGTGACTACGTTAAAACCTTTTGAGGGTCTAGTAGGTCTACTGGGTTACAACAAAATAGCAGCTTCAGAACGCCGCAGTTTGCACCACGCAAGAGCTGCACAAACAAGCTTCATTCGAGTCAGGCAACCTGCGTCAATTAGTTCCCCGCACAAAAAAAGACCCCAAAGGGTCTTTTTTTACGCAGCCGAGTCAACAATCATCGTCTTCAGGCGTTTATCTCAATCCAATATAGAATTATTTAATGTACTATAGAATAGTATTATAATAGGAATTATAAGAATTTAATTGCTCCAAGTAACCAGCCGTGCTAGAATAGTTCAAATTAATGGAAAAGCATAAGGGAACGGAGCTGAGGGTCATATGAAATTTGCATTGTTCAGCATTATGATGAATGTCCCAAACGCGGTAAGCGGGGAGACACTGACTTCGCAGCAAAAATTTCAAAATATATTAAAGCAAGCGGCATTGGCGGAGGAGGTTGGCTTTGAGGCATATGGGGTGGGCGAACGGCATGGAGAGCCGTTTCTGTCCTCCTCGCCTCCCGTGGTGCTTGCCGCAATAGCTGCACGCACCTCCAAAATCCGCTTGCTGACGACGGTAACGGTACTGAGTATACTCGACCCGGTAAGGGTCGCTGAGGACTATGCAACGCTGGACCATCTCTCCGAGGGAAGGCTGGAGCTGATCATCGGCAAGGGCAATGACCCTCGCCACTATCCGCTCTTTGGCATCAAGGAGGAGGAACAGTGGGAATCGCTTGCCGAGCGGTACGCCCTCCTCAAGCAGCTGTGGAATGAGGAGAACGTAACCTGGCAAGGGAAATATCGGCCTGCGCTGGAGGGAGTAACGACTTATCCAAGGCCGTTCCAAGCCTCTATTCCAGTCTGGCACGGAAGTGCCTCGAGCACCAATTCCACCGAGCTGGCGGCGAAATATGGCGAGCCGTTATTCTCATCAAATACGTTTCACCCGCAAGCGAAATATAAAGCATTAATCGATCATTATAGGGAACGTCTCGCTTATTACGGACATGATCCGAAAAAAGCCGTTGTCGGCTCAGGGGCGGGAAGCCTTTATTTGGCTAATACCCGTGAAGAGGCGATCAGCCGATTCCGGCCTTATTATGATGCATTTCAAGGAACGGGAGCGGCGCTTCACAACAATTCGCCATTTAAGGGACTTGAAGACAGTATCGAGAACGGCCCTACATTGGTGGGCAGTCCCGACAGCGTCATTGAGAAAATTTTGAATTACTATGAAGCGTTCGGCAATCAAGTGCTTAGCATATCTGTCGACGGATTGACCGAAGCCGAGCAGCGTGAGCAAGTGCAGCGGTTTGCGGACGAGGTTGCTCCAGTGCTTAGAAAAGAAATTCCGAGCAGCGTATGGGAAAATAATAAGCCGTCCGTGTCCTCATCCGCCTCTCTCGCCATTTAAGCGCCGCTTTTTAACACTTGTCTTTCTTCCGCAGTCGCGCTGCGATCTTCGCTGCTGTTGGAGCGGGAACGAACGGATCGGCGGTAGGCAATGGTTGTGATGCTGACCGCTATAGCAACGCCAACGGCGCCGATCCAGCTTACCGCATGCAGCGAGCCCTGCTCAACGACGATGCCGCCCAGCGCCGCGCCTGCAGCCATGCCTAACTGCAGCACGGAGCTGTTCAAGCTGAGCATAATACCGGTGGCGCCTGGAGCCATGCTAATCAGGTTATACTGCTGCGTTGGACCAGAAGACCAGGCTGAGAATGCCCAAAGCATCAATAGAGGGAACATTAGAGCAGCAGACTGGCCAGCGGCTGCAAGCAGCAGCAGCGCAACAATTTGCAGAGACATGCCCCCGATAAGCGTTCGAGGGGCTCCCCAGCGATCTGTGCTAAAACCGCCCAGCTTCGAACCGAACAGACTGGCGATGCCAAAGGCAAACAGGCCGATGCTGACCCCTTGCTCGCTCATGCCGGTAACCTCCAGCAGGAACGGTGATATATACGTATAAGCGATAGAATAGCCGCCGATCCAGAAAAAAGTAACCAGCAGGGCCGCCGTAATACGCGGCTCTTTAAACAGTTTCAGCTGGTTGCGGAGCGGTATCGGCTCATCGCCATTCATTTTCGGAATGAAGAACGCGATAAGAAGCATGGAAAGCAGGCCTAGTACACCAATTCCTCCGAAAATCATTTGCCAGCTGTAGACGGATGCTATGACCCTTCCTAGAGGTACACCCACAATGAGTGCGGCACTAAAGCCCATTACGACAGTAGCGATCGCGCTGCCCTGCTTCTCCGGCGGAGCCAGTGCAGAGACGACAGTCAAAGAGGTTACGACGAATACGCCTGCGCTAAGCGCCAGAATAATTCGCGAAATGATCAGAAATTCAAATCCGGACAATACTGCAGCAATGCCGTTGGCTACGGCAAATATAGCAAGCGAGTAGAGGAGAAGCTTCCTTCGTTCCATCCGGGAAGTGAAGGCAATTAAAAAAGGCGTACCGAATGCGTAAGCAATCGAGAATACGGTAATAAGCTGGCCGGCTGCCGATACGGATACGTGAAGATCTGCGGCGACCCGATCCAGAATACCTGCGATAATAAACTCAGAGGTACCTACAAGAAAGCTGATGACAGCCAGCAAGTAAATTTTCCACACTTGCGACATAAATGAATTGCTCCTCTCTCCACTCCAACTCTAATATTTTATATTTCTAAATATATAGAAATAACGACGAAAAAAAATTACTCCAGCAAATAAGGGGCATATCTCCGCGCCAGCTCGCGGTCAATGCTGTAGTAGATGTAGGTGCCGTCTTTGCGCGTATGAAGAAGCCCGCATTCCGTCAACTGCTTCAAGTGATGAGACAGCGTTGAGCCTGCCACCTTTTCGAGTTTGCTCCCGATATCCGAGCAGCACAAATTTTTCTCATCCATAAGCAGAAGAGCGATTTTAATCCGGGTAGGCTCTCCCAATGCTTTGTATACTTTTACGGCTTGACGTACTTCCTCGGTATCCCCTGCCATCGTCCCTCACCTTTTTTTGCTGCGTCATTATTTCGATAACTGTGGAAATAAAGATAGCACACCTTTTCAGGATTGTAAATGGCATTTTTCCGATTTCTGATTTCGGATAAATTCCCCCAATTATGAAACCATTACCTTTTTCCAGCGTCTAATCTAAAATAGAAAAATGTTGAAAACGGAGGGGGAGGGTAATGCGGAAATATGGAATGGGTTTGCTTTTGCTCGTCATAGCTGTCTCATGGGGCGGGAATCTTTGGTATTATAAAATGCAAAAACTGGAGCAGCCGATTTTTCTGCAGCATTATTATGAGATGCCTGCATCGTTGTTCGAGCATACAAGCCTATACTATGTGTTGAATAAGGATGATCGCAGAGAAGCGGGATATTTTGAACTGCCAAACGGGCAGCTTCTGCAGGTAGAGCATACGCAAATTCGAGAAGAGCAAGGGCGGCTGCAGCTGAAGGAAGCCATCGTCTCGCCTGTCATTAAAGAGGAAATGGAGCAGCTGAAAGAGCCGCTAATTATTGATCAATTGAAGGTGTACTATACAACTGGCGGAGAGAATGAAACGGTATCGATCGGCAAAATCATCGTTTATCCGGAGCGCAGAGAGGAGCGGGCTTTGGAGCAGCAGTCGGTTCATGCCTCATCGGGCGGGACCGGATCAGCCAGTTACACAACCACTCGAGACTTAACAATTGCAGCTGTCGATTATAGTTTTCCCGAAATGCTCCAAGGAATACTAGACGTTAAAGCGAATGGAATAGATGCTGCAGACGTTGCTTCGTTTCCGATTCAACTGAAAAAAAGCACAGGCTTTCATGTAACTTACAGCTCTCGCATGCCTAAAAATGATAAAAGACGATTCCAGTCATTTATCGTGCGAATTAATTATTGGGATGAGAAAGGCGGCTCATTAGGAGCGCAAACTTTCTATATGCAACCACAGCTGTACGGCAGTGACCTTCGTTCCTATGTGAAGTCGAGGGAAGGAGGCGACAGCCGTGAGTAGAGCTTTTTACCGGATGAGCTGGGGCCTTTTATTGACCATATTGGATATCCGATTTGGCTTTTTCGATATTTTACCTGATTTTATCGGCTATTGTATGATTTGGAGCGGTATTCGGTCGCTTGAGAATTACTACAGCGATTATCGCAAGGCGAAGCCATTTGCAATTCTGTTGGCAGTTGCATCGTTAAGCGAGATACTGCCGCTTTGGCCGGGCAGCAGTATTCAATTAACGACTAATGAAATTGTTTTTTCCCTCCCCAGCCTAATTTATTTGGGTGCAGTTTTGCTGGCTCTGCTGCTTATGCTGAACAGCTTTCTGTCAGCGCTTCATAAGCATGCTTTGCAAGAGGGAAAAAGAGAATTAGCCTACAGCGTCCGAGCAAGAAGACGTTTCTTTACGTTTGTATCAGCGGCAGCCTTGATTGTACTTCCTTTCAGCATGAACGCAACGAGTGATGTGCTTCTCACGATGATACCTATTATGCTGCTTGGGACGCTGGCATTAACTATTGTCTTCTTCACCCTAAGGAAGGCGGGAAAAACATTTGTCCTCGCTGACAGTCGCGAAGCTAATTCTATGCTGGAGGAAGAGGAGGATTCCTGGGAGGAGAACGAGGAATTCATACCTGCGGATGAGTCCGCTGATTCCTCGCCTGCCCCGCCGAATGAGGGCAACGACAAAACATAGCTCCGACTGCTGGCAAAGTGAACTGGGATATGTAAAAGATAGAGCAGCCTCGCGAGGGGCTGCTTTTTTGCTGCGTGAGGATTAGCGGAGTCCAAGCGGACTCCGCTTACTGCTGCGAGCGTATTTGCTGTGCAAAAGCGGGCACCAAGATGCGCAGAAAGGTGCCGGACTTGGCGCAGTGCGAGCCCGCGAGCGAAGCAGCTTCGCAATATACGCGAAGCACAGATGCGCAGAAAGGTGCCGGACTTGGCGCAGCCAGAGCCCGCGAGCGAAGCAGCTTCGCAATATACGCGAAGCACAGATGCGCAGAAGGTGCCGGACTTGGCGCAGTCCAGGCCGCGAGCGAAGCTGAGATGCTATGCAAGAACTCGGCGCAGCCAATGTCCGCGAGCGAAGCAGCTTCGCAATATAGCGAAGCGAATTTCGCTGTGGATGCCTCAACAGCGATCGAGTGTGGCATTTGCGAACTAAAATTCGTTATCCGCGAACCTAGATTCGCGAATAGCGAATTTTAGTTCGTTGTACCTCTGCAATCAACTCGGCTGGCAGGCAGCAGCGAAGCAAGGTTCGCTAAATTGCGAACTTGCTTCGCTCGAGTAAGTCTTCCGATTCAGAGGTCAGGGACTATGGACTTTGACGAGTAGTGCGATAGTAACGGATCTCTTTTTGCCGTAAATTGGACATTTCAGCGCCAGCTTGGCCTTTACAATAACCTATCACTTCTGTCAAAAATATCGTGCTAAACTAATGGCGGATTCAAACTACGTCTTATCGAAAATTAGGAGGCATGGGATGAGAGGGCTGGAGTTTTTTAAGAAGAAAGGTGTCAAGCTGGCGATACTGTTATCACTCGTACTGTCGATTCAAACCGGATTAATCCGCAATTATGAGACAGTGCATGCAGAAGGGCCGGTCGATCCGGCACCGTATATTGAAGCGAAGGTCGTTAATGGAAATGCAGGTAAAAAAGTGTTGTTCGACAATACGCACGCTCAAACATCAGGTGCAGCGGACTGGGTGATTGACGGCGGCTTTTCCGACTTTGGACAAGCACTTGCGGCAGACGGCTATTATGTCAAAGAGCTGCGCAAAGCTTTGCCCTTCAACTTCAATGATTTGAAGGACTATGACGTATTCGTTATCGCGGAGCCGAACATTCCGTTCAAGCAAAGCGAGCAGGCTGCTATGGAGCAATATGTACAAGGCGGCGGCAGCATCTTCTTCATCGGCGATCATTACAACGCTGACCGCAACAAAAACCGCTGGGACGGCTCGGAAGCCATCAACGGCTACCGCCGTGGAGCTTGGACCGATCCGGCCAAAGGCATGAGCGCTGAGGAGAGAAACTCAGCAGCTATGCAAGGCGTAGTCAGCTCCGATTGGCTGAGCGACAACTTCGGCGTCCGCTTCCGTTACAACGCGCTGGGGGATATTGATGCGAACAACATCGTAGCGCCAAGCCAAGCCTTCGGCATTACGCAGGGCGTGAACGCCGTAGCGATGCACGCCGGATCGACGCTGGCAATTACAGATCCGACGAAAGCGAAAGGGATCGTATATTTGCCAAAAACGAATGCAGCATGGGGCAGCGCGGTTGACCAAGGCGTCTACAATGGCGGCGGCGTTGCAGAAGGGCCTTATGTGGCCGTAGCCAAAAAGGGCGCGGGCAAAGCTGCTTTTATCGGTGACTCGTCGCCGGTCGAAGATGCAACTCCGAAATATTTGCGCGAGGAAACAGGCGCTAAGAAAACGACATACGACGGTTTTAAAGAACAAAACGACGGAGTTCTGCTAGTCAATGTTATTAACTGGCTTTCCAAGAAAGAGAGCTATACAAGCTTGGATCAAGTAGCAGGCTTGCAGCTTGACCAGCCGACAGCGCTGCTTCCGATGGAAACGCCGGCCTTGTCGACAGAGCCTCAAGCAGAGCCTTGGGCAGCACCTGCAGCCGGCTACAAATGGTATGACAGCTCTACGTTCAAGCCTGGCTCATACGGCGGTACTACAACTAGTGCCCCGGCAGCTTACAGCTTTGTAAACCAGGCGCAGCTTCCGAATGCGCAAGACTTCCAGATTCGTGTTGTTGTAACGAATTTGGCTCCGAATACGACGGTATCCGGCTTTAGCACTGGCATTTATTTGACCGGCGGCACGCAAGTTGCGTTGTTCCAGAAGGATGACGGCACTTGGCCGACGGCGTATGGCTACAGCTCGAATTTCAGCGTTACCTCCGACAGCAAGGGACGAGCAGTTAAGGATATTACGGTCCGGATCAAAGGGGGAACGGTCAGCAGCACAGCCAGCCTGCGTCTCCGCTTGAACGGTACCAACCTGATCACGAATACGGTGTCGATCGCGGATGTGCCGGCAGAACCGCTGCCGGTAGAAGAAGGCCCCATTCCGGCGAAAATTACAGTAGCAGAAGCACGGAGCAAAGCAGAAGGTACGACGGTTACGGTTGAAGGCGTCGTAACGACAGAGCCGGGCGCATTTGGCGGCCAGGCGTTCTATCTGCAAGACGCTACAGGCGGTATTTATGTCTTCCAGTCGCAAAGCGGCTTCCATCAAGGCGACGTTGTGAAGGTTACCGCACCGCTCGCGCTGTACAATACTGAACTGGAGCTGGCTGATGTTGCAGCCATCGAGAAGACAGGAACAGCTTCGCTTCCAGTTGCAGCACAAGTTGGCGCTATTACCGATGGTCTGCAAGGGCAGCTTATTCAACTCACTGATGTGAAAATCAGCAATATCATTACAGCAACACCTGCCGGTTCTTTTGAATTTGACGCTGTAAAAGGAAATGTGAGCAACCATGTTCGGGTTGATGTCCGTACGGGCTTGACGCTTGCCAACTTCCCATACGCAGAAGGCGATGTTGTTGATATTACTGGCGTAGCCGCTATTTTCAAAGGTGTGTATCAGCTTAAGCCTAGAGGCATCAGCGATTTCCATCATCAAGCGGATAGCGCAGCTCCTGTGACGACAGCAACTCTGTCGGCTGAACCGGCTGCCGGAGCAAACGGCTGGCATAAGGAAGCAGTGACGGTCACGCTGAAGGCAGTTGACGATCAACCAGGCACTATTAAAACGTACTATACGATTGACGGAGGCAGTGCAGCGCTTTACAACGGTCCAATTACAATCGGCACCGAGGGTGTTCACACACTTCGCTATTATTCGGTTGATGCGGCTGGCAATGAAGAATCGCCGCATGCTTTGGAAGTCAAGGTTGATTTGACAGCACCAGCTGCAGTGCTGACGCAAAATGGCGGAGCAGTTAGCGACGTAACAGATACAGCTCAGCTGATTTTTGAATTAAAAGGAACAGACGCGCAATCCGGTATTGCCTCCGAGAGCTTGCTGCTTGACGGAAAAGCAATTGTCAGCGGCCAATCGCTGAATGCAGCAGCTTTGGGCACAGGCACCCATACACTAGCATATACAGTGACGGATTTTGCCGGACATTCTACGCAAGGCAATGCATCTTTCAAAATTACAGCTTCAGAAACGCCTAAGGCAACAGGAGCGCCTGCCAAGCCTGTTCTTTCCGACAATAACGGGCAAGCAAGCGGACTTCGCGGCGGCAGCTATACGGTTACAATGAATGTATGGTGGGGCAACAACGGCTCGGAATTCAAGCTTTATGAGAATGGCGTGCTGATCAGCACGAAGCGCGTGACAGACAACTCTCCAGCAGCGCAAACCGTGCAGGTTGACGTTTCCGGCAAAAAGAACGGTACCTACATCTATGTAGCTGAACTGACTAACCGTTTTGGCACGACTACGAGCGCACCGCATGTTGTTAATGTAACGGATGCAGCACCGGGTAAAGCGGTATTGTCCCACAACAATTGGAGCGGCAGCGGAAGCTACAGCGTTACGATGAATCTGTGGTGGGGAACGAATGCATCGGAATACCGTCTATATGAGAATGATAAACTGATCGATACGAAAAGCTTGAAGGAAGCTACCCCGAATGCGCAATCGGCAGTAACGGCAATCGAGGGCAGAGCACCGGGCCGTTATGTTTACCGCTGCGAGTTAATCAATGCGGCAGGCTCGACATTCAGCGAGACGATTACGGTACAAGTGAAATAGCAGCATGAAACGAAAGGACCTCACAACCCGCAGCAGAGCGGGGAGTGAGGTCCTTTTTCTAAATCCAATTACGGCGTATAACATTAACCGGCAAGCACGATGTTGAAATCTTTTTTCAAATAGTTATGAATGCGTTTGAAGTCATCTGGCGTAAGCTCCTTCAGCCGCTTGTGGCCCGATTCACGGCCGATTATGATGCCAATCGTTTGGGCAGCTGTAGCTGTATTCGGCATAATTCTCGCGCTTCCGTAAGCCTGAATCGATGCACCGACGTTTTTGCCTGCGACAATGACATTCTCGTAAGCCTTGAGCTGGAATGAACGCAGCGGCATGCCGTAGCGGTCCGTTAAGCCAAAGCCGATTCCTGACGGTATCCGTTTTGTAGCCTGCAGATCCATTCCATATCCGCCAATGCTCACATTATCCCAAAACATCTTGTTCGACTTTAAATCGTCTTTCTGGAGAATATGCTCCGTTTCAAAACGGTTATAGTCTCTTACGTAAAGGTAGTCCGGAAAACCGTCGAGCTCGGCATTGGCAAAGCCGGGAATGTTCTGGCGTAAAAATTCCAAAATATGCGGAGCCTCTGCCGACCCTTTGGAAATAGCCGCTTCAACTGACTCCGGATTGGACGGGTCCACATCAAAAATAAGCAGCGCATTCATAATAGCCCGACCGTTTTTCTGATTGAGCGTATTCATGCCTCTTAACACCAATTGCGGATCAGTAGTCTTGTATTGATTAATCAAATTTCCGAAGCCGGTCGCAATTGTCCAATCGACATAGGTGTTCGGGCCATACTTCTTCTGAACGTTCCTCAGCGGATAATCCTTAAGAATCGTCTTATGAAGCTTGGACCAATCCACATTTTTGAATTTGATCATCAACGTTGAGGACATATATTCAGGCGTGGGATCTTTCTTGGAGACAAGGCTTTCCATTCCCGGTATCCGCTTGAGCTCAAGCAGTCCTGTAAGGGCGTTGAAATCTGTATTTTCGACCCAGTAATTCGCTTGTACTTCACGCGTTATGCCGTCTTTCGTTTGGTAGGTGATGGATTTCAGAGACTTTTCTGCTGCTAACGGCACCGTTTCGATCGTCTGAATCGTAATGCCCTTTTCAATAGGAATTCCCCGGGTTAAATGATTGAAATATTGATTGAATTCATGTGCTTTGCGAATGGTTCCTGACTTATAGGCGTCAAATAAATATTTAATTTCTCCCTGTACAATGCTCTTGTTATTCCGGTCATTGGGGATATCCAGAAAGTGCATCTGTCCTTGAACGAGCTCTCCTCCGGATTGAGTGCGAGGATCAAGAATAAGGACGCTTTTGCGTGCTTTGTGAACCTCTTTCGCCAACAGAACGCCTTGAATTTCGCTGCCGATGACGATTACGTCATAGTAGCTGCAATCTTTATCGCAGGACGACTCTGCTTGCAGATGCGGCTCAAGCGAGCTTGGCGCAACGAGCTGAAAAACAATTGAGAGCATGACGACAACCATAATGGTACGAGCGGCTTTAGAAGCTTTTAATCGATTAAACAAAGCTGTTTATCTCTCCTCTGGAACAATAATGGATGGAAATATAATATTTTCCATAAAGAAATATAACAACCTTGAGGGTAACATAGAATGATGAATCTATCAAATTTTTAGCAGAATAGGGCGGCCTTCTAGGAGCTGAAACTGGAACTGGGGAATATAAGCTCAGCTCGAAGAAGGCGCACTATGTTAGGGGGGATGAATGAGGATTATTAGACTAGACGTTTGCGGATCAAGCCGGAGATTGCGTCGATTACGGTAATCATAACGATGATGCCGAGCAAAATAATGCCGACGCGGTCCCAATTGCGCGTGCTCAGCGCGAAGATCAGCGGGGTTCCGATGCCGCCGGCTCCGATAACGCCGAGAATGGTGGCGGAACGCACATTAATCTCGAACCGGTACAGCGTATAGGACAGGAAGCCCGGCAGCACCTGCGGAATAACGGCGAACCATAGCAATTGGAGACGATTCGCTCCTGCTGCGGTCAACGCTTCTAACGGGCCGCGGTCGATATTTTCAATTTCATCGGCAAACAGCTTGCCAAGCATCCCGACGGAATGAAGGCCAAGCGCCAGCACCCCGGCGAAGGAGCCTGGGCCAACGGCTTTGATGAATAAAATAGCCATGACGATCTCAGGGAACGTACGAATGATGCTCAGCAGCAGCTTGCCCGAGCCCGATACCGCGCCGGAGCGGCTCATATTGGTTGCCGACCAGAATGCGAACGGAATACAGATTAGCGTAGACAGAAAGGTGCCGCCAATCGAAATGGCGAGTGTATCCAGCAAGCCGCGCAGCAGGTCCTCGCCGTCGGGCAAATAGACGTAGTCCCAGTCGGGGGAGAAAATGCCGCTAATGATCGCTTTCGTAATCTGAGCAGCCGTCTCTTTGAAACCCGTGAACGGAATGCCGGCAAGCGCCCAAGCATAGACGGCTATAAGTGCAAGGAGAATGAGCCAGCGATAGCGGTTTTTGCGTGGTTTGGGAACGAGGGTATCCCATGACTTACCCGCTCGTACTGTAGAATTCGTATTGTTGGTTGGATTCGAATTTGTCCTCATAGCAGCTTCTCCCGCAGCTTCGTGCTTGCAAAATCGATAATCAGCACGATAGCCAATGTGAAAATAATGATGGTGCTTGTTTTGTCATATTCCAGGAAACCAAGCGTTACTTCATAATAATGTCCGATACCGCCGGCTCCAACGAGGCCGAGAATCGCTGCGGCGCGGATGTTAATCTCGAACGTATACAGCGTAAAGGACATAAAGTGAGCCTGAATTTGCGGAATGACGGCGAAAATAATTTTTTGCAACCGGTTTGCACCTACCGCTGTCATCGCTTCAAGCGGCCCGCGATCGATCGTCTCTAGCGCTTCATAGGTCAGCTTGGCGATAAGGCCGATGGAGAAGACGGTCAAGGCGAAGATGCCTGGCACCGGCCCAAGGCCAAAGATCGCGACAAACAGAGCTGCGAGCAGCAGGTCAGGTATCGTCCGTATGAGATTCAGCAGCAGCCGGATCGGATAGAATATCCATGCGGTGCCGACCATATTGCTTGCACTCAGCAGCGCTATCGGCACGGCCAGAATTGCGCCTGCCGTCGTTCCGATGAGTGCCATGCGGATGGTCTCCAGCATCGCATCAGTGATTTTTTCAAAGTAGCTCCACTTTGGCGGGAACATCTCCCGCAGCAAGTCCATCATATTGGGCAGTCCGCCGATCAGCTCGCCGAAGTTCGCTTCCGTCTGAAAGAAGCTGCCCCACAGCAGAACGATGAGCAGTGCTCCGGTCATATAAAGCTTCAGTCTTCCGGGCGGCTTTGGCCGGTTCAGTTCCGTGTTCGCTTTCATCCTTCAAGCTCCCCTAACAGCTCGTCCCGCTTGATCGGACGACCGTAGATTTCAGCGAACTTCTCATCTGTAGCCTCTTCCACCGGCCCGTCGAATACAACCTGGCCAGCGCGCAGCCCGATAATTCTCGTCGCATATTCCCGCGCAAGGTCGATAAAGTGCAAATTGACGATCGTCGTAATACCAAGCTCTTGGTTAATGTTTTTCAGATCGTCCATAACTTGCTTTGTCGTAAGCGGGTCGAGCGAGGCGACGGGCTCGTCGGCCAATATGATCTTAGCTTCTTGAGCGAGCACTCGGGCAATTGCAACCCGCTGCTGCTGGCCGCCGGACAGCTCGTCTGCACGGGCATACGCTTTTTCCACGATATTAACGCGGTCCAAAGCCTGGAAGGCAAGCTCGGTGTCGCTTTTCGGGAACAAGCCAAGCAGCGTCCGCCAAGTGGAACGGTAGCCGACACGCCCGGCGAGCACGTTCCGCAGGACGGAGGAGCGTTTGACCAGATTGAAGCTCTGGAAGATCATGCCGATATCGCGGCGGATAAAACGCAGCTTTTTCCCGGAGGCTTTCGTAATTGAGGCGCCATTAATGAGAATTTCGCCTTCGCTTATATCATGCAGCCGGTTGATTGAGCGGAGGAGCGTTGATTTTCCGGCCCCCGACAAGCCGACAATGACGATAAATTCCCCTTCATGGATCGTCAGGTTAATATTGTTCAAGCCTTTGGTTGCGTTGGGATACACTTTAGATACGTTGCGGATTTCGATCATCTTCATGTTGATCCTTCCTTTTCGCTTCATAAAAAGTACAGCCAGCACGGGCTGCGCCCACACTGGCTAAATGCCTAGCTGATTATGCGATTGCCTTTGCCAATACCGGCCTACTCGGTTTTTACTTTTTCGCCGTATTCGCGAACGATGTTGAAGATGCTGTCATCGGATTTAACGTAGCCTTCGTGCGAATAGATTTCTTTAATGATGGCATGTCCATCCGGGTCATTGCCGATATCGATGAAAGCTTGCTGCAGCTTAGCGATCCACTCTGCACTCATGTCGGAACGAACGGAAATCGTATCGTTAGGGATAGGCTCCGTGAACGTAAGTACGCGAGTATCTTCGAATACCGTCGGATAGTCTTTGCTTACAATGTTGCGGGCGTCTTGGAAAATCGCTGCGGCATCAACATCGCCGTTCAATACAGCGATAACGCCTTGGTCATGGCCTTTAACCGTTACAGGTACAACGTCTTTCAGCGGATCAATGCCGTTCTCCAGCAATTTGCCTGCCGGCCATACGTAGCCTGCAGAAGAAGTTACGTTTTGGTAAGCGATCTTTTTGCCTTTCAGATCGGCAACGGATTTGATTGGCGAATCCTTCTTAACGATAATCATCGATTTGTAGAAGTCGACCAGATCTTCTGTTGGAGCGCCAGTCTCGTCTTGTACGCCAAAACGCTGTGCTTGAAGGATAACTTCAGCTGCGCCTTTTTGCTTAGCCAGTACATATGCGGATGGAGGAAGGAAGCCGACGTCGATTTTTTTCGAAGCCATTGCCTCGATAATCGTGTTGTAGTCGGTCGAGATGCTTACTTTTACGTCAATGCCAAGCTTGTCGCTGAGCAGCTTCTCAAGCGGCTTCGCTTTTGCTTCGAGCGTGTCAGCGTTTTGCGAAGGTACGAATTGCACCGTCAACGTTGTTGGCGCATAGCCTTCCGGTTTCGGAGCCTCGGTGGCCTCAGGCGTATTTGTTGCTCCGCCATTTGCAGCGTTGTTCGGGGCATCATTTTTCGCGCCGCAAGCGCTCAACAGGGACACGGATACTAACAGTGATAGTACGACTGCCGTCAATTTTTTCAATTCCAAAACCCTCCAGAAATAGTTTGTTTTTTGGTTGCTTGTTCACTATAGGGAAAGTTTATTAGCTGTCCGTAAACGGTGGTATAAGTATTTGTAAATGTCGGGGACAGGCATTAAAAAATAGGAGGCATCCTGTTAAACTAACCTTGCGCTACTGTTGGGCATTATGAATAGAGGTTGGGAGATTGATGCAGAAAATGAATAGGACAATGACAGACAGCGGCTTGTATCGCTTTACGGTTTTGGCGACAAGCGATGTACACGGGCAGATCGTTCCTATAGATTATAGGACGGGTACACATAGAATAGCTTCGCTTGCAAGTCTGGGTACTATGATTAGAGAAGAAAGGGAGGCTGCGCCGGAACTGCTGCTCATCGACAACGGCGATGCTCTGCAAGGAACGCCTCTGGCCCATCATGTGTCCCGGCTGAGCGAGGCTCAGATCCATCCCATCGTTGCGGCGATGAATGAGCTTCAATATGATGCGGCGGTGCTTGGCAATCATGAGTTTAATTTCGGAAGAGAGCTGCTGGATAAAGCGATTGGTCAATCGGCCTTTCCTTGGTTGTCCGCAGGTATTGCAGATCAGGCAACAGGTAAACCGGCTTTCGGCAAACCTTATCTCATTAAAATGCTGAATGGCGGCTCCATTAAAGCCGCGCTGCTTGGCGTAACGACGCACTACATTCCGAATTGGGAAAATCCGGAGTATATATCCGGTCTTGTTTTTCATGATGCATTAGATTTGCTGCTGAGCTGGGCAGCGCGCATCCGGGAAGAGGAGCAGCCCGATGTGATTATTGCCGCGTATCACGGCGGCTTTGAGCGGGATTTGGCTAGCGGAGAGCCGACTGAACGATTGACGGGCGAAAATCAGGGCTATGCAATGTGCCAGGCGGCGAAGGAAGCCGGAATTGATGTGCTCATTACCGGCCATCAGCATCGGCTTATTGCATCCGAAGTGGCAGGAGTGACGGTAGTACAGCCCGGTACGGGCGGGCAGGCGCTCGGGAAAATTGAGATTGCCTTTGCGCTGGAGCAGGGGAGATGGATTGTGAAGGAGAAGCGGAGCGAGCTGTTGTTTCCGGATGAGCGCACGGTACCTGATGCCAGGATAATGGCCGTGATGGAGGAAGCGGAGGCAGGTACGCAGATTTGGCTTGATCAGCCGCTTGGCTATGTGACCGGAGATATGTCAGTTGGCGATCCGCTGACATGCCGGCTTGCGGATCATCCGTTTCTATCTTTTGTCCAACGGGTGCAGCTGGAAGCATCGGGTGCCCAGTTGTCGGTTGCGGCACTGCTCAGCGAGCAGCCATCAGGCTTTGGCGCAAACGTGACGATGCGCGAGGTGCTGGCGAACTTTATGTTCCCCAATACGCTGACGGTGCTGCGCCTGTCTGGACGCGATATCCGAGCGGCGCTTGAGCGGACCGCCGATTATTTCCGGTTGGGAGAAGATGGCAGTCCAATCGTGAACCCGGCCTATATAGAACCGAAGCCGCAGCATTACAATTACGATATGTGGGCGGGAATTGCCTACGAGCTGGACATTAGGCGTCCCGTGGGCCAGCGGGTTGTTAAGCTGGAGCGTGACGGACGTCCAGTAATGGATGGGGACAGCTTTGACGTGGTCATGAATAATTACCGGGCGAGCGGGGGCGGCGATTACGAGATGTTTCAGGGCAAGCCTGTCGTGAAGGAAATTATGGCAGAATCGGCTGAGCTGGTGGCCGATTATTTCCGCCGATACGGTACCGTGACGGCTGAGTGCGATAACGGCTGGCGGGTTATTTATTAGTTAAAGTTTGTTCAGATTCTGCAGTTTTGTATGCAGAATCTTTTTGTTTTTTTACTTATTATTAATTATTCGCACGCAGCAGTTGGTTATTGCATGCATTTCTTGCAGCAAGCATCATTTATTACTAGGATAGATAATAGAGTAAACTTTGGATTGCAGATATAGCTGCATTTTGCAATCAAGTATAGGGAGTCTGGTTATGAATGGCTGAACAAAGAGCTGGTATTGGCGCAACTGAAGCACATGGCCTGCTTCTGGCAAACAGCTTTAAGAAATGGACGGGCAGAGAGCTGGTGTCATTGCCGGAGGGAGAAGGCAGCTTGTCCGAAGCGCTGTTTGAGGCGCCATTTGTCATTTTGTCTCACGGAACGGAAGCTGATCCGGTATTGAACTATGGGAATGCAGCTGCGCTCCGGTTGTGGGAGACAACCTGGGAGGAGCTCACTTCAACGCCGTCCCGTCTGACGGCGGAGCCGATGGAACGGGCCGAGCGCGACCGTTTCTTCGAGCAGGTGACAGCCAACGGATTCGTAGACAATTATACGGGCATCCGAATATCCTACGCCGGCCGGAGATTTTACATCGTAAACGCAATCGTCTGGAATTTGATTGACGATGAGGGTGTATACAGGGGACAGGCGGCTGCATTTTCGGAGTATCGGTATTTGGATTGAAGTAAATTTGGGCAATGATGCAAAGCCTATTATCGATTCGGTTCTATAAAAGTTAGAACTGCCGTCTTACGGGAGAGTTGGTTACGATTGAGCGGTAATCTATATTTTAACCGGGGATGATCGCTCATGACTCAGTCGTTATGGAGAAAATGCTTTACCTATTTATGTGCCAAATTGGCCGCCTCTGGCGGATTGTTTTTGCTGTTTATGCTCGTTACGTCTGGCCTGGATTTGTATAAATGGTCGCAGACGGCGAGCTTTTCGTTTGTATGGATATTGTTTTACGGGTATGCCTTCTGTTTTTCAATAGCTGGGGACGTCGTTTTAAAATTAGCCCGAAGATCTGGAGAATGGTATGTATTGCTGAAAATTCCGTTGTATATCATAGGGGGAGTATTGCCTTTTCTTTTCATGCTCGGAGGGTTCGAAGGTGCAGGACATGCATCTTGGCCATTCATTCTTTTTGGATTTTTGGGTGCCATTTGTGCTGCGATTTATGACGGAATTTACTTTTATATGCGAATGAGATTTTCATACACGGCTATCGTTGCGCTGACGCTGCTGCTGTTATTTATTGTACTTTCGAAAGCAGATATGACTGTGACGAGAGAGTGGAAAGCGGTGCAGACAGATGGGAGCTATGAGGCGAACTTCGATTATTTCCATGGAGAAAAGGCGATTAAGATTGCCTTGGAGAAAGGGCAGTCGCTGCATTTTAAGGTTGACTGGCCGTCGGAAAATAGCGGCGGCTACGGATTGCATGTGTTGGATAAACAAGGCAAGCTGGTGCCGCAATATGACGCTACTGAATATGGCGGAATAATTAAAGCCGAGCAGACTGAGGCATACCGGATCGTGGTGACGGGCGATAAGCTGAAGGGCGCACTATCGGTGCGCTGGAGTGTTAAGTAGTGCGGGGTGTACAAGTAGCTTGAAGTTAGTGGCGGGGATGGGGTTTGGAGTTCTACAGGTACGATTTTGAAAATAGCGAAGCTGGTTCGCAAAAGAGCGAAGCGAATTTCGCTAAATCGAAGCTGCAGTAAGCTGAACTGCCCCGCAGCGAATCAAACTTCGCAATTGGAGAACCAGGGTTCACGACTAGCGAAGATTAGTTCGTTGTAGCAGTGCGTGCCCAGTTGGTGGGTACGTACAAGTAACTTGGGTTCGTTATATAGCGAATCAGGTTCGTTGTAGTGGAGATGGCTCGACTGGTGGGTCTGAACAAGTAACTTTTGTTCTTTAAAAAGCGAATCATGTTCGCTGTAGTGGAGAAAGCTCGGCTGATGGGAAAGTACAAGTTACTTGAAGCTGGTGGTGGGCATGAATTTCGTAGTCCATTGGGTGCGATTTCGAAAAGAGCGAAGCCGGTTCGCAAAAGAGCGAAGCGAATTTCGCTAAATCGAAGCTGCAGTAAGCTGAACTGCCCCGCAGCGAACCAAACTTCGCAATTGGAGAACCAAGGTTCGCGACTAGCGAAGATTAGTTCGTTGTAGCATAGAGCGCCCGGTTGGTGGAGTTCTACAAGAAACTTGGGTTCGTTATATAGCGAAATAGGTTCGTTGTAGCAGAGAAAGCTCGGCTGATGGGTCTGAACAAGTAACTTTTGTTCTTTAAATAGCGAATCAGGTTCGCTGTAGCGGAGAGTATGGCAACGGACAACCAGCAGCACTCCCTTGAAAAACCAATTCCAAAAAAAGGGTTGAACACCTTTGGAAAGAGTGCTATTATTAACCATACAATTCCACTGGGAATAATTATTTAGAGCACGACCGGATAACCGGAGGCTTCGTCGCTGCAGAGCAGCACGGGGCCTTTTTCTGTATGTTGGCCGTCCTCGATACTACTAAAATCATGATCTTTACCGGACAGCCGGAGAGGTCGCATCCTGCGACAACTCTGGCTGTTTGCTATTGTAAAGCGCATCGGTTGAGCCGCGTCCAAAAGCGCGGCAGCCGCATACGCTTTAAGCGCAGCTGGATGGCGAACAACATACGCTTGAAGCCAGCGCTGCGCCATTAAAGGAGGCAGAGCGAACATGGCAATTACATCCGAACAATCGCAGCAGCAACAAGAACCGGAGAAAGAGGGGAATACGTTCCCTGGAGCCGCATATGCCAAAGCGGTGCTACAGCCCGCTTACGATAATGCGAAGCAGCATTTGCTGGAGCCGATGCTGGCTATTCATAAAGCGCATCTCATCATGCTGAGGGAGCAGGGGCTGCTTCAACGAGAAGATGCCGAGCTTATGGCAAAAGCACTGCTCCAGCTGGATACCGGCAAGCTGAGTACAGGCACGTACAGCGGGAAATTCGAGGATCTTTTTTTCGAGGTGGAGCATCTGCTGCTGGAATTGTCGGAGCAAGCATCCGGCAATCTCCATATGGCACGAAGCCGCAACGATATGGGCATCGCGATATATCGCATCGTACTCCGAGAAAAGCTGGCGGCCGCAATCACCCAAGCACAAGCGCTGCATGAGGAGCTTCACAGCTTTGCGGTCCGGCATGCGGAGACGATTATGATTGCACATACGCATACGCAGCAAGCCCAGCCAACGACGGTTGGCCATTACATTGCAGCCGTGACAGATTCGCTATCCCGCGATATCCGCAGACTGAAAGCGGCCTATGAGGGATGTAATCTCAGCAGCTTAGGTGCTGCCGCACTAACGACGTCGGCATTCCCGATAAGCCGGGAGCGGGTCGCTGAATTGCTTTCCTTCGATGGATTAATAGAAAACAGCTACGATGCGGTAAGCGGTGCTGACTATGTTGGTGAAATCGTATCAGCTGTTCAACTGGCGGCCATTAATTTAGGCCGCTTCGCACAAGAACTGCTGCTGTGGTGCATGCAGGAATTCGCTATTGCCCGCGTAGCAGCACCATATGTGCAGATTAGCTCCATCATGCCGCAAAAACGAAATCCCGTTTCCATCGAGCATGTTCGCTCGCTTCTGTCCAGCGCTGCTGGCGATGCGCAGACAGTCCTCTCGATGATTCATAATACGCCGTTTGGCGACATCGTCGATACGGAGGATGACTTGCAGCCGTATGCTTGGCGCAGCCTAGGCACGCTTGAGTCGGTGTACCGGCTGCTGAGTAAAGTGATCGCAACGCTGGAGATCAATGAAGGGGTGCTTCGCGAGCGTGCAGCGAACAGCTACGCCACTGTAACGGAGCTGGCGGATACGCTGGTGAGGGAGGAGGGGCTGAGCTTCCGGGCGGCTCACTCTATCGTCAGCAAGCTCGTCACCTTGGCTGCGGAGCGAGGAGTCAGCGTAGCTGACTTAAATCTTGCCAGCCTGAACGAAGCTGCTGCCGCAGCAGGACATAACCAGCCGGTTAAGCTCTCAGCCGAGTCGCTGCGCAAAGCGCTTGATCCTGAGCATTTTGTCCGAATCCGCACTCTGCGCGGAGGCCCAGCGCCAAGCGAGCTGCGACGCGCGCTCGACAGTCAAAGCTTACGGCAAGCCGAGCTTAAGCGCTGGCTGGAGGCTAATGACCAGAAGAGGCAAAAGGCGCTCAAGCAGCTGGACCTGATTTTGAACGAATGGCTGGCCGAATCAAGCAATCCCGAATAGGAGAGGTGACTGCAAATGTTCCGAAATAACTTTCAGGTGTATGACATCCATGGACATTTACCGTATCGCATTCAAATCGGCGGAAGCTGGAGCAAGCATGAGCTGATAGAACGCTATGGCAAAGAACGGGGAGAGCGGTTCCGGCTGACCTGGGATTTTCCCGAGGGCGGCGCTGCCAGCTCAGCGGATGATACGACGCCGCTCATTGATCGCTGGGTGCAGGAGCTGGACAAATACAATATTGGCGGCATGAATTTTCTGACTGCGCTGGACAACGACAATATGGCGGATCAACTGGCGCATTTTCCAGATCGGTTCACAGGCTTTGCCTTCCACCCTATCGAGGCTCCGGATGCGGCAGATGAGCTAAAGCGCGCGGTCAATGAACTGGGCTTGAAGGGCTATAAGCTGTTCGGGCCGTTGACGCAAATTCCGTTCGACGACCCTTCGTTGAAGCCGGTATGGACCTTTCTAGCGGAAAAGAAACTGCCCGTTCTCATCCATTTCGGCATGCTTGGCCACGCCGGCGGCATCGTTCACCATCCGAATATTAATCCGCTGGCAATCTTTAATACGGCGCGGGAATATTCCGATATTCCGTTCATTATTCCGCATTTTGGAGCGGGCTACTTTCAAGAGCTGCTGCATTTGTGCTGGAGCTGTCCGAACGTCTTGATCGATACATCGGGCTCGAATCAATGGGTGCGCTGGATGCCTTATGAATTGACGCTGGAGTCGCTTTTCCGCAAGACGTATGAGCTGATCGGGCCGGAGCGGATCGTATTCGGAACCGATGCAAGCGGCTTCCCGCGCGGGTTTCCGTACCGGTACTTGCAGGATCAGGTGCGCGTGGCGAGGGAGCTTCGATTTAGCGAAGATGATATTGAACTTATTTTCGGCAATAACACAAGACGGCTGCTGGGACTTCCAATTCCGCAGGAGGCGGGGCCGGAAGCAAAACAAACGAAATAACGGGAGGAATATGGAGATGAAAAAGAGACCAATACTGGCAGTCGCTGCGGCTGCACTGGCTTTAACACTGGCGTTGACCGCATGCGGCAACGGCGGCAGTAGCAAAACCACTAATGAAAAGGCGGATTCCGCCAATAAAGAAAAAGCGTCAAATACGCAAACGTCCGAGCTGCCCAAGCTCGATCCGAATGCAAAGGTGACGATCGAATACTGGCAATATGAATTTCCTGCCAAGGTCGAGCTCATTAACGAGCTGATCGGACAATTCCAGCAGGAGCATCCCAACATCACCGTCAAACAGACCAATTTCCCTTACGATCAATATAACCAAAAGGTAGCGACGCTCGTTCCAGCGGGCAAAGGGCCGGACGTCATCAATTTGTACTACGGCTGGCTGCCTAAATATGTAGCCTCGGGCTATTTGCAGCCGCTGCCGGAAGCGGACTTTCCCGCTGCGGACATTGAAGCGAACTTCTTCCCGTTCGTAGAGACGGCTAAGCTGAACGGAAGCTACTATGCGCTGCCGACCGGCGTGCGGACGCTGGGGCTATTTTACAACAAGGATCTGTTCGTCAAAGCGGGTCTTGATCCGAATAAGCCGCCTGCAACTTGGGAGGAGCTTGTCACTTACACGAAGAAGCTGACGGAGCTCGATGACAAAGGACAATTTGTCGTAGAAGGCTTCGGTTGGGAGCCGGGGTCGCAGCTGCATCACTGGTTCCGCGACGGATTGCTCTATCAGGCTGGAGCGCAGGATACGAGCGAGGACCGGAAAAAGCTGCTATGGAATGAAACGCCGGCCGGACTGGAAGCTTTCAAATACTTAATTGATTTTGCCAAGGAACATAAGGTCGGCATAAACGGTTTCTACACGGATGACTCCAACGCATTCAAAACAGGCCACGCGGCTATTAACGTCGACGGCTCTTACCGGCTTAGCTCGATTAAGAAGGACGTTCCCGATTTGAACTATGGCATCGCGCCGCTCCCTTCTTATAAGAACAAGTCGACGCAAGCCTCGTTCTGGGCGAATGCAATTCCTTCTAATGTGAAGGGCGATAAGCTGGCTGCTGCGGTCGAGTTTCTGAAGTTCCTAACGAGCAAGGGCGTTCAGGAGCAATGGGTTGAGAAGATCGGTGAGCTGCCGGCACAGAAAGAGGTTGCGCTCCAGGACAAATATGTGAATGACGAGAAGCTTGGCCCGTTTATCGCACAGCTGCCGGACGGCCGCGCTCATTTCTTCATCGATGAGACGCAGGAGCGTACGCTGTTTGTCGAGGCTGTTGATCAAGTGCTGCTGAAGGATGTGCCGATCGAGAAGGCCTTTGAGGATTTAATTACGAAGACACAGAAGCTCTATGACGACTATTGGGCGAAAAAATAACGCCGAACCGGCGCAAGTGAGGTGGTGACGTATGGAGCGGGTCATCGATTCGACGCCTGCGGATAGCGGAAGTCTCGCGGACTCAACACCGACAGGGTCCCGCGAGCGCCAGTGGCGTCTGCCTCGGATTGGCAGGAGAGCGCTAGGGCTTCGGGGCAAACGGTATTTGTTCATTTACGGCTGTCTGCTGCTTCCTTTGCTGTTTTTTGCCATCATACGGCTGTATCCCATTATTTATTCGTTCAATGTCAGCTTGCGGGAGTGGGCGATTCTATCGCCCGACAAACCGTTCGTCGGGCTCGCGAACTTCGCATCGCTGTTTCAGGATGAAGTGTTCCTTGGGTCGCTTCGCAACACAGCGGTCTATGTCATTGTCGGTGTACCGGGGCAGATTATAGCGGGGCTCGCCGTTGCCCTGCTGCTGCAGCGGATTACGATGCTGCGAACCTTTTTCCGCACGGCCTATTTCATTCCGTACATTACGAGCGTTGTTGCGGTCAGCTGGGTGTTCCGCTGGATTCTGATGAAGAACGGTGTCGCCAATGGGATTTTGCTGGAGCTGGGCCTTGATCCGCAGCCGTTTCTGTATTCGCCGACGCAATCGATTTTTTGGATTATTGCAGCGATGATCTGGCAGAGCATCGGTTTTCAAATGCTGGTGTTTCTCGCCGGATTGGAGAATATTCCGCGTCTCTATTACGATGCGGCGTCGATTGACGGGGCAGGAGGCTGGAGCCGGTTCCGCCATGTGACGATTCCGCTGCTTAATCCGGTGCTGCTGTTCTCCGTAGTAATTGCTAGCATCGGATTTCTGCAATCTTTTACACAGGTGCTTAATATGACGGGCGGCGGGCCGCTAAACTCGACGAATTCGATCGTGCTCTATATTTATAATACAGCCTTCAAAAGCTTTGAGATGGGGCGCGCTTCAGCGGCGACAGTCATTCTGTTCGCTATTATTTTAGCATTTACCGTCCTGCAGCTTAAAGTATTGGACCGCAAGGTAGAGTATTGAGGAAAGGGGCGGGTAGAGAGATGGGCAAGATGGTTTCTGCCGGTGGAGATGCTTCGGGAACGGTCCGCACGGCAGGCGAAGTCGGAGCTACAGCTGGAGCGGGAGCAAAGAGTTCGATTAAACGCCAGTCGGCCGCGTTGTCGACAGCCAGTTACCTGCTTCTGACCGCAGGGCTGGCCGTCATGGTATTTCCGTTCATATGGATGATTGCGACCTCGTTGAAAACGCCGCAGGAAATGTATTCCTTAAGCCTTATTCCGCAATTGCCGGCTTGGGACAATTACAAGGCGTTATTTACAGGGTCGCCTTTCGGAACCTGGATTATCAACAGCTTCATTGTGGCAGTGATTGCGACGGCGAGCGTCTGTTTGTTCGATACCATGATCGGCTACATATTGGCGAAATTCCATTTTCACGGTAAAAAAACGATATACCTCTTTATTCTGAGTACGCTGATGGTGCCGACGGAAATGCTGATCATCCCGTGGTTTCTATATTCCTCGAAGCTGGGCTGGGTAGATACGTATTGGGGCATATTATTTCCCGGCCTCATTACGGCCTTTGGTATTTTCCTGATGCGGCAGTTCATGGAATCCGTGCCGTCTGATCTGCTGGATGCAGCGCGAATTGACGGGATGAGTGAATGGGGCATTATGTTCAAAATCGCCCTCCCGCTTGTCCGCTCCGCGATTGCGACGCTGTGCATTTTGACTTTTCTCGGGAGCTGGAATTCCTTTATCTGGCCGTTAATCGTTACGCAGACTGAGGGGCGGTTCACGATCCCGGTCGGCATGGCCTTTTTCTCCAGCGAAGCGAAGGACAGCAGCAATTGGATTCAGATTATGGCGGGAGCTACAGTCTCGGTGCTGCCGCTGCTGATTGTGTTTGTTGTGTTCCAGAAGCAGATCATCCGCGGCATTGCGACGACAGGGCTAAAGTGAAGTTATGTATAGGGAGAAAAGAAAGCGGCATCCGGCATAGGAGCAGATCATTTCTGCTCAGCTGGAGGCCGCTTTCCGCGTTTCAGATCGGCGATTGAATAGCCGAAGTCCATTTGGAGATGCGGGTAATCGCGGAAGTTTTTCCAGTCTCCGCCCCAAGTGAAGCCTAGCTTTTTGGCAATCGCTACGACTTCCATCCAATCCGCCTTGCCGTTTCCGTTGCCGTCGTATTCCATATCCCAGACGACACTGTTATCCTCGACTGTCCGCAGCGCAAAATCGATAGCGAGACCGTAGTTATGATACGACTCTCCTCCCCGAACATTTGTAACGATCGGTCCGCTTTTGCTGCGGCCTTGCTCGTAAAGGCGATCCTGCTCCTCGCTCGTCCGCATTCCGTCCGTAATCAGAATCGTAATGCCGATCTTTGCCGTTTGTGAGATAAGCTCATCCTTCTTGGCAGCTACGATCGGGTGCAGCTTTGGAATTTCGCCGGCGGGAGCCGTTTCTGATTCCGATACGGTGTCTGGAGAGGAAAGCAGCCGCTCAAGCACATTCAAACCGCTGATGCTGCTCCACAGCAGTGCAGCAATCATGGCGAGGATGATGGCGGTCATGAACGGATTGCGTTTCGGTTTTCGTCTTGCTAAAGGCTGGCCATGTCCGATAGCATGCTCATTTGGCGACCATTGATTTTGAGGTGTCATATTCTAGTAATCTCCTAAAATTGTCTCTATCATACTAGTGTATCATAGAAGTTTCCTCGTCACCCCCGACCTGAGGTGGGGGTGGCCGGCTTGGCGAGAAGGAACATGAAGCGATTATTTCGGCAGGCGGTTGTCTTTGCCGCCCACACGGGCTTTGGCGGTGCGGGCATACTCCGATGGAGACATGCCTGTCGATTTCTTAAAATCGCGGGAGAAATAGTGGATGCTGCCGTAGCCAAGCGCAGCCGCGATTTCCGTATAATTAAGCGCATGCTCGCGAATAAGCGTTTTTGCTTCTTCGATTTTCAGCAGCTTGAAATATTCAATTGCTCCCGTTCCGGTCTGGGAGTGGAAAATTTCCTTCAGACGGCTTTTGCCAAGATGCGTTTCCTTGCACAGCTGCTCCAGCGTTAGCTGCTCAGAAAGCTTCGATTTCATAAAATCGATAATGCCGCCAACGATACGTTGTTCAGCCTTTTCCGTCTGAATTGATGAAGGCCGGCGCACTCCAGCAGCTCGGCTCTGTTCAGCGGACCTGTCTGCATCCATGCCGCGCACCAGCCGGATGAGGAGCGCCTCTAAGTAGCCCTTCATCGCTTGTTCACTGGCGAAAGGGGCTTCCGGATTGCGGATCAGCTCATGGACGGAGGGATTATCGTAGGGAGGAAGAAAGGAATGGAAGCCCTCCTGCAGCAGCAGCGACAGCAAATTGCGCTCCGGTGTCCCAAGCGGCAGCAATAAGCTGGCAAAGCGGTCCATGAAAGCGGAGCGACATTCAAAGGCCAGCACGATCAGATTCGGCGGCTTATGCCCTTCACCGACCCGAACGGTATGAAACTCGCCGGGCTTATGGAATATAATCATCCCTTGGGTCAGCTCGTAGGTACGGTCGTCCGCACGTACTTCAACCGCGCCTTTATCCACATAGAGCAGTTCCCAGAAATCATGCTGCTCCCCCTCGAACACATACCCTCTTGTATATTCAAAATAATGAAATGAAATCAGCTTATTAACCGTGATTACTTCCTGAAGCGTCAGCCGGTTGAACTCCATCAAGGACATCCTTTCCCCGGCGCCTGCCGGTTATAAGATTACGCTTGCAATTTTATCATACTTCCATCCAGCATTGTGCAAAACGTCCGGCTGATTGGCTAAAGTCGAAGAGCCCGCTGTCCCTCTATAATGGGCTTACAGTTGAACGAGGAGGGCTTGCAAATGGCGTTGAAAAAAGGAATTAATGCATGGTCGTTTCCTGCGGACCTTAGCGTACGGGAGAGCATCCTGCTAGCTGCGGATGCAGGATTTGACGGTATTGAGCTGTCGCTTAATGCGACCGGCGAGCTTAGTCTGGAGAGCACAGAGGAGCAGCTTCGCGAAATCCGCAGTATAGCGGATGATGCCGGCATTGCACTGACAAGTCTTGCGAGCGGCCTTTACTGGGATTATCCGCTGACGAGCGCCAATGCTGAAACCCGGCAAAAAGCGAAGGACGTAGCGAAAAAACAGCTTGAATCGGCAGCGATTCTTGGCGTAGATACGATTCTTATTGTACCTGGCGCGGTTGGCGTTGATTTTATACCGGGGTCGGAGGTCGTACCTTATGACCAAGCCTATGATAATGCGTTGGAGGGCTTCCAGTCGCTTGCTCCCCTTGCGGAAGCGGTCAAGGTTGCAATCGGGATTGAAAATGTATGGAACAAGTTTCTGCTCTCGCCGCTCGAAATGCGGGGCTTTATCGACGCAGTAGGCTCTGATTATGTCGGCTCGTACTTTGACGTCGGCAACGTCGTGTATGCGGGTTATCCGGAGCACTGGATTTCGATCTTGAACAAGCGGATTAAAAAAGTGCATTTCAAAGACTACCGCAGACAAGCTGGCGGGCTGCATGGTTTCGTTGATCTGCTCGCCGGTGACGTCAACTATCCGGAAGTTGTGAAGGCGCTTGGCGAGATTGGCTATGACGATTATGTCATTGCGGAGATGATCCCGCCTTATACGCATCATACGAAGCAAATCATTTACAATACATCGGCGGCAATGGACGCTATCTTAGGAAGGACGGAACGCTAATGCTGCGAATCGGATTGATCGGACTAGGCTTTATGGGCAGATCGCACTTGGAAAATTATCTTCGCCTGGAGCGGGAAGGTGCGCAAATTGAAGTTGTGGCATTATGCGATATGGACGCCAACAAGCTGGCCGGCGGCAGTGCGGGCGGCAATATCGATACTTCCTCTGAGAATGTAATCGACTTTAACCGGTTCAGCAAATATGCTTCTGTTCAAGACATGCTGGATAAGGAGCAGCTCGACGCGGTAGACATTACGCTGCCGACCTTCTTGCACCGGGAAATAGCGGTTCAATGCTTGAACGCCGGCCTGCATGTGCTGTGCGAGAAGCCGATGGCTATGAATGCTGAAGATTGCGATGCGATGATCGCGGCTGCCGAGGCGAACGGCAAGCAGCTGATGATCGGCCATTGCTTGCGGTTCTGGCCGGCATACGTTTATTTGAAGGAAATTGTAACGAACGGCAAGTTCGGCAAGGCAACAAGCGGCGTCTTTTACCGCGGCGGCGGCACGCCGACTTGGGGACCTTGGGTGCTGCAAAAGGAAAAAGGCGGCGGAGCTCTGCTCGACATGCATGTGCATGACACCGATGCGATTCACTGGCTGTTCGGCAAGCCGGAAGCCGTATCCTGCAGCGGCAAGAACGTGATTGCAGGAAGCGGCTACGATATTGTATCGACCAACTATCGCTATGAGGATGGCAACGTCGTTAATGCTTGCGTAGACTGGACGCTTAACGGTGATTTTGGCTTCGAAATGGGCTTTAGAGTTAATTTTGAAGGCGGCAATATTCAATTTAATGGCGATCGGGTCAAAGTGAACCCGAATGACGGATTGGGCTTCGAGCCGCAGCTGTCGCCAGACCAAGGCTACTATTTTCAGCTGAAATACTTTGTCGAGACCATTGCCAGCGGCGGTCAAATTGCCGAAGCAACTTCGCTGAGTGCAAAGGGCAGCATTCAAATAATTGAAGCCGAGCGTGAATCGGCTGATAACCGCGGGGAATGGGTCGCTGTCAAATAAAGCGGCGTCAATCACGGATTTAATAGAAAGAGTGAAACCTCTCCGGCTCAGGGGAGGTTTTTCATTCCCATTTGTTCGGCTGCTGTGGAGATGAGTGCAGGCGCTATTTTCCAACTGTTGCGATATAATAGGAAGGGCTGTTGATATCGATCGTTAGAAGGGAGCTCGGGCGATGCGTTATGTATGCAGAAAAGTAGAAGGGCCGATTGAGTCGGTGAAATGGGACGGGCTGGAGGCCGTTTCTCTCGTTCAAGTAGTGAACGGTGAGGCCGCGAGGCTGCAAACCTCCGTTAGAGTGTGCTGGTCTGAGGATGCTCTCATGGTCCGCTTCGATTGCGAGGATGACCACCGTGTAGCGACGATGACGGAGCGGGATGCTCCGCTTTATCAGGAGGATGTCGTTGAAATTTTTCTGGATGCCGCCGGCAAAGGCCGCCAGTACCGGGAATTTGTCATCAGTCCGCGCAACATCGTATATGATGCGGCGATCGGCAATGACGGCGAAGGAAATATCGATATAAATGTCGGATGGAATGCAGAGGGGCTGCAAACCTCGGTTATTGAAGGGGAAAATGGTGCATGGGCTTGCGAGCTGTACATCCCGTTCATTAACTTCGACGCTGTGCCTATTGCTGGTATCGAGTGGCGCAGCAACATGTACCGGATTGATGATGACAAGCAAGGCAACCGTCACTTCTGGTCCTGGTCGCCGATAGGTTCGGTTCATTTTCATCTGCCCAAGCATTTTGGTACGCTAGTATTTGCGGAATAATAGAATAAGCTGCTTTTACGTAATTTTGAGGTGAAAAGAATCTTCATTCCCACTTTAATAGTGGTTTTGAAGGTTCTTTTCTTATGTTATCAAAGTCGCTCACCGAGGTTTACCCTTTGGGGACCATTCTTTACAGTTTTTCGCACCGCACGCCCCCCGGCAGGCGCTGCCATCCTGAAACGCGGTACTCGGTCGCACGTCGGCGGTCCAACCTCGTGTTGTTAGCGAAGCTCGTTCGCTTTTTAACGAACTTAACTTCGCAATTGTTCCTCTCGCGGTGTGTCATTCTTCCATTAGAGAAGAGCTCTTCGTTATCCGTGAACCTGCGTTCATGAACAGCGAAATTTGCTTCGCTGTTTTCTGAAGGGGGTCCAGCTACACCCTCCTACAACGAAACTGACTTCGCTAATTTGCGAACCTGCTTCGCTCTAGCACTCGTATCAACGTGTGAATGAATGTGAGACAGGTTCAGTTAGATTACCCGCACTGCCCTGTATTATGTCGTTACTAGGGGCTCAATGACGGCAGTTGGAGGTGAAGGGCCGCGACCGCCCTTTCATTAGGTTCAAGCAATAGAGTGAATTCAATTACGGTCTCTTATTACCAATAACTAAGCAATGCCGCATTGCCCGGCCTTTGCTACGATATAGAGATTGCAGCTCTTCCAATCTAGCTGATCAAACCGATCAACTGGAAGGATAGAAGAGAAGGAGGATCTCGATGTATCGGAAAATTGGGAAATGGGCTGTGGTGCTCTTTGCTCTCACTCTTGTTTTTCATATGCTGGACGGTGTTCCGCGCTTGTCGGCTGCCGAACTAATGACGGCATTAACAGGTGAAAAGGATAAAAGACCGTTTGACGATATTGCTGGAAGCTTTGCCGAGGCAGCCATTATTCGGCTCAATGAGAAGAAGATATTACAAGGCACAGCGGAGCGAACCTTTTCTCCTAAAAATCCGGTTACGCGAGCTGAGTTTATAACGATTGCGGACCGTGTGCTGGGGCTGGAGCAAGTGCAGAGTCCCATCCAGCCGTTCTCGGATGTAGCGCAGAATGCTTGGTATACCGGGTATGTTCAAGCAGCGGTTCAGCTTGGCTTAGCTGACGGTACAGGGCCTCGAACCTTTGAACCGGCCAAGCCGGTGACGAGACAAGAAGCGGCGGCGCTGCTCGTGCGTGTATTTAAGCTGACTGCAGCCAGCCACGGAACGCTCCCAGCCTTTAATGACGCTAATCGTATTGCCGATTGGGCCAAGGACGCTGTTGCGATTGCGCAGGACGTTGGTTTAATGAAAGGTGACGATAACGGCAAGTTTCGTCCTGAAGCGCCGCTAAGCCGGGAAGAGACCGCTGCCATACTGGATCGTGCGCTGCAGAACAAAGAGTGGGCAGCTGATTTGGCAGCCAAGCCTCAGACCAAAATCCAGCTCGGCTGGCAGTATGGACAAACGACGGAGCAATTCGAGCAGTCGGTGCTGCGTTCGAAGACGGTCAATACGCTGTCGCCGCGCTGGTATTTCACCGATAAAGCGGGCAATCTAACGGATACAACCGATTCATCGCTTGTGACGTGGGCTTCACGCAACGGCAAGCAAGTATGGGCCATGGTCGGCAATCGCTCTAACATGGAAGCTACTCATCAATTGCTGTCCAGTGCCACAACCAGAAATAAGCTGGCGGCGAGTCTTGCGAATGTCGTTCAGAAGAATAAGCTTAATGGACTCAACATCGATTTCGAAAATGTCGATCCACAGGATCGGGCTAATTTTACTGCATTTATAACTTTGCTGGGCAATAAGCTGCATGCGATCGACGCGGTTTTATCAGTCAATGTATCGCCTGATTTAGGAACGGACTGGACGGAAGCGTTCGACTTTAAGGCGCTTGGCTTGCAAGCCGACTATATCGTCATGATGGGGTATGACGAGCATTGGGAAGGCGGCTCAGTGGCAGGCTCTGTCGCTTCTTTGCCTTATGTAGAGCATGCTGTTACTACTTTGCTTAAAGCTGTTCCAGCGGATAAAATCATACTTGCCATGCCGTTTTATAACCGCGACTGGGCATTGAATAGCAATGGAAGCGCCGCTTCATCGGCGGTGCTGTCGCTTGGTGAACAGAACACACTGGTATCCAAACGGTCCATTAAGCTGCTGTGGGACAGCACCGTCGGCCAGTATACAGGCGGCTACCGTCTGCAAAACGTACAGCATCGGATATGGCTGGAGGATGGACGATCCTTGTCAGCTAAATATAAATGGGCAGTAGACGAACAATTGGCGGGATTGGCTTATTGGTATGTCAGCGGTGAAACGCCGGATATATGGAGTAGTTTGCGCAATGCTGACCGATTTTATGGGATGAGTCTGGGTTTGACTACGCCATAGTTAACGGCATGAATGAATTATTGATGAGCTCGAATACGGCAGCTGGTTCATAGCCTTTGCTGCGCTGGAACCACGAGACGTTGCAAAAACGTCTGTCGTGGTTCTTTTTTTGCTGCCCCAAATGTGACATGATAGAGCAAGGAGGTGATGGGGTGTACGCTGATATTAAAATTGCAGACGACCGGCCGGTATATATACAGGTCAAGGATTATATGAAAAGGCTTATCCGGAGAGGCGCTCTGCAAGGCGATCAGAAGCTCCCGTCTACCCGAGAATTAAGCGCATTAATGAAAATTAGCCGGAACACAGTTGTTACAGCTTATAATGAGCTGGAGGAAGAAGGCTATATATACGCCGTGCAAGGCAAGGGCAACTTCGTTGCTCCGGGGGCTGCAGGAAACCTCAGCGAGCTTTCTTATGAAGAAGGAGAGTCCGGGTCCGAGGACGATGGCGGGCATATCGACTGGCGTCAGCGTATCAGCCATTATGCAAGCGAGGCGGAGCGGCTGGATCTCATGAAGCGGGGCATTCGAGCGGAAAAGGGTTCGATTTCTTTTACAAGTATCGCGCCTGACGAGAAGCTCTTCGATCTTCACAATGTGAAGCGGGCGTTCATGGACCGGATGTCCATTGAAGGCGAAGTGCTGCTCAACTACGGATACGCCAAAGGCTATAAGCCGCTGATTGATTTTTTGCTCCGTTATATGGAGAACAAGGGCGTTGATCTGACCGGCAAAGATATTCTGATCACGAACGGATTTACCGAAGGCTTTGACATCGTGTTATCTGCACTGGGCAAAAATAGCGGCAGAGCGATTTGCGAGAATCCGACGCATAATACGGCGCTCAAAAATATGAAGCTCCACGGCTATGCCATCACCGGCGTCGACATGGAGGCAGACGGTATCGACCTTAGGCGGCTTGAGCTGGAGCTGGATTCCGGCGAGTTCGACCTTGCTTATCTGGTTCCGTCCTACCATAATCCAACGGGTATCGTCATGTCGCCGGAGAAACGAATGGAAGCGATGAGACTGCTGAGCAGCCGCGGGATTCCAATTATTGAAGATGGCTTCAATGAGGAGCTGCGCTATTCCGGCTCGCATGTCGCGCCATTGATTGCCTCGGCAGGACGAAGCAATAACATTATTTATTTGGGCAGCTATTCGAAAATATTGTTCCCGGGCCTGCGCGTAGGCTGGGTGCTGGCGGACAAAGAGCTGATCGGCTATCTGGAGAGCATCAAGCGGTCACGGACGATTCATACTTCAACGCTGGATCAGTCTTTGCTGTATCAGTATCTGCATAACGGCAATTTCGAGAAATATTTGAAACGGGCCAAAGCTGAATACAAACGGAAGTATGAGCTCGCTATTGAAAGCTGCAAAGCCTATCTTCCGCTGCGGAAGCTTTCGGGTGACGGAGGTCTTCATCTGTTCATCGAGTTTGATGAAGCGCTGCTGACGAGAGTGTTGCTTGAAGCTTGCACACGCAAAGGCGTTGTGTTTACACCGGGCGATAACTTTTATGTGGAGGAAGGACAAGGACGGCATACGATGCGGCTCGGCTTCTCGCGGGTAGCGGATGAGCAGATTGTACAGGGGATACGAATTATTGGCGATACAGCTAGAGAATTGATGGGCTGAGCGAGCCGTAACGGCCGCGGAAAAAGGAATTCACATACATGGGAGAGTGCGGGAATGAAAGTCGGAGTTGTTATGGGCGGCGTATCCTCGGAGAGAGAAGTATCGCTGTTGACGGGCAAGGAAATGATCGCGAATCTCGATCGCGGCAAATACGAGGTTGTTCCGGTCGTGCTGGACAGTAAGCGTGATCTGATCGAAAAATCGGCGGGCATCGATATCGCTCTGCTGGCGCTGCACGGCAAATACGGGGAGGACGGTACCGTTCAAGGCACGCTGGAATCGCTTGGCATTCCTTATACGGGTTGCGGAGTATTGTCCAGCAGCGTGAGTATGGATAAGGACTTGTCCAAAAAGCTGCTCCGTTTCGAGAATGTTCCAACGGGCAATTGGATTCAGGTGGAAAGCCTGGAGGAGCTGTCGGTTGACGAGGTAGAAGCGCAGCTGGGACTTCCGGTCGTTGTGAAGCCGAATTCGGGCGGCTCCAGCATCGGAACGAAGCTGGTAAAGACAAAGGAAGCGATCGCGGACGCGGTGAAGGAAGCGCTGGAGTGGGACCGCTCCGTTATGATCGAGCAGTTTATCGGCGGACAGGAAATTACTTGCGCCATATTGAACGGGAAGCTGCTGCCGATCGTGGCGATTAAGGCAAATGCCGAGTTTTTCGACTACACGTCCAAGTACGAAGACGGCGGCGCCGATGAGCAAATTATCGAGTTGGCGGCAGAGGTGCAGGCGCGGGTCGAGGCGGCAGCACTGGCGTGTTACCGGGCATTGAAATGCAGCGTGTACGCCCGTATCGATATGATTATTACCGAAGAAGGCATGCCGTTTGTACTGGAGGCCAATACGCTTCCGGGACTTACGAAAAATAGCTTGCTGCCGAAAAGCGCAGCTGCGGCGGGCATTTCTTTTAGCCAGCTGCTGGATCACATTATTGAATATTCTTTGATCGAAAGAAAGCATGAAAAATAAGGAGTAGAGTGATATGAGAACGGTAAGCGAGTACTTGTCGCCGGTTGTGAGGGAGATTCCGCCATCCGGCATTCGAAAGTTTTTCAATGCGGCGGAAGCGGGCCGCGACATCATTTCGCTGGGAGTGGGCGAGCCGGATTTCACGACGCCGAAGGTGGCTCGGGATGCGGCTGCACGTGCACTCGATCGGGGTTATACAAAGTACACCGAGAACGCGGGATTTCTGGAGCTTCGGGAAGAAATTTCGGCCTACTTGGACCGTGGTTTCGGTATTCAATACGACCCTGCCAGCGAGGTGCTCGTCACTGTGGGCGGGAGCGAGGCAATCGATCTTGCGCTGCGGGTGCTTCTCTCTCCCGGCGATGAGCTGCTCGTTCCCGTTCCGAACTATATCGCATATTCGCCGATTACGAAGCTGAACGGCGGCGTAGCGGTGGAGGTAGAGACTTTTGCTGCGGATGGCTTCAAGCTGACGGCTGAGGCACTGCAGAAACAATTGACGCCGCGCTCGAAGCTGCTGCTGGTCAGCTATCCGAACAATCCGACTGGTGCTGTCATGACCTATGAGGATTGGCTGCCGATTGCGAAGCTGGTGGAGGAGCATGACCTCATTGTATTGTCGGATGAGATTTACGCTGAACTGACCTATGGCCGGACACATGTCAGCTTCGCCTCCTTACCGGGGATGAAGGATAGAACGATCGTTATCAGCGGTTTCTCCAAGGCGTTTGCTATGACCGGCTGGCGTATGGGTTATGCTTGCGGTCATCCTGATTTGATCGGTGCAATGTGCCGCGTTCATCAGTATACGCTGCTGAGTGCGCCAACGCTGGCGCAGATTGCGGCTATCGAATCACTCCGGCATGGGCTGGGTGATAAGGATGAAATGGTTATGTCCTACAACCACCGGCGCAAAATGTTCGTGCAAGGACTGCGGGATATCGGCTTGTCCTGCCATGAGCCGGAGGGCGCCTTCTATGTCTTCCCGTCGATCGCGTCGACGGGGCTAAGCTCGCAGACGTTCGCCGAGCGCTTGCTGCATGAGGGCCGCGTTGCGGCGGTGCCGGGCGACGTATTCGGCCCGGGCGGCGAAGGCTTCATCCGCTGCTCGTACGCCGCTTCGGAAGCCAACCTGCTCGGCGCGCTTGAGCGCATGGACAGCTGGCTGCGCACGTTGAACCGCGTCGGCGTTTAGCCGACGCGAAGGAGCCGCGGGGGATTTATGCTCCCCGCGGCTTTTTTTTGCATTGGGTCTGCTGCGGGCAGAGTTGCCGCAGCAGGCCTAGGGGTAAGGGCCTGCACGGCTATTTGCTGAGGCTGCTGCGAGCGGTGCTTAAGCGGCTAGCTTTTCTTAAATTGCGAACTAGATTCGCAATTTAGCGAAGCCAGGTTCGCTGCGTGGAGCCTGGATGTTGCGCAAGTAGCGGGCTGTAGGGATTAGCGAAGCAGTTTCCCTATTAGCGAAGCTGAAAAGCTGCGCCTCTGAAAATAACGAACCGTTTTCGCTAATAGCGAAACCAAGTTCGTTACATTAGTGTGAACAGGTGCAAATTATGCCTGCAGCGAACCAGACTCGCTAAATAACGAAGACAAGTTCGCTGTATGGTGATCGGAGATGGCTGATCCGGCCTGCAGCGAACTTAATTTCGCTATCCATGAACCTAGGTTCATGAGTAGCGAAGCTAGGTTCGCTCTGGCGCAGAGGGTGCTCAAAATAGGCTCAAAACGCCAAAAGAGCGAAATGAAGTTCGCAAAATAGCGAATCAGGTTCGTTGTGCGGAGTTTGCATGGAGCGCGAAGGGGCAGCCAAAGGAATTAGCGAACTGCTTTCGCTAATAGCGAAATGAAGTTCGTTACACGAGTGTGGACAGTGCAAAATGAACCTGCAGCGAACCAGACTCGCTAAATAACGAAGCCAAGTTCGCTATGTGGAGAGCAGCAAGAGCTGGTCCGGCCTACAGCGAACTTAATTTCGCTATCCTTGAACCTAGGTTCATGAGTAGCGAAGCTAGGTTCGCTCCGGCTCAGAGGGTGCTCAAAAAAGGCTCAAAACGCTAAAAAGAGCGAAATGAAGTTCGCAAAATAGCGAATCAGGTTCGTTCGAACTTGGATGCGGCTGCAGATGGCTAGAAAACGGCAGGGATGCTCAGAATTATTGCTAAAGTGTGCAGCTGTGCCATAGTAGATCCACGAAAAGTTAGTTCAAAGTAACCTGATCTTAGGCGTATTTACTGTATCCTCTAGCCAACCTCATAGTATTTAACTTATTCTCATTGGATCTTCAAGTAGCTCTCATTGTTAGTTTAATTTTTGGTGTTGTGAGCTTTGCCGCGCGATTGAGCGGAAGAGAGCTTGGAGTCAATTCAGATCATAGTTAGTTGAACTTAGGTGGAGTGAGTCTATGCCGAGCGATTAAGCGGAAGAGAGCTTGGAGTCAATTCAGATCATAGTTAGTTGAACTTAGTTGGAACGAGTCTATGCCGAGCGATTGAGCGGAAGAGAGCATGGAGCTAATTCAAATCATAATTAGTCGAACTTAGGTGGAGCGAGTCTATGCCAAGTGATTAGGAGGAAGAGAAATTTTTATTATTCTAAGCACAGCCAGCATTAGATAGTGCGGGGCAGCAGTGAAAGGGTTTTACAGACAAATAAATGGCTGGTCGTTGTATGCCAGCCACGGCCCGAAAAGGTGAACGGCATCCGGTTACGTGCTATAATGATTCCAGCGTTAAACAGAGTAGATCGTCTTCTGTCAGAAGGCGGTCTATTTTCACTTCATAGACCGCTCAAAGAAGGAGAACAACATGACTACAATTATTGTCAAACCTTTCAATGAAGAAATGCAAGCTCAGCTGGGACAGCTTGATTCCGGCTATCATGCCGGGGAGCTGAGCCAGAAACCGCAAGCAGAATTGCCGGAAGAAATCTACATCATAGAAGCCGAGGACGAAATGGTCGGCTATGCTGTGGTATGGGAATATGCGAATGAGAAGGCCTTGATTAACAAGGCAGAACGGGATTATTTTCATATCGATGAGAAGTACTTGGAAAGAGATTTCTATATCGATATCAAGAACGAAAGGAACTTCATTTTTATTGAAGCACTGGACGTGCTCAAGGACCATGAGGGTAAGGGCTATGCCGCTTTTTTCATTAATTGGCTGAAGGCTAAATACCCGAATAAAAAAATGTACGTCTACTCGCTCGATAAATCACGCAACTTCTGGTTCAAGATGAATTTCGAGCCGGTGGGAGATACGGTGTGGATGTCCTTTAATTAAACGTCCGCACCTATCCTCCCCGTTCAATCCCCCGACTTATGAAGCTGAGTGAGCTTCTGCATTTTGTACTCCTTGGCGCTGATGCCGCATAATTTGCTGAAGTAGGCGGAGAAATATTTGTAATCCTTGTAGCCTACGAGCTCTGCAATTTCATAGTATTTGAGATCACTGTTCAGAATGAGCTCCTTCGCCTTGTTGATGCGAATCCGGTTCAGCCACTCTTTAAAGGAGTAGCCGGTTTCGTTTTTGAAAATCCGGCTTAAATAACCTGTCGACAGATAGGCGGCTTTGGCGACATCAGCAAGCTTCAGATCCTCGTTGTAATTCCGGCTGATATAATCCAGTGCGGCTGCAAAATGCACATTTTTGGATTCGCCTTCCTTTACAGGCTTGGCCAAGCTTAACACCAGCTCGATAATTTCTTCAGGCGTCTCTGTTTCCGCGATAATATCGATCGTCTTATGCGACTCGGATTGCCGGTCCATAACCGCCTCCATAAGGACGGCGATGCGATTAACCGACTCCAGAAAGCGGGAGCGCGAGACCGAATTCTCTTGCATGAATGTAAAATAGTTCAGAAGCGCCTGCTCCATTTGAGCAGGGTTTTTGGACAAGACCGCAGAGATGACCTTGCTTTCGCAAAACTGCGCTTGCCCAGGCTCGCTGCTGGAAAAGGTGTCGTGCGTAGAAACCTTCGTATATTCCCTCTCGGAATGCCAGAAGCAGCCGTCCAGCGCCTTGTCCAGCATCGCATAGCAATCCGCGAAGTGCTCCAGCGCATCAATCCGGTTCATGACAACCAGACTGTTGCCGAAAATATGCGGTTTAAGCCCAGGAAATGCTTTGTCCATCCTATCATCTGTCAACCCGTCAGGCCCGACATTCAAGACGGCAACAAGTCTTGTCCGGTCGATAAAAAACACAAACGGCTGAAATTCCTCAAACGCCCTTATAAACAGGTTGTGAACGATCCAGTTGTCATTTGTCTGGCAGCTGGCGACCAGCAGCGAGTAGAAGGGACCTGGCAGCGGAATATCGAGCTTCTCGGCTCTCTTCCGGAACTTGTCCAGCGGGACCTCGCCCTTCAAAAATTTCGCGAACAAGTCGGATTTGATCAGCTGCTGGTTTTCGTTGTAAATGGTTTGAATGAGCGCATTTTGCCCCTGCGCCTCATATTCCGCCAAGATGCTTTCCTTAACCCGCAGCGCGGATTCCAATATCTTACCCGAATCAGCGTTTTTGAGCACGAAGGAGCTCACCTTGACTTCAATAGCGCTGGTGAAGTTTTCTGTGTTGCCATACGCCGACAGGATGATGACCTTGGTGCGCGGCAAATATTCATTTAATTTACGGGCCAGCTCGATTCCGTTCATCACCGGCATTTGGATGTCGGTAAAGACGATGTCCGGAGCCAGTTGGATCGCGAGCTTCAAGCCATCCTCCCCGTTAGCCGCTTCGCCCACAATTTCCATACCATGCTCTTCCCACGGAATCGTATGGCGGATTCCTTGACGGATAAAGGCTTCGTCGTCAACCAGCAAAATTTTGATCATGATGTCCCCGCCCCCTTGTTCATTCTTTACCCCTCGCACCATCCGGCAGCGGCAGCTCCTCCTCCGCACCATCCGCGTCTTTCCTCAGCTTTTGTGTAATCTGGAAAACGGTAATCCCGTCTCGCACATAGCAGTCCAGATGAAAGCCATGACCATTTTTCAGCGCAAGACGTTCCCTGATGTTCCGCAGTGCAAAGCCGCGAATGCCGCTGCTGTCCTCCTCCTCTAGCAGCCGCTTAATCTCGGCGACGTCCGCAGGTGTGCCATCGTTCATAACTTCATAAATAAGCGTGTTCTGGGCAGGATAGATCTTCACCTTCACCATGCCGCTCGTGCTGTCCTTCAAGCCGTGCACCAGAGCGTTCTCAACGAGCGGCTGAAGCAGCAAGCGAAGCACATAGCAGGACTTCAAATCTTCCGGACAATCGATCTCAAACACAAATTGATCACCGTAGCGGATACGCTGAATATTGATATAGCTGCTCAGGTGCTCCAGCTCTTCGGACAGCTGCACCATATCGCGATTGTTGGGCGAGAGCGTCAGCCGCATCATTTTCGACATATTCGATACCATCAGGCTTACGTTCTTCGTGTCACCCATTTCGGACATCCAGTAAATCGTATCCAGCGTGTTATATAGAAAATGGGGGTTGATCTGCGCCTGCAGGGCATGAAGCTGAGCCTGCTGCAAATTCAGACGGCTCATATATACTTCTTTATATAGAAAATCGAGCCGCTCCGCCATCCGGTTGAAATTGTTAGCTAGTACCGATAGTTCATCATTTCGCTTCACATCGATACGGACGGAGAAATCCTCATTCGTAATCGACTTCATGCGCTTGCCCAGCTTGACGAGCGGGGCCGTTATGATCTGGGAGAACGTGACGGATAATAGAAGCGCAAATATAAACACAAGCAGTGCAGTTAAAGAAAGACCTTTAATAAGGGTTTCCTTAATGATTGTGAGAATATTCGGCTTGACGACGCTGTATAGAATAAACGGCGTTCGTTCTATTTTATGGGCCGAAATGTAGTAGTGTCCGCTGATTTGTGTGGAGCTTGCCTCCCTGTCCGCCAACTGCAGCAGATTGTCGTAAGAGGTTTCTGGCCCCAGATTGAAATCGCCCGCATCTCCCTTCGTGTCGACCAGCGCTTTATTCGCTTCATCTACAATAAAGTAGGCGATATCATGGTCAATCTGATCCGCCAAAATCGTCTCCGCAAGCTGCTGCCTGCTCATCGCGATTTTGATATAACCGATTTCTTCTGATAAATTGCTCGGATTTTTTAACATGCGGGTTACGAAAATATGGTTGTACGCTTCCTGCTGTACATCCTCCAGCCCGGAGACGTCATGATATTCCCAGTAGGGCGATGACTTTAGAGCTTTGGCTGCTTCGATTTCTTCCTTGGACAGGTTAAGATTAATGCCGGCATTAATCGGAATCTGGCTGCGTGACAGGAGGGATACCCCTCGTATGCCGTTGGAAAAGCCGTAAGGCATGGACAACAAAATATTGTTCGCGTTGCTGATGAGCTGGAAGTGATTCTCACTGCTGTCCGGCATATTTAAAAACGCTTTCAAATTAGTTTCCATTAAAGGATAGGTCGTCAGATCAAGCGCATCTGTAAAAAAACGATCGACATTTTTCCCGACCCCGTGAATATTGTTGGAGAAACGCAGCTGCAAATCGGTTTTGGTATTGTCATAAAAGATGCTGATGGCCACGGAATAGATCGTAATAATCGGGATAGCGACAAGAAAGATAAAGAACAGCATAATCTTTTTGCGCATGCTCACAGGCTCGCGACCTCCCTTGATGTTATGCAATCATTCTGTCATTGCGAGTTGTGCGTGTCAAATCCGTTTCGCCAAATCGGCAAAGAGGACATTTTTTTCAGATAAAAAGCAAATTATAAGGATAAAAATCAAATCCCGGTTCATCAGACATCCGTCAAATTGATTATAAAGGACAAATAAAAGGGATAACGAGGTAATGAAAGCGGATTCAAAACTAGGGGGCACTCCGTGTAATATTGGATTCAGAAAGGCAAATACATTTTTGGGGGGACAACATGAAGACGAACAAACGATTTACTGTCATCTCATTATTACTGGTATTGTCCATTATGCTTGCTGCTTGTGGAAGCGGTAACAATGGCCCGAAGGAATCGAACGGCTCGAGCGGCTCCAACGGTTCTGGCAAAAAGGTGGAGCTGACGTTCTCGCATTATTATTTGGAGGAAGAGCGTCCTACAAGCGCTGAAATGGACAGCTATATGACGCTGGTTGAGCAGTGGGAGAAGGATAATCCCAATGTGAAGCTGACGCAGTCGGTCATGTCGCAGGCCGATTATTCGACGAAAATCCAGGCACAGGCAGCCGTTAACGAAATGCCGGATATTTTTTTCCTGAAAGGCTCATGGGTAGGCAACTTTGCAAGCAATGATCTGCTGATGCCAATCAACGATGAGCTGGACAAGTACGAGTTCAAAGACAAGTTCCGCAAGGGCGCGTTTGACGCAGCTACGGTCAACGGCGAAATTTATGGTCTGCCTAATCAGTTGTCCATTACTTCCATCGTCTATTACAACGAAAAGCTGTGGAAGAATATCGGCTACGACAGCTTCCCGGACAACTGGGATGATATTAACAAAGCAGCTGCCAAATTCAATGAAAAGGGCATCGCAGCGATCTCTCTCGGCAATAAAGATAAATGGCCGGCGGAATCGACGATTCTCTCGACGATGGGCGACCGTTTCACCGGCGCTGATTGGACAAACTCTATTATTAACCATGATGGCCAGGCGAAGTTCACAGATCCGGAGTTCGTCAATGCGCTGGATATGATGCAGAAGAGCACAGCAGCGAAAATCTTCAATCCGGATTTCAACGTCATCTCCAATGCGCAAGCCGAGGAGTATTATGCGCAAGGCAAAGCGGCGGCTACAATTGATGGCCACTGGGCGATCAGCTACCTGCTTAATAATGCGTCGGAAGATGTGCTGAAGCAGACGAAGGTAGCGATACTTCCTCCGGTTGACGGCGGTAAAGGCGAGCCAAACACGATTTCCGGCGGAGCCGGCTGGTATGTAGCCATCAACAAAAACCTGACAGGCGAAAAGCGCGATGCCGCTATGGATTTCTTGTTCAAAACAGCAGGCTACGATTTCTCCAAAGTATATATGGAGAAATACGGAATGGCGGGACCAAGCCTTGTTGATGGCGTAGATATGACCAAATTCCCGCAGCTTACGCAGGATTTCGCTAGTCTGACTAGCAAAGTAACGTTCACGCCGATCTATGACATGCTAATGCCAGGCGGTATTATTGAAACGATGAATACAGGCTTGCAGGAAGTGCTCAACGGTACAAAAACCGGCAAAGCGCTGGCCGAGCAGCTTCAGTCTGCTCAAGACAAACTGTAGAAGCCGCAGGGATTGGATAGCCGGCACCAACGGCGTGCCGGTTGTCCGATTACGTATTCGGATGGAGGGGGAACTATGAACCAAGCTATGCGTCCGTCCAGGAAGTCATTCGCTATGTACATGCTGCCAGGGTTTTTCTTATATACCTTTATCGTGTTCGTCCCGATTGTGCTTGCCTTCTATTACGGATTTTTCGATTGGTCGGGCGGAACCAAGATGACCTTTATCGGTTTCGACAACTTTACTGCGCTGCTGAAGGATAACGTCTTTATCCAGTCCTTCTACAACAACATTTATTTGACAGCGCTATGTGTCATCGGCCAGGTTGGTATCGCTTTTGTGCTTGCGCTGATGTTGCATTCAAAGCGGGTAAAGCTCAAGTCGCTGCACCGGACGATGTCTTATTTTCCATCGGTTCTGTCGGCGGTTGTCATCGGCTTTATCTGGACCATGCTCTATGACTATAACTACGGTCTAATCAATATCATTCTCAGGCAAATCGGCTGGGGGCAGTGGGCGCAGCCTTGGCTGAACAATGAAAGTCTCTCGTTGACACTGGTAGCTATTCCTTTGATCTGGCAGTATATCGGCTACTACATGATTATCATTCTGTCGGCGCTGTCCGCGGTCGATCAGCAGGTGCTGGAGATGGCCGAAATCGATGGAGCTAACAGTTGGAAGAAGGCCGTTCATATTACGCTGCCGCTGATTAAAAACACGCTGGCCGTATGCGTCACGCTTTCCATCGCAGGGACGATGAAGGTGTTTGATCACATTTATGTCATGACCGGCGGAGGTCCGGGCACGTCAAGCAACGTGATGGCATTAAACGCCTATAAAACTTCTTTTCTCACTTATAAAATGGGGTATGGCAGCGCGATGTCGATCGGCGTCTTGATTTTAAGCTTAGTTGTAATCGTTGGAACCCGCTGGATCATGGGAAGCTTCACGAAGGAAAGGGAGGTGCGCTAATGGAAAGAGCCTATTCAAGAGGGCGGTTTATGTCCGGACTGGCGCCTAACCTGATTTTGCTCGTCTTTTCGATTTCCTGCATTTTTCCTGCGGTATGGCTGTTCTACTCTTCGCTGAAAGGGAAGTCGGAGTTTTACGCCAATCCGATCTCGCTGCCGCATAGTCCAAGCTTTGATCAATATGTGGCGATTTTTACGAAAAGCAAAATTTTGCTCTGGATGTGGAATACGACACGAAATAGCGTGCTTTCGCTGCTGATCATTCTTATTCTTGGCTTTATTATCGGTTATTTTCTGTCGAGGTTCCGGTTTAAAGGGCGCAATGCGCTTTACAATTACTATCTCTTAGGGATGCTGGTTCCGATTCATGCGCTCATGGTTCCGATGTATGTACAGTTCACGCAAACCGGAATGAGCGATAAGTGGTTTACGCTTGTATTGCCTTATGCAGCCTTTGGGTTGCCCATTGCGATTTTTCTGGTAGACAGCTATGTACGAAGCATTCCGATTGAGGTAGAGGAAGCCGCTTGCATTGACGGGTGCAGCTTCCACCGTACCTTGTTCAGCATCGTACTTCCGATATGCCGTCCCATTCTTTTCACCGTCGGTATTATTCAGTTTTTCGTCGTCTGGAATGAATTTACGTTTGCACTTATTTTGAACAGCAAGGATTCGCTCATGACCGTTCCCGTTGGCATCACCTTGTTCAAAGGACAATTCGTGACGGACTATCCGAAAATGATGGCTTCGATGCTGATTACGATTTTTCCTGCGATGATCTTGTACTTCGCTTTTTCCAAACAAATCATTAAAGGAATGGTTGCCGGCTCGGTCAAAGGCTAAGGTTAAGGCGGGAATTTTATTCTAACAGAAGGAAGTGTATGGGGATGAAAATAGTTGGGTTGAACGAAGCATGGCAGGTTCACGAGGCGCCTCTGCATTGGGGCAGAGAAAGCTTGGCAGCGGTAAAAGCGCTGAAGGAGGGCTGGTACGCTTGCACGCTTCCTTCCGATGTTCGTATTCCGCTCATTGAGAACGGAATCATTAAAGATCCGGTTCTATCCGATTATGCGCTGGAAAGCGAATGGATTGAGCAGCGGTCATGGTGGTACATGAAGGAATTCGACGGCTCCGGCCTCGACTTCGACAGCGATATTATCGAGCTGGTCATTGAAACGATTGATTCGCATAGCGATATTTTTGTTAACGATCAGCATGTAGGCAGCCATTATAACGTTCATTATCCGTTTGTACGCAATGTGAAGGATCAGCTGACACCGGGCAAAAATACGATTGCCGTTCGGGTAACGACCGGCCTGGAAAGCGTCTCCGAGAGCAACCTGTCTGAGCTCAATTGGGCGACCTGCCGGGAGTATGACAATGGCGGCAAAGACCGCGGCGACTATCGCCGTTCCTTCGTAAGACGGCCGCAATATACGGTTGGCTGGGACTGGGGCCCGCGCGTCGTAACTTGCGGGTTGAACGGCAACGCTTACCTTCGCTCCGAGAAAAACATCGCTATTCGGGAAGCAAGCGTGGTCACCGTTGGTATTGCACCGACTGCCAAGCTCAAGGCGACGGTCAACATCGAGAATCTCAATATTGTCGGCACTGCTAGCGGCGACTTACTCGTCGAGATTTCTTATGAGGGCCGCGTCTGTGCTTCGAAAAAGCTGGAAAACCTGCTGCTGACCTCCGGCATCAACTACTTTGATCTCGACTTTGAAATCGAGAACCCGCAGCTTTGGTGGCCGGCCGGCTATGGCGAGCATCCGCTGTACGATGTGAAGGTAGAGGCGGTGTCTGGAGATGTTACGACGGAATTCCCTTCCTTCCAATTCGGCATCCGGACCATCGAGCTGGATACGACGGTGCTGCAAGGAGAAGACCGGAACTTCCGGCTGGTCGTCAACGGGATGCCGATTTTCAGCAAGGGCGGCAACTGGATTCCGAACGATTTTATCTACTCGCGTGTACCTGAGGAAAAATATGTGACGCTGATCCGTGAGGCTGTGGAAGCGAATTTCAACATGCTGCGTATTTGGGGCGGCGGGCTGTTCGAGCGGGACATTTTCTATCAGCTGTGCGACCAGAATGGACTGCTGATTTGGCATGACTTCATGCTGGCATGCTCTACCTACCCGGATCACAGAAGAGAATTTATGGACGAAATGCATGACGAGATGGACTACCAGACCAAGCGTCTGCGCAACCATGCTTCGATCGCTTTGTTTTGCGGCACGAATGAAGTGCACTGGATTTTCAATAAAACGGACAATCCAAGATGGAATATCGAATTCAAGCATGAGAAGCAATACGGCTTGTACATTGCCAATGTGCTTGCTAAGAAAGTGCTGCACAACAACTGCCCTCATATTCCGTACTGGAACAGCTCTCCGTATGGAGGAGCGCTTCCGAATGCCGATACAGTTGGTGACGTTCACCGCTGGCATAATGCGTTTATGAGTCTCAATCTGGAGGAGCGGATCGAGCCGATGGATTTCGATAACGTGGAATCCAAATTCGTCAGCGAATACGGTTATGTCGGGCCTTGCAATCTGGAGAGCACGAAAGCATATTTGGACGGCGGGGAGATTGATTTTGACAGCAGCGTCTGGGAAATGCACTGCAACGTATTTGAGAAAGGCACCGTAGCGGAGGGGATTTGGAAAAGCTATCTCGACCGGTCTGACAAGCTGTCGGTCGAAGATTATTTGCTCTACGGCGGCATGGTTCATTCCTTGATGCTGGAGTATTCTCTGGAAGCGATGCGCTTTAAGCCGGACTGCTCCGGCGCGCTGTTCTGGATGTACAATGATGCATGGGGCGAAGTGGGCTGGACGATCATTGACTACTACTTGCGCCGCAAAATTTCGTATTACGGCGTGAAGCGGGCGCTTGCCCATACGAAGCTGACCTTGCGTGCCGTGGACGGAAAGGTTGTGCTGCAAGGAATTAATGACACCGCAGAGGCTGTATCGTTCCAAGCGGAATTCGGCTACATTTCCTTCGGCGGCGCTGTTCGCGAGACCAAGACGGTGAACCTGACGCTGGAGCCGCACAGCCGCAGCTATTTGCTTAGCGAAGCGCTGCCGGACCGGGATTATACGAAGGGGACGATTATGGTCATCCCTGCAACCGATTCTGTGGATACGGTATCACTGCGAACCGGTGACATGAAGACGCTTCAGTTCGACCGCTCGCCGATTGAAGTCGTCCGCGACGAGCAGACTGGCTCCGATCGCAGCATTACGCTGCGGAGCATAGGGTTCGCCCACGGTGTATACGTCTCTGGCGGTTATGACTGCTCTGATCTGTACTTCGATCTGCTTCCGGGAGAGACGAAGACGATTACGGTCTATTCCGCTGGCAGCGAGCCGCTGTCATTCACTTCAGTCCGATAGATTACGGCAAGCTCGTGATAGAAGAAAGGGAGGCAGGTCCCATGAGAATAGAAGACTATCAGCATTTTAAACCGCTTATATTGGATTACTATGATAAGGCGCAGATTGCTTTAACCGAGCAGGAGAAGCAAGACTTGGAGCTGGCCGATTTCGGGCTGAATGAGTTTGCACAGATCGGGCTTTCTCTCGTCACTTTCATTAATACAGAGCGCTGCTGCGCGAAGGAAATGGTGCTGCTGCCGGGACAAACTTGTCCCGAGCACCGGCATCCTGTGATCCCTGAGCTGGACTATCCCGGTAAAGAGGAAACCTTCCGCTGCCGGACCGGCATGGTATACTTGTACGTAGAAGGGGAGCCGGCCGCTGAGATTAGCGGTACACTCCCGGAATCCGGCAAGGACTATTATTCGGTATTTCATCAAATTGTGTTGAGAGAAGGCGAGCAGTACACCATTCAGCCCAATACGAAGCATTGGTTTCAAGGGGGGCCGGAGGGTGCGGTCGTGTCCGAATTCAGCACGAAGAGTCTGGATGAATACGATATCTTTACCGATCCCCGCATCGAGCGGATTCCTCGTATCGAAGAATGATCATCTGAAAAATAGCGGATTATTGGAGGCGTTTGCGTTGATCAATCGAGCAGCATACATGACAGGACTTAACAAGCTGGAAATTCGCGAGGTCCCGGTGCCGGAGCCGAAGGCGTCGGAGGTGCTGGTCAAGCTTGATTATGTCGGTATTTGCGGGTCGGATGTGCATTATCTGGAGCATGGCAAAATCGGCGATTTCGTCGTCAATGGAGACTTCATACTCGGCCATGAGTGCGCAGGCACAATAGTCGCTGTTGGCGCCGATGTGAAGCAGCTAAAGGCTGGCGACCGTGTAGCGCTGGAGCCGGGCGATACCTGCGGCAAATGCGAGTTTTGCATTAGCGGGCGCTACAATCTTTGCCCGGACGTTCAGTTTCTGGCAACGCCGCCTTACCATGGCTGCTTCGCTAATTACATTGCCTTCCCAGCCAATCTGGCGTTCAAGCTGCCTGACAGCATCAGCAATAAGGAAGGCGCGCTGATTGAGCCGCTGTCGGTTGGCATGCACGCTGCTAAACAGGGCAGCGTTACACTTGGCAACTCGGTCGTCATCCTCGGCGCAGGCTGTATCGGTCTGACGGCGCTGCTGGCATCCAAAGCGTTTGGCGCGCTCGATATTACAGTAGTCGATGTCATTCAGAAGCGGCTGGACAAGGCGCGGGAGCTGGGAGCTACGAGAGTGATCAATGCGGCACAGGAGGATGTGCTGGAGCGGATTAATGAACTGACCGGCGGCGAAGGCGTGGACATCGTGATGGAGACAGCCGGAGCGGTTAGAACGACGCAGCAAACTCCGCATCTTGTGAAACGCGGAGGGACGGTTGTACTGGTTGGCATGCCGCCGCAGGACATTATCGAATTCAATTTCGCCAAGCTGCTGAGCAAGGAAGCGGAGATTAAGACGGTATTCCGTTACCGCAACATTTATCCGCAGGCGATTAAGGCAATTGCTGAGGGTGTTATTGATGTATCCGGCATTGTCACCCATGAATATGCATTCGATGATATTGCCGAGGCATTCGACGTGAACATCAACCGGAAAAACGAGGTTGTCAAAATCGTCGTCAAAATTGACTAGGTCCTAATAAGTAACGGAGCGCTAGCCCGGCCATTGGCCAAAGTTAGCGCTCCGTTTTTTAGTTCAGCTGTTTATTTCAGCCGCCAGCCAAAAATCTTTACATGGACAAGCAGCTTAGTCAGCCAGTGTATGGCGATATATAAAATCATGAGGACGATGACGAGCGGTCTGAACAGAAACCAGGCCAGTATCCAGCCTATGAGCAGCTGCCAAGGCTTGAGACGCTTCAGCAGCTTGGATGGGCCAAGAATAATCTGGTACAGCTTGGAGTTTTTTTGCAGCGCCTCTAAATATTCATCGCGTATTTGCTTTTGGTCCGGCTGGAGCCGAATCGCGCTGCTAAGCAGCTCCAGCTGCTGGCTATAATCTCCGCGCTCCGAGGCGGCCCAAGCGAGATACAGGAATACATATTCGGATTCGGCTTCAAGGCGCAAAGCCTGGCCTTCCAGCTCCTTCGAAATGCGGTAATGCTGCAGCAAAGCTTCGATGTAGCTCATTAGTGCCAAATAAAGCGCATTGTCCGCGTCCAGCTCCAGCGCTTGCAGCAGCTGCTCCTTTGCTTCCTGATACCGGCCCTTTTTGTTGGACATATTGGCTTGAAGATAGTAATAGAACGGCTCATACGGATCGACGCGCATCGCATCCGCAAGAGAGGAAGCAAGCTCCTTCCATTTCTCTTGATCATAGTAAACACCGCAAGTGATAAACCAAGCCAGATGGTTCTCGGGATCCCGCCTCAGCGCTTCCGCGCACCAATTATGGGCTTCCGTATATTTTTCCAGCTTCCAGCAAACCTGAGCGAGCATGGCGTAGGCGTCCGCATCCTCCGGCTCCTCGCGAATTAGCGCCATCGCTTCCTCGGAGGCTTCCTTGTACCTTTGCCATTTGAGCAAATGCTCGATTCTTTCGTAGCGTGTGGAATAGGTATCGAGTTGAATGGACATAGCGTTACCTCAATCCGTGGGTTTTCATATATTCCAGTACGTTCTGGTAGTCTTGATTCACGTCGCTGAAGGTTGCGTAGTTTTTAGCGGTGGCAAACCAGTCCAGCGTTGTTGCTTTGCGGCCCTTTGCCGCCTTTTTCAAATCATCCTGTGTAATGGGCTCGATGTTGCCGCTTTGCAGCATTCGCTCCAGCGCAGATTCCACGGAATCCCTGACGATTTGCTCCAGATCGGCACCGGAGAACATCCGCGTATCCTTAGCGATCCGCCCCAGCTCGACCTTACTCATCGGTTTGCCCGCGAGCTTCAAGCCGAGAATCGTCTCGCGCTCCGCTTCTTCTGGAGGCGGAACGAAGATCAAATGGTTGAACCGGCCAGGTCTTCTGAGTGCTGAATCGAGATACCACGGCGTATTGGTGGCGGCGATAACGAATACTTGATCGTTGAAGCTCTGCAGGCCGTCGAGCTCCAGCAGCAGCTGATTCACGAGCATCCGCTCATGATGCTGCCGCATCTGATTGCGGCTGCCGCCAAGCGCGTCCAGCTCATCGATAAAGATGACGCACGGCTTGTTCTCGCGCGCTTTTTCAAACACATCATGCAGGTTATGCTCGCTTTCGCCGACATACATGGATAATATCGCTTGCAGCTCAATGTGCATGAAGTTGGCGTTAATTTCGCCTGCAACAGCTCTTGCAAGAAATGTTTTGCCGCAGCCGGGAGGACCGTACAGCAGTAGGCTGCCGCCAGCTTCCCGTCCATAAGCGGCGAACACCTCCGGCTGCTGAAGCGGCAGGATGAAGTTAAGGCGGATTTTTTTCTTCACTTCTTCGAGGCCGCCGACGTCGGAGAAGGTTTCTTTGGGCTTATCCGTCTCGACGAGCTTGTTGTCGTCTTTGTCAAACCGGATAACCTTAAGCTTGTTGCGGCGATGCTGATCCAGATCGTTGCGGTCAGACACGGGGCACTTCCTTTCATCCCTATTCTATTGCTAAATTATATCAAATGAGGAAGCATTCGTCCTCACAGGCTACGATCTTTTTTCGTTTGGAGCGGACATATCAGCTTTAAGCTCTGTTAAAATAGTTCGCCACATCTGCTCATCGGCGGATAAAAAATGACCTGCCTCTGGATGGTTGCGGAATTTGGCTTGAGGCATCCGGCCAGCCAGCCGCTCCATCTCGTTATATGGCGCCATCCGGTCCTTTTTCCCGTGCCAGATATGGAGAGGAACTTTAATGCCGGAGGGCTCAAAGCCCCAAGGACCGGCAAGCAGAGCGGGCTCGCTGGCTGCTTCGTCCACACTAATGCGGATTGCTTCGCCAAGGTGAACCATCGATTCTCGCAATTGCTCCTCGGTTTGCATGAACTGCTGGTCCCATTCCGGCAATCGACGGCTGCCGTCCCTAAGTGATTTCATAAATTTGCCGGGATCCTTCTCAATCATGCTGCGCTGGGCGCGGTAGAATGACTTGAGAAGCCGGGGAGCATACTTGCTCAGCCGAAAGGCGATTTTGTTCGAGGCTGTCATTTCTTTGGGAGGCTTTCCGTCTGGAAATGGCGCTGCACTTGAAATCATAGCGGCTCCCAGCACGCGCTCCGGCAGGGCGAATGCACAGGCAGCGGCATAGACGCCGCCGCCGGAGACGCCAAGCACGGCAAACGGTCCGATGCCGAGCTCATCAGCTAGCCCCGCAACGTCGCGCGGCCAATCCAGAATCATCCGTCCCGGCAGCGGATCGGAGCAGCCGAAGCCGGGTCGGTCGGTGCTGATCAGTCTTAGTCCAAGCGCGGCTGCTGTCTCATCATCCTGCAGAAACCAGATTCTGGAGCCGGGCGTCCCGTGAAAAATAAATACCGGCTGCCCGTCCGGATCTCCATATTCGGCATAGGCAAGCTTGCGTCCGTCCTGCAAATGAATGAACAATTCCTCCATAAACAAAATCCCCCTTTTCTCTACCAGACCAAAGATAAGCTCCGTCCTGCTGCAAAGGTATAATTTAACATTGGAGCTTTTTTCCGTCAACGGACTGTGGATGGAATTTCTATGGGAATTTACCGGTCCGGCTTGAAGTTCTCCCAAACTATTTAGTATAACTGGTATAACGCAAGGAAGAACGGAGGCAGCTGAATGGGAATACATATCGGATTGGCGGGCTGGGGCGATCAAGACCGGCTGTACGGACCCGGAATTAAGGCGAAGGACAGGCTGCGGGAGTACGCCAATCATTTTCCACTCGTTGAGGTGGACAGTACGTTTTATGCGATTCAGTCGAAGGAGCGTTTTGCCAAATGGACGGAGGAGACACCGGAGACGCTGCATTTCATTGTAAAAGCCTACCAAGGCATGACCGGCCATCAGCGCGGCCCTGCAGCGAAGGACAATGATCCCGCCGCGATGTTCAGTGCGTTCCGGGATTCATTGGAGCCAGTAATCGAAGCGGGACGGCTGCAAGCCGCTTTGTTTCAATACCCGCCCTGGTTCGATTGTACGCGGGAAAATGTAAGGATACTGCGCGAAACGCGGCTGCGGATGGAAGGGATTCCGTGCGCCTTGGAATTTCGCCATCAAAGCTGGTTTGTGCCGGAATACCGGGAGAAGACGCTTGCTTTCATGGAAGCGGAGAATTGGTACCATAGCGTCTGCGACGAGCCGCAGGCAGGCGTTGGCTCTGTGCCGACCGTGCTGCGGGCAACGCATCCGGAGGTAACTGTCGTTCGGTTCCACGGCCGCCATACCGCCGGATGGAATCAGAGCAGCGCGCCGAATTGGCGGGATGTCCGCTACTTGTACCGCTACAGCAGCGAGGAGCTGCGCGAATGGGCTGGCATGCTGAGGCAGCTTGAAGAGCAAAGCAAGCAGGTATGCGTTATTTTCAACAACAACTCTGGCGGAGACGCAGCGGACAATGCGAAGGAAATGATGGAGATGCTGGGCCAACTCCGTCCTGACGGCCGCGATCCGCAAGAGCCGAAGGAGGAGCCAAAGCCGCCTGAGTATGAGCAACTGGATTTGTTTTGACGTTCGACGGTTGTTGTACACAATACATTCCTCTGGCAGGGAAAGTGCCTCTTTATCCAGAATAATCGTTAGATAGGATGCTGTTCTTAATAGGAGCAAGGAGGCGAATAATGCCTGATTCAAAAATTAAGATGGATGGGACAAGCGGGGCGCTATGGGAGCCGATGTGGCAGCTTCATACAGAGCTGACTCCAGCCGAACGGGAGCTGCTGCAGTCCAGTTGGGTAAGGAGGCTGCATCTGATTCATCATTGCGGCCCCATGTATTTGAATTCCCAATTGAATTACAGCCGCTTGCAGCATACGCTGGGCGTTTTTGCGACGATCGCCTATTTCCATCCCGAGGATATGGAGCTGAGAGCAGCTGCGCTGCTGCATGATATCGGTCATGTGCCGTTTAGCCATACGCTTGAGAGGATCGAGGGGATTGATCATCACGCGATTACGCTGGACCGGATTCAATCCCCGGAGATTAGCGGCATTTTGGCTGCTCATGGTCTGGATCAAGCCCGCTTGCTTCATTTAATAACAGGAGAGACGGCAAGCTTGCTCCGGAATCGGAACCATACGCTTCAATTGGACCATTTGGATTCTTGGGTGAGAAGCGCTTATTTTAGCGGACGATTGCCGGTAATGCCGCGTGCAATATTGTCCCGTCTGGAAGAGGAAGCCGGTTATTTGTACGGGGATATTGAGACCGTTAAGCTCGTTCAGCGGCTTATTGTGGAGGAAGCGGGCATTCACGCCTCAATAGCGGATATTGGGCCGAGTGCTTTGGTTTTGCATTTGGTGCAAATATTAATCGACCGCGGACAATTGTCGCAAAACGAGCTAAGCGGGATGACGGATGAAATGATCGAGCAGCTGCTGCACAATAGCGAGTGGACCAAAGCTGATTTTTCCCGATTCGTTAACCGGCCATGGGAATTGAAGGTAAGTCGCGGTGAGGGTGACGAGCTTATCCCGCAACATAGCTTCGAGTGGACGGTCCGCAAGCTGTATTTGTCGATGCCGCTGACTAAGGATAGCGCAAAGGATACATTTTACAAGGAAACAGAGGAAGCCTATCGGCTGCTGCAGCCGCTGATCGGCAACTATTGGGCATATTGGCTGGATGAATACGAATGCTAACTCGTTAATTTCATGTAAAGCTGGAGAAAAGGGCTTCTGGTGCGATAGAATGGGATGGAGTGCACTAGAAAAGCGCAAGGAGTGTTAATGATGGTATTGAAATGGGACGGGCATACGCATACCCGTTATTGTTATCACGGCAGCGATGCGGCCGAAGAGCAATATTTGGACAGGGCAATCGAGCTCGGCTTCGAGCGTTATACGATAAGTGAGCATCCGCCTCTTCCGGCGGGTTTAATAGAAGACGAGAAGCTGTTCCGCGAGCTGGCTATGCCGCCTGAGGAATTGCCGCTTTATATGGAATATGCCAAGCAAATGAAACAGCAATATAAAGGACGCATCGAGGTTACCGTCGGTCTGGAGCTGGATTATTTGCCGGGCCAGCTTGATTTTACGGAGCGCATTGTCGATCAGTGGGGACGTGATTTGGAAGACGTCGTCTATTCGGTTCACTATTTGCCGGGTATCGGAGGTACGCGCTGTATTGATTTTACGGCAGACTACTCTAGGGAGTATTTGCTCGGTTATTACGGCACGATGGAAAAGCTTGTGGACGCCTATTACGATCACGTCGAAGGAGCGATTGCTTTCGCTGCGGGGCTTCCAATGCGCAAACGGATCGGGCATATTAATCTGATTGAAAAGTTCGCCAAGGCGCTTCCGCCAATTGAAGAAGCTCAAATTCGGGCAAGGCTTGAGGGCATTCTTCCGCTGCTTGCCAAATCAAACGTAGGCATTGACGTCAATACAGCCGGACTGCGGGTGGAAACCTGCGGCAAGCCCTATGTGCCGGAATGGTTCATTGCGGATTGCCTGAAGCAAGGCGTTGAATGCGTGTATGGTTCGGATTCTCATAAACCGGAGCATGTGGGAACCGGCTGGGACTGGTTTGCAGCGCAGATGCAAGGATAAGCGGGTAATGGCAGGACATATGGAGTTAGAGAGCAGAGAGAAGGAGCCGTTACGCTTGCTAGGCGTTTCAGGCTTCTTTTTTTGCATGAAGAAACATTACGCAGGTATCAGCCGTTATAAAAACAGAGATTTTGAACCAGAATGGATAGGAGCATCCGAGTGAAGTTCATGACCGGGAAAAGGCGCAATTGTTTTAAGTTGTTGCTGGAAGCGGAATAGGGAAGAGGGTCGTAGATGAGACATCAGATGAAAAAGATTATTTGCTCAGCTGTTATTATGCTAGTGCTTGCAGGCTGCGGGAGCACAGCCGTCGAGCGAACGATGATCGATTCAAGCGGAACGGCGAAAGAGACGCTGGAGGCAGCGGCTCAGACGGCAGACAGCTCCATGATGCAGCACCTGACACTGGAGAGCGAGGCACTGGGGAAGGCGATGAAGGTAAATGTCTATTTGCCGGAAGATTATGCGGACGGCAAGGGCGGTCCCTACCCTGTCTTGTATGCGCTGCACGGGAAAAACGGCAATGAGAACAGCTTTTTCTCCGGCGGGTTGAACATTGGTGAGCGTGCCGCGAAGCTGGTCAACGAAGAGAAGATCATGCCATTCATTATCGTAGCTCCGCAGCTCGACAACAGCTACGGCGTCAACTCCTCCGATAAGCTGGACAAGCGGCATGAATATGAGCTTGGCAGATATGAGGACTATTTGCTGAAGGATCTCATACCTGCGATTGACGCCAATTATAATACAGTAGCCAGCCGTGAAGGCCGTTATATCGGGGGTATTTCAATGGGCGGCTATGCGGCGCTGCATTTGGCTTTTACCCATCCGGAGATGTTCAGCAAGGTTGGCGGCCACAGTGCGGCTGTATGGAAGGAGACGCCGGACTATCTGGCTTGGCTGTACCAGGGAGGTCAGCCTCAGGAAGAGGTAGACCCGGTAATGCTCGTTGGCAAAGGGACGGCCAGCAAGCTAGCGATTTACCTCGATCATGGCGACAAGGAGCATGAGACTATAGCCGAAGGCAATCAGGCGCTGATGGAAGCGCTGGATCAAGCCGGCGTGAGCTACGAGTATCACATAAGTCCAGGAGGACATAACGATAAGTACTGGGCTGCTCATATGGACGAGTATTTGCAGTTTTACGGTAGCAAGGGTGAGGAAGGGAAAAAGTAGGTTTTACGCGGGAAAGGTGAGGCGGCTCTATTACGGAGGCTGTCGTTGGAAGGGGAACTGTCGGGCAGACGGTTCCTTTTTTTTTTTGCGCTCAGCAGGACTTGCCGTACAGCCGCCGTTCCGGGAAAGGATGGACCTGCTTATCCTATAGAAGGACGTGCTAGGAAAGGAGCGCTGTGATCGATGCAAGCAAGAAGCGGAGGCAATGCGCAAGGAATTGATGTTTCACGTTATCAAGGAACGATAGATTGGAAAAAAACAGCGGCAGACGGCATTTCCTTTGCATTCGCAAAGGCGAGTGAAGGACAATCCTATCGGGACCCTTATTTTGCAAGCAACGTATCGGGAGCCCGGGCGGGCGGCGTGTTGATCGGAGCCTATCATTTTCTCAATGCGGCTTCGACGGATGCAGCGAAAAAGGACGCGGCTAACTTTGCGAACGCCATAGCGACGGTAGGCGGGAAAAGCCAGCTCGATCTCCCTCCCGTGATGGATTACGAGAACAATCCGGGCAAGCTGAGCAAAAGTGCGATTAACGCGGTTGCAAAAGCTTTTTTGACGGAGCTGGAGCGGCTTGTCGGGGTGAAGCCAATTATTTATACGGGGAACAGTTTTGCTGCAAACTTTGACGCATCGCTTGGAGGCTATGAGCTGTGGGTTGCGAGATACAGCACGCAGCCGCCGTCAAACGTCACCGCATGGAGCAAATGGACTTTCTGGCAGTATAGCGACGGTTCAACAGGAGGAAGCAGGCCCAGCGGCGGGCGCAAGGTAGCCGGTATCAGCGGACCGGTCGATCTCAACGAGTATGCCGGAACGGTTGAGGAGCTGCGGGCCAAATATATCGATCAGGAGGATGAACCGATGACAGAAGCGGAAAAACAAGCTTTTAACGAGCTGCAGAATAAAGTTGCCAACTTGGAAAAGTATGTGAACATTTCGGGCAATCAGACGCCGCCCGCGTGGACGAAACCCGCGCTGGATGCTGCGAAGGCAGCTGGAGTCATTACTTCTGTGAATGACAAAGGGCAGCCGGAATTTGTATCGATTCAGATGCTGTACAATGCAGGGCTGTTGAACAGCGAGCTGATTGCTTTTTTTAAAGCTTTTAACGCGAAGACACGCGCGGTGATCGAACAGCTGCAAAAAACGGGCGGGAAATAACACGATCAAACTAGCAAAATACTTCGATAAACGTGCCGATGGACTGCCCCTTCGGTGATCAAAATGTAAAAGTGCAGGTTGAAGGGACTCAAACTGCCGAATTCAGGCATCAAAATGCAAAAGTGCAGTTGAAATGCCCGCAAAGTGCCGTTTTGGGCTGATTTTAGCCAAACAAACTGCACTTTTGCATTTTGAAGGGGAAAAGCAGCTGAAATGAGTGGATCAAAATGTATTTTTGCATTTTGAAAGAACTAAACGGGCAAAACGAGCTGCAGCACATGGTCTCGGCAATGGAACAGGGAGAGGGAAGCGCATGCCTCAGCATGAGACGACGCTTTCTTCTCCCTGTCCTGTTAACCCTATCCCAGCTGTGACATTCCCATTAATAACCAAGCTTCAATATTACCTGACCGCTTGAGAATGTCGTCGTGTTGAACAACAGCAGCACGCCATTAAACTCATTTTCTTTCATATAGCTGGTGATGTTGCCGTTGTAGTAACGCAGATCAATGATATGAATTTCCGGGACATGCAGCGCCAGAAAAGGCAGCATGCTATGCGCATAGGAATCCTTGATGACAAGCAGCTTGTCCAGATCGGCATCATCGGGAGGCAGCTCGGTTTTAATTGTCATTAGCGCGTGAACACCGCCGAGAAAATACGAGTATTTATCTTTTTTCGCCAAGAAGCTGTCTTCATATAATCCTTGCACGGTCGTGTCATCGTCGAAAATATGCATTTTCAACTCCGCTTTGTTTTTCGGCAAATACGCCTGAATGGAATCCGGCTTCAATCCATTGAATTGGCTGCGAGTATGGTAGCTTCCTAGGAAGCTGTTCGTCACTGTACGAATATCGAACTCCGACTCCTCCATAGGCTGCCAGCCCATTTGCTCCGCATAAGCCCGGTAAGCCAAATAAGCGCCGTATGTCGTCCAGTGATGATCGGTACGGTAATACAAATCTCTATTGGGGTCCGTCTCAGCCGCAGGCTTCAAAAAATCAAATCCGTTAATAAAGCGGACATGCTCCCTCACCTGCTCTTTAATGGAATTGTTGACGATAGACTGCGGATAAGCGGGAGCCAGCCACGGCAGCCGCTCCGGGTAAATACCGATCGAGGTCGGCGCGAGCAGGAAGCTAATGTTTGTATGGGGATTTTTATTCGCGAACTTGTTCACAGCCTCCGTGAATTTGGCTAGATTCATGGGCTCCGGTTCGGCAAACTGCTCGAATAGAAAGCCGTCTTTGCCTTTGTAAATTCCGTTGTTCTCCTGCTGAAGCCGCAGCTGCTCCATTGTCGACTTGACAGCAACCCATTGATCCCGCAGCGGAAAATGATCCGTAACGAAGCTCTCTGTCTGTTCGGAAAACGTTTTGTCCAGCAGCTTGTTCCAGCTGAACTGCGGCGTTTTTTGCAGGCTGCGGTTTTCGATTTCGGAGAAAGCCTTCTTCGGCATGAAAAGAAACAGCAGGCTGAACGCGAACAGAAGGATGGCGAAGCCGGCGGCATAGATGCGGTCTGTTCGTTTATTCATCGTGCGCAAGCCCTCCAGGCGGTTCGTTAGAACCGGAAATATAAAAACGGATTAAACGTCGCATCGACCAGATAAGCAATTGAAAGCAGCAGCAGGGCGAAATGCCAGCCCAGCTTGAGGACGGGCAGTTTATCTGCCAAACGGAAGCGGCGCTTAGGCATAGAGGCAATTATGAGAATGACGAGCAGAATGGCGTTCGTATAGAGCAAATACAGCGTTGCATCATCCCAAGCCGGCTGTCCATTGGAGCCAACCATTGCCTGCAGATAATGGCCGATAGAAGGAAGTTCTTCGAAGGCGAAAAACACCCAGCCGATCAGAATGAGCAGCAGCGCATAAACATGGCGCACCCAGCGCGGCAGCCGTTGCAGCAGCTTCAGCAGAAACATTTTCTCACCGGTCAGTATGATGCCGAAGTATAAGCCCCAGAACAGGAAGTTCCAGCTTGCTCCATGCCATAGTCCCGTCAGCATCCAGACGATGAGGATATTTCTTAGCTGCAGGAGCAGTCCGCGGCGGTTGCCGCCAAGCGGTATATATACATAGTCCCGGAACCAGGTGCTGAGCGAAATATGCCACCGTCTCCAGAAGTCGGTAATACTCTGCGCTGTGTATGGCCGATTGAAGTTTTCGTTAAAGCGGAAGCCAAACATAAGCCCGAGACCAATCGCCATGTCCGAATAGCCGCTAAAATCAAAATAGATTTGGAATGCGAACGCAACAATTCCCAGCCACGCCATTAAAGCGGGCATCATATGAGGACTAGTGCCGGAGATTGTATCCCACAGCAATCCGATATTGTTGGCGAGCAGCACCTTTTTCGCTAGTCCGACCGTGAAGCGCCGAACCCCTTCGGCGAAAAGCTCCGTCGTTGCCTTGCGGTTCCGCAGCTGCTCCGCAACAGTGGAGTATTGGACGATCGGACCGGCCACAAGCTGTGGAAACAAGGAAACGAAGGTGGCAAAATCAAGCCAGTTCCGCTGCGCCTTCACGGTTCCCCGATAGACGTCGATGATATAGGACATTGATTGAAAGGTGTAAAATGAAATCCCGATTGGCAGCGCCAGATCGGTTAGCGGAATATTTGTGCCTAAAAGCGAATTCAAGTTGCCGATTAGAAAATCGGCATATTTGAAATAAGACAGCAATGCCAGATTGACTGCAATCGAAAGCGCGACAACCGCTTTGCGTTTGCTGGCGGATAAGCCCGGCCTGCCAAGCAGCAAGCCAAAGCCATAATCCGTAACGGTAGACAATAGCATGATGACAATATAGACAGGCTCGCCCCATGCATAGAAAACCAAGCTGGCTGCGAACAGGACGAAGTTTTTAATCCGCCAGGGCGAGATGAAATACAGGGCCAGTACAGCAGGCAGAAATAGAAACAGAAACAGCAGGCTGCTGAATACCATAGCTGGTGATTATTTGAAGTAAGCTTCGAAAGCTTGCTCGAGCTCGTCTGCACTTTCAGATATGATGAAAATAACGTAGTTGCCTTTCGTCACAAGCTTGTAGTTTTTAGCATTTTCATATTGATCCGGCAGGTAGGTCTCGAACGTTTTTTGCACGTCTTCAGCGCGTTTCTTCACGCCTTCTTCAACAGCCGCTACATCTTTGGAATCCTTCACCTTCAGAACGGCGATCTCATTCGTCTTCACGTTCATCATCGGTGTCATAATCGTCGATTCTTCCAGAAGGGCAGGATCGAAGTGGTACATATCTTTGACCATCGCGCTCTCAAGCTCCAGCAATTTTGGCTGTTCATGCGCAGCAAGCACGCTGTCTACCATTTCTTTCGTTGATTTGACTGGTGCTTTAGCCGATGAATTATTTTCTTGAGTCACGTTGGAGGAGTTGTTCGAATTGTTCGTTTTGCCCGGATCACTTGTGTTGCTTGCTCCTGAGCATGCTGATAACATAATACCTAGTGCGATAATTAGCGTTGCTAGTCCAAATTTTTTGTTCAATTTGTTCATGATGTCATTCAATCTCCTTGATGTTTGTTTTGTGCACACACTGTAGAAAACGAAGGTTATTCTATTAATGTTGCAAATGCACGTTCTGGTAATTTATTGGTCTGTTTAATTTTGTAAATGGGGTGTGCGTATATGGCGGGTAAAAAACAGCTGGTGGATCTGCCGAAAGTTCCGGCTTCTCTAGAATCTCTGGATTTAGATATTAATGAGCTCGGTCAAGATTGCGAGTTTATAGACAGCATTGTTCAGGATTGCGAACTGTATGGAGAAGCGCCTTACAAGGCTTGTTTTGACCGGATGAAGTTCACGAATGTGACGATGCGGGGAGTACGGATGCGCAAATCGGAATTTACTGATGTCATTTTCGAACGCTGCGATTTATCGAATGCCGATTTTCAGGATGCGATTTTTCATCGCGTTGTGTTCAAGGATTGCAAGCTGATCGGAATGGATATAAGCAGCGGTATGCTTCGCAATGCTACCTTTATCGATTGCTATGCCGAATATGCAGTTTTTCGCATGATTAATGCGAAGCGGGTCAAGCTGCAAGGCGGAACGTTCGCCTATGGGGATTTCTTTAATTCGAATTTGACCGAGTTTTATTTGGAGGAGACCAAGCTGGATCAGGCACAGTTCTCGCAGACGAAGCTCTCCGGCATCGATTTGAGCAGCTGCGAGTTTGATAGTTTGGGCGCTACACTGCCTGAGCTGCGCGGCTGCATCATTTCGCCGCTGCAGGCCGCCGCATTTGCCGGGCAGCTTGGCATGGTTGTGAAACGCTGAGAAGGGCAGCTATCTTGGAACGCCGTTCCCCCTTTTTCTATGAATCTTCCTTTTGGCGAGTACCAATCTATCAAATCCGCATAGCATAGAAGCAGGATACATCACGCTATGGGAGGCGATCGGATGGGTTCGAAAGCAAAGGGTAAGGCAGTTAGGGAAAATCAGGTTTATTCAAATCGGGTAGCCCGCTCAGAGTTTGACCGGCATTGGTCAACCCGAATTTCACAAACAGGCTATGTGATTTACACAGCCAAGGTGAACGGGGCGAAGGTTGACGTGCTGCTGACTAACGGGCAAAGCAAGCTCATTGCTTTTCCGAAAGGCGGACAGGTTTTCGTTGGAGGCGGGGGCACGAGTCATTACAGCAAGCCGCATTTCGTGAAAAACGTATAGCATGCGCGTAAAATTGCCGGCAACAGGGAACCAATAGTAGGGAATGAACAATAATTGGGGAAAGTTGGCGGACTTGGCAATGGAGCAAAACAATTGCGATTTTTCACCGCTTAAGCAGGAAATCAAGCAGGAGCTGCTGTCAATGAAACAGTCATTCATTGATTTATTCCATCGGCTGGATGAAGAGAACAATGACTGCATGCTGAATGAATTCGAGCAAATCAAGAATAAGGTCGTGGAGCTGGAATCGCTTGCCGCGGCCTATTACTTAAGATGCTTTTTGTCCAACTATACGAACAAATTCGTGGAACTGTCCACGACAGTCCGCCATTTGTCGCAACGCCGTCACGGCGCACTGCTTGTTGTGCAGCGGAAAGATCCGGTGCTTCCGTTCATTACCAAAGGGATTCACCTGAATGCCGAGCTTACGCCGTCGCTGCTGGAGACGATCTTTGTTCCGGGAGGACCGCTGCATGACGGCGCGGTATTTTTGAACGAGGATCGGATCGTATCGGCAGGCAACGTATTGCCTCTGGCAGCAATGGAGACTGGGGAGCGGAAGCTCGGCACGCGCCACCGGGCTGCGATGGGATTGACGGAGCGCAGCGATGCGCTGGTGCTGGTCGTATCAGAGGAGACAGGGCAATCCTCGTTCAGCGTAGAAGGCAAGCTGTATCCGTTCGCTGCACACTAGAGCGGCGACGTAGCTGGCCGGCAAGCAGGGTGACAACCTGCTTTGCCGGCTTTTTTTGTGGGCGGGAGAGGAGAGACGGGGAGCTGCGGGGGATGCGAAATAGTTGGACATATGTCCTAGTGTGGCATAGCGAGTTGTGGTAAGTCATAGCATATACGCTGATTTACTACACTAACTGAGCTCTCAACTGAGAAGCATTTAAACTAACTAATGGTCTTTGTACGCTGCACACTCCACGTTGTAGTTCAGCTGCGCGGAGTGGAGCAGGGTTGCTGAATAAACGACGATAATTGCACAGCAGATTACGTTCGCGATGCTTCCTTCTGCTGGGAATCTCGAGGAACGAAGGCACTACACTTTGCAGTCCGGCTCGATTTGATTCTTGTAACGAACCAGGTTCTCAAATTAGCGAACCTGATTGCGCTGTAGCATGCGTACGCTGCTGCTCCTCCAGTTGGAGCGAAGAAAAGTTCGCTACTCGTGAACCTAGGTTCTCGGATAGCGAACTTTTCTTCGCTGTAGGCCTTGGCACAGTCTGTTGAGGCGGAAAGAGCGAAATTGGGTTCGCAATTTAACGAATCAGCTTCGCTGGAGCAATTTACGCTCAATGTATTGTTAGAGTATTGAATTATAAATGGAGCACCGCTTGGTGGAGCGAATCAGGTTCGCAAATTAGCGAACCTAATTGCGCTGTAGCATGCGTACGCTACTGCTCCTCCAGTTGGAGCGAAGAAAAGTTCGCTACTCGTAAACCTAGGTTCTCGGATAGCGAACTTTTCTTCGCTGTAGACCTTGGCACAGTCTGTTCGGGCGGAAAGAGCGAAATTGGGTTCGCAATTTAGCGAATCAGCTTCTCTGGAGTAAGTCACGTGTCAAATGAATGATGAATAGTGTGAGTGATGTGTACTGGTTGGGAACTTGGATTATCAAACAACGAGCAGTAATGCGTGTCGAGTAGTTACGGTTTATGACTAAGCGTTCACGCATAGCGGTAGCGTAGCGTGCACAAAAAAAGCCGTGAATCGTCTATAGAGATCCAGACGATTCACGGCTTTCACGATTTTATTTAGTCAACAGCTTGTCGGCGACAACTGCCGCCATTTCCCGGGTTACCGGAGATTTCGGACTGAAAAATCCGCCGGAACCGGTCATGATGCCTTGCGAGCTTACTGCTTGCACAGCTTCAAGCGCGGAAGGGGAGATGCTTGCCTGATCTTTATAGGCAACTGCAGCCGTTCCTCCCGATAATTTAAAGGCTCTGGCTATCATAATAGCCATCTCTTGGCGGGTGATCGCCTGATCCGGCTTGAATTCCGTTGCCGAGATGCCTTGAATAATGCCTAATTCTTGTGCCTTCATTACACTGCCGTAGTACCAGCTTGATGGCTTCACATCTTTGAAGATTTGCTTGGCTTCGGCAGCCGGCGTTTCGTTAAGCAGGTTAACGATTAACTTGGCAAATTCTGCTCTTGTCATAGACTGCTTAGGAGCAAAGCGCAGTTCGGTATCGCTGACGCCGACCATCACTTTGGCCTCAAACACACGATGAACAGCTTCCAGCGCCCATGACGAGATCAGGCTTTCATCTGTAAACGTTGGACGTGGTGTGCTTAGCTTGCTGCGGTCGATGACGGCAAATTTGGTAAAGTGAGTCACTTTGCCGGTAATAAGGCCTGTTTTCAAATCCAGCACGGACGGGATCGGAATCCACTCGCCGGTGCGCTCGTTCAGCCAGCAAATGACCAGGTCGTCAGGGTTTGCTGTCTGAACGGGAACTTTGAATTGGACATACACAGCTTTGCCGAATACGGTATCCTTCGGCGTAAATTCAAATAGCGATGTAGCCAGCCCAGGACGCTGTTCTTTTAATTCCTGAATGGAAATCGTAAGCGGTCCGGTTGTTGCGCCTGCCGGAACGATAACCGCAGCTTCTCCCAAGCTATCGGAGATGACTGTTTCCTTGTCGGTTGACGTAGTTTTGCTAACCGAGACCAGCCCGGCTTGCAATGCCTTCAACAGCTCTTCGACTTGCTGCTTGCTCATCGCGTTGCTGCGGTTCAAAACCTCTGTCGTACGGACCGTTTGTCCAATCGGCAGCGTATTGTCCGCTTTAATAGACAACTGTCCAAAAGCCTGCTCCAATTCCTTGCTAATAGCCGACGGTGTATCCGGCATGCCAGCGTTAAGATCTTGGCCAAGGTTTACGGTATAATTCCAAGTCACCCGGTCTTTGTCTTTCAGTGTATAGATGCCGGCGCTGACTTCCGGATAAATACCGTTAACGGCAAACATCCAGCCGCTTTTTGGTCCCCGGTCAAATTCGGCAAGTCCATCAATGGCGGAGACGTAGATGGACGGACCGGACCCCGAATAGACCACTTTAGATCCCAATTCGCGAAGAAGTACGGAAAACGCGGTGTCTCCATCAGCAAGCTCGATCGTTTTGTTGCTTACGATCGTGCCCTTCTGACTGTCGCCAACGACAGAAAGCGTGACGGTGCGAGTGACTGGCTCCACATTGGCAGATTGTATCGTAACCGGACGGGTGTCGCGGACGAGCGCCGGCCCTTGGTTTTCACGCAGATGTGTAATGACCGCTTCATAAGAACCGGCAGCCGGAATCCCCCCGGTAAAGCTTGCGACGCCGCTATTATCGGTAACGGCCGACACACCGGCTATCGTTACCGTTGCACCTTCCGCTGGAGTAATGAGATCTTCGTTACTAACCCAGTCCCATGTCCACTGATTGACGGAGACGGTGAACGCTTCACCTGCCTTCGGCTGTGCCGGAGACAGCGTAACGGATTGCACCAGCTGCGTATCCATCTCTCCATAATAGATCAGCAATTGGTCGTTCGCGTCCAGATCAAAGTCCGCCATTCCGACTTGCGGCATCACCCATTGATTGTCACGCTTGACGACATACATCCAGCCGTCATAACCGCCGTACAAGCCCTGTTCGATGCCTTGGATGCTGGTTACGTAAGTGCCTCCTCCAGCAAGTCCGACTGCAATGTTATTTGCGTCTGCCGCTTGGAGCAGTGCATCCATAGCGGTAACGCCATGTGCAGTACCTTGGTATATTTGTCCTTCCGGGCCTTGAATTACGGTATTGACCGTTACGCCAAATTCGACTCCTGGAAGCTCGGTCTGTGTATAATCGTAAAGTCTACCGTTGTTTTCCGTATAGAGCTGATAGGCAACCAATGCCTGCAGTGCTTGCTCAGTGGAAAATGCATTGCTGGAGCTGTCCGACAGCTTATGGCTGTAGCCGCCGTCTGCTTTGCGGAACGAGAGGAGCCGGCTAACCAGACTTTCCCCGTCTTTCGTATAGTCGGTGTCCGTCGGATCGAAGCCAGCTGCTGTAAGCGCAATGATGGCTTGGGCAACGCTTTCGCTGCTGTCATCATAGCCCCCATGCGGCTGCTGCTGCGCGGAAAGCCATTGAACAGCCAGTTCCCCGGCTGTCTTGGCCGGTTCTTGATCCATGTATGGAGCCAGTGCGATAAGCGCCATCGCGGTCATATCCGGTGTGCTGGTTGTTCCAGCATACCCGTATCCGCCATCTGGATTTTTGTACTCGATTATTTTATCGATTAAGCTGTTGCGGTTCCATTTTGCATCATTGGGAATCGTATAGCCGCCGGAATCAAGCGCAATGAGACCATAGATTGGACCGTTTACGCCTTGAGCCGTGATATTGTTAAAATTATAGATTTTCTCGATCAGATTATGAGCTGCAAAGTTCGTTGCATCGTAGCCGAGGGCTGTAATGGCGAGAGACAGCCGCTCATAATCGGTAACGTTGGCAAAATTGCCATTCGCTTGGCTGATACGCTCGATCAGTTTATTGTAGTATTTCTCGGGTACTGTATAGCCGGCTCTTGCAAGTCCTGCTGCTTCCCAGTCCGAGGTGACACCTTTATTCAAAATCTGCCTCGCGGCGCTTTCAACAGCAACATCTACAGATCCGCTGCTTGGCTTTGCTACTTTGCCCTTGCGCAGGCTTAGATAATAAATAACAGGCTGTTTATCGCCGTCTTGGGCAATGACCCGGACGAGCCGGGGCTCTGAATCGCTCAACGTAAGCACTTTGTTAACTGGAGCATTAGCGGTGCCTCGGGTATTATTTACGTAAATATTTGCAGCATCGCCGTTAGCTGTAATCTTGATGCTGTCCGCATTCACGACAATGTCGTCATAAACATACTGTCCTGGCGTCAAATGCCAGATCTGCGGCAAAGCGCCAGGCGTGGTGCTGGAGAGCGACAATGTATTTAAATCGTCTGTGACTCCTGTTTCACTGCTGACTGGTTTAGCTGGAATGAGTCCGCTGACTTCCGTGCTGACCTCTCCGAATGCTCCGCCGTCGATTTGAACGGCTGTATAAACTTTGATGAAATCGACGGATTCCAGATTGGCGGGCTTACCATCTTCGTCGACAGCCCATGCGATATCGATGGGGTCGCCATTTGGGGCGGACGCTGCGTAAGGGTTTCCGAGTACATCATACGGCCCATTCCCCATGGAATGGCTGTCGGCATAACCAAAAGCATTATCTCTAACGTTGATATTAACGCCAGAGTAACTGTAGCCTGTGTTGGTGAAATCGGCAGGCTTTAACGGATAATTATCGGGAATCGGATAATAGGGCCTTCTATTGTAGTTGTTGGTCTTGATCTCGCCGGTATTTCCTTGATTATCCGTCCAAGGAATGTTGATGCCGTTGGTTATGGCAAAGTCGGGGTCCGGGTTTGTATAGTTGGCCTTGTAGTCCCATATCGTAGCATCCTCATAGTGCTCGGAGCCGGCGATATGATACCATGTTCCGGGCTTTCCTGTACCGTCATCTTGGGCAACGGCAATGGCGCCCGGTTCCATGAAGCCGGTAAAAGCATTTCCGTATACGTTAAAGTCAACGCCATAAGGATGGAGAGGGCTGTCGACGATTGGCTCGTCCATTTTGAAAATCACATAGCCGCCAAATGCGCCGAGCGGCATAATTTTGCTCAAATTATTGTTCCATTCCGCATTTGGATCGCTCATTAAGTAGGTGTTGGAGAATTGTCCAGGCGCGGGCAAGTATTCGTAGATAGTGAACGGCCCCAGATTCGGATTGCCGCCGGAGGCCGCATAAGCTTTATGCCCTGTAAAAGGGGCGATGCTGAACATGGATAGAAAGACGAGCAGGGATAATGCCAAAGCTGTCCACTTTCGCAAAAGATAAGATTTCACTAGTATTGTCGCATCCTTTCCTATTAATAGAATAGAAAACAAAAAAATCCGCCTCCAAAGCAGGGGCGGTTTACGAACAAAGAACAGCAGCTGCAGGCGCAAGGCATGCGTCCTCCGCGAGCTGCGTTTCTCTTTTCTCACCTCCCGAAGAAAAATAGAAACATCAGAAAAAGGCAGGTCTCCTGGCTCATGAGTCATCGCTTCCCTTGGCCTTCCCGATAATCTTAGATATCAGTGGCACCTATCAAGAGTTGCTCGTCAATAACAGTGGCGGGACCGCGCCGGATTTGCACCGGCTTCCCTTTTAAGCGTCCGATCGTATTTGTTTGGATCGAAAGCACCATTTTCTGTGCAATATGTAATTATCGATTTGATCATACTCTTTAGTGCAATCTTTGTCTATGAATCTCTGGATAATGTCTATCATTCCGCTAATACGTAAAAAAACACCTAGTCCGTTTAGAAGCGCACCTCGTGTTGTAAGCGGTTGCAAATTATGATGGAAAGGAAAGGCATTTATTCCATTCCATTGAGGAGGATCCGATTGATGCGGAGGTCTACTGCAAGGTGGTTATCCTGCATGCTTGCAATGCTGCTTTTACTGACAAGCATGCCTATTTACGGGGCGGCGGCGGAAGCGCCGGAAGCGGAAGGTCAGCAATTGACGGCAGAAGCTGATGATACGGCGCTTGCTGCAAGTCTGCCGACCGGGGTCAGCTATGTCCGTTTGAAAAACAGATGGCAAAGCAACTATTTGTACGAGGATTCAAATGGTCTTGTACGTTATGGTTTCACCAACATAGCGAATGAGAGCTCACATTGGCAGGTAGAGGACTATAACGGCAACAAACGGCTGAAAAACCGGGCGACCGGCCACTATCTGACGATGGCGGAGGTATCCAAGCGCAGGGACGCTGTCACCAGCCGTGAAATAACGGAAAGCGCAGCGACGGACCAATGGTCGTTCCACGAATCAAGCCGTCCTGGATACATCGTCATTAAGAGCGCCTCGGCGCCTTCGGCATCGAACCTTGTGCTGCACGTCGAGGATCAGCTCGGTTTTGCAGAGGTCAGCAGTGATATTAACATTACGTTTGAAAGTCCGCAGTGGAAGCTGGAGCCCGTGTCGGAGCTTCAGCCGGTACGAATCGGGAATCAGTACCGGGATGGACAATATTTGTACGAGGATGCGAAGGACGGCTCCATTAAATATGGTCCTCTAGGTGCGGCCGATCCATCCTCTCACTGGTACCTGGAAGAGACGACGGATGGAAGCGGCGGTGAAAAAATCCGTATTCGCAATCGGGATACGGGTCATTATGTCGTGCAGGGCACAGACCCCGAAGCGGTTCTGCTGGCTTCGACGGATGGAAGCTCTGCCACTAGCGAGTGGAATAAGCTAAGCGCGGGCAACAATTTCTACAATTTCACTAGCGCCAATCCGGTTAATCCGGCTGTATACATCCTGCATGCGGAAAGTGGCGGCGGAAAGATCCTTTCCAATTCTGGCGTACAATTAGGCTGGGGAAGCGCACAATGGAAAATCGAATTGGCTCATGATATTGTGCCGGTCCGGATCGTTAATTTTACAACAGAAAAGATCGGCACTTCTTATTGGTACGAAGATCAAGGCCAATTGAAATTCGGGCCACTGGGTCAAGCCAACGCGCAAAATAAATCGTATCAATGGCTGGTGGAGGACAATAACGGGGCGAAGCAATTCCGCAACGCGGGTACAGGCAGCTATGTGACCTTGCCAGGTGCGGAAGAAGGCGCCGGCTTGAAAGTGGCACAGTCAGCTCCAGAGACACCGGCTGAGGGCTGGATCATCACGGATTCTACAATCTACGATGATTATAAAAGCTTCCGGAGCGTAACAGAATCGACGTATTATGCTCATACAGCGGATGATTCCGATCTGGTGCTGGGAGGCGTGACCGATCCGGAAACGGATGCAGCGCAATGGCTGCTCGAGGATTTGAACGTAAGCACAGACGGAACGCCGCAATATGTTCGGATTTCAAGCGTTTGGCAAAATATGTTCCTTTACGAGGATGATTTTGGCCGGTTGAAGTACGGCAATCCGAAGGCAGATGATCAAAGCTCACACTGGCTGATTGAGAAGTTTAACGGCCGCAAACGGATTCAGAACCGTGAGACAGGGCATTACATCAATCTCGCTCCAAATGGAGGAGGCATTCAGGTCTCCGAGGTGGAGGACGAGAATAACGGTGCAATCTGGGTTATTAAAGATCTGGGCGGGCCGAAACTGATTAACAGCGTACTGGATAAAAACAATATCGAAGGCCAGCAGAAATTTATCAATCTGCAAGGGTTGACGAAATACGCGGAGTATAGCGTCATTAACCCTGCCTGGTCGAGTCCGAGATGGACGTTTGTTCCGGTATCGGATGCAATGCCATCCTATATCCGCCTGAAGGGCAAGGGTAACGGCCAATATCTCTACGAGGTTACGGAGCCCGGGGATGATCTTGGAAAAGTGAAAAACGGCAATGTTGGCGTGGACAATAAAGCTTCTGTCTGGTTTGTGGAAGGTACGGATGCAGCGGATCAGTTCCGTCTGAAAAACCTTGCAACGGGTCAGTACATCACAATGGAGGATATCGGAGCAGGCGAGGATGCGCCGGATAAGCAAGTGAGTACGTTCAAGGATATTTGCTTATGTTGGGGAAGTGCAAAGTGGAAGCTGCAACCATCGGATTCCGAAGGCTTTATCAATATCGTAAGCGCCTGGGACCGTCATATTCTCTATACAGCAGGCGATTATACGAAGATTAGCCGGTTAGTAGCCTCGCAAGATGCAGCGAAATTCGCTATCGAGGCTGTGACGGTTGAACAGCCGCTGCCTGAAGAGGCAATTCGAATTAAAAACTCGGCGAATGGCCAGTTTTTATATGAAAACAAGGGCGGCATCATTATGTATGGTGCAGTTCAGCCGTCCAACGGTTACTCGCATTGGTTCATTCAAGACGTTAATGGCCGCAAGCAGATCGTGAACAGGGTAACCGGCCATGTGCTGACAACACAGCATGATTATACGTATATTACAGCGGAAGAGCCGGCGGCGGATTCTGCTGCGCAAAGCTGGAGCATTGAGAACGCTCCTGCGCAAGGCAGTTACTTGGTACGCAGCCTCAATGGCAGCTACAACGATGAATATTTGAATGTGCAAAACAATGCAGGCTATGTTGAGCGCGGTCTCTATCCGGATTCTTTCGGATCGCTGCAATGGAAGCTGGAGCAAGCACCAGAGCAGTTTGAAACGCCGGATATGGGCGAAGCACGAAATGATGTGACATCGACGCCAATCTTTAGCGACACGCACTATATCAATATTCAATCCAAAGCAACAGGCGAATTGCTTGTTGAGCAGAATGGTACGGTATCGACGCAAGCTGTGAACGGCAGCAGCAGTGCTGCGCAATGGCTTCTGCAGGAATATAATGGCCGCAAGCTGCTGCAGAACCGTCAATCCGGCCGCTACTTGAGCGCAGAGCTGAAGACAGCTGCATTAGAGGCGGGCAATAATCTTATTCAGTGGACGCTGGACGAGAGAGGCGGCTACGTAACAGCAAGAAGTGCTGCTGACGGCAGCGGTCTGCTTACAGATTCCGCTTCAGGTACAGCTTACGGCGTTCCCGCAACAGCAGACGCTTCCTTATGGAAGCTGAACCCGATTGCAGCGGACGTCATCTACGAAGCGGAAGAAGCATTCATCGCAGGCGGCGTTAAAGTGAAGTCGGCGACGACTGGCTTCTCTGGCGAAGGCTATGCGGATGAGTTTACGGCTGTGGGCAGTAAAATTACGTTCACCGTCAATGCGCAAGCTGCGGGCGACTATGATACTGTCGTTCGCTACAATAATGCTTCAACAGAGGCAAAACGATTCAACGTCTATGTGAACGGTCTTCCTTCGGGACATATCGAGCTTCCGGCTGCCCAAGGCTGGTCAACGGCGGAGCTCGACCTTGCGCTTCGCTCGGGCATCAATACGGTGTCATTGCAGGTGGATGGGGCAGGTGATGGCGGAGCCGCTATTGATTACCTGATCGTGAAGAACAGCGTAGGCAAAGCATTCCGCGGAGCAACGCTTCCATATATCACATATGAAGCGGAGCATGGCAAGACGAACGGCACGCTCATCGGGCCGTCGAGATTGTATAAGGAAGTAGCCTCGGAGGCTTCGGGCCGTCAAGCGGTAACGCTGGCGAATACCGGAGAATATGTGGAATTTGAAACGGCTGAGGCCGCTAATGCACTGACGCTGCGCTTCTCTATGCCAGACAGCAGTGACGGAACAGGCATTAACGCTTCGTTGGGTCTCTATGTAAATGGTGAGCTTCGCGAGCGCTTGTCGCTGACCTCGAAGCATGCATGGGAATATGGCAGCTACCCTTGGTCTAATGATCCGTCGCAAGGCAGTCCGCACCGTTTCTTCGACGAAGCGCATGTGCTGATTGGGGATGTGCCTGCAGGCTCGGTCATTCGTCTGCAGAAGGATGCGGCGGATACAGCTGACTATTACACAATCGACTTGGTTGATCTGGAGCAGGTCGCTGATGCATTCGCGATGCCGGCCAACTTCTTGTCGGTGACTGATTTTGGCGCTGTTGCCGGAGACGGCAACGACGATACGGCCGCGCTGCTGGCAGCGATCGCTGCAGCGAAGGCGCAGGGCAAAGGCGTATGGTTCCCGCAAGGCGTGTTCCATTTCACAGGCGACAACATTACGCTGGATCAAATTACGATTCGCGGAGCGGGCATGTGGCATACGACGCTCATTGGCGCCCGTTTTATCGGTAAAGGGGCGAACATTCAGGTCTATGATTTGCTCATTGACGGCGAATTGAATATTCGTGACGACGAAGCTTCGACACATGCGTTCGAAGGCGCGTTCGGCAAAGGCTCGGTCATTCAGAACGTTTGGGTCGAGCATTCCAAAACGGGCTTGTGGCTGACGAAGGTGAAAAACCGCGCGGTGCCAGGCGAAGTGTATTTTGATGAAATTACAGACGGTCTTCATATGGTTGGACTCCGCTTGCGGAACTTGATGGCTGACGGCATCAACTTCTGCGTAGGAACGCAAGACAGCATGATGGAGCAGTCGGATATTCGTTACCCGGGTGATGACGGCATTGCAATGTGGTCATACCTGGTGCCAAGCATCAACAACACGGCAAGATTTAATACGGTTTCGCTGCCGTGGCTGGCTGACAACATCGTTGTTTTTGGCGGACATGGCAATAAAATTCAAGACAATGTAACGAGCGATACGATCACGAATGGGGCAGGCATCGCAGTCTCCACTCGCTTCAACCCGGTACCGTTTACGGGCACGACGATTGTGGAGCGCAATACGCTCATCCGCAACGGCAGCTACGATACAGGCTATCAGGTTAATCTGGGTGCGATCTGGATTTTTGCCGGCGAGAAGGATCTGGACGGCGAAGTAATCGTACGCAATAATACGGCGCTCGACAGCACGTATTCCGGCCTGATCGTACACGGCGACTTCCGCGTTGATAAAGTGAAGCTGATCGACAACGTTCTTGACGGAATGGGTACGAGCGGCGTCGAAGTAACGAAAAACGTAAAAGGTTCCATTGAAATCGACAACGTCATCGTACGCGGAGAGCGGATTTCTCCGGTTACGAACAGTGCTGACGGGTTTGTATTCAAAGAAGTAAACGAAGGGTTTGCTTCGCTTCTGAAGCCATTCCATATCGATTCCGGTGATAAGAATGGAAGACTGACAGTGAAGGCTGGATCATCACAGTCAGTTACCGTTCTTAATGCGAACGGCGATATCGTAACACCGCAAGCGACAATTGTGTCCGGCAACAGCTCAATCGCTGCGGTTAGCGGAGGCAATGTCATTACCGGGGTTCAAGCTGGAGCAACAACGATTGCAGTAACGGTAAGCGGCTCATCCCGTACGTACTCCTTGACGGTGCTTCCTGCTGACGGTAATGGCGGCAATGGCAGCGGTCCGGGAACTGGCAGCGGCGGCGGAAGCGTGCCGGTCGACAACAATGCTAATACCTCGGCTAATGACAGCAAGCTGAAAAATGCATTGAAAGACAATCCGTCCACAGTCAGCTTTACGGCTGGAGCGAACGGTGTGTCCTTCTCAGTTCAAGCTTTGCTCGAAGCAGAGAAATCGAATCCTAACACCATTATCGTTGTAGAGAGTGGAGGAGCAACCTACCGGTTCCCTCTGTCTCTAGTGGATAAGGCGTTGAAGGAATCCGGCATTACGGCTAATTCCGATGCGGTGTGGACGTTTGCAATTAATCAGCTAAGCGAAGCGGCGTTAAGCGAGCTGCGCAAGCATGCTGCTGCAGCAGGGCTGGAATTGAAAGGCTCGCCTGTCGATTTCAGCATCACGGTGAAAGCTGGCGACCGTACCGTACAGGTAACAAGCTTTGGCGGTACCTATGTGGCGAGAACGATCATCGTAGACGGCAAGCTGGACAGCAGCAAGACGACCGCACTTGTCTATGATCCTTCCACCGGCCAATTCCGTTATGTGCCTGCTTTGTTCGAGGCGGTTAACGGAGATAAAACGCTTGTGACGATCAAAAGCGTCAGCAACAGCATTTATGTTATTGCTTCCTATTCCAAGACCTATGCCGACATTGCAGGTCACTGGGCGAAGGCAGATATCGAGCTGTTGTCAGCAAAACGAATCCTGAACGGCGCATCGGCGGATCGTTTCGAGCCGAACAAAGCGGTAACGCGCGCGGAATTTGCTGCCATGCTCGTTCGCTCGCTTGGTCTGCCTGAGCAGGCAGGCGGTGCGGCTTCTGCATCGGGCTTTAAGGATGTGAAGGGCGGTGAATGGTTTGCGCCAGCCGTAGCGTCTGCCGTGAAATACGGTCTGCTGAAGGGCTATGATGACGGAACCTTCAAGCCGAACCGGACGATTTCACGTGAGGAAATGGCCGTTGTGGCTGCTAACGCACTGAAGCTGTTCGGCCAAGGTAAGGCAGTGGGCGAAGAATCCGCTGCAGCCTTCACGGATGCAAACACGATCTCTGCCTGGGCGGCAGAATCCGTGAAGCTTGCGGTAAGCGGCGGAATTATGAATGGAATCAAGGCGGACGTATTCTCGCCGAAAGAAAATTCGACCCGCGCTCAAGCTGCTGTCATCTTGAAGCGGCTGCTTGAATCCTTAGAATTGCTGAATAAATAAGCTGTGAAATAAGAGGCTGCCCCGTTAATCATCTGCAAAGGTGATAGCGGGGCAGTTTTTATTTACGGAACCTTTGCGGGGTGCCGGAAGTAAATATATGGACTGGGACATAGATTGGAGCGATTCTTTCGTTTTATTTTCAGACAATGTGGAAATACTAGTTTTATAGATTACGTGGTAGAAAAGGGAGGATAATGATGAAATCAAAAACAATTGTAATCGTCATGCTGCTGGCTTTAACGGCATGGGGATTATCTGCTTGCGAAGGAAAAGCGACGACAGCACCTGTCAACGAGAACGGGAAAACGGATAACCGCAGCGAAACCCAGCCCGGATTTACGGTTTTGGCAGAAAAGCTGAAGGTGCCTTGGGCGCTTGATTTTGACAAAAATACGGCATACATTACCGAACGCGGCGGTACGATTGTGAAGCTGGAGGGCAAGAAGCTGACTCGTGAAGCGGTAGAGCTGAAGAAGCCTCTATTTGCAGAAGGGGAAGGCGGATTGCTCGGATTTGCACTGGCTGCTGATTTTCCACAAAGCAAACGCGCTTATGCTTACCATACGTATAAGGAGAATGACGCGGTAGTTAATCGGGTTGTCGTATTGGAGCACACGAACAAAGGCTGGGCAGAGGTACAGTCGCTGCTGGAGGGCATTCCCGGTTATTTCAATCATAACGGCGGCAGAATCGCGCTTGGTCCGGACGGCAAGCTGTATGTAACGACAGGCGACTCGGATCAGCCGAAGCTGGCGCAAGATCTGAACAGCCTCGCCGGCAAAATATTGCGCTTGAACGTGGACGGCTCCGTTCCGAAGGATAATCCGTTCCCAGGCTCTTACGTCTATTCGTATGGCCACCGGAATCCGCAAGGCATCGCCTGGAACAAGGCGGGAGAGATGTACAGCACGGAGCACGGGCCTTCCGGCGATCCTGGTGGTCACGACGAGGTTAACCGGATCATCGCGGGAGGCAATTACGGCTGGCCGGACATTATTGGTGACGCTGAGAAGGAAGGCATGATCGTTCCGCTCTATCATACGGGCGATAAGGCGCTGGCACCTTCCGGCGCGGCCTTCGACGACAACGGCAAGCTGTTGTTCGCTGCGCTGCGCGGGGAAGGCTTGTTCCGGTTCGATCCGCAGACGAATGGCGTGGTGCAAGTGCTTTCCGGCCAAGGACGCATGCGGGATGTAAAGGTCAAGGACGGACAAGTCTACATTCTTACGAACAATACGGACGGCCGCGGTACGCCGTCGAAGGAAGATGACCGGCTGCTGCTGCTTAATGGATATAAGGATTGACAAGAAACCTTTTGGTTTCCTATAATGATTAACGAGGAAAGGAAACCAAAAGGTTTCGTAATAAGCTGACGGAGGGAAGCCTGATTCATGAACGAAGCTTTGGTGAAAAAAATGCATTATAAGCAAGGCAGTGCAGCTGTGCTTCATGCTCCGGAAGGATATGCTCTTGGCATCGAAAGCGGTGACGGGCAAGACGGGCCGTATGCATTCGTTCAGCTGTTCGTCAGCAGTCTGTCGAACGCGGCGGAGAAAATACCGCAAACGCTGCCCCTGCTGAGTGAAGATGCAGTTTTTTGGATCACTTACCCGAAGAAGGGGCCGAAAATCAAGCCTGATATCAATCGCGATACGCTGGCGGCACTTGTACAGGAAACAACAGCTTACCGGCCTGTCAGTAATGTAGCGGTGGACGAGCAATGGTCCGCGCTGCGTTTTCGGCTGAAGGATAAAGTGGAGTCCCTCAAATAAGGGAAGACAACATGAGGAGGAATATCGCAAATGAGTGAAGCAGCTAATCAATTGCCGGATATTCGGCAAACACTTGTATTAAAGGCGCCCATTGAGAAAGTATGGAAGGCTGTTGCGACGGCTGAAGGAATTGGGGCTTGGTTTATGCCGCCGGTCAATTTCGAGCCGGTTATCGGCCATGAATTCCAGCTTGAAGCCGGCCCGTTCGGCAAATCGCCGTGCAAGGTAACAGAGCTGGAGCCGCCGAACCTGCTCTCGTTCAACTGGGGCAAGGATTGGACGCTTTCCTTCCAACTGAAGGAGACGGGTGAGAAGGAAACGGAGTTTACGCTCGTACACAGCGGCTGGACGACGGATTCCGTCACCGAGTTCGGAGAAGCACACACGCTTGTCCGGGAGAGAATGTCCGGCGGCTGGGACAAGCTGGTATTGGCACTCCAGAAGTATGTCGAGGCTTAACGGGGCTGCCGAGCCGGCGCAAGATGTGTTCCAGGCAATTGCCGATCCGACACGGCGCAGTCTGCTGCAGCTGCTTGTCGATCAGGAGCTTCCGGTGAATGCAATCAGCGGTCATTATCCGATGAGCCGCACTGCCGTCTCCAAGCATTTGCGGATTTTGGCAGACGCGGGGCTGGTGAAGGAGCGGAAGGTCGGCCGGGAAACCCGGTACCGGCTGGATGCGGAGCCGCTGCGCGAGTTAAAGCGCTGGCTCGCTTATTACGAGCGCTTCTGGGAGAACAAGCTCGGAGCACTTAAACGGCTCGTGGAAGAGGATGAGGAGGGCGGCAAAGGTTAGGCTGTTGCGGCGGAAACCAATACCAGCCTCCTGCCTTGGCTTCGTCCAGCAATCTCAATTCGAAAAGGCAAAAATGGCGAAATAGCGTCGCATAGCGGCGATATTTCGCCATTTGCTATTTTTGACTGGAAATAGGCGAGCAGGCTGGCATACAATAGGGTAATAGTTAGGCTGAGCGAGGAGTGTAGGTGTGTGCACAAGAAAAAAATTATGTTTACAGGCGGCGGATCGGCGGGGCATGTGACGGTCAACCTGGCGCTCATTCCGCGTTTCGTGGAGGAAGGCTGGTCTGTCGATTACATAGGCTCGGAAGCGGGGATCGAGCGTCAGCTTATTGCTCCGCTTAAAGATGTCAAATACTACGGGATCGCAACAGGCAAGCTTCGGCGCTACCTGGATTGGCAAAATGTGAAGGACCCCTTCAAAGTCGTAAAGGGCGCCTTTCAAGCTTACCGGATTATTCGAAAAGAAAAGCCCGACGTCCTGTTCTCGAAGGGCGGCTTCGTGTCGGTGCCAGTCGTGCTGGGAGCCAAGCTGAACCGGGTTCCGGTGCTGATTCATGAATCGGATCTGACGCCGGGTCTGGCGAACCGGATTGCGATTCCGCTCGCAACGGGTGTCTGTACGACGTTTACGGAGACCGAGCAATATTTGCCGGCAGGAAAAGCCCGGTATGTCGGCGCGGTTATTCGCGAGCAATTGAAGCAGGGGAATGCATCGAAAGGCCGAGCTTTTTGCAGCTTTTCCTCAACGAAGCCGGTGCTGCTCATTATGGGCGGAAGCCTTGGCGCGCGCAAAATCAATCAAGCGGTCAGATCAGCACTTGGCCGGTTGACCGAACGGTTTCAGATCGTCCATCTTTGCGGGAAAGGGCAGGTAGAGCCGTCCCTGGAATCGCCCTATTACCGGCAATACGAATATATTAATGAAGAGCTGCCCGATGTGCTGGCGCTGGCCGATGTGGTAATCTCCCGGGCGGGCTCCAATTCGATCTTTGAATTTTTATATTTGCGCAAGCCGATGCTGTTAATTCCGCTGACAAAGGAGCAAAGCCGCGGCGACCAGCTGCTGAATGCGCGCTCGTTCCAACAGGCGGGCTTCAGCGACGTGCTGTTCGAGGAGCAGATGACGGCAGAGACGCTGACAAGCAGCGTGGAAGCACTGTACGCAAATCGCGACAAATATATCGAAAGAATGGAGCAGGACGAACGCAAGGATACGCTGTCGATGCTGTTCCAAATGATTAAAAATACGGCAAAGCCCGGCCGGAAATAAGGCAGCGCTACGCTGTACTTAGACATTTGGCTGCCTACGGAGACGGCTCCAGCTTAAGCGGGACAAATTACTGCTTGAGGTTGGAGCGGTCTTTTTCGTATAATGGGGGGAAGCATAGGCAAGGTTATTGCCTTATTTGGCAGGACATGTGCGTTAAATTGCAGGAGGGAATCGAACATGGAATATATCAGTACCCGGGGCAATGTCGGGAAAATCGGATTTATCGATGCGTTTTTGATGGGCTTGGGAGATGACGGAGGCTTGCTCGTGCCAAGCGAAATCCCTGCTATTTCCGCAGCAAAGCTGAAGGAATGGCAGAATCTCAGCTATCAAGAGCTGGTTCTTGAAATCTTTTCCTACTACACGAACGATGAAATTCCGCAAGAAGATCTGAAGAAGCTTGTCTATGACAGCTATTCGACGTTCCGCGATCCGGAGGTAACACCAGTGCGCAAGCTGAACGACAGCTTGTATTTGCTGGAGCTGTTCCACGGGCCGACCTTTGCGTTTAAAGATATCGCCCTGCAGTTTATGGGCCAGTTGTACACGTACGTATCCCGCAAGCAAAATAAAACGATCCACATCCTTGGCGCAACTTCCGGCGATACGGGGGCTTCGGCTATCGAAGGCGTACGCGGTAAAGAAGGTATAAAAATTGCCATCCTTCACCCGAACGGCAAAGTGAGCAAGGTACAGGAGCTGCAAATGACGACCGTTCAGGATTCGAACGTACTGAATCTGTCGGTGGAAGGCAACTTCGATGATTGCCAGCGCATCATTAAAGATCTGTTCGCTGATCTGGATTTCAAAGCGAATAACCATCTATGTGCGATCAATTCGATCAACTTTGTGCGCATCCTGGCGCAAACGGTTTATTACTTCTATGCCTACTTCCAAGTTGCTAAGCAGACGGGCAGCGAGCAGCCGCTTAACTTTAGCGTGCCGACGGGCAACTTCGGCGATATTTTTGCCGGTTACCTGGCGAAACGGATGGGGCTTCCAGTCAACAAACTTATTCTGGCAACGAATGAAAATAATATTTTAGAGCGTTTCATTCAAGAGGGCGTGTACAAGCCGGGCGGCTTCCGATCGACTTACAGCCCGTCGATGGATATTCAAGTTGCCAGCAACTTCGAGCGCTACCTGTATTATGGATTGGACGAAAATCCGGCGCAAATCCGCGAGCTGATGGACGGCTTCAAACGTGATGGCGAAATTGTCATTCCAGCGGATGCACTTGCCCGCGTACAAGCGGAGTTTGCTGCTCACGGCGTGCAAGGACAGGAATGTCTGGATACGATTTCGAAATACAAAGCGGAAACCGGCTATCTGCTTGATCCGCATTCCGCATGCGGTGTAGCGGCTTCCGACGTGCGCAGCGGCGCACAGGAAGTAACAGTATCGCTTGCGACGGCACATCCTGCGAAATTCAACGAAGCGATTGCGCTTTGCGGCATTGAGCAGCAGTTCCCGGAGCAAATCGAAGCGTTGTTCAGTAAGCCTCAGCGTCAGACGCAAGTGGACGGCTCAGCGGAAGAAATCGTGCGCGAGCTGGTTCAATTTTATAACGCGTAAAATATAGGGGAACTCCCGGATAGAACCTTCAGACCGTCGTTTATGGCGAGTCTGGAGGTTTTTTTGTACATGGATGCCGCATTCGTGATGAAATTGCATAACTGGGACTGCGGACTGTACAATTTAAGGCATATAGATCAGCTATTCATACATGGAGGAGGGGCAGGAGGATGAAATATTCAAGCAGCATCGTCCTTGTAACAGGAACTGGACAAGGCATCGGGCGGGCAATTGCACTTGCTTACGCTGCCCTAGGAGCGAAGGTGGTTGCGGTTGATCGTAACGATGAAGCTGTCCAGCAAATCGTACGCGACATTCAGGAGGCAGGAGGAGAGGCCGTCTCGTATACCGTCGACCTGAGCCGCCCTGAGGAGATTGAAGCTATGTTTGCTGATGTGCGCCGACAGTTCGGAAGGCTTGATGTACTCATTAACAACGCGGGGCTTTCCTACTGGAAATCGCCATATGATATAACGCTGGAGGAATGGGATTACGTGCTCCATACGAACTTGCGCGGCACATTCCTGTGTGCGAGGGAAGCGGCCAAAATAATGCGGGAGCATGGCGGCGGGGCAATCGTCAATATGGCTTCGACCCGCGCAATAATGTCCGAGCCGAATTCCGAGGCGTACGCCGCTTCGAAAGGCGGCATCGTATCGCTGTCGCATGCGCTCGCCGTATCGTTCGCAGCGGATCGCATTCGCGTCAATACGATAAGCCCGGGCTGGATCGAGAACGGGGATTATTCAGCGCTTCGCGAGCAGGACCATGCGCAGCATCCTTCGATGCGGGTCGGACGGCCTGATGATATCGTGCGCGCATGCTTCTATCTGACCGATCCGGGCAATGATTTTGTCAACGGCATTAACTTGGTCGTAGACGGCGGAATGACGCGTAAAATGATTTATGAGGAGTAGGAGTAGGAGTAGGAGTAGGAGTAGGAGTAGGAGTAGGAGTAGGAGTAGGACAGGGTTCGCGAAGCCGGTCATTTGGTGTAACGAGCGAGCGGGGTGCAGGTGATGTGCTGATCCTGTGGATTTCTCACAGAGAGGTTTGACATCCGACGTGTGACCAAGCACCGCGCACCGGGAGGTGCGCGCGGTGCCATTGCGATGCATAGAGCATAGAGCATAGAGCATAGAGCATAGAGCATAGAGCATAGAGCATAGAGCATAGAGCATAGAGCATAGAGCATAGAGCATAGAGCATAGAGCGGCTTTCTGCCTCCAGCGAAGCTGGTTCGCTAAATAGCGAAGAGTGGTTCGCTGATTAGCTCGTACAGAAGGGTAATTCAGCGGGGGCGCCTATATAGCGAACTCATCTTCGCTTTCCGTGAACTAAGGTTCATGAGTAACGAAAATAAGTTCGCTATAGACGGGGCATGCCCAATTTGCTTCTTATATAACGAAACTAGCTTCGTTATATAGCGAAGCTGCTTCGCAAACATCCCGGAAATTGACACAAGCAGAAGGATGCTGCAAGTATTGCAACACTTCTAAAGTTGGATATAACCGCATACGCCTCGCAAACTCCTACAGCAGCACATCAACACTAAAACCACCACTCAAATTCATTATAGCGAAGCAGCACCGCCGCATAGCCCTGTCTAAAAATGCAGCATTACCGTGGATGCTTCTCATACCCGCTATAGAAGCATATATCTGCAAACCCGCTAATGTAGAGAAAGCGGCAAAGTCCTCAAAACCATTAAAGCAGAAGTCACCCTTAAATGCCTCGTACAATCGTTCAAGCGGCGCCCCGCAGCATACACACTTCAACGATCAGCAAACACTTCCCAGCCCTGAACAAAGTAAAGGAAACATCATAAACACCTTTTAACTCTCCAAGACTGGAAGGTTGCCATAAGTGTATCGTTGTAATCCAGCTAAAGTAAGCACCATCCCTTTCGCAAATCTCTTCCACATACATTACATGAAAGTGCCTATGCCGAGTGCAGGTGCTTTATTTGTCGTATACCCCAAATGATTCCCATTCAAGCCGCTCTCATTGTAGTAGAGCTGCTGTTTAAGGCTGCTGAAATGATCTTCGCATTTTAATTATCTAACATATAAATTACTTTAATAGTTATCTATATGTTAGATATACTTGAATTTTTCTTAAACTAATTAAATTTTGTGTCAATTAAATTGACATATAAAAAGAGCCCATGCTAGTATACGGTCAAGAAGTTAATTAAACAGTTAATAAGCATTAACCAACTATTTAATTAACCGTTTAAACCGATCTTTTACTACAACGACAAGAGTGGTGATCCTGATTGTCTTACATCAAAGTGGAAAAGGTATACAAACGATTTATTCGTCGGGGACAGCAGACGGAGGCGCTTCGGGACATCAATCTTGAATTGGAGCAAGGCACGTTCGTTAGCCTGATTGGCCCTAGTGGCTGCGGCAAATCAACGCTCTTGCGTATTATTGGAGGCTTGACCGATTCCTCTGAGGGAATCGTATCCGTTGGAGGCCAGACCCCGCAGCAGGCGCAGTCGGATAAGCAGTTCGGCTTCGTGCCGCAAGCGGCGGCGCTATTCCCTTGGCGGACGGTGCTGCAAAATATGAATTTGCCGTTTGAAGTAAACAAGAAGGCAGGGGCTGTCTCAACAACCGAGCGCGAGGATCCGGTAGAGCTGCTGAAGTCAGTAGGCTTGGGAGATTTCGTTCATGCTTATGCCAAAGAGCTCTCGGGCGGCATGCAGCAGCGGGTCGGCATTGCCCGTGCTTTCGGATCGGGAGCGCCGATTCTGCTTATGGATGAGCCGTTCTCTGCATTAGATGAGATTACGCGTGAAATGCTGAGCTACCAGTTGCTCGATATTTGGGAGACGCATAAGAAGACCGTTATTTTCGTGACACACAGTTTGCGTGAAGCCGTGCTGCTCTCCGATAAAGTCGTCGTCATGTCGAGCAGGCCAGGGCGAATATCGCAGATTATCGATATCGATCTTCCCCGTCCCCGGAGGGCGGAGATGGAAGATTCGGATGAGTTTCATCATTATATCAGCCTCGTTAGAGGACAGCTTCGGGAAAGGTGGGGATGACAGATGAGCGAGAGTATTTTGAAAAATACCAATGAGAACGGACCGGATACGCAATCCATGCTTGCTGCCGTGCGCAAGGAGGGCCCCCCGAAAAGAGAGGCTGCGAGAAGCCTATGGCCATCCGGTGCACAGCGGTTGAAAAACTGGCTGGCTAACTCCGCAGTCATGCCGCCGCTGCTCGCATTTGCAGGCCTGTTCATTTTATGGGAACTGCTGGTCCGGGTGCTCGGCATCGAAGCGATCACACTGCCTGCTCCGTCATCCGTATTGAAGGAGCTGGCAACATCATTTGTTTTCTACTTGCCGCATGCGTGGGTTACTTTGTACGAAGCGGTGATCGGCTTCCTGCTCGGAACGCTTGTCGCGTTCATCGGCGGCGTGCTGATGGCACATTCGAGGCTGCTGGAGAGAACGCTTTTGCCCATAGCGGTATTGGCGAATGTGACCCCCGTCGTCGCGATTGCCCCGTTGTTCATCATCTGGTTCGGGTTTGGCGCGCTGCCGAAAATACTTATTTCAGCGATTATTACGTTCTTCCCGATGCTGGTTAACTCTATTATGGGCTTCCGATCGGTGGACGAGAACAACCATGAATATATGCGGTCGCTGCATGCCAGCAAATGGGAGATTTTCATGAAGCTGCGACTGCCGAACAGCTTACCGTATCTGTTCTCGGCGGCTAGAACCTGCGTCAGCCTTAGTGTTATCGGAGCCGTCGTCGGCGAGTGGAGCGGGTCGACCCAAGGGCTTGGCAACATCGTCATGATGGCAAGCAATTACATGCAGATGCAGCGTATGTTTGCAGCTATTCTCATGCTGGCGATTATGGGCATCGCCCTCGTCAACCTCGTTCGGTTCATTGAACGGAGAGTGCTGTCCTGGCATGTATCGGAACAAAAGCAAGGCTGATTGCCAGCGCAGCAAGAAGCGAGCAATCAAGCGCGGCGCGTATCGAAGTTCCCTTAGCGCAGTGCAAGCAATCATTCCGTTGTGTTTTTAGCAAAAAAACATAGAGATGAGTGGAGGTCTTTACGATGAAAAGAAAGATTTCGTGGATGTTACTGATTGCATGCTTAATGGTAGTGGCCGCGGGCTGCGGGCAGAAAGAGAACACGCCTGCCGCAAGTCCAACTGCCAGCGCAGGTACGAATAATGGCGGGAACGGGGCTTCGATCGATTGGGAAGCGCGCAAGGCGGAAAATAAGAAGGCCGGGAAAATCACCTATGTTACTGGCTATTACTATGCCGCTTCCCCTCCCGATATTGAAGCTGTGATGGCAGACGAGCTTGGCTATTTCAAAGAGCTGGGCCTGGATGTCGAGATTATGCCGGGACTGGATTCGGAAGGCATGAAATTTCTGGCAGCCGGGCAAGCTCAGCTGGCAAGTGCAGGCGTACCAAGCCTTGTCATTCAATCCGTAGCGAATGGCGCTCCGATTAAAGGAGTAGCGACATTTGGCGCAACGGGAACAAGCGCAATTATGGTTATGGATGATTCAGGCATTAAAGAACCGAAGGATCTGGAGGGCAAAACGCTGGGCTTTCATGGCGCGCTTCCGGCTAACATTTCGGCGATGTTCGAGAAGTCGGGCGTCGATCCGCTGAAGGTAAAAGGAGTATCGGTCGGTTATGATCCGACTGTGCTGAGCCAAGGCAAGGTCGATGCGCTGACGGTGTACAAATCGAATGAGCCTTACATTATGGAGCAGGCGGGTAAAAAAGTAAGATTGATCGATCCCGGCCAATTTGGTGCCGAGACCTCCTTTGGCGTTATTGCCGCCAACAATGATTTTGCGAAAAAGCATCCGGGCGCGGTAGAGGATTTCCTTCGTGCCGTCTCCAAGGCGCATGACTACGCGGTGGCTAATCCCGACGAGGCGCTGAAGGTGCTGCAAGGCCGTTCCCAATCGACGTATGATTTGAAGGCGGAGACGAACCGCTGGAAGGTTGAGCGGGAGATCGTGGAGACTTCACGTCTGAAAGGGAAAGGCGTCGCCGTCCAAACGAGCGAGCAATGGCAGCGGGAGATCGACATGCTGTCCGCCTCCAAGGTAATTACCAAAAAGATAAGCGCCAGTGATGTAATGGACAATTTGTTTATTGAAAGTATTTATAACGGTGAAACGCTGATTTGGCCATAATCTTTAATCCGGTTCTCTTGATACGACTACTAAATTCATTGGAGTGAAGAAGATATGACGACAGCTATTAATTATAACGAGATTGATTTTGGCGTATTCCTGCCGGTTACGAACGGCGGATGGATCATTTCCGAAACCTCCCCGCGGCTGGACGGCAGCTATGAGCTGAACCGCAGCGCAGCAATTATTGCTGAGGAGAACGGCCTCGATTTCATTATGTCGATGGCAAAATGGAAGGGCTACGGCGGTACGACTGACCATTGGGGCACTTCGCTGGAATCGATGACGATGATGGCTGGTCTCGCTGAAGCAACCTCCCGCGTAAAAATTTATGCGACGGTTCATACGCTGCTGTTCAACCCTGCGGTAGCGGCCAAAATGTTCGCGACGCTGGATCAGATCAGTAATGGACGCGTCGGCATGAACGTCGTCTCCGGCTCTTATGCCGGTGAGTTTTCACAAATGGGCATGTGGCCGGAGCACCTCGATCATGATCAACGCTATGATCTGGCACGGGAATGGATGCAGGCTGTCAAGCGCCTGTGGAGCGAGGATTCGGTCACTCACGAAGGCGAATATTTCAAGCTGAACGACTGTACGTCCAATCCGAAGCCGCGGCAAAAGCCGCGTCCTGAGATCATCTGTGCAGGACAGTCTGAGAAGGGGATGGGCTTCACTATTGAGGAAGGCGATGCCTGCTTTATCGGCGGACGCGATCTGGAGGAGCTGGCAGCCGTCAGCCGCCGCGCGAAGGAAATGGCGGCTGAGCGGAACAAGACGATCAAAACGTATGCGATGTTCTCCATCGTGCCTGAGGAAACCGATGAACTGGCTGATGAGCGGATGAAGCAGTATCAGGAAGGCGCGGATATCGGAGCGATTAAAGGCATGCTGAGAAGCTATGGCCTGGAGCCGGACGGCCGCGAGAATTCGATGGTCGCGCGTGCCAAAAGCGCATTTATGTGCGAGACGATCTCCGGAAGCTTGGAGACGATTGTGGCAAGAATTCGCGAAATTATAGAAGTGACAGGCATTGACGGCATGATGCTGACGTTCCCGGATTATATTGAGGATCTTGCTTACTTCGGCAAGCAAGTGCTGCCTGCATTAAGAGGTACGAAGTAATGGACAGCACTGTGCCAAAGGGGCAAACGGCGCTGCTGATCGTGGATGTTCAGAACGACTTTTGCGCAGCGGACGGCAAGATGGCGGGCTTCGGCGTGGATTTATCCACGATCGATCCCGCAGTCGACCGCATTGAACGGCTGGCCACATCCGCGCGGCGCAGCGGCGTTCCGGTCATCTTTATCCGGCTCGTGACGATGCCGGAGACCGATTCGAAAGCGCTGCTGGCCTTATATGCGCGGCAGGGCATCGGCCCGGAGGGAGCGGCTGTATGCCGTAAAGATACCGCAGGGGCAGATTACTACCGAGTATTTCCGCAGCCTGGCGACCGGATTGTGGATAAGCAGCGCTACAGCGGTTTTGCAGACACGAATCTGCAGTTGATGCTGTCGGCTGCGGGTATCGTAAGTCTTGTCGTAACGGGCGTGACAACCGAATGCTGTGTCGACTCGACGGTGAGAGACGGCTTCATGCGTGATTACGAAGTATTCGTCGCATCCGATGCATGTGCTGCCTATGAGCCCGATCTGCATGAAGCGTCGCTGAAGTCATTAGGCTTGAACTTTGCGACGCTGCTGACGACGGAAGAGGTACTGGCAGGCTGGGAAAAGGCAGACTAGAGCAATAAACGATGTGATTCAAATGTTAAATGTTGAATGGGATGGAGAGGGCTTATATGAATAATTCGCAGCAGCAGAACGATTTATCGCGGCTCACTTTGGAAGAGGCTGCTGATGTCATTCGAAGCCATGTCGACCGGGAGGAATTGACGGCCCTTATACTGGAGCTTTGCAATATTCCAAGTCCGGCCGGATTTGAGAAGGCGGCTGGCGATTACGTCTACGAATGGATGCAAAACGAAGGCTTCACTCCCAAGCGAGTAGGTATGGTCGAAGACCGCTTCAACGTCATCGGTAAAATCGGCGGCGATAGGCCGGGCGAAGGCAAAAACCTGTTGTTCACGAGCCATCTGGATACCGAGGGCCCTCAATACAATTGGCGGGACAGCTGGAAGTACCGGCCTGGCTCCGTTGAACGCCCGGAATGGCTCGAGGCGCGGCTGGAGAACGGTGTGTTCTCCGGCCGTCCCGTTGAGAATGACCGGGGCCCGATGGCCTGCTTCCTCATGGCGGCCAAAGCGCTCAAGAAAGCAGGGTTGCCGCTGGCTGGATCGCTTTACTTGACCGCTTGTCCCGCTGAGATCGGCCCGGAGCATGTGGAGGAATTTCAGGGCCCGATCTATCATGGCAAAGAAATCGGCGCGCAATATATGATGACGCATGGCGGGGTTGCTCCCGATTATGCAATTGCGGCGGAAGGGACGGATTTCGGCATCTCTTGGCTGTCCTGCGGCCATGTCAATTTCCGCATCGACCTTTATGGCGAAGATGTATTTACGCCTCTGCTGGAGCATCCGCCTTTGCTTCGAGACCACCCCAGTCCGCTCGTCATGGTCGCTCCGCTAATCGAAGCGATACAGCAATGGGCTGTCGTCTACGAGAAGGAGAACACGTATCATGCACCGGGAGGCACAGCCGTACCGAAGGTGCAAATCGCAGCGATCCGGGGCGGCGACCCGCATCTAATGGGCAGCGGGAGCGAAGTATGTGCCGTCTATTTGGAAGTGAATTTGACGCCCCGGCAATCGGTGGCCGACGTTCAGCGGCAGCTTGAAAAGGTGCTCTTTCAAGAAGGCTTCGAAGGAAAAATCGAGCCGATCGTTTACCGTCAAGGCTTTGAGGCGGATGCGGAGCAGGTGCAGCCGTTGAAAGCAGCCATCGGTACGGCGAGTACAGCCGCTGGCAGAGGCGAGACGGAGATCGCCCATCCGATCTATTCCAGCATGTGGCGGGATCATAATGTGTTCAATATGTACCATATACCGGCCGTAACGTACGGACCAAGCCGTTTTCGCCCGACCGTGGACGATATGGTTGATGCGGCTGTTGCCTACGCGGTTACCGCATGGCAAATTTGCAATCAGACACACCCTAATCCCGGCAAGGAGGCCGACTAAATGGATGCGATGAATTGGAGAAGCACAATGGGCAAGTTTGCAACGGGAGTAACGGTTATTACGACGGTGGATGAAGCGGGAAATCCGCTTGGCATGACGGCCAATGCGTTCACTTCACTGTCGCTCGACCCGCCGATGGTATTGATTTGCGTCGATAACAAGAGCGATACGCTGACGAAGCTGCTCGCTTCTGGCAAATATGGCGTGAATATTTTGGCCGGCAATCAGGAGACGTTATCCCGCGCATTTGCTAGAAAAGGCGGCTCGGAGAAATTCGAAGGTATTGCTTATTCAACGGGGGAGACAGGCGTCCCGGTTCTCTCCGGCTGTCTGGTCAGCGTGGAATGTATCGTGAAGGAAGCGGTGCAGGGCGGCGATCATATGATTTTGCTGGGCGAGAGCGTGCGCATCCATGAGGAAGCGGACGCGACGGAGCCGCTGCTATTTTACAAGGGAAAATACGAAAAATTGAATGGCATAGGAGCATAATCACTTGCAAATTACAGCGATTGTAGGAAATCCGAAACCGTTATCGAAAACGTATCATATCGCCGTGGAAGCCGTGTCGCAGCTTTCGGTTCTGGCATCGGAGCAAGGCCGCTCCGCGGAGCAGCTGGTCATTGATTTGGCCGATTATGCCGGCGCCTTGGTACAGTGGGGAAATCCTCAGGCGGGCAAGCTGGTTGAACTGGCAGCGGGTGCGGACATTCTGCTATTCGTGAGTCCTACCTATAAAGCAACTTACACCGGGCTTCTGAAGCTGTTCGCAGATCAGATTCCCCAGAATGGATTGGCAGGAAAAATAGCAGTGCCGGTTATGGTAGGGGGGTCGCCCCATCACAGCTTGGCAGTTGAGCATGCCATGAGGCCTTTGCTGGTTGAAATGGGTGCAAGCTGTCCAACTCAAGGCTTGTATGTGCTGGACTCGCAATTCGATGAGCTGCCGTCTGTCGTAGCCGGCTGGATTGAACGGTCGCGCTGCGGATTATCCCGGGTGCTGTAGCCGCTCCGCTCCTTTCCTTAGAGGAAACGGGATTCCGCGGATGGCCAGCAGCAGGGAGATACAGCCGTGCGGGATAGCCGTTAAATAAGGAATGGAGGAGCGCTATTGTCGCAATTGATCGGTACAGAAGAAGGAAAAACGACGGTGCAGGAACGGATTCTAAATGCGGCCGAGGAGCTGTTCGCCAGGAACAGCTTTGCCGGCACGCGGATTAGCGAAATTGCCTTGAAGGCGGAAGTCAATCAGGCGATGATTCATTATTATTTTGACTCGAAGGAAAAGCTTTATCAGGAGGTGCTGGCGCGGCTGTTTCAGCATTGGGAGCAGTACGTGCGGTCGATCTCGTGGGACGGCCTGGAGCCGGAATCTATCATCCGGGAATATATTAAAGTGCATTATGAGCTCAAGTGCCAGATGCCGAACCTGTACAAAATTTTTCATTGGGAGGCGCTGGAGGGCGGGGAGCTGTTCAATAAATATGCATCCTCCACCTGGGTCGAGGATTTTCTCGACAAGACGCAGCTGTTCAAGGAGTGGAAGCAGGCTGGCATCGTAGATGCGAATGTGAATGAGACGATATTGCTCTTTTCGCTCTGGGGCATGATGAATCAGTTCTACTATCGCGATCACAATAATTTGACGATGATTGTTGGCAGAGACGGTTCGACCGAGCAATTGCAGGCGGAGATCGTGGAGCAAATGGTCCAGCTTACGCTGCGCGGTGTGCTGGTGAAGCATCAGCAGCCCCGCGCTTCGGGAAGCGGCGAGGCGGTGAAGAATGTCGCCGTTCTGCTGCCGGAAGCAGCGGAGACGATCGAGAACGCGGAAGCGATGAAGCTGCTGGATAAGATGATGGCATTGCCGGACTGGGAAGTGAAGACGACAGCTGATGCTGGGCAGGCGCTTGAGGATTGCCGCAATGGAGCAAGCTTGTTTGTATTCGCTTCCACGAAGTATGGCGAGGTGCCGCAGCCGATCGTTCAGCTGCTGTACGGACTTGAACAGGACACAGCTTCAGTAGCCGACCGGTTTGTCGGTCTGTGGGTCATCCGGGACAATCCGGCGTCCGAATCGCTTCAGCGAACGCTGGAGGAAGCCTTCAACCGGCTGGGCGCATTTGCGGTGGCAAGGGTATCCGGGCAATCGCAGAGAGACTACATGAAACGTTGTGCCAAATGGATCGGCAAAGGCTAGAAGCCGCTAAAGCGCAGCAGGAACAGGTGATGGAACATGACAACGGAATCGGATAAGCTTTCGAAATCCCGTCTTAATTGGATGATGGGAGCGCTTTTGGTAACTATATTTTTGACCCAGCTGGACCAGACAATCGTCTCGACGGCGCTGCCGACCATTGTCTCCAAGCTGCAGGGCTTTGAGCATATGTCATGGGTGTTTACGGTCTATATGCTGGCTTCGACCGTCATGATGCCGATCGCAGGCAAGCTGTCGGATTTGTACGGCCGCAAAATCTTTTTCATGCTTGGACTGTTATTGTTCATGGGCGGCTCTGCTTTGTGCGGAGTGGCGGGGAGCATGCTGCAGCTGGTGCTTTACCGGGGCATTCAAGGGATCGGTGCGGGCTTTCTGCTGCCGGTTACGTTCACGCTCGTCTTTTCGATTATGCCAAAAGAGCGGGCGGGCATCTATCAGACGCTGTATATGGGCGTATTTGCCCTTTCCTCGGTCGTCGGGCCGGCGCTTGGCGCGGTCATAACGGCATTTTTGGACTGGCGGTGGATTTTTTTCATCAACCTGCCTTTTGGCATCGCGATCTTTTTTGTCATGAATCGGCTGTTGTCCGGCGTGAAGCCGAATGCCGGGGTGAAGCCCTCCGTCGATTGGGCGGGAGCTGCGCTCTTGTCGGTCTCCACGCTGGCTCTCTTGCTTGGACTCAAGATGGGCGGTGAGGAATACGGCTGGCAATCGGTCCGGGTCATTTCACTGCTTGCTCTCGGTGCTGCTGCTGCCGTATGCTTCACGGTTGTACAGCTCCGGGCGAAGGAGCCGATTTTGCCGTTTGAGCTGTTCCGCAGCAAAGTGATATCTGGTACGCTAATGGCAACCTTTGTTCAAGGTATCATGATGTACGGCGCGCTCGTCTACATTCCTTTGTTCGTACAAGGAAGTCTGGGCGGTGACGTTGGCGATTCCGGCGGCGCACTGACCCCGCTTATGTTCTGCGTGATGATAGGGGCAACCTTCAGCAGCTCGCTTATTAAAAGATGGAGCTGGCGCTTTAATATCGCGCTCTCGATGCTTTTTACCGGAGCCGGCCTTCTAATGGTCATCTATATGCCGTATGACGTGAACCCTTGGCTTATGCGCTTGATTATGGCGCTGATCGGCATTGGCATCGGCATCATGATGATGGTCGGGCAGATGGCGGTCAGCATGAGCGCCGATGAACAGATTAAAGGAGTGGCAACCTCAACGGTCGGATTTTCCCGCTCGATCGGCGGTGTGTTTGGCACGGCGGTGCTGACCTCGATCGTCAATAGCCGTCTGTCCGCCCTCTTGATGGAAAAGGCGGGGCAATTGGAGCTTTCCCCGGACGGGGTGGAACGACTGGCAGATCCGCAGGCGCTGCTGCAGGCCGATTCCGGCTTGCCTGCCGAGACGCTGCAGCTTCTGCGTGCCACACTTGGCGAGTCCGTGCAGTTTGGCTTCTGGTTTCTCGTTGCGGCAGCTGTGCTTGGCATAGCCGCTGCAGTATGGATGGGCTCGGCAAGGTTTGAAGCCGGGCGGAGCAGCGTACAAAAGCCGGAGAAGCTCGCAGGTTCGCATATGCTGTAGGCGGTTTGCTTTTGGGATGGTGTAAAAATTTTTTTCTAGGGTTTGTTATTTTTTGCAGCCCCGTGTCGTCTTCCTTATAGCAGAGTTATTTAGCGCTTATGGAGAGGCGGCGGCGACGGTGGGATTGGAGCAGAAACGTAAAATAGACAAGTTAAGAGAGCTGGAGATAATCGGCTATCGGCTGTGCTACGGCCTGCTTCAATCCGAGCGGCTTGCGCATGAAGCGGCAAAGGAGCTGCTGCTCCGTTTGTTCCGGGACAGCCGTATCTTTGCAGGCGCTGCTGCGGGCTGCGAGGCAAAGCTGCTTCGGCGGGAGGCAACGGAGGTATGCCGCCGTTATATGAGCCGGGCGGCTGGGCAATAATCTAATCATCCTCCCATGGGAAAATAGGAAACCCTGCATCACGCGCCTGGGCGGCGAGCGATGCAGGGTTTTATGTTGTTTATTGATAGGCGGAAAGCTCAAACGCTTCTGCTATCAGCCGATAAGATTTCACTCTGGCCTCGAAATTATGGATCGAGCTCATGACAAGCACTTCGTCTGCCTGGTATTGCTCAGCCAGACGGAGCAGGCCAGCCTTTACTTGATCGGGCGTGCCGATAATACGGCGTTCGCGCGCCCTGTTGATCCGGTACAAATCACTCTCCGTATACGGGTAGTCTAGTGCCGTCTGAACCGAAGGGAAAGCATGCTGATCCACACCATTCTCCAGCAGCAGGAAGAATAGATCGGTGCTCAGCGCAAGCTGGTTTGCTTCTTCCTCGGTGTCCGCGCAAATAGCGAGCGCAGCGACCATCGATTTCGGGCGGTCATTAGACGGGGAAGGCTGGAAATGCTCCTGATAATGCTTCATCGCCGTTTCGCCGCCCGGCGTGCCGAAAAACTGGGCGAATGCGAAGGCGGTGCCGAGCTGGGCTGCGATTCTCGCACTCTCGAAGCTGGAACCGAGCAGCCATACTTCCGGCGGCTGTGTGATGGAAGGAGCAGCATGCAGGCCGGAGAAAGGATGGCCCTCCGGCAGCTTGCCGTTCAAATAGCCGACGAAGTCCATAATCTGCTGCGGATATTTGTTAATGTCGACGAACTTATTTTCTTGCAGCGCTCTCGTCGCTAGCGGCATACCGCCAGGTGCGCGGCCGAAGCCGGCATCGATCCGGCCGGGATACAGCGCTGCCAGCAGCTTAAAGTTTTCAGCGAGTTTGTAAGCACTATAATGAGGGAGCATGACGCCACCTGAGCCTAGGCGGATTCGTTCCGTCGCATTCGCCAGATGAGCGATCAATATTTCCGGAGTGGAGAAGGAAAGCATTTTGCCGGCATGATGCTCGGAGATCCAATAGCGGCTGTAGCCCAGCTTTTCGACTTCCTGAGCCAGTCTCGTCGTATCGGCAAGCGCATCAGCGGCTTGCTGGCCTTCCCCGATATGAGATTGATCCAATATACCTAATTTGATCATGATCAAGCACCTCCTATGATGAAAAACTGCTAACTGTTATTTTTTTAGATACATTTATTATTATACCGATAGTGGACTGGAAACATCAACCGGGCGTGTCGGAGGGCTCAAAATCAGCGCAAATATTGACTTGGGGCGTTATTAAGGGTATTATTACACAATCGTGAATAATGAACAGTAAGGGTGAAAATCTTGAATTCGAAACTGCAAATTAAGAATGTAACCTTGGCGGACAAAGACTTGAAATCCGGTTTGTTCCAGTACATTATGACGCTTGGCGACGGTTCCAGAGCGCGGTTGTTCTACAGCAGCACTCCAGAGTGGAAACTGACTGGCGTTACCCGCATGTTGAATGTGCCTTGCCCGCTTTGCCGGAAGGACTACTACTGCGGATGCTTCGAGAAAAACGCGGATTTGTTTGAACGTCAAATCACCGATCAAGACCTGATCCCGGCTTCGCTGAGAGGCTAATTGTCACTTTAGACGCTTAACGGCAGAAACGGCTCCGTCCCGATGGACGAAGCCGTTTCTTTTTTTTTTGTGCGGCGGTTCGGTGTAAGGGCGAGGGTCAGTTAGCGAAGCTGCTTCGCAAAATAGCGAAGAAAAATTCGCTGTATGGGCTTGCTGGGCAGCTGAATGTGGATTAGCGAAGCTGCTTCGCAAAATAACGAAGCAAAGTTCGCTGTATGGGCTTTTGCTGGCAGCTGAATGTGGATTAGCGAAGCTGCTTCGCAAAATAACGAAGCAAAATTCGCTGCATGAGCTTGCTGGGCATCTGAATGCTGGTTAGCGAAGCTGCTTTCGCTACTCGCGAACCTAGGTTCACGAGTAGCGAAAATAGGTTCGCTCTGCAAATAAGATTAGCTGCAGCAGCGTTCTATAGCGAAATTGCCTTCGTTAAATAGCGAAGGCGGCTCGTTACAGAAGAGAGTTGAAAGAAGTGGTGAAGGTGCAGACAGTTGGTTAAATGCCTAGCGAAGCAGCTTCGCAAAATAACGAAGTAAAATTCGCTGTTTGGGTTAAAACAGGCAGGGATTTACTCATTTGCGAAGCTGCTTTTGCTACTCGCGAACCTGGGTTCATGGTTAGCGAAAATAGGTTCGCACTGCAAATAAGATTAGCTGCAGCAGCGTTCTACTGCGAAATTGCCTTCGTTAAATAGCGAAGGTGGTTCGTTACAGAAGAGAGTTGAAATAAATGGTGAAGGTGCAGACATTGGGTTAAAAGCCTAGCGAAGCAGCTTCGCAAATTAACGAAGTAAAATTCGTTGTTTAGGTTGAAAAAGGCAGGGATTTACTCATTTGCGAAGCTGCTTTCGCTACTCGTGAACCTGGGTTCATGGTTAGCGAAAATAGGTTCGCTCTGCAAATAAGATTAGCTGCAGCAGCGTTCTGCAGCGAAATCGCCTTCGTTAAATAGCGAAGGCGATTCGTTACAGAAGAGAGTTGAAAGAAATGGTGAAGGTGCAGAAATTGGGTTAAAAGCCTAGCGAAACAGCTTCGCAAATTAACGAAGTAAAATTCGTTGTTTGGGTTGAAAAAGGCAGGGATTTACTCATTTGCGAAGCTGTTTTCGCTACTCGCGAACCTAGGTTCACGGTTAGCGAAAGTAGCTTCGCTCTGCTAATAAGATTAGCTGCAGCAGCGTTCTACAGCGAAATCGTCTTCGTTAAATAGCGAAGGCGATTCGTTGCAGAGGTGTTCGTAAGGTAAGTTGAATGTACAGACAAAATGCAAGTGCAAGTGCAACTACCGCGAATGTGTAAGCACATAGGCACTTTTACTTCTACAGTCGCGATAGTTGCCTCTTGAGTTCATCTGTCCCGTTAGGAAGTGAATTTTTTCAGCACGATAACGGCGTTATGGCCGCCGAAGCCAAATGAGTTGGAAAGCCCAATCGTCAATTCAGCTTCACGTGCTACGCCCGGGACATAGTCCAGATCGCAATAAGGATCCGCTTCCTCCAAATTAATCGTCGGCGGGATGAGGTTATGCTGCATCGACTTGACGAGTGCAACAGCTTCTGCGGCACTAGAAGCGCCGAGAAGATGGCCCGTCATCGATTTGTTGGCGGTGACGGGAATCCGGTAAGCATGCTCGCCGAACAGTTTTTTGATCGCTGCAGTCTCGGATTTGTCCCCGACAACAGTGCTCGTTGCGTGAGCGCTTATGACGTCCACTTCGTCAGGACGGATGCCTGCGTCGGCAAGGGCAGCGCGCATCGCCTGATAGGCGCCGATTCCTTCGGGATGAGTCGCGACCATATGATAAGCGTCGGAGCTGGCACCGTAGCCAATCACTTCAGCATAAATATGAGCGTTGCGCTTTTGGGCGTGAGAGAGAGACTCCAGAATCAGAATGCCTGCACCTTCCGCCATAACGAAGCCGTCACGGCCTGCGTCGAAAGGACGGCTGGCATGAGCGGGATCATCATTGCGCGTAGAAAGTGCCGTCGCATTGCTAAAGCTGGCAAGCGAAATATCAACAACGGCAGCCTCCGTGCCGCCTGCGATTACCGCGTCGGCTCCGCCAAGGCGAATGAGCCTTGCCGCCTCCCCGATCGAAGTATTGCCGATGGAGCATGCCGTTACCGGCGAGAGTGTAGGACCCATTGCGCCGTATTTGATGCTGATCATTGCAGCAGCCATGTTGGAGATCATGAGCGGCACCAGCGTCGGGCTTACCCGCTCTGGTCCGCGTCCGCGAAGAACATCGGACTGATCGAGCAGCGTCTGAATGCCCCCGACACCTGAGCCGACGTAAACGCCAAGGCGCTCATAATCGAGAGGCGAATCAGGCGCTCCCAAGCCGGAATCCTTCCATGCCTGCTCAGTTGCGGCCAGTGCCAGCTGGCAGAAACGGTCCATTTTCCGCGCTTCTTTTTTGCCAAACACAGCCTCCGCATCGAAGTCTCGCACGAGACCCGCAATTTGCGATTTATGCCGGGATACGTCGAACGTATCAATTTTTGTAATGCCCGACTCGCCTTTCCGCAGTCCTTCCCAGAAGCGATCTACTGTATTGCCAAGGGGGGAGAGCACTCCCATGCCCGTAATGACGACTCTTTCCATCTATATTCCTCCTTCAAATCATCCAAGCTGACTCATTCTTAGATGCTATCTTGTCATGTTTGATATCCTATTACAAGTTGTAGATTATAATAGTATAATGACTACTAGGATAAAGTATGTAAGGGTGGGATCAGCAAATGAATCAGCAAACGAGACTTCAGGCGTTATCCGCCTTTTTGAAGCAGCAGCGATCCAAAATCGCACCAGAGTCGGTTGGACTGGCGGCAGGAACCCGCCGGAGAACCCCTGGTTTGCGCCGGGAGGAGGTCGCTCAACTGGCCGGGGTAAGTACTACTTGGTACACCTGGCTGGAACAGGGACGGGATATCCGGGTGTCGGCATCCGTGCTGGATTGCGTGGCAAGCGCCTTGCAGCTTAGCGTCGATGAACGCAAATATTTATTCGCGCTGGCTCTGGAGACGGGCGGACAAGCGGTTCCATTGGAGGGGCAGGCACAACCCGAGATCAGCCCATCGCTGAAGCGGATTTTGCATGAGCTGCGCAATTGTCCGACGATCATCACCGACCGCAGGCATGATATTGTCGGCTGGAACGAGGCCGCCGCCCATGTCTTTCTCGATTTCGAACGGATTCCGCCCGATCAGCGCAATATGCTCCGGCTGCTGTTTACCCGTAAGGAGCTGCAGCGTCTCGCTGTGAACTGGGAGCATTTTACGAGCGGCTTCCTTGCGATCTTCAGAGCCTACTACGGGCAATACGTGGAGGACGACTGGTATGAGCGGTTTCTGGAGGAAATGAAGACGGCACATCCGGACTTTGAACGGCTTTGGAGGCAAAGTGAAGTGAAGTCGGCACCGGAGGTGCTGATTGAGTTCCGTCATGCGAAGGCGGGCAAAATGCTGTTTCATCTTACTTCGCTGCAGGTACAGGGAAGCGCGGATTTGCGCTGCAGCATTTATACGCCTGCCCCGGAGTCTTCCACAGAGTTTAAGCTGAGACAGCTGATGGAAAAGCAGTAGCTTTTGAAAAAGCAGCTTACAGCACATATAGTAATATGTTCCCTCTCCGAGTATTTATTGCATCGTCTGGACATAATCTGACAGGTGTAACTATAGGTTCTGGAGGCGGGGCAAACGTGAGATTAAAGGATAAAGTAGCCATTATTACAGGTGGAGCGAGCGGCATCGGCGCGGAAACCGTCAAGCTGTTTGTAAAGGAAGGCGCGAAGGCGGTCATTGCTGATTTTTCCGATCAGGGACAACAGCTGGCGGAAGAGCTGAACGGCGCTGGACATGATGCGCTGTTCGTCAAAACAGACGTAACGAAGAGTGACGACATACAGAGGATGGTAGAGGAGACGGTTCGCAAATACGGCCGTATCGATATTTTATTCGCCAATGCGGGTATCGCGAAGGATGCGCCTGGTCATGAGCTAAGCCCGGAGGCTTGGCAGCGCACGGTGGATATTAATCTTACAGGTGTTTTTCTCAGCGACAAGTATGTGATTGAGCAGATGTTAAAACAGGGCACCGGCGGCGCTATCGTTAATTGCGGCTCCATCCACAGCCATGTGGGCAAAGGCTCGGTAACGGCTTATGCAGCGGCCAAGGGCGGCGTGAAGCTGCTTACGCAGACGCTTGGCATCGATTATGCGTCCAAGGGCATCCGCGTCAACGCGGTATGTCCAGGCTATATCGACACGCCTCTGCTGGCAGGCATGAACGATGCAATCAGGCAGCATTTGATCAGCCTTCATCCCATTGGCCGGCTCGGAAAGCCGGAGGAGATCGCCAAAGCGGTATTGTTTCTGGCGAGCGAGGATGCCTCCTTCGTCACCGGGACTACTTTGCTTGTTGATGGCGGTTATACGGCTCAATAAACTTTGGTGCAGCGGGAGGCCTTCGAGAGGCCTCCCGCTTTCCATTTAAATTTCAGCCGGCGTGCGGATGCCGAGCAGATGCAAACCTTCCTCCAGGCAGGCTCCAGCTGCTTTTACTAGCTCGAGCTTAGCGGTTCTTTCGGCGTTGTTTTCCGTAAAAATCCGCTGATGGCGGTAAAAACGGTTAAAAGCCTGCGCGCACTCGATCAAATATCTTGCGAGCACAGAAGGCTCGCTGCGCTCGGCCGCTTGTACCAGCGCCTCAGGATAAGCGATAAGGTGCTTGAACAGCTGCCAGCTATAATCATCTGCAGCTTCTTGGAATGAATACGCTGCGGCTTCCGCCGCCTGCTGCTGTCCGTACTCAAGCTCGGCACGTGACAGCAGACGCTGGATTCTGGCGTAGGCGTATTGAACATACGGGCCAGTCTCGCCTTCGAAATTGACCGTGTCCGCCAGGTTAAAGTCGACGTTCAATATACGGGAATGAAGCAGATCGGCGAATACGACTGCACCGATGCCAATAGCTTCCGCAACGTCCCGCTTATCGGCCAAATCCGGATTTTTTTCCTCGATTTTTTGCAGCGCATGCTGTACCGCCTCATCGAGCACCTCTTCCAGAAATACGACTTTTCCTTTGCGCGTGGACATCTTTTGCCCATTCATCCGCATCAAGCCAAACGGTACATGCTGCAGCTGCTTCGCCCAAGGCTTGCCCATCCGCTCCAGTACCAGCGCAATTTGGCGGAAATGCAGCGTTTGCTCGGAGCCTACGACATAGAGCAGCCTGTCGCCGCCCATCACATCGTGCCGATACAAGGCGGTAGCCAGATCACGGGTTGCATAAATCGAAGAGCCGTCAGATTTGCGGATCATGCATGGCGGCAGTCCTTCTTCATCCAGCCGAACGACCATCGCACCGTCGCTTTCCTCCAGCAATCCCAGCCGTTCCAGTTCTTCTGCGACAGCGTCCATTTTATCGTTGTAAAAGCTTTCCCCCAGCACATGGTCGAAGCGGACGCCTAGCCTGTCGTACAGCCGCTGAAACTCCTTCTTGCTGTCGGTAATGAACTTATTCCAGTAATTCAGCGCGGTCTCGTCGCCGGCTTCCAGCTTGGCAAACCATTCTCTCGCTTGCAGCTCTAATTCAGGGCGGCTTTCGGATTCCTGATGAAATTTTACATACAGAGACAAGTACGCTTTGATCGGATCGGCAGCAATTGCCGCATCATCGCCCCACTCCAAGTAAGCGACGATTTGCTTGCCGAATTGCGTGCCCCAATCGCCCAAGTGATTGACGTTGACCGTATCGTACCCGACCTTGCTCAAAATATGGTATAAAGCGTTGCCGATCATCGTCGACCGCAAATGGCCGATGCCAAACGGCTTCGCAATGTTCGGGGAGGACATATCGATGATGACTCGCTTGCCTTGTCCGATGTCAGGTGCTGCCGTAAATCCGGCTCCGTTCCGGCTGCCCGACATATATTGCTCCATTACGAGCGAACGATTCAGCTTAAAATTCAAATACGGGCCGGCTGCTTCAGCTTCCCAGTAATCGCTCGCCAGCTTGGGCGCCCACTCGGCAGCGATTTGCTGCGGGCTCAGCTTGAGCTTCCGGGACAAAATAAAACAAGGAAGCGCCAAGTCGCCATGAGCTTCATGTGCAGGCACCTCAAGCGCCTGAAAAATTTCCTCTTCACTAAGCGGCAGACTGGATGCCAGTTGTTGTGCAATACGTTTTTTTAACAATGGGAACGACCTCCTGTACGGTAAAATGAACGCATAAAAACCCCGTCTCAGAAGAGACGGGGTTAAATTCCCGCGGTACCACTCTAATTGTCCGAATGATGCATTTGCTGGCAGCATCATAGGGGCATCTCGCCGTTGTAACGGTACTGAACCGGGCTAGCCTACGACAGTGACGCTGCGAATTAACGCTGCGCTCGTATTCGGCAAGCCATCTCCCGGGTCCGCTTCATCCATTCGGTCATAACCGGCTCCCACCATCCCGGCTCGCTTGATATGACAGGAGCAGACTACTGTCCCGTTCGTCGACATTCGCTATTCAGGTAATGTCAGCTATCATAATGAAAAATGACGGAAAAGTCAAACGATTTTATAAACAGTGGACGAACAAAAGACCCTCCGCAGGGTCTTTTGTAATTTGGAATAGTCAATGGAAGCGTATAAGCGTTTATAGGTTTGGCGTGCGATAGCGGGTCGTTTTTCTGTATGAGCTGGTGCAATCACTAGGGCAAATGGAAGGGATTAACTTAGCAGCCTTTGTTCCAGCCGCCCAAACCGCAGCTGCAAGCGATAATCACCAAGAGGATGAAGAGAACCAGAATAACTCCCGTGTTCGAAAAAGCACCACCTACGTAACCGGACATTTTGAAATGCACCTCCTCACGTATTGAGTACACTATAAGATATGCATGCCTGTCACAATTGGCGTGGGTGTTTGTCGGGGAGCGAATGAATCGCGGGTATTTGTTGATGCGTGAGAGGTGGGAGGGGGGAGAAAGTGAGGGAGATAGACCGGCAGGAAAAGGGTCAGCTATATGCAGGAGTGCTGTATCTTCTCTAAAAAGTGGTTGTGCGTAGGGTGCGAGGCATGGCTATGGCATGCAGCGAAGCACCTTCGCAAAATAGCGAAGGCAATTTCGCTGGAGGGAGCCGACGAACTCAAGGATGGAGCGATAGCGAAGCGCCTTCGCAAAATAGCGAAGGCGATTTCGCTGGAGGGAGCTGGCGAACTCAAGGATGGAGCGATAGCGAAGCAAATTTCGCTATCCGTGAACGCAGG
>NZ_JBHVUY010000002.1:433356-648742 GCF_042883865.1 Paenibacillus sp. NPDC058174
AACAGCGAAGATTGCTTCGCTGTTGGCAGTTTAGGTTAGTTAAAGGCCGCGTACAGCGAAGTCAGGTTCGCAAAATAGCGAATCCGGTTCGTTCGAGTAAAGGGGGGCCCGAATAGGAGCCGTAATAGGAGCCGGATTAGCAAGGGAACCTAAAAAAGAGCCGGAAAGAAGAAGAGCCGAAAAGAAGAAGAGCCGAAAAGGGAGTCCGAGCAGTAGGAGAACCGAGAAAGGAGCCTGGGCAGCAGGTGAACTGAAATAGGTGTCCGAGCAGCAGGTAAGCCGAGCTAAGAGTCTCCCCTTCCCGTTACAGGGCGGAGTAGGTTGGGGAAGCGGGGCTGCGCCACAGCCATGCAATAAAAAAAGCAATGCCGATGCAGGGCGCTTCGTCCTGCATCGGCATTGCTTTCACTTCATCGCCTTCGGCTGATCCGGCCGGAGCCTGATCGGATTTTCGGGTACGTTTTCTTGGGCTTTGTGAAGACGGAGCCCGACTTGCTGGAGCTACTTTTCTTATCGCCCGTAATGATGGTACCCTTGGAACCGCTGGACGAGCCGGAGCTGCTTCCCTTTTTACCGCCCATAACGGTAGAATCGGCGTTTTTGGAACGTTTAAAAATGGTGCCTGTCTTGTTCACCGTCATCGGCGGCGCCTTTTTCACGTCCTGATCGCTTGGCTTCCGGTAGGTATCCTTCGGCTTATAGACATCCTTGGAAGAATAGCCTCTGTAGCCCCCATTGCCGTAGCGTCCGTTATCGAACAGATCGCCGATCAGGCTGGCCAAGAGATAGCCCTCAAGGAAGCTCATATTATAGTTTTGCCGAACGTATTCCTTGGAGTCGACCTCAATTAGCGTGTCCTCAGGAGCGTCTGGCGCTTGTTGAATATGAATGATTTCGTCCGAATAGACGAGGAACATCCGCTCCGTGCTTTCTTTGGATTGCTCCTGCGGCTTTTTCTTCTCGACCAGCTGCGCGGCCACTTCCGGCACCGTCTGATTTTCCGCCCGGTACACATACGAGGTTGAGCTGCCGGAGCCGTTGACCGATTCAAGCGGGTATTGCTCCTTCACCGTATCCGAGATCGCACAGGCGGCGAGCATCGGGACGATGAAGCTGAGCAGCAGTAAGATTTTTATGCCTTGCAGCCACCACTTCTTCTCCATGCTGTGTCCTCCTCTAACGCATAAGTCAGCCCGTCCTGCAGCTGTCTATACGCCTCTCAGAACGTGAACGTCTGCCGGCAGCACAGACTCGCCTGTATAGAGCATGAAGCGGCCGTCCTGCCACTCTACGCGCAGCAGCCGCATATCGTCGGACTGGTACTGCCAGACATGCTGCTCGCCGCCCTGCATGAAGGGCGTTTTGCCGCTTGCCATAATCATGCCCGAAAAATGCTCCTCCATATGGTAGGCGCGGTCGTCGAGCTCAAGCGTAGTCGGGACTTCGTCAATCTCATCGAGTCGTCCGTCTATCTGCTCGTACAACGCAAACACCGTGCGCTCCCGTTCTTCAATGCATAAATAGCGAATATCCGTACCGTCCTGAAGCGTCAGAACGACCGCATTGCGGCTGCGGTTTTGCGTGCGGCCCGTTACCTGGTACGTTACGAGCGACACCTCGCACACATCGCCTGCGGTCAAAGATAAAATGCTCTTCTCCGCTTGGACGGGTGCCGGCTTCGCCCAAATATTTTTAATCCGTTTGAAAAGGCTCATCGTTTCGTTCCCTCTTTCTGCTTGCAGTCGTTATTATTATACCGAACCTATAATAAGCGCCCCGGCAATATGAAGCGATCCTGCAAGAAGCGCGTAGCCGATTTTTCCATCATGAATGCCTTGCTCTAATTGAATGCCTGCGGTTGCCGCGAAAATCCGGCGGAACAGCCACTCTAGCACGAGCAGCGTAATGAACGAAGCAACCGAAATCGCAAGTGCTTCCCACATATAAGTGGCTTGCCCGATCGATTGCGCCAAAATATACGCCTGTGCGCCCAGCTTCATGACAAAGCGCGTCGTTACCGCGATATTGCCGTCTTTCATCTCTTGAAAATCATGATATTTCGTCGTTAATGAGTCCAAATACATCAATACGAACAGCAATACCGCGCCAGCGGCGGTCCACACTGGAATTTGCAGCAAATCCGTCCAAGTCATGCCTTCGTTCCCCCGATATCGGTAAAATAATTGCAAAATCCGCCGGTTTTGCGATCAGGCTTCCCCGATCCCAAACCCCGGCGGACAGGGCGCTTTAAGCTGCGCCGTTGCTCACTATTCCTTCTTCTCGTATTGCTTCAGAAGGGCGGCAAGCTCATCCTCAACCGCTTTGTCTTTACCCAGTGCAGCAAATTCGTCGTCAAGCGATTTGCCTTTGTTGATCGTCAGCTCGTTGCTTGCTTCGGCGCGAGCTTCCATCTCCAGCATTTTTTCTTCCATGCGCTTCAGACCTGCACTTGCAGAGTCGGTGCCGAAGCCGGCGATCGACTTGTTGATTTGCTCTTGCGCTTTAGCAGCGTTGAAGCGAGCGGCAATCGTCTCGCGTTTGTTTTTCATATCCGTGAGCTGTTTGCGCATTTCGTCAAGCTTGCCGCGAAGATTATCGGCCATTGCTTTGTTGCTGTCATAGCTCGTTTTGTACTCGGCAGCTTTCGCTTCAGCCGATTTTTTCTCTTCCAGCGCGCGGCGGGCCAGATCGATGTTTTGGGCTTGAGCAGCGACATGCGCTTGCTCTCCGCGTTTTTCAACGAGTTGAGCTTGCTCTTCGTACAACTGCTTGAATTTTTTCTCAAGGGCGATCTGTGCAGCAACCGCTTTTTCAGCATCTGCCAGGTCCTCTGTCATATCGCGAATATACTGGTCAGTCAGTTTAATCGGATCCTCAGCTTTCTCGATCAGGGCATACACGTTGGAAAGGGTCAGGTCACGCAGGCGTTTGAAAATAGACATTTGTACAGGCCTCCTAATTATGTTTGGATGATTTAGTTATCGTCGGTACCGAATAGCTCTATTTACGATTATAAACCGCAAATAGTTTCAAGTGCAGATGAATTTAATAATCTATTTATAAATTTGGTGAATGTTGGGGTGAAAAAGCGCCAAAGATCAAGCATTGAAGGACTTTGCGGATTGCTATACAATTTGTGGTGGACATAGCGTTCATTATAGGAGGAAAAAGCAATGGCACTGGTTCAATGTGATTATTTCTCGGAAACGTTAGGCATGAATACGTCGATGACGGTCATTTTGCCGCAAAAAACGGTATCGCAGATCGGCATGGAAGGAGCAGGGGGGGCGGATAAGCATCCGGTTCTATATTTGCTTCACGGATTATCTGACGATCATACGATATGGCTGCGCCGGACATCGATCGAGAGATATGCAGCACCGCTCGGGCTTGCTGTCGTCATGCCGAATTTGCATAAAAGCTTTTATACCGAGATGGAGCAGGGAGACCGGTATTGGACATATTTGACCGAAGAGCTGCCTGCTGTGGCTCGCTCCTTCTTTCCATTGTCGGCGGAACGGGAGAAAAACTTTGCGGCTGGCTTGTCCATGGGCGGGTATGGCGCTTTTAAATGGGTGTTGAATTATCCCGACCGGTTCGCTGCGGCAGCCAGCCTGTCCGGCGCGCTCGACATGCACGGACACCGGGAGAAGCTGAACCCGGGTGACGGGCTGTATGCTCCCGTCATGAAGGCTTTTGGGGAGAGGCCGATCAAAGGAACGAACGACGATTTGCTCTGGATGGCAGAGCAAGCTGATAAACAGACGGGGCCGAAGCCATTGCTTTATCAGGCCTGCGGCACAGAAGATTTTCTGTATCAGGACAACCTTACCTTCCGCGACGCCTGCCTGCAAACAAATTTGCAGCTGACTTACAGTGAAGAGCCGGGAGCAACGCATGATTGGAGCTACTGGGATCGGAAAATCAAAGACGTGCTGGACTGGCTGCCGCTTAAATAGACGGCATCGGGCATCGGAGCATGGGAAGTGCGGGCGGATTTGGCCTGGCTTCCTGTGCTCTTTTTTTATTTTGTCGGATCTGCAGTCATGTAAAGGATGGTACAGAAGAAGTTGATACAGATACCCACAAACTTATCCACATTATCAACATAGGGATTTTAAGTCAGGGCGCTGTTTTATGGGGTTTATCCACATTTTTGGCTGGTTTCTTATCCACAAAAGAGATCATTTACAAGCAAGGGGCTAGGTGTCATGATAGTTGAAGATGCGGAGTGTCTATATTTCATGATGTTAAAGACAGGAGAGAGCTTGGATGGTTTGGCTGTTGTTTTCAATTCTTGCTGCCTGCAGCTTTGGCTTGCGGGGCATTTTATATCATTGGACGAGTCAGAAGCCGCTTAGCCGAAATGCGCTGTTATGCGGAACCTTTTTCTCGGGGGCGATTATTACCCTGGTATGCGCCATTGTGACGGGGCAGCAGTGGACGATGTCCGCGCTGATCGGCTTGCAGATGGGACTGTTCTCATTTGGCGCTAATGCGAGCATGTTCAAGGGCTTTGCAGTTGGCAAAGCGTCGCTGGTCGCTATTTTGACCGCGTTGCCTTCGGTTGTAGTCGCTATTATCGCATACCTATTGTGGGCAGAAAAGCTGAACGGCATGCAGTTCCTCGCCTTTGCCGTCATCATCACCGGCATATTGCTGGTTCGTTACTCGAATGACTTGTCCTGGTCAAATTTGCAGGGAGCGCAATGGGGATTGCTGGCGATGCTGCTTTTTGCAGGCAATGATCTGTCAGGCAAATGGTCAACGATGATGGAAGCGCAAATGTTCCCGACACTCGTCTGCATGTTCGCCATGGGCAGCCTATGCTTTGGTCTATGGTGGTTGAAGGATCTTCGAGGGGAAAGGCTGGCTGCTGCGAGAGCTATTGGAATTGTTGCGGCGAATGAAGCTTTTGTTGGAGCGACGAAGGGGGACGGCAGCGAGGGTGCAGTAGCATGGAAGGACAGCGCGAGTGCAGGCAATGGGACTGTAAGGGGAAGCGGAGGAGCAGAGGTTCAAATAGCTTCTGGGACGGCAGGGAGAAGCGGAGGAGCAAAGGTGCAAATAGCTTCTTCAGCAGTACCGTCTGCCGGGGGAGAGGCTGCGTTATCGTCACTAGCTGGCTGGAGCGGCAAAAGGACCTTTTTAACCGGACTTGGCGTCGGCATTACGAATGCGGTGGGGATGATGCTTATTATAACGGCGTTTGATAACGGCAAAGCTGGGCTAGTGTCGGCAGTAACTGCGCTCAACGTACTCATCGTGTTGCTGTATACCCGGTTCGTGGTAAAAGAGAAATTCACGAGGCTAGAGACGATTGGAATCGCAACAGCTTTTGCTGGTATTTTGCTGATGAGATTGTTCGGCGGCTAACGGGTCAATTGGATATTAGGGAACACCCCAAGCAGCCGCTGGCCGGCTCTTGGGGTGCTTTTGGCTGTGTCTGGTGGGGATGCGATGGGTCCGTCTATACAGATAATGGCCCGTTTAAAAAAGCAATGTACTTTCACGCTGCTTGTTGCATGGGGAGTCATGGCGCATAAGTAATCTTTTTGCGGTTATTTTTCCGCAATGCCTATAGCGGCATCGTCCATACAATTTCTGCAATGCGTACGCATGCTTGACGGTTGTGCAATTGGAGGAGCACATGGTCTGGTTTTACATCAATAATGGTGCCCTCTATACCGCCTCGTGTTGTTTCCAGCAGTACGAAACGGCCAACCAGGCGGCATAAAGCCTCTACTACGTAAGGGTCGATGGTAGAGACGACTGGTACTTGGCTGGGGTTGAACGGCTCCGGACTGACTTTGCCGTACTGAGCATAATAATTTTGGTGATACAAATGATCCACTCCTTGGATTATAGATTCGAACCCATCATATGCAGCTGCCTAGTTGGGGGAATGGGCTCTAACCACGAAAAAGGTATGAAGGACTCCGTTACATGGGGGACGAACCAGCTCCGCTTAATTGGCGCAGCACACTTGCAGGTCAGTGGTACAAGGAACCTCTATTCGCAAAATAGCGAATCTGCTTCGCTAAAGTGTGGCAAGGCGCTCGGGTAAGGTAACTAGCGAAGTTGCTTATCAGAAATCGGGCAGGAAACCTCAACGCACAAAATAGCGAATCAGCTTCGCAATCTAACGAAGCCAAATTCGCTAATGAACGGGCAAACGGGTGGGGAACCGCCAACAGCGAACTAAACTTCGTTATTCGGGAACCAAAGTTCACGGAAAGCGAAAATTGCTTCGCTGCGGCAAAAAAGTAACTAGCAGGTCAGTCGTACAACGAACCTTGATTCGCAAAATAGCGAATCTGCTTCGCTAAAGTGTGGCAGGGCGCTCCAGTAAGGTAAATAGCGAAGTTGCTTCTCAGAAATCGGGTAGGGAATCCTCAATGTACAAACTAGCGAACCGGCTTCGCAATCTAACGAAGCCAAATTCGCTAATGAGCGGGCAAACTGGTGGGGAATCGCCAACAGCGAACTAAATTTCGTTATTCGCGAACCAAGGTTCACGGAAAGCGAAAATTGCTTCGCTGCGGCAAAAAAGTAACTAACAGGTCAGTCGTACAACGAACCTCGATTCGCAAAATAGCGAATCTGCTTCGCTAAAGTGTGGCAGGGCGCTCCGGTAAGGTAACTAGCGAAGTTGCTCCGCAGAAAATGGGGCAGAGAATCTCAATACACAAAATAGCGAACCAGCTTCGCAATCTAACGAAGCCAAATTCGCTGATGAACGGGCAAACTGGTGGGGAATCGCCAACAGCGAACTAAATTTCGTTATTCGCGAACCAAGGTTCACGGAAAGCGAAAATTGCTTCGCTGCAGCAATAAAGTAACTAACAGGTCAGTCGTACAACGAACCTCGATTCGCAAAATAGTGAATCTGCTTCGCTAAAGTGTGGCAGTGCGCTCCAGTAAGGTAACTAGCGAAGTTGCTTCGCAGAAATCGGGTAGGGAATCCTCAATGTACAAAATAGCGAAGCAGCTTCGCACTCTAACGAAGCCAAATTCGCTAATGAACGGGCAAACGGGTGGGGAACCGCCAACAGCGAACTAAACTTCGTTATTCGCGAACCAAGGTTCACGGAAAGCGAAAATTGCTTCGCTGCAGCAAAAAAGTAACTTGCAGGTCAGTCGTACAACGAACCTCGATTCGCAAAATAGCGAATCTGCTTCGCTAAAATGTGGCAGGGCGCCCCAGTAAGGTAAATAGCGAATCCGGTTCGCTAAAATGATGCGACGGAAACTCAAGAGCAGAAAAAGCGAACCAGCTTCGTTAGAGTGGAATGACGGGCAACGCGCTCCGCCAGGGTAGATAGAGAATCTGGTTCACTGAAATAGTGTAACGTAACGAGCTTCGTTCGTGCTGAAGCAGCAATAATTGCGGCTCATTTAATGCGAGCGAATAGTAATCTGAAAAAAAGGCTTTGCCGGATATTACGGCAAAGCCTTTTTGGGTTGACGCAGCACCAGGGCAGCGGAGCGTTTCGAGCTCAGGATGACATTTTGCAGATTCTATCCATCTGAAGACGCGCGAAGCGAGTTTAGAGATGGAATCAAGAACGGCAGCCTGAGCCGAAACGCGCAGCGAACCTGTTTCCTCAGCGCCAGCGCAAGCCTGCCGCTAAAACGCCCAATTGCCGTTCAACAGCACGGCTTCACGCTGCCCGTCGGCGGTGATGCCGTAAATGTTCAGCTCGCCAGAGCCGACCATGAAATCCGTATGCGCCATGCTGCGGTTTAGCCCTTTTGCGGCCAGCTCTTCCTGCGACAGCTTGGCGCCGCCCTCTACGCAGGAGGCATAAGCGCTGCCGACAGCGAGATGGCAGGACGCATTCTCGTCGAACAGCGTTTTGTAGAACAAAATGTTCGAATCCGAGATCGGGGAATGATGCGGAACGAGCGCCACCTCGCCCAAATAATGCGAGCCCTCGTCGGTCTCGATCAGCCCTTTGAGCGCTTCCTCGCCCTGCTCGGCAGATACGCTTACGACACGCCCGTTCTCGAAAGTGAACGAGAACCGATCGATAACATTGCCGTTATAGCTCAGCGGCTTCGTGCTGGAGACAGTACCGTTGACGCCCGTGCGCAGCGGGGCGGTGTAGACCTCCTCCGTCGGCAGGTTCGGCACGAACAGCGTGCCTTGCTCATTGCTTTTGCTGCCGCCCAGCCATACATGTCCCTCAGGCAAAGCAATGGTCAGATCCGTGCCGGGCGCGGTATAGTGCAGCTCCTTATAGCTCTTGTCATTCAAGTAAGCGGCCTTCTCTTTCAGGACGCGAATATGCGCCTCCCAAGCAGCGATCGGATCGGGCTGGTCGGCCCGCACCATGCTGAAAATTGCATCCCAAAGCCTGTCGATTTGTTCCTCTTCGGGAACGTCCGGAAATACTTTTGCCGCCCACGCAGCAGAAGGAGCGGTGGCCAGCGACCAGCTGAATTTGAACGCTTGCGCGTATTGGCGGTATTTCCCATTCGCTGTACGGAGCACCCGGTCGGCGCTGTTGACGCGTTCAATCGGCACGCCGCGAAGCAGGTCAGGATCAGCGGTGCTGATCGTAATCGAAGCCGCGCCTTGCTCGGCCATCTCCAGCTTTTCGCCGGCTGACCATTTCGGCTCCTCCAGCAGCGAAGCTTCTGGCGCCAAATCATATTTGATGCGCGAGACGGCATCGTCATGCCAGCTTACTTTTACCTGATAAGCGCCGGCTTCATAGGCTTTCTTGACGACGAGCCGCGTAAGCTCGATCGCCTCTACTGATGCATTCAGCATAACGGATTGCCCCTGCTGGACGTTGGCTCCGATACGAACGATCAGCTCGGCGTAATTGCTTAATTTTTGCTCAAAACTCAACATGAAGATCATCCTCTCGTTAACAATCTATACGTCCATTATACCTTGCTGGCCGGGCGAATATAATAGGAGCGGCGCGAGGAAACCGCCAGAAGGTTATGCTACAATGAAGGAAGCCATCCTGCTGCGAAGCGTTTGCGGCAGGCAATCGCTACGCAATGCCGCGCGACGCACAACAAGCTGCGCAAGGCCAAACAAACTAACAACCACACAATCCCATGATGAAAAATATAAAGGGGGAACCACAATGACTGGACAATCCGTCTGGCAGTCCCGAAAACAAAGCTTGCTTGCTTATATGCAGCAAAATGCAATCGATCTGGCGATGATAACGTCGCCTACGAACGTTTATTATTTTACCGGCTTCCATTGCAATCCGCATGAACGTTTCTTAGCGTTTACTTTAGCGGCAACGGGCGAGGAGAAGCTGTATATGCCGCTGCTCGACCTGCCGGAAGCGGAAAAACATGCCGATCCGCGCTCTACAGTGCCGATCTCTGATACGGACAATGCCTATGAAGTGCTGAAAAAGTACACCACGGGCAGTGAGCGCTCCATCGGCATCGAGAAGGAAGCGGTGTCGGTCGCAAAAGCCGAACGGCTTCAAGCTGCTTTTCCGCAAGGAAGCTTCGTTGATCTGGAGGCTTTCATTCTGTCGCTGCGGATGAAAAAAAGCGAGGATGAAATCGCGAAGGTACGAACCGCTATTCATATGGTGGAGCAGGTAGTGGCGCATACGGTCAGCAGAGCTGCCGTGGGCGTAACGGAAATCGAGCTGACAGCCGAGCTTGAATATCAAATGCGCAAACTAGGAGCAGACCGTCCGGCCTTCGAATCGATCGTGCTAACAGGCGCGAGATCGGCGCTGCCTCATGGCGTGCCGGGTCCGCACAAGCTAGAGAACGGCCATTTTCTGCTGATCGATATCGGCGTGCAGGCGGGCGGCTATTGCTCGGACATTACGCGGACCTTTGTTATCGGCGAGCCTTCACAGGCACAGCGGGACATTTACGATGCGGTACTGACGGCGAACAAAGCAGGCATAGCAGCGGCACGTGCCGGCGTCCCATTGTCAGCGGTCGATCTGGCGGCGCGGGAGGCGATTGCGCAGCGCGGCTTTGGCCCGCTTTTCACCCACCGGGTTGGACATGGCTTCGGTATGGATGTGCATGAGCAGCCTTCTGTATCGGGGCAAAACCATACGATCATCGAGCCGGGGCTGCTGTTCACGGTGGAGCCGGGCGTCTATGACCCTATCGTCGGCGGCGTCCGAATCGAGGACGATGTCTATATCCGCGCTGACGGTACAGCTGATGTGCTGACGAGCTATCCGAAGGAATTGACGATTATCGGCGGATGAGGATTGTAAAATAGGAATCAAATAAGGCCATGAACCTGTTCCCTGTAACGAAGCGGAACCGATTCATGGCCTATTTTGGCTTAGTGGAACATATTTTTTAGAACCAGCATCAAGTTTGCCGGCTTCTCGGCCAGCCTGCGCGTGTAGTAGGGATACCACATCGTTCCGTACGGCATATAGCAGCGTATCCGGTAGCCTTGCTTGGCAAGCGACGCTTGCTCATTCGACCGCAAACCGTAAAGCATCTGAAATTCAAAGGCGGTTTTCGGCAGCCGGTTGCGGCGGGCGTATTCTTTTACCCAATTAATGATCGTATCGTCATGCGTCGCAATCGCGGTATAAATGCCTTGATCGAGGTGAAACCGGATGATCCGCTTGAAGTTGGATACTACATCGCTCTTGCGCTGATAGGCGATGGAGGCGGGCTCTTTGTAAGCGCCTTTTACGAGCCGAAGCTTGACGCCGGCCTTAGCGAGCGTGCGGACATCGTCCATCGTCCGGAAAAGGTAGGCTTGAACGACCGTGCCGACGTTCGTTAGTCCATCGCTGTGCAGACGAGTGACGAGATCGATCGTGCGCTGCGTGAACGGGGAGTCCTCCATATCGATACGGACGAAAATCCGGTGCCCGGCAGCCTGCCGCACGACCGCGCTGATGTTGCGGTAACAGGCTTCGCCGTCAATCGCCATTCCCATTTGCGTCGGTTTGAGCGACACATTGGCATTGACCCTGCGCTCTGCGATCCCGTCAACGAGCCTGACGTACTCATCCCGGTAGCCCTCTGCCTCATCCAAATGCGTAATGCCCTCGCCAAGATGATCCAGCGTAACCATAATGCCGCGGCTATTCAAAATTTCGATCTGTTGCAGCGCATCCTCCAACTGCTCGCCAGCAATAAATTTTCTCGCCAGCCTTCGTCCGTACTTTAATGAAAGTCGTTTGACCGGCTCGCTGCCGGAAATCGTCAGCATTACTTTCCGATAGAGCTCCGTGCCATCCACCATCCTCTCCCCAGTCCTTAGTTAACAGCTGCTCATCACTATGTTATTCCGAAGGAGGCTGTTCCTATTATGCGAATTCCGTTTCAGAATGAACCGTTTACACCATTTAACGACGCTGGCAACAATCGTGACTACGATGCCGCGCTGCAAGAAGTCCGGTCGAAGCTTGGCCGGCATTATCCGCTTGTGATCGGCGGCGAACGAATCGAGACGGACAGGAAGGAAGGCTCAATCAACCCGGCACGTATAAAAGAAACCGTCGGCATTGTCTCCCAAGCGGATGTTGGCCTAGCGGAAAAAGCGATTCAAGCCGCGGCGGCGGCTTTTGAAAGCTGGCGGTATGTAGCACCGGAGGAACGCGCCCGATACCTGTACCGGGCTGCGGCAATCATGCGGCGGCGTAAGCATGAGTTCTCGGCGTGGATGACGCTGGAAGCGGGCAAAACGCGAACCGAGGCAGATGCCGATACGGCGGAAGCGATTGATTTTATGGAGTTTTACGCGCGGGAAATGCAGCGTCTCGCCTTGCCGCAGCCATTGACGGCACTGAGAGACGAGGAGAACGAGCTCAGCTATATTCCGCTGGGCGTCGGCGTCGTCATTCCGCCATGGAACTTTCCTCTTGCCATCACGACAGGCATGACCACAGCTGCAATTGTTGCAGGCAACACGGTCGTATTAAAGCCGGCCAGCCCGACGCCAGTCATAGCAGCCAAGCTGGTCGAGCTGCTGGAGGAGGCAGGCTTGCCGCCCGGCGTCGTCAATTATTTGCCGGGGCCGGGAAGCGAGATCGGGGATGTGCTGGTTGATCACCCGCTGACCCGATACGTCAGCTTTACCGGCTCCAGGGAAGTAGGGCTGCGTATCAATGAAAGAGCGGCCGTGACACAGCCCGGGCAAAAATGGATCAAGCGCGTTATCGCCGAAATGGGCGGAAAGGATGCCATTGTCGTCGATAGCGACGCCGATCTGGAGCTGGCTGCCGAATCGATTACGGCTGCTGCTTTCGGATTTTCAGGGCAAAAGTGCTCCGCCTGTTCGCGGGCTATCGTTCATGAAGCGGTCTATGATACCGTGCTGCAAAAGGTAATTGAGCGCACTCAGCGGCTCGTTATGGATGATCCGGCACTAGCATCTGCCTCGCTTGGCCCCGTCATTGATGAGAAGGCGTATGCAAGAATACAGGCCTACATTGAAGCTGGTAAAACAGAAGGCCGCCTCATAGCAGGAGGAGGTACCGGGAGCGCTGAGGGCTATTTTATCGAGCCGACGATATTCGCCGATGTCGACAGCTCCGCCCGGATTTCGCAGGAGGAAATATTCGGGCCGGTCGTTGCTTTTACGAAGGCGGGCTCGTTTGAGGAAGCCGTCGCGCTTGCCAATGCGACCGACTACGGGCTGACGGGCGCAGTCATCTCGCATAACCGGTCGCATCTGGAGCTGGCCCGGCGTGAGTTTTTTGCAGGCAATCTCTATTTCAACCGCAAATGCACCGGCGCTTTGGTGGGGGCCCATCCGTTTGGCGGCTTCAATATGTCGGGTACCGACTCCAAAGCGGGCAGCCGGGATTATTTGCAGCTGTTTATGCAAGCGAAGCTGGTGTCGGAGCGGTATTAACGGCAGGCTCACATGTGTTTTTTTAGCAAAAGGCTATGATCCCGTCCATAATGATGGTTAAAATAGAAGTATTGAAATGGATGAAGTCATGGATGGCGGGGAGCGATGGCAGGTGTCTTTTTTCGGGCAGCCGATCATGCCTTCAATACGAGGGTGGAAAGATTTCGAAGCGCTAATCGCTTCGTCCTATACCTATTTGGTGCTGCTCGACAGCCAGATCGGACAGTTGAAAAGCATTGTGGATGAAGCGTCGAGGCATGGCAAGCGAATATTGATTCATGCGGATTTGATCGAAGGGCTGAAAAATGACGAGCATGCGGCGCAGTTTTTATGCCAGCAAATTGCGCCGGCAGGCATTATATCAACAAGAGCCGGCGTCATTCAGAAGACGAAGCAGAATGGCTTGATTGCGATTCAGCGGCTTTTTCTGCTGGATACGAATGCGCTGGAAAAGAGCTATGCCGTCATTGAACGGGCTCAGCCGGATTTCATTGAGGTGCTGCCCGGCGTTATGCCGCACATGATTCAAGAGGTGAAGGGAAAGACGGGGACGCCGGTTCTTGCCGGCGGCCTTATCCGGACCGCAGAAGACGTAGAGGCGGCGATTGCGGCAGGTGCAGAGGCGGTAACGACCTCCAGACGGGAGCTGTGGAAGCGGTATGCGCCGGGGCAAGAGGGCTGATTGCTTTATGATTGTGTGCCGCTTGTGCTGGATGCCTGCGGTTTTGACTTAAGGTAGGCTTGGCAACGGCAACGGCAATTGCATTAGTTCTGGATTTAGATTTGGATTGGTTAGACATTTCTGGTGTGAAGAGGGGGGATGACGGCATGGAGCAGCAGGAGAAGTTTATTTTAGCCTTGGATCAGGGGACGACCAGTACGCGGGCGATATTGTTCAACCATGCGGGCGAACCATTTGCGGTTGCTCAGCAGCCCGTCACCTGTTTGTTTCCGCAGCCCGGCTGGGTGGAGCAGGATGCGGAGCAGCTGTGGGAAACGTCGCTTACGGTCATTCGCGAGGTGTTGGCGAAGGAAGGACTGACTGCGGACCGGATTGCCGCCATCGGCATTACGAATCAGCGCGAGACGACGATCGTCTGGAACCGGGAGACGGGCAAGCCGATTCATTCCGCCGTCGTCTGGCAGTCGCGCCAAACCGCCGAGTTATGTGAAACGTTGAAAAGCGCAGGGCATGATCAGTTGATCAGGGAGAAAACCGGGCTGCTGATCGACCCTTATTTTTCCGGGACGAAGGTAAAATGGCTGCTTGACGAAGTAGAAGGGGCACGCGAGCAGGCAGAAGCAGGGCAGCTGCTGTTCGGAACCGTCGACAGCTGGCTCATCTGGAAGCTGACAGGCGGAACGGTTCATGCAACGGATTACTCCAATGCTTCGCGTACGCTGCTCTACAATATTTATGAGCTCAGCTGGGACAAGGAGCTGCTGGAACTGTTGGACATTCCGGGATCGATGCTTCCGGAGGTCCGTTCATCTTCAGAGGTGTACGGAAGGACGGATGCCGCGCTGTTCGGCGGCGAAATTGCCATTGCCGGTGCGGCGGGCGACCAGCAGTCCGCTTTGTTCGGACATGCCTGCTATGACAAAGGGGAAGCGAAAAACACGTACGGTACAGGCTGTTTTATGCTGATGAATACGGGGGCGGAGCCGATTCAATCGGAGCATGGGCTGTTGACGACGATAGCTTGGGGCATCGACGGCAAGGTCGATTATGCGCTGGAGGGCAGCGTGTTCGTTGCCGGATCGGCTATACAATGGCTGCGCGAAGGGCTGGAAATGATCGAGACGTCAGAGGAGAGCGAGCGACTCGCGGCATCCGTGGAATCGAGCGAGGGTGTCTATGTAGTGCCGGCTTTCGTTGGTCTTGGCACGCCGTATTGGGACAGCGACGTGCGCGGAGCAGCATTCGGCATGACGCGTGGAACGAAGCGGGAGCATTTTGTCCGCGCTACGCTGGAAGCGATTGCTTATCAGGTAAAGGATGTGCTGGAGGCGATGGAGCAATCCTCCGGCATGCAACTGAAATCTCTATGCGTCGACGGCGGCGCAATCCGCAATAATTTGCTGATGCAAATTCAAAGCGATTTGCTGCAGGTGCCGGTAGAGCGGCCGGCCATTAGCGAAGCGACAGCGCTAGGCGCTGCTTATTTGGCGGGTCTCGCTGTCGGTTACTGGGACAGCCGGGAGCAGATCGAAGGGCAGCGCAGCACGGAGCACGTTTTTGAGCCAGCGATTGAAGCGGCGCGCAGCGCCGAGCTGTATGAGGGCTGGAGGAAAGCGGTCAAAGCGGCAATGGAATTCCGGTAGGCGGTGAGCTGCTGTGGGATATGATATTGACGGCCTCTAATTCGGATGATAATGACTGCAGGATATGGTTATGGTTGAACACCATCAGTAATGGATGAGAAAGGAAGACGACCGGTTACCAGTCACCGGTTCATCCTTAGGCAACCTTTTATAGTTCAGCAGGAGCTGCGAGCTGCACACGGCGAGATCCGGGCTAGCTTTTGCAAGACGTAGTGTGGTAAGATGGCCTTACAAGTTTATAATCGGTCGGAGATTAGGAGAAACCGTAATAACCTCTCGTTTTTGCGTAAGCAGAAGCAGGAGGTATTTGCGGCTTCTCCTTTTTTGCGTCCGTAACTATATATGAAACGGGTGATTGCTAATGGAAACTGCAAGCGAAAAGGCTCGGAATGATGCAACAGCGTTTAATGCTCTTTACCGGACAGACGTGTGGGAACGGATGCAGGGAAGTACTTATGATTTGCTTATTATCGGCGGGGGAATAACGGGAGCCGGCATTGCGCTTGATGCGCAGTCACGGGGCTTGCGAACCGCTTTGATCGACATGCAGGATTTTGCGGCGGGCACGTCGAGCCGTTCGACGAAGCTGGTGCACGGCGGCTTGCGTTATTTGAAGCAGCTGGAAATCGGCGTTGTAGCAGAGGTTGGCAAGGAGCGGGCAATCGTCTATGAGAACGGGCCGCATGTGACAACACCGGAATGGATGCTGCTGCCTTTTTACGCGGGAGGCACTTTCGGGCGGTTCAGTACATCGCTTGGGCTCCGGGTGTATGATTTTCTGGCTGGGGTGAAGCGGAAGGAACGCCGCAAAATGCTGAGCGTTGACGCGACTTTGACCAAGGAGCCGCTGCTGAAGCGCGAAGGAATGAAGGGCGGCGGCTATTACGTCGAGTACCGTACAGATGACGCCAGGCTGACGATCGAAGTGCTGAAGAAGGCGGTGGAGCTGGGGGCGGATGCGATACCTTATGTGGCAGCAGAGTCCTTCATCTATGACGGGGATGGGAAGGTCGTGGGCGTTCATGCGTGCGACAGCATCTCAGGAGCGGTTGGGGAGCTGCGTGCGAAGGCGATCATCAACGCGGCGGGTCCATGGGTTGATAAGCTGCGTGAGAAGGACGGTTCGAAAAAGGGGAAAACACTCCATTTGACCAAAGGCGTTCATCTTGTTTTTGATCAGAGCCGTTTTCCGCTGACGCAAGCGATTTACTTCGATACGCCAGACGGCAGAATGGTTTTTGCTATTCCTCGTGAGGGCAAGACGTATATCGGTACAACCGATACGAATTACAAGTCGGATATCGCTCATCCGCGCATGACATCTGGCGATTTGCGATATATTTTGAACGCCGCGAATGATATGTTTCCTACGCTGGGGCTGAAGCCGGAGGATGTGGAATCAAGCTGGGCGGGGCTGCGGCCGCTCATCCATCAGGAGGGCAAGGACCCTTCGGAAATTTCGCGGCGAGACGAGATTTTTGTCTCGGAATCGGGCCTCATCTCGATGGCGGGCGGTAAGCTGACAGGGTACCGGAAAATGGCTGAGACCGCCGTAGACAAAGCTGTCTCCCAATTGGCGGCGAATGGCGTTAGCGGCATCGGGGCAAGCCGGACGAGGACGCTTCCGATGTCAGGTGGAGAGGTCGGCGGTTCCGGCAGTTTTGAAAGTTATGCTGCAGGAATGGCGAAGGCCGCTATGGAGAAGGGATTTGCGCCGGATGAGGCTAAGCGGCTGGCCGGACGATTCGGCTCCAATATGAAGCGGGTGCTGGAACTTGCAGAGGAAGCGCAAGCAGAGGGAGTGAAGCGCGGTATTCCGATGGGCGTAATGGCGGAGCTGCTGTATGCGATTCGTTATGAGATGACGGTAAAGCCCGTCGATTTCTGGATTCGCCGCACAGGCAATTTATTATTCGACCGGGCGCGGGTTATCCGCTGGAAGGATGCCGTCCATGCCTATATGGCCGAAGCATTCGGCTGGTCAGAGGAGCAAGGTGCAGCCTATGCCGGGCAACTGGAAGCTGAGCTTGACCATGCTGTTGTTCCGGTCGAGGCAGATTAGGCTTAGTGATATTGGAAGGACGGATGGAGGAGGTGCACTGGTTTGTTAAAGGAAAATGGTGCTGTCGCGTGTAAGGGTGCACGGTGGCAGATAGGATGAGGGCTAGGGTTTAACTAACATTTGGTTGGCCTCGATGTGTCCGCTCTCTAGGAGATTCAATGCTCCAGCGAAGCAGGTTCGCAAATTAGCGAAGCCAATTGCGTTAAAAGTAGCGAATAGAGGTATGTGCGGGGTAACAGCGAACCAAATTTCGCAATTGGAGAACCTAGGTTCATGAGTAACGAAGTTTGATTCGCTGTGAGGTGCGTTCGAGGTTACAGACGGCCCCAGAGCGAAAGTTGGTTTGCAAAATAGCGAAACAGGTTCGTTGAGAGAGGCGATCGAGGTTGCAGTCAGGTTTAGAGTGAAAATTGGTTCGCAAAATAGCGAAGCAGGTTCGTTGAGAGAGGCAACCGAGGTTGCAGTCAGGTTTAGAGCGAAAGTTGGTTCGTTAAATAGCGAAGCAGGTTCATCAGAGGAAAATGGTGCTGTCGAGTGTAAGGGTGCGCGGTGGCAGATAGGATGAGGGCTGGGGTTCAACTAACATTTGATTGACCTCGATGTGTCCGCTCTCTAGGAGGTTCAATGCTACAGCGAAGCAGGTTCGCAGTATAGCGAACCTGGTTGCGTTAAAAGCGGTGAATAGAGGTTGCTGCAGGGCTACAGCGAACCAAATTTCGCAGTTGATGAACCTTGGTTCGCGAGTAGCGAAGATTGCTTCGCTGTCAGGTGCGTTCGAGGTTACAGACGGCCCGAGAGCGAAAGTTAGTTCGCAAAAAAGTGAAGCAGGTTCGCTGTAGGCGACTGCGGAATGTGCAGGCAGCACCGTTCGACAGCAAATGAGCCATTCATTTTACAGCTAATTCCCCTTAAGAGGTCCGGCGTTTCATACGCCGGACCTCTTTTTTATTGTGCGCAAATAGCGATGTCGAAGGCAGGAGGGCCGAAGGACTCATTTTTTACACTGTGCCGAACTGGCAGCTGAATTTCATATGAAATTAGACTCATATTTTACTGATTTTGGATGTTTTTATCCCTTCAGCATCCAAAGTTATCCTTTAAATGGACGCGGCTAGTTTTAGATAATAGGGCTGGGAAGAGAGGTGATGACACACGGGATTACAGTATTTTCGATGCTTATGGTATCGAAAATTTTTTATATGAAAACCCAATTTATGAGGAGGTAATAATTTGAAAACAGGCGGTTTGTATGTCATGAGGCGTATGGTGCTTTTTGCTATTCTATTGGCTCTAGCATTGTCGATTGCACCGATTCCGGGAATAGGCGCAACGAAGGCGGAGGCGGCTGACGCATCGTCGTACAAAATCATCGGCTACTATCCGGCATGGGGAGCCTACGGGCGCAATTATCAGGTGTGGGATATGGACGCTTCCAAGGTGACGCATATCAATTACGCATTCGCGGATATTTGCTGGAACGGCATTCACGGCAATTCATCCCCCTCCAGTCCGAATCCTCAAACCTGGACCTGTCAAGACGAGAACGGCGTAATCAATGCGCCAAACGGAACGATCGTAATGGGTGATCCTTTTATTGACGCCCAAAAAACGAATCCGGGAGACAACTGGAATGATCCGCTTCGCGGTAATTTCAAGCAGCTGATCAAGCTGAAAGCGGCCAATCCGCAGCTGAAAACAATCATTTCAGTAGGCGGCTGGTCATGGTCGAACCGCTTCTCCGATGTGGCGGCCAGCGCGGCTACTCGCGAGGTGTTCGCGAATTCAGCCGTCGACTTCCTGCGTAAGTATCAGTTCGACGGCGTCGATCTGGACTGGGAGTATCCAGTAAGCGGCGGTCTTGACGGCAATAGTGTCCGCCCTCAGGATAAGCAAAATTATACGCTCTTGCTTAATGCCATCCGAGCAAAGCTGGATGCGGCGGGCACACAGGACGGCAAAAGGTATTTACTTACTATTGCATCAGGAGCGAGTCAATCCTTTGTTACGAATACGGAGCTTAGCGCGATAGCTCAGGTCGTGGATTGGATTAATATTATGACCTATGATTTCAACGGCGGCTGGCAAACGATAAGCGGACACAATGCGCCGCTGTACAATGATCCCGCTGCTGCAGCTGCAGGCGTGCCAAACGCCTCGGTCTACAATGTAGAAGCCGGGGTTAACGGCCACTTGAATGCAGGTGTGCCGCCGAGCAAGCTCGTCATGGGTACTCCGTTCTACGGACGCGGCTGGCAGGGCTGCCAAGCAGCGGGGAACGGACAGTATAAAAACTGTACAGGACCGGCTTCAGTCGGCACATTCGAGGCAGGCTCATTCGACTATTCCGATCTTGCAGCCAACTATATTAACAAAAACGGCTACACCCGTTACTGGAACAATGTAGCGAAGGTGCCTTACCTGTACAATCCAAGCAATGGCCTTTTTATCTCTTATGATGATGTGGAATCATTCGGACATAAAACTGATTTTATTAAAAGCAAAGGGCTTGGCGGCGCGATGTTCTGGGAGTTTTCCGGCGACCGGCAGTCTGTGCTGCTGGCTAAGCTGAAATCCGATTTGCAAGGTCCGGCTGCTCCGCCGGACACGATTGCCCCAAGCGCTCCATCCGGAGTGAACGCGGTCAACGTAACGTCCACAAGCATCTCGCTCAACTGGACGGCTTCAACGGACAATGTAGGGGTCAAAAGCTATACCGTCTCCTACGGTAGCGGAACGGTTTCTTCAAATGGAACCTCCGCAACGATTAACGGCTTAACGCCGAATACGGAATATACGATTACAATTACAGCAGCGGATGCGGCGGGCAATATCTCGGCGCCAAGCGCAGCGCTCAAAGTAAAGACGACCGCACCTGTAGTGGACACGACACCGCCTAGCGTACCTGCGGGTCTGACTGCATCGGGAGTAGATGCAACGAGCATCACGCTTAATTGGACGGCTTCAACGGACAATGTCGGCGTAACAGGCTACACCGTCTCATATGGTTCTGGCCAAACCGTGCAAGTGACTGGAACGTCAGCAACAGTCTCCGGCCTGACAGCCGACACGCAATACACGTTTACGGTCAGAGCGTCAGATGCGGCAGGCAACGTCTCAGCGGCAAGCGCAGCGCTGACAGTGAAAACCGCTGCCGTACCGGCTTGTACAGCAACGCCTTGGACGGCAACAGGTGTTTTCCAGGGCGGACAACGGGCATCGTACAACGGCCAGCTTTATGAAGCAAAATGGTGGACACAGGGCGACCGTCCTGACCTGAGTGGCGAATGGGGCGTTTGGAAGTACATTGGCGTATGCGGCGGCAGCAGCGGCGGTGGAGGCGGAGGGACAGATACTTCCGCTCCAACCGTACCGGCTGGGTTGCAAGCTACAGCCGCAACATCGACCTCCATTACGCTTAGCTGGAACGCCTCAACAGATAACGTCGGTGTGACGGGTTATACGGTTTTTTACGGCAACGGGCAATCGGTAGCAGCAACTGGAACGACAGCAGTCGTGAGCGGCCTTACCCCGAATACATCGTATACGTTCACAGTTACAGCAAAGGATGCGGCAGGCAACGTCTCTGCAGCCAGCTCGGCAGTGAGTGCAACGACAGCGTCCGATCCCAACAGCGGAACAGCGGCAGCATGGGCAGCCGGCAAAGCGTATAAGCCAGGTGATGTCGTCTCCTATGGCGGCAAAACCTATACTTGTCTGCAAAGCCACACTTCTATTGTAAGCTGGGAGCCGGCTAACGCTCCGGCCCTATGGCAGCTGAAGCCTTAAATAAAGCAGCTACAAAAAGAACCTTTTCCGCTTTGCGGGAAAGGTTCTTTTGCGTCTTCAGCTGTAAATTTATATGTTTTCTATGCGCTTTGCCCAGCGGCTACGGGCAGCCGTTTGCGGCGGGCGAACAGCAACAGCGGCAGCGCAAGCAGTACAACGAGCGCACCAGCGACAAATACATCGTTGACGCCCATCGTGAACGACAGCAGCCGCACCGAGTCGGCAGATGCCGCTGAGCCAGCGCCGCCTGCACCGGTCAGCTCATGGGAGTGAAAGGCTGCCCGGCTCGACAGCATAGAGGTGAACATCGCAATGGCGAAAGAGCTCAGCACGTTCCGTATCCAGTTGTTGATTGAGGTAGCATGTCCCGACCACTCCGGCGTAATTTCTTCCATGGAAGCAGTGCTGCTCGGGACTGAAGAGAAGCCGATGCCAATATTGCGAAGCACCATTGCCCACAATATAAAGCTGTAAGAAACATCAACTCGAAGCCAGCCCATCAGAAAAAGACCGGCAAAGATGAAGACGATGCCGAATGTAATCATTTTGACCGGACCCAGCTTCGGATAAAGCTTGCCGGCAATTGGGCTAAGCAATGCGAGCAGCACGGAGGAGGGCAGCAGAATCAATCCGGTTTCTAGCGGCGTTGCGCCTCGCACGGTTTGCAGGAACAGCGGTGCGAGATAGGTGCCGCTATACATGGCGACAGTTATTAGGCTGTAAATGGACAGCATAATCGTAAACCGCCGATTGCGGAACACGCGCAAGTTGAGCAGCGGAACCTCCGCCGTAAGCTCGCGCCAGACGAATAAAGCGAGCAGCATGGCACCTCCAAGCAGCAATCCTAACGTTTTCGCAGATCCCCAGCCCCAGGTATGACCTTGGCTGAACGCCGTCAGCAGCGCCAAACTGCCAAGTACGACGGTTAACAGGCCGGCTACATCCAATGATTTTGGAACGTTCATCCGGTAATAAGGTATTAAAGTTTTTGTTAAAATGACGGCAATCATACCGACCGGCACATTAATGAGGAACAGCCAGTGCCAGCTGGCGTTCTGCAGCAGCCAGCCGCTGAAGGTCGGGCCGATTGCCGGAGCGACCATGGCCGATAACGACCAGAGACTTACGGCAAATGGCCGGCGTTCTTTCGGTATGACTTGGAAAATAATCGTCATCGTGCTGGACATGATCAGTCCGCTGCATGCACCCTGAAGCATGCGGAATACGATGAGGGACGGTGCGCTCCAAGCTACCGCGCATAGGAAAGAGAAGAAGGTAAAGCCAACAAGTGCAAAAAAATACAGCCGTTTATAGCTGAATCTCCCGCCTAAATAGCCGGTTAATGGAGCCGTAACGCCAGTAGCCAGCATGAAGCCGGTGACCATCCATTGCATCGTGCCTAATCCAGTATTAAAATGATCCATTAAGAGCGGAACCGCGATGTTTATCGTTGTGGTCGCTAGCACGGAGACGAAGGTGCCGAAAAAGATGGCGATCATGATCGGCCAGAAGTGAATGCTTGAGGTTGAATTGCTGTTGGACACGAAGTTTTTCCTCCCTGACGACCCTGTTGATGATATGTCTATTTATACATATAATAAAGCTGTAACTATCGTATTCCTGTACGTTCTTTATGTCAATTTTGACATATGAATATATTTTCGCATGTAAACGGATTAATAAGCATGGGAGGCTCTCTAACGAATGAATACTCTGTCTTACGGCCTTCTGGCATTGTTAAGCGTTGGGCCGCGCACCGGCTATGATTTGTCGCAACGGGTTAAGCCGCTTTGGCAGGCGGGACATAGTCAAATTTATCCGCTGCTGTCGCAATTGGAGCAGTCCGGCTATATTACGTTCGAGCTGATTGAGCAATCGGACAAGCCGGATAAGAAGGAATACACCATTACAGAATCAGGGCTGGCGAAGCTGAGCGAGTGGGTTGGTGATTCCGCCGGAAAGCCCGTGCTTAAGGATGATCTGCATATTAAGCTGTACGCCATCTGGCTGGCCGAGCCGGAGAAAGCGAGACAATTGCTGCAGGCACGCGCCGCTTTTTGCTTGAGCGAGCTGGAACGCTATCAACTGCTGATGGATAACGTAGAGAAGGACCGATCCAGCGATGGCGGAGAGAAACATTTTGGACGTTATCTGCTCATTCGGAAGCGGGCTATGGACGTGGAAGCGAATCTTCAATTTTGTAAATGGGCGTTAAGCGAGCTGGGCAGTTAACAGTCTCGCTTTTTCTTTTTCGGATTATTTTTAAGTTGCCGCATTATTGCCGGATGCTATAATAAAAGCGCATACATTACCAAACCGGAACAGAATGACGGGGGAATGATCGTGTATAAAATCGTGCTGGTCGATGATGAGGCGGTTGTACGTGTGGGCATCCGCGACAGAATAGAATGGCAGATGCTTGGCTTTGAATGCGCAGCGGATTGCGAGAATGGCGTCGAGGCTATCGCAGCCATTGATCATATTAAGCCCGATGTCGTATTGACCGATATTAATATGCCGTTCATGGACGGACTTGAGCTGACGCAAGCGATCAAAGCGAAGCATCCGGAGATGAAGGTCGTCATTTTGACCGGCTACGATGATTTCGACTATGCGCAGCGCGCCGTTAAGCTCAAGGTAAATGATTTCATTCTCAAGCCGATTACTGCAGCTGAACTATCGGCCGTCCTGCAAAAAATAAAAGCGGAGCTCGATGAGCAGAGAAAAGATAAAGAGGAATTTGACCGGCTGCAGCGCCAGCTTAGGGAAAGTATGCCGGTACTGAAGGAGCGTTTTCTGGATCGTTTAGCGACATCCTCGATTCGAGAGGGTGAGCTGGCAGAACGGCTTTCTTTCTTCGGCATTGAGCTGCCCGGTCCGGATTATGAGGCGCTAGCGCTTGACCTTGATATGCTGGAGCGCGGAGCCGGGCCAACTGCCGCTGCTGACCGGGAGCTGCTTCGTTTCGCTATCTATAATGTCACACAGGAGATCCTTGGCGAGGATTATCCGGTATCCGAGGTTTTCCGCAGCCGCGAGGAAAAGGTGATGGCGATATTATCGGGCGAGCAGCCGGAGCTGCATGACCGGGCCCAGGAGCTGGCTGACAAAATCCGGCTCGCTGCCGAGCAGTTTCTGCGGCGAACGGTATCCGTAGGCATCGGTATGCCTGCGGCCAGCCTTCGGCATATCGGCGAATCCTGCCAAGCGGCCATGTCAGCTCTGGAATACCGCTTGCTGCTTGGCAGCAACCGCGTAATCAGCATTTCCGATATGGAGCCGCGGAGTGCGCGCAAGGCCGATTACTCGCAGGAATATGACCGCCAGCTGATTGCGGGCATTAAGACCGGTACGGCAAACGAGGTGGACGATGCCGTGGATACGGCAATTAACCGGCACCGGACGGCGATGCTGACCATTGATCAGAGCTACATCCGGCTGCAGCGTACCCTGATTGCTGTCATGCAGGCGCTGGAGGAGCTGGGCTGCGAGGAGGCGGAGGTTTTTGGCACCGGGGTCAATCCGTTAACCGCGATTTATTCCTTCCGTACGCTTGATGAAATAAGCAATTGGCTTAAGCAAGCGTGCCGCCGGGCTGTGAGCAGCGTGGCCGAAGCGCGTGACGATCAGTGCAGACAGCAGATGACGGAGGCGCTCGGCTACATTCACGAACATTATGGAGACAGCGAGTTGTCGGTTAAAACGGTCAGCAAGCACGTGCTGATGAGCGTCAGCTATTTCAGCGCTGCATTCAAATCCCATTCCGGCAAAACCTTCGTGGAATATTTGACGGCAGTACGGATGGACAAAGCGAAGGAGCTTCTGAAGTTTACCGGACTGCGGACGTACGAAATCGCGGCGAAATCCGGCTATCCCGACGCGCAATATTTTAGCGTATTGTTCAAAAAGCATACCGGCGACTCGCCAACCGAATACCGGCAGAAGACGTCTGCGGAACGAGCGTGACCGCCGGCTATGGATATTTTTAAATTTAAAAGCATCCAGACGAATATTGCGGCAGCTATCGCCTGTCTGATTTTGCTGACTGCCGTTCTGCTTGGCGTCATGTCCTACCAGCTGTCGGCCTCCTCTGTCCGGGAGACGGCCCAGGACTATACAGCGGAGCTGATCCGGCAGGTGAATGCGAACATTCAGACTTATATAACAAGCATGGAAAATATATCGCAGCTGGCGCTGAACAACGAAGACGTCCGGGCTTTTGTCGCGGCGGACAGCAGCGCCATAGAAGATGACGGGCGCAAGGTATCGGACTATTTTCAATCCATCATCGTCTCAAGGAAGGACATCGCCTCCATTAACGTGTTCGGCTATAACGGCCGTTTCGTATCGGACCGGAAGGATGCCGAGCTGAATCCGAATATTTCGCTGAAGGAGCAGGAATGGTACGTCAATGCGCAAAAGGCGGCAGGCCGGATTGTCGTATCCTCCTCCCATGTGCAGCCTGTTTTCAAAGATGAATACGGGTGGGTCGTCTCGCTCAGCCGCGAGCTGTGGAGTCAGGACCAGAAGAAGGCGCTTGGCGTGCTGCTTGTCGACCTGAACTTTAGCGTCATCAACGATACGCTGAATAATATCGACCTCAGCAAGCGCGGCTATGTGTTTATCGTCGATTCGGCGGGCAATATCGTCTATCACCCGCAGCAGCAGCTGGTGTACAGCAATCTGAAGTCGGAGAGAATCGACGAGGTATTGAAGCAGGGCAGCGGAAGCTTCGAGCTGGACGAAGGCGGGCAAAGGCGTATTTATACCGTTCAGGATACCGGCTTCGGCTGGAAAATCGTCGGCGTCTCCTACACCGCCGAGCTTATCGCGAATGAGCGGGAGATGCAGCTTTCTTTTGTCGCAGCGGGTATTTTTTGCTTGCTGGTTGGTTTATTGCTGGCCTACTTCATCTCGCGGAATTTGTCCAAGCCGATCAAGCAGCTGCAAGAGCATATGAAAAAGGTGGAGAAGGGAACCTTCGACATTCGCGTTCCGATCGAGAATCCGAAGGAAATTGCCAGCTTGGCCCGTTCGTTTAATCTGATGGTTGTCCGGATTGAAGAGTTGATGAATCAGGTCGTTCAAGAGCAGGAATTTAAGCGGAAAAGCGAGCTAAGCGCCCTTCAGTCGCAAATTAATCCGCATTTTCTATACAACACGCTGGATTCGATCATCTGGATGGCCGAAGGAAAGAAGTCGGAAGAGGTGGTGCTGATGACCTCCGCACTCGCGAAGCTGTTCCGCGCCTCAATCAGTCGGGGGCAGGAGCTCGTGTCGATACGTACGGAGATTGAGCATGTCGCCAACTATTTGACGATTCAAAAGATGCGCTATACCGATAAGCTCGACTTCCGCATTGATGTTGAACCCGGCATTATGCAATACCGGACGTTGAAGGTGCTGCTGCAGCCGCTGCTGGAGAACGCGATCTACCATGGCATTAAGAACAAGGTCGGGACGGGTGAAATCATCGTCTCCGGATTCCAGAGCGAAGGCTCCATCTGGTTTCGTGTCAGCGATAACGGTGTCGGGATGAGTGAGGACGCGCTCCGTACCGTTCTGGAGCCGCGCAAGAGCGATCATGAAAGCAAGGGGGTGGGCGTCGTGAATGTGCATGAGCGGATTCAGCTCTATTTCGGCAAGGAATACGGGCTGTTCTACGACAGCACGCCGGGTGAAGGAACGACCGTCCTGGTCAGAATTGCCGTCATTGACCCCTCCGCCGGAAAAGGGGGACAAGCGCAATGAAGCGCATGACACGGATTCCGCTGGCGGCAATTATCGCCATTCTTGCGCTGGCCGCAAGCGTTGCGGTGTACGGTGTATTCCAATGGGCGGTTAACGTCAAGCCGGAACGGCCGCCGCAAATTGTCGTTTCCATCAAGGCGACCGACCAGGTCGTCGATTTCTGGAAGGTGCTCATCGACGGAGTGAACGACGCGGCAAGCGAGTTCGATGCCAAGGTGAAAGTGATCGGACCGCCGATAGAGAGGGAAATTGACGTCCAGATTGCCCAGCTGGAGCAGGCGATTCTCGACAAGCCCGATGCAATTGTGCTGGCTGCAACCGATTATAATCAGCTCATCCCGGTTTCCAAACGAATTGTGGCGGCGGGCATCAAGCTGATTACGGTTGATTCCAGCATTAACAGCGATGATGCGCTGAGCTTCATAGCGACAGACAATCTGGCTGCCGGACGGAAAGCAGGCGACGAGCTGGCCAAGCTGTTCGAGGGCGATTCGAAGGTGGCCATCATGAGTTATATTCAGGGCACCTCGACGCAGCTGGAGCGGGAGCAGGGCGTCCGCCAGCGGCTGGCGGAAGAGGGCCGGTTCGACGTGATCGGCACTTATTACAGCGACGGTCTGGTTGACAAAGCGTATACGATTACGAAGCAGCTGCTTACGGAGCATCCCGATCTCAAAGGAATTATCGGCCTCAACGAGCCGTCTACCGTTGGCGTCGGTTTTGCGATTAAGGAGTTTGGTCTGGGCGGCCAAGTGAAGCTGGTCGGCTTCGACAGCTCCATCGATGAAGTGAAGCAGCTGGAGGAAGGAATTATTCAGGCAACGATCGTGCAGAAGCCATATAATATGGGTTATTTAAGCGTGAAGACAGCGATCGAAGCGGTGAACGGCAAACGGATTGAGAAGCAGATCGATACAGACTCGGTCGTCATTACGAAAAGCAATATGTATACGGAGCAAAATCAAAAGCTGCTTTTCCCCTTCGTGGGAAAGTAGCTTTTTTTTGTACATTTTTCAACTATAACGATACGATATTCGATTCTGGCGGGGCATGCCTGCGCCTTACAATAAACACAAGCAAAGCAACATAGGCCAAATGTACAGTCCGCTGCCAGCGGCGTGCAGGGTCAAAGCGATGAGGTGAAGGCAATCATGCGTGAAGTGCTCATACAGATGGAGGGCATCGACAAGCAGTTTCCCGGCGTACAAGCGCTCAAAGACTGCCGGTTCGAGCTGTTAAGCGGAGAAGTGCACGCGCTGATGGGGGAAAACGGCGCCGGCAAGTCGACATTGATGAAGGTGCTGACAGGTGTATACCAGCGGGACGCGGGCACGATGACCTTTCATGGAAACGAGCTTGTCGTTCCAAATGCAAAGGCGGCGCAGGACAAAGGAATTGCGATTATTCATCAGGAGCTCAATCTCGCCCCGGATCTGACGGTGGCGCAAAATATTTTCATCGGCCGGGAGCCGAGAGCTTTAGGAATGTTCTTGAAGGAGAAGGAGCTGCACCGCAAAGTGAAGCGGCTGTTCGACCGGCTTCATCTCGACCTCGATCCTAATGAGCTGGTGGCCAATTTGCCGGTGGCGAAGCAGCAGCTCGTCGAGATTGCCAAGGCGCTTTCTTATGATTCGGAAGTGCTCATTATGGATGAGCCGACGGCGGCATTGAGTGATTCCGAAATTGAGGAGCTGTTCGTGATCATCCGTCAGCTTCGCAGCAGCGGAGTGGGCATCGTCTATATTTCCCACCGGATGGATGAATTGAAGCGGATAACAGACCGGGTGACGGTTATGCGTGACGGCTGCTATATCGGGACGGTTGCCACGAAGGACGTTACGAACGATCAAATTATATCGATGATGGTCGGCCGGGAGATTTACGATACCTCGAAGCCGTCGAGGCATACGGGCGCTGCTGAGCCTGTGCTTGAAGTAAGCGGTTTGAATCGGAAGGGTGTGCTGAAGGACGTCAGCTTCCGTCTTCACAAGGGCGAAATTCTTGGTTTTGCAGGGCTGATTGGAGCGGGAAGAACGGAGGTCGCGAGAGCGATTTTTGGTGCTGACGTATTTGATTCCGGTGAAATTACCGTTAATGGCAGGAAGCTGAAGCCCCGGCAGCCGCATGATGCTGTGAAAGCCGGTATCGGCTATTTGTCTGAGGACCGTAAGCGCTTCGGCTGCATCGTCGATATGGATGTGAAGATGAATGTAGCGGCAGCCTCGATGGGCCGGTTCACGTACCCTCTAGGCTGGGTCAGGAGAAAGCGAATTGCCGAGGCAGCGGACGGTATTGTGACAATGCTTAAGGTCAAAACGCCTCACATCGATCAGGAAGTGAAGTTTCTGTCCGGCGGCAATCAGCAAAAAATCGTTATCGGAAAATGGCTGACCAGAGACTGCGACATTCTGATCTTCGATGAGCCGACACGCGGCATCGATGTTGGCGCCAAAAGCGAGATTTATAAGCTGCTTAATGAGCTCGCGGCCAGCGGCAAATCGATCATTATGATCTCCTCGGAGCTGCCGGAGGTTTTACGGATGAGCCATCGTGTCGTTGTGATGTGTGAAGGCCGCATTACAGGAGAGCTCAGTCAGGAGGAAGCGACGCAGGAGCGCATTATGCATCTTGCGACGCTGCGGGGATAGCAACAGCAAGAGATACAGCAGACAGATGGAAGATTCGGAGGGGTAACACATGACAATTCAAAATGATACCGGAGCCGTTCAAACCGGCGGAAAACGGGCAGTGCCCATTATTAAACCGGGAGCGATGCAGCAGGTGCTTGCATTTGCCAGTCTGGTCATCCTGGTGCTTGTATTCTCGTTCTCGTCACCTAACTTCTTTCAATTTACGAATATCGTAGGTATCCTGCTGTCGACCGCCGTCATCGGCGTTCTGGCGTTAGGCTCAACCTTCGTCATCATTACCGGGGGCATCGATCTTTCCGTCGGAACGGTCATGACGCTCAGCGCTATAATGACGGGAGTATTCATTACTTATTGGGATATGCCGGTGCTGCTTGGTGTTATTGGCGGCATTATGACCGGCGCTGTATGCGGTCTGGTATCCGGTACGATTATTTCGAAAATGAAAATACCGCCGTTTATCGCGACTCTGGCGATGATGATGATTGCCAAAGGGCTGGCGCTCGTCATATCCGGCGCTAAGCCGATTTATTTCAAAGAAGAGACGGGCTACTCCAAGCTGGCGCTGGATTCTGCGATCGGCAAGCTCATTCCGGGCTTTGACATTCCGAACGGCGTGCTGATCTTCTTCGGAGCAGCCATTATCGGCGGCATCATCCTCTCGAAAACGATCGTAGGCCGCTATAATTTCGCGCTCGGCAGCAATGAAGAAGCGACGCGTCTATCCGGCATTAACGTCAACTATTGGAAAATCGTGATCTACACGATTACGGGGGTTTTTACCGGTCTTGCCGGTGTGCTGATGGCTTCGCGCTTGAACTCCGCGCATCCGTCACTAGGCTCGGGCTATGAGCTGGAAGCAATCGCAGCCGTTGTACTCGGCGGCACGTCACTTAGCGGCGGCAAGGGAACGATTGTCGGCACCGTAATCGGCGCGCTCATCATGAGCGTATTGACCAACGGCCTGCGCATCCTCTCCGTTCCTCAGGAATGGCAGACGGTCGTTGTCGGCATCGTCATCGTGCTAGCCGTGTACGCTGATATTTTACGCCGCCGCAAAAAGTAGAGAGCATACTTGATCAACCTTGTTAGAATCGTCGCCATGAAGCGCATCTACAAGTAACTGGCGCCTCGGGCAGACCGCTTCTATAGATGAAATTAGATGAAGGGGAGATTTCGGTGAAGAAGATTACAGTAACGATGCTGGTTATGCTGCTTACGATTGCGATGCTTAGCGCTTGTGCCTCCAAGGGCAATGACGGCAAAGGGGAAGAAGCGCCAAGCAAGGGATCCACAAATGCCGGTACGGAGAAAATCTACATTCCGATCATTTCGAAGGGCTTTCAGCATCAGTTCTGGCAGGCGGTAAAGGCAGGAGCGGAGAAGGCTGCAAAAGAATTTAACGTGGAAATTACGTTTGAAGGACCGGAAACCGAGTCCCAGGTCGATAAGCAAATCGAAATGCTGCAAGCCGCTCTAGATAAAAAGCCAAGTGCGCTTGGTTTTGCGGCGCTGGACAGCCAAGCTTCAATTCCGCTGCTGCAAAAAGCGAAGGATGCCGGCATTCCGGTCATTGCCTTTGACTCCGGTGTAGACAGCGACATTCCGCTTGCAACAGCATCGACCGACAACCTGGCTGCTGCAGCACTCGCAGCTGACAAGATGGCGGAGCTGATTGGCGGGGAAGGCGAGATCGGCATGATCGTCCATGACCAGACGAGCGTAACCGGTGCGAACCGCCGCGACGGCTTCAAGAAACAGATTGAAGACAAATATCCGAATATCAAAATCGTTGACATTCAATACGGCGGCGGCGACCATCTGAAGTCGACTGACCTTGCCAAAGCGATCATCCAAGCTCATCCGAATGTAAAAGGGTTCTTCGGCGCCAACGAAGGCTCCGCAATCGGTGTAATCAATGCTGTTACCGAACTGAAGAAGGAAGGCCAAATTGTAGTTGTCGGCTTCGACTCCGGCAAACAGCAAATCGATGCGATTAAAAGCGGCAAAATGGCCGGCGCCATTACGCAAAATCCGGTCGGTATCGGCTATGAAACGGTGAAAGCGGCCGTGCAAGCGATCCGCGGCGAGAAAGTAGAACCGACCATCGATACCGGCTTCTACTGGTATGACAAATCGAACATTGACAGCGATGAGATCAAGGCTGTTATTTACGAATAATTAACAGGGGCGGGAGTGCAGCGATGCACTCCCGTTTCCTATTAATATAGTGGAATGCTAGAGTTCCTTTTTTTTGAAAAAAATGCCCTTCTGTGCTAGTCTTATAGAAAAAGCAAGGAAGGACAGAGGAAAGAATGGCGAAAGTGCACCGGAAGATATCAAAGCTGGAACTAATTAAGAGGATCTTCTTTATTACGATCGGCGCCATACTAATGGGCGTCGCCTTGGAGCTATTTCTCGTTAATAATAGCGTCATCGATGGAGGCATTACCGGCCTCGCGATTATGGCCTCTTATTTGACCAAGCTGCCATTGGGACTATTTATTCTTATTTTCAACTTGCCATTCTTGTTTATCGGATTTAAGCAAATTGGTAAAACCTTCGCCTTCTCGACCTTGTACGGTATCGTAGTGATGTCGGCAACGACGCAGCTGCTGCATCATGTACATGCTTTCACGGAGGAGAAGCTTCTTGCGGTACTGTTCGGCGGCATTCTGCTCGGTGCAGGGGTAGGGCTTGTCATCCGTTATGGCGGCTCGCTGGATGGTACGGAAATTGTCGCAATCCTCGCATCGAAAAAGTTCGGCATGCCGGTCGGACAGATCATTATGATCGTCAACGTCTTTATTTTCATCGTTGCAGGCTTTGTGTTTGAATGGGATTCAGCGATGTATTCCATGGTTACCTACTACTTGGCGACCAAGGTAATGGATATCGTAGTCGAAGGTATCGAGGAATCGAAGTCGGTGACGATTATCTCGCAGGATTATGAGGAAATTTCGGAGACGATTATGACGCGTCTTGGCCGCAGCACGACTTACATTCAAGCCCGGGGCGGGTACTCGCGTGAAGAGACGCAAATGGTCTATTGCGTAGTCAACCGTCTGGAGGTTGCCAAGCTGAAGAGTATCGTTCAAGAGATCGATCCGAAAGCCTTTATCGCAATCGAGCATGTATCAGACGTGCTTGGCGGCAATTTCTCAAAGCGTGAAATTCATTAACTGACTTCTAAATCAAAACCTCCGCAAGCGGCCAGACTGGTCGCTAAGCGGAGGTTTTTTTATACTTCACTGGCCGGAGACAGCGGCTCCTGCATCTGTAATGGACTGCTCCGGGCCGCTTGGCCGGGACAGCCCTTTATCCTTGACGCCAAGCAGCAGAAGAAGCGCAATCAGCATACCGGCGGACGCCGTGTAGAACAGTGCTGAGTAGTCAAACAGATCAACCAGATATCCCATCAGCGGAGGAGAGGAAATGGCAGCAAGGGAGGACACCAGATAGTACATGCCGGTACGCGTCCCGATGCTTTGCTCCTTGCCAAGTCCGATGACGAAGGGGTAGGAATTAATATTAATGAGCGCCCAGCAAATGCCTCCTGCAACTAACAGGAGCCGGAGCGGCAGCAGCGTCTCGACCATTGTAATTGCGGCGAAAACGACGAGGATGCCGTAGACGCCGATGATGATAATTTTCTTCTTCCCGAACCGGTGTCCCAGCCAGCCTGCCGGTATTGCGGCAAGGACAAACATGAGCGAAAAGAAGGCGAGCGAGAAGGTAGCGTCACTCTCTTTAAGCCCTAGCTGGTGCTTGCCGTACAGGGAGAAGAGAGCTTCCACCCCTTGATAAGAGAAAAACCAGAAGAAGACGGCTGCCAGCAGGAAGATCGTCGGGAGCGTCCATTCGCCTTTGAACGAAAAAGCCGGCTTTCCCGCTGCTTCAATGCTGCTGGGCAAGGCATCCCGTTTCTCGCGAATCGACCGCATTAGAATGAAGAGGCAAATCAGGGTTAAAATTGAGGCGGTTACAAACGGCAGGGCGGGATGCGATTTGTACAGATAGGAACCTCCGGCAAAGGCAAGAATGGACCCGATTCCGCCCATAAAGTTGATAATTCCGTTCGCTTTCGTGCGCTGCGGCTCCGGCGTAATATCCGGCATCAGCGCAACCGTCGGCGAACGATACAGACTCATAGACAGATTCATGAGCACCATGAACAGTACAAGCGTGATGAGGCTCGTATACCAAGGAATGAGCGCAACGAACAGCGCTGCCAGCGGCATGCCGATCAATAAGTAAGGCATTCGCTTGCCGAAGCGGGTATTGGTGCGGTCGCTTCGGCTGCCGATCCATGGCTGAAGGAACAAGGCGAAATAATTGTCGATCGTCATCATAAAGCCAATCAACGCGGTACTCGTTATAAACCGGTCAAGAAAAAAAGGTACAAAACCGTTATAAAGCGCCCAAGTAATGCTGATGCTGAAAAATCCGAAACCGAGCAGCCACGTTTTTTTCATCGTCATCAGTGCCCCTCTCCTTACATCGCTTTTACAGCAGCGCGTTCAGCCGATCCGGGAAGTCGGTAATAATCCCTGCTACTCCAGCCCCAATCAGCCGCTTCATTTCTTCCGGTTCATTCACGGTGAACGGATTATAGTCGATGCCGTTCTGGGAGGCTTCCGCGACCCATTCCGGCAGTACAGCATAATTCGGAGCATGTAGGGCGCTTGCCCCGATCGATTGGGCGTAACGCCAAGGCTCATACAGCCCTTCCATATATAAAATGCCTGTTCGGATCTCTGGAGCGAGCCTGCTGCATTCCACCAGCGAGTAGTGATTGAAGCTCGAAATAATAATCCGGTCGGACAGGTTATAGCTCCGTACCGTTTCGATCACTTTTTGCTCCAGTCCTGGATACTGGACAAAGCCGTTTTTGAGCTCCAGATTAACGATAGTATCCGTTTGTTTCACCAGCTCGAGCAGCTCTTCCAGTGCGGGAACGTTTTCATTCGAAAATTCGGCACTATACCAGCTGCCTGCATCCAGCTGCTTCAATTCACTGTAATCAACGGCGCCGACGAAGGCATCCAGTCCTGCGGTTCGGGTCAGCTTCTCATCGTGAATAAGGACGAGCCGCCCGTCCTTCGTCATCTGCACATCGGTTTCGATGCCCGTTGCTCCAAGCTCCAGTGCTTTGGAGAATGCTGCCATCGTATTTTCCGGACAGTAGCCGGATGCCCCTCTATGGGCATAATTAACTAGCTTTGCCATTGAATAAGTCCTCCCTTATAGTAAGCAAGATCCGTGACCCTCTCACCTGCAAATCATAGTACCGCTTTGTTAACAGTGTATCATGACGGGGTTGTGGAAACCTATCGAATTGCCTGAGGAGCGAGTGAATTTTTAAACGTTGAATATCATATGGATTTTTGTATCATCTGTATTAATTATAATTAATAGTTTGGAATATATATTGACATATAACTGATATTGAGTATAAAATGACGCTACAAATGATGCAGTATTGTAAAACTGTATTTAAATTTTGATACAGAATTCATTTGGTTTCAGAGTGGTTTTTTTTCAAGGTGATTGTAAGCGCTATCTTTCGCATCGCGCGACGAAAGCGAGCGTTGCAATAATAAACAATTGTAGGCGGAAGAAAAAGCCTTATTGTCTTGAATGGGAGAGTGAGCAGAATGAATCGAAAGAGCTTGTTGAAGCGGACGCTGCCGTTGGCGTTGTCGCTATCTTTGGCAGGCGGGGGATTTGCAGGAGCTGCCCCTGTTCCGCAAACTGCTGTACAGCAGGACGGAGATTGGAGTAAGCTTCGAACGATGATATCCAAATACTATGGTGAATGGACGGATACTTCCTACGAGGGGTTATTCGTCTCGACGATGCCCAAGACAGCATTATTAGGGAATGGTGATGTTGGTGTAACTTCCGGCGGAGATGCCGAATCGAAAACCTTTTACATTTCGAAGGGTGATTTCTGGGCGTATCGAGGTTCTCCGATGCCAATTGGCGGCGTTACAATTCAGAAAAAATCGAATGGCACGCAAGCGCCCGATCCGCAGACGACATCGCTTGCTTATCAAAAGCCGGTTACTTCAAGCGCCGATCACCCGGGTTTCCCGGCAGAGCGTGTAGTGAACGGACAGTGGGGCAGCGGCTACGAAGGCTGGGTCTCGCCGGTAGGCAATCCGCAGTGGGTGGCAGTTGATTTGGGTGCAGAGACAACCTTCAACCGGTTCGTTGTGCGCCATGATGCAGCCGCACGGCCTAATGAAACGGCTAATATTACGCAAAGCTTTAAGCTGCAGACAAGCGCTGACGGTTCCAGCTGGACGGATACGTATACGGTGACTGGAAATCACGATGCGATCACCGATATTACGCTTCCTCTTCCCGTCACCGCAAGATATGCGCGATTGTACATCATGAAAGGAACGCAGGAGACGACTTCGGATTCGATACAAAATCCGAGGGCAAGAATCGGGCAGTTCGAATTGTACAACAATCCGGACTTGGTTGATCAGCAGAATACGCCGCAGCAGCCGGAAGAGCCGGGATCTCTCACCTTGAATAAAACGGCTACGGCAAGCGGATCGCATTACTCGCTGACTCCAGACCGGGCGGTGAATGGAGCATGGAGCCCTAATTCCGGCTATGAAGGCTGGACAAGCGGTTATTATGGTGACGGTCAGCTGGGGCCTTGGTGGCTGGAGGTCGATTTGGGCAGTGAGAAAGCCTTTAACCGTTTCGTCGTTCAGCATGACGGGGCGGCACGGCCGGGTGAATCTGCCAACAATACGAAGGATTTCGAGCTGCAAACGAGAAACTCGGCAGAGGAAGATTGGCAGACCGCTTATGTAGTGGAAGGCAACACAGGCGCCACGACGGACATCAGACTAGAAGAGCCGGTCACAGCCCGATATGCCCGGCTGTACATTACAACGGGAACGCAGGGAACGACTGACGATTCGGCTAATTATCCGAGAGCAAGAATCGGCCAATTCGAACTGTTCAACGAGGAGCCCGATGCAGGCGGCGAACAGCCTCAGGAGCCGGAAGGGAATTCCAAGGTATATGATCTTGGCGGCAGCTTCGATCTGTCCCGGTACGTCGTCCGTCTCGGACATGCTTCATCGATTAAGGTGGAAGCAAGCGAGGACGGCCTGACATGGGAGACGATTGGAGGACAAATCAGCAGCAATGGCAAGAAGCTGATAGATGTAACGACGGATGCTTTCACAGCTCGGTATATTCGGGTCACGGCGGATGCGGCTTCAACGATTTTGCAGCTGTCCGCATTTGAAACACCGGGATTAAATCGTTTTAAGCCGGAAGGAAAGCTGCATGAGATCCAGAACATTCTGGATGCTGAGGTACAGACTGAGATGGAGATCGGCGGGACTCCTCTGTCTATGAAGACGTGGACTTCGGCAACAGAGAACGTCATTGTTACTGAGTTGACGTCGGAAGGCGCAGCACCGCTCGAGTTGGAAGCTCAGTTATGGGCGAAGTCTGGCAACGCTCAGCTTCCGGTTACGGCAGCTAGCGACGGAAACAGCGCTACCGTTACACGCCAGACGACAATTGACAGCAGAGATGACGAGGATGCGAATGCGCATGTCTCCAAGGCGGCGATGACGATGAAAGTGATTGGCGCAGATGGCGCTGCCGTCAGCTCGGATGCAGATAAGGCAACGGGCACGTTCGAGTTTGCTCTTGAGCCCGGGCAGACTGTCTATCTTGTAACGGCAGTCGGGGGCGGAGGACGCACCTACAATAATGAAGGCACGCTGCTGCAAGCTGCGGAACCGGAGGCTCAAGCCGCTGGTCTGCTTCATGATATCGCCGGTTTGGCTGATATTGAATCGCTGCACGGACAGCATCTGGATTGGTGGAAAAACTTCTGGCTAACCTCTTACATTAGCATGGATACTGCCGATCCGAAGCTGGACACGCTGATGAAATACTATTATGCCGCGCAATATGTACTCGGCAGCAGCATTCGCGAGGATAAAGTGGCGCCAGGCCTATACAGCATTTGGCACACGACGGACGGCTCACAATGGAGCTCGGACTATCATATGAATTACAACTTTATTTCTACGTTCTATGGCGTCAACTCCAGCAACCGGTCCTGGATGGGACTTCCAGCAATTGATGCGATTCTGGATTACGCCGGCGAAGGGGAGAAGAATGCGGCTTCAACAGACCACTTGCTGAATATCGGCGAAGGCGCGCATGGCGAACAGGTCCGCCATTTCGTAGAAGCCAAAATCGCTAAGGGCGATATTGATGCAACGAATGGCATACCGAATGCCTTGCTTTATCCGGTGAGCATTGGCCCGTGGGGGATGAAGCTGGAACGGGGCTACAGCTATTATGGGCAGCTGCTCGACGCGATTTTCAGCACTTATACGTTAATTGAATACTACGACTACACGCAAGACGAGAACTTCCTTCCCGTCATGTACGATTACTTGAAGCAATGTCTCGCTCTGTATGAAGCATGGCTGGAAAAGGAGAATGGCAAGTACGTGCTTTACAGCGCGTATAACGAAGGCTCATGGGGCAGAAACTCGGCGGTAGAGCTGGCGGTGCTCAAAAACACGCTATCCCACGCCATTAAAGCAAGCTCGAAATTGAACATCGATCCGGACAAACGCGAACAATGGCAAACGATACTCGATAATCTTGCTCCGCAGCCAACGGCCACTTATGCGGGCAAGACAATATTCTCGCTGGCGGAGAAGCATTGGAACAACAACCAATGGGAAGACCTTGCAAGACCGATCCCTTGGGATGGCAATATTTTGCCGATGGAAAATGTGGTGCCGGGTGATCAAATCGGCTACTACTCGCCGAATAGCGACCTGCAGGTCGCTCACAATACGATATCGGTATTTGTGGATGAAGCGATTGGCGGCGGGAAAAATGGCGCTTGGAGCCAGTACAACAACTTCCCGAAAATTTTCGCCAATGCGGTGAAGGTACGATATCCGGCGCAGGAAATCGTCGACAATTTTGCACTGACGATTGAAGAGCAAATGAAAAACAACTTGACGATCACAGATGATTCAGATTTTCACGGTGCCGAGAAAAGCGGTGCTACGGAAGCGATTAACAGCATGATGCTTCTCAGCAATCTGGGCGTGATGAAGGTATTCCCGAACTGGCTCCCAGACCGGGATGCGGAGTTTAAAAATCTTCGTGCCAAAGGCGCCTTTGTCGTATCGTCCGCTTATCGGGCGGATACGCAGTCTGTGGAGTATGTCGATCTGACAAGTGAAGCTGGTCAACCAGTTACGATCGCTTCGCCATGGGCGAATGGAATTATTGTGAAAGACGCGAACGGAAGTGTTATTCCGACGGTAGCGGGTACGGCGCCTAACCATGCCGAGGAGGTGACGTACACCTTCAACACGACGAAAGGCATGAATTATCATATCGTTGCGGCTGGAAAAGATTCAGGGGGACCGGGAGGCCCGTTTGAACCGAACCCAGGAACGAATAACGGGAACGGCGGCAATTCCGGGGGGCCTGCAACCGGGGGCGGCAAAGGTGTAATAAAAGCGCCTGAGCCAACTGTCGACGGGGCAGGGCTGGCGACAACAAGCATTGATACAGCTGCATTCCAGAAGGCTGCAGATGCATCTAAGCTGCTTCGCATTGAAGTACCAGCTAAATCCGGAGCTAAAGGCTATGCTGTCAATTTGCCGGCGGCGGTTTTTACTGCTGGAGCAGCTGCTAGAAGCATAGAACTGGTCACGGAGACAGGAAGTCTTCGGGTTACCTCCGATTTGTTTAAGGGAGGAGTGCCGGCCGGCAGCCAGCATGTGACGATAATTTTGAGCAGTGCGGATAAAACGGCCCTGGATGCTTCCGTACAGTCCGATATCGGCAGCAGACCTGCTGTTGAAATCAGCATCCAAGTGGATGGGACTGCTCGAGCTTGGAGCAATCCGTCTTCTCCGATTACCGTATCGATCCCGTACGCTCCAACTGCCGCGGAGCTGGCAGACGCCGAGCATATCGTCGTATGGCAAATCGATGGGGCTGGCAAACGGCATGTTGTCCCGACAGGGAAGTATGATCCGGCGACAGGTGCTGTAACGTTCAAAACAACAGTGCTGGGCACATTTGCAGTGGGTTATGTTCACAAAAGCTTTAATGACCTTAACGGATATGGCTGGGCTCAGAAAGCCATTGCAGTGATGGCGTCCAAAGGGGTCATTAATGGGGTATCTGCGGATCATTATATGCCTGCGGCGCCAGTTAAACGGGCCGATTTCATTTCGCTGCTCGTGAGAGCGCTTGGTTTAAGCAGCGATACAGCATCCGGCACTTCTTTCTCTGACGTTCCTTCCGATGCATATTATGCAGATACTGTAGCTGTCGCCAAGCAGCTGGGCATCGTAACGGGTGTGGGCAACGGCCAATTCAATCCGGAGCAATCGATATCGAGACAGGATATGATGGTGATGATTGATCTGGCTATGAAGGCTGCGGAGCATAGCTTGGAGCGCGGATCGGCTGCCGATTTGGATGCCTTCAAGGATCACGGCAGTGTAGCTTCCTATGCTGCAGAGAGCGCAGCAGCGTTAGTGAAGAGCGGTATTGTGCAAGGCTCCGGGGAGAGCATCAACCCTCGCGGCATCGCTACGAGAGCCGAAGCCGCCGTACTGATCTATCGGATTTATAACAAATAAAGATTGATAAGCAACAGAGCAGAGTAGCTTCCTGATCAGGGAGGCTGCTCTCTTTTTGCATGAAGGCAGAGAAGAAGGAAGAGATAGATAGCATAGCCAAAGCCTGGCCAGTGCAAGCTACATTTGTGATTGTATGCTGAAGCGAAAGGCGGAAACAGCTAATGGAACAGCAGGTTGTATCGATACTGGATGACAAAATCAAACACATTCGCAGCGAAAAGGGCGAAATTTATTTAGTCGGGCCTATTCAGCTCCCCATTAACTTGGACGGCGAGACCGCGATTTTTCACTGGTACTGCTGGCTCTTGTGCAAGGAGGATTTGACAGATATCGAAGGCATTATTCATAAGCTGTCCTCCGTCAATCTGGCGGAAATGCAGCAGTCAAGCGTACTCATCTACGGAGATTTCGAGCATGCGGATGATGCGTATATTCGGATGCACAGCATTTGCCACACCGGCGATATATTCGGCAGCAAGCGCTGCGATTGCGGCTTCCAGCTTCATCAATCGCTGAAAATGATCGTTGCTCACGGTACAGGAGCGCTATTCTATCTGGCGAATCATGAGGGACGCGGGATCGGGCTGTTCAGCAAAGCGATGGCTTACCTGCTGCAGGAGCGGGGCTATGATACAGTAGAAGCCAATTTGAATTTGGGCTTTGTGGATGATGCGCGCAACTATGGAGATGCCATTCGCGTGCTTCGTACGCTGCGGGAGAAGCCGGTGAAGCTCATTACGAACAATCCGAAAAAGCTGGATGCACTGCAATCCGCGGGGCTGGAATTAGCGGGACGAATACCGCTATGGGGCGACGTATCCGAATATAACGAGAACTATTTGCAGACCAAGGTCAACCGCTCTGGCCATTTGCTGAACAGCTGTCCTAATGAATAAAGGAGAAGCATTAAGCAACTGAAGCAATTCGAACAAAATTAGAGCCTTAGAAAGGCCCCGTAACGGGGTCTTTTGTATGTCATGTAGTCAGCCATACATATAAGCTTCAGATTGATTGCCCCATGCGGCGAGCAATGATGATACAAAATGCAAAAGTGCATTTTGATGAGCTCAAAATCCCCGAAATAATGGATCAAAATGTAAAAGTACATTTGAAATCGCTCATTTCGGTCTTTTCGAAGCTTTTTAGGCTAATCAACCTGCACATTTACATTTTGATGCGATAAAGCAACTAAAAACAGGATAACAACATGTACTTTTACATTTTGATTAGGAGATTGTATCTCTTCAGTGCTCCACGACCCACTAAAACGGGGGGAATCGGTGCTGTTCCGTATAAAATCCAGTTGATGAAGCGGATCGTGCATGTCACTAATGCTCGAACTAGCCTCGAACTAGCCTCGAGCTAGTCTCGAACTAGCCTCGAACTAGCCTCGAGCTAGCCTCGAACTAGCCTCGAACTAGCCTCGAACTAAACTCTAACCAACCTCAAAGTATTCTCCAATTACCGTCCTTTGTTCGCCAATGCAACTCCTTTCTAGTCAGCCAAACTTTCTTCCGGAGCATCAGGTGGCATCTAAGTAGCTTTGTTGTTCAAGTTACCCTGCGATGCATGTGTTGGTTTGGTGTAACCATCCCACCTGTGACGACTGCTAATTGGGCGAAATGACGGTGCGTATAGCATGTCGTAATCATCAATGTGTCCACCTGCAGTTTCGGTCAGTTAACTCGTCGTGGGACAGTAGGGTGAGCGGAGCGTTTTGAGTTCAGGATGACATTTTGCAGATTCTATCCATTTATCATCGTATATGCGATGAAGCAATGGAATCAAGAACGGCAGCATGAACCAAAACGCGCAGTGACCCTGCACTACAAGCCAACGCGCAGCGACCCTGCACTCCAGCACACTAGCAGCGAACCTGCCCCACCTCATGCTTTCTTTAACAATCTGGCATAAATTCGGCCAAACAGGTAAACCTAACCACAAAATCCGACAGTAGGTGAATCAACGATGCGAATCCGATCAACGGCCAAAGGAGATGGCCGACTGGACTACAACGCGATCAGTCAACTGGAGCATTTGCGGATCGAGAATACAGTCAAAGCGAATCGGAAGCTGCTTGAGGAGCTGTTCGAGGACAGCTCGGACATCGTGATCCGCGAATTTCAGATTGAGCACGGACCCAAAGCACTGCTCTTTTTCGTAGACGGCATGGTTACCTCCAGTATGGTGGACGATGCGCTTCAAGCGTTGATGGTGTTTGAAGGCGGTGCGTTTACCGTCGATGCGATATGCGAGCAAACGCTGCCTGTTGGTCAAGCGCTGCAGGTGCAATTTTATTCCGAGCTGCTTGTTAATGTGCTTTCCGGTGACTGCGGGTTTTTCGTAGAAGGCGGGAAAACAGCGGTATGCCTCGGACTACGGGGCGGCGAACGACGCTCTATTACCGAACCGGAGACGGAAACCGTCGTTCGCGGGCCTCGTGAAGGGTTTAATGAGCGGCTGCGCACCAACACCGCATTAGTACGAAGCCGTATAAAGTCGCCGCGGCTTAAGATGAAGCCGTTCGTAATAGGCACAGAGACGAATACGAACGTTGTTGTGACCTATATGGCCGGCATCGCCAATCCAAAGCTGGTAGAGGAAGTAGAGCGAAGACTGAATGCGATCGATATTGACGGTATTTTGGAAAGCGGCTATATCGAAGAACTTATACAGGATCAAGTCATGTCCCCGTTCCCGCAAATTCAAAATACGGAAAGGCCGGATACAGTAGCGGCAGCCGTTCTGGAAGGACGGGTAGCTATACTGGTCGACGGTACGCCGTTTGCACTCGTTGCGCCGTTCGGTTTCTGGCAATGGCTGCATGCCAGCGAGGACTATTACGAGAGATTTATCGTGGCGACCCTCACCCGGATGCTGAGAATGGTCTGCCTGTTTCTCGCTTTGATGGCTCCTGCGATTTATATTGCAGTCTCGACCTTCCATCCCGAGATGATTCCGACCAATTTGCTGCTCAGCATTGCTGCTTCAAGGGAAGCCATTCCTTTCCCTGCCGTAGTAGAGGCACTCATTATGGAGCTTTCGTTCGAGGCGCTGCGCGAGGCAGGTGTCCGGCTGCCGAAAACCGTCGGGCAAGCGGTCAGCATTTTGGGTGCGCTTGTCGTTGGCCAAGCGGCGGTTCAGGCCGGTATCGTGTCAGCGGCGATGGTCATTGTCGTATCTATCACAGGTATCGCTTCGTTCACATTGCCAAGGTACAATGCCGCAATTGCCATTCGTCTGCTCCGCTTTCCGTTAATGCTGCTGGCTTCCATCTTTGGATTGCTCGGCATTATTCTGGGAGTCGTTGCAATCGTATCGCATCTGTCCAAGATCACTTCCTTTGGTGTCCCCTATGTGGCGCCTGCATCGCCGATCTCGGCCTCGGACTGGAAGGACGTTCTTTTTAGAGCACCTTGGTCGAAGATGAAGCGCCGGCCGGCCTATTTGTATCCGCAGGACAGATCCCGGCAAAAGTAGGATATCCGGACGAATAACAAGAAAGGAGGCGGTGCAATGAATAGCAGCTGGAGAAAAGGCCTATGTCTAACCATAGTGTTGGCTTGTATCAGCATGCTGCTCACCGGCTGCTGGGATCGCCGGGAAATCAATGACGTAGCCTTTGTAGTCGGCAGTTCCCTGGATATTACGGAAAACGGCGACTTTGAGGTAGGTGTTCTTATTCCTCTTCCCGGCAATATGGGAGGTGCGGTTGGTGGAGGCGGCGGGAGCCAGCAAAAGCCGTTCATTATAAAAACTTCGCGGGGAAAAACGATCAAAGAGGCGATCGATCTGCTGCAAAAAAGCCTCCCTCGCTGGCTCTTTTTCGGGCATCGCCGTGTTCTTGTTATTGGAGATCGTTTGGCCCAGACGGTTGGCTTGTCCCCGATTATCGATGCGATTACAAGAATGCCTGAAAACCGGCTGACCGCTTTCGTTGCGATATCAAAAGGTCCGGCACTTGAAGTGATGAATGCGGATGTCCGGCTCGAGCGGTTCTCGGCAGAGTCGATAAGGGAAGTGCTGCAGTCCGACTCCAGCATACGGGTGTCTTTGAAGGACGTTATTTCCAGTATTGTTGCAGTCGGGGAAGATGCGATGCTGCCTTACTTGCAGAAGAGGAAGACAAGTCTCAAGGGGCACGAAGCCGAGGACATCGATGTAATCGGTTTTGCGCTAACGCATAACGGAATTATGAAGGCGGCGGCGAAGGATGATGCCTCCAACGGTGTCCGGCTGCTGAGCAATCAATTCCGGCCTTACCGCGAGACTGTTGTGGATGGCAGCCATGCCGTTACGATTGCAGTCAACACCTGCAAATTGAAAGTCAAATCCGTAATGATTGACGGGATTGCCCGGTTTGATATTCGCACGGATATTCAATTCAGCATAAATGAAGACTCCGATCTGAACCGGAACTATAATGACATCGGTCAAAGAACGCACATTGAGAAGCTGTTTGAGCAAAAAGCTGAAAACGATATTAAAAAAGCTATCGCGATTATGCAAAAGTCCAATGCCGATGTCATCGGATTTGGGCGATATTTAAACCGGGCATATCCGGGGAAATGGGAAAATGAATGGAAATCGCAATGGGAGACGGTATTCCCGAAATGCGAATTTACAGTGAAAGTAGATGCAGACCTTTTCCGGATCGGCATGAACCGTGAAAATTTAGCGAAAAAGGATAAGAAAGAAAATGGATAATGCTTATGCGTTGATCATTATCGTCTTTGTAGCGATTACGGTAGCCGTGAAGAGGAGGCAGCTAAGAGGATGGGCGAATAAACTGTTTTTTTATCTGCTGGCCTGTCTGGCAATTGTGCTGCTGGTGCTTCATGAAATGGAGCTGGAAATATCGCTGATGGAAAATGCGTTCATCTACAACTGCGTGAAAGTGATCATGAGACTGATGAAGAGGTGACCCTAGATGAAGGACAAAATGACGATGTCGACGCTGCAACTCATGCTGCTCGTCTGCTCGCTGCTCGTAGCCTCTAATATGACGAGCTTGCCTATGGCGTTGACGGAAAGCTCGCGTCAGGATGCCTGGTTATCTTTCGTATTGCCAATTCATTACGGAATTGGTATGGCCTATCTGTATTGGCGGCTTGCAAGAGCTATGCCGGGCAAAAATGTGTTTGAAATGGCTAAACTTGCCAGCGGCAAATGGTTGGGCGGCCTGCTGAATGCGGCATTGATCGGCTATTTGGCGCTCGATTTAATTAGCCAGCTTCGCTTGTATGGCGATTTTTTCAGTGCATCGATTTTGCTCCGGACACCCTCTGAGTATGTCGTGCTATTGACGGTCGTGCTGCTGATGTACATTGCGACAGGTTCGTCTGAGCACCTCGCCCGCGCGAATGTCGTCTTTGTCGCCGTCTTTATATTGTTCTATGTTGCTCTGCCGATTCTTCTGCTGAACGAGATTGACATTCAGAAGCTTGAACCGATCCTGAGCAAAGGCGTTCTTCCGCCGCTTAAGGGGGGAATGCTGGCCGTAGGCTTGTTTGGCGATTTGATCGTTATCGGCGCCTTTTTGCACCATGTCAGAAAGCCTAGAGATATATATTTTGCGGTCAAAACAGGCGTTATCTTCTCTGCGTTCATGTTGACGATATGGCTGTTCTGCGTCGTAAGTGTACTTAGCCCAACTATAGCCTCACGGATGATTTATGTAGGGTGGATTGTCGTTCAGCAGATTCACATTACGGATTTCTTGGACCGGGTCGATTTGTTTCTTATTTCTTTGTATGTGCCTGTCATCTTGATAAAGCTAGCTATTTTATACACGGGCATGCTGACCGGCTTGGCTTCTTATACGAAAAAGAAAAATTATGACTCGATCAACGTATTAACAGGCCTGCTGATTGCCATGCTAACGGATATCCTTTTCAGCAATATGGATGAAGTGGTTATGTTCAACAATTATGGCATTATGCCGATTTCAGTCGGTGTACAAATCGTATTCTTCGGCTGCTTGATCATTTCATTGGCTATAAGGCGCTCAAGCATAAGAAGCATAGCGGATGACAAACAATCGGGCGGCTATGGGATGGGGGTATGGATTGGACTAATCGGCTGTTTACTGGCGATAGGCTTCGGAGGTTTCTATGGTCATGTTAGAGGTTACTTTGGGATCATAAGCGGTGCCGTGTATGCTTGCTTCCTCCTGATGTGCATCTACTTCAGCCTGCGAGAGTATAGGCAGACTACATTGAAGGAAGCTTAAATCCAGCGGGCTGGAAAAGACACAGAAATGGATAACGGCACCCGTAAACGGATGCCGTCGAGTGTGACTTATATTTAACCGATGCCCTTCCATTGAGCGGAAAGGTTCGTGTGAGAAGCGAAAACGCTTGATACCCCTTGTTAATTATGGTGAGAGGAGCAAAGCTCTGACCATTAAATCTTCGCATACTTCAAAACAACGGAAGCCCTGCCTCTCTTCCGTCCTTACGGCTCCGATGACCGCGCCAGTGTGAATCAAAGAAACTGCTTGCTGGATTGTACATTGTTGTGAATTAACGGAAAAGAAAATCAAAATCCGAGGAAATAATCTAGTTTCCATGAGGGATATGCGGGGTTAAATATAACACGAAATCTAGTATAGCATACTATTAGGAGGAATTGCAATGCCTGATTGGTTAGAAATAGCGCTTCGTACGTTATCAGCGGTCGTGATTTTGTTCATCATTACGAAGCTGCTAGGCAAAAGACAAATATCTCAATTGTCTCTATTTGAATATATAACGGGGATTACAATCGGTAATATTGCAGGTTACATTTCACTCGATTTGGATAATGACTGGTATCTCGGAATCGTCGCTTTGGCCGTGTGGGTCGGCATCTCGGTTGCAATGGAGTTCATCACTTTAAGAAGCAAAGCAATTCGCGACGTTGTGGATGGAAGAGGAACCGTAATAATCGACAAGGGTGTTCTGCTTCGCAAAAATATGCGTAAAGAGCGGATCACGCTCGACGAAATGCTGGAGCAGCTTCGGAAAAAGGATGTGTACCGGGTAGCCGATGTAGAGTTTGCGATAATGGAGCAAAGCGGTGAAATCAACGTCATGCTGAAAAAGGAGCATCAGCCAGTTACACCGGATATGCTGGGCTGGCGTTTACCTCAAGAGGTGGAAGCGCAAACGGTTATTATGGACGGTAATGTGGTTGAACGCTCTTTGGAAGTAGCGGGCAAGGATAAGGACTGGCTCGATGGACAGCTCAAAAAGCAAAAGATCAAGCTGGAGGATGTGTTTCTTGCTCAGATCGATTCGCAAGGAGACCTGTCTGTCCAGACCGGTACGGAAAGCAAAGCGCATAATCCGTCAACGAAGCCGAAGGATCAAATTGCGGAGCTGCTGAAGCAGTACGAGGATGAGCTTTATATGCTGGAGAGATTCGCGATGAATGAGGATGACAAGATGGATTACCGCGATGCGATTAATAAACTGAAGGAAGCCATGCATTTCTATCCGCCGCCGTCCTAAGCGAGCGGGCCAGCATAAAGTGAAAAAGCTGTTTCCAAGGCCTTAAGCAACGGGCCTGAGAGAAACAGCTTTTTTGCAGCCGGCTGAACTGGTTGTGATGTTAATTCTAAATATGCGCTATATAATAGGAAGAGATTTTTTTGAAATTGAATTTTTTGTCATAAAAGCTGTTGGCGCCATCAAATTCTGCTATCGCGAATAGGGGATGATGGACTCTCCGCGGCGGCTTTTTGCCCGCATCTTTTCATACTCGATAATTTGCGAAGGCATCTTGTCTCCGCCGGCAAACTGATGCTTCACCAGATTGTTGAAGTCTTCGACCCATGGAACGAGAGAACGGTTCATCCATGCTTGCTTGGCGTATTCATTCAACTGGTTTACAAAATCCATGTTAGCGGAAATATGGACCTCTTGCACGGCAGGGGCGAATTCCCTGATCCTCTTGGCGACTGTCTGCTTCAGCTCATGAGAAAGCTGCGAGTGGTCGTTGACCGAGAAGTAGGAGTTATATGGCGTGATCAGCTGCCGGTTGTCCCAATAGCTGCTGCCTGTATCCGTATTATATACAGCATCGCCATTGCTCTGCTCATTGGTGCGGCCCGTGCTTTTTGTACCGACAGCCGTCCAGTCCAGCGCAAGTCCGACGTAGGCATTCTTATCGGTAAGCATCACGATGGCCGTGCCAACCCCATTCAATTGGGTCACTTTGTTGGAGAGCGTATTGCTGTATTCGAAAAAGGCGTTGTCATGCTGCTTGAGATTGTTTTTGCCTGCAGCCGATCCATACATTTTGGCGGAGCCGGCGTTTTTCGGATCACCGGCCTGACGGCTGCCGTAATCGTGGTCACTGTTCTGGATGCGCTTCTCATAGCCGCATGAAGTCGTTAGGGCGACGAGCAGCAGCAGAGTGAGGGCAAGAGTACCGGCTATACGTTTGTTCATTGAAAGTCAGCCTCCATTCGGGCAGTTATAGGAATAGGTTTTGTAGGGAACGATTAAATATACGCTCCGAAGTCCATACATAATTGACCATGGGTTTGGTGCACAATGTAGGATAGGAATTCACATCACGCGCGGGGAGCTGTGCGGGATGCCAAAAACGATAAAAGCAAGTCCCTCGATGAGCAAAAAAGCCTTGAAAATGAACGTTTTTGACAGCTTTGCGAACAATTTGTGAACTCTCTGTGGAACATTGACAAATAAGGGCTTCAACTTTATATTTAATAAAGTGATTTAAGTTGCAGGAGTTGTCATAACATCTGTGAAAACACGCAGTTTCTCGCTTAATTTTGCGAATTTCTCAGCTGCGAAAACGTCAAAAGTGGGGTTGATTAATTAATGAATCGGTGGCAGTTTGTAAAACGGCTTGCGCCGCTTCTGGCCTTGATGGTTCTGGTGCTGTCGGCGTGCGGACGAAGTGACTTGTCCACGCTGAATCCCCAAGGTCCTGTAGCGCAAGAGCAATTCGGACTGATGAAGCTGGCGATTTCAATCATGTTGATCGTGATTGTAGTCGTATTTGCGATTTCTTTCTACGTAATTATTCGTTTCCGCCGTCGTCCCGGAGACAAAACCATTCCGAAGCAAGTGGAAGGCAGCCACAAGCTGGAAATTATCTGGACGGTAATTCCAATTATCATGCTTATCATTCTTGGCGTACCGACGGTACAATCGGTATTTAACTTAGCCAAGGACTACACGAAGGACCCGGATGCGGTTAAAGTAATCGTGACTTCGCACCAATACTGGTGGGAATTCGAATATCCGGAGCTTGGCATTAAAACTGCGCAGGAACTAATCATTCCTACAGGCAAAACAATCTCGATCGAAGCGAAATCGGCAGACGTGCTTCACTCGTTCTGGATTCCGTCGCTTGCCGGCAAGATTGATACAAACCCTGGCGCGAACGTAAATATAATGTACTTCTCAGCTCCAAAAGAAGGCGTTTACTTGGGCAAATGTGCCGAGCTTTGCGGACCTTCTCACGGCCTGATGGACTTTAAAGTAAAATCGGTGGACGAGTCTTCGTTTGATCGTTGGACAGCAGCGTTGCAAGAACCAGTTGCTCTTCCTAGCGATCCTGCCGTTAAAGAAGCTTTTGTAAGCAAATGCTTGACTTGCCACGCTGTAGGCGATCAAGGCGGTCCTGCTTTCCCTAACTTGACAGGTATCGGCAGTCGTCAGACTGTAGGCGGTATCCTTGTCAACACCGACGATCCTAAATATTCCAACGAAGGTTCGGTTGAAGAAAACCTGCATCGCTGGATTAAAGATCCTCAAGCTGTCAAACCTGGCAACCAAATGCCTAAAGTCGACTTGACAGAACAAGAGCTCGATGGCATTGCAAAATATTTGTCTGATTTGACGCTTGACTATCAACAATAAATCATCGGTGATTGAAGGAGGTACCTACCTTGGCTCATGGACATGCGGTTAAACGTCATACCGGCCTGATGGATTGGCTGACAACGGTTGACCACAAAAAAATCGGCATCTTGTATTTGATCGCCGGCGGTTTTTTCTTTCTTGTCGGCGGCTTGGAAGCGTTGCTTATTCGGATTCAATTATGGAAACCGCTTAACGATTTCGTAGGCGCGGATACATACAACGAGCTGTTAACAATGCACGGCACGACAATGATCTTTCTGGCAGCGATGCCGATGCTCTTTGCTTTAATGAACGCGATCGTGCCGCTGCAGATCGGCGCGCGCGACGTTGCGTTCCCTTTCGTTAACGCACTTGGTTTCTGGACTTTCTTCTTCGGCGCAGTGCTGCTTAATGTCAGCTGGTTTGCTGGCAGCGCTCCTGAAGCTGGCTGGACGGCATATGCTCCGCTTGCCGGAACGACTTATAGTCCCGGACATGGTATGGACTATTATGTTATCGGCTTGCAGATCGCAGGTATTGGTACCCTTATCGGGGGCATCAACTTCCTCGTAACGATTATCAACATGCGTGCACCAGGCATGACTTTCATGCGCATGCCGATGTTCACTTGGGCGTCGTTCATTACTTCGGCGCTGATCCTGTTCGCTTTCCCTGCTCTGACTGTAGGTTTGGCGGCACTGATGTTCGACCGGATCTTCGATGCGAATTTCTTCGATCCTTCCGGCGGCGGCAACACCGTACTATGGGAGCATATTTTCTGGATATTCGGACATCCTGAGGTGTATATCCTCATCTTGCCGGCATTCGGCGTTATCTCCGATGTTATTAGTACGTTCTCGAGAAAGCGTCTGTTCGGATACAGCTCCATGGTATTCGCTACGATTCTGATCGGCTTCTTGGGCTTCATGGTATGGGCGCATCACATGTTCACAACCGGTCTTGGACCGATAGCGAACTCGCTCTTCTCCATTGCGACGATGTTGATCGCAGTACCGACTGGTATTAAAATCTTTAACTGGCTGTTTACGATGTGGGGCGGTTCCATTAAGTTCACGACTGCGAATTTGTTCGCAGTTGGCTTTATCCCGACCTTCGTAATGGGCGGCGTAACCGGCGTTATGCTGGCGGCTGCGCCTGCCGACTTCCAGTACCATGACTCGTACTTCGTTGTCGCGCATTTCCACTACGTTATCGTAGGCGGTTTGATCCTTGGCATTTTCTCCGGCTTGCACTACTGGTGGCCGAAAATGTTCGGACGCATGCTGAACGAAACGATCGGCAAGCTGACGTTCTGGACATTCTTCATTGGTTTCCATATGACGTTCTTCGTACAGCATTTCCTTGGCTTACTCGGCATGCCGCGCCGGATTTGGACGTACCTGGACGGACTGGGTTTCAATGAAATGAACTTGATCAGTACAATCGGCGCGATTCTGATGGGCCTTGGCACAATCTTCTTCCTTCTGAACGTGACGATTACAGCTTTCAAACCGAAAAACGCTGTAAACGATCCTTGGGAAGACGGACGTACGCTGGAGTGGACGATTTCTTCGCCGCCGCCAGAGTACAATTTCCAGCAAACGCCGCTCGTTCGCGGTTACGATGCATTCTGGAAAGAGAAAATGGATGGCAAAAAAGGCATGACGCCTGCCGAGCCAATCGGTTCGATCCATATGCCTTCACCATCGATTCTTCCGTTCTTCATGTCGCTTGGCTTGTTCATTACAGGCTTCGGCTTGCTTTACTCCGATGGCACATGGGGCAGCGTTGCAGGTATCGACACGGGATACGTTATTGGAGCAGTTGGTTTGCTCGTAACATTTACTTGTATGATCCTTCGTTCTTTATACGATGATCATGGTTTCCATATCGAGCCTGAAGATCAGCATGACGGGGGGGTAAAAGCATGAGTGCACATGTAGAAGGGCAATTGCCTCATGAGCCCGAAAAGGCGACCCTTGAGGGACGCAATAAAGTTCTTGGTTTCTGGCTATTCCTAGGCGGAGAAACGGTATTGTTCGGAACGCTGTTCTCGGCGTTCCTGGCACTCCGCCATCAAGTACTCGACGGGCCTCCGGCTCATGAGCTGTTCTCGCTGCCGCTTGTAGCGATCGCTACGGCGCTCCTGCTTACCTCGTCGTTGACGAGCGTATTTGCAACACAGGCGCTGCACCGTCATGACAACAAAAAGCTGATTACTTGGCTTATCGTTACCGTCTTGCTCGGCTTAGGCTTCCTGGGCTTGGAGATTTATGAGTTCTATCACTACGTCAAGGAAGGCCATGGCTTTACAACGAGCGCATTCAGCTCCTCGTTCTATACGCTGGTCGGCTTCCACGGCGCTCACGTAGCGCTCGGTATTGTGTGGATCTCGCTTCTGATCGGCCAGCTGGCCAAGAAAGGCCTTACAGTCGTTACTGCGCCTAAAGCGTATGTGGCTGGTCTGTACTGGCACTTTATCGACGTTGTCTGGGTATTTATCTTCACCGTCGTTTACTTGATGGGAAAGGTGGTTTAATCCATGTCAAGCAATCATTCCGCTGAAGAAAAACGCCCCGTTCGCCACAAGCTTGAGGGGCCGCAGAAAGCGATCGTTTCTTTTATTCTTTCCGTCCTGCTAACGCTGATTGCCTTCGCGACAGTCGCTTCCGGCGGGATTAACACCGACTTTATCTACATCATTCTTATCGGTTGCGCGATTTTGCAAGTATTCGTACAGATGGCTGTATGGATGCATATGAAAGACCGCGGCCATGCTTATGCAACGGTTGCTATCCTGTTCGGTGTGTTCATCGTATTCACTTGCGTGATTATGGCGGAATACTGGGCTTGGTGGTAAAAAAATTCAACTAAAAAGAGGAGGGTCCCTAAGGCTGGGTCCCTCCTCTTTTGCAAGATGAGTGTGAAAGGAGCTTCCACATATGCTAGGCTTACAATATTTCAGCTTTGAAGAAGTGTGGACCCCGTGGTTCCTGTTCGGAATGACGGCCCTCGTCATTCTATACTTCTATGTAATAGGGCCATGGAGGGAGAAGCATGCGGCTGCAGAGCCTTCAGCAACGGTGCTGCAAAAGCTGATGTTCGTGACTTCGGCGCTCTTGCTGTATTTATCGCACGGAGGTCCGTTGAACCTGCTGGGGCATTTGATGTTTACGTTCCATATGGTGAACATGTCCATCTCTTATCTCATTGTGCCACCGATGCTGCTGCTGTCCATTCCGGCTTTCGTATGGCGCAAAGTATTCTCGCGTCCTGTATGGCGCAAATTGCGGTTTCTAATGAATCCGATCTCGACCCTGATTCTGTTTAACTTGCTGTTCTCCATTTATCATGTCCCTATGGTTCATGATTATGTGATGACAAATTTCTTCGTTCACCGGTTGTACTACCTGGTCCTGTTCATCACGGCTTCGATGATGTGGTGGCAGATTGCTTGTCCGGTGCCGGAGTGGAATCGTCTGACGGATTTGAAGAAGCTGGCCTACGTATTCGCCAACGGCATTCTTCTGACGCCTGCCTGTGCGTTGATAATTTTTGCCAGCTCGCCGATGTACGCGATTTATAGCGACCCGCTAGTTTGGGTACAGGCTATGGGCTATTGCGTATCGGGTGATCCTTCGAGATTGTTGGATCTGTTCGACGGGCCGCAGTTTTTCAACTTGATGAGCCCTGTTGAGGATCAACAGCTCGGGGGCATCGTAATGAAGCTTGTTCAGGAACTCATGTACGGAATCATCTTGGGCTATATTTTTACTCACTGGTTTAAACGCGAGCATAAGGATGATGAGCTTCCAAACTCAAACCCGGGCACGGCGTAGTTTATTACTATAATTATCGGTACAGGTGGGATGAACATTGGATTGGTATTTTATTTTCCCTACAGTCAGCACTACCTTCATCGTCATCAGCGCGGTGCTGGTTGCGATAGGCTGGGGCCTCGCGATCAAGCGCCGGCTCGATGCGCATAAGAAAGTGATGATTGCCGCTGCAATTGCAGCGATTCTCTTCTTTATTATTTATTCTTCACGGACGGTTATCATCGGCAATACGGCTTGGGGCGGTCCGGATAGTTTGAAGCCTTATTACTTGACCTTCCTGTTGTTTCATATCGTGCTTGCGACTGTCGCTGCCGTCTTTGGTATTACGACGCTCGTATTAGGCTTTAAGAGCAAATACGCCAAGCATCGCAAGTGGGGCAGAATTACTTCGATCATTTGGTTTTTCACAGCGATTACAGGCGTTGCCGTCTACGTATTGCTCTATCTGATGTATCCGGGCGGTCATACGAAGCCGGTCATCGATGCGATATTTGGCTGGTAGAAATAAAAAAGAGCTTTCCTTATGCCGTTACTCGGCGGTCAGGAAGGCTCTTTTTTATGCAGATATAAGCTTGAAAAAAACCTCGATGGAAATGGTTGACACTTTGAAGAGGTGTGATTATACTGTGTATAAAGATATATACAGTATATACACGTTAGCAAGACAGGAAGGGGAGAGCAGATTGAATGCTTGGCAGGGTGCATGGCACATTGCGAAACATGAGCTAATCAGGGATAAGTACGGGCTTCTTTTCACAATCGTGTTTTGCGTATACATGGCTGTAGTTACGATGGGATTTTTTCAATTTGAGGAGAAAGTACCCGATTCGGTCATTTGGTTTTTGGACTATGCATTCATCCTTATTTTTCCGAACTTCGGTTTCGCAATGAACAGGACGACAATGCGCGCTTGGAAAGAGGATGGCTTCACTGACAAGCTGGCGGAGTGGAGATCGATGCCAATTCCGCTGAAGGACTTGATACTGGGACGAATGCTGCAACTTTTCATTATTTTGCTGCCGATGGTCGTGTTGTTTTTCTCCATTCAGTATTTGTCCATACCGAGCTTGCGTGACAACATCGATCTGGGCACTTATGGCTTGTTCGCACTATTCTGGTTCTGTTTTGCCATCGGAATTGCTGTTACTTACATTTTCTTTGAGCTTGGCTATTCCAGCAGAATGTACTCGATTTATTGCATCGTATTGATGATTATCGTGGGTTCTATATTAGTAGGAATTAAGCTGGCTGGTGTCAATGTTGTACTTGGGCTGCTAAGAGAGCTTCAGGCTGGACATTGGTGGTATACCGCTGGTGCTATGCTTTACGCCGTAATTGCTCTGGCAGCAGGCTACGCGATTATTGTGAATAGACTCAGGAAGCGCAGCTTTATTAATAAGGAGAGAATTAAGCTAGGTTAAAACAGAAGGATTGAATTTAAGTCTTTAATAAAGAAGGTGAAGCCGTGTGGCTGCCGATACAAATTAACGAACAAAGCGCCGAACCGCTTTACTATCAGATCGAGGTGCAGCTTCGGGCATTAATTGTGAGCGGACAGCTTTCTGAAGGAACGCTGCTGCCATCTATAAGAGAACTGGCTCAAATGCTGAAATGCAGCGTCATTACGGTTCGCCGGGTTTATCAGGATCTGGAATCGGAAGGCTTGCTGCGGACGAGACAAGGGACTGGAACTTATGTAGCAAAGGTGGAGCAGAGAGAAATGGATCGACATCGGCTGGAAGCGGTAATCGAAGCAATTGAAGGTGCGGTAAATGCGGCGAAGCTTGTGCAGTGCTCGAAGGAAGAGCTTACAGATTTGTTCCGCGAGGCGCTGGATAAACATTACGGCGTGTAGAACTAGATATGTTAGGAAGGGTGAAGGGGATGTCAGAGGAAGCTGCAATTCGTTTGAGTCATGTCGAGCAAAGCCGGCCCCATTTTCAGCTTGGACCGATTACGCTGGACATTCCGAAAGGATATGTAACGGCAATCGTTGGTCCTAACGGGTCAGGCAAAAGCTCAACGTTCCGTCTCTTGCTTGAATTAGCGAAGCCGGATAAAGGCGATATTACGATTCTCGGCCATCAGCTCGGGGATGGAGATAATACGAAGCTGAAGCAGCGAATCGGGTATTTGCCGGAGTTGTTCGGCGTGCATGACAAGGGGATGCGAGGCTCCTATAAAACAGCATTCAATAGACGCTGGTACCCGGATTGGGATTTGAACCGTTATCGCGAGCTGTTGCGTGTATTTGAAGTCGATGACAGCATTCGTCTCGGCAGTATGTCCAAGGGAACGCGGCGTAAATATGAGCTTGCTCTAGCCTTGGCCCATCATCCGGAGCTGCTGCTGCTCGATGAGCCTTCATCCGGACTTGATCCGCTTGCTTGGCGGACGATGCTGGATGTACTGCATCGTTTCATGGATAGTGGAGACCGGACGATCTTAATGGCCTCCCACATTGTGGAGGAGGTAAAGCGGCTCGCCGATTATATCGTATTTATGGGGCATGGGCGGGTGCTTGGCGTATATGAGAAGGATGAATTGTTCAGCAATTGGCATGCCTTTTACATTCATAGCGAACGGTTTACGAGAAAGGATGCACAGGCCATACCCGGTCAATGCGTCATTGAGGAGAACGGCGGGGGTACGATTCGAGTCGTAACGAGAGAGGCTTTTGCCGCCGAGCAATGGCTAGAGAAAGAAGGGCTGCGCCTTGTCGGCCACCAGCCGCTCAATCTGGATGATATTCTAGCGGTGCTCATTGAGCAGGAACGGCTGCGTGTAAGGTCATAATAAGATGTAATCATTTTATATAGAATGCTGAGGGGAGATTTGAGATCATGAAGCCTTTAAAGGTCGATCAAATTTACAAGCAATATGGGGAAAAGACAGCGGTCAACGGAATCAGCTTTGAGGTTGGGCAAGGGGAAATATACGGATTGCTGGGCGCTAACGGCGCCGGGAAAACCACGACGATGAGGATGGTTCTCGGGCTGATTTTTCCGGATGGAGGGCAGATCCTCTACAACGGCAAGCTGTATTCCAAGGAGCAGCTGCAATTGCTCGGCTATTTGCCGGAAGAGCGGGGCTTGTATCCGCGTATCCGGGTGAGCGATCAGCTTATCTATCTGGCTGAGCTTCGCGGCATGAGCAAGAGGGATGCAGACAGCAGCCTGAAGCGCTGGCTAGAGCGATTTGAAGTGCCGGAGTACTACAACAAACGGGTTGAAGAGCTTTCGAAAGGCAATCAGCAAAAAATTCAGTTTATCGCATCGGTCATTCATAATCCGCAAATTGTCATCTTGGACGAAGCCTTCAGCGGTCTCGATCCGGTCAATGTAGAGCTGCTCAAATCTACCGTAAAAGAGCTGCGCGATAACGGAACGACGATGCTGTTCTCGACGCACCGTATGGAGCATGTCGAGGAGCTTTGCCGGAATATTACGATCCTTCACCGCTCCAATGCTGTTGTGCAGGGAAGCTTGAAAGAAATCAAAAGCCGTTATCCGCGTGAACGCGTTATTCTGAAAACAGAGGGTGACGTTAACGGACTGGAAGCGATCGACGGCGTAACGAAGGTTAAGCGCCATGAATATGGCTATGAGATTCATATTGCCAAAGAGGAAGCGGCGGGAGAGATTTTGCGCCTAGCCATTGGACAGACGAACATTCAACGCTTTGAAGTAATGGAGCCAACGCTCAACGAAATCTTTATAAAAACGGTAGGTGAGAGCCATGAATAAATTTTGGACAGTTGTCGGCTTTACGGTTCGCAACAAGCTAAGAGCCAAATCTTTTCTTATTACAACGCTCATTATGGCAATTATTATGTCGATCGGGGTTAATCTTCCGGCTATTATTTCTCTATTTGATAAAGGCGACAGCGGCAAAACGATTCAAATCGGTTATGTGGTGCAAGCTGATGACAATGCAGGAACGAAGCTCTCCGAGCAGTTGAAAAGCTATTTTGCCTCCCAGGAGAAGCCTGGGGTAGAGTTTATTGAAATTGCGAAGGCGGCAAATGCACAAGAAGGCGAAAAGGCTTTGAAAGCGGCTATTGCCGACAAGAAGATCAAAGGCTACCTGAGCTTTGGCGAAGTGACGCCAAGCGGACTGCCTAGCGTCACGTACAAGTCAGAGAAGATGCTTGAAGGCTCAACAACATTGAAGCTGGAAAGTGCTTTGCGAAATGTGCGGACGGAAAACATTTTGAAGGATGCAGGCGTGTCAGAGGAGCAGAAAGCGCAGCTATTCGCTCCGGTTGCCATTGAGTCGGTACAAATCGCGGCGACTGATGGAGCCGGCAGCACAGCAGGTGGCAAAGACGCTAGCCAGCAAGGTATGGCGATTGCACTCGTTACCATCATTATACTCATTCTGTTCTTTGCCATTATGGTGACGGGACAGATGATCGCTTCCGAGATTACATCGGAGAAGAGCTCCCGCGTCATGGAGGTTCTGATTACAAGCGTAGCGCCGCTGACGCAAATGTTCGGTAAAATTTTCGGCGTATTCCTGGTCGGCCTCTCGCAAATTATCGTATATGTATTGGTTATTGTAGCGAATGCCAGCATGCCGCATAACTCGGATGCATTCAAGCAATACAATATCGATCTGTCGACAATCGATCCGATGCTGCTCGTATACGCGCTTATTTACTATTTGGCTGGTTACTTCCTCTACTCGACGCTGTATGCGGCAGTAGGCTCGATCGTAAGCCGGACGGAGGATCTGGGTCAAGCCGTAATGCCTATTACGCTGCTCTCGATGGCGGGCTTCTATATCGCTACGTTCAGCCTCTCCAACCCGGACAGCATGTTAGTAACCGTTGGTTCTTACGTACCGTTCTTCTCGCCATTCGTCATGATGCTCCGCATCGGCCTGTCGAACCCGCCGGTATGGCAAGTGCTTACCTCGCTCGGTATCCTGTTAGTCAGCATCTACCTGGCAGGCTGGCTGTCGGCTAAGATTTACCGCACTGGTGTACTGATGTACGGCAAGCGCCCATCGTGGAAAGAGATTAGAAAAGCGATGAAGGCTTATAAGATTTAAGGGAAGGGCAACACGCCTAAACAGCCCAGCAGAGCGAGCTACTTGATTCTGCTGGGTTTTTCTTTTCTTAGGCAGCCGGAATAGGGGGTAAAACCTGAAAATTACAACAGCTTTCTATAATGGAATTATATTGAATGGTATATTGACTGTGAGATAAAGTGACTGTTACAATGGCTTCATCAAAGATTGAGCTAAATTTTTTTGATACTAAAACCAACTATACATATAGAATTAATTATCATAGGCTTGCGAGAGGGGCATATCGTTGTTGGGAGTACAGATTCACGAATTGCAGGCTTTATCCAACTGTATAAGGAGTGGAGTCTAGACTGAATATGCGCCATCTAAATTTAAGAACTAAACTAATTTTATCAATAACGATTACAGGCTTGATTCCGCTTCTTTTGCTGGTGTTCATCTCTTATTATCATGTTGTTTCTTTTACAGAAAAAAAGTATGTGAATGGGAATCAGATATCTCTTCATCAGCTAGAGCAAAGGTTCGATGACTATTTTAATCGATTAGATCAAAATTCAGTTCGTTTTTTTAGTGATTCCTTCTATGCAAGTGACATTTTAAACATACAGCTGCAATCAACAGAGTATTATAGCCGCACGTTATACAATTTATTTAATTTCTATTCGGAAAGGAAAGAGACCCATTCTGCGATGTTCTATAATCCTGCGGAGGATGAGGTGTATGTCGTTAACGATACGATTAACGCTTCTTTTCATGGGGGAGAAGAAATAACTAGAAGGGAATGGTATCAACGATTGCTGGCAAGTTCTGAGGGGCGGACAATCGAGCCTCTGCGGTGGATTGAGAAATATCCTGAGCGTTATCATGTGAATCAGCAAGAAGCGATGTTTTCTTTAAACCGTGTTATGTATGATAAAAATAAAGCGTATGGAATTCTTACAGCAAATTATAAAACGGATTTTCTTAAAAGTGCACTATTTGAATTAGTTAGCGATGCAGATGAAATGATTGTCTTGACAGATAAAGCTGGCGCTGAACTTACATCTACCCGGTCGTTTAATCCCTCTCAGCAAGTAGAAGACAGCGGGTTGTATGCTGCAATTATAGGAATGGGAACTTCATCAGGCTATATGCACTATAAGTCTACTGGAGAAAAAACGGAACAAATCGTGATTTTCACTATTTCACCGAAGTGGGGGCATATTCTTTACAAGAAGGTTCCCGTGCAAACGGTGTTGCGTGAAGTCGCTCAGACGAGAAATACGATGCTGGGCATTAGCGCCATATTATTAATACTTTTAATCATTACGACAGCTATACTTTCTATGCGATTTACGAAACCATTGGTTCAATTAATGCGGCATATGATAAAGGTCGGAAATGGTGAATTTGAAAGTGAGCTTATCGTAAAATCGCATGATGAAATTGGAGCTATTTCTGCAGCATTCAATCAGATGAGTCGGAAAATTAATTATATGCTTAATGAGCAGTACAAGAATGAAATCATTCTTAAAACTGCTCAGTTAAAAATGCTTCAATCGCAGATTAATCCTCACTTTTTCAATAATACTTTACAGGCCATCGGAGGAGTAGCGCTTGAAAAAGGTGTAGATGAGATTGAATATATGGCTCGTGTTCTGTCTTCTATGCTAAGATATAGCATTTCAGCGACGGGAAATGCTGTTCCGCTGCGTGCTGAAATTGAAAATATAGAACAATATTTAACGATTCAAAAATTCAGATTTGAAGAACGATTGAACTACTCGCTTGAGGCGGACGAAAAGTATTTAGACTTTCGTGTGCCAAAACTGATTTTGCAGCCTTTAGTGGAAAATGTAATTATTCATGGGATCGAAAAAAGTATTAAGCCAGGTACGATAACTATTAAGATTTTTGCAGATCGCGGCAGCCTCGTTATAATGATTGCGGATAATTTCGAAGGCATAGATCCTGATCGATTGGCTGATCTTCAAGCTAAATTAAAGGAAGCTGCTCCAAACGATTGGATTTATCTGCAGAATCACGGCATTCTGAATGGTTTTTATCGTTTGAAATTACGGTATGGGGAACCATTTAGAATGGAAATAGATAGTGATCAAACAAAGGGAACCACAGTTTCTTTGCACATCCCGATCGAGAGAGAGGATCAGAATGATTAAAGTAGTTATTGCAGATGACGAGAATAAGCCGCGCAAAGCGATCGCTAATATGGGGAGCTGGAACGATCTCGGATTAGTATATGCAGAAGTAACGAATGGAACGGAGTTAGTTGAGTATGTGGCGAAGCATCATCCTGAAATTGTAGTAACCGATTTGCGGATGCCCGGGATAAGCGGAGGTGAGCTTCTTCAGGCTTTGCGTAATTATGATGAGCAGATCCAGGTCATTGTAATTAGCGGTTATGACGAGTTTGAATATATGAAACAAGCAATCGTGACAAAAGTCGTCGATTACTTGATGAAGCCATTTAGTAAAGAACAACTCAATTCGGCATTATCCAAAGCCATAAATGAATTGGAAAGCCTTCGTCAGCGCAGACTGCAAACAGAGTTGGCGGTGCAATATTATAAAGAAGAAGTTATGACGCAGCTCTCTGAAGGGAGGGCGTTCAATCTGGACAATTTTCGTGAGTGGACTGGTATTCCCTTGCGGGAGGAACTGTTCTATCAAGTCACAATGCTAAGGATAGCTAATTTCACTTATTTGAGTAAGCAATTTTCTGATCGTAAGCTGTTGTCCTCTGAGGTAACGAGTGTATTAAATAAAATACTAGAAAAGCGCGGCATTGTGTTCCAGTCTGGCGGAGAAGAGTATGAGTGCGGCATGTTGTTGTATATGAATAGCATGGATATGGATCGTACTGAGGCGTTGCTCGAGGAGATCGTTGCACAATTAAGAACGAGTTTGAATATTGGGGTGTTCATTGGAGTCGGTGAATGTTATTACGGGGTTTCACTAATAGGTGATTCTTACCAGGAAGCGCTTCTTGCTCTGAAACGCAGTTCTTTCCGTCAAGACGGAGGCATTGGGCTTTACCGTGAATTAAATATATTGACCGATACACTCCTCTCGGATCAAGGTAAGAAGATAGATCTTTTAGGTTTAGCAGTTTTGAACGGTAATATGGGTTACATTCGGGAATGGATCAACAGCTGCTACACAGAGATTACAGCTCTGCCAATGATTCAAATAACAAGCATGACGGATCTGTTAATGAGAATATGGAGAGAGTTAGAACTATTAGTAGGGAGCGAATATATTGATCTCATAGACCGGCCAAGGTTGTTGAAGAAAGCGCAAGAAATTGAACAACAGCTCCACGTGGAGTTAGAACTTACTGCTCTCAGAGAATTATGCTTGGCTTTTATTTCAGAGGTAGAATTGATAATGAAAAAGAAACAATCCTATCAGGATTGGGAGCAAGGTGTTATTTATGACATTCGTCTTTACGTTGAAAATCATTTCAATGAAAAGGTTTCATTACAGGACCTGGCAGATCGTTTTTATATAAGCAGAGAATCTATTTCAAGATTGTACAAGAAAATATTCGGAACGAATTTGTTCAATCATATTATTCAATTAAAGGTCGATCAGGCCAAGCTTATGCTGGTGGATGAGCGACGCGTCAAAGTGAGGGAGATTGTTGATAGGCTTGGATTTACAGATGAAAGTCACTTCTCCAAAACATTCAAAAAGTATACGGGTCAGTCTCCGAGTGCATATCGTAATGAATATACGAACTTTTCTATTTAGACGGCAGATGAATATTATAAAAAAGGCTATCTTGTCAGTAGAGTAATCTGCGATAGGATAGCCTTTTGCAATTTAGTACAAGCGGATGACAAGCGTATACCTGCTGTAATTACTTGCGGAGTAATATACTTGGGGTTGCTTATTAAATGTCAGGAGGTTGTTACCGCTATGAGTTCTATTCACGAGATGCCAAGATCTTATTTTAATACATTAAATGTAGGAGAAATTAAACCTAAAGGCTGGATTTTACAACAAATGAAACAGGATTTGGAAGAAGGCATCGCTGGACATTTACCTCAGCTGACTTCCTTTATCAATCCTAAAATATTTAAGGAAAAGCGGGTGGATAGTTTTGAAGTTACACCATCTGGCATGGTACAAGACACACCTAGAACCTGGTGGAGCGGTGAGCAAACTGCTTTTTGGCTGGATGGTTATATACGGATGGCATATTTGACTGGGAGCAAGAAGGACATTCGTATCGCGGACAACTATATAAAGGAGATACTGCATAGTCAGGATGGGGATGGCTACATTGGTATATATACGAGTTTAACTCGATTTAAGCATAAAAAAGAGAATGGTGAATTTTGGACTCAAAGTCGTATTTTTATGGTTATGCTTGCTTACTATGAGCTATCTGGGAAAACAGAGTATTTGGATGCGGTTGTGAAAGCGATGCGCTTAACCATGCAGCATTATGGATCCGGCAATAAAAATTCATATTTTAATAATGAGGAACCGGCAGGAGGAACGGGACATGGTCTTATGATGGTTGAGGTTCTAGAATGGCTCTTCAGGATTACGGGGGAAGATGACTTTTTGACATTTGGGCTTTGGTGCTATGAGGATTACTGCTCGGCAAAAAAGATTCGGGATACGGATAATCAGCTAGAGCATTTATTGGACCTGGAAAAGCCGTTCATGTGGCATGCCCCGCATACTACTGAGCATTTGAGAATTCCAATTTGGCTGTATTATGCAACGGGGGATCCTGTACTTAAAGAGGCTAGTGAGAATGCTTATACGAAAATCAAACGTTATTTGGTTCCAAGCGGTGCTTGTATAGGGGATGAGAATATTATTGGCCGCGATCCAGACCCTTCTTTGCCTTATGAGTATTGCGGCATCACTGAACTAATGATCAGCATGTATGCCGCGCTTCAAAAAACGGGAAATATAGAATGGGCAGAGCGAATTGAAAGACTTGCCTTTAATGCTGCACAAGGTGCAAGACTTCCGGATGGCAAAGCCATTTCATATTTGTGCAAGGATAACCGCGCAAGTGCAACCACAGAGGACATTAGTTCGGGAAATCCTACAGAAAAGCTAGCGAAGTTCCAGTATTCACCTACACATGAGAAGGGAGCCCTCTGCTGTGCTGGAAACTCAGTCAAGCTGATGCCGTATTATGTGAACCAGATGTGGATGCGAGTAGGAGTAGGGGAACGAGAGGGCTTGGCTATGGTTTCTTATGGCCCAAGTTGTGTTAGAACTACAATCCAAAATGTTGCAATTGAAATTGAATCGATAACGTCTTATCCATTCGATGAAAGCTTTATATTCAATATTATTTTAGAGAAAGATCTGGCATGTCCGCTATATTTCCGTATTCCAGCATGGTCGACTGCTTATGACGTACATTGCGAAGAAGCAAAAATCACAGAGCAGGATGGATATTTAGTTATAGTTAAAAGTTGGAAAAGTAAGGATCAGATACGTCTTCTATTCCAGTCTGATATCAATTTAACCTATGCTGTGAATGGGGAGGCCGCGCTTAATAGAGGTCCGTTACTTTATGCTCTGCCAATCACAGAGCAGCGAATCACTACTCATTGTTATGAGGGAACAGATTTTGTTGATTTCGATGCAATTCCTAATAGTGAAAATCTCGTTCATATGGACTGGATGCTGGATGGAACGAAACAAAACTTTGGTTTTACTTTTGAAAACAATTCCTTAAAAACGGAAGCGGGATGGGAGAAGCCCTCGAATCGGCTGAATGGAGAATTGCTTGATCAAGATGAAGCATCCCACCCCGTCACATTAGTACCAATTGGAGCTACTGTTCTTCGTAAGATAACATTTCCGATCTATTTAAGAGATTAGGGAAGGATTAGAGATTGAGCTAGAGTTGTCTTTATTCGTCAATAGAATACAAATGAATGGCAAGGAGATACATATCTTCGTATAACGTGAAAGGGTAAGATGAATTCATAGTAAAAAAGTTGGATATTAAATGGGCGAGAACAATTGTACGAATCGTCCAACAAAAAATGGGCTGAGCAGGAGGATTTATATGAAAAGAAATATTTTGATTTCCGTTATTGTCTTGCTTTTATCGCTGTCTCTAGCAGCATGTGGCAACTCCAACACCACGAATGAAGCGTTAACCCCGCCGGCATCGGGTTCCACCCCTGCCTCTGAGAGCACCAGCGCATCTCCTGAACAAATAGGAAAGCCTGTTTCGCTCGAGTACTTCACCATGCAGCAAATTACGGCGGATCAAAAGAAATTCATCAATGATGCGCTTCAGAAAGATCAACCGAATCTTACGGTACAATTCAAGCATGTCAGCGATAATTATCTCGTCGCTCTGAAGTCGAGAATCGCTGCAGGGGATGCTCCTGATCTGTTCGATGGAAACGGATACGTGGCAAATGCAGATTATGTTGAACCGGGTTATGTTCTTGACCTGACAGATTCGGGAATAATCGACGGAATACTGCCTCAATTTCAAGATGCGGGTAAATACAAAGGTAAAGTATACGGAATTCCTACCCTTGCCCAAGGAAAGGGGATGATTTACAACAAGACCGTCTTCGAGAAGGCGGGCATTACAGCACCTCCTAAGACCTTGGATGAACTCACGCAAGCTGTGGAAAAACTGAAAGCCATCGGCGTAACTCCGATAGCGACTGGATTCAAGGACGTGTGGGTAAGCCACCAAATGTTCTGGGATGTTCTCGCGCCGAACGCGAACGCGGGCGACTTCGTTCAATGGTATGCCGATATGACTTCGGGTAAGGCCTCTTTCTCCGATAATAAAGGACTGGAACAATCGCTGCAGCTTATCGATATCGTGAAGAGCAATACGTTTAACCGTCCATTGACGAGCGATATCAATAATTTGGCTAACAATATTGCAACAGATAAAGCCGGTATCGCCTTCCAAGGAGACTGGACGTATTCCAACAATATTGTAAATATGAATCCCGATGTGAAGGTAGGATTGGCTCCTATCCCGGTTTCCAGCAATCCGGATGATGCAGTCATGCTTTACTCAGCCCAAGGAATCGCATTTGTGTCTAAGGATACGAAACATCCGGAAGAAGCGAAAGCTTTCTTGAAATGGATGACTTCCCAAGCCGGCGCTCAGGCGTATACGGAAGTTCTTAATCAGGCTTCTCCGGTGAAAACGGATGTGGAATTAAAAATAACGAATCCGCTTAGCATTGACGCCAATACTTATGTACAAAGCGGCGGCAAAACAGTAGGTTTCATTAAAACGTACTGGCCAACCGGTTTCCAAGACACAGTAGGAAAAGAAATGCAAAGGTATGTTTTGGGAGAGATTGATAAGAAACAATTCTTCAAACTGCTGGATGACAAATGGAAAGAGCTAACAGCCGTCAAATAGCTAACATAATCGGGCGGTAACCTCTGAACGTCAGGTTATCGTCTGATCTTAATTTATGAGAGGAGTCGGCTTATGTCGTTAGTCAATATTAGAGAAAAATGGCGTTCATGGCTGTCATATTGGATTTTTCTATTACCATTTACTGTTATGTTCGTCATATTCTTTTTTATTCCCTTATTAAGAGGGTTATGGATGTCGTTTACGGATTCCACGATGGATCCCAGTGCATGCTTTATCGGGATTAAAAATTACGTCGATATTTTCACAAGTGATTCCAACTTCTTTCATTCGTTATGGATTACGATCTTGTTTACTTTTCTAAACGTCCTATTATCCAATTTAATTGCCATATTACTAGCTCTGGCGGTGGAATCAGTTCAATCTAGATTGAAGAACGTGTTCCGTACATTGTTTTTCCTGCCTTATATTTTTGCGTTAGTTGTCGTTGGTTTTACTTGGAAATTCATTTTTATTGACGCATTGCCTGATTTAGCGGAGAAGCTGCATTTGCCATTCCTGAATATAGATTTTCTAGGTGTTGCGAGTAATGCGATCTATGCCATTATCATAATGAATGTCTGGTATACCTTGGGATACTTCATGGTTATCTATGTGGCTGGTTTGCAGGGCGTAGATAAATCTATTTTAGAATCCGCCCGAATGGAAGGCGCGACAAGCCTTACTTTATTTGTGAAAATAATTCTGCCATTGCTCATGCCCGCGGTAACGATTTGCGTCTTTACGGGTTGCATGTCATCATTCAAAATTTTTGATGCTGTATTCGTCTTAACGGGCGGCGGGCCTGGATATGCGACTGATTTATTGTCTTTGAACATTTATACCAATGCCTTCGGTGAATTTAAGTACGGATATGGCATGGCTAAGGCTGTAATCATGGCGCTGGTACTCTTTGCTGCCGGTTTTATTCAACTGAAATTTTTCAAAGAGAGAGAAGTTGAAGCCTGATGGAGACTAACCGTAAATCAAATAATTGGTTAACCGTCGGATTGTTGATTAGCGTCATTTTGTATCTTTATCCGCTCTTTATGACTGTCATGAATTCCTTCAAGACTTACGGCGAGATGTTTGATTCTTACATTTCCTTGCCTTCCAAACTCAACTTCGATAATTACTCAACCGCTTTGGAGTCCTTGGATTACGCCAAATCCTTAAAGAATAGCGTGCTGCTAACTGGCATAACGGTAATCGGTATTCTGATTACTGCTTCGCTGGCGGGGTATAAACTTAGTCGGGTGAATTCGAAATTTAATAGATTTATGTATACGTTGTTTATTTTGCCCTACTTGATTCCGTTTTTCGCTTATATGATTCCGGTTGTTCAGATGGCGAACTACTTCAATCTAAACAATAGCATTATAGGCGTATCGCTCATTAATATCGGTACATCGGGGGCATTCGCCCTTCTTATGTTTCATGGATTCGTCAAGTCCGTACCAAAGGAGTTGGATGAAGCAGGATATATCGATGGATGTTCGGAACTGGACGTTTTCTTCAGGATTATCGTACCGTTAATGAAACCGGTCATAAGCACTGTCGCGATCGTCTACTCGTTATGGATCTGGAATGAATTCCTCATTCCGTTTCTATTGCTTTCAGATGACAATTCGAACACTCTGATCATTAAAATGTATGAACTATTCGGAACCTACGGGAGCAAATGGGATATTATCCTGGCTAGCATGGTCTTCATTTCATTGCCTATTGTTGTGCTTTATATGCTATTTCAAAGGCAAATTATTAGCGGTATCTCCGCCGGTGCGGTAAAAGGCTAAGGAAACAAGCCCGGCATTACGATGACAAAATCGGAGGTCCCGGGCTGTCGTGGTGATTGACTCCATTATCGGTAAACTCAAAGGAGGGATCATATGAAGTCTAACGTTTTGTTCATTACTGTAGATCAGATGAGGGCGGATTGCCTTCACTTTCTGGGTCACCCCGTAATCGAAACGCCTAATTTGGACAATCTGGCGAGAACTGGCGTCACTTATTCAAACGCTTATACTGCTACTCCATCTTGCGTTCCGGCCAGAGCGGCTATTCTTACGGGAATGAGCCAGCAAAATCACGGAAGGGTCGGATACGAGGACAAGGTGCCTTGGAACTATGAACACACGATGCCCGGCGAGTTCGCCAAGGCAGGCTACCATACGCAAAGTGTCGGAAAGATGCACGTATATCCGACGCGCAGCCTATGCGGATTCCATAATATCGTTTTGCATGACGGGTACATGCATTACAACCGGGATCGTTCACAGTCATCTGCGCTTCAGTGGTGGGATCAAACTGACGATTATTTAACTTGGTTGAGAGAGCGGGCGGGATCGCAGCATGACATTATGGATCATGGACTTGATTGCAATGCTTCGACGGTTGCAAGACCGTGGCATCTGGACGAATCTCTCCATCCGACAAATTGGGCGGTTACCCAATCCATTGATTTCTTGAGACGCAGGGATCCAAGCAAGCCTTTCTTCTTATGGACATCGTTCGTGCGGCCGCATTCGCCGCTTGATCCTCCGCAGATATTTCTTGATCTTTACAACGGAATAGAACTGCCGGAGCCGCCGATAGGCGATTGGGCCCGGACCGATGACCCGGAACGTGACGGACTTAACCCAACCACCAATAGAGGCAACGTACATGAACGCATGCGCCGTAAATCCATGGCAGCTTATTATGCGTTGATTACCCATATTGACAATCAGGTTGGCCGTTTGCTGAACGCCCTATTCGAATTCGGCGTTAGTAAGGAAACGATCATTCTGTTTACGTCCGATCACGGCGACTTATTGGGGGACCATAGGTTGTACCAGAAAAGATTGCCTTATGAAGGAAGCGCTAAGGTGCCGCTCATCCTTAACGACCCGACAGGCAAGTTGAATCTCGTCCGCGGAAAGCAGGTGGACGGTGTCGTAGAACTGAGAGATATTATGCCAACTTTACTGGATGCAACCGACGTTCCGATTCCAGAATCGGTTGATGGAAAGAGCATCATTCCTCTTGGGACTAGCGTAAGCGCGACAGAATGGAGGGATTACATCCATGGTGAGCATGCCTACTCTGAACTTTCCTATCATTACGTAACCGATGGAAAGGTCAAATACATTTGGTATTCCCAGACAGGTGAGGAGCAATTATTCGACCTTCGAGCGGATCCTAATGAGCTGCGCAACCTTGCGATGTCGGGGGAGCAAGCGGAGGTGCTGGAATGTTGGAGAAACCGATTAATACGAGAACTCACTGGGAGAGAAGAAGGGTACACAGATGGAGTAAATCTTATAGTCGGCAGAACACCGCAAGCTTGTCTGCAACATCTCAAGTCGAGTGTTGGACATTGATTTCGGAAAATCGAATGATTGCCCATGCAGCATTTTATTTTGGATTTGCAAACCAAGCGGACAGTCTAGCGAAGGATCTTTACGTTCATGTTGTTACTTAACTGCGCAGCTTCATAAGGGGGGGAAGAGTATGAGATCACACGGGAGCAAGGAGATTAAGCTATCTTCTTGTTGTTCTGCCTCCCGGGAATCGGCACGGTTTGGGGTGAAGACAGCTGCAGATACACCGAATGTAGTCTCTAATTACGCCGTACCTCAACTGCAGCGTGAAGGTATGTTGTACCTTCATGGGGGGACTTTTCTCATGGGTGCCGACGAAAAGGAAGGTTTTCCGGAAGACGGGGAAGGGCCCGTACGAGATACGACCGTTTCTCCCTTTTATATGGATGAAACAGCGGTTACGAATGAACGGTTCAGTCGATTTATTAATGAGACTGGATACATTACAGATGCTGAAAAGTATGGCTGGTCTTTCGTTTTTCATCTGCTTGTTTCCTCAGAGACTGCGAAGTTAGTTAAGCATAAGGTAACCGAGACACCGTGGTGGTATGTGGTAGAAGGCGCGAATTGGAGACATCCGGAAGGTCCGGATTCAGGTGTGGATAATAGGTATGATCACCCCGTCATCCATGTATCTTGGAACGATGCAATCGCATATTGCAATTGGGCTGGCAAACGATTGCCTAAGGAAACGGAATGGGAGTACGCAGCTCGCGGCGGACTTGTACAGAAACGATATCCTTGGGGAGACGAACTTGAGCCTGACGGAGAACATCGCTGCAATATTTGGCAAGGGGATTTTCCTTATCACAACACCACCAAAGATGGCTATTTGGGTACGGCACCCGCACGTTCTTATCAACCGAACGGATTCGGACTATACAATATGTCGGGAAACGTGTGGGAATGGGCGGATGACGCTTTCCACTCCAGCGGTGAGTCGAAATCGATGAGAGGCGGATCCTACCTATGTCATAACTCCTATTGCAATCGTTATCGGGTAGCTGCACGAAGTAAAAACACTCCGGATAGTTCATCTGGAAACGTAGGATTCCGTTGTGTTGCCGATGTAGATATCGTCTAAACTTGAAAGTTGATTAATTTAATTGGAGGAAGAGGATGATCATTTGAACAAGGTGCTTGTTAGTTGCCTTCTTTCGTTTGCTGCATTAGGTTTGACAATCTTTGCTGGCCATATTGATACTGCAGATGCTGCGCCGCCAGTTAACACTGAATGGCAATTACACGTGGAAGACAATTTTGAAGGCAGTTCTATCAACTTGAATTATTGGTATCCCAAATATTTTCCAAGCTGGCATCCGTCAACTCACAATTTCTCTAATCCTTCTTATGAGGTTTCCGACGGTACGTTAAAGCTCCGTATTCCTTTTAAGGGCTGGGGGAAAGATGCGACTGACAATAATTATGTCGTGAGCGGAATTGTATCCGCAAACCAAGACTGGCTGCCGTGGGGTACCGAAAGAGGATTTACAACAAAGAATATGACTCCGGATCATAGCGAGAAGGCGGGAAGCTATGCACCGCTATACGGATACTATGAAATCAGAGCCCGGGCTAATATCGGCGGAGGAGATCATATTGCCTGGTGGATAACAGGCATGCAGGATGACTTCAATGTAAATACGAAGAAGACGAATCAAAACGGTGAAGTAGACATTTTCGAAATACTCGGTAGAAACGGCGGAGAGTACCAGATAAATACACACAAGTGGGATGATCCGGGCATGCAAAGAATGAGCAGCAATGTTACACCTGCGGGATTTAATGTAGCTGATTGGCATGTTTATGGCTTTGAATGGCTGCCGGGATCAATGAAAATGTATTTGGATGGGGCAGTGATAAAGCAATTTAATTTTTCTCCCTCTTATCGAAGTGTAATGCTTCTTAGCATGTATGAGTCCGAAGATAATTCGTACTGGACCGGACCTTACGATCCGAGTACAGCATATCCTAAATACTTTGAAATTGATTATTACAAACACTATAAGCTTCCGGCTGACTATATCAATATTGCCTTAAATAAGACTGCATCTGCTATAAGTCAGAATACTCATACAGCAGCCATGGCTGCTGATGGAAATACTGGCACTTGGTGGTCTGCGGGCAACGGAAATGCGAACAATTGGTGGAAAGTAGATCTGGGCCAAGACCACGATTTAACCGGGAGCGAGATTGTTTTCATGAACGATACCTATGTATGGAAGTACAAGGTTGAAATCTCGCAAGACAACACCAATTGGACGACAGTATGGGATAGTACAGCCAATACAAGCACCGCACAAACGCAGACACACAGCTACAAGGCTACAGCAAGATATGTGAGAGTAATGGTCACCCAAACACCCGCATCTTTATGGACTGCTTTCAGCGAATTCAGAGTGTTTGGCACCCCAGTTAATATTGCCGTTAACAAGTCTGCTACAGCTATTAGTCAAAATGCGAACACCTCAGACAGGGCCGTAGACGGCAAAGCGGGAACATGGTGGTCTGCGGGCAACGGAAACCCTAATAACTGGTGGAAGGTTGATCTCGGGCGCAGCTATAATTTGACAGGAAGTCAAATCCAATTTCTCGATAATGACCGGCTTTGGAAATATAAAATAGAAGTATCTGCTGACGATGTCAACTGGACAACGGTTGCAGACAAAACTGCGAACACCAGCCAAACTCAGGTTCAGACGCACAATTATTCAGCAACTGGAAGATATCTAAAAGTAACCGTAACCGAAACTCCTCTGGGAGCTTGGACTGCTTTCAGCGAGTTCAGAGTGTTCGGAAACTGATTGTGTTTGTCGAATGAAAGACTTACTTTTTAGAATAAGACGTAATCCCTCTTGAATATAGGTCCCCCACTAAATTGAAAAATTGCTCTGACGATATCTACGATTATATTTTCGTTACCGTTCGTTATGTTCGGTCGGAATCAGCGTTATTAGCACTAAAGGATAATCAGAGCAAAAATATAGTAACATCATCAACAAAAAAACAGCCAGAACCCGAAAGACGGCAAGTAAAATAACAGTCACTTTAAAAGTGTATCTAAAGGCAATACAAAAAGCGGGCGTTGCAATTGATCCGCCAATGCTTAAGAGGGTGCTTAAGCTCCCAAACTTATTTTTGGATTATTTCTTTATAATATGGCTGCGAACTAGAATGGTTAGGGATATGATGCTGCCGGATTATGCGAAAAATGCTAATAAAGAGATTGTGCAGATGAGTAATGATTTAATGAAATTTTTAAGTCAAATGATATCAAAGCGGAAGTACAAGTTCATTAATTAATCACAGCCGAAAAGTCTTATGACTTTTCGGTATTTTGTTTATTAACCGGTAATTTCTACCGATTAAATAATAGATGACTTTTTTTCTAAAATTAGAATAGGAAGTGGAACGATGAAAGTTTGGGAAATCAAATCAGATCGAAGAAGTTTTACATATAATTTGGTTAACTTTAATGAGGATAAGGAACAACTCTATCGTACAGAAGAAGGAAGGTATCTTTTAGATTGGAAGCCTTTGAGAATGGAAGTTAGCAGAAAGGGAATAAAAAGTGATTTGCCTCATTTTACTCTTGGAGTACTTGTATTCTCTAGGAAGTCAGTCGATATATTGAATAACTACATAAATAAATATGTGCAATATTTATCAATTGATAATAATGAACATGTACTGGTGAACATTACTAACGTTGCTGACTGTGTTAATTATGATCGATCAACAAGCTTTAAAGATCGTCATGGTGAATTTGCAGGGTTTGATAAGCTTTATTTTGTGGAAGATAAATTGGAAGATCAGTACATTTTTAAAATTAAAGAGCATGTTCAAAGTAATATCTACGTAACGGATAAGTTCAGAGATCTTGTGCTCCAATCCAAGCTTAAGGGCTTTGATTTCATAGAAGTATGGGATTCGGAGATAACGGAAGAGATGGAGCAAGATAAACAAAAGAATTACGAGAATAGACTGCTCGAGATCGAGCAATATAAGGGTACGGAGTACAATTGGTCAGAAGCAATTGAAAAAGTGGAGACTGGTAAAGTAATGGCTAGTGGAGCATGGAAAATACAACAAAATGATAAAGGTATAATAATGCTTGGTCAATTGTTGAAGGACTTAACCTATTTATGGATCGACCCTATTTATTATCCTCCAATTTCACTAGATTTGAAATGGCATGAAGCAGAGGTATGTGAGATTTAACCAAAGAACTTTAATTGAACAATCTAAGAGCAGCTGCCAGGGCAGCTGCTCTTTTCTTTACGACCATAACTCACAATCTGGTACTAGAAAATGATGGTACTATTTTTAATTTATTGCTGTGCTACTCTGAGAACATGAGTGATTTGAAAATGATATCAATTATTGAGGAGGACAAGCCTTGAAGCTAGGGAAGGTGCTTTATATGATTGCTTGCGCTGGAGTGGGATTTGGATGTTTCATCGCTGTATTCTTTATCGCTTTCAATTTAGAGGACGGCTTTATGAGTCAAGATAATAAACCTTTGGCAGCTTTAGTAGCTGTTACAAGTTTATTTGGCCTTACCGTGTTCTTTTTTATAGGGAAAGCGATATTTAAATCAAATCAGTTTCTAGGTCCTGCCATTGCTATAATTATAATCAGTGCAATTTTTTCACTGCCCGCAATGGAATTGATTACAAACCTAATATACAATTAACTCGCGAATTTAATTATTTCTTGATCACTAAAATGATTTTAGGTATAGTTGATATATCATGATACATCAAGGGATGATGAAATGGACGGTCCATTGTATGAGCAAATCTATAACTACCTATACGAAAAGATTAAAAGCGGGGAGCTCCCGACCGGCAGCAGAGTGCCTTCCGAGAAAGAACTGGCAACCCAGTTTGGCGTTAGCCGAATAACCTCCAAGAAAGCGCTGGAGATATTGGCCTCCGATCATTTGATTGAGAGGGTGCAAGGAAAAGGTTCCTTTGTAGCGGAGCATATGCCTGATCGCAAGGAGAAGGAAAGTGAGAACAAATCCAGTCAACAGCAATGGAAGGTTATTGGACTGATTTTGCCTGACTTTGCCGATTCCTATGGACTACGCCTTATTCAAGGCGTCGAGGAGAGGAGCTCTGAGCTTGGCGGAAGAATGATGATGAAGCTCACTTATGACAAGCGGGAAGAAGAAGAGGCAGCGATCCGGTCGTTTCATCAAATCGGCGTCGATGGACTCATTATTTTCCCCGTGCATGGCGAACATTATAGCCCAGAATTCCTTCGGCTTGTGCTCGACAAATACCCGCTCGTATTTGTTGACCGTTACTTGAAAGGGCTGGCTGCATGTTCCGTCTATACGGACAATCGTTCTGCCTCCTACGACATTACGAAATATTTAATCGACCGCGGGCATACGAAGATCGGCTTTATTTCGCTTCCTGCCGAGAACACGTCAACGATCGAAGACCGAATTCTGGGTTATACAGAAGCATTAATCATGCACGGTCAGCAGCTGAATCCCCAGCATCTTATGACTAATTTATTCAGCTCTGTACCGCGTTCCTTTGAAGAACGCAACGTTCAAGTCGATTTTGAGAATGTCAAAACATTCGTTGAGCTGAATCCTGATCTTACCGCGTTTGTTGTTGCCGAGTACAATTTGGCATTGATTTTGAGAGAAGTGCTTCTATCACTGGGTAAAAAGATTCCTGAAGAATGCAGTATTGTATGTTTCGATTCTCCGCGAAGTCCCTTTCATAAATATTTATTTACTCATGTTAGACAAGACGAATTTGAGATGGGTAGACAAGCAGTTGAGCTTCTTCAGAAGCAGTGGGATTCGCAGGAGGTTCCTTTTCACAATACGGTTCCATATAGCATCATTAAGGGAGACTCAACTTTATAATCATAAAGATTCGTTAGGTGCTCGAAGAATTCGAGCATCTTTTTTTGTATTGATATATCATTATGGTTAAATAATATGTTGACATAATATCAAGTATCTAATATTATTTTATTTGAAAGCGCTTAATAACAACGAGGGGGATTGAAATGAAAAAATGGATCGTTATTGCATTATCTTGTTTCTTAATGGCTTCGATTATTCAGGGTTGCGGGAAGAACAACTCAGATACGAATGCAGGAGCAGGAAAAAAAGATAGCGGCAAACCAGTCGAGCTTACTTTCTGGGGTGATTGGGGCGGAGAAGGGCAAAAACAATTCGAGACGATGGTGGACGCGTTCAACAAGTCTCAGGATAAAATACGCGTAAAGTATGAGCTTCAGCAAGATATGATTACGAAGTTTCTTACAGCTTCAACTGCTGGAGCTTCACCTGATATTATGTTCTGGGATCGTTGGCGGACAAATCTGTATGCACCTAAAAATGTTCTACACCCGATCGATGAGTATATGGAACGCGACGGTATTAAGAAAGAGGACTATTACGATGAGGCGTTAAAGGAGTTAAGCTACGCCGATAAGCTTTATGGTCTTCCGTTAACGGTAGATGCGCGCGCATTATTCTATAACAAGAAGATGTTCGCCGAAGCTAATCTTCAGCCTCCGGCAAACTGGGATGAGCTGCAGGCTGCTGCCAAGAAGCTGACGAAATGGAACGGCAATAAGCTGGAAGTAGCGGGCTTTTCATTCAGCGATCCGGGATTGTTTAATCTGTACTTGCAGCAGGCAGGCGGGTCGATGATGAATGAGAGCAATGATGCAACCAATTTTAATAACGACAAAGGTCTAGCGGTATTGAATCTGTGGGACCGTATGCTCAATCAAGACAAAGTGTATAAAACTGGATTTGAGCAAGGTCTTGGCGAGGGCACCGATGCTTTTGTTACTGGCAAGCTTGCGATGCTCTATACAGGACCATGGATGTTGAGCACGTATAAGAAATACGGGAAAGAGCTTGATTACGGTGTCGTTGCCCCACCTAAAGGGCCGAACGGAGATCAAGGAAGCGTAATGGGCGGTTTCGGGCTTGTTATCGCGGAGGGCTCCAAGCATAAAGAAGAGGCATGGGAGTTTGTGAAATGGTGGCTTGCGAATAAAGACAATTACTTGATGTGGTCGAAAATGAGCTTGAACATTCCTGGCTACAAGCCTGCGCTTGAAGATCCGTTCTTCAAGGATGATCCGGACTGGAAGCCATTCCTTGAAACGCTTGAATTTGCGAAAATTAGACCGCAGCATCCGGGGTACTCAGTGATGGAAAATGATGCGCTGATCCCGAATATACAGCTTTTCTTAGAGGGCAAGCAGGATGCGGCAACTACGCTTAAGAAGGCTCAAGAGCAAGGTGATCGTCTGCTGAAAAATAACTCGGCAGTCAAATAAAAGCAGATACAGGGGCGGAGAGGGATTGCGGAAATCTCTTTCTGCTCCAATACACTAAATACAGATGAATGCTGGATGGAGGAAAACCATGAGTAACACTGCTTATCAAACAGAATCTTTAGATGAACTGATCGCTAGAGTGCAACAATCTCTCCCCGATCGCACCAAGACGCAAGCTATGTTCGCGTCATGTATACGGAATACGATTGATACAACCTTCAGCCGGCTTTCGGATGGCACAGCCTTCGTAATCACCGGAGACATCCCGGCTATGTGGCTGCGTGATTCTGCCGCTCAAGCCAGACCTTATATTTTGCTTGCCGAGAAAGACCCTCATATTAAAAGCTTATTGCTCGGAATTGTGGAAAGACAGTTCCAATATGTCATTCAGGATCCATACGCCAACGCCTTCAATAAGGATGCGAGCGGTAAAGGTCATCAGGCCGATAAAACGGCGATGACTCCGTGGATATGGGAAAGAAAATATGAGATAGATTCTTTGTGTTATCCGATTCAGCTCGCTTATTTGCTTTGGAAAAACACAGGGGAAACCTCTCAATTCAATGCGACGTTTAAGAAAGCTGCTAGTATCATACTTGATACTTGGACAATCGAACAAAATCATGAAAGCGATTCGGAGTATCGTTTCCAACGTGAAAACTGCCCGATTACCAATACATTGCCAAGAGAAGGAAAAGGAAGTTTGACTGCCCGGACAGGTATGACATGGTCAGGCTTTAGACCAAGCGACGATGCTTGCGACTATGGCTATCTTGTTCCTTCCAACATGTTCGCTGTCGTCGTTCTCAAGTATTTGTCTGAAATTGCTGAAACGGTATTGGGTGATGACGAACTGAAGACCAAGGCCTTGCAACTGGCACAGGAAATTGACTTGGGTATACATGATTATGGCAAAGTGGAGCACCCTGATTATGGGATGATCTACGCCTACGAGACTGACGGACTGGGAAATTACAATCTCATGGATGATGCGAATGTACCAAGCCTGCTGTCCATTCCCTATTTAGGCTACACGAGTGAGAACGATCCTCTGTATCTGAATACGAGACAATTTATTTTAAGCCCGGATAATCCGTATTTCTTTGCTGGTTCCGAGGCATCCGGCATTGGCAGCCCGCATACGCCAGATCAGTATATTTGGCATATCGCGATAGCGATGCAAGGGTTAACGACGACAGATGCCGCAGAAAAAATCCGTTTGCTTAACTTGCTGGAAAGTACGGACGCAGGTAAAGGAATGATGCATGAAGGATTTCATGCAGATGATCCGCTGCAGTTTACGAGAGAATGGTTCTCTTGGGCAAATATGATGTACTGTGAGCTTGTTCTGGACGTATGCGGCATTCATCTAGTGAAATAAAAACCTCTAAAGGAGGATAGAACAGCATGTTTCAAACCCGAAAATTAAACGGCCATCAAGCGAGAATCGCTTATTTGTTTATTACGCCGACTTTGCTGCTGTTTGCCATTTTTACTGTTATCCCCGTCATTATGGCTTTCTATTTAAGTTTTACTAATTATGACGTACTCAGTCATCAGGACTGGGTTGGATTAGACAACTACCGCAAACTGGTGAGCGATAATCTGCTGTGGCAAACCTTTCGCAACGTGTTTTACTATACGATTATTTTTGTTCCATTAAATATTCTGTTATCGCTGTCTGTGGCTTTGCTTTTAAATAGATCAGTACGGGGGATTAAGCTGTTCCGGACAATGAATTACGTGCCAACCCTGACATCGGCTGTTGCAGCCGCAACGGTATGGCTGTGGGTGCTGCATCCCGACTATGGTTTATTGAACGGATTGCTGAGCTTATTCGGTATTACTGGTCCGGCGTGGCTTGCGCAATCGGGCACTGCAATGCTGTCTGTCATTATGGTTACGCTGTGGCAGGCAATTGGCTCGAACATGATTATTTATTTGGCGGGATTGCAAGGCGTGCCTGACTTTTTATATGAGTCTGCCAAATTGGATGGCGCGAATGCGTTTCAAAGGTTTCTTTATATTACATGGCCTCAACTTCGGCCAACAACGTTTCTGGTCAGCACGATGGCAATTATCGGGGCTCTTCAACTATTTGACCAAGCCTTTGTCCTTACGCAAGGCGGGCCGGCAAATGCGACCAAAACGCCGGTATATCTCATTTATCAGCAAGGCTTTAACCAATTGCAAATGGGCTATGCTTCCGCTCAAGCGTTTGTCCTTGCTCTTGCTATTCTGATTTTTTCATTGATCAATATGAGGCTTTCCAAAGCGGAAGAGCCAATCGTATAGAAAGCGGTGAACGGTGTGAAATCCAATTCCTCAAAATCGCTAAGGGGCGTAGTGCTGTATGCCGTAGCGCTCCTTATCTCTGTGGCGATGTTTTTGCCATTTCTTTGGAGCGTAATTACATCATTTAAACCGGACGAGGAAATTTTCTCGGTGCCTATACGTTTCCTTCCGTCGAAAATAACTTTTGAGCATTATATAGCGGCCTTCGAGACGGTTCCTTTTGCCCGTTATTTTATGAACTCCTTTTATTTGGCCGTGATGGGGGTATTAACGAATCTTTTCTTCGGCTCGTTGAGCGGCTATGCATTTGCGAAGCTGTCGTTCCGGCTGAAGCAGCCCATATTCCGTGTCTTGCTTATGGCCATGATGATTCCTGGTATTGTTACCATGATTCCGAGCTTTTACGTCCTGATGAAATTCCCGTTTCTAGGAGGGAATGACTGGATGGGTTCAGGAGGATACGGTCTCGTTAACTCGTTCTGGGCGATTATTCTTCCTGGAGCATCCGGTACGTTTGCTGTATTTTTCATGAGACAGTTTTTTCTGACCTTGCCGAGCGACATGATGGAAATGGCCAGAATTGAAGGGGCTGGGGAGTTTCGTATCTTTTTGCGAATCTATCTTCCGCTTACGAAGCCGGCTTTGGCAACTCTCGGGATCTTTACATTCCAGGCAGGGTGGAATGCTTTCCTCTGGCCTATGATCGTGCTGAACGATCCAATGAAGCATACGATTCAAATGGGATTGCAGGCCTTTTCCTATAACCATCAGACGGACTTCGGCCCCATGATGGCAGGCGCGATTATTGCGATTTTGCCTATTCTAATTCTATTTATATTGCTGCAAAAATACTTTGTGCAAGGCATCGCCTTTAGCGGAGTCAAAGGTTAATTTCGTTTAAAAGATGAGCTTTAGGAGGACTGAAAATGACTAAATATGCTGCAAGGGCCGACCTTGCACAGCAGAAGCTTCATGAACTTTTTTGGAATCCTGATATTAATATGTACAACATTGAGACGCCTTGTCCGGATGGAAGCTGCAATACTATCTTTCATTACTGGTGGATGGCGCATGCGGTAGACGTGCTGGTTGACGGTTATGTCAGGACAGGCGATAACGAATATCGCACAACATTGTCTAATTTGTATGACGGCTTGCTTCAGCGCAATGGCGGCGCTTGGCCGAATGAATTGTATGACGATATGGAATGGATGGCGCTGGCATGGCTGCGGGCATACTCTGCGACGGGGGAAGAGAAATACCGGAAAGCCGTTCATGAATTATGGGAAGATATCAAAACCGGGTGGAACGACAATTTGGGCGGAGGCATTGCCTGGAGAAAAAGCCAGCTCGATTACAAAAACACGCCGGCTAATGCTCCCGCTATTATTTTAGCTATGCACTTGTACAAGGCCTTTGGCGATTCTGAGGATTTGGAATGGGCCAAAAAAATATATGCATGGCAAAAAAATACGCTGGTTGATCCCGAAAATGGCTTTGTGTGGGACGGCATGAATAGAACAGGTGACGGAATGATAGATAAACATTGGGAGTTTACCTATTGTCAGGGTGTTTTCATAGGAGCGGCTCATGAGCTGTACCAGGCGACGGGCCAGCAAAGCTATTTAGACGATGCGGCTGCAACGGCCAGCATTACGATTAAGAAGCTGACAGATCCGCAAACGCACCTGCTTCCGGATGAAGGGAACGGGGACGGGGGGTTGTTCAAAGGCATATTCGTTCGTTATGCAGCCGGCTTGGCAGCTGATTACCCGGAGCAATTTTCCTTTGTAACTGAAGTTTTATTGCAAAATGCTGAACGGATGTGGAATGAAGGCCGTGATGCGGAAAATACGTTGTTTGGCCCAGCATGGAACCAGACTCCAGGAGAAACAGTTGAGTTAGGTACTCAAATTTGCGGTGTCACCTTGCTTGAGATGACAGCCAAATTGGAGCGCGCCGGATTATTGGGGAATTTAGAGAGCTAAAGTATAGCATTATAGTGAAAAAAGCAGCAAGCAGCCGATGACGGCTGCTTGTTTGCGTTCGAAGAAGCTGGAGAATGTTTATTTTTTCGATAATTGATTGAGCTGTGCGGATAAGTAATCAATTTGTTTTTGCATATTTGACATTTTCTCATCTTGAGTCCGTTGGTTTTCTTGGTCGAGAATGTCGCTAACAGCGAGTTCTTCCAGAGCTATTACAGCTGCGATTGTCGTTATAAAATCCCCTAATGTAGTAACGGCGCTGCCTATGAGGGCGAGTTTAGCTGCATTATTTTCAGATTTATTGAAAGACTGTCCCATGTCCATAGGTTCCGCTTTAGTTTTACTCAATGCTTCGCCTCCTCATGACGCATAGACGTATAGTGTGATCTTGATGCCCCCGAAACGGAGGTTTGTTACGAGGCTGCAGGAGTTCATCTCGTTGTTGATTCATTAATATACAAATATGCTCAAACCGGGCAGCGTGTGTATACCGTCCAGAAGTGGAGTTGTGGCAGCATAGTATTTTGTATGTCATATCCTCATATGACTCCAACGAAGCAGGTTCGCAAATTTGCGAATCGATCTTCGCTGTGGAGCTTGATTTTCGTGGGTGGGGGACGCGGAACGAACTTAATTTCGCTACTCGCGAACCTAGGTTCATGGATAGAGAAAATCAGTTCGCTGTAGCTCTTGGGTGCTGCGTCAGAGGAGTAAAGAGCGAATTTGCCTTCGCAAATTAGCGAAAGGGATTCGCTATATAAATAGAAGGGGGCGTCGTACAGGACCTGGTTGATGAGCCAGTTGGGGAATGCAGTTAATACAGTCGAGTTGTGCCTGCGCGTCCATCACAATTGGAGGCGATAGCGTTAAGGTTTCGATTTTAGCGAAGAAGGTTCGCAAATTTGCGAATCGATCTTCGCTATTGGGTTTGATTTTCGAAGGTGGGGGACGTGGAACGAACTTAATTTCGCTACTCGCGAACCTAGGTTCATGGATAGCGAAATTAAGTTCGCTTTAGACGGTACTCTGTAACAGCAGAGCGGAAAGAGCGAACTTGCCTTCGCTAAATAGCGAAGCAGATTCGCTCTGCGTTAGGTTTGTTGGTTTGGCGATATGATAGATATATCGCGAAGTCGAACCACTGCTGCAGCAGAAAGTTACTTTCACTTCATAGCATTAGCATACAGCGGGGTTAGCTTCACGAATTGTGAAGCCAACCCCGCCTGCGTCTATTACCTAAATTTGCGTACGCTCCCACAAACCTCACTCCAGAACGCGATACCGTTGTTCCCTATAGGCAGTCGGCGAGGAGCCGATCACTTTTTTGAACATTTTGGAGAATAGCAGCGGGTCGTTGTACCCGACGGAGTGCGATACGTCCGTGATGCTCAGCGCAGGATTCACCAGCAGGTCGCATGCTTTCTGAATGCGGAACTGCAGCAAATACTGCTGCGGTGAGAGCCCGGAGCTTTCCTTGAACAATGTAGATAAATAAATCCGGTCGATGCGGATGAACTGGGCCAGGCTGGAAATTGTTATTTTCAGGCTGTAGTTCGTATGGATGTAGTCCATCGCTTTGCGAACGTATACATCTTTGGCCCGAAAGCTGCGCGGCGTTTGCCGGTCAGCAAGGAGCAGGTCTGTCCATTCCGCCAGCAGACGGAATAACAGGCTTTGACAGCGGAGCTGGCCGTTCAGGTCGCCGGTATCCATATCCGTTAATTCTTCCAAATAAGCATCTACCTTATGCAGCGATGAGAATGAGAAGATCGGATGGTCGGCCGTTAACTGAACTTGATCCAGCAGCGGCTGTACATCATCCCCTGTAAAAGCAAACCACGAATACACCCACGGATCATCATGGTCTGCTTTCATATAACAAACGGTATCGGCGAAGACAAGAAAGCCTTGGCCTTTCTCTAGGGCATAGGTTTTGTCATTGAACCGATAGATCCCTTTGCCCTTATGAATGAACATAATTTTATATTGCTCTTTGTAGCCGGGTCCCCAATAGTAGCCTGGTTCGCAATCTTGCTTGCCATGATACTGATATTGAATATTCAATGGGATGATCTCCTTTAACGGGTAAAAATATAACATAATGACATGTAATCATTACATGCCGACATTTAATAGACTTGATAGAGTCGCATATAATTAGGGAGACATTAAGCTTCTGGTTATAAATTATAACATACCATAAGCAATGCTGCTTTATTCAATGTTTTATTCAGTCTCAACTAGAGGGAAAGAAGGAATGCATCATGCCTTATCAAGCAGATGAGCAACGGTATACACAAATGGAATATAGACGCAGCGGCAGAAGCGGGCTGAAATTGCCTGCAATTGCGCTCGGTCTCTGGCAGAACTTTGGCGGGAACAAACCGCTGGAGGACTCGCGCGCAATGATACGCAAATCGTTCGACCTAGGCGTCACCCATTTCGATTTGGCGAATAACTATGGCCCTCCAGCCGGGTCAGCAGAGGAAACCTTCGGACAAGTATACAGCAAGGACTTGAAGCCTTACCGTGATGAGCTGCTCATTTCGACCAAAGCCGGTTATTACATGTGGCCAGGCCCTTACGGCGAGTGGGGCTCCCGCAAAAACCTGCTGGCAAGTCTGGATCAGAGTCTTCAGCGGATGGGACTCGATTATGTCGATATCTTTTATCACCATCGACCAGATCCGGACACACCAATTGAGGAGTCGATGAGCGCACTGGCTCAAGCCGTTCGTCAAGGCAAAGCGCTCTATGTCGGTCTGTCGAATTACGGTCCAGAGGATACGCGAAAAGCGGCCGAAATATTGCGTGAGATGGGAACGCCGCTGCTTGTCCATCAGCCGAATTATTCGATGCTGAACCGCTGGATCGAAGACGGCTTGCAGGATGTGCTGGAGGAGCAAGGCGTCGGTTCCATCGCCTTTTGTCCGCTGGGACGGGGACAACTGACGGGCAAATATATCGATAAGCTGGAAGCGGAGATGAAATCCGGCGTTCTGACAGTGAAGCCAGAGGCGATTGCGCCGGAGCGGGTGGAGAAATTTCGCCAGCTTGAGGCGTTTGCCAAAGGCCGGGGCCAAAGCCTCGCGCAAATGGCGCTTTCTTGGGCGCTGCGGGATGGGGGCGTAACATCGGTGCTGATCGGAGCAAGCCGTGTGAGCCAGATTGAGGAGAACGTGCAAGCGGTTGGCCAAGCGCCATTCACGCAAGATGAATTGAAGTCGATCGATGCGATTTTGCAAGATATCGGCGACATTCCTTGGTAAAAATAATGAAAGAGGCAGTATCCAAGTCATGGACTCGGATACTGCCTCTTTCATTTGTAAATCAGGCTATCGTTTTTTTAACTTTTGCTTACGGAACGCTTTAGCTTTGGCAGGCTTCTTGGAGGGAGCCTTTGCCGGATCGGCTGGAGTTGCTGGAGCGGCTTCATCAGCAGGAACTTCTACGCTGTTTTCCACCGTATCGGATTCCACTTGTACCGCTCTGCCAAAATTAATCACGCCTTGATTTTTGACAATAATGACCTTACCGACACAGCACCACATAAAGGAGCAGCATCCTTCCCTATACTTCTAGATTGGCAATGGCGAAGCGTCGCCGAATGCTTTTCCTCTATATATATGGCGGACCAGCTTCCCCGGAGCGGTCGTTTGTACAGGTTAATAAGCCTGTTTAAGCTTCTTGCCCGGATTTCGAACCGTTGTTACTAGCAATCCCTGTACTCATGTCTCCGGGCTCCCAATTGAAATAAACACCGTTCTCCAGATCATCGACAAATTTATGAAGCCAATTGTAATAGCTTTCGGCATGCCTCAGCTTGTGAAGATCCTTCAAACCTTGCTCCCTCTCTTCTTCGGAGGTTCCGGCATCGAGAATCATCTCCGATAATGGAGGAATGACCTCGACAATCGCGCCTCGCATCACATCAATTTCTCGTCGCAGCTTCGTGACGAAAAACGCTTGGAACGCTTTGAAAAAGTCCGTTTCCGCTGCATAAAGCTCTTTGCGATCCTGCTTCTCGTTCAGCTTGGAGACCATCTTCGAATCGATCAGCGAACGTACAGCGTAGCTCATATTGCTCTTGCTCATATTCATGCTCGTCTGCATTTCTTCGAGCGTCATTGGCCGGTCTTCAAAAAACATAATGCCGTAAAGCTGTCCGAATGAATAGTTTGCTCCGTATAAATCCATCGTCTGCGCGATCGCATCAATGACCTTGACCCGCAGTTCCTCTCCGACCGTTTCCGGCTCCTTCATCTTTCCAGAGTTCTCTTTCTTCACAATATAGCCTCCGACTGGGATCGAAAATTTACATAATATCCACTTAAAATTGATGTTGCGTTAACCATACGATAACGATTCGAACGTACAATATTTATTGAACAGAGGAAAGGAATGATCTTATTCTTAATCATTATAGCAAAAATTCAATTAATATTGAACATTAGAAAAATGCTATTTAAGCGCTTATTGAAGAGGGAGGAACAATGAAACGATCTGCGATTGCCCAAGAATTCAAAGCTTTGCTTTTCACATTACCTGCGATGGTTCCATTGACTGTTTTCTGGTTTGCACCGCTTGTCTACGTTATCTATCTCAGCTTTATGGAATGGGATTTCATGAATCCTGTCAAAGTATTCGTCGGGTTGGAAAATTATCAAAACTTGTTCAGCAACCCTGCCTTTTACGAATCGCTGAGAATTTCGATACTGTTCTGTCTGGGCAGCGTACTGCCTGTCGTCATTGTTGGACTAGCTCTTGCAATGCTGCTTAGCAGTAAATTCAAGGGAGGCGCGCTGTACCGGACTCTAATGTTCTCGCCTTGGGTAACGCCAACAGTTGCCGTCTCCATCGTCTGGTCTTGGATTTATGAGCCGGATGTCGGTCTCGCCAACAACCTGCTTCGCTTCATCGGTATTGACGGTATCCGCTGGCTGGAGGACCCCAATTGGGCTTTAATCGGCGTCCTGCTCGTTACGGTATGGAAGTCAGCCGGCTGGTGTATGATTTTTTATCTGGTGGCGATCAAGAACGTTCCGCCGGAGTTGCTGGAGGCTGCTGAACTGGATGGTGCAAGCGGTTGGCGCAAATTTACGAATGTAACCTTGCCGCTTATTTCGCCGACAACGTTCTTCCTGATCGTCGTACAGACCATTCAGGCGCTTCAGGCCTACGACCAGATCAACGTGCTGACGCAAGGCGGACCTGCAGGATCGACGCGTACGCTGCTTTATCTCTACTATCAATCGGCATTCGATTCCTTCCAGATCGGGGAAGCTTCTTCCGTTGCCATTACGCTTATTGTCGGCTGCGTCGTGCTATCGTTGTTCTCGTTCGTAGTCGGACGCCGCAATGTACATTACAACTAAGGGAGAAGGAGGACAAGGATCATGCAAGGGTTAAAAGGGGTTCGGACCGTAGTCCGTCATTTACTGCTGGCGGCTGCAGCTCTTATTATCGCATTCCCGTTTTATTGGATGGTTACGAATGCTTTGAAAACGAACGATGAAATTTGGCAGTTCCCGCCAACGCTATGGCCGCATGCGCCATTATGGAGCAATTTCGCGGACGCATGGCATGCCGCTCCATTCGCACGTTATATCGGCAATAGTATTTTTGTAGCCGGCGTTATTGTTATTTTGCAAGTGATCAACTCGGGGATGATGGCCTATGCTCTCTCTCATATGAAATTCCGGTTAAAAGGCGTCTTCACAGCCGCCGTGCTAGTTGGGTACATGGTACCAGCGACAGCCGTCTATTTGCCGAGCTATATCATTCTAGGTCAGCTCAATTTGCTCAATACGTACGGCGGGCTTATTTTATCCAACTGCGTTAGCGTGTTTTCGATCTTTTTGATCCGGCAGGCTTTCCTGCAAGTGTCGCATGACATGGTAGAGGCCGGGATGATCGACGGAGCGTCGCATTTCCGGATTTTATGGACCATTCTCATTCCGCTCACGCGTCCTTCTTTTGCCGTATTGGCTCTGATTACCTTCATCGACCAGTACAACAATTATTTCTGGCCGATGCTTATTACGAAAGATCCGAGCATGCAATTAATATCGGCTGGACTGCGGAGCTTCTTTGTGGAAGGGGGTGCTTACGGACTGAAATGGCCTTTGATTATGGCAGCCAGCGCCTTTACGGTTGCGCCGCTGCTTGCACTGTTTCTGCTTACACAAAAGACCATTATCAGCAGTGTCAATCTGCAGGCAGGCGCAAGTAAAGGATAACGCTTTACGATGTAGAATCGATAAATGGAGGGAAACAACAAATGTTGCACTGGAAAAAAATGTTGACGGGGTTTGGTGTATTATCAATGCTGTTCGTGGCCGCTTGCGGTTCGACGACAGGTACAGGCACAGGTACGAACGGAAGCAATGGGGGCAATGCGCCGGCAAACGGTGAAGCCACACAATCGCCTGCCGCTGCGCAGCCGGTAACGATCGAGTTCTGGTACGGGCTTGGCGGCAAGCTGGGTGAGAACATGCAAACACTGATTAACAATTTCAACGCTTCGCAGAGCGAAGTAATCGTCAAGCCTGTTGTACAAGCTGATTACTCCGAGACAGAGAAAAAACTGCAAGCAGCGATTGCTGGCGGCAAAGTACCGGCAGCAGTACTTTCCTCGAACGTAGATTGGGCACGCAAAGGTTATTATGCATCATTGGATGATTTAATTGCTGGACAAGCGGACTTCAATGCAGCGGACGTTATTCCGACGTTTCTGGAGCAAGGCAAAGTAGACGGCAAACAATATTTCCTGCCGATGTACGGTACGACGCAAGTGATGTACTACCGGAAAGACGCCTTGGAGAAAATCAACGTGAAGCCAGAAGACCTGACCACTTGGGAAGCACTGGCGAATGCGGCAAAAGAAATGACAGTTAAGAACGGCGCTCAAACTTCGTTCTATGGCTGGGAGCCAATGTGGGGCATGGAAAACATGATGGACGCGGTATTCGGCAAGGGCGGTTCTGTCCTTAGCGAAGACGGCAAAACCGTTACGATCGATTCCCCGGAATGGGTGGAGACATGGGATCAATTCCGCAAATGGATTCATGAAGACAAAATCATGCGTATCCATTCGGGCGGTCAAGGCTGGGAATATTGGTACAAAACGATTGATGATGTCATGAAGGGCCAAGCAGCAGGCTACACAGGCTCCAGCGGTGACCAAGGCGATTTGGATTTCAGCATTTTGGGCGCAATGGAACAACCAGGCTGGGAAGGAAAAGGTCCGGGTAAACCAGTTGCAAACGCGATTATGGCGGGCATTCCGGCAGGTGCAAGCCCAGAGCAGCAGCAAGCAGCGTTTAAGTGGTTCACTTATTTCATGAATGCGGAAAATACGGCGTTCTGGTCCATGAATACTGGCTACATCGCAGTTCGCCAGTCTGCACAGGATGACCCGAAATTTGCAGCCTTTACACAAGAAAATCCGCAAAGCATGGTACCGCTCAAGCAAGCAGCACATGCATCGAAGCCGTTCCAAGATCCAACTGGCGGCAAAATTAATGACGCACTGAAAGTTGCCGCAGACAAAGTCCAAATCAGCAACGTGCCGGCTGCGGAAGCACTTAAAGAAGCAAAGGAAAAAGCACAACGAGAACTTGACAAATTGAAGTAAGCAGGAGGGTTTGCGAATGGCTGAATTGACGATAGCGGGTGCAAGCTGCCAAATCGAAGGCATTTTATTCGACAAGGACGGTACGCTGATGGATTTTATCCATACGTGGGGATATTGGGGCGAGCGTCTGCTCGCCCGGTTCTCCAGCCTGTTGGAGGAGAAGGGGCTGTCGCCTTTACCCGCCAAGGATTCGCTGCTGGGAACGTTTGGCGGCGAGACTGGCACAATAACGGACTATGACCGGAACGGACCGCTGGCTATGGGGACGATTGAAGAACAGATTGCGATTCTGGCTTGGCAAGGCTATCAAGCGGGCTTGTCTTGGGCGGAGTCGAAGGAAATGGCTTATGCGAGCAAAAGCTATGCGGACCGGGCGTTGGAAGAAGCCCGGCAAGCTCGGCTGCTGCCAGACCTGCTGCCGTTTCTGGAGCAATGCCGCAATAACGGATTGAAACTTGCAGTGGTAACAGCCGATGACACGGAGCCTGCGATTCGTCACTTGGAATGGCTGGGCATCCGTGAATATTTCACAGCTTGCGTCGGCAATGACGTAGTGGGACGGGGCAAGCCGTTCCCTGATATGGCGGAGCTTGCTTGCCGTGAGTTGGGACTTTCCTGTTCGCAGGTTGTCGTAATCGGCGATACGAACGGGGATATGCGGATGGCGAAAGCAGCAGGGGCCGTTGCAGCAATCGGGATTGCTGCGAGCACTGCTGAATCGGCTGCGGATTTGCTGCCAGACGCCGACTGGACGATTACTTCCTATCGGGAGCTTGCGATTCGAGGCGATTCGCAATGAAGGAAGGCAGTGGCATCGGCTGGCTATTTCTAAGCATGGCTATACTGCTGGAGGTGCTGGGCACGATGTCGATGAAGTGGTCGGAGAGCTTTACCCGGCTGCTTCCATCCATTATGATGTTCATTTTCTATGGCGCTAGCTTCACATCGCTTAACTATACGCTCGGCTACATGGGGGTAAGCACCGTTTATGCCACATGGTCCGGGGTCGGAATCGTACTCATCTCGTTAATCGGGTACTTTGTGTTTCAAGAAAAGCTGTCGATAGCTTCGGTTTGCTGGATCGTTGTTATCGTTGTTGGTGTAGTGGGTTTGAATGCAAGCACCAAAGGTCATTAACCTGGAACGGAATCAATTAGAGGAGGTTGTCAACCGTGGAGAATGCAATCGAATGCAAGCAGCTGCCGCTTCTCTCCTTTCAGGTCATAACCGATACCCATATTACGGTTGACCCGGAGCATACGCATAACCGCAATTTTGCCAGAGCGCTTGAAGATATTCGGGTAAATGCATCAGATAGCGTCGGCATTATGCATGCCGGAGACGTGACAGATCACGGATTTCCTCAGGAGTATGAGGAACTGCGCCGACTGCTTCGGGAACGCGGGGAATCAGTACCGGAGATTCATTTTACGATGGGCAATCATGATGTAGCTTTGGGCGAATGGCGAAGCCGGATTTCTAATTTCAATGAGGCGACCCGGACGGCAGGCTCTTATCATGACCATTGGATCGAAGGCTATCATTTTATTTTTCTCGGGACGGAGCAGGGATTGGAGCTGTTCTGCACGCTTTCTGAGGAGCAGCTGGCTTGGCTCGATGAGAAGCTGGGCGAAGATGCATCGCCAGATCGTCCGGTGTTCGTATTTTTGCATCAGCCTTTAAAAGATACCGTCGCCGGTTCGTTCGAGGAGCAGAAGTGGTTTGGCGTAACCGAAGACGAGGAGCTGCAAGCCGTTCTGAACAAGCATCCTCAGGCGATGCTGTTCACCGGGCATACGCATTGGGAGCTGGAAGCCCATCATACGGCTCATCAATTGGAAGTTGACATGCCGGCGATGTTCAACGCAGCATCGGTTGCCTATCTGTGGACGGATGAAGATGAGCATAAGGACGGCAGCCAAGGCTACTATATTGAAGTGTATGCGGACAGGGTGCTCGTCAGAGGGCGTGACTTTGAGCGCGGCGCATGGGTTGAAGCAGCGCAATTTGAGGTAAAGCTATCGGGTTAGCTGCGGGTGCTTGAAGTTTTTTTGAAGAGGTATGAAGGAAGTATGACAGCGTGCTGTCATACTTCTTTTTTTATAATAATAGCAGCAGTTGCAGTAAGATGGTCAGTTGAGCTGTGTACTCATAGTTGAACGCTCATCCATTTTTACGGTATTATGGTCACGATTACTCTCCCCATTCGAAAGGAGATTGAACATTTTTATGGAAATTGAAAATTTGCTTCCCATTACTTCGAGAGAAGATTTGAGGGGCTGGCTTAGGGAACATAGCAAGACGGACAAATTCTGTTGGGTCATAGTGAGTATGACGCCCAAGCCGGATACGCTGCTCTATTTGGATGTAGTTGAAGAGTGTTTATGCTTTGGCTGGATCGATGGTATCAAAAAGTCATTTGCCGGAGCGGGAACGGCGCAACGGCTGTCACCTAGAAGTAAAAAGAGTTCTTGGACCGAATTGAACAAAGAGCGCGTCCGCCGCCTTGAAAAGCTGGGCTTAATGAGCGATGAAGGCAGAAAAGTGCTTCCTGATATGGTCTCTTTTGAAATAGATCGCGATATAGAGCAAAGGCTGAAAGAGGATAGGGAGGTGTATGCTAATTTCTTAGCTATGCCGGCACTGTATAGAAAAGTACGGATCGACAACATACAAAGCATAAAAGATCAGCCGGAGCTGTTTCAGAGCAGACTAGACAAATTTATCGCCAACACAAAAGAAAACAAGCTGTACGGTCAATGGCATGATAACGGACGTCTGCTGGAGTATTGAGTAAAATAGTTCTTCTGGCTGCTCCAACCCCCCAAAACCTCGTTACCGTACTACCGATTCGCCGCGCTCCACTAAAATTGGTCGTCTGGCTGCTCCAACGAACCTGCTTCGCAAAATAGCGAAGCAAACTTCGTAGTTAGTTGGCAGAAGGGACTGCAACGTTGGCGCAGCGAAGCAAACTTCGCAAATGGAGAACCTTGGTTCACGAAAAGCGAAATTTGCTTCGCTAATTCGCAAATGCCCCGTTCCGACAGCCAGAATAGCGAAAATCGCTTCGTTACAAAGCGAACCAGCTTCGTTGCGGTCAAAGAGGGAGGCTAGCTGCTCCCTCGCACTTCAGAAACTTTGAACCTCTGAGCATGCTCCTCCGTAGTTCCGCTCTCGAAATCCGCTGCTCTCGAAGCTAGGACTACCACTGTCCAGAACCACAAAACCTCCAACTCCCCAAGGCACCGTTACCGTACTGCCGATTTGTCACGCTCCACTAAAGTAGTTCTTCTGGCTGCTCCAACTCCCAAAACCCCGTTACTGTACTACCGATTCGCCGCGCTCCACAAAAATTGGTCGTCTGGCTGCTCCAGCGAACCTGCTTCGCAAAATAGCGAAGCAAACTTCGGAGTTAGTTGGCAGAGAGGACTGCAACGTTGGCACAGCGAAGCAAACTTCGCAAATGGAGAACCCAGGTTCACGGAAAGCGAAATTGTCTTCGCTAATTCGCAAACACCCCGTCCGGACAGCCAAAATAGCGAAAGCAGCTTCGTTAAACAGCGAAGTCGCTTCGCTCTAGACTGTTGGTGCTATAACTCTTTTGCTCCAACGAACCTGCTTCGCAAAATAGCGAAGCAAATTTCGTAGTTAGTTGGCAGAGGGGACTGCAACGTTGGCGCAGCGAAGCAAACTTCGCAAATGGAGAACCTAGGTTCATGGAAAGCGAAATTGTCTTCGTTAATTCGCAAACGCCCCATCTCGACAGGCAGAATAGCGAAAGCATCTTCGTTAAACAGCGAAGCTGCTTCGCTCTAGATTATTGGTACTATAACTCTTTTGCTCCAGCGAACCTGCTTCGCAAAATAGCGAAGCAAAATTCGTAGTTAGTTGACAGAGAGGACTGCAACGTTGGCGGAGCGAAGCAAACTTCGCAAATGGAGAACCTTAGTTCACGGAAAGCGAAAATCGCTTCGCTAATTCGCAAACGCCCTGTCCGGACAGCCAAAATAGCGAAAGCATCTTCGTTAAACAGCGAAGCCGCTTCGCTCTAGACTGCTGGTGTTAAAACTCTGCTGCTCCAACGAACCTGCTTCGCAAAATAGCGAAGCAAACTTCGTAGTTAGTTGGTTGAGAGGACTGCAACGTTGGCACAGCGAAGCAAACTTCGCAAATGGAGAATCTAGGTTCGCGAAAAGCGAAATTGTCTTCGCTAATTCGCAAATGCCCCGTCCCCACAGGCAGAATAGCGAAAGCAGCTTCGTTAAACAGCGAAGCCGCTTCGCTCTAGACTGCTGGTGTTAAAACTCTGCTGCTCCAGCGAACCTGCTTCGCAAAATAGCGAAGCAAACTTCGTAGTTAGTTGGTTGAATGGACTGCAACGTTGGCGGAGTGAAGCAAACTTCGCAAATGGAGAACCTAGGTTCGCGAAAAGCGAAATTTGCTTCGCTAATTCGCAAACGTCCCGTCCCGACAGCCAGAATAGCGAAAGCAGCTTCGTTAAACAGCGAAGCCGCTTCGCTCTAGACTGCTGGTGTTAAAACTCTGCTGCTTCGTTCTGGGCCGCGGGGACGCCAAGCTAAGCTACTCCAAGCCTCATAACCTGTCTTGTCGGGCATGCTTAGCCTCGCCCAACCCCCGCCAGTATAAAATATTGAACATCAATCCGACAAAAGACTAAATTGTGGCAGGCACGTGCGAAATGTTACAATTATGAGCGCAAAACGCGCTGCGTTTTAAGCTAAGCAATCTATACCGCCAAGCAAACGTTACAACATAACAATCGTTACCGCGAACTAAATACTACGACAAGCAGTGACACCTCGACGGGGAAGTGACATAACGCATGTATAAATGGCTTTTCGTGAACAGAAGCATTCGAACGAAGATCGTTTGGAGCAGCGTAGTCATCTCGCTTATTCCGATGCTGGTGCTGTCTTTTTTGTTTTACCGCAGCAGCAATCTGTCGCTGGAGAAGACGATGGTGCGCAGCGCGGACCAGAACGCGGCCTATCTCTCCGATGACTTGGATGAATATTTCCGCAACTTCACTTCCTCCGCTCTTCAGGTTTACGGCTTTAAGCGGATTACGAATATGATGGCGCATGGCGCTGACTACAGCGACGCAGACATTATCAATCTTCGCGAATCACTGGCCAGCTACTATTTGCTCGTCGTCAATAAGAACACGGACATTATCAAAATTATGATTTACGGGCAAAACAATGAGCTGCAGGATACATGGTCAAGGGCAGCCAGCTACAATGCAATTGTGCTCGGACCGGGCACTCCCCACTTCAAGGAGATGCTCGATTTGCCGTTTCAGCATACGCTGATGTACACCTATCGCGAACCTGCGCTGAATCAAGATTTATTTGTCTATTCCATTACGATCTATGATCCGTTTTACCGGAAAAAATACGGTTCCATGGTCTTCTTCGTGCAGCATAAAGAGCTGGCGAAAAAAATCGAATCGATGAACCGTCCTCCGAACATCATCTCGCTGCAAAATGCGTTTGGCGAAACCTTTTATCGGACCAGCGAAGCTTATCCGAATGAGGTGCAGCCGTATACAAGGCCGGATGAGCCGCCAGCCGAGCGGACGAGAGAGCTGCATTTTTCAAAAAGCAAGGATCTGCTCGTCAATCAGTCTCAGCTTGATCATGCCAATATCGGACTTACCGTGCTTTATCCGGCAACCGAGCTTGCCCAAAACCGGAAAAACACCATGTTCATTATTTTCGGCGCGGTGGCCTTCGTTATCCTGATCGTTGCTGTATGCTCCATGCTGGTACAGAAGTCGATTACGAGGCCGATACAGCTGCTTGGAAAAGCGATGAAGTCCGTACGTGGGGGAGACTTCCATGTCACCTTAGAGCCGAGGCGCTATCGCGACGATCTGTCGGAGCTGATGCGAAACTTCAACTTCATGACCGATAAAATCCGGGAGCTGATCGAGACGGAGTACCAGATGCAGCTCCGCAACAAAGAGGCGCAAATTTTAACGCTGCAAATGCAGATCAATCCTCATTTTCTCTATAATACGCTCCAGACGATTGGCGGCAAGGCGGTGCTCATCGGCGAATATGATATCCATGAAATGTGCCGGGCGCTGGCTGATATGTTCCGCTACAGCTTTTACGAGGGCAATATGGAATCGACGATCACGCAGGAGCTGGCCCACGTGAACAACTATCTGTACATTCAGCAGCTTCGGTTTGAGGAATCGATCTCGACTGAATTTGAAATTGAGCCCGATCTGATGGACGTCTCCATCATCCGCTTCGTCATGCAGCCGCTTATCGAGAATGTCGTTGTGCATGTACTGGACAAGCATAGTGAAGGCCAGCTTCGAATACGGCTAGCTGCGTTCCGCCAGGAAGATTCCGTAATTGTGGAGCTGCGGGACAATGGCCCCGGCATCAAGCCGGAGAAGCTTTCCGCCTTACAGCGTAGTCTGGAGAAACGTTCCGTTGAGGTGTTTTCGGGCGTCTCCATCGGTCTGAAAAACGTACATGAACGTATCCGGCTCGTCTACGGCGAACCGTACGGGCTGGAGCTGGACAGCGAATTAGGAAAAGGAACGACGATTCGAATTCGAATCCCCTATAAGAAACGAGGGATGAATCATGTATAAAATTATGGTGGTCGACGATGAGGCGCTAAGCCGCAAAACGATCGTCAAAATGATAGATGAGCTGGGGCTTCAAACGGACATCATCGCAGAGGCGAAGCATGGCGAGGAGGCGCTGCAGCTTATTCAGATCAACAAGCCGCATATCGTCGTTACGGACATGAATATGCCGGTGATGAACGGACAGCAGTTTCTGGAGAGTCTGTACCGCGATTTCAGCGAGATTCGAGTCATCGTCATCAGCGGTTACTCGCAGTTTGAATATTTGAAGGCTGCACTGACCTTCCAGGCTTGCGAGTATGTGCTGAAGCCGGTCGCTGTTGCAGAGCTGCGCGGGGCGCTCACCAAGGCGATAGAAGCGGTGAGCGAATATTCCAGCAGGCAGCAGGAGCGGAAGTCCTCCCGGGAGATGATGAAGCTGCGGCGCGAAGACTTTCTTCAGCATGTAGCCAACAAGCGGATTGCGAATAAATTCGATATTCAGTCGCAGGCGGAGGAGCTTGGGCTTGCACCGGCATTGTCTGAGGACGGCTACCGGGTGGCGGTCTGTGTCATTCGCCAGTTCAAGGAAATATCGCGGATTAAATTTCATGGCAATGCCGATCTGTTTATGTTTTGTCTCGAAAATATTATGTATGAGCTATTGCCGCAGGAAGAGCATGCATGGATTTACAAATCGGATGACCGGTTCCGCCTCTGCCTCATCTTACCGGTCACTTCCTTCCAAAAGAAGCGTACCGAGGAAACGCTGCTGGCCTTTCACAAGGCCGTTCACCAGACGCTTGGCGGCGACGTGGCAGTGGGCATCAGCCCCGAGTTTGGCGGATTGGAGAAGCTGCCGGAAGCATACGGCGCGGCGATTGACGCCTATGAACATAACCCTTTTGCCGGAAACGGCCTGACTGTCCGTCATGCGGAAGCCGGGGAGCGGGCATCCGGGCTGGAATTGCTCGCCTCCTTCGATCTGAAACGGCTCAGACAGGCGTTTGGTTCGGGTAAAGCGAAGGATATGCGGGGCATTATGAGCGATTTTGTACGGAAGCTGGGGCAGCATGCCGAAGCGTCGATTCGCGGCGTCCACCGGGAGCTGTTCAAGATCCGGCAAGCTGCAATGTCCGAAATGAACGGCATCGCGGCGGCAGAGCCTGCCCTATTCGAGCCGCAGGCTGTGGAAGCAGTACTTAGTCCGTTGGAGCTGCGGTCATTTCTCGATAGGCTGGCCTCGGCGGCAGAGGATTTTAGCAAAAATCGCGATATGCCTGAATCGGTTCAGATCGTCCGGAAAATCGCACAATATATGGATGAGCATTACTTCGAGGATATCGGCTTGATCGATATTGCTACGCGTCATTATATGGACCCTGCTTATTTGAGCAAGCTGTTCAAGGCGGTCACCGATGAGAATTTCATCGAGTATTTGACGCGCAAGCGGATGGAGAAGGCTTGCGAGCTGCTATGCTCGCCCGAGCGGAAGGTGAATGAAATTGCGGAGCTGGTCGGATACGAGAATCAGCGCTATTTCAGCCAGGTATTCAAGAAGTTTACCGGCCGGACACCCTCCGAATATCGCGAAGCATTCGGCCAACTGTAGCTGTCTTTTTCAAAAAAATAAACATGAGGCTCACAATAAAATGGATTACCGTTCCTCCCGGCGGCTAGTAAGCTTAAGTTCAGAACAAGCAAGTTGTTCCCGTATAAATCGAGGAGGGGTTACAGAATGAAAAAAGCTTTAAGCCTGATCATCGTATCAGCGCTCCTGACCGTGCTTCTGGCAGCATGCGGCTCATCTAATGAAAAGCCGGAAAGCACCGTCGCACCTACAAGCGGCGAAAATCAAGGAGGCAAGCCGGTCACCATTTCCTTCATGCACTTCAAGAGTGATTTCACTGATGGTGTAGCAAAAATCGTCGAGCAGTTCGAGACGGAAAATCCGTTGATCAAAGTCAACGTACAGCCGGTCAAGTATGATGACTACTACACGCTGCTGAAAACGAAGCTGGCGAGCGGTGACATCGTAGACGTCTTTACGCTGAATGCAGGAGCACAGACGAAGCTGTTCTCCGACGGCGGCTACCTGGAGGATTTGACAGGCAAGCCGTTTCTGGCTGACTTCGAAGAAGCTGTACTGAAGTCGCAATCGACTGACGGTAAAAACTACGTTATGCCGATTAACGCCAATCCGATCGCAGTCTTTTACAATAAACAAATTTTCACAGAGCTTGGCATCGAAATTCCACGGACGTATGACGCGCTGATTGAGGCGGCGAAAAAGATCAAGGAAGCGGGCAAAACGCCGTTCGCCTTGGGCTGGAAAGATCCGTGGACACTGAGCATGTGGCTGTCACGCGATATGCCTAGTAACTCGGCACTCGTATACAATCAGCCGGATTTCTTCGAGAAGCTGGAGACAGGCTCCGTTAAATTTGCCGACAACCCGGCGACAAGAACGATGATTGAGCATGCGCAGCAGCTGTTCGAGCTCGGCAACAAGGACCAGCTGGGCGTTGATTACAACGGTGCGGTTGACCTGTTCGCCAAAGGCGACGTTGGCATGATGTACATGGGAACATGGCCGCTTGCCGATATTCAGAAGAAAAATCCGGATCTCTACAACAACATGGGTTACTTCCCGTACCCTTTCAGCAACGATGAGAGCCTCAACAAGCTGGAGTTCAACCCGGACGCTTCCATCGCAATCAACACGAAATCGCCGAATAAAGAAGCAGCTGAGAAGTTCCTGGCATTCCTTGCAAGCAAAGAAGGCGGAGACCTGTGGGTTAAGAACATCAATTCCCTCAGCTATGTAAAAGGAACCGATACGAACATTGCGCCGGCAGTCAACGATCTGAAGCCTTACTTTGACAGCGGCGAAATGTACGATTCCCAGCTCTACCTGGCTAAAACAACGATTGACTGGGGTACGCCATTCACGCAATCGCTGCAAAAGCTGTTCTTCAAAAAATCGACTGTAGATCAAGTCATTCAAGAAATGGACGACTGGATTGCGAAAAACCACAATTAACGCTCTTTAATAAGCAAAGAAGAATGGCACGAGGACCTTTCACCTGTGCCATTCCTCTTCAGAAAGGAAATTTCTTATGACCAACGCGAAGCGAATTCTCCGTGGAGAAGGCTGGTACCTCTTCTTCCTTTTGCCCGCCGTCTGTCTGTTCATTCTGGCGGTTGTCGTACCTTTAGCGATGGGAGCACGCTATTCCTTTTCCAGCTGGGATGGCGTATCCAGTACAATTACTTACAATGGTTGGGACAATTACGTGAAAGCTTTCCAGGATAAAGATTTGTGGAGAGCGTTATGGAACACGTTCAAATACGCCATCATTTTAACGATTCTGATTAATGCATTATCCTTGTTCCTTGCTTTGCTGCTTGATTCCTACCTCAAATTCAGAAACGTATTCCGCACGGTCTTTTTCCTGCCAAGCGTCATCTCCATCGTCTTGTCAGGCTTCGTATGGAATTATAACTACAGTCAAGGTTTTCCGAAGCTGCTCGCTTATTTCGGCGTCGACATGACGAGCCCGCTGGGCAATCCCGATTATGCGATGGTGGGCCTCATTATCGTCGCGCTGTGGCAAGGCATCGGCTCGCCGATGATCATTTATATTGCAGGCTTGCAGGGCATTCCGGGTGAATTGCTGGAGAGCGCCAAGATGGACGGAGCGACGACATGGAAGGTTTTCCGCCATATTACGTTCCCGCTGCTTGCGCCTTCGTTAACGATCAACTTGCTCCTCGTCATGACGGGCGCGCTTAAAGTGTTTGATCTGGTCTATGTAACGACAAAAGGCGGACCGGGCTTTGCTACAGAGGTTATGTCCACCTATATTTACCGCACATCGTTCGATAACTTCAAAGCGGGGTACGGCATGACGCTGTCGATGATATTCTTCCTCGTGCTTGTAATCGTCACCGTCGCGCAAGTCGGAATTTTCAGAAGACGGGAAGTGGATTTGTAATGAAAATAACTAAAATTTCGGTTTTTACCCTGGTTACTCTGCTTGCTGTCCTGTTTATCTTTCCGCTTTATGTGGCTGTACTTATGGCGTTCAAATCGGCGAAGCAAACGTTTGATTCCTTTTATGCCTGGCCATCGAGCCTCGATTTCTCGAACTTTGTTCAAGCGTGGAATACCTCGGAATATCCGAAAGCGATTTTTAACAGCCTTATTATTACCGTGATTTCGGTGGCGCTCATTATTATTGCGTCGGCACTGGCTGGTTACTCGATCGCAAGAAGGAACAAGCCGTTCTATAACGTCGTCTTTCTGTTGTTTCTTTCGGGGATGATGGTTCCTTTTCAGGTGACGATGCTTCCGCTCTATAAGCTTGGCAAGTCACTTAACCTCGTTGACAGTCATTGGGGAATCGCGCTGATCTATGGCGGCTTTGGCGTTCAGATGGGCGTCTTGTTCTTCTCCGGCTTCGTGCGCGGCATTTCAAGGGAAATTGAGGAGGCGGCCCGGATTGACGGCTGCTCGACGCCGGGCATCTTCTTCCGCATCATTATGCCGCTGCTCAAGCCTGTTACCGCGACAGTTGTCGTGCTGAACGTGCTCTACATTTGGAATGACTTCCTGCTTCCGTTATTGTATTTGCAAGGGAAGGATTTCCGGACGATTCCGCTGCAGCAGTACTTTTTCTTCGGCCAATACAGCAGCGATCTGAATCTGGCCTTCGCCTATGCTGTAATGGGCATGGTGCCAATCGTCGTCTTCTTCCTGTTCATGCAGCGTTTTATCGTCAAAGGTATTGCGGCAGGCGCAATCAAAGGCTAACAAATCCGAATATAGTCCATGATAATCCGAATTCAGTCAATTGGCTCCGTGACCGTTTCGGGATAAAGTGAAGCATACGTTCAAAAATAGCAGCAACCCGCAATGGAAGGTTAACGGAGGAGGATGACAGCGATGACGATTAAATTTTGGGAAAAGTCCAACCTATTCGAGCTTCGTACCAAAAATACATCTTATCTTTTTGGAGTCAATGAGAGCGGTACACTTCAACATATTTATTGGGGAGCGCCGGTTCAGGCGGAGGAATGTGCAGGCCTGCTTCGGGCACGGGCGCATAGCTCGTTCGATATGGCTGTTGACCGCGAGACCGAGGAGTATGGCGGCCGGGGCGGCGCGGGTTATTCCGAGCCGGGCCTGCAGGTCACTTTCGCAGACGGAGTCCGCGACTTAAGGCTCGTCTATTCCGGCTATGAGCTGGAAGGCGACAGCAAGCTGACGATCCGGCTGGCCGATGAGCATTATGCGCTGAAGGTGGATGTAAGCTACACGGTCATTCCGAACCATGATGTAATCGAGCGTCAGGTCAAGGTGACGAACGAGGAAGAGCAGCCTGTTCGTGTCGAGCAAGTCATGTCGGCGTTGTGGTCGGTCGGCGAGCTTCCGGATTACCGCTTGACGCATGTAACCGGTCGGTGGGCCGGTGAATATCAATTGCGCTCCAATCTGTTGACCGAGGGGAAAAAAGTGCTGGAGTCCCGCAGAGGCTTTACGGGCCCGCATGCCAACCCTTGGTTTGTCATTGATGATGGCAATGCGCGGGAAACAACCGGCAGCGTCTGGTTTGGCGCGCTCGCATGGAGCGGCAACTGGAAGCTGGTGCTGGAGCGGACGACGTTCGGCAAGCTTCGCATTGCCGGCGGTATCCATGATTTTGACGGTTCGTTCCTGCTTGCGCCGGGAGCATCGTATGAGGCACCTGTCTTTGTTGGCGGATTTACGGATGGCGGCTTTGGCGAGATGAGCCGGATTTTGCACCGTTATGAGCGAAGCGAGATTATACCGGCGAAACAGCTGCGCAAAGTGCTGTACAACTCCTGGGAGGCGACGGAGTTCGATGTTACCGTTCAAGGACAGCGCGCGCTTGCTGAGCGGGCGGCAAAGCTTGGTGTGGAGCGATTCGTTGTTGATGACGGCTGGTTCGGCCAGCGGCACAGCGACCGGGCTGGTCTTGGCGACTGGTACGTCAACCCGGAGAAGTTCCCGAACGGCTTATCGGAGCTGATCGATGAGGTGAAAGGCCTTGGCATGGAATTCGGCCTATGGGTAGAGCCGGAATCTGTCAATCCGGACAGCGATCTTTACCGCAAGCATCCGGATTGGACGTACCATTTTCCAACACGCGTAGGCACGGAGCTTCGCAATCAGTATTTGCTCAACTTGGGCAAGCCTGAAGTCAAAGCGTTCGTATTGGATTTCATGACCGAACTGCTGTCCACGTACGACATCTCCTTCATTAAATGGGATATGAACCGGACGGTAACGGAGCCTGGCGAAACGTCCGGACCGGGGCAGGACAAGTCGGTATGGATTCGTCATGTCGAGCATCTTTATGAGATCTGGGCCGAGCTGCGCCGCCGTTTCCCGAATGTGGAATTCGAGACTTGCGCCGGCGGCGGAGGCCGGATCGATCTGGGTATCCTTCGTTATGCCGATCAGGCATGGATTAGCGACAATACGGATGCGAGAGACCGGCTAAGCATCCAAGAGGGCTTCAGCTATGCTTACAGCCCGTCGGTCATGATGTGCTGGGTAACGGAATCGCCGAATGGATTCAACGGCAGAAGCTTGCCGCTCTCCTATCGCTTCCATAGCGCCATGATGGGCGGACTTGGCATCGGGGCGAACATTGGCAAGTGGTCGCCGGAGGAGATGGAGGAAGCGGGCAAATACGTGGAGCTGTACAAGGAGATTCGCCATGTAGTGCAAGAGGGCGAGCTGTATCGCTTGCAATCGCTGCGCGACTCTAATGTTTCAGCTACTCAGTATGTCAGTGCAGACGGCGAGGAATCCGTTGCATTTGCCTTCCTGCAGTCGAATCACTTCGGCAATTCGCTGACGATGCTTCGTCTTCAAGGGCTGGATCCGGAAGCAGCCTATGAAGTATTGGGGGCTGCACCAGAAGGAACGGGTGTATTCCATGGCTCGAATCTGATGCAGATCGGCTTGCCGATCTCTTGGAGAGGCGACTATGCCAGCGTTCTGATCCAGTTAAAGCGGGTATAAGAGCGTAAGGGCGTAGGGGATAAACAATTTGTGTAAAAGGGAGGCGGCGAATGAGATGACAGGCAAGTGGAGCAAGGTGCAGGAACAAGGATATGAGGCTTGGACGGGCAGCAGCGAATGCCTGTCGATCACCGTCATCCCCGCCCTTGGCGGCAAGGCGGTGTCGTTCCGCAGTCTGGCTGCGAATCGGGAATGGCTGTGGAGCAGCGGGAAGCCGCTCGGCAACAACGGCTTTGGCTCCCCGTTCGGTGAAGGGGACGAGAGCGGCTGGGATGAGATGTTCCCCGGCATCAATGCGTGCACGTATGCGGAGGAGCCATGGCAGGGACGCCCTGTTCCGGATCATGGCGAAGTATGGTCTTTGCCCTGGCAAGCAGAGCAGAGCGAAGGTTCTCTTCATTGCAAGGTAGAGGGACGAAACTTTCCATACACACTGGAAAAAACATATTCATTCTCCGGTCCAGACACCCTTCGGATCGACTACGTGGTGACCAACAGGGGAGAGGCCTCGCTCCCCTTCCTATGGGCGGCGCATCCGTTGTTCCAGGCTCCTGAGGGCTTGCAGATTCGCGTTCCCGAAGGAATGAACGCCATTGAGGTTTCCTACTCTGCCGATGAACGGCTGGGCGTGTTCGGTGACCGGCGCAGCTGGCCGATTGCCGCGAACGGAATCGATTTGAGCGTTGTGGAACCAGCGTCGAACCTTTCTGCAGAAAAGTATTATTTTGAAGGCAAAGTGCCGGAGGGCTGGGCAGAGCTGCATGATCCCGGAACGGGAGAAGCGGTGAGGTTCCGCTTTCCGCCGGATAAGGTTCCCTATTTGGCCGTATGGGCGAATAGCGGCGGCTATGGCGGGCATCATCATGTCGCGCTTGAGCCGGCAACGGGCAGGATGGATGACCTGACCGTTGCCATGGAACGGGGCGAAATTGCAGTCGTGGAGCCCGGCGATCGGTACGAATGGTATTTGGAGCTGCAGGTGAAGTGATGCTCTGTGGCGGTATGCGGGAGGCATCTAGTGCAGCGGTTAGCCCTTCGGGGCGCTCCGGTATTCCGTTGGCGAAGCCCCCATTCTTTTTTTGAACAAGCGGGAGAAATAGTAGGGGTCGGACACCCCAACGGAGGCGGCGATTTCTTTCACCGTAAGGCTGGTCAAGCTGAGAAGCTGACCGGCCTTTTGCATTTTCATCCGCAAAAAATATTCAATCGGCGGGAACCCCGTCTCTTGGTTGAACATAAAGATCAAATGCTGCTTGGACAAGCCCGTATGCGTGGCCAGCTCAGGCAAAGTAATGACATCAGATAGCCGCTCGCTCATGTATTGAATGGCCCGCTCGAGATCCTGCCGTTTCTTGCGGTCGCGTGCCGTGCCGCCCGAACCGAGTCCAATCCGGCCAAGCAGCTGGCCCATCGACTGCGAGACATGCACTTGAACCGGCATCGAATAAGGCTTGTCCGTCAGCAGCTCGAAGCAGCGGGAGAAATTATCGGCCCATTCGGCGTAAAGGGCTGCCGGGAGCGGCAGCGGGCCAGAGTCGAGACCGTACAGCTGGATGTAGTCGGCGACATGCTCGCCTTTGAGATGGAACCAGTAGATGCTCCAAGGATGAGTCGCGGATGCGCCGTAACGATGTGGGACACCTGCAGGGATGACGGCAAGATGATGCTCGGGCACCGGTACTGTCCGGCCGTTCAGCTCAAGCCAGCCCTCCCCCCGCAGGCAATAGATGAAAATATGGGCGTCACAGCCCTCCGGCCGCTCCCGGTAATGATACTGGGCTTCCGGAAAAAAACCGATGTCGCTCACGAACAAGCTGCGCGTCAGCTCATAGCGGGACAGCTCCTCGATATGATAGGCGGGAAGCACGAACAGCTTCTCCTCCTCGAACCCTTCAGACTTTCTCAGCTCATCCATGTTATCCGCACCTTTTCAGAAAATCATTCATCTGTTTCGATGATTGCTTTTATTTATAAACTAAAGAGTTTTTCGAAAATAAGAATATAGTCCATTATAAACCGAATTCCGTCAATTGGCACTATCCTCATTTCGCGATAAAGTGAAGGTAATCAGCAAAGGGGGAATGACAATGGCTACAACGCAAGCAAATGCCGGTTCAGCCGTGCGTATCTGGGAAGAGGAAGTAACGATTCCGACTTACGGTATCGGCGCTCCGGACCGCAACCCGATGTTTTTGGAGAAGCGTGTCTATCAAGGAAGCACAGGCAAAGTGTACCCGCATCCCGTCGTCGACAAAATCGAGGATGAGAAAAAGGATCAAACGTACAAGCTCGCTATTTTGGAAAATGAATACGTTCGCATCGAAATTATGCCGGAGCTCGGCGGCCGGATTTACCGGGCGCTGGACAAAACCAACGACTATGATTTCGTTTATTATAACCGCGTTATTAAGCCTGCGCTTGTCGGTCTTGCCGGTCCTTGGATTTCCGGGGGCATCGAGTTCAACTGGCCGCAGCACCATAGACCTAACACTTACGGGCCGGTAGAGTATCGGCTGACCGAGGGTGAGGACGGCAGCGCGACAGTATGGGTGAGTGAAATCGACCGGATGTACGGAACGAAAGTGACGGCCGGATTTACTTTGTATCCAGGCAAAGCTTATCTGGAAGTTTCTGCACAGCTGTACAACCGGACGACATTGCCGCAGACCTTCCTGTGGTGGGCGAACCCGGCTGTAGCCGTCAACGATGATACGCAGTCGGTCTTTCCGCCGGACGTTACTGCCGTATTCGACCATGGCAAACGGGACGTTTCCCGCTTTCCGATCGCTACAGGCACCTACTATAAAATGGACTACTCCGAGGGCGTCGATATTTCCCGCTACCGCAATATTCCGGTTCCGACCTCGTACATGGCTTACAAGTCGGATTACAATTTCGTAGGCGGCTACGATCATGGCGTACAAGCCGGCCTGCTTCATGTAGCCAACCATTTCGTATCGCCGGGCAAGAAGCAGTGGACGTGGGGAAATGGCGAATTCGGACAGGCATGGGACCGCAACCTGACGGATGAAGACGGTCCGTATATCGAGCTCATGACGGGCATGTACACGGATAACCAGCCGGATTTTACATGGCTGCAGCCTTACGAGGAGAAGACGTTCAAGCAATATTTCATGCCATATAAGGATGTAGGCGTCGTTAAAAACGCATCCATTGATGCAGCAGTTAATCTCGAAGTTGACGAGGAAACGGGAAAAGCAACGGTACTCGCTTACGCGACTTCGGTGTTCGAAGGCGCAGTAATTGAGCTTAAAGGAAGCCGTCGTTCTTACTTCCGCGAGACAGTAGAGCTGTCTCCGGTATCGACGTTCAAATCGGTAGTTGCGCTGGACGAAGGCGATTTGCCGCATGATCTGATCGTTACCATTCGGGCTGCAAACGGCAAGCTGCTGATTTCCTACAGACCGGCTAAGCCGTCCATTGAAGAAGTTCCGGATGCCGCTCAGCCGCTGCCAGAGCCGCATGAGCTGCGTACGAATGAGCAGCTGTATCTGGCAGGTCTGCATCTGGAGCAATACCGTCATGCTACTTTTGAGCCGGCGACGTATTACCTGGAGGGGCTGAAACGCGATCCGTCGGATATTCGGATTAACGTTGCCTACGGAACGCTGCTGCTCCGCCAAGGGCTGTTCAAGGAAGCGGAAGGGCATCTGCGCAAAGCGATAGCTTCTATGACATGGCGCAACCCGAACCCTTATGACAGCGAAGCGTTGTACCAGCTGGGCCTTGCACTGAAGCTGCAAGACCGGCCGGAGGAAGCATTCGCCGTATTCTACAAAGCAGTATGGTCTGCTGCATGGCAGGACGCTGGCTACTTCAATCTGGCCCGTATTGCTTGCGCGAACGGCTCGTTTGCAGAGGCGCTTGAGCTGGTGGACCGCGCGCTTATCCGCAATACGCGCAACTACAAGTCACGTCATCTTCGCGCGGCACTGCTTCGCAAGCTGGGACGCTTGTCCGAAGCTGTTGCCTACGCGAAAGAGACACTGAGTATCGATGTCGCCGACTTTGGCGCTGCTCGCGAGCTGGGTCTGGCGCTGGCTGAGCAGGGGCTATCTGCGGAAGCGGATGCTGTTGTAGCCGAGCTTGACCGTCTCATGCGGAATGACCCGCATAACTATTTGAGCCTCGCTTCCGATTATGCGGAAAGCGGCTTGTATGCGGAGGCAATCGAAGTGCTGAACGTGCTTGTTGGCCAAACGCCGGCAGCGGACGATGTATATCCGATGGTTCACTACACGCTGGGGTATTTGTATGAGCGTGCAGGACAGCCGGAGCAAGCGGCTGCCGCTCGTAAAGCGGGTCAGGTTGCGAAGCCGGACTATTGCTTCCCGAACAGCCTGTTCGAACTGCTTGTGCTGGAGAGCGCAGTTCAGGCTGATGCGCAAGACGCGCGTGCCCTTTATTATCTAGGTAATCTGCTGTACGACAAGAAGCGGCATGGAGAAGCTGTAGCGAAATGGGAAGCTTCCCGTAAGCTGAATGGCGGATTCCCGACGGTACATCGTAACCTGGCGCTCGCTTACTTCAATAAGCTTGGAGACAGCAAGGCGGCATTGGAGTCGCTGGAGCAGGCTTTTGCTTGCGGCCCAGAGGATGCCCGCGTCTTCTACGAGCTGGATCAGCTTTATAAAAAGCTCGGCTACGCGCCGCAAGTGCGCTTGGCCGGTCTGGAGCAGCATTTGAACCTTGTGCAGCTGCGGGATGATCTGTACTTGGAGTACGTAGCGCTGTTCAATGCGCTTGGCCGTCATGAGGAGGCAGCAGGCAAGCTGGCTGCCCGGAAGTTCCATCCTTGGGAAGGCGGAGAAGGCAAAACGACAGGTCAGCATGTGCTGAGCCGCGTTGAATGGGCGAAGCATGAAATCGCGGAAGGCCGCCATGCGCATGCAGCCGAGCTGCTTCAAGAAGCGCTTGTCTACCCGGAAAATCTGGGTGAAGGCAAGCTGGACGGGGCGCAGGAGAACAACGTGCATTACCATCTGGGACGCGCTTACCTCGGTTTGCAGCAGCCGGAGCAGGCGGAAAGACATTTCCGCGTCGCCTCGCAAGGACTGGAGGAGCCAGCCAGTGCGATGTACTACAACGATCAGCCGCCGGATATGATTTTCTATCAAGGCATGGCGTGGCTGCAGCTTGGCGACCACAAGGAAGCGAAGCGCCGCTTCAACAAGCTGATCGATTTCGGTGAAAAGCATCTCCGCGACGATGTGAAATTCGACTACTTCGCCGTATCGCTTCCGGACTTCCTCGTATTCGAGGATGACCTGAACAAGCGCAACGAAATTCACTGCCGCTACATGATGGGCCTCGGCCTGATCGGCCTCGGCCGCTACGCCGAAGCGCGCGTTCAATTGAACGAAGCGCTGGCGATGGAACCAAACCACCAAGGAGCCAAGCTTCACCTTGGCCTGTGCGAATAAAGCAAAATTCAGAGAGCCCGCGTATATCGCGGGCTCTTGGTTTTATTTATAATCTCGTGTGCCGCGAACGTCTCTCCTCACAAGCTCATACCAGAAGCTCAAAATAGAATAACCATGCTCCTGTACGCAAACTGACGGGGATGGGTTAAGTAACTAAGATTCTATGTGCAGACTGATGGGGATGAGCCAAGTAACCAAGATATTATGTGCAGACTTATGTAAGAGAGCCAGAACTGCCTCCCAATGCGCAGATTGATGACGAGAGCAGCACATTAACAGGAACAAAATGTAAAAGTACATTTTAAAACGTCTCAAAAGCTCTGAAACAGCCTTCAAAATGTAAAAGTACATTTGAAATCATCGAATTTGGCTCTTTTGGCCCTGTTTGCCCCGATCAAAATGCACTTTTGCATTTTGAAGCCATAAATCATCGGAAAATCGACTTCCAACCTGCACTTTTACATTTTGACTGGCTCAGTTGCCGCCGACAGCGAACTTCCTTCGCTATGGATGAGTTAGTTTCTAGGAGTACGACTGATATAGAGTTGTGTATGTGCTAGTGCAGCAGGTGAGCGGAGCGTTTTGAGTCCAAGGGGACTTTTTGCAGATTCTATCCATTACTCATCGGGACAGCGATGAGGAAATGGAATCAAGAACGGCACCATGGACCAAAACGCGCAGCGATCCCGGTGTCTGGCAAAACGCGCAGCGATCCCGTGTCTCACACGTCCGAAAATAATCCCAGCTACAAAGAAGGAGAGTCCACACCAACAAAGAATTGATAAAAGAGTATAAAGCGTTTACATAGTCTGCTAGATGATAGGCTAGCGCTTGAGAGTACAAACGACAAGGGGAGATTTTACATGTCTGCTGTTAAAGGGATTTGGAAGGGATATGAGCGTTACGATTTTACCGTCAACGGGCGCGAAGCGCTGGTTGTTAGTCCTAAAGAGGCGGCTCCGGGAAATCCGTGGGTGTGGCGCGCTGAGTTTTTCGATGCGTTCAGCCAAGTCGATATGGCGCTGCTGGAGCAAGGCTGGCATTTGGCTTACTGCAATGTCAGCGATATGTATGGCTCGCCGGAGGCGATTGAGCTGATGCGCCCGTTCCAACTGCATGTATGCTCAGAGTTTGGATTAGCGGATAAACCGTCTATTTTCGGCTTCAGCCGGGGCGGCCTATACGCAGTAAACTATGCCTTGAAATATCCAGAGTCGGTCTCTTCGCTGTATCTGGACGCGCCGGTGCTGGACTTGGGGAGCTGGCCTGGCGGCAACGGGAAAGCGGATCAGTATAAAAAAGAGTGGGAGGAATGCTTGCAAACCTACCGGCTCACCGAAGAGCAGTTTGCAGACTTCCGGGAAAGTCCGCTCGACCGCGTAACAGAGCTGGCGGCCCTTCGAATTCCGGTTATCCTTGTAGTCGGCGATGCCGATGAGGACGTGCCGTTCTTGGATAACGGGCACCCATTCGCCGAGCGTTTTACAGCAAACGGCGGGGAGATCGAGGTCATTGTGAAGCCGGGTGTGGCGCATCATCCGCATTCATTGGATGACCCGACTCCTGTTGCCGAATTTATTCAACGCGTTTTTTACGGCCAGCCAGAAACTGAATCGATTGGAGCAGAGTAACCATCATGAATGCAAATGCATCGAAGAGAATCGTATTTCTAGGGGACAGCATTACCGACGACGGCACTTATATTTCTTATTTGGACGCTTTTTTCCGGCAGCAGCCCGATGCTAGGCACCCCTGTACGTTCATAAACTTGGGTGTCAGCAGTGAGACGGCTTCCGGTCTAAGCGAGCCCGATCATCCGTTTCCGCGCCCATGCATTCATGAGCGGCTGGAAAGGGCGCTGAGCGAAAGCCGTCCAGATTGGACAGTGATTTGCTATGGCATGAACGACGGCATTTATTACCCGTTTTCAGAAGAACGGTTTGCCGCTTATCGGGATGGAATGAACCGACTGATCGAGGCTGTTCGGGCGACGGGCTCCAAGGTCATTGTGATGACCCCGCCGCCTTTTGATGCCGCTTCATTAAGCGGTGCAATTCTTCTTCCCGAGGGGGAAGAAAAGTACAGCTACCTTACGCCCTTTATCCGATATGACGATGTATTGGAGAGGTACGCCGAATGGGTGCTTGGACTCGAATCAGCGGTTGACGCGGTTATTGCCATTCGCGAGCCGCTGTTGCAGTACATCGCGGCGCAAAAAAACAGCAATACCGACTATCGCTACGGAGACGGCATTCATCCCGATGCGGGAGGGCATTGGGTCATTGCGCAGACGCTGCTCCGCCAATTGTTCCAGCAAAATGTGGAGCAGGGGCCGGACACATGGCCGATATATCCTCTGGTCTATGAACGCCACCGCTTGTTAAGCGCAGCGTGGAAGGAGCATGTCGGGCATACGAACGAAAACAAAGCGGAGGCTTTGCCATTGGATAAGGCCATCCAACATGGCGAATTGCTGGAGGGTCAAATTCAGGAGCTGCTGCAAGCCTACCGCAACGGATAACCACTATAAACAAGAGGCGATGGACTCAATCCATCGCCTCTTGCTTTACCAAGCTACATCAGCCGCCATACAGCGTCTGATATCCGCAATTGCTGGCGAAGCGCTGCTGCTGCCGTATTTTGATCGATGACAACGAGTTCAATGCCCATCCATTCTGCAAAATCGGCCAGCTGCTCCGTCGTAACCGTGTAGGAGAAGACGGTGTGATGCGCGCCGCCGGCCAAAATCCACGATTCTATTCCGTCCTTCATACTCGGCTGAACCTTCCACAATACACGGGCAACAGGCAGATGGGGCATTGCTTGTTCAGCTTCAGGCGAGACGGCTTCCACTTCATTGACGAGCAGCCGGAAGCGGTTGCCCAGATCGATAATCGAAGCATTTATCGCGCTGCCAGCCCGGCCATTGAATACGAGTCTAGCCGGATCAGCTTTGCCTCCAATTCCGAGCGGATGCACCTGTATGGCAGGCTTGCTGGCTTCAACGTCTGCGATGGTAGGACAGATCTCCAGCATATGTGCTCCCAATACGAGCTCATTGTCCGAATCAAGATGGTAAGTGTAGTCCTCCATAAAAGACGTTCCGGCGTTGCCGGACATGATTTTCATCACGCGCAGCAAAGCCGCGGTTTTCCAATCGCCTTCGCCGCCGAAGCCATAGCCTTGTGCCATCAGACGCTGAACGGCTAACCCGGGAAGCTGCTGCATCCCGTGCAAATCCTCGAACGTCGTCGTAAACGCGCCATAGCCGCCCTCCTCGAGAAAAGCCTTCAGTCCCAGCTCAATCCTCGCCTGGTACCGTATCGATTCACGCACCGCCTCATCATCCGCCAGCGACGGAATTTCATACTGCTGCTCGTAGACGGCCATCAGGCTATCAATCTCTTCGTCGGCAATCTGTTCCATCCGCTCAACGAGATCGCCGATACCGTAGCCATCCACCGTCCAGCCGAGCTTAATCAGCGCTTCAACCTTATCGCCTTCCGTAACCGCGACCCCTCGCATATTGTCGCCAAAGCGGGCTACCTTGAGGCTGCGGCACTCCAGACAGGCGATGGCTGTTGCCATCCAACCGCTAATCCGGCTGCGTACCTCCGGGCTTTTCCAATGGCCAAATACGACCTTACGGGGCAGTCTGAGGCGTGTGTTAACAAATCCAAATTCCCGGTCGCCATGCGCCGCCTGATTCAGGTTCATGAAGTCCATATCGATCGATTGCCAAGGAATATCCCGGTTGAACTGAGTAGCTAGATGGAGAAGCGGCTTTTGCAGTCGGCTAAGTCCGCCTATCCACATTTTGGCCGGGGAAAAGGTGTGCATCCATGCAATAATGCCGGCGCATCTTACATCCGTATTCGCTTCCGCCATGAAGCGGGCGATTTCATCCGGTGTCGTCACAACGGGTTTGAAAATAATTTCGAAAGGAATAGAAGCGTCCTCATTCATACCCGCTGCGATTGCAGTGGAATGTGCGTTGACCTGCTCCAATGTTTCAGGACCGTATAAGTGCTGGCTTCCGGTTACAAACCAGAATTGATAAGCTCTAGTCGTCGTCATACCGATAACCTCTTTCCGCATCGGGCATTAGTATTGTTTTTTAAGTTTTTTGAGCCGTTTCATCACATCATTGCCGCCGCGGCCAAAATAATCATGCAGCGTCACATATTCCTGATAGAGCTCCTCATAGACAGCCGCATGACTCGGATTCGGCTTGAACGATTCCTCGCGTACGCGGGCCATTTTTTCCGCAGCTTCAACGATAGACGGGTAGCCGCCAGCTTCAGCTCCCGCCGCTACAGCCGCGAACATCGCTGCTCCAACAGCCGGAGTGTGCTTGGAATCGGCGACTTTGATCTCCATATTGGTGACATCGGCATAAATTTTCATCAGCAGCCGGTTCTTCTGCGGCAGTCCGCCGCAGGCATAGAGCGTATCGACAGCTACGCCGCTGGAGCGGAAGGCGTCGACGATTTTACGCGTGCCATAAGCTGTAGATTCCAATAAAGCGCGATAGATTTCTTCGGGCTTCGTTAACAGAGTGCAGCCTAACAACAGCCCTGTCAGATCGGTGTCGACGAGAGTGGAGCGGTTGCCATTCCACCAATCCAAGGCGAGAAGCCCTGATTGACCCGGCTGCTGGAGTGCTGCTTTCTCCTCTAACCATTCGTGAACGCTCACACCAGCTTGCGCCGCTTCTTCCTTCACATAAGCGGGGACCGCTTCATCCACGTACCATTCGAAAATATCGCCAACAGCCGATTGACCCGCCTCATAGCCGTAAAAGCCGGGAATAATGCCGTCTTCTACGACGCCGCACATGCCTTCGACTTCCTTCTCCTCATCGCCAAGCAGCATATGACAGATGGAGGTGCCCATTGCCATCACCAGCTTGCCTGGCGTAACAACGCCAACTGCTGGCACAGCCGCGTGGGCATCTACGTTGCCGACAGCGACGGCGATTCCCGGTCGAAGTCCCGTTAAATCAGCAAGCTTTTCGCTTAGCTCGCCAGCCTTCGTGCCAAGCGGAACGATGTCGCCTCTGAGCTTCGTATCGGCCAGATTCTCCAGCCTAGGATCAAGGGAGGCGAGGAAGGCTTCACTCGGATAGCCGTCCTGCTTATGCCAGATCGCTTTATAGCCAGCTGTACAGCTGTTCCGCGTCATTTGTCCGGTTAATTGAGAGATGACCCAGTCTGTCGCTTCGACGAATTGATCCGCAGCTTCATAGATTTCAGGAGCTTCATTCAGTATTTGCCATATTTTTGCCAGCATCCATTCGGATGAGATTTTGCCTCCATAGCGGGCCAGCCATTTCTCACCGCGCTTCGCGGCGATTTCATTGATCAGGTTCGCTTCGTCTTGAGCGGCATGATGCTTCCACAGCTTAACCCAGCTGTGCGGGTTGTCCTGATAAGCGGGCAAGGTGCACAGCGGTTCATGAAGCTCTGTAATCGGGAGCATGGTACAGGCTGTAAAATCAATACCAATGCCGATAACGTCGGCCGGATCGATGCCGGATTGCTTCATGACTGCCGGAATCGACGTCGTTAATACTTCGATATAATCGAGGGGGTGCTGGAGCGCCCAATCTGCTTCAAGCGCTTTACCGGAATGGGGCAGACGCTCGTCGATGACATGATGGGTATAAGGCGTTACATGATCCACTATTTCATGACCGTTCGATAAATCGACGAGAACCGCCCGTCCGGATTGGGTGCCGTAGTCGACACCAATTGCATATTTTTGAGTCATTGTTTATTCCTCCCCAGTGGCAGCAGACTGGCCATAGTAAGCGTTTGCACCATGTTTTCTCAGAAAATGGCGGTCAAGGAGCGTCTGCTGCATAGCTGCAGCCTCTTGGTTGATAACATGCGTGCGCGAAGCCATTTTGGCGACTTCCTCCAGCACGACGGCGTTATGAACCGCTTCATGTGCATTTTTACCCCAAGTAAAGGGGGCGTGGCTGTGGACGAGAACGCCGGGAATTTGCTGTGGATTGCGGTCGCGGAACGTCTCTACGATGACATGTCCGGTTTCTTTTTCATATTCGCCTTTAATTTCAGCTTCCGTCATCGGTCTGGTGCAAGGCACATCGCCGAAAAAATAATCGGCATGCGTCGTGCCGAGAGCCGGAATACTCTTGGCAGCCTGAGCCCAGCTTGTAGCCCATGGGGAATGGGTATGGACGATGCCGCCGATCCCCGGAAAATGACGATATAAGACCAAATGCGTAGCCGTATCGGATGATGGACGGTATTGGCTGTCTACGACATTGCCTTGTAAATTGACGACGACCATTTTATCCGCTGTCAGCTCTTCATAGGGGACGCCGCTTGGCTTAATGACGACGAGGCCGTGTTCCCGGTCGATGCCGCTGACATTGCCCCAGGTAAAGGTGACGAGCCCATACTTCGGCAAATCCAAATTTGCTTGGAGTACGTCTTGTTTCAGTTGTTGAAGCACGATTATCACTCCTCATGCTGTATTAAGTAAGTACAAGTTTTGTTTATATTATAAACATGTACGTACAAGTTGGCTATGTTTTTTTTCAGGGAATGAAAAAAGGCCTTGATGCAGCCTGTGAGCCGCTTAGTCAGCAGCAGCATGGCAATCATCAACGCCGTTTTGAGGTGGTGCATGGTTAAGCAGGTGAGCCGGGAGCGGCTGTGGAGCTTCGGATTATGAGTTCCGGCTGGAACACGAAATCCTCCGCTTTTGATCTTTTCTCGATCAGATCGAGCAGCAGCTCGGCTGCTTTTTCCCCCAGCTCTGCCTTGGGGTGCGACACGGTTGTTAAGCCCATTGCAGCTGCGAGCGGAGAATCATCAAAGCCAACGACGGAAAGATGCTCCGGCATGCTCAGATTTAATGGTTTGATCGTCTCGAGCAGCTTCATGGCGAGCTCGTCATTGTAGCAGATCAGCGCGGTTGGCCGATTTGCCTCGCCGGCTTGCAGCAGTTGGTTTGCAGCAGCGGGAACATGAGTATGAAGATCCTCAGTCGCATAGTGAATGAGCCATTCCGGATTGACCGCGATCCGGTATTGCTGATGAGCGCGAATGAAACCTTTGAGCCGGTTAACCCCTTGCAGGTCATCCGTTTTGAAAAAGCCGGCAATACGCCGGTGTCCCAGCTTGATCAAATGCTCCGCTGCGAGAAAACCGCCCAGCTCGTCATCGACTTTTACGACCGGACAATGGATTTCAGGGTATCGCTCATTAATCATCACATAAGGGATGTTCAGGTTGGAGAGCGTCAAATAGAAATTGAGATTGAGATTGGTCTGGGCGCTTTTCGTCGGCTCGATAATGAGCCCGCTTAACGGCTGTTGGATGAGCAGACTTAAGCTTTCCTGTTCTCTCTGTTTGTCGTTGTCTGTGCTGGACAGCAGCAGCTGATAGCCGCGTTCCCGGAGCTTGCCCTCTGCGCCGCGGACGATATGCGGAAAAATATAGCCCGAAATATAAGTCGTCAGCATCCCTACGGCCCGAATCGACTTCTCTTCGGGAGATGACGGATGCGCTACGAATGTTCCTTTGCCCTGAATGCGGTACAGTACACCTTCCGTCTCCAATTCTCCCAGCGCCTGCCTGACCGTCTGACGGCTCATCTGGAACAATTGGGTGATTTCATGCTCGGACGGCATTTGCTCATCGGGACGAAGCTTCCCCGTCTGCACCCATTGAAGCAATTCCTTTTTCAACTGCACATATTTCGGCAATCGCTTAGTCATCTTACACCCCGTACTCCTCTAGTCTTTCATTTATTATAGCAGTTTCGGTTGGCGCGGCAACCGGGTAAGCGGGGAGGTGGGGGACCATCCCCCGTCTAGGCCCTCACGGTGCGCATGGAGGAACAAAATGTAAAAGTGCAGTTTAAGGAGGCACAAAAGCTCCAAAATCGCGTTCAAAATGTAAAAGTGCATTTGGAATCACGGATTTCGCTCTTTTGAGGCTTTTTAGGCCAATCAAACGGCACATTTGCATTTTGATGCAAAAAATCGACTAAAAAGTGGATATCAACATGCAGTTTTACATTTTGATTTTTCGCAGCCAATTGTAACCTTCGCGTGGGAGTGAATGTAGCAAAAAAATCCGATGTGTGCGCAGAGATAAGGCCCTCCGAGAGCCTTAAATCTTGAAAAAAGCACTTGAGCGAGCGCCATAAGACCCTGCCAGGGTCTTAAAGTTGTCTAGCAGGCATAAAAATGCCCGCTTGGTGTGCTCGTGGGAGGGATAAGACCCTCCGAGGGTTTTAACTCTTGAAAAAGCGCTGGTGCGAGCGCCATAAGACCCTGCCAGGGTCTTAAAGTCTTCTGCGATGCCGAAAAATGCCTGCTTGGTGTGCTAATTGGAGGGGATAAGACCCCGAGAGGGTCTTAACCCGTGAAAAAAGCGCAGCGGCGAGCACCATAAGACCCTGCCAGGGTCTTAAAGCCGTCTAGCATGCCGAAAAATGTCGCTGGGCATGCTTGTGGGAGGGGCTAAGACCCCGAGAGGGTCTTAGCTCATGAAAAAAGCGCTGGTGCGAGTGTGATAAGACCCCGACAGGGTCTTAAACCGTCCCCGGGCATGCTCGAAGATACTAGTCTGTAAGTTACACGTGAGAACCAGAGCCTGGAGGGGATGAGGACTTAACGCACAAAATCCAAGCTCCTACTGTCGGAGTGTCTCACCACCTTGTCCCCATATCGCCCCAGCTTGGTCTCGAAGCTTGTCCGGTTCGCTTCAAAATCGCGGGTCCACCTGTACATCATTCGCAGCATGGTGAAGTCCGGCTTGTAATGGCAGGCTTCAATGCAGAGCTTCTGCTTCACGAATCTGACGAAAATGCGAATGCGGCGCCTCCATAAGGGAGGATCGAGAAAGACGATCGTATCAGCCATCTCAAATAAACATTGATACGACTCGCGATCGGTTCCTTCGAAAATCCACGATCCATCGCCGCTCTGGTCAATCTCCTTAATAACTGCCACTTGCTCGTCCGCCGTCCGTTTATGCCGTCCCGTCGCGGTCTGATGATGAACGATGGTGTCGAGCTCATACCAGGGAATGTTCAGCGTATCGGACAAACGTCTAGCCAATGTCGTCTTGCCGCTGGCGACGATTCCGATGATTAGAATTTTCTTCATGGACTCTCCTTCGCAGGCCGCTCAACAATTTGGAATGGATAATAGATATCCAGATAGGTCGCCGCATACCCGCAGATGAATGAACTCACGCTGTGTTTACCTCTAAGCAGCGCACTGTATATATTCGTTTCCTCTACTATGAGGCTATCAAATGATAGGCTTCTGCACAATATTTTTAGTCCCTAATTTCCCTGTCTCCCTGTCTCCCGGTGTCCAAATTCCCAGCAAAACAGCAACAGTAGCTCATTTAAAAAAGCGCCTGAAAACTTTTTTAATGCTGCGACATTTTATGTCGTACTACCTCTTCTATAATGGGGACTGTAAGACAATGTAAATTGAAAACGAAAAATAAAGGAGCATCAGCCAATGGCTAAAACAAAAAGGGGACGGGCATTGTGGAATCTGCCTTCGCGGGGGCGGGGCACATGCCCGGTATGCAATATGACAAGAATCAAACTGCTGTATTCCCGTTCGAAAACGGACGGAACCGTTCTAAAAGTGTGCAAAAGATGCCAAAACGCGGTTCAAAGCAGAATCGACGCCGTTACGGGATCATAGTCCGAGCATACGCAAAATCCGTTCCCAGGAACGGATTTTTTAATGGGAAGGTTGCACAATTTTCCATTCAGATGGTGTAATAAGGAAAAGTAATATTTTTCCGGAGGGGAATGCAGATGAGCAATATGCACCGGATTCAGTGGTTCGATCAGCAAATAAGGGAAAGCCGCTATCCGAACAGCAGCCAGCTTGCGGAGAAGTTTGAAATATCGAAGCGTCAGGCGCAGCGCGATATTGAATATATGAACATTACGCTGAGGGCGCCGCTCGCTTATATCGCCAAGCACCGGGGCTATGTGTACGAGGAGCAGACCTATATTCTTCCACATCTCTATATGACGGAGGATGAAAAAAGAATACTGCGGTTTCTTATTCACCGTTACCGGCAATACGACTATGACAATGCGGATGCGGCGAATCGAGTCGCTTATTTGCTGGAACGCTTCACGGATGCCGAGGACGATTCCATCCATAACCGGCTGCCAGTATTTGAATTTAATCCAAAGCTGATGCAGACCGTTGTGCTCCTATCAGATGCGATAAAGAAAGAGTGCGCGGTCGATCTCCTGTACGAGGGCGAGCGGCTGCGCGTCTATCCGGTCAAATTCGAATCCCGTTACAACATCGATTACGTCCTCTCCCATTGCGAACATAATCAGAAGCAGCGGATGCTCCGCCTTGGCGCTATTGATCAGATCGAAATCAATGAGCAGTCCAAACGCAATAGCGGAGCCATCCTACCGGTAAAAGCCTATCCCAGCGATGAACCTTGGCGGCCGGTCCAACAGCCCTTTACGGCGAAAATACAGCTTACACAGCAGCCCGGTCCGTCCTGGGGCGGCTTTGCAGCAAAGCCGTCAACGGATTCGTCCGATCTATACGAAATCGAATTTTACGATACGGAGGCGTTCCTCCGGCATTTGATGACAAGCGCTTGGAGCGCGCTGCTTGCTCCGAAATGGCTTCGCGAGAAGCTCCGAGCGAGATGCGGCAGCGTGCTGAATCGATTAAACGAGGAGGTAGAAGGATGACGCGCGTTTATTTGGAATATATGCCGATGAAGCGGGAATCGAAAGCCTTCACGGACAGTCTTTATGCTGTGCTGACCGGGGCGGGAATGTTCAACGGCTCCAAGACGTGGCTGTCGGGCTTGAGCGGACTGGCGTTCAAATTTAGCGTTCATAAAAAGCTGCTTCCGATGTCGGTGTCGGCCTACGGGCAATTTGGAACCGAGCATCATCGCGCGATTGACAACTTGGCTATTTTCACCCAATCTGACGGCGGACGTACCAGACATGAGACGTTCCGCAGGTACCAGCTTGATGCTGTGCAAGGTGTGAAGGAAACCCTAGATAGAGGCATCGGCGTTATTTACTGGATTCCTGAGTTTGGCGTCATTCGCGGTTATGATGATGAGGATGGCATTTTTTATGTACAGGATGGCTGGAATGCCGAGGATCAGATTGTGCTGTATGACAATTTTGGGCTTAATTTCACTCCATTCTGGAGCGTTCACTGGATCGGGGACAAGGTTGAAGTGCCTGTAGAGACGATGGTGCTGGGGTCACTGCGGCTAGCGCTTGAGGATTGGGACACACCGTTCAAAACGCTGCCCGACCGGGAGATTGCTTCCGGCAAGCTTGCTTATACGTATTTGCTGGACGGGTTAAAAAGCGGAGATTTTGATGAGGGCGGAGCCAGGTACATTATCGATACCTTCTGGTACGCAAGAAGAGAAATTAGAGATTATTTGGCTGCTGCTATGGAGCTGTTCCCCGAACTAAAGAAGGCCTATGCGAAATATGCGGAGCTGACAGAGCTGGCACCTGCGGAGAACGGCAGTCGCAGCTTTGCTGTGGAAGCGGAATATTTGGCGGCGGCAGAGCCGCTTGAGCATGCAGCGATGGAACAAATTCGCAAAATATGCGCCGGCAATGACACGCCAGAGCAGCACATTTTACCGAGATGGGGCGCTCATGCTCCAAGATAAAGGGGGAGAGAGTTTATGTCAGATCGGCTTTTGAGCCCTATTCATATGAAAGTAGAATCACAATCATATATCGATGCTTTCCACGCGGTGCTGCAGCATCAAGGGTGGTTTACGCGGAGCAGAGCGATGCTATCGGGCATGACGGCCTTCGGCTTCCGGCAGTCGGTTCACCGGCAGTTAAAGCCCGAATCATCGACCGCTTACAATTGGATGGCGGAAAATTTTCTCGCGGCAGACTTGATCGGTGTAACTTCATCGCAATATGCCGGGTTTACGTTTTTGCCGACCTTCCCGCTCTACCGTGAATATGTAATCGGACAAATCAAAGCTTCCATTGACCGCGGTACTCCGGCTATCTTTTGGCGAGACAGATTTGTCGTTGCCTGCGGCTATAACGATGAGACGAAGCGTCTTTATTACAAAGACGGTATCCATGATGATGTACAGGAGCTTCCATACGCTGATTATGGTTCTCCCCCTTACTATCATTTGCAAGTGCTGGAGGAAGGAATGAAGCTCGATCCGGCAGCGGTGTATAAGGAGTCCTTTCTTCAGGCCGTCTACAAATGGGAGGAGCATGAATTGATGCTGCCTCGTGAGGAATACGCTTGCGGCGGTGAAATCTACCAAGCGATCATTGATGCGCTGGCAAGCGGTGATTACGATGCTGACGGAGCTGTAATGACGCTGGAATGGCTGGCTGCGACGAAGCGGGATTTAGCCGATTATATGGCTGAAGTACAGCAGGAGTGGGCAGAAGCGGGAAAGGCGGCGGCACATTACCGGACGCTTGCTGGTCTTATGGAGCGTGTGTCCGCAAGTGAATCCACGGCGCTGCAAATAAGACTGCTTCAGAATGCTTATCAAGCAGAGTCGTTAGCGATTCGCGAGTTAAGCCTGCTTGTAAGAGAAGCGGCCGGCAATCGATTCGATTATGTCGGTTTAAGATAAAACGAGTTCAGCCACCCAGCAGGTCAATGAAACCGGAAGGCTGAACTCGTTTTTAGTTCTGGGGCATCGCTTCCCGCAGTACCTCAATTACCTTCGAGAGATGGTCATCGACCAACTGCTCGGCCAATTGCTTATCGCCGCTGGCAATCGCCGCGCAGATTTGCCGGTGCTCTTGAAGAAGACGCGAAGCGGTCGCCTTTTCCTTGTAAAACCACAGCTCGCGCGTTTGCCGGATGGAGCCTGCAAATCGTTCCGACAGCGACTCCATCATATGGATTAGCAAGGAGTTGCCCGAAGCGGCCACGATTGCCATATGGAACTGGGTATCGGCGCTTTCACTGCCGGAGATATCCTGTTGTTCCAGGCTGCGCTCCATCTCATGAAGAAGCGCCTCAAGCCGCTCCAAGTGCTGTGCGCTGCGGCGGTCGGCAGCTAGCGATACCGCGCCGATCTCCAGCACTTTGCGGACTTCGAGCAATTCGATAAGGGAGTCGGCGTTCTGAAATAAACCGTCTGCGCTATCCACAGGAAGGGTTGTTTTGACGAAGGTGCCGCCGCCATGGCGCACATCCAGCCAGCCTGTCGCTTTGAGCGCGCTGACCGCTTCCCGGATGGTGGAGCGGCCGACGCCATACAATTCCGCAAGCTCGACGACCGACGGGAGACGTTGACCCGGCTGCCACGCACCTCCGCGAATTTGTGTAAGAAGATGCTCCGCCACAAGCTCATGGCCTTTTGCGGTAGTAATTTTCAATGGAAAGCCTCCCGGGTGAAAATGTAATTCGGTATCTATACAATAGCCAAAGTATAGCATATAATGATTTCAAAAGTCATCAGATGACCTGACTACTATTCGACTACTATCGGAGCGAGGGATTACATATGATGGATGCGGCTTTAACGAAACGGTTGCGGCAAATTGTAGGGGAGAACAATTATCGAGATGATCAGGAGGCGCGGGTGGCCCATTCCTATGACGGCACGCCTATGCTGCAATCGCTGCCCGACGGCGTGATTTATCCGAGCAGCACGGAGCAAGTTTCAGAAATTATGAAAGCGCTCGCGGCTTACCGGGTACCGGTCGTTTCCCGAGGCTCAGGCTCCAACCTGTGCGGCGGAACCGTCCCAGTGGCCGGAGGCGTTGTGATGGTCATGCACCGGATGAACCGGATTTTGGAGATTGATATGGAAAATTTGACGGCTACGGTGCAGCCGGGAATCATTACGGGAGAGTTTATTGCTCATGTCGAATCGCTTGGCCTTTTCTATCCGCCTGATCCCAGCAGTATGAAAATATCGACGATCGGCGGCAATATAGCGGAATGCTCCGGCGGGCTGCGCGGCTTGAAGTATGGTACGACGAAGGACTACGTTATCGGGCTGGAAGCGGTGCTTGCCAGCGGTGACATTATCCGCACAGGCGGCAAGCTGATGAAGGACGTCGCAGGCTATGATTTGACGAAGCTGCTCGTTGGTTCTGAAGGCACGCTTGCGATCATTACCGAGGCGACCTTGAAGCTTGTTCCGCCTCCGGCGGTCAAGAAGACGATGCTGGCGATGTATAAGGATCTTTATGGTGCGGCTAGAACGGTCTCGCGCATTATTGAACAGAAGATCATTCCGGCTACACTGGAATTTATGGACAATCCGACGATCCGCGTCGTTGACGATTTCGCCAAGCTGGGACTTCCGCGGGATATGGAAGCCATTCTGCTAATTGAGCAGGATGGCGATTCCGAGACGGTGGAGCGGGACATTGCGAAGATCCGGGAAATATGCGAGCTGGAGCAAGCCGACCGGATTGATGTAGCCGAAAATCGGGAGCAGGCGGAGAAGCTGCTTACGGCAAGAAGAAGCGCATTTACTGCGCTGGCACGTCTTCGCCCGACGACGATGCTGGAGGATGCCACCGTCCCCCGTTCTCGCATTGCCGATATGGTGCTGCGAATTAATGAGATCGCCCGTAAATATGACGTTGCCATTGCGACCTTCGGTCATGCGGGGGACGGGAATCTGCATCCGACGGCGACAACGGACGCCAGAGACAAGGAAGAGGTTCACCGGGTCGAGCAGGCGTTTGAGGAAATATTCCAAGCAGCTATTGAACTCGGAGGGACGATTACAGGCGAGCACGGCGTTGGCCTTGTGAAGGCTCCTTTTCTGGAATGGAAGGTTGGGGCGGCGGGGCTTGAAGTGATGAAGGGAATCAAAAATGCGTTCGATCCTCATCATCTGCTGAACCCGGGCAAAATTTTCGCAAAAGAATCAAGGAAAAGAGTGGTGATCGAACGTGGCTGATTCTCATGCAAATGCAATGGCGACGTTAACGCCAATGGGCAAGCCTAATATCGAGCATGCCAATCCGCTCGCCAGAACGATGCTGGCTAAGCTGGATTACGACCAGTTGACCAACTGCATGCGCTGCGGCTTTTGCTTACCCGCTTGTCCGACTTTCCGGGAAACCGGCTTGGAGCCGGAGTCCCCGCGCGGACGGATTGCGCTTATGAAAGCCGTTGCGGACGGGCTGATGGACCCGGATCAGGTTTTTCAGGATCAGATGAATCATTGTCTGGGCTGCAGAGCGTGCGAGCCTGCTTGTCCGGCCGATGTCAAATACGGTCAGTTGATCGAGCAAGCGCGGGATGCGATAGAGGATCATGCGGAGCATCCGGCAGCCGTCAAAGGTCTTCGTAAGCTGGCATTCAAGGGCGTATTCCCTCATCAGAGCCGGATGAAATGGGTAGGAAGATCGCTTGCCGCCTATCAGAAATCCGGGCTGCAAACCATCGTAAGAGGAAGCGGCCTGATGAAGCTGTTTCCTGCACATATGCGGGAGATGGAACGGATTTTGCCCGATGCATCCGGCAAGGGCGTCGTGGAACGAGTGGGTACACTGTACCCGGCTAAAGGCGAGAAGATCGCTACGGTCGCATTGTTCCGCGGCTGTATTATGGATGTAATGTTCGCTGAGACAAACGTGAACACGGTGAAACTGTTGGCTGAAGCAGGCTTTGAAGTCGTTATTCCAAGCGAGCAGGGCTGCTGCGGAGCACTTCATGCACACAGCGGCGAGATGGAGCAGGCGCGAGCGCTGGCGCGGGCCAATCTGGACGCGTTTAAAGCAGCGGACGTTTCCTATATCGTCTCCAATGCCGGAGGCTGCGGCGCTTTACTGGTGGAGTACGATCACCTTCTGAGCGAAGATCCGGAATACCGCGAGCTTGCTGCATGGTTCGCCTCCCGTGTGATTGACGTAAGCCGTCTGCTCGTGGAACAGGGGCGTCTTCCGTCGTTCGAACAGACTGTTCCCGAGCCGAATGCATCAACAGGACCAATCCGCATCACCTACCAGGATTCCTGCCATCTTCGCAATGTAATGAAGAGCGGCGACTCGCCAAGGAAGCTGATGCGGCAGGTAGCGAATGTGTCTTTCATTGAAATGAAGGAAGCCGACCGCTGCTGCGGCTCAGCCGGTATTTACAACTTGACGCATCCTGAGATGGCGGGACAGATTTTGGAGCATAAAATGGAGCATGCCAACGATACCGGCGCGCGCTATTTGCTGACCAGCAATCCCGGCTGCCTGCTGCAAATGAAAGCAGGTGTTGAGAAACACGGTGCAGGGGAGCGGATGGAAGTGAAGCATGTCGTCGACTTCCTGTACGAGCGGATCGCAGAGCGACAAGAATAGATTTGCCTGAATTATTGAGGTGAGGTGCTTCTGCCCGACGTTTAAGCAGCACAGTTTTTGAACAAAACTAGTGCAAAGGCGGGAATAATAGGCCGCTCGTTTGAACGGAACGGAGAGGAAGCAAAGAAATGGAGCCGAGAACGGAAAAAGAAAAGATGAGGAGCGGCGAGCTCTATCACGCCACTGATTCGCAGCTTGTGCTGGATCGGCAAAATGCCCGCAGACTGCTGAGGCTCTACAATCAATCGCTGGAGTCCGAGAATGACCGTCGAACAGCGCTGCTCAAAGAGCTGTTTGGCTCAACCGGGGCTAGGTTGTACGTACAGCCGACCTTTCGCTGTGATTACGGCTACAATATTCATGTTGGCGACGGCTTTTACGCCAATTTTGATTGTGTGATTATCGACGTATGCGAGGTTCGGATCGGCAATAATTGCTTGATCTCGCCGGGCGTGCATATTTATACCGCAACGCTGCCGTTGGACCCTGTTGTACGGGCTTCTGGAGCGGAGCTGGGCAGGCCGGTTACAATCGGGAATGATGTGTGGATTGGCGGGAGAGCCATTATTAATCCCGGTGTTACGATTGGCAACAATGCCGTTATCGCCTCCGGCGCGGTTGTGACCAAGGATGTGCCTGACAATGTCATTGTTGGGGGAAATCCTGCAAAAATTATGAATACTTAATTGACAGGCATTATGCAATAAAGAAAAAGCCGTTCCGGCAACGGGTCTTGGAATCTGACCTGCCGGAACGGCTTCTTTTATTAGGCTTACAGGTATACGGCTTTGCCTGTTTTCGCCGATTCGTAGATCGCTTCAAGAATTTGGGAGACGACGAAAGCTTGTTGCGGTGTAACGACTGGCTCTGTATCTTCTTCAATTGCTTTGATCCACAATTTCATTTCCAGATCAGCCGGGTTCTCCGAGCTGCCCTCGTAGAAGGCAACGCCGCCAGCGCTCAGATCGACGTCAGTTGTGAAGAGACGGCTATGCTTCTCGCCGTTGATGCGCAGGCCGTTTTTCATGTCCGCGCCGCCTTCGGTACCGGACAGGGAACATTTCGCCTCGTCCACTTCAAGCGTATTCAGCGCCCAGCTGGATTCCAGCGAGATTGTTGCTCCGTCTTCCATTACGATCATGCCGAAAGCGGAGTCTTCTACCGTGAATTTCGCAGGATCCCAAGGGCCCCAAGCATTAGCGGCATTCTCACGCTGCGAAAGCTTGTGATAGGCAGTGCCCAGTACAACTTTCGGCTTGTAGTTGTCCATCATCCACAACGTCAGGTCAAGCGCATGCGTACCGATATCGATCAGCGGGCCTCCGCCTTGTTTTTCTTCGTCGAGGAATACACCCCAAGTCGGTACGGCGCGGCGGCGGATCGCATGTGCTTTCGCGAAATAAATGTCGCCCAGCTCGCCGGATTCGCACAGAGCTTTCAGATGCAGGCTGTCAGAGCGGAAACGGTTGTTGTAGCCAACGGTCAGCTTTTTGCCCGTACGTTCTGCAGCTTCTACCATCCGTTTCGCATCATGGGCTGTTTTGGCCATCGGCTTCTCGCTCATGACATGCTTGCCTGCTTCAAGAGCGGCGATGGAGATGTCAGCATGCGAGTCGTTTGGCGTACATACATGCACGACTTCAATGGAAGCATCTTTCAGCAGCTCGGTGTAATCGGTATAGACGCGAGCGCCTTCTGCACCGTATTTAGCAGCAGCTTCTGTTGCACGCTCTTCTACGATGTCGCAGAATGCGACGATTTCAACGTTGTTCAATTTGCTCAGGCTTGGCAGATGTTTGCCGTTGGCGATGCCGCCGCAACCGATAATAGCAAGCTTGTGAACTTTAGACATAGTCAAAGACCTCCTAGTAGTTATAGTGATGTGGACTTATTTCACAGACAGCGGCTGCTGTTCATGCTGCTTCCGGTATTCCGTCGGGGTAAGCCCGAACTTCTTGCGGAACACGGCATGAAGATAGTTGCCGCCGGTGAAGCCGGTTCCCTTGGCGATTTGTTCAACGGACTGATTCGTCTCGAGCAGCGCCCTGCAAACCGCTTCCAGCCTTATATCTTCAAGTATCCGGCTGAAGGTTTGCCCGTCGTGCAGCTCCTTGAACAACCGCTGGATATGGCGGGTGCTCAAGTTAAGCCGGTCCGCTACATCCTCAAGCGTAATCGCACCGTCATAGTTGGCGTGAATATGCTCCATCGCCAGCCGGAAGCGGTACGCCTTCATATCCCGCATCGGAAAATGCTTATGCTCCTTCGAGGCATCATAGGCCCGTACGGAGCGCAGCAAAATCTGAATGACCGACTGCTTGATCGTCGTATAGCTTCCGGTAAAATTATCGCTGCAGGCTTGATACGCCTGCAAAAAGTAAGGCATCGCCTGATGGATGTCTTTGGCCGGATAAAGGGGCAGCGCTTTCAGCTTGGCGATGCAATCACGAGCCTCTGCCGCTTCCCAATCATCGTAGGAGGAGGGATCGTCGATGCCTCCCTCGGTACGGTCGATAATATCGACATGGAGGCAGAGCTCTTCCATCGCTTCGGCAGCGTCCGCTTCCTGATAGTGCATAATATCGGGGCCAGTCAGGTAGAACATGCCGGATTTCAACGGGTATTCCTGGTCGACAAGAATAACCTTTCCTTTGCCCTGCGGGATGTAATGCAGCTCGAATTCCGCATGCTTATGAAAGCTGATGACCCGTCCGGGCTGGAAGGTCGTCAGATGAAAGCGAAGCACATGGATGTCGTAGGGACCCCATTTGATCCGCAAATCCAGACGCTCCAGCGCATCCGGCCTCTCCCGCATATCCTCATAAGGAAAGCTTGCCATGTCTATCCCTCCTGTCCGTTAAGCTATCCATCATGTGCGCTGCCGGTTATATTAACCTTCCAGCTCGTCGAGCCGAACGTTGCGTTGTTCCTTGGCTGCCAGATTCGCAGCTTCCATCAGCTTCGTCAGATCAACGGCCAGAGCGATGTTCTCATCCGCCGTCGTGCCTTCTTGAATATGGCGGACCCACTGGTCAAAGGCGCTTTCCCGGCGGGCAGGAAGCGGGATCTCCGTCCATTGCTGGGCAGCATCTCCAGTTGCAACAGAAGAACGAAGCAGCAGCTTGTCTTGCGGAGTTCCGTAAAGCAGCGAGCCTTTGGTACCGTGCACTTCAAGCGTGAATGGCGAATGGTCGTTGACGAAGCCCGCCTCGACGATGCCAACCGCTCCGGAAGCCGTTTTCAGCAGCACAGCAGCGTTATCCTCAACATCTTTGCCGGTTACATAGCTGAATTGAGCCGATACTTGCTCAGGAAGCTCATTCAGAAACAGTCTGGCCAAATACATCGGGTGGCAACCGAGGTCGATAAGCGCTCCGCCTCCGCATTGCTCCAAATTATAGAAATGCTCAGGCAGCCAGTTGGCCGTTGCGCCGTTATGCGAAAGACGGGCGCGAACGAGCGTAACTTGTCCAAGCAGCCCTTGCGTCAGCACATCGCGGATCGCGAGCGTGTAGCTGTCATTCAAGCGCGGAAGCGACACGGTCAGCTTCACTTGATTAGCCTTTACTTCCTCTAAGACAGCGTTTACTTCTTTAAGCGTAGGTGCGACTACTTTTTCAGTGAAAATATGTTTACCGGCTTTTGCCGCGGCTTTCATTACCTCTTCATGCATCGAGGTTGGCGCGTCTACGATGACTGCGTCAATATCGTCGCGTCCGAGCATTTCATTCAGGTCTGCATAGAAGGGAACGTCCAGTTTGGCAGCAGCCTCTTCTCCGCGGGCAGGGATCTCATCCCACACGGCAACGATTTCAGTGTCCGGGTGCTCTTGGGCTTGTTTCGTATAATCCCAGGCATGGACATGCCAATAGCTTATTTTTCCAATGCGAAGCATAACTTGCTCACTCCTCGTAGGTTCGATTGTTAAATGGTTATGATCACTATAAAAATATGACAACATGTTTAATCTAACATATTTAAATCTTTATTTTTAGTGCGAATTCATGACTTTGATACTATGATATTACGACATTGAGTGAAAAGAAAGGAGCGTAATGGACATAATAGCTTTGCGTGGTGTGAGATCCAGCCACCTGCAAATAAAGCCGCAACGCGTGCTGGGGCTAAGTTGTGTTGTTGAAAATTGCACAGCATCGGTCAATGTGAATGATAAGGCTGATCTCATTCGGCTTGACGAAGCGGTATGGAGGCCGTATACTGTTGTTAAACGTAATAATTACGATTAACGAAATGGCGTTATATATCTGGCCTGACTGGTCGGATTTTTTTACGATACATAATCGTAATGATTACGCTTTGTTGATCGGTGAAGAACAATAATAAGAAGATTGAGGTGGCATTGTGATGACAACGAAGAAAATTCCGGTAACGGTATTAAGCGGCTATTTGGGAGCCGGTAAAACGACGATTTTAAACCATGTGCTTCATAATCGGGACGGCCTGAAGGTGGCGGTCATCGTCAATGATTTGAGCGAGGTTAACATTGATGCTGAGCTTGTGAGAAACGGCGGCGGATTGTCGCGTACCGATGAGAAGCTGGTGGAGATGTCGAACGGCTGCATCTGCTGCACGCTGAGGGAGGATTTGCTGCGCGAGGTGGAACGGCTGGCGAAGGAAGGCCGCTTCGATTACATCCTGATCGAGTCGACGGGAATCGGCGAGCCGGTGCCAGTTGCTCAAACCTTCACTTATATCGATCAGGAGCAGGGCATCGATCTTACGCAATGGTGCAGGCTTGATAGCATGGTGACTGTCGTAGATGCTTATCGCTTCTGGCATGATTATTCTTCCGGCGAAACGCTGCTCGACCGGAATCAGGCAGTGGGTGAGGATGATGTGCGCGAGGTTGTTGATTTGCTGATTGACCAGATTGAATTTTGCGATGTGCTTCTGCTGAACAAATGCGACATGGTGGGCGAGGAAGAGCTGGAGGAGCTTGAGGGCGTATTGCGTACCCTCCAGCCTCGCGCCAAATTGATCCGGACGGTAAAAGGTCAGGTAGCGCCATCAGAGATATTGAATACCGGTTTGTTCGATTTTGAGGCAGCCAGCCGTTCGGCAGGCTGGATTAAAGAGCTGGAATCGCCTGTGCATACACCGGAGACGGAAGAGTACGGTATTTCCTCCTTCGTCTATCAGCGGGTGAAACCGTTCCATCCGGGGCGCTTAATGAAATGGATGGAGCAATGGCCGGAGGATGTTGTCCGGGCGAAAGGGATCGTATGGCTCGCATCCCGCAGCCGTCATGCGCAAAGCTTGAGCCAGGCCGGACCGTCCATTCAATTCGGGCCTGCGGGTTTGTGGGCCGATGCACTGCCAGAAGAAGAAAAACTTCAACTGCTGGCGGATGAGAAGGAGCTTGCGCAGCAATGGCATCCAGAATACGGCGATCGGATGAACAAGGTCGTGCTGATAGGGATCGGATTGAACCGGCCGGAGCTTGAAGCTTCACTCGACGACTGCCTGCTGAGCGAGGATGAAATGGGCAGCGACTGGAGCAAGCTGTCCGATCCGTTCCCGACAGTACCTGACGAAGCCTATGCGATCCAATAAGGAGGTGACCCAGCCATGAGAGTAACTGTCACGCTTGCGTGCACCGAAACCGGCGACCGCAACTACACAACGACGAAAAACAAACGCACAACGCCGGAACGTCTGGAGCTCCGCAAATACAGCCCGCGCCTCAAGCGCGTCACGCTGCACCGCGAAACCCGGTAATGCGGAGGCGGCGTGATGCGCCGCCTTGCTTGGGAGTGGCGGGGGAGGGTTCTCTCTCCGCTTCTAAGTAACTTTAAACAGCGGTTGTTCTCGCTCTGCTTCAAGTAACTTAAAAGAGCGGTAGTTCTCGCTCCGCTCCCAAGTAGCATCAAATAGCAATATTTCTCCCAACTCCAAGTAACTTTAAACAGCGATAGTCCCGGCTCCGCTCCAAGTAACATTAAATAGCAACAGTTCTGGCTCCACTCCAAGTAACTTAAAACAGCGATAGTTCCAGCTCGGCTCCAAGTAACCAGTTAACGAAGCAGCTTCGCAAAATAGCGAAGCTGTTTTCGCTGTAGGGGGCGGTTTGCTGGGCGTGTGCGGCTACAGCGAACCTAATTTCGCTAATGGCGAACTTAGGTTCACGGAAAGCGAAGTCTAGTTCGCTGTAGAAAAACAGGGAAGCTGTACATGGCAGAACAGCGAAATTCGCTTCGCTATATAGCGAAGCCGGTTCGTTAAATGGTGTTTTCAGCTCGGCGTCAAAGAGATAACGAAGCAGCTTCGCAAAATAGCGAAGCTGTGTTCGCTGTAGGCTGCATTTTGCTGGGCGTGTGCGGCTACAGCGAACCTAACTTCGCTAACGGCGAACTTAGGTTCACGGAAAGCGAAGTTAAGTTCGCTGCGGCAAAACAGGTAAGCTATGCATAGCAGAATAGCGAAATTAGCTTCGCTATATAGCGAAGCCGGTTCGTTAAATGGTGTTTTCAGCTCGGCGTCAAAGAGTTAACGAAGCAGCTTCGTTAAAGTGTTTCTAGGGTTTGGCGGACTATGACCTCATTACTAACGGTGTCCCAGGTCCGCGGGCGGGTGTCATTTTCAGCTATGAAAATGACGTTGCCTTCCCGGTCAAAGGCGTATGCGATCGGTATTGAAACGGTACTGTCTCGATAAAACCCATCTGCATGGCTGACACCAATCATATATGTACAATAAGTTCGGGCCATCTCCTGAGCTAACCCCGTCCATTCATCGAATTGCTCCTTGCTGAACATGCCGACACCAATACAATGGACGATTAAATCGGGGGACGGGAACTCTTCGCTTTTAACCCCTTGTAAAACGAGCTCATCGCACAACATGATACCCACCGTAAGGCCCGCTTGGCTGATAAAAGCTGTATCGCTATACTTGACCCGATTCAGTGCAATCTCGCCCGACCGTCCTATGATAATAGCTTGATCTTTGGGACGCTCCTGAAGCTTCCGGTATCCTCCAATTAATATCACCCCATGCTGCTCAGCCAGCTTCCGCGCTTCCTCTACGTTTTCATTCAAGTAGCCTTCTGGAAAGACAACGGCATCAATGCCGGGATAGTCATGCAACGCCTCTCGTAATTGTGACAGTGCATCTTCAAGCCTAGGCTGGAGCAGCAAAATTTTCATACGACAGTCAGCCTCCCCCAAAAATAGATTCATGGAATTTCAATTCCATACTCTATTATCCTAATCTTGCAAATCGAATCTGCGCAACCGCCTATTTGGCTCCGAAAAGAGGGCAGCCCGAAATTCTCAACCCCATCTTTCACCATCGAGCGCCCATCAAGCGAAACAATACCATACGATAAAAAAACCGCCAGCCTCTTCCACAGAAAGAGAGGCTGGCGGCTGAGGGGGCTATGACAGCGTAGTCGAATTGTTTTTGTCCTTCCGGGGCCATAGCGTAAAGCTGAAGCTGTAAAGAAAATCAACAGCTGTAATGATTGACCACACCTTCACGGTCCCCATTAACGCAGCTGTCCGTTCCGCATCGCCGATGAAAAATATCATAGCGAGCAGCAGCACACAGCCGATGACATAGGTGATAAAATAACGAAACCAGGTGATACGCTCATGCCGTGCATGCGCCTGACCGTATTTCGGCTTCTCTTTACGTTCCTGCTTCGGGCCTCCTGCAAAGCGGTAAGCGAATTGACCGTCGGCCCACTGGATCATCCGATGTCCGAACACGATGGAGACGGCGATATAAATTGCCGCCAGGCCATGGATGAAGGAAGCGGTCTGACCGTTTCGCAGGTCAATAACGGTTGCGAACAACAGGATCAAATCGACAATTGGCGTACACAGCAGAAGAAAGGCTCCGGTTCTCTTCATCCGGAAAATATAGCGGAACATCAGGCCGGCGGCAACAAACAGCCAGAATCCGATCTCGCATCCGATAATAAACGCAGCAATTATGGCGTTCCACTCCTTTTATAAAATACAACTGTATTAAAATAAAGTTGATGTTATTTTAGCATGGTTGTATGGAGAAAAACAACTCTGATACACTAGAGCTATGCCCAAAATAGTAGATCATGACAGGCGCCGGGAGCAATTGGCGGAAGCGGCTTGGCGAGTGATTCGCCGGGAAGGGATGGAAGGAGTGTCGGTGCGCAGTGTTGCGGAGGAAGCGGGGATGTCTCTCGGTTCGCTGCGGCATTATTTTGTCACACAGTCCGAGCTGCTTGCCTTTTCCATGCAGTTGGTATCCGAACGCGTAATGCGAAGATTGAAGGAACTCAAGTTAAACGGGAATCCCCGTCAAAATATCGAGCTGATCGTCGCTCAGCTTGTACCGCTGGATGAGGAGCGGCTGGCAGAGTCGGAGGTATGGCTCGCTTTTATGGGACGCGCTGTTGGCGATCCCTCTATTCGCGCCTTCAGTCTCCAGGTACATGATCAGCTGTATAACGGATTTCTGTCAATCGTCAGCGGTATGGTTGTACAGGGATTAGCTGCAGCCAATTTGGATGTTGAGCTGGAGGCGAAACGGCTTCATGCGCTCGTTGATGGATTAGTCGTTCACGGGGTTACGCGTCCAGAGCGGCTGAACGCAGCGGAGATCAACCGTGTCCTGTTGTATCATTTGGATCAAATGATGGACAGATGAAGCGGAACAGCAAGCATAAGCAGAAACAGAAACAGAAACAGTAAACGAGAGAAGGAGGAAATGGATATGTTTCGTGCCTATATATTGGAGCAGCTGGAGGACGGACAGACGTCTTTTTCGCTGAAGCAGCTTGAGCAGGAGGCACTGCCGGAGGGAGAGGTTCTAGTCCGCGTAGCATACTCCAGCGTGAATTATAAGGATGGCATGATCGCCATTTCCAACCAAATGGTCAAAAGCTATCCGCATATTCCCGGCATCGATTTGGCCGGGACGGTGGAGCAATCGAGCGATCCCCGCTTCCGTGAAGGGGATGCTGTTATTGTCACCAGCTATGGGCTGGGCGTCTCGCATCATGGCGGTTTCAGTGAGCTGGCACGAGTTCCGGGCGACTGGGTCGTTCCGCTTCCCGAAGGGCTAACGCTGAAAGAGGCGATGATCCTCGAACAGCGGGCTTCACGGCAGCGCTGTCTGTGCAGCGGCTGGAGGATAACGGGCTTCATCCCGGCAAAGGGCCGGTTCTGGTGGCCGGGGCGACCGGCGGTGTCGGCAGTGTCGCAGTCGATTTGCTTGCCGGGCGAGGCTATGAAGTGACGGCGAGCACCGGCAAGGCGGAGGAGCATGCGTATTTGCGGGAGCTTGGCGCTGCGAATGTCATCGGCCGCGAGGAGCTGTCAGACGCAGGGCATAAACCGCTGCGCAAGGGGCTGTGGGCGGGAGCCGTTGATCCCGTTGGCGGACAAACGCTTCAATATATTTTAAGTACGATGCAGTATGGCGGTTCGGTAGCGACAAGCGGCTTGACCGGCGGCTATGAGGTGGCGACTACGGTCTATCCGTTTATTTTGCGCGGCGTGAACTGGCTTGGCATTGACTCGGTCGAATGTCCGATGGAGCTCCGCCGCCTTGTATGGGACAGGCTTGCAACTGACCTGAAGCCGCGGCATATGGACGGAAGCTTGGTTAATGAGATTCAGTTGGAGCAGCTGCCTGATGTGCTTCAAAATATTTTGCAAGGCAAGGTGCGCGGCCGGACGATTGTCGCCATGTAGCTGCTGCCCATGGTAAAAGGGCATTAGCCGATGCCCAATGTGAATAAGACCCCTTGAGGGTCTTATTTGCGTTCTGCTATGCAAGTTACCCGCCAAGCAGGCCTGTTCTGACTAGAGTTCGCCCTGACTACTGTCATCCTCTCCGGTTAATCCGCCGATATCGCAGAATACGCCGGTACATCGTTTTATCGGGTAGCCGGGTGAATGGGATGGCCTCCGGGCGTACATTAACTTCCAGTACCCAAGGATGGAGTTTGCTGTCGAGTGCAATATCGAAGCCGAGCTCAGTCAAGAAAGGAAAGTTTCGCCGCAGCTCCAGCGCAGCAGACAAACAAAACCGGTGCAGCGTTGCTCTTGTCCGGGCACGGGAAGCGCTCCCGGCATAAGCGGCAAGCACGGAATCGACAGGATGAATCGATGCGCCTTGTGCGCCGTTCGTAACGGCCCGGCCTTGTTTGGCAACTCTTGCAAGCATGCCGGTAATTTGCCAGCTTCGGCTGCGATCAAGCTGGGCGACGACGCGCAGGTCAAAAATACGTCCGCGATGCCTCAGCATCGCGATGCCGCGCTGCATCAGATACGGTCTTCTGCCCGTCCGCTTACGGACGACTCGCAGCAGCTTCTCTAGCGTAAGTCCCCGCTTAATTGCGGTGCCATGATGCAGCAAGTAGCGGGAGCCAATCCGTTCAATGCGCATGATGCCGTCGCCATGCGAGCCGCGTAAGGGCTTGACATAGACGAGGCGATATTGCGCAAGCATGGCCGTCAATGCTTTGCCGCTATATAGACGGGTAGGGGGAATGAAGCGCCGAAGCGATTTTTTTCGCCGGAGAAGGATTGTTTTCCGCCATTTGCTGGATGAGGCCCGGTATTGCTTTTTCGTCAATATGCCGGTCATGGACGTTTTCTTCCTCCTATTCATGTACAGAAATTGGTGGACCTAATAGCATATGCTTGCCCATTAAACTGCGAATGGACTTAAGCGGACAGGATCCGGGGGACCCTTGCAGCCATGCCGGCATAAGATGAACAACGACGTTTTTTGGAGGAATGGACATGCGCATATCGGTGGAAAATGAGACGGTTCGCGCCAAGCTGGAGGAAGTGCGAAGGATCTACCCTTGGTACGGCAAGCTGATGGATACTTCCGGGTCAGGGGAGCCGAAAATTCCGCTTCTGACAGCGGAGCGCTTGAGCGATTATTACGATAGAGCGGACGGTGCAAGCAATCCGGAGTGGAACGTATACCGGACATCCGGCACCAGCGGCGGGCGGCGCAAGGCAATCTATTATGATGCAATTGACGAGACGCACTATGTGATGCAGAAGGTCGCGTTGTTCGGCAAGCTGCTGGCTGGCGTCGACGGCATAGAGCGTGTACTTAGTGACATGGGAACGGGGCATGCGGAAGCAACGGCGAAGCCTATTTTTGAACAGCTGGGCTATGAATGCGAATCGATTCCGTTCGGCCTGCCTGCGGCGGCACATCTGATCCGCATTGAGCAGTATCAGCCGGATGTGTTGTATACGATGCCGTCGCTGCTGGATGGTCTTTTTCGTGCTGCACCTGTTTCTTTTGCTTGGGGGCTGAAAAAAATTATTCTTGTTGGAGAACCTGCCCCGCCCGAATGGAGAAAAAGGGCCGCTGAGCGGATCGGCATCGCTGCTGAGGATATCGTCGACACCTACGGCAGCATCGAGATTGGAACGATCGCTTATTACGATGCTGCAAGCGGACGTTATGTGCTGCTGGAGGGGCTGCTGGCGGAAGGGGTTCAACCGCAAGAGATCGGCTTGCCGGATATTGCGTTGCCAGAGGGCGAGCAGGTGCTGGCGCTCACTTCCTTGCATCGGCGGCGTTTTCCCGCTCTTCGTTATGTAACCTACGATGTTGTACGTGATCTGCGTACGGAGGAAAACGAGAACGGCGAGACGCTCACTACCTTTGCGGCTATCGTCAAGCGGATCGGACCGGAATTGAAGCATGGCGAGAAGATTAGCGTCTATGATGTGGAAAATGCCGTGTTTAAGCATATCGGGCAGGCTGAGGTCAGAGTGCAGGTTAGCGGAAACCGTCTTCAGGTCCAGATTGCTACCGTGGATGAAGTGGATGCGGTCACTGCCGCTGCTGTCCGCGCTGAGCTGCAAGGAGCAATACCGGAAATCGGGGCGATGATCCGCGGCGGCATGCTGCAGGAAATGCAGGTTGATTTTATTTTCTCTGGCTTGGGGACAGCCCGGAGCGGAGTATTAACCGCAGAGCAGCGCTTACCGGTGACCGCTCAAGCTTCTGTTCCCATGAAGCGGAAAAAGCTCTACCTCTCTGACGAGAGCGAGAACGGCAGCGGCAAGGGTAAACGAATTGATAGAAGCGGATTGCAATGAGCCGGTATGAAAATATTTTATCGTCGGTTGGCGGAACGCCGATCGTACAGCTGCAAAAGCTGTTCGCGCATGCGCCGTTCAGCGTATATGCCAAGCTGGAGCTTTTCAATCCGGGAGGGAGCGTGAAGGACCGCTCTGCCAAAGAAATGCTGATGGCAGCCCTGGAGCGGGGGCTATTTGGTCCGGGTTCTACGATAGTAGAATCCAGCTCGGGCAATTTGGCGATCGGACTGGCGCAAATTTGCAATCTGATCGGCTGCCGGTTCATCTGCGTTGTTGATCCGCGAACGACAGAGACGAATTTGCGTATTTTGCAAGCCTATGGAGCGCGAATCGATATGGTTGCCAGACCCGATGCCGCTACGGGCGAATTTGTACCGGCAAGGCTGGCCCGCGTTCGTCGCTGGGTGAAGCGGCTTCCGGACGCCTATTGGCCTAATCAATATGCCAATCCGAACAACGCGCTGGCGCATCAGCACACGACGATGGCGGAGTTGGCGGCGGATTTGCCGGAGCTGGATTATTTGTTTTGCGGCGTGAGTACTTGCGGCACGCTTCGCGGCTGCCTGGATTACATTCGCCTGCATGGTCTGCGGACGAAAGTGATTGCCGTCGACGCTGATGGCAGCCTGATTTTTAATCGTAACGGAACTGGCGCTGCCCGGCTGCTGCCGGGACTTGGAGCCGGAAGGCGGCCGGAGCTTTGCCCGGATGAGGGGGTACACGCGGTCGTTACAGTTAGCGAGACAGAATGTATTGAAACTTGCCGCGCGCTTGTACGCAAGGAATCGATTCTGGCGGGCGCCTCCTCCGGCGGTGTTCTGGCAGCTGTAGAGCGATACAGGGAACGAATTGAGTCGGGCGCTGTGTGCGCCGTTATTTTGCCGGATCGGGGGGAGCGGTACTTGGATACGGTTTATGACGACGAATGGGTGGAGAACAGGTACGGCCCTGAATTCGCGGAGCAGGTCCGGTCCAGAAAGCGGGTGCGTTCTTGCGATATTTAAACGAAGCGGACATTCTGCAGATCGGCATCGACTGGACAAAGCTTGCCGCCGTCATAACGGAAGCGGCCGACGCTTATGCGAAAGGCGAATGCGCGCAGCCGCTGAAGCCTTATTTGAAATTCGGCGATGCAAGCAACCGCATCATTGCGATGCCGGCTTACGTTGCAAAGCCGCAGCGGGCCGCAGGGCTGAAATGGATCGCAAGCTACCCCGGCAACATTGCGGCAGGCTTGCCGCGTGCGCATAGCGTCACGGTGCTGAATGATCCGGATACAGGTGTGCCGGTGGCTATGATTCGAGGCGGGCTGATTAGCGCGATTCGAACAGCAGCGGTCAGCAGTGCGCTGTTGCTGGCATTGTTAGGCGCGCGAAATCGCCTTGCCAGTGGAGGGCCGGTAGACGCGGCGATAATCGGCATGGGGCCAATCGGCCGGACGCATGCGCAAATGCTGAATGCACTGTTTGGCGAAGGCGAAATTGTCCGGCTGCGACTGTATGATCGCAGAGACGTAGACATGAAAGCTTGGAGTGAAAGCTCGCTTAGTAGAATACCAGTGGAGCGTGTATCCACTTGGCAGGAGGCATATCGGCAATCGGAGTTAATCCTCACCTGTACCGCTTCGCCGGAGCGATATATTGACGAGGCTCCTTCAAAGCCCAGCAGCATACTGTTGCATGTATCGCTTCGCGATTACTTATCTCCGGCACTGGCCGGAGCGGGTTCGGTTATCGTTGACGATTGGCAGGAGGTATGCCGGGCGGATACCGATATTGAGCGGCTTCATCTGGAGCAAGGCTTACAGGCGAATGATACCGTTGCGCTAGCACAGGCGCTGTCTCACCCGGATGCCATTGTATCAAGTGCTGGTGACCGCCCGGTACTGTTTGCCCCGATGGGGCTGGCGGTCTTCGATGTCGCAGTTGCCGCCTACTACGCCGCCGCCGCCGAGCAGCTTGGCATCGGCAAGCTGCTGGATTGAAGCGGTGGGGGATACTGTGAAGTGTTAGTGCAGAAGACTGAATCCCGAATTGACGGTGCGTTAGCGCACGTACTGGAAAGTAACTAAGGCTCTTTGCTTCGCGGCACAGAAGCAGGAACCATGGTCAACGGATGCACCAACACAACCCCAAAAAGTAACCTCTAGCTAACGGATGAGCAAATACAACCAAATTAGTAACCTCCAGCTAACTGATGCAAAAGCACAAATTCAAACAGTAACCTCCAGCTAACGGATGCCAAAGCACGAACCAAAAAGTAACTTCCGCCTAACGGGATGCAAGAGCATAACCCTAAAAAGTAACATTTCTCAAGCTTCTGAGAGCGGGTCACACTCGCTCGCCTCCGCGAGCCTATATAGTAAGCCGAGCAATTGCGTACACCGCAGCGAACCTGCTTCGCAAAATAGAGAAGCCAGATTCGTTAACCAGGCTGTCTCCGCTGTCTGGAGTACATTTAACGAAGCATATTTCGCTGTTCGTGAACCTAGGTTCACGGTTAACGAAGCTAGATTCGCTCCAGCAAAAGGCTGAGCATATTGCTGTACCTGTAGCGAACGTAACTTCGTAAAAAAGCGAATTGGTTTCGCTAATTGGACTGTCTTCGTCAAGTGAACTAAGATCGGCGAAGCAGCTACGTTCGAGCTGGAATTTGAGCGAACGAGTATGGCCACAGCGAACCTGCTTCGCAAAAAAGCGAAGCCAGATTCGCTAACCGGGCTACCTTCGCCGTGTGAACTAAGATTAGCGAAGCAAATTTCGTTGTTCGCGAACCTAGGTTCACGGATAACGAAGCTAAATTCGCTCCAGCAAAAAGTGGAGCGCAATGATGTACCTATAGCGAACTTAGCTTCGCAAAAAAGCGAATCAGCTTCGCTAATTGGACTATCCTCATCGAGTGAAACGAAGCCGAATGAAAACAGAACCCCCTCCATCTACAACAAGACGGAGGGGGTTCTGTAAATCCTTTATTTCAGCAAATGATCATCCTGCTGCACTTGAATAGGGGCTGGCTGAGGAGCAGGGTCGTCGGCGATGCCTTTCGTCGAGTTGCGGAATTCGCGCAGTGTATCTCCGAACGCTCTGCCGAGCTGTGGAAGCTTGGCCGGCCCAAAAACGATCAAGGCGATGGCGAAAATAATAATCAACCCGGAAATGCCAATATTGTTGAACATAGTTTATCCCTCCTTTGTAGGTTGAACAAGTCTGATGCTGATTGAGGCTGTCTAATCTATCCCCGACGTCATGTCGGATTGGGGTTAGGGTTAGAATTTGAATTGGGACTGCTGCTCGTCAGATTCGCAAGCTTTCTTTTCTTCGCCAGGGAGTAGCGCCAGGAGACGAATACGCTCACTTCAAACAAGAGAAGCAGCGGAACCGTCACGGACAGATGCGAGACAAAATCCGGCGGCGAGATGCAGGCGCCCACGACGGCTAGCGCAACGTAGGCGTATTTTCGCACGAACTTGACGCGGCCCGGCGTCAGTACACCAATCAGCGTCAAAAACAGCATGACGAGCGGCATCTCGAAGGCGATACCCATCGGGAACAGAAAGCTGAGCAGAAAAGACACGAAATGCTGCAGCCCGTATACTTCGTTCGCACCGATTGTATGATTCAGCTTGATCATGAAGCGGATCATCATCGGCAGTGCCACCGTGTAGCCGAACAAGACGCCTAGGGCGAATAAGATCGCGGAAGCGGGAACGAACCACAGGGCGCCTTTTGCTTCACGCTCGGTCAAACCGGGGCGGGCAAATGCCCAGATGTGATAGAGCAGAAACGGCAGGGTAGCCGCAAAGCCGAACAGCATCGCACATTTCATGTAGACGAGCAATCCGTCAGATAGCGCAAATACGCTCCACTGCACATTTAAAGAACCAAGGTTCGATTGGATGAAGCGCAGCAGGTGCGGCGACAGATAGATGCCGAGGCCCAGTGCGCCCAGAAACCATCCGGCTACATAAATTAGCCGTTTGCGAAGCTCGGTCAGATGAAGGACGACATCCTGCTGCATATCCATCTAAGCCAGTGGCCCTCCTTTTTCCAAAAACTTAAGGATGCCTTCTACAGCACGATACGCAAGCGCGCCGATGGTGGCTGTCGGATTGTAGCCGCTGTTATGGGCGAATGCCGAAGCGCCAACGATAAAGACGTTGTCTGCATCCCACATTTGCAGGTAGTTGTTGACCGTGGAGGTGGACGGGTCTTTACCCATTACAGCGCCACCTGTGTTGTGGGTTGACTGATACGGCACGATGCTGTACTTCGATATTTGGTTGCCAGTCTCAACGAAGCTTGGTTTCATCGCCTCGGCGATCGCTTTCGTCTTCTCTGCGATGTAAGAGACAAGCTTCTTGTCCTGATCCTCGAAATCATAGGTCAGCCGGATAAGCGGATCGCCGTAAATATCCTTGTAGACCGGATCGAGATCAAGATAATGGTGCCGGAACGGCATGTTGGCGCCCTGAATGCCGACGCTTAACGTCCGATTCGCGTAATGGATTGACTTTTGCTTGAAATCTTTGCCCCAGGACGGCGTCCCCTTTGGTGTCGGGTTAGTGGCGATCGGCCGGTTGCCCGTTTGAGTCAGCCGTATATTGCCGCCATGGAGAAAATCGAGCGAGCTATGGTCAAAGTTGTCGCCATTGAATTCGTCAATGGAATTTCCGAGTGCTCCGGCTCCCATAAACGTATTGAATTCTTTTTCTTCAAAGAAAGCAGTGGACGAGCCGCCGACGATTTGATAGGCGTAGTTGCGTCCCACGACGCCGGTTCCCGACTTCGGATCGTAAGGCTTGCCCAGCTTGGACATCAGCAGTAAGCGCACATTCGAGAACACATAGCTTGCCAAAATAACAAGGTCTGCCGGCTGCTCGAATTCCTCGCCGGTTGGCGTATTCACATAGACTACGCCCGTCGCCTTTCCATCCTTGTGGAGAACCCGGGTAACATTGGCGTGGGTGCGAACCTCCAGCTTGCCGGTTTTTTCAGCAACAGGAAGTACGGTCACGACGGGATCGGCTTTGGAGCCATATTCACAGCCAAAACGCTCGCAGAAGGCGCAATACTGGCAAGCGCCGCGGGAGATGCCGTCGGGATTGGTATAGTTCTCCGATAAATTTGCTGAAGCAATGATATATGGCTTGTAGCCGAGCGATTTGGTCGCATCTTCAAACAGCTTCATTGCCGGCGTTTTTTTCATCGGCGGGGTTGGGAACGGCTTGGACATTTTACCGATAAATTCAACCGTTTCTTGCTCGCCAGAAATGCCTGCCATCGCTTCGAATTTGGTGAAGTAAGGATCAAGCTCGTCGTAGGTGATGCCCCAGTCCTGGATGATCATGCCTTCCGGGATCTTTTTCTTGCCGTAACGCTCGACGGTTTTGGAATAGATCTCGAAGTCGTAAGGGAGAAAGCGGTGATACTGGCCGTTCCAATGGACGCCTGCCCCGCCTATGCCGTCGCCTAGAAGGAATGACCCGTAGGTGCGCATAGGCAAAGAGCGTACTTTCTCGTTAGAGCGGAACGTCACGGTTTCCTTGGACAAATCCTGCATCAGATCGTAACGCTGCGAATAGCGCAGTTCGTCGTGAACGTGGAAGTAATCTTCGGTTTTTCTGGATTTGCCGCGCTCGAGTGCGACAACCTGATGTCCGGCCTTCGTCAGCTCGGCGGCAATGACGCCGCCCATCCAGCCTAAGCCGACGATGACGATCGGCACCTTGGGCAATTTTGTAGCCATTTTTGCTCCTCCTCCTATCCTATATTCAGATGATCATGCAAGCTTTGCGGGTCGATCTTCTGGAATTCGTCTTTGTCGATCACATCGTAGTAGCTCATTTGATTGCCCGGATAGCTGCGCATTTTCCAGCCGTCCATGTTGCGGTTGCCGCTGTAAAGAGGATCGGCGTATACGCCTTCGATTGTCAGCTGGCGAAGCAGACTGAAGAAGGTTCCTGCCGGTATGCCTTTGAGCGAAGCGTCGTTTTTCTCGAAAGCGGTCAGTACAGTATCCTGTTCTTCGGGGCTTAGCTCGGTAAATTTTTTCTGATACGTTTTTGCACTGTACTCCTGCATGGACGCCAGCCCCATCGTGAACAGCTCATGCCGTTTGAAGCCAAGCTGGTACCCTTGCTCCGCATCCGCTTGATAGAAAGGGCCTTGCATATAGTCGCGAGCGTTGATTCCATAAGCTCCGGCAAGCTGATGATCGACGAAAAAAGCGACGCCGAGCGCTTTTGCACCCGGTCCGATATCGTCCTCAGGGAAAATGCGTTCAACCGCTGCTTCTGTAATTTGAAATTGCTCCTGCGTCAAAAACATCAGCGCTTCGTTGAAGTTTTTCGTAGTCTTTTCTGGTGTGCCCGGTTTGACACCGCCGGTCTCCGGCTTCTCTTTGCCTTTCATCGAATTGCCGATGACGCCGCCGATCAGGCCGCCCACAACCGCACCGCCGATCGCGGTACCGGTATATTTCATGAAATTACGCCGTGACGTGTCCTGCGGCTGTTCCTTGGAGCCCTTGTTGTTAATGTTATTGTTGTCAGCCATAGTTCTCGATGCCTCCTCATTTCGCTGGCTATTCATGACTTTTGCTTAACGGAAGTTTTTCCTATTTTCCGAAAATCATCCACAAAGGCTGAGAAAAATATGAAGGATAGACTTCTCCCGTCCAATGATGGAAAATAAGGGGGTAACTTAATCGCAGACAATGAGGCATAGAGGAGGATAATCGGATGTTGAACTTGAATTTATCGGGCTCCATCGCGCTTATTACGGGAGCAACTGGCGACTTGGGCCGTGTAATGGTACGAACGCTGGCTGAATGCGGAGCGGACATCGTCATTCATTATTTGAGCAATGAGGGCAAGGCTTTGGAGCTGAAGCGGGAGGTAGAGGCGCTTGGCCGCCGGGCAATTGCGGTTCAGGGGAATGTCACCAAGCAGGAGGATATCGAGCGGATTAAGGCGGAGGCTTCCGAGCAGTTGGGAACGGTTAATATCATTGTTGCAAACGCTGTCATCCAATATCAGTGGACGAGCATTCTCGAGCAGCCAGCAGCCGATTATGAAAGCCAGTTCGAATCCTGCGTCATGCAAAGCGTATATTTGGCGAAGGCATTCGTGCCTGCGATGATTGAGCAAGGAAAGGGCGGCCGTTTTATCGGTATTAACACCGAATGCGCCATGCAAAACTTCTCGAACCAATCCGCCTATACGGCAGGCAAACGGGGGATGGACGGTATTTACCGCGTTCTGGCGAAGGAAGTTGGCGCCCATCAAATTACCGTTAACCAGGTGGCGCCGGGGTGGACCATCAGCGACCGCGACCGGGAAGCCAATTCCGAACGCAATGAGCAATATGAAAGCAGCGTGCCGCTGAAGCGCCGCGGAAGCGACCAGGAAATCGCCAACACCGTTGCGTTTCTTGCGTCTGACCTGTCGAGCTTCATCACGGGCGCATACATTCCGGTCAACGGCGGGAACGTGATGCCGGCGATTTAAGGGCTTCCCAGTGCGATAGACTGTAAGCAGTATTGCGTCACTATCGATCCATTTGTCCTTTGATGTTTTTCTAAACCGGGAGGGATGTTATGGGAGAGTTATGGCATAGACATCTAGGTGTCTATGGGATTTGTATTCGTAATAACTCAATCTTATTGGTCCATAAGCAAGGTGGTCCATATGAGAATCGGTATGACCTGCCAGGCGGGACGGTTGAACCCAATGAGTCTTTACTAGATGCGCTTCATCGAGAATTTGAAGAAGAGACCGGTATAAGTATAAAAGTTGTACAAAATCTCGGTACTAGAGATTATGTTATTCCTTATAGGCTGGAGAAACGCGGTACGACACATATTCATCATATAGCAGTCTATTATGAAGTTGAGTATTTAAGCGGAGAATTAACCTATTGCACTGATATGCAAAATAATGATTCCAGCGGCTCTGAGTGGATAGATGTCCATAGCTTATCATCTGAAAATAGTTCCCCACTAGTCATCCATGCTGTAGCATGGATGAAAGACATGAACCAGCAAAGCTTTGAAGTTGCTAGACTAAATAATTGGACGGCAAAATAGCACTAAAAAAGACAGCGGAATTGTCGCTGTCTTTTTTGCTATATAGATACCAGCGGTTACTTACGAGATGATGGTAATGCACTAACGGGAGGCATAGCGAACCTGATTCGCAAAAGAGCGAATCAAAGTTCGCTATAGAAGTCCCTTTTAGTGGTGACATGAGCTACAGCGAAGAAAACTTCGCTATCCGTGAACGCAGCTTCTCCAAAAGCGAAATTCTCTTCGCTAATTCTGAAGACTAGCTCTAATGCTGCAGTTTCTCCGTACAATTTGCGAACCACCCTTCGTTAAATAGCGAAGCTGCTTCGCTGCTAAGTTGTAGTATGGCGTTCTGTAAGAGGCTGAGAAGCCGCAAAGGAGTTTCTTGCCGGTATATGGATTGGAAGCATGAACCCAAACTCACGGCGACCCCGGCGTGAACTGCATGCCATTAGGGAGAGCGGAGCGATTCGAGTTCAGGATGACATTTTGCAGATTCTATCCATTATTCATCGTGCAGGCGATGGGAAATGGAATCAAGAACGGCAGCATGAACCGAAATGCGCAGCGATCCTGACGTGGGTTGTATGCCACCAAGGTGAGCGTAGCGGTTCGAGTTCAGGATGACATTTTGCAGGTTCTATCCATATCTATCGTGCAGGCGATGGGAGAATGGAATCAAGAACGGCAGCATGAACCGAAATGCGCAGCGATCCTGACGTGGGTTGTATGCCACCAAGGTGAGCGGAGCGATTCGAGTTCAGGATGACATTTTGCAGATTCTATCCATTTTTCATCGTGCAGGCGATAGAGAATGGAATCAAGAACGGCAGCATGAACCGAATCGCGCAGCGACCCCGTGGCCCCGTGCCACACATAGGCTTCTGAACGCATCAAAAAAGGCTGCCGAGAGGGTATCTCAGCAGCCTTGCCTGTCTGCACAAAAGCTAAATTACAGCTGAACGACATACAGTCGTCCCGACTGCTCCCAAATGCCGCCTGGCTCGAGGGAGACCAAGCCGGTTTGTTCGGCCGGAAGATCGACATTCGGCGCGTTGACGAGGTTCAACTGCGGCTCCGGGCAAAAGAATTTGCCTGACGGATGCTGGTTCCATACCATCCACTGTTTGTAGCCTGTTCCCACATCATAGACAAGCTTTACGTTCTCGCGGCTGTCCGTCAGCTCCATCCGGTTGCTGCCGTTACGCGACTGCGCTGTGTAGTGATTGTCCATAGGCGCCCAGAACGGGTGAACGCCGGTCGTTTTGAGCGCTTCCTCTTCGGCTGTCATCGGCTGGAACTTGCCCGTTGGCAGCATGCGGTCGCTAAGCTCCCAGCGCTCGCCGACCGTGATCGTAATTTTGCAATCATCGGCAGTGCTGTTTGGCGCGAATGGCGCATTGATCGCCGTATGGAAGCCGATCATGTTAGGCATCGCTTCTTGGCCTTCATTATGTACCGACACGTGCTGCAGCAGCCCGTCAGCGTTAATCGAGTAGCGAAGCTTGATGGAGAACTGATGAGGCAGGTATTGGAAAATCGAATGGCTTTCGTCGACAGACAGCTTTAATACAACATAGCTTTCCGTTTTCGTAACGCCAAAGTCCTCAACGTTCCACACAGCCGTGTGTGCAAAGCCATGCAACGAGTTTCCGGTCCGAGGCTCATTAACCGGGAACTGGTATGTCCGTCCGTTCCATTCAAAGCGGCCGCCATCGTAGCGGTTCGGAGGGAACAGCAGCGGAATGCCGTGGATGCCGGGATTCGCTTTGAAGCCTTCCATTTCATCGGCTGCCGGCTCATGCAGAAAACGATAGTTTTTATCCGTATCGCGGAATGCGATTAGATTGGCTCCTACTTCGGGAAGTACAGCCGCTTGGTAGCTGTTCCACTCCAGCCATACTGCTTTTTCGCCATTAAAATCTTGCTCATATGCTTGTCCTTGTGCGCTCATTATGGACCTCCTAGTTATGAATGCGATATATCTCTGCCTAGAATAACAGGATCACCCGCAACAAACAACCGCCGCAATTCCGTTAGGGACGGAATGCGGCGGCTGCTTGGGTAATCATTATGGCGTAATGCGCAGTTCACTTTCGATCGCCCGCTGCATGAACAGCTTCTGAATAACATATTGCTTTCTGCGCGGTACTGGCAGCTGCTTGCATTCGGAGTGCTCGCCTCCAAAATAAACAATTCCGCCCGCGATCGATTTGATCTTGCCAATGTTGATGTAGATATTGGAGCTTACCTGGAAGAAGCTGCGCTCCTGTGTAAGCTTCTGAATCTGTTCGGCAGTCATTCTTTTCTTTATATTGTAGTTTCTGCCGTGAAAGCTAACCAACTCAAGCGAGCCGATCTTAAAGAAGAGCACATCCGATTCCAAATCGAAATCCTCATACACATTCCGTCCGCTCAGCGTCGAATTCATCATTCCGCATTCCCCCTTTTGAAATGTGAACCACTGAAATGTTAGCGCTTACATTATATCATGCCATCCGAACTTTGAAAAGCATTTTTTGGGCTGTAGGGATAATTCCCCTTGAATTGGGAATCAGGCAGGCTTATGCTAAAGGCATCGCTTTGCAAACTATTCGAAACGGAGTTGTTTGAACATGACGAGAAAGCCATTTGAGGGCCTTGTATATATCGGTTCCTACGGAACTGCGGAGGAAGCTACGGTCCGTGTGGCCCGGTTTGACGGGGCAGCGGGAACGCTGACTATAGAGCAGGAGCTGTCGTCCGCTGAAAACGCATCCTTTCTTGCTCTTCACCCATCAGGCGAGCGGCTTTATGCCGTGAGTGAAACAGCTGAAACAGACGGAGCTGCGGGAGGCTCGGTTATAGCCTATGCCGTTGATCCAGCGACCGGCAAGCTTACGCTTGTTAATCGCGAGCTGACGCATGGCGCTCATCCTTGCTATGTCAGCACGGATGCTGCAGGACAGTCCTTATACATAGCCAATTACACCGGGGGAAATGCTGCGCGTCTCCCCATTCAGAAGGATGGATCGCTGGCTCCCAATACAGCTTTGGTGCGTGAACAAGCGGAGCTGGGTCCAAACGCGGCTCGCCAAGAGGCTCCTCATGCGCATGCTATTGTTTCAAACGGCGATTTTGTCTATGTAACCGATCTAGGCACCGATTCAATTCATATTTACAAAGAAGAGAATGGCGGGCTGTCCTATCTATCCGCAGGCAAAACTCCTGCAGGAGCGGGTCCGCGCCATATCGAGTTTCATGCTGAGCTTCCTTATGCATACGTAATCAATGAACTAGATTCGACAGTGACGGTTTTTGAGGTTGATGGGTCGAACGGTCATTTAACCGCGATCCAGACCATTTCGGCGCTGCCGTCCGATTTTACGGGGAAAAGCGACGCAGCGGACATTCACTTGTCGCCATCGGGCCGCTTCCTGTACACTTCCAACCGCGGTCATGACAGCATCGCTGTATTTGCAGTAGACCAGCAAACCGGCTTGCTGACGGGTGTCCAGTATGAGCCTTGCGGCGGCCAAACGCCGCGTAATTTTGCAATCACGCCTGACGGCAGCCAACTGCTGGTTGCGCATCAGACGACAGGATCTATTTCTTTATTTGCTATTGACGAAGAGTCCGGAAAAATCACTTTACACGGCAAGCTGCTTGATGTGCAGTCGCCTGTCTGCATCCGTTTCGGAAAGTAAACGGCAGAATCATTTTGAGAAATATAAAGGAAGTGTCGGGGAGTGTCCGCTCAGTCATCATCAACATCGGCATCTGCTGCCGTTAAGCAAAGCACTGTTTTTTCTATTCTTGTTGCGATAAGCTCCGTTCATTTATTGAATGATTCGATGCAATCGGTCGTATCCGCGCTTTTTCCGATCGTAGAAAATTCGCTCGGCCTGAAGCTCGGGCAGATCGGCTGGATCGCTTTTACGCTGAACATGACTTCATCCGTGCTTCAGCCTGTCGTGGGCATTATATCGGATAAAAAGCCTGCTCCCTGGATGCTTCCAGCAGGGATGGCATGCAGTATGGCCGGGATGGTGGGGCTGGCGTATGCTCCGAATTTCTGGCTGCTGCTGCTCGCCGTCGTATTCGTTGGCTTAGGTTCCGCAGTCTTTCATCCGGAAGGTTCCCGCGTCGTGTATTTTGCGGCTGGAGGAAGAAGAGGGCTGGCCCAGTCGATCTATCAGGTAGGCGGGAATTTCGGTCAGGCATTGGCTCCGCTTATGACGATTTATATTTTCGTACCGTTAGGCCAGCGGGGAGCGGTGTTTGGCACCTTCCTGGCTATTGCGGCGATAATCATTTTGCTGAAAGTTGTTCCATGGTATTCTGTTCAGTTGGCCGATAAGGGCAAGCCCGCGCCAAAAGCCAAGGGCGGAGGTACGGCTGCCAGCCTGCAGCCACCTCTGTACAGCAATAAAACGATCGGTTTTGCGCTCGGACTTCTGCTCATTCTCGTATTTGCAAGATCATGGTATGCGGCCGGGATCGGCAGCTTCTATCAGTTTTTCCTGCAAAGTGAATATGGTCTGTCGATCAGGCAGGCGCAGGTACCGTTGTTTCTATTTATGGCCGCAGGCGTTGCGGGCACGTTTTTTGGAGGCATCTTGGCGGACCGGTTTGGCCGCAAGCAAATGATGCTTTTCTCCATTGCCGGCTCGGCGCCGTTTGCACTGCTGCTGCCGCATTTACCGATCGAGTGGGTGTATCCGGTTATTTTCGTGCTTGGCTTTATACTGCAATCCGGCTTTGCCGTCAGCGTCGTTTATGCTCAGGAGCTTATGCCGGGTAAAGTGGGGATGGCTTCCGGGCTTGTGACGGGTCTTGCTTTTGGAATGGGCGGTCTAGGTGCTATTGCTTTCGGAACAGCGGCAGATCATTATGGTCTGGCGGACGTTATGGTCGCATGCAGCGTACTGCCATTGTTCGGACTGCTGTCGATTATGCTGCCGAAAGATCGGCGGTAATGGAATAGAAGAGCATTGAGAAGGGGGACGAGGAGTGGCAGGGCGATTGGAAAAGAAGGCAGCCACTAAAGAAAACATAGTTACTGGCGTAGTTATAATTGTATTGCTGTTGGCCTTCTGGCTTCTGTATAAACTGGTGATCTACAAGTGGTTTGAGCGTAGTCACTTAACATTGGAATGGTATGCGATTGGCATTGTCCTGCTTCCTTGGCTGATCTTCACTCTTGGTCTTATTGTATTTAATTATAGAAAAGCAGCAATACGCGCTACTAAACTAGAGCTTGCCATAATTCTCCTATGGCTTACGATCATCCCATTTCCTTCTGCAGCGCTGCTCTTCGAAAATGACAAAGATACGCGGTATACTTACAATCGCTGGGTCAGCGAAGTGGAGCACCGCGAGATGATGCTTCCCGATCTGCTTAAACAGCGGGATTTAATCGGCATCAATCGCATGAAGGTCGTTGACCTTTTAGGCGCGCCGCATGAGCCTTACGATTATCAAGAAGGCGAACAGTTTATTTATTACATGGGAGTTGTACGAGAGACCGAGGACTCGGTGTTTCGGAAGCAGCTTGTGATCCAGTTTGACGAAAAAAATAAATCACGCAATTATGAAGTGAATGTCGTGGAACGGCCTAAACCCTCTCCTCCAGCCTAGCTGGAGAAAGAGGGTTTTTGTTATGTTGAAATTAAATAAACAAAAGTGTATATTGTTTATATAATAAATAGACGATATTTTGAGGTGTTTGTTTTATGGAGATGACTGAGCTGTTCTGGACCTTCAGTTTGGAGGAAATTAAGAAAGGGTATGCCTATATCGGGGAAAAGGGGCATAGCCGCTGTCTGATCTGCGGCGAGCAATTCGAGGAGGGGCAGGTATTCCGGCTGCCTGGGGAGGACAAATGGTACGATGCCCGTAGGTATGCTGCGTATCACGTTGAATCCGTGCATGGCTCCATGCTCGGTTACTTGCTTGGTCTGGATAAAAAAACGAATGGGTTAACTGATCTGCAGAAAGATCTGATTCGTGATTTTGCAGCGGGTTTGTCTGATGCGGAAATCGTCAAAAAAGCAGGGAGCGGCAGCGCTTCGACGATCCGCAACCATCGGTTTGTAATGAAGGAGAAAGCAAAGCAGGCGAAGCTGTTGCTGGCTGTCATTGAGTTAATGGAGGCTGGCGTGCCGTTGGAAACGCCAAAGTTTGTACCCGTTCACCGTAATGCGACGCAAGTCGATGAACGTTATGCGATAACGGAAGCGGAGCATCAGTCGGTGCTGAAGCAATATTTTCCGCAGGGGCTGGACGGTCCGCTTACTCATATTCCGCGCAAGGAGAAGAAAAAGATTTCAATTCTACGGCATATCGCTTCTTATTTTGAACCTGGGCAGAGATATACGGAGAAGCAAGTCAACGAGCAGCTGAAGAAATTCTGGGTAGACGATTATGTGACGCTGCGCCGCTATTTAATTCAGTATGGGTTTATGGACCGCGAGGAGGATTGCAGCGAATATTGGTTGAAGGTCTAGCAGCAGGAACGGGCGATGTGATTTCTATCGGAAAGCTGATAGATTTGTAATTGACAATAAATGAAAAAATAAGGTAATATGTAAATAATTTAGTAGCGAAGCACGCTAAAAGCCTAATCGGTTTTTTTGCGTGCTTTTTTTGTTATCCGATAATAAATGATTAACGATAAACAATGATGAAAGAGGGACTTTTCTATGAAAAAAGTATGGATTGGTTTGTTGAGTTTAGTTGTGCTTGCCGGGCTGTTGACGACGACTAGTTTCACCCGGGATGCCCGGGTGGAGGCTGCTGCCCCAAGCTTCAAAGACGTAACGGGCCACTGGGCACAATCCTCGATTAATACTGCTGCACAAGCCGGCATCCTTAACGGTTATCCGGATGGTACGTTTAAACCTGAGGGGACGATTACGAGGTCTGAGATGCTGAAAGTGATGGCTTTGACGGCACATATTGAAGTCGGCCCGGCAGCGGCTGGAAAGCCGTGGTACACGCCTTTTCAAGCAGCTTTGACTGATGCCAAGGTGTATGCGGCTGGAGATTTTTCTGGTGATATAAACAAGCCAGCTACCCGTCTGGAACTGGCGAAGCTCTCTATGCGTGTAGCAAAAGCAGACTATCGAGGTAAAAAGCTTTCGAATGACGAGCTGTTGTTCAGAGCAGTTAATGCAGGATTACTGTCACGTACTGGCGCAAAGGCAGAAACAATCGAGCCTAACGGCACGACAACGCGCGCGCAGGCTGCTGTGCTAGTTACTAGGCTATTAAAGCTTGAAAAGGGAGAGAAGCTCGCGGTTGACCAAGGCGCATCAAGCGCTGCGGAGATTGCTTGGCATCAGCATAATATGATTACGATGTTCGATCAGGATGATTTGGTGAAGTTTCCTTATTCGATTGATATAAATTCGAAATATAGAGTTTCGATTGAACAACTGACGATTCTTGATCCGTTGGATAAGAAGGGTTTTTTTTCAGAGTATCTTGAAGGTGCGGATTACTACGGTGATGCGAATCCGGAAACGGGGTATGTGTTTGCATATAAATTAAAAGGAGAAAGCCTTTTAAATTCTACAGGGGAAAGTCAAGTAATTAAAAGTAGTTTTTATATGTATACAGAAGCAAGTAAGGGCATTGTACAAGTAAGTGAAAAATTTTCATATCCTGATGGTCAATTAATTGACAGAAACGGAATTTATGAAAATAGAAAAGTGCTCGATCTATCTAAAAAAGGAAACGTAGGGTATAACTACTATCTGCCTTTTGTAAGTAAACAATATATAAAAGAGCAGATCAAACAATACGGCGGCATTTCAATTCATTTAGAAAAATTTGGAGGATCATTTGGAGATAAGAAATATCAAATATATCTGACGGATGTGAAGGATATATGGTTCAAAAAATAAAATTCAAAACTTTAGTTTCTGTTGTCGTGTTATTATCATTCATTATTAATTTATATCCGAATACAGCAAAGGCAGCGGTAGTCGAAACGATTACTAGGAGTGAGAAACTATCTTTTAGCCAAGCATTGAATCAAGATGCATCTCTAGTAAATATAAATAAAGAACTGAATATTCCAGATGGTTACAAACCAAAATCCTATCAATTATGGATGATGGTAGCAAGCATTTCCTCAGATCAGAAGAAGCATTTAAATCTTACTCAGCGTGGTACAACATTCAATTTATCAGGAAATACTCTGAATATCAGCAACATACCTGGATCTAAAGTAATTTTAACTAACGATAATGGACATCAATCAGATATGTACTATGTAGTTAACCGGAGAACAAATGGTACAGAATGGGTGGTTGGACGAAGCAGTAATGGTGGAGGAACCTATTTTGTCACACCTCAAAGAGCAGATAATTGCTGGAACGGAAGCGAAACAATTTGTCCTGGAGAATTGCCGACTAAAGATAATACAGGGAAAGCAATCGATAATAAAGTAAGAAGCCTTAAAATAGTATCTGGTGTTAATACAACAGGTTACGCTATCGAAGAAAGTAATGAATTTCAAGGTCCAACTAGCTACACTTTTGATTACGCTGATAAAAGGATGAGTGTTTATAAAAGTGTAGTTATTCCAAACTCCATTGATATTACTGATGCGAAACCTATTGGAAAACACCAGGTTTTGAGTTTTGGAAAAGGAAAGTCTGGATTTGGTAAGGTCGAGGTAGCAGTTCCGCTAACAAGAGACAATAGAATATTTGAAGAAGAATCTTGTAATGGTTGCACTGGAAAGGCAATAGCAATTAAATATATCATGAAAACAGATACTAAGTGGAAAGCCGAATCCTACTACTACGAAGGCGAAGTCCGCGTCACCTACGAAAAACTCCCGCCCAAGGACAAGCCTCTCGTGGACTGCTCTTGTACTTCAGATCCGTCCACTGTCCGATTTGCAGACAAGGACATTGCTGCAACGTCAACACTAACGGCCGCAGTTGCTCAAAAGGGTAGTCTCCGAGTGAAAGAGTGGAAGCTCTACGGTCGGCTCGCGGATTGTACACAACTGCAGACGCAAACGCTGGGCGCTTTGGACAAAGTGACCTATAAGTTCTCTTTCAACATCCCAAAGGCAAAAATGATAGACGGTGATACTTATACCGAAACCTACGTCATGCGCGCAATTATTTATTTTACCGACGGGAGCAGCGTCGAGGATGTCATCGAGTGTTCAACGGTAATTACTCGACCGGGTGCGACACCGCAGCCTAGTCCGGGAAGCACACCAGAGCCGACACTTAAACCAAGGCCTGTCATGAAAATCAATGCGGATTGGAGCCCAGGTTCCATCTTCACTGGCGAAACTTCAACGCTGGATGCAATGGGAGAAAACTTCAATGACTGGACTTGGACGTTCAGCGACAATTTAGATCCAAAAATTATAGATAAAAGAGGCCTCCAATATCCTCAATTGAAATTTGATGAGCCAGGCGCGTATACAGCCGTGATCAAAGCAACTAATGAATATGGGGATGAGAAATCAGCAACTGCTATTTTATACGTTAACGATCCGAAGCCTGTCGCTGTTATCTCTGGCGTTACTCGTTGGATTCAAGGACGCCCGCTGCCAGCGCCGCATCATTTGAATAATTCCTATACACCGCTGTCGTCTAAAGGTGTTACCATCGATCACAGCAAGTCAGAAAAGAAGTACAAGAAAAACGACGATGCTTATTATACGGTTGCTCCATATCCTGCTGTTGCACCCATGGAGCTTGGCAATTATACACTTGCCGGGAAGGTATATGATTCGGAGGGCCGAGAAAGCGAATGGGCAACCTATCCGCTGGAGATTGTGGCGGATGAGCCGCCAACTGTCGAAATTTTTGCTTCGGAAACAGGTATTCGAAAGTCCGATCTGCTGTTAATTATTAACGCGCAAAGTCCGGATGGGGACATTATCACGCGTTTATCGGTTGAAGAACGGTATGATCAGAACAATGACGGCAATTTTGAAGATGAGGCATGGAAAGTCATTTATAACGGTGTGTACAAAGAATCCGTTAATGTGCGGTACAACACATTGGGCCATAGGCAATATCGTGCCACCGTTACCGAAGATTATGGACTTACCGGCACATCGAATATTGCCCATACCGAAATCATCAATCTGGCGCCGGAGGCCGATTTTACGGCAAATGGCATTACGCAGCAGCCGGATCAAGGGGAAGAGAGCACAGTGCCGGTTCTCCATTATTCGCCTCAATCTATTCTGCGCTCTTGGACGTTGAAGAGGCCGTATGTCGGCGGGGCAGAGAATAAGGCTGGCTGGAAGGTTGATGGCAACAGCCTGAAAACTCGAAATGCGGTATGGGCTAGCTTTGATAAACCCTACAATCTTGCCGCCAACTTAAAGAAACAGCCTTTTTGGGAAATCCCAGCGAAACCAGTAGGGATGTATGGATGGACAGTTCCCGGCACAGCATCACAAGTTTATCCGGGCTATCGCATGATTTTGCATTATACAGGCTCGTACAATTCATACAATCAGGACGAGTCTGATGGTTACCTTGTCGAGGTAGACGCGCGAACAGGCAAACAACTAGCTGAGCATCGTATACCTGGCAGATATTCCACCAACCTGCTAGATTACGATAACAGCGGCGAGAAATTTTATTCGTATTTCGATAACAATCTTTATTTGCTTAATCTCGATGGACAAGTTTTAGACGTCTACCCGCAATTTATGGTACATGGACAAGATAAAAGCGTTTCTGGCGGCTGGGGCGGGCCGGGCCTGCAATTCAAATTCTCCAAAGATAAAAAAACGCTTTATATGGCCTATGGCGTTACAACAAAAGAAAGTAATGTCTACAGTCAAAGACGTTCGATTTATGTCATAAAATATTCGCTGACACAGAAAACGCTATTATGGTCAACTATCATTTATCAAGATGATCGAGAATTGACGTTGACCAATGTAAGGGGTATTGCCGAAAATGATAATGGTGATGTGTTTGTCACCTACCAATATGCCCCTGTTATGTTTTCCAAACAAGCGTATATGAATGGCTTTGCCGCTTTAAATGCGAATGGCATCATTAAAAATAGTTATCAAGGCCCGATTGGAGGAATATCTCCGCCTGCAGTTTCGGATGATGGTCAATACGTCTATATGTCAGGTGTAAATGCCCACAACCAATTTAGTGATATGTATCTTTATTATTTCGGATTATTCGTCTACAACAATGTAACCAATCAATTTTATTTATCACAGACCGATAGCCATACGGCGAGCGGTCCTTATGTATCTCCTACCATTTATCAAAATCCTGTTGTACGGCGAGACGGCACGGTATATAGCCCAGCATACGGTACGTTTACGAAAACAGGCGTGCGTATAGCAGGAATAGATTTCTTAAATTATAACGTAGGTAACGATCCGACTGATCCGCCGGAGGCACTGCCGAATGAATTCGAAATAAATAAATCATCTTATGGTGCTAACGCTTACCTGCAAGCTTTTGAACAACCAAACGGCAAACTGGTTCGAATGGAAAACTGGATAAGATGGCAGAAGGGTAATAATTCCGGTAAATACTATACGCCATTTTTTGCCCTAGCTAATGGAACGGATGTAACTTCTTATTTGGGCGAGAAGACGAATCAATATTACTACAACCATGATTATTTTGATGGAGTGACCTATTTTTATCAGGCTACAACTTTTAACCGCGCTAGCAGAGTAGCGCCTGACGGATCTATTTATTTAAGTGCAACGATGACGAAATTTCAACCGGGTAGTATAGGGCAAATTGCAACATCGGTTATCGTTCCATTTACAGGTGAATCATCCGGCGAGCTGCCGCGGCTAGTGGATGACAACACTGTCGAGATTGATAGTGAAACTTGGGGCGGCTTGCTCTATGATCCAAACGATACCATGCGGAATCAAGTACTTGAATTCGACGTCGCCGTGGGTGGTCTAAATAACGACAAATCAATCGGTGCCGCCATCCAGATCCAGGACGAAAAGAATATGTACAGCATGGAGTGGAGTCCAAGCAAGCTTAGTTTGTTCAAAGTCATCAGCGGAATCAAGACCGAGCTGGGCAGCACGACGATGGTACGTGCATCGAATGTACCCTATAAATTCAAGCTGGAGGCGATCGCCGGAACGATCCGCTTATCCGTCAATGGCGTTGCAAAGCTCGAGGCTGCAGACAGCAAGTTTGTGCGCGGATCAGCCGGCATTATGTCACTAGGCCAACAGCAAGCGGCATTCAGCAATGTAAAGCGTACCAACTACGGAACGACCGTTCCGGAGGAAACGTTCGAAGCTGTACTCGTTGGCGAGCAGATCGACTATAAGAAGCTGTTCAACGATCCAGAAGCTGATGTGAAAAATGCGGAGGAATGGACGTACAAGCATGATCCGAATTATTTTGCCAATCCGCTCGGATTAAGCCAATACGATGGGAGAACGCTGCCGCAAACCTTGAACAGTCTGGACAAGCCAGGGTTGTTCGAGATTACGTACCGTGCGCAGGATAAGCAGCCTTCTCCCTTTGGTTCCTATCAATTATTTTCGGCTCCCGTTACAAAAAGCTTGTATGTGCATCGCAGACCAATTGCTCAGCCGAATGTAAAATTCACTGGCATCGTTTATCCCGAAGGGGAAGCACTGGATTATCTGACGAACGATACGTCTTATGATCCAGATGTTCCAGATCGGCTTGCTGACCGGATTTTCCGGACAAGATGGGCGGATCAAGCAACATGGACGACGGGGGAAAGGCTGCTGTATAACCGGCCAGGTGTTGAGCTCATCGTCCAAGAACAGGTCAAAGACTTGCATGGCGCATGGAGCTATTGGGGCGAGACTCGTGTGTACAAAGACGCGCTGCCGCCTGTCAATCAGACCAAACCGCGTATGACCATTACGGTGCCGAACGGGACGTCGGCTGCGCCAACTGTTCTCATCACCGATCCGACTGTGAAATGGATATACAAGGATGACCAGAATGACCCGCAAGAGCTGTACCGCTTGATCTTTACTTATGTCGATAACGGCAAGCAAGCGTTCTACACGCAAGGCATTGGAGATGATGTGACCTACGAGGTACCGACAGGAACGATAGATGAAGGGCGCGTTGTTAAAATACACGGCTACGTGTATTCCAACGGTGTCTGGTCGGATGCGAGCAATTCGGTCTATTTCATTCTAGACTTGCCGCCTGTTACGCAACTCTTAAGCTTTAACGGACCGAAAGCTTCTGAACCGGTCTATACGAATAACAACCGGCCGGAGCTGCGCGTACGTGTTACCGATCCGGAGAATCATCCGATTGCGAGCATAGACTATGAGGTTTTCTACAACTCTACGGGTACACAAGTCATCGATACCAATGCTTTGACAGCGGCTACTAGCTATAGACCGCCTGCCGGTTTGCAGGAGGGCCTGCATCATTGGCGGGCGAGAGCAAATGACGGCTATCTATGGGGGCCATATAGTACGAACGGTTATTTCTTTGTCGATACCGTGCGGCCGGATGATGTCGATGAGCAACTGGACATTAAGCCAACCTCCGTTACGGTCAAATGGAATGCGTTCCGCGATGCGCAGCCGTCGTCGGGGCATGCCGCCCGAACCTTTTATATGCAGAAGGTTAACCCGGATCGTTCGGTTACAGCCATTGATTTGAATGGCGACGGTACGCCGGAGTATAGTCTGCCATTGTCCAAGACGACGAATTCCTATCAGGTGAAAGGGCTGGTGCCGGGACAGGAGTACCGGTTAACGGTGATTGATTATGATGTGGCCGGAAACGAAGGGCAGTATGCGTACATTTATTTCAAAACCAACTCCCCGCCAACAGGTGATTTCAAGTGGTCGCCTGATCCTGTATTTGAAGGCGATACAGTTCGGTTCTACTCTATCGTGAGCGATCCGGATCGAGATGATTTGGATGTTGTATATGAATTGACCAGTCCCCAAGGGGTCAAAAAAACATTTTCCTATGTATTGGGCTATCCTTATGCGGATACAGGGCCAACTTATCGGATGCTCGATGTAGGGGAGTGGACGATCAAGCTGACGGTAAGTGATCGCTTAGCTCCGCCGGTTGTCGTTACGAAAAAGCTGACCGTCTATGAGCTGAAGCTCAAAGGCTTCGTCAAGCATACGCCGCTTTGGGAGCAATACCGCCAAGCCTTCAACGCCTCAAAGCCGCCTAATGATGCTTCAATAAGGCCGCCGCAAATGTTCTGGGCCGGCGAAAAGTTTATGCTGGAGGCGGAGACGACCGATACGCGTACGGATACGTTTGCTGAGCGGGTTGAGGTGAAAATGCTGCGTTATGCACTGGACCTGACCAGCCAGAATACGTCCAGTACACGCTGGAAGGGCGAGCTGTGGGAGGAGTCCTTCGAGAAGCTTAGGAACGGGACAATTACATTTGTATTCACCGTCTATTACAGTAATGGAATCGTGAAGACCGATCAGGTGGACATTGAAATCTCAGGAACGGTCTATGATTACTTGCAAATTCATCGGGTAAGATAGCAGAAAAGGGGAACCGGAAAGTGCGGGTTGATTCGCACTGACCGGTTCCCCTTTGCATTCTAACTGCTGCGCAGCTTTTCTAAAAAGCGGCTGATCGCATAATAGGCCGCGCCGCGTACAGCCGATTGGTCCTGCAGCTCCGCGAACAGCAATTGCAGCCGTTCCCGATGATAGGGAAGAGTGCGTTTTGCGACGGATTGCTGCACCGCTTCCTCCAGCCAAGCTTGCGCCCGGCTCATCCGGTTGCCGATAATGACGACGTCTGGGTTGAATACATTGACGATATTGGAGATGCCTGCCCCCAGATAATCTCCGATGGAGCGGAAGAGCTGCTTCACTTGTTCGTTCCCGTCTTCTGCAGCTTGCAGCAAATCTTCCAGATTGTCGAAGCCCAGCGGCTTCGCCCGTTCGAGCAGTGCATTCTCAGAGGCGTAAAGCTCCCAGCAGCCTTTATTGCCGCAGCGGCAGGGCTTACCGTCGTATTCGATGGATAGATGGCCAAGCTCACCGGAAAAACCCGATGCCCCTTTATATAGCTCTTTATTCAAGATGATGCCGGTGCCGATACCAATGCCAACGCTGACATAAATCTGATGGGCAATGCCTCGGCCTGCACCATATTTCTGCTCGCCCTGAGCACCTGCGTTCGCTTCGTTGTCGATGGTAACGGGTACTTGAAAACGCTCCTCCAGTATTTGCTGGAGCTCGACCTGCTTCCAGTCCAAATTGGGTGCAAACAGCATAGCGCCTTTATCATCGACGATGCCCGGAACGCCAACTCCGATACCGACAATACCGTAAGGGCTGACCGGGGCCAGCGCTTTCAGCTCATCAATACACTCAATTAATTGCTCCAGTGTAAAATCCAGCGCATGCTTCTTCAGGCTGCGCTGCGATTCTCCCAGTACTTGGCCCTCAAGGTCAGTCAGTACGCCGCGTATATAGTTAACGCCAAGGTCGATGCCGATCGCATGTCCTGCTTGTCCGTTAAACAGCAGCATGACGGGCTTGCGGCCGCCGCTGGATTGTCCAGGCCCGATCTCCAGCACCAGATGGCTGTCGATCAAATCTTGTACGAGACTGGAGACCGTCGCTTTATTGAGTCCGGACAGCTCCGAGATTTGCGCCCGGGATAGCGGAGCGTTCTTTCGTACGGCGTCGAGGACGATGGAAGTATTTATTTTTTTAATCAGGGTCAAATCGCCTGTCGTAGTCACTTTCAAGAGCAGATAGCCTCCGTCCGTTAATCCATTATTCGTCATTGTACCACGAAACTAGCCGCAGACAGCGTTTAAACGGCTTGAAAAAATTATAACATAAATTCTTTGTTTGTTTAATAGACAAACTAAGTATCCTCATGTTATTCTCTAGGTGAGCGTTTTCATAAAACCTATTCAACTACCTTTAAGGAGGCCATTTATTCATGACTTACTTCGCGAATATCGGCAAAATTCAATTCGAGGGCAAAGGCTCTGACAATCCGTTTGCATTCAAACACTATGATCCAAACCAAGTTGTACTGGGCAAAACGATGGAAGAGCATCTTCGCTTTGCAGTCGCTTATTGGCATACATTCAACGCTAACGGCACGGACCCGTTTGGTGCGGCTACGATGGTTCGCGGCTGGGATAAATATGATGGCCTGGACCGTTCGAAAGCACGCGTGGAAGCTAACTTCGAATTCCTTGAGAAGCTGAACGTTCCTTTCTTCGCATTCCATGATGTAGACATTGCTCCGGAAGGCGCAACGCTGCAAGAAACGAATAAAAACCTCGACGTTATCGTCGCTTTGATGAAAGACCAAATGAAGCAATCCGGCAAAAAACTGCTATGGAACACAGTTAACATGTTCTCCAACCCTCGTTTTGTACACGGTGCGGGAACAGCCGTTAATGCTGACGTATACGCTTATGCAGGCGCGCAATTGAAAAAAGGTCTGGAAGTCGGCAAAGAGCTTGGCGCCGAAAACTATGTATTCTGGGGCGGCCGCGAAGGCTATGAGACGCTTCTGAACACAGACATGGGCTTCGAGCTTGACAACCTGGCACGCCTGTACCACATGGCAGTTGCTTACGCGAAGGAAATCGGCTTTGATGCACAATTCCTGATTGAGCCTAAGCCTAAAGAGCCAACGAAGCACCAATATGACTATGATGCGGCAACGACGATTGCATTCCTCCAAAAATACGGCTTGAAAGATCACTTCAAGCTGAACCTGGAAGCCAACCACGCTACGCTGGCTGGCCACACGTTCGAGCACGAAATCCGTACAGCTGCAATCAACGGCATGCTGGGATCGCTTGACGCGAACCAAGGCGACCTGCTGCTTGGCTGGGATACCGATGAATTCCCTACCGACCTGTACTCCACAACCTTGACGATGTTTGAAGTGCTGAAAGCTGGCGGCATCGGACGCGGCGGCGTAAACTTCGACGCAAAAGTCCGTCGCGGCTCGTTCGAAGCGGATGATCTGTTCCTGGGCCATATTGCCGGCATGGACAGCTTCGCATGGGGCTTGAAAGCTGCTGCGAAACTGATTGACGAGAAAATTCTCGACAATATCGTCGACAACCGCTACCGTACATTTAAAGAAGGCATCGGCGCCGACATCGTTGCTGGCAAAGCAACGCTTGCTTCGCTGGAGCAATATGCGCTGCAAAACAATCCGATCAAGAATGAATCCGGCCGTCAAGAACGGATCAGACTGATGCTGAGCGAAGTTATTTTCAGCGTATAGTCGAGAGGAGCTCATCTTATGAGTTATGTTATTGGGATAGATCTGGGAACGAGTGCCGTTAAGGCGCTGCTCGTCGACCGGAAGGGAACGGTGGCTGCCGAAACTTCGCGCAGCTATCCGCTCTTCCATGAGCATACGGGCTGGAGCGAGCAAAAGCCGGATGACTGGGTGACTGCGACGATCGAGGCGCTTCGCGAGCTTGTAGAGACACAGGGCGTGACGGCTGAGCAAATCGAGGGCATCAGCTTTTCCGGACAAATGCACGGCCTGGTGCTGCTTAATGAAGCGGGCGATCCGATTCGCAACGCGATATTATGGAACGATACCCGTACGACAGAGCAATGCCGCGAAATCGAGCGTACGCTTGGTGACAAGCTGCTTTCTATTACGCGCAATCCGGCGCTGGAAGGCTTCACCTTGCCGAAAATTTTATGGGTTCGCCAATACGAACCTGATGCCTTCAAGGATGCGAAGCTGTTCCTGCTGCCGAAGGATTATGTGCGCTACCGGTTGACCGGTGAACTGCATATGGATTATTCCGATGCAGCGGGTACGCTTTTGCTGGATGTTGCAGGTAAACAATGGAGCCAAGATGTGCTTGATGCCTTTGACCTGTCGGCTAGCTTCTGCCCGGCACTAGTGGAGTCGCATGGACAAACGGGAACTTTGCTTGAGGCTGTGGCGTCTGAGACAGGCTTGCTGCCTTCGACCAAGGTGTTTGCCGGCGGTGCCGACAACGCTTGCGGGGCAATCGGCGCTGGCATACTGACTGAAGGTCTGACCTTGTGCAGTATCGGTACATCAGGCGTTATTCTCTCCTATGAGAACGACAGGGATAAGGATTTCCGCGGCAAAGTCCACTTCTTCAACCATGGCAAGGAAGATTCATTCTACGCTATGGGCGTCACGCTTGCAGCAGGCTACAGCTTGAGCTGGTTCAAAAAGACTTTTGCAACGGGCGAGTCGTATGACCAATTGCTTCAAGGCGTTGGCGAAGTGCAGCCAGGCGCAAAAGGCTTGCTCTTTACGCCATATCTTGTAGGCGAGCGGACGCCACATGCCGATCCTTCCATTCGCGCCAGCTTTATCGGCGTGGACGGCTCGCATGAGCGGATTCATTTTGCCCGGGCAGTGATGGAGGGAATTACGTTCTCGCTGAACGAGTCGGTCGATATGTTCCGCAGCGCGGGCAAAACGGTCGATACGATCGTATCGATCGGCGGAGGTGCGCAAAACCCGGCATGGCTGCAAATGCAGGCCGATATTTTCGACGCAACGGTTGTTGCTCTTGAGAATGAACAGGGTCCGGGTCTTGGTGCAGCAATGCTTGCGGCATACGGCTGCGGCTGGTTCGACAGCTTGGAGGCATGCGCTTCCCAGTTCGTCAAACATGCATCCTCGTATACGCCTCAGCCAGAGGCGGTTGAGACTTACAAAGGCTTATTCCGCATCTACCAGCAGGTCTACGCGCAAACGCGCAGCTTGAACGAGGCGCTGGTCGCTTACCGGAGCTAGTAATTGCAGCAATGGCTGGATTTGAATGTTTATAAAACGCGAGCTTGCACCGTTCTTCCTTTATTGGAGGAACGGTCTTTTTTTGCGCGAAAACTGCCTCGCTAATGCGAAGCTTGTTTGGTATTGCGGCAGCGGGCTGGCGCATTGCGAAGTTCGTTTGTTTTTCGGCTGTTGGCGTGTAATTACCGTGAACTTATCTTCGCTATTTAACTAAGCAGGTTCGTTCTGCGGTTGTTGAACGTGCGCATTGCGAAGCTGATTCGCTATTTTACGAAGCTATGTTCGCTGTGCGGGGGGTAATTGGAGTGCATGTCAGCTATAGCGAACCTTTCTTCGCATTTCGTGAACCTGAGTTCTCGAAATGCGAAGAAAGGTTCGCTGGAGGTTGAGCCGGTTTGGCATTCATGCGTATTTGTGAAGACAGCTTCGCTAAATAGCGAAGCAGGTTCGTTGTTTGGCTGTCGGTGGATTTATTGTGAACCCCGCTACGCTAATTAGCGAAATTGTTTCGTTAATTAGTTGTCGGCAGACGTATCGTGAACCCTTCTACGCTAAATAGCGAAGGAAGATGGTTAATCCGGCAGAGTGCAGTGCGGTACATATCATGTTAATCCCCACTAACAAGTATCCCTGTAAAGTAAATTAACGTACAGCTTTGCGCCTTATATTGGGCACCGGGTAACGTTCATCCAGCGCCAAGAAAAGAACTAGAATGATTCGCGAGTAATGCTGTGAAGCAGCCTTAGGCTGTAGATTGCTCGGCCCAAGCTAGCGTTTGAAGCTGCTCCAGATCGATTCGGGCTTAACACCCAGCTCTCCGGCAATTAATTCCGCTGTTAGACGCTGAGGCTTTTTGATTTTGCCGTTGCGGATTTTAGAGATGGTCGTCAGCGAGATCAGCGTGGATTGGGCTAGCGAAGTGGCGGAAATATTTTTGTTAAGCATGAGCATGCGAAGCTTGTAGGACGAATCTTCATCCTGAGCATGCAGATTCAGCTCTGTAATGATGATTGAGAAACTCCGAAAGGTTTTGTTGCCGTAATAGAAAGGTTTTATGAGCGCTGAAGCCAGATAAGATTTATCGCTGATGGACATTCGCAGCTCCATTTGCTCCTCAGAGCCGTTCTTGCGGGCATTTTCCATTACACGGCGCAGCGGCTTGACGCTATCCTCCGTTACAAAATCGAACATTAACTGATTGACCAGACTAGAGGTCCGCTGCTTGAGCGGCGTATAGTAGCGCTTGGCATCCATAATCCGATACTGTTCGGATACGCTCAAAGTCATTACAATCTGATTCTCTTGGGCAAAATCGTCTATCCAATTCAGCTCGGACAAATCTTTGCAGCTGACGATATAGCCGGTCAAATTATCCTCCTGCAGCTTTCGGCATGTCAGTTTTACTGGAATCGGCGCAGTAAGGCGTGCAATCAGCTCCCATTCGAAGGAAGAATCGCCTTCCTCTGCGGTTAACTGCGTCATGAGATGATGGAAGGGGAGGCCGTCCTTCAACAGACTGTCCGGATCAATATCGGTGAGCTCGTTGTTCTTATATCCGCTCAGTAAGGTGAAAGCTTCATTAACATCACGAACGTACCAACGGCTGTGTTCGAATTCTACGATCATCATGGGGTCGTCCAGCATATCAAAAATGTTGTACATCTAGATGGCACCACCTTGGCGTTTATTGGTCTAAAAAAGTATATGATATGTTTTATCACTATTTGAGTTAGTAAATCTGACATTAATTCATTACTTTAAATTATATTAGAAAATAGTGAAATGACAATACAAAATCGCATAATAGATATGACCGAAATTAGGACAAACTAGAAGCGAGCCATAGATTGGCAAATATAACGTTCAAAAAACAGGAGATGAATGCGGTGAGCTCAGCTATTTTATTTGATTTTGCCGATGCTGCAAGCGCCTCGGTAGCTTGCGATACGCTTCAGGAGCTGGGCTATGAGCCAATGCTTCATGAAGGCAATCGGGTACATATTCATGTGGATGGAGTGGATCTGACGTCTGCGCTGGAAATTGCGCAGGCCCATGGCGGGAGGCTGGTAGAGCAGGCGTCAATCCGTTCAGAAGCCATAACGAATACGGCGTATTCGCTGGATGCGATTACGATTCCGGCGCATGTTGTCAACGAGGATCTGAATATGCAGGATGAATTAGACGAGGGTTTGCACAACTGGAATGATGACGCCGACGAATACCGTGACGAGTTCAAGCCCGATGACGGCAGCTATAACCGTTTTAGCGGATAGCAGGAGGGGAGATGTGACAAGCCCCGCGCTTCGTCTGCACAAAATGCAAAAGTGCATTTTGTTTGACTCAAAACAACCAATAACGGGCTTCAAAATGCAAATATGCATTTGAAATCGATGATTCAGGTGAAATTGACGGTTTTATTGGTGATCAAAATGTATGTTTACATTTTGAAGGCTTGTTTCACCTAAAAAAGCTCCATCAAAATGCACTTTTGCATTTTGATGGAGCTTTTTGGTTTTGCTCAGTCGAAGGGGTGTGCCTTGGTGGCAGCGGGCTGAATGTGACTAGACAACTAACTAATGATTTACGCGTTAACCGCTGCTGCAGCGGCGCTCTTCCCGGCGTTGTAGCCGGTCGAGAAGGCTGCGGTAATGTTATAGCCGCCGGTATAGCCGTGGATATCGAGCACCTCGCCGCAGAAGTAGAGGCCTTCCGCCAGCTTGGACTGCATCGTTTGCGGATGAATCTCTTTCAAGTGCACGCCGCCGCCGGTGACGAACGCTTCCTCGATAGACAACGTGCCGTTGACGGCAACGGGGAAGTTTTTTATCCGCTTCGCCAGCTCCAGCCATGGCCCTTTCGGAATGTTGTCAAACGTAATGTCGCCGTTGATGCCGCATTGCTGCAAGAGCAGCTCCAGAAGCCGTTCTTGAACGTATGTGCGCAGCACATTTTTGACCGCTTTTTTCGGCTCCTGACGAGCAAGGCTAAGCGTCTCCTCATATACTTCAGACTCCGAGCGTCCAGGCATCAGATCGATCGTAACGAGTACCGTCGACTTTGCTTTGTCATCGCTGCCTGCATTTTTCTTCAATTCCTTTACGACGAACTGGCTGCAGCGCAGCGCTGCGGGGCCGGAGAGTCCAAAGTGGGTAAAAATCATATCGCCGTCATGCGAAATGAGCTTTTTGCCCTTTGCATTCCATACCGAAAGCGTCACGTCACGGAGCGACAGCCCCTGCAGGACACGGTTATGAATCCAGTGCTCTTTGGAGGTTAGCGGTACTTCAGTCGGGAACAGATCTGTTATCGTATGCCCGGCTTTCTTCGCCCACGGATATCCGTCGCCTGTAGAACCGGTATGAGGAACGGATTTGCCGCCTGTTGCGACAATAACAGACTTTGCCGCAATTTTGTCGCCGGATGCGAGCCGTATTCCTTGGACCGTCCCGTCTTCATAGAGTACTTCTTTGACCGGCATATTGATTCGGATCTCGACACCTTGATCCCGAACCTTGCGAACAAGGGCGTCGACAACGGTCTTCGCTTTATCGGATACCGGGAACATACGGCCGTTGTCTTCTTCTTTCAAAGCGATACCCATTCCTTCGAAAAAGGCGATGATATCGCGGTTGCCGAATTGATTCAGCGCGCTGAACAAAAATTTGCCGTTGCCAGGAATATGGCGAATTAACTCGTCCATATCCTTGATGTTCGTAACGTTGCAGCGTCCGCCGCCCGAAATCCCGAGCTTGCGGCCGAGCTTGTCTCCTTTATCGATGAGCAGAGTGCGCGCTCCTTCAGCGCTTGCAGCTACGGCGGCCATTAGTCCAGAGGGACCTCCGCCAATTATGATTACATCATACATTGTTCAATCAGCCTTTCTTTCTTCACTGCTGTCTATTGTAACATTGTTTGAATAAAGTTTTGTAAATAACCTTTCTGTGGTAGCGTTTGCAAAAGCAGTTTATAATAAAAAGAGAGTATCAAATGAACGGTCGAAGAACAACCGAAGGGTGTGAAAAGAATGAAGCGTCTAGAATGGGAACTCGCCGGATTAGAAGGCGTAAAGCTGTTCGTGCGGGAGTGGAAGCCGGAAAAAGAGCAGCCGCCCGCAGAACGAGGTGTTGTCTGCTTGCTCCACGGCATGGGAGAGCATGGTGACAGGTATGCGCATGTTGCCGCCAGATTAACGGCGGAAGGCTTTGCAGTGCTCGCTATGGATCAGCAAGGGCATGGACGTACGGCCGGGAGCAGAGGGTATATGCCGTCCATAGAGACCACAGTCAGTTATGTCGGCAAGCTGCTGGATGCAGCTTCGGAGCGTTATCCCGGCTTGCCCCGCTATTTGTACGGGCACAGCATGGGCGGAAATGTCATCTTGAACGCAGCTCTCCGTTTGAAGCCGGACATACAGGGCGTCATCGCTACAAGTCCATGGCTGCGTCTTGCTTTCTCTCCGCCTGCAGTACAGCTTTGGGCAGGCCGTATTATCGCCCGTGTCGCCCCGGGGCTTCCGCAATCAACCGGACTAAAGCCTGAGCAGCTCTACCGGCCGGGATATCCGCATGTCTCGCCGATTGAAGGTGACCCTTTGAATCATACACGAATTACAGTAAAGACATTTCTTGAAATTCAGGCTGCCGGAGAGTGGGCGCTAGCTCACATACAAGAGCTGAATATACCGCTGCTGCTGCTGCATGGAAGTGCGGATCAAGTAACCTCTTATGCGGCTAGCGCCGCGGCGGCGGAAAAGCTGGGAGACCGCTGTCGCTTTATTAGCTGGGACGGAGGCTTTCATGAGCTCCATAATGACATCGATGCCGAGCTTGTGATTGACTCTATTATAGAATGGTTGAAACGCTAATTGTAAAAAGATGTCGTTTATGTTTTAATCGGACTACAGAACAATAATCAATGTTATAATACCTGCCAAACGTCGAAGCTGCGGCAATCTATCCGGAATGCGATTAGAGGAGACTGATCGTCCGTGTTGAAAGAGATGCTGGTCCAATTTCTTATTTCATTATTGCCTGTATTTGCGTTTCAGCTCTGGAGCAACCGTGGAAAGGGCTGGAACGGAGTCCCCGCCTTTTTGAGCCTGTTCAGCGGCGTATCGGTCATATTGTGCATGCTGGTCAGCTTCAAGTTCAATGAGTATGAAATGAACTTCAGAATGATACCGTACCTCATCGGCAGTCTGTATGGCGGGCCTTATGCTGTGCTCGGACTGTCTGCCGTCTACACCATATTCCGGATCCCCACTTTGGGATCAACAACGGAAGTGATCTTCTTTATAGCTTTCATGGCGGCATATATTCCCATTATGCTGTTTCTTTATAAACCGTTTCAGCGGTCTCCGCGTCATAAAAAGCAGCGTATCGTCATGTTTTTGATGACGATTATTTTGCTCTATTTCATCATCACCATCGCTTATCACAGCTTTGAGCATCATATCGCCTGGTCCAACCAAGTCGTGCTCTCCATCGCATTGTCGATCATCGGTTCACTTGCTTCGATATGGATTTCTATATTCGTGATTGAGAGCTTGAAGGAGAACCAGCAGCTGCAATACGAAGTGCACAGGGTGTCAGTCAACCACCGGAGAGAGGTTGAGAAGCTGCAGCAATTCATTGATGAGACGACTTTCGGTGCTATTATTGTTAATCACCACGGCCGGATTACACATATCAACGAGACGGGCTATCGCCTGTTTCACAAGAGAGCCAACATTTCCGATCGCAAAGAAATCGTCGGCAAATATTATTCTGCTTTCCTGCATGCCGACCATCAGGCCAATGACATTCAATTGCTGCAAGAGGCATTGAAGGGGACGAAAACGAGCCTTGAACCGCTTATGGAGGATGGCCGGATGCTCGTAAAGACTGCTTTTAGCATCCGCAATCTGACAAGCGGTGCAATAACAGGCGCTGCGCTAATTGCACAAGATGTGACGGAACTGAACTTGCTGCGCAATGAAGTGGGCAGGATGGAACGGCTTAGTCTCGTAGGGCAGATGGCAGCCAGCATTACCCATGAGATCCGCAACCCTATGGCCGTCATACGCGGCTTTGTACAGCTGATGAAGGAGCGTATGCCGGGCGAGCAGCAGCATTATTTTCGCATCATTATGGAGGAGCTCGACCGGGCTAACGCCATTATTAGCGACTTTCTATCCTTGGCACAAAATCGCGCATTGGCCATGGAGATGAGCTCGCTTCACGAAATCATCAGCGAGATGGCGCCGCTTCTGGATGCCGATGCGAATATGCGGGGACAGTCGATTGAGTTGGAGCTTTGCGAATACATACCGCCGTTGATGCTGAACAACAAAGAGATCAAGCAATTGCTGCTCAATTTGGCGCGAAACGGAATGGAAGCGATGGGTGATAAAGGCGTGCTGAGGATGAAGACTGATTATGTACAGGAAGAGGAGCGGATCGAGCTCCGTATCCAAGACCATGGGGTCGGCATTCCGCAGGAGCAGATGCAGCATCTGTTTGAGCCGTTCTATACGACGAAAACCCGGGGAACCGGACTGGGTCTGCCGCTTTGTCTCAGCATAGCTGAACGCCATAACGGCAAAATCGAGGTGGAATCGAAGGAAGGCGAAGGCACGACCTTTATCGTCTCTTTTAACCGGAGCGCTTAGAGCGACATATTGGCAAGAAGGAATGTACATACTATCGTTGGCGAAACTTTACATGATCCAGGAGGGATGTCAACGATGGCTAAAGATAAGGAAAATAAAAAAGCTGCCCGGAATAAAGGCAGAGAGAACGTCGCGCCGGAATCGGCCGGTTTTGATAAAAAGCTGGACGGGCCTAATCGCCCTTCGACCTAACAGGGTCGTACCGGAGATTCGATTGCTGGCGCTGAGGAACAAGAATCGTAACAAACAACCGGGGCCGAGCTGCTCCGGTTGCTTTATTTTCGGAAATGGCGTCAGCCGTTTACACTTGTCACAAGGGGGGGTATAATAGTAACTAAATTTATGTAATTAAAGGAGTGTGTTCATATGTCGATGTCTTTTGAGAGATATATGTTAGATATGGTACAACCGATGCGTGATGATTTGACTCGTATCGGCATTCAAGAACTGCGTACGCCGGAGGAAGTAGAGGAAGCGATTCCTAACGCTAAAGGCACAACGCTTATCGTTGTGAACTCTGTCTGCGGATGCGCAGCAGGCCAATGCCGTCCTGGCGTTGCTGAAGCGCTGCAGCATGCTGTGACGCCTGATCAATTGTATACCGTATTTGCTGGTCAAGATAAAGAAGCTACGGCTAAAGCGCGCGAATATTTCGCACCGTATCCGCCGTCCTCCCCTTCCATCGCATTGATGAAAGACGGAGAGCTTGTTCACTTTATTGAGCGCCACCAAATCGAGAACCGTTCCGCAGATGATATCGCTGCTGATCTGACTGACGCATTCGACCGATTCTGCAAGTAATAATAGGAGGACCCTATGAGCTTACAACAAGAAATTATAGAACGGCTGGGCGTAAAGCCCGAGATTGATCCGCAGGCGGAAATTCGCCGCCGGGTCGATTTTCTGAAGCAATACGTCAAGCAGTCGGGAACTGCCGGCTTGCTGATCGCGATTAGCGGAGGCATCGACAGCGCGGTTGCTGCGGGACTCTGCAAGATTGCGACCGATGAATTGTCGGAGGAATCGGGCCGTGAATATATGACGCTGGGCGTGTTCCAGCCTTATAGCGAGCAGACTGATATTCATGACAGCTACGCGGTTGCTGAGGCATTCAATCTGAAGCACCGCGTGGAGACGAATATCGGCGAAGCTGTTGATGAGATTGCAATCGAAGTCGAGCATGGCTTCAAGAAATTAGGCATGCCTCGTCATTTGAGCCGCGGCGGCAAGGGCAACGTAAAGGCAAGAACCCGTATGGTCGTTCAATACGCGCTTGCGTTTGATCTTAACCTGCTCGTTGTCGGAACCGACCACGCTTCGGAGGCCATTACCGGCTTCTATACGAAGTGGGGTGACGGCGCAGTCGATATTACACCGCTCAGCACACTTAACAAACGACAGGTTCGCCAACTGGCAGCCGAGCTGGGTGTTCCGCAAAGCGTACTCGACAAAGCGCCGACAGCCGGGCTTTGGGACGGGCAAACCGATGAAGCTGAGCTCGGCATTCTGTATGACGAGAACAGCGCTTACCTCGAAGGCAAGGACATCGGTGCGGAAGCGAAGGAAAAGCTGGAGAAGCAATACTTGAAGACGGAGCATAAACGTTCTCCGATTCCAGGTATTTAAGGGAAGGAGCTGTCCTGGAAGGTCATCCAATGACCTTTCGGCGATAGCTTCTTTTTTTTATGTGCGGAGGAAAAGAGGCGCTTTTTGTCGAAAACAAGGGGAAAGGAATGAAGCCAAATACCGGAAGGAGAGACGGCAATGGCGATTTATGCGATAATGGCATTTGCGATGTGGGTTATCGGTTTTGCCGTGCTTAGACTTGTTATTCGTTCGGCTATCGATGATTCCCGCACCTCAGAAAAGCTGGATATGCTGACGGATGAGTTGAAGATGTTAAGGAGAGAGGTCAAGCAGTTGAAAGCGGGACAAGAAGTTTCCGAAGGCCGAACGCCTGAAATCAAACATATTATTAATCATAAAGTATAAGGTGAATCAAGGAGGAGCAGCAAATGACTGAGCAGCATACGGCATTGATAACTGGAGCGGACCGGGGAGTGGGTCTCGCGCTCGCTGCACAGCTTCTGGACAAGGGCTGGCAAGTTATAGCGGGGAAATACTTGACGCAATGGAAGGGACTTGAGGAGCTTCAATCCCGATACCCGGATCAATTACGGATCGTAGAGCTTAATGTAGGGGATGACCAATCGGTAGCCGCCGCTGTCCGGCAAGTAAGCGAATGGACAAATAAGCTGGATATGGTCATTAATAATGCAGCTATTCTGGGAGATATTCAGACGTCGATCGGCGATGAGCTGAACTTTGATGAAATGCTTCAAGCTTTCAATGTTAATTCACTTGGCGCGCTTCGGGTGACGAATGGTTTTCTGCCCCAAATTTTACGGAGCGAGGGCAAGCTGATCGTCAACATTTCCTCCGAAGCAGGGAGTGTCGCCAATTGCTGGCGGACGGGCTGGTTCGGCTATGCGATGTCCAAGTCCGCGCTTAACATGCAATCCATGCTTGTACATAGAGGCTTGAAGGACAAAGGGGGCAGAGTGCTTCTTCTGCATCCGGGTCATGTACAAAGCTATATGCAGGGCGAGCTCGACAACTCTGGAAAATATACACCGGAGCAATCGGCTGCCGCTATATTGAAGCTGGCTCAGCGCCGCCTTGGCGACGAATGGAATGGCGAAGAGCTTGCACTCATCGATCCGGAGGGACAAGTTATCCCGTGGTAGTTGGGGATTAGCAGTCCATGTTTTTGACTTCAAGGCTTTAATCTGTTAATGTCGGCTTCATATAAGAACGGAGTGGGAAAATGATCGTCGGAATCGGGCATGATGTGACCGATATGGGACGGATTGCTGCATTGCTGGAGAAGAAAATCGGCGGCCGGTTCATGGAGCGGATTTTGACGGAACGAGAGAGAGTATTATCTGCTTCTTATACAGGCAATCGGCTGATTCAGTTTGTCTCGGGCCGCTTTGCTGCCAAAGAAGCTGTCGTTAAGGCGCTCGGCTGCGGAATCGGCGAAAGGGTCGGCTTTACAGATATCGATATTTTGCGGGATGAGCTTGGCAAGCCGGTATGTGAGCTCTCAGCGGCCGCATGGTCCAGACTGGCGCTTGACCCGGGGCAGATGCGTCTCCATGTTACCATCACACATGATCGCTCGATTGCTTCGGCTGTTGCCATCGCGGAGCGGGCCATGGAATAAAATAAAAAGCCGATAACGTCAGCGCTTTGCGGTTGTGAGCGCGTCCTTATCGGCTTTTTCATTTATTTTTTCGCTGCCAGCCATGCCGCCAATCCGGCGATTTGTTCATCCGTCAGCCGATCCTTATACCCCTTCATCGTGCCGTTATTCGGCGAGCCCTCTTCAATTTGCTTGCGAATATCGGTTTCATTCATTCTTGCGCCGACCTTCTGCAAATTAGTCGCTTCGCCAATTCTTCCTTGCAGGTCGGAGCCGTGACAGCTGACGCAATTGGCTTTGTATACGGCTGCGGTATCGCCGGTGGCATCCATATGAGTCTTGGGAGCTGTGCTGCTGCCGCTTGGGCCTCCGCAACCTGCTAAAACGGCCGCTAAGGAAATGACAGCCATAATTGATACATATTTGAATATTTTATTGAAATTCACCGTATGCTCACCTTTTCCATATGATTTTTAACGACGAGTCTATATAATAGAATATGGTTTAATAAGATTATACAGGAGCAACAATGAAACCTACAAATGTACGAATTTTGCAGCATCAATTTACGCAATACCATGCTGAGGTCATCATGGCCGGGCAATCCGCATTTGCGGCGAGATGGTCGGACAAACGGTCCCAGCATAATTTTTTTCGCCTATGTTATATCGAGAAAGGCAGTGCCCGCTTGGTCATTGACGGTCAGACCCATACGCTGCATCCGGGAAAGCTTTATTTGCTGTGGCCGGAAGTCGAGCAATCGATCGTCAATACGGGAAAAGGAGCTTTGAACGCGTCCTGGTGCCATTTCCGCTTAACGAACCAGGATCAGCTTCCCGCTTACCGGATGCAGCTGCCGCTTAGTATTGATGTCCCGGATGAACAGCATGTTATTGACTTGTTTCGGAAAATGGTTGTGTCGCAAGCCTCTTTGACCTTGTCCAAGCAGCTGGTTATGCATGCTGCGCTGCTGGAACTGGTCGCCTGCTTTTTAGATGAGAGCATAAATGTATTCGATTCCATTAAGATCGCCCCTGATACGAAAAAGTGGCAGGAGGTTCTCGGCTATATCGACGAGAATTTGCACCGCAACATTCAGATTGAGGAATTAGCGAAGGTAGCCTACTTGCATCCCAATTATTTCATTACGGCATTCCGAAGTCTGATGGGCTGCTCGCCTATTCAATATGTAACGGAGCAGAGGCTGAGTTTAGCCAAGCAGCTGCTGGCCGATACGACGATGCCCATCGCCGATGTAGCTATTCGAGCGGGAATGCTCAATCATTATTTGTCGAGGCTGTTCAAGCGGCGGACCGGAATTACTCCGATGCAATACCGCCGGATTATGCAAAATCACAAGAAAGCTCAGATTAAGGATTTAACTGCAAAAGGAAGTGAAGGACGATGAGTAGCGTAGCAGAGCAGCATTTCAGCAGGGAGCTGTTGTCCTGGTACCGGGCGAACAAGCGAACGCTCCCATGGCGGGCGAACCGTGATCCTTACCGCATTTGGGTATCGGAAATTATGCTCCAGCAAACCCGGGTAGACACGGTTATTCCGTATTATGAGCGATTTATGGACCGTTTCCCGACGATCCGCGCGCTGGCTGAAGCGCCCGAACCCGAAGTGCTGAAATGCTGGGAAGGGCTCGGCTATTATTCTCGTGCCCGAAACCTGCAAGCAGGCGCTCGAATGGTGATGGAGCTGTACGGCGGCGAGGTGCCGGATGATAAAACGTCAGTTGCCGGACTTAAGGGTGTCGGTCCCTACACGAGCGGAGCGATAATGAGCATCGCCTTTAACCGTCCTGAGCCGGCTGTGGACGGCAATGTCATGCGGGTGTTGTCCCGTTATTTCTGCCTGGAGGAAGACATCGCCAAGCCCAAGACGCGTATTGGCATCGAGAAACTGGCCGTTTCGCTTATTCCGGAAGGGGCAGCTGGCGATTTCAATCAAGGGCTGATGGAGCTGGGGGCGCTCGTATGTACGCCAAAGTCGCCTAGCTGCTTGCTGTGTCCGGTGATGGAACACTGTGCCGGACGTATTGCGGGCAAAGAGCATGAGCTCCCTATCAAGACGAAGGCCAAGCCGCCGCGTCCTGAGCATCGTGTTGCGGCGATTATCTCCGGATCGGGAGCGAACACGGGCAAGGTGCTGGTTCGTCAACGGCCGGAAACCGGACTGCTGGCGCAAATGTGGGAGCTGCCGCATTTGCTGCTGTCCAAAGAGCAAACCTATCTGCTCGCTATTGACGGAGCTGCTGCAAGTGAGCAGGCAGCTGCCGGCGAGCTGCTGACGAAAGCAGTAGAAGCGGAAACTGGACTGCTGATCCGTCCCCGCAAATGGTTTATGGATGCAGAGCATGTATTTAGCCATATACATTGGACGATGCGTTTTTATCTCGCTGATCTCGGTGCAGAAGATTACAGTCTGGCGGCAGAATCGGCAGCAGCTTATGAGGCAGTCGGCGAAGCTTCTTCAGAGGCCGTACAGCAGCCATACCGCTGGATTGGGCCGGAGGATATGGAGACACTCGCTTTTCCAAATTTATTTTTACGTATTTTGCGAGAATATTGGGATTAAAGAGTGAAGGAAGCGGGGGAGCGTAATGACAACGGGAAGTATGCTGGAGCAACTGCTGGAGCATAAAATCGTCGCGATTCTTCGCGGCATTGAGGACCGGCATGCAGATGCAGCCGGACAAGCGCTAATTGACGGCGGTATCCGTTTAATGGAGATTACGATGAATACGCCGGGAGCAAGCGTCATGATTGAGCGCTGGCGTACTCTATTCGACGGCAAAGCATTCATCGGCGCGGGAACCGTGCTTGACTTGGAGATGGCGAAGATCGCCGTAGACGCCGGTGCACAATATTTGATTACGCCGAATTTAGATGAAGCAGTTGTGGCTTACGGCCGTGAGCGCGGTCTGTCGGTATGGCCGGGCGTAATGACGCCAACGGAAATTGTGAAGGCTTGGAAGGCAGGCGCAGATGCGGTAAAGATTTTCCCAATGGGGACACTGGGCACAAAATACTTAAGCGAAATTCGCGGGCCGCTTGATCAGATTCCGATGATGGCGACGGGCGGAGCAGACCTCAGCAATCTCGCTGAATATTTCAAGGCAGGCGCCAACGCTGTAGGCTTAGGCAGTAAGTTAGTGAACCTGGAATGGATTCGCGAAGGGAAATTTGATCAGGTGACGGAGCGGGCGCGGCAGTTTGTCGATGCCGTTCGGGACCTGTAAGAAAGAAGGGCGCGAGCGATGGCGGGAGCGGCAATTATCGGCGCTGGAGTAGCAATAGCGCTGGCGGGCGCAGCAGCGGCAGGGATATGGCGGGTCGGGGCTCGGAGTCAGAGCCCGAAGCGCAAAGAGGTGACGGGAATTGTGGATTCCCGGCTGATCGTGGACGATGTTGCTTTTGAAAGCGCGGGTTCGAAGCTGGCCGGCTGGCTGATTCGTCTGCCTTCTGCCGATGCGGATCGTCCGCTGCCGGTAGTCATCGTTGCTCACGGCTGGGGCTCGAACCGTTCGAGGGTGCTGCGGTATGCGAAGCCCCTGTATGAAGCGGGCTATGGTGTTTTCTTATACGATGCGCGAAGCCATGGCGACAGCGAAGACATTAAAGCGCCGTCGGCTCTTATGTTCCGCGATGATGTGCTTGCAGCTGTACAAGCTGTAAGCACGCTTCCTGGGATCGATAGGGACCGGATCGTGGTGCTAGGCCATTCATTGGGCGGATTTGGTGCCGTGTTATCGCTTGCGCAAGGGATGAAGGTTCGAGCTGTCGTAACGGATTCCATGCCGGTTCATTTCGATACAATGGTCCGGTCGCAGCTCAAGGCTAAGGGACTGCCGTTCTTCCCGCTGGGTTATTTCATTCCTGCGATATGGCTGCTTCGCGCCAAAATTCCCCGTGCCGTCGTGCGGGAGGCTAATGTCCCCGATATATTGCGGCAATATGCCGGGGCATCTGAAGCGGCGGCTTTACATAAAACGCCAGTCTATATGGTTCACTCGTTAGGCGACAGCTTTATTCCCGCCCAGGATTTGCAGAAGCTGAAGGATACGCTCGCTCCGGGCACAATTGATACGCTGTTCGTTCAATCTGATGGACACAGCGCTTCAGAGCAGGATCCGAAGTTTTGGGAGCATGTGCTGCCTTTCATTGAGCGCTCTATGAAATGACAAATGACCCTATACAAACAAAGGTGCCTGCAGCACGAAGCCGCAGGCGCAAGAGAGAATATATAATAAAGGGGGGTCATGTGTCTATTATAGAAGCGCAAGATGAAGCCAAGCTGAGTGGAATGTTACAATTGGATTACAAACTTTGCAGCGCTTTCAATTGAGAGTGATTCCGGTACAGCGATTTGCATCCTCGTAGGTAAATCAGGCAGGCTTGTATTCTAAACGCTAATGAGCCTGAATAAACTATACCGAACAGAATACTCCTCATGGGAGAGGCGGGTCCGGATGAAGAGTCATCTTATCAGGATCGGAGGAGATAGCATGAGCTTTCTGGAAATTGTTGCATTGCTCACGCTTCTATTAAAGATCATTGAGCTGACTCAGAAAAAGGACTAATTATTTTGTTCGAAAAATGGAGGGGCTTACAAGAGCGCCCTCCATTTTTAATTTGCACAGGCCGTCATTCATTACGATGAAGGCCTGTTTGCCGTTTCATCGGCTGCCGTCACTCTTACCCGCAGCAATGGAGGTAAACCAATCAAATAGGTAGTGCTGACGACGATCGTGCACAGGCCGAGAATATAATGGAGCCAGGTGATCGTGATGAAAGCAGGGAAGGCGAGTGCGACAAAACCAAGCGCCAGGGAATGGCCGAGCATCATGACCGGCTCGATCAGCGCATTGACTTTCCCGATGTTCTGCGGCGTAACGAGCTCGGGCATCCAGCTTCCGAGCGCTATATTGACTGGAGCAATCGTTATGCCAGCGAGCAGCACGATCGGCAGGTAGAACCAGATCCCGTTCGTAGAACCAAGCGTGATAATGATGATACTGGACATAAACAGTCCGGCGATCAGAACGTTGGCCCGTGAGAACCGCTTGATAAATAAAGGCCCGATGATGCTGCCGATTAAAAAACCGATGCCCAGAAAAATCGTAATGAGCGAGGAATGAACGATGTAGTTGTCCGGGCTAAGCTTATATTTCATTGTAAAGATGGGGAGTACGGAAAAAACGCCGTTGATGATGCCGAAGAAAAGAAAGCCGGAGACGAGCATGAGGAGCAGCTTGAACTTGATGATATAATCCAGCCCTTGCCGAAAATCTTTGATCACCATCGCGAACCGCAAATCACGGAGCCGTTTCTTTCCGTTTGGCATTAGCGCTGTCTCCGGAAACTGGCAGAGAGACAATAGAATGCCAGAAAGAATAAAGCTTAAGCAGTCGACGATAATTGCGCCTTCGATTCCTAAATAATAGTAAGCCATTCCCCCGAGGCTCATGCCAAACAGCAGGAACACGCCTGTAATCATCTGGTTGAGCCCTGACGCCTGAACGTATTGCTCCGTTCTGATACTGCCTTGCAGAAGCCCCATCTCGGCAGGGCCGAAAAATTTCGACACTGCGCTGCGCAGGAACAGGATGAGGAAGCACATGAAGATGACATCATAGTGTACAAACAAGAGGAGCAGCAGTGTCAGCCCTGCGCGAATCCAATCACTATTGACAGCAATCCATTTCCGGTTGATCAAATCCGCGATCACGCCCACAATCCAGAACACAGCCAGAGTAGGCAAAGAATACATCAGCTCTGCCATCGTCGCTAAGGAGGGGCGTGTACTGAACCGGTCCACTAAGTAATAAGCGAAAGCCATGTTTCCAACGACGGTACCTAACTGGGACAGGAAATTTGCTGCAAACAGCTTCGAAAAGGTAGGGTTGCGAAATAGCGCAATCATATTCGGATTTCCTCCTCTATGTATCATTTCATTAGCGGACTTGCAGCAGCTGTTTTAAATACTTGAGCATCTCACTTAGTTGAAGCTTCGTATCGGCGATTTCCGTACCAACTGCAATTGCATGCATCATAATGCCTTCCTGAAAGGAAGCGATTAACCGAACGATGGCATTCACAGGCAAAACAGGGGTAAACTCGCCGCGGTCAATGCCCAGCTGCAGCAATTTTGCCAGCCTTTCAATACCGTTCTCAAACCGAGTAGTCAAAATTTCTCTTCGTGCAGCATCACGCCATCCCGTCAGAAAATATTCGTAGAAAGGGGGAAGGAAGCTGTCTGTAACGGAAATAAGCGGCTCCATCTGCTGCGGCGAGTAGACCTCCAATAAGACATCCCATATGGAAGCATGGCGGGCCATAAGCTCTTCCAAATACCGTTCATAATCCGAGTCCGACTGCTGAAGCAGCGCTTCGAATATTTCTTCCTTGGTCTGAAAATATAAATAAATCCATCCCCGGCTCATGCCGGTTTCTTCCACGATATCCTTCAAGGTAGCAGGCTCATAGCCTTTTTGAACAAAAACCCGTTTGGCAGCTTGTAAAATTTCTTGTCTTCGCTGCTCTTTTTGCTGTTTGGAAATACGGGGCGACACGATGATCTCCTCCTTTTTCTGTAAAATGAACCGTGTGTCATTTTAAATTATAATGACATGCGGTTCATTTTACAATAGCGAAAAGAAAAATCTACCACAGCCAATAGGGCTGGGATACAATATGACAAGATAGGATGATATTTTGCATTGCGGGAGCTAGTGAAGATGAACAAAAGCTGGATGATTAAAATAGCGGTTATGCTGCTCGCGGTTAGCTTGCCAGGCTATTTGCTGGTTCAATTTGCGATGACCGGCGCCAATTCGAAGGTTGAAGCGAAGGAAGGCTTGCTGGATTTAAGCCATTGGAGCTTCGAGCAGGAAGGCAGTGTCGAGCTGAAAGGCGAGTGGGCCTTCTATTGGAACCAGCTGCTTACGCCAGACAATGTGGAAGCCGGGTCTGCTGCGCAGACCATGATCCAGGTGCCGGACAAATGGAACGGCTATTTGCAGGAAGTCGAGGGGGTTGACCGGGCAACCGGATACGCGACTTATCGTCTCAAAATCAAATTAAGCGAGGATCAGGCCGGCATATACGGCCTTCGGACTTCGAACATTCGGATGGCCAACCGCATATTCGTAAACGGCCAAGAAATCGGAGCCAGCGGATCACCTTCTGTAATTGAGAGAGAGAGCAAGCAGGGGAACGTGCCCTACACCCGGTTTTTCCCGCTAACAGGGGGGACGGCCGATATTTTGGTCCAGGTGTCGAATACGATGTATTCCAGTGGAGGGATGATTTATCCCATTACCTTCGGGGATCAGGCTTCCATACTAAACATAAGAGATCATGCCGTGTTTAAGGAAGCCATTATGATTACCGGTTTTTTAATACCGGCTGCTTATTTTCTAATTCTGTACAAGCTCAGGCGGCAGGAGCGGGGCATGCTGTATTTGGGGCTTTACTGCCTTGTCGTTCTGCTCTACATTCTAACGCATGGAGAGAAACTGCTTGCGTTGCTCATTCCTTCTTTTTCCTATGTGCTATTGATGAAGCTGCAGTTTATCTCTTCAACACTCAGCTACTATTTTCTGCTTCTGGCTGCCGCTGCGCTTAATCCTAGAGCTGTACATAAGAAGGCGATGCTGTTCTTCCATTCGCTGGCTGCTCTGCTGATGACGTGCGGCATATTCCTTCCTACGATGATTTTGTCCGTATGGGAGCTAGAGCTGATTGGCGCCGGCTTTTTAATGCTGCTGTTTTTGATGTATGTAATGATCAGAGGAATGCGGGGCAGCAAAGCGGACGCCCTATTCATGCTTATGAGCATGCAAAGCGTGGTGGCCGTTATTGTCGTCAGCGTGCTGCAGGTGCTTGGCATTTATAACGATCAAGTGCTTATTCCGTACGAAATGCTCGTATTCGTTGTCGCGCAAGCCCTGTTGCTTGCCCAGCGCTTTACAGGCTCTATCCGTGCAGTTGAAGAGCTGTCAAGCAGGCTGATGACTCTGGACGGGTTAAAGGATGAATTTATGGCCAATACGTCGCATGAATTGCGGACACCGCTGCATGGCATGATCAATATCGCCCAATCGATGCTGGAGGGGGCTGCCGGAGCTGTCGGAAGCCAGAAGCATAAGGACAATTTGGCCATGATCGTTACGACGGGCAAACAGCTGTCCCTGTTGATCAATGACATTCTGGACTTCTCCAAGCTGAAGAACGGCGAGATTGAGCTGCAGAGACGTGCAGTACATTTGCCTTCCGTTGCTCAATCCGTACTGGAGGTCATTCCTTATTTGCTGAAAAAAAAGGAGATCGTGATCGTTCAGCATTGGCCGGAGCCGTTGTCTCTTCTAGATACGGATGAGGACCGGCTGAGACAAATTTTGTACAACCTGCTGGGTAATGCTGCAAAGTTCACAAACAAGGGGCAAATTACGCTTTCAGCCCGGGAAGCGGGCGGCTTCATTACGATAACGGTTGAGGATACCGGGATCGGCATTGCGGCTGATCGTCTGGAGTCGATATTTAACGCGTTTGATCAAGGGGGCTCCGCTGCTCATCGCGAATATGCGGGAACGGGACTTGGACTCAGCATTACGAAGAAGCTGATCGAGTTGAACGGAGGGCGGATCAAGGTAGAGTCAGTGCTTGGTCATGGCTCCAGCTTTACTTTCACCTTGCCGGTTGCGAAGCTGTCAGCGCTGCCTGCTCCGGCGCATGCCGAAATGTTGCAGCAGGCGGCTGAGACTGCTCTAGGGGCCATACCGCAGCAAGCTGGACTTACCCATAATAATGACGAATCGGATCACTCTATTCGAAGCCGGAGCCATGAAGGGTTCCGGGTGCTGGTCGTCGATGATGATCCGGTCAATTTGCAGGTGCTCATTAACTTGCTCACATTGGAGCAATATGAGGTGACGGCGGTAAGCGGTGCGGAGGAGGCGCTGGCGTCTCTGGCGGGCGCTCAGACTTATGATCTGGTCATTACCGATTGGATGATGCCGGGCATGTCGGGGCTGGAGCTGTCCCGCGCTATTCGCGAGCGGTTTATGCTGTCAGAGCTTCCCGTCCTGCTGCTGACTGCAAGAAGCCGGCCGGATGATATCCGCACAGGCTTTGAAGCGGGAATCAACGATTATTTAAGCAAGCCGGTAGACGCTGGAGAGCTGAAAGCGAGAGTCCGGACGCTGCTGGAGCTGCGCCAATCGGTTCGGATAGCGGTGCAGTCCGAGCTCGCATTCTTGCAGGCACAGATCAAGCCTCATTTTTTATACAATGCATTGAACACGATTATTGCCTTTTGTCCGACGGAGCCTTATAAAGCAATGGATTTGCTGATCGAGCTAAGCCAGTATTTGCGCAGCAGCTTCGACTTCCGCAATCGCGACCGTCTGATTTCCTTGGATAAGGAGCTGGAGCTGGTCCAATCTTACTTGACGCTTGAAAAGGCGAGATTCGATGAGAGGCTGAAGGTAGAGCTGGATCTGGAGGGAGATATGCATACACGGATACCTCCGTTATGCATTCAGCCGCTAGTGGAGAATGCGATTAATCATGGCGTTATGAAAAAAGAACGTGGCGGTACAGTTACAATAAAGGTTCGCCAGACGGAAAGCATCATTAACATTGAGGTTGCCGACGACGGGGTAGGGGTAGACGCGGAACGGCTGTCCCGTGCTCTATCGGATGGGGGAAGGGTTGGGCTTAAAAATATTAATCGCCGGCTGCGTATGCTGTATGGCGAGGAATTGCATGTGGACAGCCAGCCGATGAAGGGGACGACAGTCAGCTTCGGGATTCCCAAGACACATAGGCATTAAAAGCGGCTGCGCGATTGGACGGGAAGAAGCATCTCCCGTTCTCCCTGTGAGCCACTGAGTTATGCCGCTATTATGCTGCGATGCTCCCGACCGCATTTTCCGCATTGTGAAGGCTGTAAAAGGTGCTTGGTACTGTCGTGTTAATGCCGGTTACAGAGCTGCCGTCTTTGATAGGCGTGACGTCGGTCATAAATTCCGTATCCGCATTATCGGTGACGGCTGCGCCGGGATCTGCAGTTTCGGCTCCGTACTTTACCAATCGTTCCATAGAGCCGTTTAGTGACATAACAGGCTTTTTGGTGTCTGGGGCTAAGCCCTCATTGTATTCTGGGGCCGCCACGATGTTGTTGCCGCGAGAAAAGTAGGCTTTGCCATTCGGTAAAAAAGCAATTGAGTTCAGCGAAGAAATCGGCGAGCTGCTCTTCCTCGTGATCTGACTGCCGTCTGGTTTTACTGTGTAGAGGTGCAGATCATTCTCGCCAACGATGTAAATCATACCGTTAGGATCAACGCTTAAGCCGTATAAAGGCGTGCTGAACTGATCTATAAGTTTAGTGGCTTGGCCTTGTCCTGGCGTGAGCTTATAAATGCCTTTACTGGCATAGTCGGTAAAATATAAATTGTCCGCTGCATCAAAGCTGATTCCATAAACGTAGCTTAAGTTGGTTGCGTAATAATTTGTGCTTACAGCAGCTGCGGCGGAGGAAGAGAGCGGCAGGCTGGCCAGATCGCTTTTAGCGATTTTTTTGATAACCGCGTTGTTATCATCGACTGTATAGAATAAATCTCCCGCTTGATTGAGAGCGACGGACATCGTCCTGTTTAACTCCAGCACTTTAGTCACAATCCCGGTATGGATGTCTGCCCGGTAAATGCCGCCTGGATTGTCTCTTTGTGCTGCGTAGATATAGCCGTCATGGTAAGTGATAGCTCTCGCGCCGGTGAGTTGTACGCTATTGAATTCGCCGCCTGCAGTTGTCGACGGATCAGGTGCCGCTAAAGCGCCGGACAGCGGAAATGCTCCGGTGAGCATGAACACGATCAATAGTACAGCTGTTATTCTTTTCATGCCAAGTAACCCACTCCTACTCGTCGTTGTTAAACAGAAACGAATCTATCGTATACAACAACGCTGAACCAATTCTGAGCAATTTCGACATCATTCAACGTTTTTTCGCCTAATAAAAAGTCCGGCAGCGGGATCAGACCTCGCACTGCCGGACTTTTTGTTAGGACAAATCTAATTTTGTATGAGTGCTTGATAGAGAGCTGTCGTTTCCTGATCAGGCTCTGTGCCAAGCTCCTTGTTCAGCAGATTGACGAATGACCGGTAATGGCGCTGTACCGCTTCCGCATCATTCAGTTTGGCGCTAGCCTCTAACAGATGACGGCAAATTTCTTCCGAGTAGGGATCCCTTTGCTGGGCGGACAATAGCCGGGTTATCGCATGCGTCTCGCGGCCTGCGCTTGTTTCCTGTCTGGCAATTGCGAGTACAAACTCCATGTATTGCCGCCGCAGCTGCTCCTGCCGCGGCTTGGCCCACCAATAATCATTTTCCTCCAGATAATGGCCGGTATAGAGACGCAATATGCTGTCATAATGGGGGTGTGCGGCTGCCAAAAAGGCAGAATCGCCAACGGGCGCACTGGTTTCTGCAATAGCCCTCTCGAACAGCTCGACATCCGTAAAGGCGTCTTCGCTTGTAAGCGACAGCCGGTAGCAATCTTGCGAGAAATCAATGACGGCCTCTTCACTCCACTCCCGCAGCAGCTTGCGAATTTGATAGATAGAAGTATGCAAGTGGGTCATCCCTTTATCGGGAGCATAGTCGGGCCACAAGCAATCCAGCAATTGTTCCTTGCTGATCCATTGCTCCTTCAGATGCAGCAGATAGGCGAACAGCTCTTGTGCTTTAGAGGTCCGCCACTTCAGCTTGGAGCTCGGCGTTTTGCCGGTGCGAAGCTCCAGCCGGCGAAAGCAGACGATTGCTGGCTCATTCTCGATCCGGGCAACCGGCTCTGGCAGCTGCCTTTTATAATTCGACAGCTCGATCATGCGGTTGACTGTTTTGGAGAAGCGGGCCGAGCTGACCGGCTTTAGCAAATAATCGAGCGCATTAAGCTCGAAGGCCTCAATGGCATGTTCGGAGAAGGCCGTGACAAAGATAATGCGGATGTCAGGATCTGTCTGCAAAATATATTCAGCGGCAGTCAAGCCGCTCATTTCAGGCATGCCGATATCGAGGAAGACGAAGTCGGTTTTGGACGTGCGCAAATGCTCCAGGCTTTCTCTAACTGTCGTATAGGCCCCAGTTACTTCGATCCGTCCGTCGTCCTTGATTAATCGTTCCATCTGGATCAACGCTGCTTTCTCATCATCAATTAATAGGGCTTTCATTTGTCTGAAGGAAGCTCCTTCCATGAAGGGATAGTTTATTTATTCATAATTGCATTTTAATCCTGCTTTTGTCCAGAAATGGTTCATTGACTTTTTGTATACTAGGAAAAATGAACGAAGGCGTGGAGGCTGAAGCTATGGCGAACATTGTAATTGCCGATCACTCGATTGAAACCCGGATGATGCTGAGAAACCTGCTGGAGCATGACAATCACCTGATCGTTGGCGAAGCTGCCGACGGAGAAGAAGCATATAGAGAATACGAACGGACAAAGCCGGATTTAATTATACTGGACATTCCCGGCTTAGACGGAATGGCTGTTCTGCGTAAAATTTTATATTATTATCCTCACGCACACATCCTTATGATCAGCACAGATAATGATACGAACACAGTGCTGCGGGCCATTCGGCTTGGAGTGAAGCAGTTTCTAGTCAAACCGCTTGAAGCCGAATCACTGAGCAGAGCGGTGCAAGAAACGCTGGAGCAGCTGGCGCAGTTAGAGCAGCGGCAGGCCAAGGTGGTGGAATCCAAGCTGGCTGCCTTTTTGAACAGTTTGGATTAGACCGGACTGCAGCTAGCTGTCAGATCAAAAGCGAGAAACAAAGGCGTCAACCTGCGGGTTGGCGCCTTTCAGTTGTTCGCCAAAGCGAATATCAAATGCAATGTGCATTTCAAAGTGAAGGATTATGGAAGCTTGCAGCAGCGGCTGCCGCCATCTGGACATTCTCTCTTGCGGAGCGGGAAGACTAGTTAGCATCTTGATTAATCGGGTAGAATAGATTAAGAAGAGTATGTTTTCCAGTTTGCCATCGTTAATGGTGAAAGGGGGCGGCACATGCGAAAACACGGAGGCAAGCTGCTTGTCTTGACGCTTGTCGTAATTATTGCGTTCAGCTTGGAGAAAAAGCTGGATTTGTTCTCGGTTCTGGCCGATGCCGGTCAAAGCTCGACGATGGATCAGCTGGGGTCTGCGATGGCGAAGCAATTCCAGAGCCGGTCGGAGCATTTTACACTGCAATATGCAGGGGATAAAAAGCAGCTTTCCGACACGCTGCAGACGACGATTCGCAGTTCTCTTGCCGAGGATGACTATACGGCTTATATTCTCGATTCCTATCTGTATACCATTCGCAGCTGGGGAGACCGTTCTACGATAAAGATTGAGGCAAGATACAGGGAGACGCCGGAGCAGACGGCGCAGGTTGACGAGACAGTCAAGCAAGCGCTGGCCGGATTGCTGACGCCTTCTATGAATGACCACCAGAAGGTGAAGGTTATCCATGACTGGATTGTTACCAGATTGGATTACGATCAATCCTTAACCCGTTATACCGCTTATGAGGCTTTAGCCACAGGGAAGGCGGTATGTCAGGGCTATTCACTGCTTGGTTATAAAATGCTGAAGGAAGCCGGCATTCCCGTATTGATAGCGGAAGGTTCGGTCAAAACAGGCGATCATGCCTGGAACATGGTGCAGTTGGACGGCGAGTGGTACCATCTCGATCTGACGTGGGATGATCCCGTCGTACAAGGCACGGAGCAAGCCGGAAGCGCTTCCTCGCGACTGCAGCCGATCCGGTACACCTACTATTTGAAGACAGACAAAGAAATGAAGGCTGATCATGATTGGGTCAAAAGCTATCCGGCTGCAACAGCGAGCTACAGTGAAAAGCTGCAGAAGCTGGGAAGCGGGGACGCGGCTGAAGCGAAGGCATTCGTCCAGTTGAAAGAGGACTTAGGGCTAGGATGGCTTGAAGCCGGCCGGACGATTGCTGATCGTAAAGCGCTGTCTCAGGCTGTATCGAAGCAGCTTGCGGTGAAAAACGACAAGTTCCAGTTCCGTTACATCCCCGGCGATCTATTGTCGGAAGATCTGAAGGATGCATTCCTCGAAGCGGGCATCCCCGTCGGGTATTCCGCCAGCTATGAGCCGTACGGCAATGACGGCTCGATGCTCGTCAGTGTTGAGGTGAGTTATAGTAACTGAGTGGTCAAAATGTAAAAGTACATTTTGATTAGCCTCATATGGCGGGAAAAAGCGTTCAAAATGCAAAAGTGCAGTTGAAATCGCTCGATTTCACTCTTTAAGGGCATTCTAGGCCGATCAAACTGCATATTTGCATTTTGATGCGAGAATTCGCCCGAAAAGCACGTTTCTACATGTATTTTTGCATTTTGATTGGTTGCACTCTATATAGCAAGCGAGGCGTGGCTTGTCGACAGGGGCGGCGAGGCAGGAGCGGGAACATCTCGGTAGACCTTAAAAGCAGCGGTTAAGAGAAACTGTCGAGCTTATAAAAATCGGCAGTAAAAAGCCCGGCACGATGGATGTGCCGGGCTTTGTTTGTGAAAGAGCGGCTAGTGTGCAGCGTTGAAGCTATAGCTAGCTAATTGCTATTGCTGCTCGCGTGCGCGGGCTGCGGTCATTTGCTGCCATACCGAACCGGCGGCTTCTTCGCCGCGTTCGATCCGCTCCAGCGCCATTTGCGCTTGAAGCTGAATTTCGAACTCCGTGTCCTGTGCTGCTGTACGAAGCGCCTCAATCGCACTTTCGTCGCCCACTTCATATAGGAAACGGGCAGCACGCCAGCGGACAAGCTTATTCGTATCACGGAGCGCTTCGATCATCGGGCCGGTTGCCGCAGCGTTGCCCCAATCGGACAACGTGTCGCCGGCTGTACGGCGGACAGCCGCAGATTTGTCGCGCAACGCCTCGATCATGTAAGGCATTGCCTCCGGCGTATCGCGAAGGTCGCCGAGATAGACGACGGAGAGCCTGCGCACGGACATATTGTCATCGCGCAGCGCTTGCGCGAGAACAGGAAGCAGCTCCGGCTCGGCATTGCCAATGCGCTCGAGAGCGGCATAGCGGACCTGCCATTCCGGCGATTGCAGCCGTTCCGCGATTTCTTCTGCGGACAGCGGCGCAGGTCTTTCCGGGACAACAGTCTCCTCGCCGGGACCAAGCGCTTGCGCTGCTTCAATCAGGGCGCGTAGCCGCTCATCTGTATAAGCTGCGTCCAGTTCCTTCACAATATCGGCAGCGATTTCTTCCAACTCGCCGTAGCGTATGCCAAGCTCCTCCAGCCGCCGTTCGCGAATCATAGAGGCGCCAGCCGCCTCCGCTACTGCCTCACCGAATTTCGGCGGCAGGGCGGAGCGGGCTTCGCGCTCGCCGGTTTTGACCCGGACCTGCATCGGAATGCCGCGGAACATTTGGACGAATACATGCGCTTCGCCGTAGCTTTCCGCAGAAGGCACGGCAGCGTCGGCTTCGGCACCCGCTTCGCCGCCAGAGAGCAGCGTACGGGCTTCAGCGAGAATCCGCGCCCAATCCGCGTTGCTTACGCGGTCCAGCGCGATGAAATCGGCTGTGCGGAACACGCTCCGCACGCCTTCGATCGCAAGAAGGCTGCGCAGCGGCTCAGGAGCGCTGTCAGCTTCCTTTTTCGTATACGATTGCTGCAAGCCGCGCGGAAGCGGCTCGTCAACATTAAGTTTCATGGAATTAGGACTTGGCGTTGGTTCAATCGAAATTAGCTTCATAGCTCGTTGATGACCTCCCATTCAATAAGCGATATGCATATAAATACTGTACACAAATAGTGTACATGAAATCGCGCTTCGATGCGAATGGCGATTGCTCTGGAGAATTGCAGTTTTTGATCGTCTTGTTGCTTCTGTCTGGCGTAGTTGATATCTTTACAGTATAGCTTTTTTCTGTAAACAAATATTCCGTCAAAGATATGATGAACATCCACAACTACGCATACGAAGCGAGGGATGCAGCATTGAGGCCTAAGAAGTTTGTAAATATCGAGCCGATCGAGCAGCACAATTCGTTCAAACAATTTTCGAGATGGCGTCAGGAACGAATGAGCCGGGTTAAACAGAAGGATTACTCGTATACTGTGCCTAACGTTGAGCCGGAGCTTTCCTTTCTGCATAATTGCCGCAGCCATAAACAGCCTTCCATTACATGGGTGGGTCATTCGACTTTTCTCCTGCAAGTGGCAGGGCTTAATTTGATTACCGATCCGGTGTGGTCGGGACAGATGGCTTTTCAAAAAAGACTGGCGCCGCCGGGCATTCCGATTGAGGATGTGCCTCCGATTGACGTTGTCTTAATTTCGCACTCCCATTATGACCATTTGAATATTCAATCACTCCGCCGTCTTGGCGGTCGCAAGCAGCTGCTCGTCCCGGCAGGACTGAGCTCCAAGCTCAAGCTGAAGGGATTTACGAATGTCAAAGAGCTGCACTGGTGGGAATCCGTCCATATCCATGGCGTCAAATTCACATTCGTCCCTTCGCAGCATTGGACCCGCCGCAATCCTTGGGATGCGAACAGCTCCCACTGGGGCGGTTGGGTAATCGAGCCTTATGCCTCGTCTATGCCGAATTCGGCGGGTCCATCTCAAGGGACCACGACAGTTCAAACAGATGGAAAAACGGGAAGGCCGATCGTTTGCGAGGCGCCGACGATTTATTTTGCCGGGGACAGCGGTTATTTCCAAGGGTTTAAGGAAATCGGCCGGCGGTTCGATATCGATGTGGCACTAATGCCAATCGGCGCGTATGAGCCTGAATGGTTTATGGGACCGCAGCATGTTACGCCGGAGGAGGCGCTGCAAGCTTTCGAAGATACGGGGGCAAAATGGTTCGTGCCGATGCATTATGGTGCGTTCAAGCTTGCTGACGACACACCGCGCGAAGCGCTTGACCGGCTCGAAGCAGAGCGTACCGCCCGTGCAATTGATGAGGAGCGGGTTGTCGTTCTTCCGCATGGGGAGACATGGAAGCTTGCTGGCGGTCAAGGACCCCAGCCGAAATGACAAATATGAACAAAGCCGAGCCAAATGCGTTCAATGACAAGCGGTTTGGAGAGCGATATACTAACAGCAATAGCAGTTATTATTAGGGAGGTTTTTTCATACTATGAGTCAACCTATTCGTCTTGGCATAATTGGAGCAGGAGCCATTGGCAATGTTCATCTGACGACTTTTGCTAAAGTAGATACAGCGGACATCGTTGCTGTAACCGACGCTTATTTGCCGCTTGCGCAGCAGCGTGCGGAGGAGCACGGCATTTCGGTCGTTCATGACAGCCCTCAAGCTTTGCTTGATGATCCGACATTGGATGCGGTTATTATCGCAGTACCGAATCAATTCCATGCTTCGCTTGCGATTGAAGCTTTGAAGCAGGGCAAGCATGTACTGCTGGAAAAACCGATGGCGATTGATTCAGCCTCGGCCCGCGCCATTGTCGATGCGGTGGAGCAGTCCGGCAAAGTGCTTATGATGGCTCATCAAATGCGCTGGAGCGGGCTCGGACGAGCGATTAAAGCCCGTATCGACAACGGCGATCTCGGCAGCATCTATAATGTGAAAACCGGCTGGATGCGTAAAAAAGGCATTCCGGGCTGGGGCTCGTGGTTTACCCGCTCCGACCAATCCGGCGGCGGCCCGCTTATCGATATCGGCGTTCATATGCTGGACCTGTCGCTTTACTTGATGGGCAATCCGAAGCCGGTATCCGTCTACGGCTCCACTTACGCGGAGTTTGGCCCGAAAAAAGAAGGAATCGGCAGCTGGGGCACGCCAAACTGGGAAGGCTACTATGACGTTGAGGACTTGGCGTCTGCATTGATTAAGCTCGACAACGGCGCGACGCTGTCGCTCGATGTTAGCTGGGCAGCCCATTCTGCTGCGCTGAGTGAGGATCCGTTCATTCACCTGATGGGAACGGAAGGCGGCGTATCGCTAGTTGGCGAAGCCGGATCTTATGTGACGCATCAGGACAATGAAGTGGTGAAGACGGATATTGAGCCGCTGGACGGCGAAGAGGACCGTGTTCTGCTGAGCAAGCATTTTGTGGAATGCGTCATTGAAGGCAAACAGCCGATTGCCCCTGCGCTTTCCGGCTACACAAACATGCGTATTCTCGATGCGATCTACGAATCTTCCCGCACTGGAAATGAGGTTAAGCTGAACTGGGACTAACGTTTCATTTCGTTCCTTTAATTTAATGAGCAGTATAGTAACAAATTAAATAAATAAATAAATAAAGTCATAAGAAAGCTCTCACTTACGCGAAAAGAAATGATGCGAAGCGGGAGCTTTTTTGCTGGCGTTCAGCGCCAATCTTCGCTAACCTCCATACCACTTGCTCCCAAAACGCAGAAAGCAACTAGTTAGTCGGCTGTAAAAGTAACATCGTCTTTGTATGGTTTGGTTAGAGGAACTTTGCAATGTTGGTTAGGCTGTAGGACGATGCAGAGAGGTTAGGCTGTCTCCAGCGAAGCAAGTTCGTAAAACAGCGAAAATAGATTCGCAATTGGAGGGTGCGGCAAGGTGCAGCTGTCTCGAACGAAGCTGTTTCGCAAAATAGCGAATCTGGTTTCGTTGTATATGTGGTGCAGGGAGGCTCGGCTGTCTCCAGCGAAGCAGGTTCGCAAAATAGCGAACCTAACTTCGTTGGCGTAAGTGTACAGGAAGCAGGTATTGCATACAGCGAAGCAAACTTCGCAATCCGCGAACCAAGGTTCATGAGTAGCGAAGTTTGCTTCGCTAATGGAGAGAGCCGTCTCTGAACTGGTGCAAACAGCGAAATTTCCTTCGCAAAATAGCGAATCAGCTTCGCTTAACTCCATACCGCTCCCTCCCAAACGCAGAAAGTAACTAGTTAGCCGGCTGTAAAAGTAACATCGTCTTTGTCTTGTTTGGTTAGAGGAACTTAGCGAAGTTGGGTTGGTTGTGTAGGAAGGTGCAGCGAGGCTCGGCTGCCTCGAACGAAGCAGGTTCGCAAAACAGCGAATCTGGTTTCGCTGGAGATATGGTGCAGCGAGGTTTGTCTGTCTCCAGCGAAGTTAGGTTCGCAAAATAGCGAACCTAACTTCGTTCGAGTAAGTATAGAGGAAGCAGCTATTGCATACAGCGAAGCAAGCTTCGCAATCCGCGAACCAAGGTTCACGAGTAGCGAAGTTTGCTTCGCTAATGGAGAAAAGCATCCCTGAACTAGTGCAAATAGCGAAATCCTCTTCACAAAATAGCGAAACAGCTTCGCTAATGAAGTGAATCACCTTGAACGGGGCAAAACAGCGAACCTGCTTCGCTAACCTCCAGACCGCTGACTCACCCCACGCAGAAAGTAACTAGTTAGTCGGCTGTAAAAGTAACATCGTCTTTGTCTTGTTCGGTTAGAGGAGCTTAGCAATGCTCATTGGTTTAGAGGATACAGCGAAGCAGGCCCCGTTAAAGAACCAGCGAACGGCAGCTCCCTATCCGCCAGCGCAACGAAGCGGCCGGGACAGACGCTGCGGCCGCGAAAGCGGCTTGTACAGCGGAAATGTCTGCATTTTTCAGCCTGAAAATCCGATTGCGGCGTTCGTTTCCGGTGTAGACTGTGTTATAATGGTTCGAGATATTGAGTATGGAAGAGAAGGACGGGTTGCGAACAATGATTAGTACAAGTGGCATAACGCTTCGCTACGGGAAGCGCGCGCTTTTTGAAGATGTTAGTATTAAGTTTACGCCAGGCAACTGCTACGGTCTGATCGGAGCGAACGGCGCTGGCAAGTCTACGTTTCTGAAAATTTTGTCCGGTGAAGTCGAGCAGTCGCATGGCGAAGTGCATATTACACCGGGTGAACGTCTGGCCGTACTGAAGCAGAACCATTATGAATATGATGAGTTCGCGGTACTGGAGACGGTTATTATGGGCCATAAACAGCTGTATGACGTGATGAAGGAGAAGGATACGCTTTATGCCAAAGCGGACTTCACCGATGAGGACGGCATGCGTGCAGGCGAGCTTGAAGCTGAATTCGCTGAAATGAACGGCTGGGAAGCGGAATCGCAAGCGGCAGAGATGCTGAACGGCCTTGGCATTACGACGGATCTGCATGATAAGAAAATGGCGGAGCTGGGCGGCAACGAGAAGGTTCGCGTCCTGCTGGCGCAAGCCTTGTTTGGTGAGCCGAACATTCTGCTCCTCGATGAGCCTACCAACCATTTGGACATTGAATCGATCCGTTGGCTGGAAGATTTCTTGTCCCGCTATGAAGGCACCGTTGTCGTAGTCAGCCACGACAGGCACTTCCTGAATACGGTATGTACGCACATTGCGGACATCGACTTCGGCAAAATCCAGATGTACGTCGGCAACTACGACTTCTGGTACGAGTCCAGCCAGCTGGCGCTTCAATTGCAGCGCGGCGAGAACAAGAAGAAGGAAGACAAGATTAAGGAGCTTCAAGCGTTTATTCAACGCTTCAGCGCCAACAAATCGAAGTCCAAGCAAGCTACTTCCCGTAAGAAGCTGCTTGATAAAATTACGCTCGACGACATTCGTCCGTCGAATCGTAAATATCCGTTCATCCTGTTCAAAGGCGAGCGCGAAGCCGGCAAATCGCTTCTGCTTGTTGAAGGGCTGACGAAAACGATCGATGGCGAAAAGGTAATCGACAACTTGACGCTGACGATCAACAAAGGCGACAAAATCGCTTTCGTTGGACCAAACGGTCTGCCGAAGACGGCATTGTTCCAATTGCTTATGGGTGAGATGGAGCCTGACGCTGGTTCTTACCAATGGGGTGTAACGACGACTCAAGGCTACTTCCCGAAAGACAATGCTCCTTACTTCGACGGCGTTGACCTCAACCTCGTAGAATGGCTGCGTCAATATTCGAAAGATCCGGACGAAACCTTCATCCGCGGTTTCCTTGGCCGTATGCTGTTCTCGGGCGACGATGCGATGAAGAAAGCAAGCGTATTGTCCGGCGGCGAGAAAGTCCGCTGCATGTTGTCCAAAATCATGCTCAGCGGCGCGAACACGTTCATTCTCGACGAGCCTACCAACCACTTGGATCTCGAATCCATTACAGCATTGAACAACGGTCTGACTGATACGGACTGCACCGTACTGTTCACATCGCATGACCATCAGTTCGTACAGACGATTGCGAACCGCATCATGGAAATTACGCCTAACGGCCTGATTGACCGGATGATGACTTATGATGAGTACCTTGAGAGCGAAGAAGTTAAAGCGCTCCGCGAGCGTATGTACGCTGTCTAATAAACAGTAATAAGAAAGAGGCTTGGCAACCGTGCCAAGCCTCTTTCTATTGCCCCTAATCGGTATCTTATACCTTGAAGCGGCCGATAAGTGTCTTTAACTGCTGGGACATTAACCTTATCGACTCGGAAGAGGCGCTGACTTCTTGCATGGCCTGCAGCTGCGCATTGGAGGAAGCGGCGATCTCCTTGAACCGGTCGGCAAATTGCCGGGAGATGTTCTCCATATCTTCCACTGACGCCGATACTTCCTCAGATCCTGCAGAGAGCTGCTCGGATGCAGCGGATACGTCATGCAGCCTCTCATTGATCGTCTCCAGACCGCTTCGAATAATGAGGAAAGAATCGCCGGCCTGCTTCACTGTCTCCATGCCGGCTTGTATATCCTGCGTGCTTGCCTTCATCGTAATCGACAGCTCGGCCGTTTGCCGGACTACCGCCTCGATAAGCTCGGCGACCTGTTTGGATGATTGTTCCGACTGGTAGGCAAGCTTTCGCACTTCCTCAGCTACAATAGCGAAGCCGCGTCCGTGTTCTCCTGCTCTCGCCGCTTCAATGCCGGCATTGAGCGCCAGCAAATTCGTCTGTGTTGCAATTCCGGACATCATCGAGACGATCCCGCCAATTTGCTCGGAATAGCCTTCTAAAGCGTGAGCTACACCGGCTGCTTTGCCGGAGGAGGTGTAAATGGATTCCATTCGTTCTACCGCTGCTGTAATGGATGATGTGCCTTCGGAAGCGTTGTTGGTCGTCTGCTGTGATACATCGGCAACGACAGCTGCGGATTGTGCGATATGCTGCATGCTGCTCGTAATCTCTTCCATAGCCGAGGCAACCTCCGTCGAACGCAGTACCTGCCCGGCTGCCCCTCGTGACGCTTCCTGGATGCTGCTGGAGATGGCAGTGCTTGCTCCGGCAGTCTCTCCTGCATGAAGCGAGACGCCTTCCGCGGTCGCCAGCAGCTTGCTTGAGCTGTCGCTAATGCCCTGAATAACCGTTCTCGTATCGAAGACGAGCTGCTGGAATGCGCCTGCAAGCTGTCCAATCTCATCGCGGCGTTTAACGTCTGGCATATTAACCAATGTAAGATCGCCGTCGCCGACCCTCGCAACCTGAGCTTTCAGTTTTTTCAGCGGATTGGTCAAGTAGCGCGCCAGCGCGTATATAAGCAGCATGCTGGCAAGCAGAATGGCCAGCGAGATCCAGATCATATTGGTCCGGCTTGATTTGATAAGATCATAAATGGCGGTCGCATCCAGATCGGCGCCAATGACGCCGATTAGCGCGCCATCGCCAGCTACAATCGGCACATAGGCTGAAATCGTTGCTCCGTAGTCGTCGTTAGTCAGATCGCCGATCTGTGCCTTTCCTTCCGCAAAAGCCCGGATCATGCCTTGATACGGATTCTCTTCCGTGGTGCCGATGGGCGAAAAATCATCTTCGGCAACATCGGGAGGAGCTCCGTCTACAACATAGAAATAGCCTTCTTGCTCGCTGTAACCGAGCGTATATAAATATTTCAAACCATTTGCCGCTCGTACATCATTTAATTGCTGTCTCAATTGATTGTAGTAAGCGGTTTCACCTGAGTCGGGGCCAAGCTCGGTATAGGCATCTGTAGAAATCAGTGTTAGAGCCCTTTCAGCGACGGCCTTTGCTTGCAGGCCCATTGAATCTTCGACCAGCTTGGTTGAAGAATGATAGATCGTTAAGCCAAGCACGGCTCCGCCCAACAGCAGAATGCCGGAAAAAAAGACAAACATTTTCGCAACCAAATGGTTCATGAACATGAGACAACCCCTCTTTATCTATAGACCGTGTATAAAGCTGCGAGTCATATTATACCATTTTTGAGAAGCGGACACGCGGAGTATTTTTACGAAAGTGTTGCATTTATGCATAAAAGCAAGACTGAGGTAAACACTGTTTCTCTAGACCCACTCGATTTTGGTCGGTTATGATACCGTTATAAAAGAAATGGAAATGAGGGAAGGAAACTGGTTCAATACGAGGATATTAAGCAGGGCGAGAAGGGGGCCTGGGTCAGCATCACGGCCTATCTTGTCTTATCGGCGTTGAAGCTGGGAGCAGGCTATTGGTTTGTCTCAGGAGCACTCGTTGCGGACGGATTCAATAACCTTACGGATATTGTTGCTTCCGTTGCCGTGTTAATCGGGCTCCGTATTTCACAAAAGCCGCCGGATAAAGACCATCCCTATGGACATTTCAGGGCGGAAACGATTGCAGCACTTATCGCTTCCTTCATTATGGCAACTGTAGGCATTCAGGTGCTGATTAGTGCGGCCGGTGATCTGATTTCGGGCAAGGGGCATGTGCCTTCACTAATAACCGCATGGGTTGCGCTGTTTGCAGCCGTCTGTATGGCTGGCGTATATATGTATAACCGGCGGCTGGCGAAGCGGATTAACAATCAGGCGCTTATGGCTGCAGCGAAAGATAATCTTTCGGATGCACTGGTTAGTACCGGCGCCGCAATCGGCATCATCGGTGCTCAATTTGGACTGCCTTGGCTCGACCCGGTTGCAGCATTCGCTGTAGGCTGTATTATATGCTGGACGGCTTGGGGGATTTTTTACAGTTCAACACATGCGTTGACGGACGGATTTGATGCGAATGAGCTTTCATCGTTACGGACGACGGTGGAGAGCACAAACGGAGTTAAGTCGATTAAAGATATTAAAGCGCGTGTACATGGCAGCAACGTATTAATCGACGTGATTGTGCAAGTGGATCCGCAGCTGTCTCTGATTGAAAGTCATCGAATTAGCGACGAGATTGAGAAGCGTCTGGTGCGGCGAAGCAATATTATGAGCGTGCATGTACATGTGGAGCCTTTAGAACTGCCCGATAACTAGAAGCCGGCGAAAAGTTGCAGAATTTACATCCTATGGGGACATGTAAATGTTGGTAATCGAACCATACGGAGAATAAATTGGTTCTAAAGGCTCAGTCATCCATGGCAAGGTTATCCTTGTTGCTGCCGAGACATAGAATCTGTCTCAAATGCAGTGAAGGCAACGGGTTCAGCATATCCCGATTTAGAAGCGTTCCTCCCGGGGAACGCTTCTTGGCGTTTATTTACAACCGTCCTCTGAAACCTTGTGCCTAAATGGGTGAGAGCGCCAATTAGGAATATCGGTCGATGCTCGATGAGCAGACCGATTCTACAATGGGAACAGCGGCATGCGAGAAGGCCGCAAACAAGGAGGCGTACAACTATGAACAACAGGATTCGGGCAAGGCTCGTAACGACAACTCTTTCAGCTGCGTTATTGCTCAGCGCTGTCTCGGTTTCAATCCCGGCTGCATGGAACGCACAAACGGCTTCGGCCGCAGCTAGCACTACCGTATCGGCAGGACAAGCTTTAATCAAGGCTTCCGTATCATTCCGGACATCCCCTTCAACATCGGCATCGCGCATTAAATATTTGAAAGCAGGCGAGCTGGTAACTGTACTTTCTCAGCCGAACAGCTATTGGTATCAAGTGAAGGATTCGAGCGGTACAACCGGCTATGTCAGTTCGCAGGATCAATATATTACAGTTGGCTCCGTTCCGTCCAGCGGCGGAAACTCCGGCAATAACGGGGGCTCCGGCAGCGGTTCTGCTTCAACCTCAGCTTCTGTTGAGAAGGTCATTGCAGCAGGATTGCGTTATTTGGGGACACCTTACGAATACGGCTCAGACCGCAATACAACAACGACTTTTGACTGCTCGGACTTTGTCCGGCAAGCATTTATGGATGGCGTAGGCCTTAAGCTTCCTGCGGATTCGCGCGGGCAAGGAAGCTATGTGAAAAACAAAGGCAATGCAGTGACCGACTGGCGGAAGCTGAAACGCGGCGATATCATGTTCTTTATGTCCTATAAAGGAACGAAAGCATCAGCCTATTCCGGAGTAAACAAGTCAACAGCGGCCATTACCCATGACGGTATCTACTTGGGAGACGGTAAAATTCTACATACGTATTCTAAAGAGAGCGGCGGCGTCACGATCAGCAGCATCGAGGGAACGCACTGGGAATACCGCTTCCTGTACGGTGGAAGCGCGCTGAATTAATTGAAAAAGGGATGTGTCCGCACCAGCGGGCACATCCCTTTTTCATAATTAACGATTAGTGAAATTTACGAAGCGATTCCAGAAATTTATTGCCTGTAATTTTCGGAGACCCGGCATTGATGCGGAATACTTCATCCGATCCGGCTTTGTTGATGCCTGGCCTTGTCGTGAAGAACAAGGAGACGCCTTGCTCCTTCTGAAGCTTTTTCACTGTAGAATTGAAGGAACCAAACGGGAACGCGATCATTTGGTACTTGTTGTCCAGCTCATCCTTCAGCTTGCCTTCGATCAAGGAAATATCCTCTTTGACTCTGGCGATATATTCCGCTTTCGTCTCCAGACGCTTCTCGTCTTTCAAATAAATGCGGTTGCTCAGCATTGGGCCTTTTTTGCTGCCGCTTTCGTTCAGCGCCGCATAATTATGCAGATCGTAAGTATGGCTGTAAAAGCTGAAGCCTTCTTCTTTCAGCTTGCGCATCGTATCCCAGGACAAGTGCTTCGTGTGTACGTTTTGTTTGTCGCTGCTTGCGCCGATGATGAAATGGGTAGCTACAAAATTATACTTTTTCATAATCGGAACCGCGTACTGATTGAAGCTTTCATAGCCGTCATCAAACGTAATGACAACTGCATTGTCAGGAACCGTCCCCTTCTTTTGCATGAAATCGGCAAACTGCTCCACACTGATTACGTTATAGCCATGTTCTTTCAGCAGCTTCATATGCGTGCCGAAACGGCTTGGCGAAATGGTGGCTCCGCTTTCTTTGGTATCAATGTGATGGTACATCAGCACGATGACCTTGTTCTTGTAGTAGGAAGAGGAAGCATTCAACTGGCTGGCAGATACCGGCCAGACGACTGCAAGTGCAATAACTAAAAGTGCGGCAATAGCTTTCATTTTCAAAAGTAATCCCTCGCTATCGTGAAATATATAAGCCTAGGCGTCCAGCTGCCTTTCCGTTACGGATGGAGAAGCAGGTTGTTTCTTCGGCTTCGGAAGATTTCCGAAGATGACCCATGAGAATGGGATGAAACGGGCGACAAGTGAGACGACGATCCACGATGCAATAAGAGCGAGCAGGAAGCCTCCCAAATACCATAAGTGCAGTAACCAGGCTTTGCCCGTATGCAGCGGATATAGCCGGTATACGAGCAAGAAGAACGGATGAATCAAATAGATGCCGAATGATAGAGCGCCAAGTCTTGCAAGCAGTTGAGGCAGCTTGAACGGCAGCTTCCGGTATAGAAGATGAGCGAGCTGCAGCAGGACAAGCGCCGTAAGCAAGGCGTGTATGTTCCAAATCAGGTCAAACAGCGTCGTGTTCGCTGTATAAATATGTTTGCGGTTCAAATAGTAGATATAAACATGCGACAACCCTGCAGCCAGCCAGAGCACCCATAGCGATAACCATACGATAACACGGCCAGTTGTTGCATTTTCCTTCGCCATTACGATCCAGGCTTTCAGCTTCGGATAATAGATGCCGAGCGCTGCGCCAAGCAAGTAGTAGGAGAAGTAAGCAAGAGCCCAGCTGCCCCGGTTCGGAACAGGTGTCTCAAGCACATACTTGTTCATAAGAATGAATGCCCATTGAATCAGAATGCCGGCTGGAATCGCCAGCTTGACGAGTATGGGAAACTTCTTCATCAACCATAGGAAAAGCGGAAACAGTATGTAAAATTGAATGCTTATGTATACAAAGTAGAGATGCGTATAAGCTTTGCCGGTTATGACCTTGCTCCAGAAGCTCTCTAGTGTTGCAGATAACGAGCGGTCCGGGTAATAGAGATAATGCAGGACGGCAAAGTAAAAGACTGAAAATACTAGATATGGAATGATAATGTAAAGCAATCGTTTTTTGTAAAACCCGCCTATCAGCTGGCCTGTCAATGGACGTGAATAATAGTTGTAAAATAAGACAAAGCTGCTTAAAAAGATAAAGGTTGTCGTTCCGAACTTCATAAAAATATTAAAGAAGTTATAAAGGAAAAAATAATTGGAATTGACCATATCAATGGTGGCGAATGAGGTCGAGTGGACCGAAAGCACGCCAATGATCGCAATTGCCCGAACGAGCTGCAGTTCAGGGATATTCTCCTTTTTTTGTAATGCGGCATTAGCCATTAGCAGGGAACACCTTCTTCAGTTTTTATTAAATCTATGAAACTAGCAACCTAGCCATTATAGTATAAACGTCCTCCTTGGCACAATATGTATTAAAATCCCAAACATGAGCAATTGGCTTTCATCCCTTGCGGGGTAAGGAAAGCCAATTGCTTCACGCTGGGAAATTTTTTTCCAAATGATGATAAAGCAGGTTTAATCACGCGTTTTTCGTCTAGCGACTCCGCTTTGTCTAGCTGCCTGCATGACCCGGCGGCGTACTTCTTCCACAATACGGGTATTGAATACGCTTGGAATAATATATAAGCGGTTCAACTCGTCTTCACTGATCACCGATGCGATCGCTTCGGCTGCCGCCAGCTTCATTTCTTCATTAATAGTAGTTGCTCTGCTATCCAGTGCTCCCCGAAAAATACCCGGAAAGCAAAGGACGTTATTAATCTGGTTCGGATAGTCCGACCGCCCGGTTGCGAATACCGCAACGATATCTTCTACGAGCTCTGGCCGGATCTCGGGCTCGGGATTGGCCATGGCGAATACAATGGGGTCAGCGGCCATCGATTCGATATGCGCTCTCGTCAGTATTCCGCCGGCGGATACGCCAATGAATACGTCCGCCTGCTGCATAGCTTCTGCAAGTCCGCCGCTTGCGCGTTCCGGATTTGTATGCTCTGCGTACCATTGCCACATTGGATTGCTGTAAGTACGGTCGGCGGTCAGAATGCCTTCCCGGTCGACGCCGACAATATGTTTCGCTCCGCCGGCAAGCAGCATCTTTGTGCAAGCAGTGCCTGCTGCTCCGATACCACATATGACGATTTTTGCCTCGGATAGGTTGCGATTCGTTAACTTAAGCGCGTTGAGCAGACCGGCATACAAGACGACGGCTGTTCCATGCTGATCATCGTGAAAGACCGGGATGTCGAGCTCGTCGCGCAGACGCTTCTCGATCTCGAAGCAGCGGGGGGCAGAGATATCCTCCAGATTAATGCCGCCAAAAGCAGGCGAGAGCTGCTTGACTGCGGCGATAAGCTGCTCTGTGTCCTGCGTATCGAGGCAGATGGGAAAGGCGTCGACGTCGGCGAACTGCTTGAAGAGCATCGCTTTGCCTTCCATAACGGGCATAGCCGCGTAAGGGCCGATATTGCCAAGCCCAAGCACGGCGCTGCCGTCCGAGACGACAGCGACGGTGTTGCGCTTTATCGTCAGCGTATAAGCTTTGGACGGGTCCTCGTGAATAGCCTGGCACACACGGGCCACCTCGGGCGTATAGACACGGGAGAGGTCATCGCGGTTCTGGATGGGCGTTTTGGGCTGAATTGCAATTTTGCCGCCCAGGTGAAGCAAGAAGGTACGGTCGGATAAATGCTGAAGCCGTACGCCAGGCACCGCCTGAAGCGCTTTGGTTAAGCTGTCTGCCGTGCCTGCCGCAGTTGTCTTCACTGTTAAGTCGCGAACGCTGTAGTTTTTGTCAGTATGGATAACGTCGATAGCGATTATGTCGCCGCCGGCAGCTTCAATCGCTGTAGCTGCCTTCCCGAACTGGGCCTGCTTCGTATCAATTTCCAGCCGGAGTATGAGTGTCTTGCCATCCATGCTTCCTTCCTTCATGGCGATCCGCTCCCTTTGTATTTCATATGGTCTAACTATATCCTATATCGGGCTTTGCTATTCGAGTACCGAATGGTACAGGGGGAGGGTGGCAATAAAAACACCGTCACTGCATAAGGCGCAGGACGGCGTTAGGGCAACTCTTCGGATCATATTGCTGATTGCGCTTCGTAAGAAGCTGGCTGCGGAATTGGCCCGAGGTATAGGGCTCCTGGATGAGGTTGAACCACTTTTCCACGACGGCAGTGGAGTCCAGCATTTCTCCAAAACCATTCTGTATAAAGTATTCGCAGTTTTCTTCCTCTTGGCCGGGAATCGGCTCGTAGAACAGCATCGGAATGCCTTTGCTCATGCCTTCTGTGCAGGTCATGCCTCCAGGCTTGGTAACGAGCACATCGGCTACATCCATTAATTTGCTGATTTCCTTCGTGAAACCGAGAACGCGAATGTTGTCATGCTGGAATAAAGGATGGGCCAGCATTTTATCGCGAACCTTCTCATTATTGCCTACACAGAAAATGAGCTGGACGGTTTCACGCCATTTCGTCATATATTCGAGCAGATGATCCTCGATGAGTCCCCAGCCGCCGCCCATAATTAGAACGGTAGGCAAGGCCCGAAGCTGAAACTGCTGGCGAATTTCTTCCTTATCATAAGTTGTCCAAAAATTCGGATGGACGGGGATGCCGGTTACTTCGATGCGGTCTGCGGCTACGCCGCGATCGGTCAGCTTTTTCTTCACAAGGGAAGTGGACACCAGATATTTGTTGACTTCCTTGTTCACCCAAGAGCCGTGGGCATCGTAATCGGTAATAATTGTACATATTTTCAAATCGAGACCAAGCCGTTTGATTCGGCTGACGACAGCGTTCGGTACCGGATGGGTGCATACGATGAGATCCGGCTTAAGCTGTGTAATCACCTGCGCAGTATGGGTGTAGAACATCCGGTGAAGCGCAAGCTGCGCGAAGCGGTTGAGCGATTTTTTATAATTGCTGCGATACATCAGTCCAACCACCTTGGGTTGTTTGCTGACGGTCTTACGATAGGCGGAAATAATTAAAGGCCCTAGTATCGGATTAAGAAAACTGCCCAGCTCAATGACTTTGGTCTGTATACTGTGATCCAGCTGACGCAGGCCTACCGCTAACGCATATGCGGCTTGCGTGTGCCCCGACCCGAACCCCTCGGAGAGAAGGAGCACTCTTTTCTTACGCATAATGTCACCTACTTTTCTAATTCCATATTACGACGCAAGTGAGGTTTACACAAGTTATTCCAACATGCTTTACGGCAGCCTCTCTCTATTTTATTAAGAACACCGGCAATTTAAGACCAGGGCGTGTCTAAAAACTCGTTCAGTGGCACCTTTCACCGCCTTTCCGCCCCCTGCTTCGTTCCGTTTGCTTGACGTACCCCCTGGTACACCTTCACAAACGCGCCTTGCATGGAACGAAAATTCGGCAAAATTTGCTGCCCTCAGAGTTCTCAGACACACCTAGCTTGCTTCTTTCAGGAAATTTAATTTATGCTGAAGGCAGTAAAAAGGTCCGCTTGATTAGAAGTCTCTTTATTATAGTAATAAGACGTGAAATTCATGAGGTTGCAATCGCTGTAAGTATTTTAACACAATTGGAAGGAATAGGTGAGACAAAATGGAGCAGGATACGAAAAAAACACCGTCATATGAAGTCGGAGACATTGTACAGGCTGAAGTGAGATCGGGACATTATGTAGCAGAAGTGATGGAACTGAACGGTCCACGTGCGCTGGTGAAAATATTAGCAGTGATGAAGCATCCGGAGCAGGGAGACCTCCATTCGCCATACAACCCTGATGTACCGATGTTCCACGAACGGAGGGCACTAAGCTACACGGAAAAAACGACCGTATTGCTTCGCGCATTGTCGGCATACGGACGCAGCACGGTTCCCGATTATAAGCAATCGCTGCTTGCGGCCGCGGAAACGGCGGCGGAATCGCTCGATCAGTTGAAGCGGTGGGCGGAAAAAAGTTTAATTTTAATGAAAGAGCTTGAAATGGATTATAACAAGTGATAAACTGAACGCATGAACAAATGACCGAAACGTTATTTTGGTCAGTTTTGCGGAAAGGAGGGAATGCAAATGGCAGCGGAACGCAAGCCGATCGACCGCAGAAAGCAAATAATTGACGCTGCGTCGAAATCATTCGCAATGTTCGGCTATAAGGCGACGACGATGGAGCTTGTTGCGAAGCTGGGCGGTGTCGGCAAAGGAACAATCTATACGTTTTTCGCGACCAAAGAAGTGTTGTTCGAGGAGATCGTCAAGCAGATGACGGCGGAAATGAAGGCGATAGCCAATGCAAGCATCGACCGGAAGAAGCCTTTTTTCGAGAATTTGAATAAAGCGCTCCACGGTGTACTGCAGTTCAGAGAGCAGCATGAGCTGTTCGTTAAGCTGAACCAGGAGCTATGGGAAGTTAGAACGCCAACGGTTCAGGACGGCTTGGCGCAGATCGAGAGGGCGGTCGTCAACTTTATCGAGCAAGAGGTGCGCATCGGCATCCAGCAAGGCGAGCTGCAAAGCGATAATCCCGAGCTGACTGCTTATTTGATCTTCAGGACGTACATTGCGTTAGCGGTCGAGTGGGGCAGAACGCGTGAGCCATTGAGCAGGGAAGCCGTGAGCGACCAAATGACGACGCTGTTCCGGTACGGTTTGAGCGGAGGCCCTGAAGCGACTACTTAATGAAGCAATACGATGAATGTCAGCAGTAGAGCGGAGTAAATTGTGAGGAATAAGAATGAATGACCGTTTATCGGCGCTCCGGCGGATGACGGTTATTATTTTCGAATGAATTGACCAAATGACTATTATGGTTAAATAGTCATAACAAACAAGAGAGATGTTTACGATATGAAGGAGTGGCTGAGATGAAAGGGTTGCGTCAATTCGGCAGCGAGCTGTCTGCCATCATTAAAAACCGTAAAGTGCTTATTCCGGTTATCGCCATATTAATGGTACCGGTGCTTTACAGCGGATTGTTCCTGGGGGCATTCTGGGATCCGTACAGTAAAATGGATGAGTTGCCGGTAGCCGTCGTGAATTCCGACGCGGGTGCTGAGCTAAACGGCAAGCAGCTTGCGATCGGCGAGCAGTTTATTAATAAGCTGAAGGATAATCCGAGGTTCAAATGGGATTTTGTCGATAAAGAAGCGGCAGAGCAGGGCTTGAAAGATAACCGCTATTATATGGCGATCGAGATACCGGAGAATTTCTCCGCACAAGCAGCGACCTTGACCTCCGACAAACCCGCACCAGCGGTCATCCGCTATTTGCCGAACGAGAGCTTGAACTTCCTCTCGGCGCAAATCGGGAATACGGCCATCGAAACGATGAAGGCTCAGCTAAATAAAGAAGTTACGAAAGAATATGCACGTACCGTATTCGAGCAAGTGTCGGTGCTTGCGGACGGACTTGGGGCAGCTAGCGACGGCGCAACGAAAATTAACGACGGAACGCTGACAGCCAAGAACGGCGCTGCTACGATAGCGGCAAATCTGGCTAAGCTTAGCGACGGTTCCCTGTCGGTTAAAAACGGCGTCAATCAACTGGTTGCGGGAAGCTCCGATCTGGAAAAAGGAGCAAAGGATCTGAACAAGGGCGCAAGCTCGCTGAGCTCAGGCCTGAACCAGCTGGCAGGCGCAAGCGGTCAGCTGCAGGATGGTGCTGCTAAGGCAGATAAAGGAGCTAAACAACTGGAACAAGGTCTTAAACAATCGGCTGCCGGGTCTGCACAAGTAGCGGCAGGAGCAGAGCAGCTGTCTCACGCGCTTGAGCAGTATGCGGCGGCTGTACCGGGGCTGGCAGACGATGCAAACTTCAAGCAAATGGTAGAGCAAAGCAAGAAGCTGGCTGCAGGCGCCAAAGCATCGGCGGACGGGCAGCAGCAATTGAGCGGCGGCGCGGCATCGTTGACCAGCGGATTGGATACTTTGGCTGCGGGAATGGATACGTTTGGCTCGAAGCTGAAAGAGGCGTCGGCAGGCGGGCAGAAGCTGGCAGCAGGATCCGGCTCGCTGCAAGCGGGAGCAACGAAACTGCATGGCGGCTTGAATCAGCTGTCAGCAGGGGTAGCTACGGTTGCGGACGGCTCCAGCCAGCTCGCGACGGGGGCGAATCAGCTTAGCAGCGGTTTGGTTCAATTGACGGATGGTACAGGTGAATTGTCCAGCAAGCTGAGCGAAGCGGCAAACAAAACTTCATCGCTTCATGCCGGTGACGATATGTTTGATATGTTTGCAAGTCCGATTGACGTCGAGACCGTTGTTCATGACAGCGTTCCGAACTACGGTACCGGCTTTGCGCCATACTTTATTTCCCTTGGCCTGTTTGTCGGCGCTTTGCTGCTGACGATCGTGTTTGCAGTAAGAGAGCCGGCTGTTCAACCTGCCAGCGGCTGGAGCTGGTTCGTCAGCAAGCTGCTCGTAATGGTAGGAGTTGGCCTTATTCAGACTGTCATTGTTGATGCGGTATTGTTGTACGGTTTAGATCTTCATGTTCAAAATGTAGGCCAGTTCTTCCTGTTCAGCTTTATTACCAGCATCACCTTCATGAGCCTGATTCAATTTCTGGTTACGGTATTCGATCAGCCGGGCCGTTTCATCGCCATCGTTGTTCTGATCTTCCAGCTGACAACTTCGGCCGGCACGTTCCCGCTGGAATTGATTCCTGGCTGGATGCAATCCTTTAACGCTTGGCTTCCGATGAGCTATTCCGTTTCGGGCTTTAAAGCGGTAATCTCGAGCGGCGACACTTCGGTATTGTGGTCGAACACAGGCGTGCTTCTGCTGTTCTTTGCAATCTTCAGTGTGCTGACGCTCGCATACTTTGTTATCGTTCATCGCAAACAAGCAGGCAACACTGAATTGACGGCTGCGTGACTATAAAAAACGTCTGGAGTAAATGTTAACTCCAGACGTTTTTTTTGTGAAACGGTGCTTGTTTGTATGATTTCACATATAAAGGCATGGAAAATCGCTGCAATGTGACAAATGATGCAAATATAACGCCAAATCGTACATGGACGCATCGGTTTGTTTTTAGCATAATGGTGTTTAAAAACATTCGAATCGGATGTGCAATCTATTTATTGATAAATACCGTTTGCAGCGGCTCCCTGTATACGACCTGAAGACCAAGCGAATCGGATAGGGCGGCAAGCGGCAAATAAGTCTTTCCCGCACTTTCTTTCACGTCGCTTAGAAATGCCGGAGGACCTTTGAGCTCGGTGCGGATTCCGTCTACAACAATGTATTTCGAACCGATGGCAATGACAGCGCGATGCCCGTTATAGTCAAAGGTTGCGGTTTGCGAGGACGAGCTCCAGCTCAGCTTGGCACCCAGCGCATCTGCAATATCGCGCATGGCGACAAAGGTGCGGCCGTCCCGGATAATCGGTTTGGAGGCGTTCGCCGGCAGTTCTTTTCCCGCTGCGACTACCGAGATGGACACATCCGCCGCCCGAGGCCGGACCGTACGATAGCTGCCCCAGACCGCTTTGGAGAATGCGCGGCCGATAGCCGCATAACCTTGACGGTTCGGATGAACATCTCCGTCTGCGATGGAAGTAAGCTTCGTCTCGCTCCCGAGAAACGGTGCGCTAATATTGACTGCTATGGCATGGGCGCCTTCTTTGTTCAGTCTGGCAACGATGCTGTTCAGACGATCATGAAGCTGCCCCAAGCCTTTCAGCAAAAACTGGCGCTGGTATTCCGGGAAAAGCGGGATCGTAAACGAGCCGACCTTCAGAGGGGCTGGAACAGGCAAGTATTGATCGGCTATGGCGATCTTTGCATCTGGATTCAGCTTGACGATTATTCGCAGCGCTGCTTCCAGTTCTTGCTCATAAGTATTCAACAGGTCTTCCAGCAGTGCATTGGCTTCTTCAATTGGCGATTTTTGCTGGAGCTTGACCATCACGTCAAAAAGGTCGTTGCCGCCGATCGTCATGACGATCAAGTCGGCCTGCTTCAGGGAAGTGTTCAGTTCCTTCGTCCGGGAGACGATATCCTTCGCTCTCGGATCGGGCAGCTTCTTCTGAATGTCATCGGGGCTTGCGGTCCGTCCATCAGCGGCTGCTTGAACAAGCGCATGCAAGCCTGTCGTCCGCAAGCCAAGTATTCCATAATTCGTATAAGCCGTCCGATTGCCAAGAAAGAGAGATTGCTCAAAAATATGCTCCACATAGCCGTACGGAACTGAATGTTCGGAAAATCCGTATTCATACCCTGCGGTTATCGAATCGCCAAGGGCGGCAATCCGGTAATATCCGGATGACTGAGCTGCTTTGCCGGCAGTATTGCCTTGAGCGGCAGCAGGTTCGGAAAAGCCTGTCCAAGCTGTTATTGACAGTGCAGCACAAGCGAGTAAAAGTATGGCGGGCCTGATGAACTTATCCCTATATTTTCTATACAACATGGTCACGTCCTTTTGTTAAAATAATTGAAGAAGAGGTGAATAACCGAACAATAAGGTGCGAACTAAACTTTATCACAATCATAAAAAATATTAAATTGCTAACGTTTTGGCATGGTGATAAGATAAATTACAAGCTGAAATGGCAGGATACCGCTCGGGAAAAGGTCAACCCTGGTCGATATCGGCGTAATAATGACATTTCAATACAATACGAACAATATCCTTTGTTTGGCAGGAAAAAGTTTGGATTCACGTTGAAAGGCTGAATATTCGCGCGATTTCGACAAGAATTATTCATGAACGGCTTTACGGCTCGCCGAAGCGCCTCGCCTGCACCGTTCAACGCAATCGTCAATAAGTCCATTTATAGCGCACCGTTCGCTCGAAGAAATGGCTTGGTTTCACAATGCTTGCCCAAAAATCTTCTGTAAGAGAGGTAGCACAGGATGAAAGAGAAAATTTTTGGATTACCGCCGAAGCAAGGACTTTATGATCCGCGATTTGAGAAAGACGCATGCGGCATGGGATTTGTAGCAAACATCAAAGGTAAAAAATCGCATACCGTCATTCGCCAAGCGCTTACGCTTCTGGAGAACATGGAGCATCGCGGCGGTCAAGGCAGCGAACCAAACACGGGGGATGGCGCGGGAATTTTGCTTCAAATTCCGCATGACTTTTTCGCACGGGAATTGAAGAAGCAAGAGATTCAGCTGCCGCAAGAGGGAGAATATGCCGTTGGCATGCTCTTTATGCCGCATGATGAGCAAATCCGCAGCGCTTTCGAGCGCGACCTGGAAAACATTATTAAAGAGGAAGGCCAATCGGTAGTGGGCTGGCGTACTGTTCCAACAGATGACAGCAAGCTCGGCGAATCGGCGCTTTCCGTTAAACCATATGTGCGTCAAGTATTTATCGGAAAAAACGAGAGCTTGAAGGATGTTCTCGCTTTTGAACGCAAGCTGTACGTTATCCGCAAACGCGCGGAGCTTGCGATTCGTTATTCCGGCAAGGAAGGCGGAGAGATGTTCTACTTCCCTAGCTTGTCGAGCAAAAAGATCGTATATAAAGGGATGCTTACGACGGAGCAGGTTCGCTCCTTCTACCAGGAGCTGAACGACGAGTCTGTCGTATCGGCTATGGCGCTCGTTCACTCCCGTTTCAGCACGAACACGTTCCCAAGCTGGGAGCGCGCGCATCCGTTCCACTATTTGATTCACAATGGCGAGATCAACACGCTCCGCGGCAACGTTAACTGGATGCATGCCCGCCAGACGCTGTTCGAAACCGAACTATTCGGTGAGGATATGGACAAAGTGAAGCCTGTTATTAATCCGGACGGTTCGGACACAGCGATGTTCGACAACTCGCTTGAATTCCTGTTCCTGTCGGGCCGCTCACTGCCGCATGTGGCGATGATGATGGTACCGGAGCCTTGGTCGAATGACGAGGGCATGGACGATGATAAAAAAGCGTTCTACGAATATCACAGCACGCTCATGGAGCCATGGGACGGACCGGCTGCAATGGCGATTACGGACGGCTCCAAAATCTGTGCCTACCTTGACCGGAACGGACTTCGTCCTGCACGTTACTATGTAACGAAGGACGATCACATTATTCTTGGTTCTGAAGCAGGTACAGTTGATATTCCAGCCGAGGATATTTTGTACAAAGATCGTTTGCGTCCAGGCAAAATGCTTCTGATCGACACGGAAGAGGGCCGCATCATTCCGGATGAGGAAGTAAAAGCGCAGGTTGCTTTCGAACATCCTTACCGCGAATGGCTCGACGAGCACCTCGTTGGTCTGGATGAGCTTCCTGATGCGCCTGAGCTGCCAGAGCCGGCTCATGAGACGGTGCAGCAGCGTCAGCAAGCGTTCGGCTATACATTTGAAGACGTACGCAAAGTGCTGGAGCCGATGGCGAGCAGCGGTCAAGAGCCGATCTCGTCGATGGGCTACGATGCTCCGCTTGCGATTTTGTCGGAGCGCCCTCAGCGCTTGTACAACTACTTCAAGCAGCTGTTTGCGCAAGTAACGAACCCGCCGATCGATGCGATCCGCGAAGAAATTATTACAGCTGTCGGCACGACAATCGGACCGGAGCGCAACCTGCTCAAGCCGGAGCCTGAGAGTGCGCGCCACATTAAGCTGGATACGCCGATCTTGTCCAACGAGCAGTTCGCGAAGCTGCGTCATGTTCGCCGTGAGGGCTTCAAGTCCATCACGCTGCCGATCTTCTTCACAGCATCCGAAGGCGAAGAAGGACTTCGTTCCGCGCTTGATCTCATGTGCGAAGCGGCAGACCGCGTCATCGACAAAGGCCATAACATTCTGATCTTGTCTGACCGCGGCATTGATCGTGAAAATGCAGCGATTCCGGCATTGCTTGCTGTATCTGCGCTGCATCACCATTTGATTCGCCAAGGTACACGTACGAAGGTTGCTATCCTGCTTGAATCCGGCGATCCGCGTGAAGTGCATCACTACGCGCTGCTTTTGGGCTACGGCGTAAGCGCGGTTAATCCGTACTTGGCGTTCGAATCGCTTGACGATATGATCCGCCAGGGCTTGCTGCGCAATATTTCGCACGAGAAAGCGGTCAAAAACTATATTAAAGCGGCGACGAAGGGCGTAACGAAGGTATTGTCCAAAATGGGCATTTCGACGGTTCAATCGTATCGCGGCGCACAAATTTTCGAGGCAGTTGGCTTGAAGGAAGAGCTGATTGACCAATACTTCACTTGGACTCCGTCCCGTATTGGCGGCATCGGTCTTGACGTTATCGCCGAAGAGGCGCTGAAATACCATGATAAAGCGTTCGCTGAGCAAGAGGGCGGCGAGAAGGAGCTCGACTCCGGCGGCGAATATCAATGGCGGAAAGACGGCGAAGAGCATTTGTTCAGCCCGCAGACGATTCATACGCTACAAATGGCTTCCCGCGCCAACGATTACAAGCTGTACAAAAAATTCTCGGCTCTCGTACAAGGCGAAGACAAGAAGCACACGATGCTTCGCTCGCTGTTGAAATTCAAGGATGGACTGCAATCTGTTCCGCTTGAGGAAGTGGAATCGGTCGAATCGATTCTGAAACGGTTCAAGACGGGCGCCATGTCCTTCGGTTCAATCAGCAAGGAAGCGCATGAGAGCCTTGCAATCGCGATGAACCGGATTGGCGGCAAGTCCAATACAGGTGAAGGCGGCGAGGATCCGGCGCGTTTCATTCCAGATGCGAATGGCGATTCCCGCCGAAGCTCCATCAAGCAGGTTGCATCCGGCCGTTTCGGCGTAACGAGCAACTACTTGGTTAACGCGGATGAGATTCAGATCAAAATGGCGCAAGGCGCTAAGCCTGGTGAAGGCGGACAGCTGCCTGGCCGCAAGGTTTACCCTTGGGTAGCTGAGGTTCGCGGCTCTACGCCTGGCGTAGGCTTGATCTCGCCGCCTCCGCATCACGATATTTATTCGATCGAGGATTTGGCCGAGCTGATTCATGACCTGAAAAACGCGAATCCGCGCGCCCGTATCAACGTGAAGCTTGTTTCCGAGGTTGGCGTTGGTACGATTGCAGCAGGTGTTGCAAAAGCACGCGCTGACGTTATTATGGTCAGCGGCTATGATGGCGGCACGGGCGCATCGCCGATGAACTCTATCCGCCATGCAGGTCTGCCATGGGAGCTGGGTCTGGCTGAGACGCATCAAACGCTGATGATCAACAACCTGCGTGACCGCGTCGTTATTGAAACAGACGGCAAAATGATGAATGGCCGCGACGTTGCAATCGCTGTGCTGCTCGGTGCCGAAGAATACGGCTTCTCGACAGCTCCGCTCGTTGTACTCGGCTGCGTCATGATGCGTGTCTGCCAGCTGGATACTTGTCCGGTCGGCGTCGCTACGCAAAACCCTGAGCTTCGCGCGAAATTCATGGGCGATCCGAGCCATGTCGTGAACTACTTGAAATTCGTTGCAGCAGAGCTGCGTGAAATTATGGCGGAGCTTGGCTTCCGTACCATTCAAGAGATGGTGGGACGTGTTGACGTTCTGGAGACGAAGCAGCTTCTGAACCATTACAAAGCGAAAGGTCTGGATCTTTCACCGCTGCTTCACCAGCCGGAAGTACCGCAAGATGCTGCACGCCATAATGTACAGCAGCAAAATCACGGCCTGGAGCTCTCGCTTGACGTTCAACAGCTGGTTCCTGCAGCGCAATCGGCGCTGGAGAGCGGCGAGCGCGTACGCGGCTCGTTCCCGATCTGCAACACGAACCGCGTTGTCGGTACAGTGCTTGGCAGCGAAGTAACACGCCGTTACGGCGCGAAAGGCCTGCCAGAGGATACGATCTCGTTCCACTTTGTCGGCTCTGCCGGCCAAAGCTTTGGCGCATTCGTACCGAAAGGCATTACGCTCTCGCTTGAAGGCGACTCCAATGACTATGTCGGCAAAGGTCTTTCCGGCGGCAAGCTGATCGTTGCTCCATCGCCAAAAGCGACTTTCATTGCCGAAGACAACGTCATTATTGGCAACACGGCGCTTTACGGCGGCACCGACGGTGAAGCTTACATCCGCGGTATTGCCGGCGAACGCTTTGCCGTCCGCAACAGCGGCGTCAAAGTCGTTGTTGAGGGCGTGGGCGACCATGGCTGTGAATACATGACTGGCGGCCGCGTAGTTGTACTAGGCAGCACGGGACGCAACTTTGCAGCCGGCATGTCCGGCGGTATCGCCTACGTCTATGACGCTAACGGTGACTTCTATAAGAACTGCAACATCGAGATGGTGCTGCTGGAGCGCGTAGAGGAAGAGGCGGACGTTGCCGAGCTGAAAGGCTTGCTTGAGAAGCATGTCTTGTATACAGAGAGCGGACTCGCTTCCCGTGTGCTGAACGATTGGGATGCATCGCTTAATAAATTCGTCAAAATCATTCCGAAGGATTACAAAAAAATGCTGGAGCACATCCGCAAAGCCGAAGATTCCGGCCTTGCAGACGACGCAGCGCTTCTCGCCGCGTTCGAAGCCAGCATGAAAGATCTCGCCCGTACAGGCGGCTAATGGAGTGATAAGTGAAAGGACTGTCCCGGGTGCCGGGACAGTCCTTTTTTTTGCGTTAGAAGGGCGGTGAGGCGTTCTAGGGCTGTGTGAGGTGGTATAAGTATGGTAGCCGCAAGATACTCCGTATGGCAGGAGTACAGACAAGTGTTGCGCTAATTGAATGTATATATACATCTCTTGAACGTCGCTGCGGTGCCTCAATCCGAATGAGATCATGTGCCGCCCATAATGTGCTGAATTTGCTCCTTAACGTATGGTTGCAACAGAAGTAATATCCTTCACAACTAGCAGAGCTTACACGCCGAATGGCGCGTTTACGTTGTTATCTGTGCATATAGTTAAACTAACTAATTTCTGAATAGTAGTACTAGTACGTCGGATGGTGGATTTATGCTGTTACCTCTGCATTATAGGCGAAGGTATTAATTAGCTAATCTGATATCGATGTTGAAACTAATTAATTCTCACACGGACTGCTCAAGCTACTAAATTAATCACCTCTAACTGTGGCTATTGGTTTCTAGTAACTAGAGAAAATAATTTCTCTACAAACTCCACTTTTTTCTATATATTTTTATCCTCAGGGGAATTTAAGCCGATTTGGAGCAGATAAGTACACTTTTTTCTTTATTGCGAAATTAGATTCCGCTCTCGTGAACTTTCTTACACTAAGTCAACGAAATGTGGTGATGGACAGAAAATAGAGAAATTTTATACCGGAGTAGCGAAATTGCAAATCACAATGTCTATACAATTAACAGTACTCATACGCCAGATGGTGTCTTTAGCAGTTACCTGTGTTGCATATGATCGATGTTTTAACTAACTAATCTGATCTGGACTATGCGAGCATAGTTACTAATCAACTCTAGCTGCTGCTATTTGCTTCTAGTAACTAGAGAAGTGAATTACGCTATAAACATCACTTTTTTCTCTATATTTACGTCCTGAATGGAATTTCAGCTGATTTCGGGCAGATAAGTACACTTTTTTCTTTATTGCGAAATCAAATTCCGCTCGAGTGAACTTTCTTACACTAAGCCAACGAAATTTGATAATGACCAGGGAATAGAGAAATTTTATGCTGGAATAGCGAAATTGCATGCGACAGATTAAGTGGAGCTGAAGGGGAATAGTCACAAGCATTTCAAAGTGTAAGAATGAAGCGAGCGCATGCACTTGATCTTGAACAGCAACATGAGGAACTGAAAATGTGTGAGAGCGGAGCGCCACGAGTTCAGTCTGACTTTTCGAAGGTTCCCATCATCCAGTTCGCGGAGCCGAACGTTAAGATGGAATCAAGAACGGCAGAATGAACCGTGACGCACAGCGAGCGCATGCCTTTGAACTTCCACTCCGCCAAAAAAGCGGAGGAGGCATTTTGCGCAGTGAAAAAGGTGTGAGAGCGGAGCGTAACGAGTTCAGTCTGACTTTTCGAAGGTTCCCATCATCCAGTTCGCGGAGCCGAACGTTAAGATGGAATCAAGAACGGCAGAATGAACCATGATGCGCAGCGAGCGCATGCCTTTGAACTTCCACTCCGCCAAAAAAGCGGAGGAGGCATTTTGCGCAGTGAAAAAGGTGTGAGAGCGGAGTGGCACGAGTTCAGTCTGACTTTTCGAAGGTTCCCATCATCCAGTTCGCGGAGCCGAACGTTAAGATGGAATCAAGAACGGCAGAATGAACCGTGATG
>NZ_JBHVUY010000002.1:648841-813956 GCF_042883865.1 Paenibacillus sp. NPDC058174
CCACGAGTTCAGTCTGACTTTTCGAAGGTTCCCATCATCCAGTTCGCGGAGCCGAACGTTAAGATGGAATCAAGAACGGCAGAATGAACCGTGATGCGCAGCGAGCGCATACTTTTGAATTCCGAACTAGCACATGCCCCCACGCCATCCCAACAAAAAAAAGGCCTGCAGCCAATTCAGCCGCAGCCCTATTATTTAACTTTCAATCCCTGGCCAATTCCCGGAGAAATAGGTCCGTCATATTAGGACCCGGCCAAGCATATAAAATGAGTATAGAAAAAAAGCTTGACTCATTGACAAATTCAATAAGTCCAGAGGATTAATTTCGACAAAAATTTATCAAAAAAGAAGAAAGTCGCTACCATGATCCGACATATTCCCGACTAATCATTAGGTATAATAACGATGTTGTAGTTTATTATAATAGAGTAGGAGTCGGATATGATGATAGATGGAGAGAGAAACGTCAATACAGATGATAAACGCATCGAGCTGAACATCAGAGAAATTCTTCAGCAGCTGGAAATCCCGCAGGATAAATGGCCGGCTGAACTTATTGTTCCGATATCGATGAACCGTTAGTTCATCATTCTCTCCGCGCGTACAAAGGCAATGAATCGTTTCGTCTCTTCAGCAGTAAGCTTGCGACCGTCTATGCTAAGGTTATACTTTTGCAAAATTTCTTCATCAGATAATTCAAGATGATCGACAAAATCACGAACGTCGTCACTTAAGGCTGACTGGGGGTTTAATGTTCTGCCGACTAAATAATCGATCGAAACCTGATACAGGTCGGCAAACTTTGCTAACGTCTCGCTGTCTGGCTCTCTACGGTTTTTCTCATAGTGAGAAAGTGCTGCTCGAGATATGCCGAGCTTAGCTGCGGTTTGCTCCTGTGTCCAACGTTTTTCATCCCTTAATTGAGCAATTCGGTTTCCGATACTCATCCTTTATCCTCCTAAAATTAACCGATTCCCGCTACACCTATATTAATACGTAAATGTTAAAAAAGCATTAATCTGCAACGAAACGTCGCAAATAACGGCGTTTTTTTTATTTTTAGTTGACATGTTACATATCGTAGCGTAAAGTGAAGAGAGGGTTAGATACGGTTTGTATCTTATTTAAGGATTGACCAATGCACTCTCCTTTAAACGCAGCTGACATTGGTCTCATTTCATATAGGGAGCCGAAAATGGAGACGAACAGCGAACCGCAGCGATCTTTTTTTCGAATGCGTTTAAATGAAGGAATTAAAGCTGAAATGCGTCTGCTTAATCCGCTCGGGCTGCTGTTAAGCCGGAATGCTGCGCATGTGCTGCTGATAAATATTAGTCAGGAGGGCCTTTGTTTTTTGTCTGGACTTAAGCTTCCGGTCGACAAGGGCTATTTGGTCGATTTTCAAATTATATTATCCGGAGTCTCTCTTCAATTGCGCGGTCACATCGTATGGCGGGAGCAAAGGGACAATCAATTTGAATACGGTGTTGCATTCCACCCGCCCAACCGGATGCAGCCCCTTATCATTCGTTTGTTGAACCAGGAGATGCTTCGCCAAAGTCCCAATCAGTTAAAAATCCATCAGCTGTATCGAAAGCTAAGGAGCCGGTCGACATGAAGCCTTGGGTGAAAAAGACAATAATAGGAACGGGAGCTTTCCTATTACTCGTTGCAGCAGGAGCTTTAGGATACAGTTGGTATCTCTATCATCATGTCAAACAAACGGCAGCGGCCATTTACGAGCCGATTCAGCCTAGCGAATATACAAGCAAAGATCCTGAGGTAAAAGCGAAAACGACGACTCAACCGGCTATAAAGGAACGAATCGAGAGCAAACATCCATTTACCGTTCTGGTGATGGGGGTTGATGAACGCGGAAGCGATAAGGGACGGTCCGATACGCTAATTGTGATGGCGGTTAATCCCAACAAAAAGTCGATCCTGATGTTCAATATTCCTCGGGATACGAGAACTGAAATCATCGGTCATGGTACGACGGATAAAATCAATCACGCCTACGCATTTGGCGGGGCGGAAATGTCCAAGCAGACGGTGGAGCATTTCCTCGATTACCCGATTGATTATTATATTCGAGTGAATATGGAGGGCTTCGCCAAAATGATCGATTTGATTGGCGGGGTGCAGGTCGATAATCCGTTTGCTTTCTTTTACGGGGAGCATCAATTCGATAAAGGTCCCTTAAAGCTCAATGGCGAGGAAGCGCTGCTTTATTCCAGAATGCGGTACGAGGACCCGCGTGGTGATTTTGGCCGCAATACAAGGCAGCGTGAGATTTTGAAGCAGGTGCTCAAGCGGGGACTGACATTCAACAGCATCAAACAGATTGAGAAAATTCTTGATCAGTTAGGCAGCACCGTGAAGACGAATATTACGTTTGACGAGATGAAAACATTCATAACCGACTATCGTTCGGATTTGGAGCAGGTGGATACCGTTGAAATTAGCGGCAGCGGGTCAACGATCAATCGTGTCTGGTATTACATCGTCGGCAACGACGAGAAAGAACGAATCCATAATTTGCTGAAAAATCAGATGAACGGCGGCGATGTACCAACCAAGCTGTAGCATCTATTAGGAGAGCGAGTGATTGGAATGAAAGATACCGATTATTTTTACTGCGTGGGCTGCGGCGCAATGGTTCCGGCAGAGCAGGCCAGGGAGATTTTCCGGACCGGTTTTTTCCGGGTTGTACAGCCGCTTGGCTGCTGCGAGGAATGTATGGGGGATGAACCGGACGAGGAGAACAGAATCACGCTTGTTATATAAAGTCCGATGGGGGAAAGAAATAGCATTGAAAGATAAAGAGACATAGGAAAAAGCGAGGGCTCCCTGGGATTGGGAGCTTTTTGCATGAACAATAGCATCAACATTGATATTAGGGGGGGGGGGGATTAGTACCCCAGTTGCTTTCATTTGAAGATGCCGTTGGCTATAATGTAAATTATGTTATTAGCGAGGGGGTTTGCTTTATCTCACAGCCAATCGTACAGCTGCAAAACGTAACGAAACGAATCGAGAAAAAGACGATTATCAACGAGCTGTCTCTAGATCTTCCGGCAGGCGAGGTATTCGGATTTCTTGGTCCTAACGGTGCTGGCAAAACAACAACCATACGAATGATGGTCGGGCTGATGTCACTCACCAGCGGAGAGATTAAGATCGATGGATACAGTATTACGAAGCAGTATCAGAAGGCTATCCGCAATGTAGGCGCAATCGTGGAAAACCCGGAGATGTATAAATATTTGTCTGGTTATCAAAACCTTGTTCATTTCGCTCGTATGATCCCGGACATATCGGATGAACGAATCGAAGAGGTTGTTAAGCTTGTCGGACTGGGTTCGCGTATTCACGACAAGGTGCGGACATATTCGCTCGGGATGAGGCAAAGACTTGGTGTAGCGCAAGCTATTCTGCATAGGCCGAAGCTGCTTATTCTGGACGAGCCGACGAACGGACTGGACCCTGCGGGCATCCGCGAGCTGCGCGACTATCTTCGGCAATTGGCCAAAGATGAGGGCATTTCGATATTCGTCTCCAGCCATTTGCTGGCCGAGATGGAGCTTATGTGTGACCGTGTCGCCATCATTCAGAATGGCAAGCTGATTGACGTCAGACCCATCAAACAGCAAAGTGATGATCAGGCGGATAGCAGACGTTTTGTTTTCGAGGTGGGCAATGTTGTAGAGGCGATTGCGATTGCAGCCCGGCTTGGGCAGCAGGCTGAAGCAGACGGAAAAACAGCGATTGCTGTTGAAGCCGACCGTGAGCTGGTTGCCAAGCTGAATGCTGCTTTTGTAGAAGGCGGAATTTCCGTTTATGGTATTCGCGCGCAAGGCAAATCACTCGAGGATCAATTCCTGGAAATGACGGGAGGCGAACAGCTTGTTTAATTTTGCAGGGCTCGTCATGAACGAAAATATGAAAATTTACCGCAGGGCGCGTACCTGGGTGATGCTAGGCATTATGCTGCTGCTCGTCCTTTGCATCTCAGTAGCTACCCGGTTCATTGCTAACAATCCTCCTTCTATGTGGTCGGTATTTAATTGGGAATCGACGGTGGGTTTTCTGCTGATTACGGTATTTACGACAATCGTTGCAGCGGGCAGCGTTGCGGATGAGTTTACGTCCGGAACGATCAAGCTGCTGCTGATTCGGCCATGGTCGCGTTCGAAAATATTGCTGTCCAAATACGCGGCTGTTCTCTTGTTCGCTTTGCTGCAGACCGTAGTGCTCTACCTGTTCTTGCTTGCTATGAATGCTCTATTGTTTGGCTATGACAGCAGCGCAGCATCCGATTCCATTGCTCCTTTCTATAAAGGAACCGCTGCTGTTTATTTCATTCAATATTATTTCTACGAATTCATCTCCCTGGTCGTAACGGCTACAATGGCGTTTATGATATCCGCCGTGTTCCGCAGCGGGGGACTGGCGATCGGATTATCGCTGTTTCTTATTCTGGTCGTCAATTCCTTCGTAGGACTGTTCGCAATACTGAACTACGCTTGGGTGGATTACCTGCTGTTCATTCATTTGAACCTCGTTCAGTATTTGAATGGAACGCCGCTGCGGGAGGGCATGACGCTAGGCTTCTCCTTGGCGGTATTAGCTGTCTATTATGTGGTGTTTGTCGCATTGACCTGGTTTGTGTTCAACAAGCGGGATGTTGCGGCTTAATTAGATACGAATCCTGTTGGCGAGTACAACTCAATAAAGCCGTCCGGAAGCTTTCCCGTCGTGCATTGAGGGAAGTTCAGACGGCTTTTTATTATGGATGAAAAGAAGAGTGGAGGATTTATCCCGCTTGTCTAGCTTTCTCCTTTTCCTTATGAGACGGCTCCTTAGCTGCTGATTGGTTTGACACGGCTGTATCCGTCTCTGATAAAGGACGGGTTTTGTTCTCGTGAGCGCGTTCCATATGGCAGCTCCCGTTCATCAACCCTCCGTCGTGAATAATAAGCGATTGCGCGGTAATGCTCCCGATAACTTGACCCGTTGCAGTGACGGTAAGCCGTCCCTTGGCGACGATATCGCCGAATACTTTGCCGGCAATCGTAATTTCCTTCCCGTGAATGCTGGAGCGGGCAATGCCGCTTTCTCCGATGATAACATCACCGACGCATTCAATGTCGCCGCTGAATTCCCCCTCAACCCGAAGATTGGCTTCGCAAATCAGCTTGCCTTCCATATGTGTGCCTTGGCCGATCAGTGTATCGGTTGCGGAGAAACGTTTGCTGTCCTTGAACATCGCCATTTAATCCTCCTTTACAAGAGACAAGTAGTTTAACGGATTGACCGCCTCATCTCTCTGCATGACTTGAAAATGCAAGTGAGGGCCCGAGCTTCGTCCTGTCGAGCCGAGAAGCCCGATTTTTTCGCCACGGACAATTGTATCCCCTTCACGCGCTTCAATCTGCTTCAAATGCATATAGACGCTGCGCAGGCCGTTGCCGTGGTCGATGACGATGTGATTGCCCTCCGAGCTGCTGTAGCCGCTCTCCTCTACGATGCCGCTTGCCGCGCTAAAGACGGGATCTCCGATTTGGCCGGCAATGTCGATTCCCGCATGAAAGGTTGCCTTTCCTGTAAACGGGTCCTTACGGTAGCCGAAGCCGGATGTCATCTGATGCGAGCTTGTCGGCCAGCCGGAGGGGATGGCGTCGAGCTCCGCTTGGCGCAATCTGTACTGCCTAAGCGAATGCGCCATCGTCTGCTCCATCTCATCTACCATATCGCTTACGGCATGAAGGTCGAGGGAGGAGCCTTCTGCCAGCGCAGCCATTCGCTTTAGTTCAGCCGAAGGCTGGGACGAATAGGCTAAGGGGATAAGCGATGACGTCTTTCCTCCAATGGGGGCAGAGAGCGACTGAACCTCGCCGCGGATGGAGTCCGAATTGCGGGAGGAGTGGCTTGACCTTGTGACGGCTCCATACTGCTCAATAAACTGCTGAAGCTTATTTTCCAGCACCTGCAGGTCATTCAACTTCGTCTCCATATCCTTTGTTTGCTGAGAAAGAAGCGCGAGTTCTTTTTGCAGATTCAAGATGGCTTCATCTTTGGCGGATACCGTTTGCGCGAACTGGGAGGTTTGCTGTGAGAGCTGGTCTTCCAGGTTGCTGATCTTGAGGGCAGACTTCAGTTGAAGTCCGCCGATGCAGCCGGAAACCGCAAGTACGGCTGCAGCTGGAGCTGCAACGACCGACCGTTTAGAAACATGGAACTGTCTAACAGTCTTGTCGGCGCCGCGCAGCAGCATGAAAGACCATCCAGCTTTCCGTGCTCGATTCAATAGTCGTTCTCCTTCCGGCCGTTAATCACAATCAGAACGTTCTAATGCTATTTATTCTAGGAGAAGGCGAAACATGCCATTAAAAAAATGAGAGCAGCGAAAGAGGGGAGAAAAAAAGCGCCCATCCGGGCGCTTTTTGGAAGATTGCAATGTTATTTAAGACTTTCGATGGCTTGGACGGTTTCCGGGGTGAAGCTGAAGGAACGGCCTTGCATTTGCTCAGGCGGCAATGTTGCGAGTTGAGCTGTTCTGCGCTGTACCTCAGCATCCAGTTCAAGGACGCGCTCGCGGTACTTGTCTTTATTGGCTGCATCCGAAGTCATAGCGCCAATATTGGCGAGAACCGCTTTTTCGTAAAACTGGATGTCCCATTGGAACTTGGAGACGCCTTCGTCGAGAATGGTGAGCTGCTCTGGCAGATTTCCGTCTTTTTGGAAGGCGTCATTCAGCATGAGCAGAATAGAGCGGTTGTAGGGATCATGTTTTTTTGCATTTTTAAGAGTTTGTATGCCTTCGTCTAAATATTTGCGATCTTGAGTTTGATCGTAGGCTTGTCCGAGTACCTCAAATTTCGTTAAGGAAAAGACGGATTGATTAGGTTTTGATTTGATTAGTTTATTTAATCCAGGTAGTAACTCATTAATTGCAATTTGGCCGTTAGATGCTTTCTTTATCGATTGATCGAAGTTGCGAATGGCACCAACACTCCGGAATGAAGCAATCAAAAGAATAAGAGTCAAAAGGCCGATAGCTGACGAATAAATGATTTTGCTATAAGATGTACTTTTTCGATCAGTTAATCGGTTAATAAACATTAGTTTTCCGTAAGGAGCAAGCATTGTTCCTAGGCTGATAAAAACGAGTGCGTTTAAATAAATGTAACTCATATCGAAATCAATAGCGCTATGCAAGAGCAGAGTCAAGGAAATGATAAAGAAGATGAGATGACTTCCCCGGCGCTCCGGATAACGGATATAAGAACGAATATAGAGCCAGTAGATATAGAGCAATAGACTAAACAATATTAGAATACCTAACCAACCGACCTCAACTAGCGTCTGAATAAAGTAACTATGTGCTTGTCTGCTCCAGTACGGATTATGCTGGTATTGCTCATACAGTGCTTGCCAGCCGCCCCCGCCTGCGCCAAGAATTGGATAGTCTTTTGAGACTTTTATGCCATCCTCGTAAAATGTCCAGCGTTCTAATACGCTATGTTGCTGGAGATTGATATTTTCAAAGCGCGCTGCGATCTTATCGGGAAGCAGATCTCTCACGCCGCTGCTTGTAAGCAAGATAACGACTGTTAGTGAACCAATAATAATAATTGTTGCAGGGACCGCAGCGAATGACCATTTGCGTTCGACTAGTATTTTCGTTTTCTTTTCCAGCCAAGGGTAGAGCTTTTTGTGAATGAACAGAATAAATACGGCATTAACAAGTGCTGCTGCTCCTAACAATAACCAGCTTTGCAGAGGAAGCGAGTCAAACATAGAGATTGGACTCGGTGCTTTCGTCTCGCTAGGCTGAACTATTGCTGCGATTGCATCGGTGTTAGCGGTCAACTTGCCTAATATGACAGCTGAGAATAAAACTGTCAGCGCTGCATACACGATATAAGCAATTTGTTGAGCGAATTTTAGAAACGGAACGATTATTAGAACTACGACAGGTATAATGACAATTGCGCCCCGAGAATAGGTTAACAGGAACGAGATAAAAATCGGAACGAGCATAATTGCGTTTGCCAGCCGCATGTACCAGCGTGTACAGGTTGCGGCATAATAAACGGCTGCTAGCAGAATTGCACTAAGGAAACCTGCATACGTGTTGGAATATTGGAAGACAGATGCCAGACGATAGCCATCATGTGCCAGCCACATTCCGTCCCGGAAGTACTCCTGACCAAATAGGATAAGCAAACCGTAAAATACGATTATGTAACAAGTGAGCATGGTAGCATATTCAATGATTTTTCGGGTTTGCAACCGCTCACCTGCATATATTGCTGTTAAAAATAAAGCTGCCATAAGAAACATGACTTTTACCATAAATCCAGCATAATAGCTGGAAACTGCCTGCATGGAAGACAACCAATAAACGACAGGAAGCAACAAGACGAGAATCGACAGCAAACTTCGGTGATTATTGAGGTTCCAGCCGATTCTGTAAACATAGATGGCAGTAGCGGCGAGTAATACAAAACCATAAATGGTTGCATTGTAAATTGCAGTCTCAAAAGCGTATTCGTAACCGTTAAACAATGCTTTGTTATAAGGGAAAATGATGATAAATAGAGCTAAGCCGATTGTAAGCATCCAGTTTAATAGCGGTGATTCAGCAGCAATAATGTTGCTGCGCAGTTCTTTTTTTCGTGCGCTCATGTATGAACTCCTTACTCCGTATTGTTTCACTCCTCTGTGTATTTTAACAAATGAGGAAATAGATTACTACAATACAAGTGAGAGTTTCGTTGGTTGGTTGTATATTTTTTACAAAATTGTATTCAATAAATTCGCGAAAAAGGTTGGAAAATGTCACCGGAATTGGTGTTATCATTGGATAATAAGGTATTCATCGTGTAGAAACTTTGATAGAATGGTTAAGATGCAAAAGTTCTAGAATGATGCGAAAGCTTATTTTATAGTATCAATTCACTGGTCATAAATAATCTATTTTTATGGAATTCGCGGGTATATCGTATAATTTGAAGTTGGAGATGAATGAAGTGCTTTATAAATCAATTGGTTTTTTGAAAAGAAATCGAAATCTTATTTTTCAATTTATTAAGAGGGAGACAATAAATAGGTATAAGGGATCACAGTTAGGGTTTGCTTGGACTATTTTGACTCCGTTGTTAATGCTACTGGTTTATACATTTGTTTTTGGGGAAGTTTTTCAAGCTAAATGGAAAACCGACAGCACTAGTACGATTGAATTTGCAATTATTATATTTTGCGGATTATCAACATTTAATATTTTTTCTGAAGTCGTTGCAAGGTCACCCTACTTAATAACAAGCAATTCAAACTATGTAAAAAAAATTGTATTCCCACTTGAAACATTCCCTATTATTACTTTGGGATCGGCACTTGTTAGCGCTGTGATAAATTATCTCCTAGTGATTGTATTTCAAGCTGTGCTCGGTGGGGGGATTACTTGGACAGTTTTACTTTTGCCTATAGTTATACTGCCAGTTGTTATGTTTAGCTTAGGTTTATCCTGGTTTCTTTCTTCCTTGGGAGTATTTTTGAGGGATATTGGACAAGTAATAGGGATCGCAGTACAAGCGTTGATGTTGTTAAGTCCAATTTTGTACTCAGTAGATATTATTCCGGAACGCTTTAGATGGTTTTATAATTTGAATCCTATAACCCATTTTGTTGAGGATGTAAGAAGTATAATCATATGGGGACACGTGCCTGCTCTAAAACCGTTTTTAATTGAATGTGCTGTATGTGGAGTGGTGGCAGTGCTAGGATTGATATGGTTTAGAAAAACGAAACAAGGCTTTGCAGATGTCTTGTAAGAAAGGTGCACGCATGGAAAACGCTATCAGCATTATTAATGTATCAAAGACGTTCAGAATATATAACAAGCCATTAAATAGATTAAAGCAGTTTTTCTCCAAGGAGAAAAAGTACTATCAGGATTTTACTGCATTAAATGAACTGAGTTTTGAAATAAACAAAGGGGAAACCGTAGGCATTATTGGAAGAAACGGTTCCGGTAAAAGTACGCTTCTACAGATGATTGCAGGCACTTTAAATCCTTCTACAGGTTCTATTAAAGTAAATGGAAGAATTTCTGCCTTATTAGAGCTGGGAAGTGGGTTTAATCCAGAATTTACTGGCAGAGAGAATGTATACTTAAACGCTGCTATTCTCGGTATTGGCCGTGAAGAAATTGAAAGTAAAATGGATGAAATCCTTGCTTTCGCTGATATTGGTGATTTTATAGATCAACCTGTAAAGACATATTCTAGTGGAATGTACGTACGTCTAGCTTTTGCTGTATCCATTAATGTTAATCCTGAGATATTAATAGTAGACGAAGCATTGGCAGTTGGCGATGGAAGATTTCAACTGAAATGTTTTGAAAAAATAAAGGCATTAAAGGAATCGGGAAAAACAATTCTTGTCGTTTCTCATGATTTGCAAACCATACGTCAAATTTGCGATAGAGCTATATTAATCGATCGAGGACAGCTAATTGAAATTGGCAAACCAAATGATGTAGTGAACCATTATACAAAAATACTGTTTTCTAAAATGCCAGCCAATAATGATCAAATAGCTGCAGCTATAGAAAATGATCCTGTAGAAACTCAAGAATCAACTGCGTCGAATGATGAAAACGCAGTATCAAGTTCTGAATTTAAAGGTGCAAATAGTGTTGATATTGAGGCGACTAAGGAGTATAGGTATGGCAGCAGTGAAGGAACAATCGAACACATTTATGTAAATGATGTAGCAAATTCAGAAGCGGATTCCCATACAGTAACATCTTTAGATAATTTGAAAGTCCGATTTGTAGCAAGGGCATTTAAGATTATTGAAAAACCCATTTATGCCATGACTATAAAATCGATTAAAGGATTAGATGTATATGGAACCAATACATACTTTCAAAATTATCCGTTTAAGATGTTAAGCAATAATGATGAAGTAGCTGTGGAGTTTCAACAGGAACTTCGATTAATTCCTGGAGATTATTATATATCTCTTGGTTTTGTAGAATTAGTGAATGGCGAAATTATTCCATTAGATCGCAGGTATGATGTTATTGAGTTGAAAGTACTGGCCAATGAAAATGATAGAAGTTTTGGTATTTCCAATTTGGATAGTAAAATATCTTTGAATTACGGGGAAGACCATTAGTTAGGTAGGTGTAAAGAGAAATGAGAATTGGTAATGTTAATCTAAATTTAGATTATTATTCAGGAAATGATCGATACAGTGATGGTCCTATTGAAGATGAATTATTGCGAATCGTTAAAGAAAAAGTAAATATTGCTGAGTTGTTAACTTTAGAAAATAACTGGCCAATTCTGTATCATTTGTCTCCGATCAGGAGAAATTTGCTGGACTGGATTGATTTTCGTAAAGGCGGAAATCTTTTGGAAATCGGTGCTGGGTGCGGTGCGATGACTGGTCTGCTTTGTGAAAAAGTTCATCAAGTAACAGCAGTTGAATTATCTAAAAAAAGAGCAACAATCACTGCAGAGAGATATAGGGATATTTCTAATCTGGAAATCATAGTTGGCAATTGGAATGACATCCCTTTTGTTGATGGGACCTATGATTATATTACGTTAATTGGGGTCTTAGAATATGCTTCCCAATTTACTATAGGAGAAGAACCCTATCATCAATTTTTAAGTCAAATTAATAGATGTCTTAAACCAAATGGCAGCTTAATTATTGCAATCGAAAATAAATTTGGTTTGAAATATTGGTCGGGAGCCAGAGAAGATCATACAGGTGAATACTTTGATGGACTAGAAAATTATGTAAATAAAAATGGGGCACGTACTTTTAGTAAACCAGAGCTTGAGGGTTTGTTAAGTGAAAGCGGGTTTAATGAAATCGAATTTTATTATCCATTCCCTGACTATAAATTACCTGCATTGATATATTCCGACGATGTACTGCCGTCCGTGGGCTTTACTCAAGGAACTCCTAACTATGATATGGATAGAATCCGCATGTTTGAAGAAGGTTTGGTTTGGGACAATATTATTATGAGTAATCAGTTTCCTTTGTTTTCGAATTCATTTCTCGTATTATGCAAGAAACAAGGAGAGAATGGAAATGGATAGAAAGACACTGTTTGCAAAATATAACAGAGGAAGAAATGAAGAGTATGAAATTAGTACGTTAATCTTCAGTGAAAATAAGATAAGGTATGTTGTAAAGTCGGCACTTACAGAGAAATCCGAACCTCACATACAACAGATTCATGAGAACACGCGTATTTTAACTGACGCGTATTTTAATGTTTCGGTACTTCAAGGCGAGTTGAGTAGCAATGCAATAAGATATCCCTATGTCGAAGGTATTAGCTGGGATGCATTGCTGTTTCAAGAAGTTTTAAAAAAAGATAAAGATAAACTTTTTGAATTGCTTACAGAGTTTTCAGAACTTATTTATAGTTTACAAAAAGATCAAGCTTCGACTTTTATTGCAGATAAAGCGTTTATTGCAGTATTTGGTGAAGTTCCAGCATTTGAAAATGAACGTTGCCTCAGTCCAGGGAATATTGACTTAATTTTTGACAATATTATTGTAAACTCTACCGGTGAAAATATAATAATTGACTGCGAATGGGTATTTCCATTTAGAGTGCCTATTAGATATATATTGTTTAGAAGTCTTTATGCGTTCAGTTTAAAGTACAAGCATTATTTGCTAAATATTACTGACTTAAAAGAAATGTGTGAATTGCTTTCTATAGATGATAAAATGCGTGAAGTTTTTATGCGGATGGAAGAAGTTAACTTTCAACATTTTGTTCGAGGCAAGGGGAATAATGAGTTAAGTAAATATTCGAAAAGTGTTTACACAATCAATCCTGAGATTCCAGTAGTAGATGAGTTTATTACTAAAATATTTGTGCCAAGGGAAGAAGGGTATTCTGAGCATTCAAGTATTGCACAGTTGAGTGAGATGTCTTTGCTAGATAAAGAATATAAATTTAAAATTTCTATTGATCAAATAGGGGAAACTCCAATTAGATTTGATCCAACAGATCGGCCGGCGATTGTGGGAATCAAATCGATTGTTATTTACAGCTACAATCATGAGAAGATCTTAAATGTTGTGCAAATAGAAGGAGAACAAATAAAAAACGTTTTTGGTCACAATGAACATATAATTCCTCTAAGTCGACAAGATGAATATGCCTTTATTGCAATTGATGAGGATCCTCAGTTGTTCTTTGAAGGAAAGAACTTATTTGATCAAGTGGGAGACTATGAGGTTAGAATAACAATGAAAGTAAATAAAGATATTAGTGAGTCGTTGAAAGAATTATATTTGAATTCGGAGGGAAAGTCGTCGTTTCAAAATGAAATACAAATTTTTCATAAGATGGTTGTTGATAAGCAAGAGCTTGAGGAACTGAAGGGGAAATATAACACCCTACAAATAGAACTGGAAGATAAACAGTCTGAGTTAGTTCGGGTGGAAGAAGAATTAAAAGAAAGAACTTTATTGCTGCAAACGAAAGAACGTGAACTTAATGAACTTTTGAATTCGAAATCTTGGAAGATTACCGCACCGCTTCGAGCAATGGGCAGAGCGAGAAAATAAACCATTATAATAGTTGGGGTGTTATTTTGAGAAATCTGGATATAATTTTCGTTTCGTATAATTCGGAAAAATGGATTACTAATTGCTTGAAATCATTAGAAAATCAAACGATTCCCAAGAAAAATATTTTCATAACTTTCGTAGATAACAATTCGACAGACAACACAAGAGTATTACTGAGCGAATATGAAAATAAAGAATTATTTGGGGGCTTTCAGTGTCATTTGCTTGATCAAAACTTGGGGTTTGGTAAGGCGAATAACTATGGTGTAAAGTACACTTTACAAGATTACGTGTTATTTCTAAACATTGATACGGAATTAGAACCAAATGCTCTAGAAGAATTAATGGATGCTGCAGTAAGTAGCAATAATGACGTTGGGCTATGGGAATGCAGACAATTCCCTTACGAGCATCCTAAAAATTACGATCCAGTTACCCTTGAGCTTACATGGGCAAGTGGTGCAGCATGCATGGTGCGAAGGGATATTTTTGTTCGTATCGGCATGTTTGACGAGAAAATCTTTATGTATGCTGAAGATGTGGATCTAAGCTGGAGACTCAGAGCATATGGCTTTAAATTAATCTATGTTCCTAAAAGTATAGTTCATCATTATACGTATGAAAGTGCAGGACAAGTTAAACCAAATCAGTTTTATAATAGTACATATAATAATTTGATGCTCAGGTATAAGTTTGGAAGCATGAAGGATATTATCAAGGGATATATGCTCTACTATAGTCTTTTCTTTAATAGAGTTCCTTTTAGTGGTCATAAAAAAACGGTATTGAAAAAAATGATCAAGAGTATTTCAGAAGGACAACAATTTAGAGCCTGGAAAAGAAAAAATAAAACCTTAGTATTTGAGCCTTCATTTTTATTATGGGATTATGAAATTATTCGTGACGGGGCATTTTATGTTAATACACTCCCGGAAGAGAAGCCATTAGTTTCTATATTGATAAGAACATGCGGCAGGCCGGCAATGCTGAGGGAAGCTCTGCAAAGTGTTCGGAATCAAACCTATACAAATATTGAAGTTGTTATAGTAGAGGATGGCCCCGACATTTCAAGAGGTATGATAGAGAAAGAATTCAATGATCTTACTATTCAATACTACGCTACAGAGGCCAAAGTGGGAAGGTGTGTAGTAGGGAATATCGCAATGGAAAAGGCTAACGGGAAGTATCTAAACTTTCTAGATGATGATGATGTCCTTTATGCCGATCATATAGAAGTATTATGCTATCAGTTGCTTAATAATCCCGATAAAAAAGCGGCATATGCACATGCCTTTGAAACCCCTGTGAAAATTATATCAAGAGATCCGTATGAGTACATAGAGATGTTCCACAATGTGCAGCATAGACAGCCATTTAACCGATTAATACTTATACATCATAATTATTTTCCTATACAATGCGTACTATTTTCAAAAGAATTATTTACTGAATTGGGCGGAATAGATACTGAATTAGAAGTATTGGAAGATTGGGATTTGTGGCTTAAATACGCTCTACAATATGATTTTCATTATGTGGAGAAAGTAACCTCCACGTATCGTGTTCCTTATGAAATGGAGCATCACGCCGACCGGCAGCAATTATTTGATAAATATCTGCAAAAGGTAAGAGGCAAATATACAAATCAAAAGACAGATTTCACATTAGGTGACTGGTTTAATGACGCTGAGCAAATTATAAATCGTCCTCAATCAATTGTTTATGCAATGAGACGAATGACATTAAAGACTTTCGTATTTAAAGTGAAAAATAAAGTATATATGAAAATAAAAAAGTTGTTGAAGTAAGAAGTAAGGAGGATCGAAATTGTCATTTAGCAAATTGAAAAGCAAAAAAATATGGATTCTAATAATTCTTGTACTTTTGGCATGTACGATAGTCTATGGTCAATTTATTACGTTTAGCAAATTATATATATTTAATGATACGGGTAGTGATACTTTTGATGCCTATTGGCCTTTTATTTATGATTTAAACACAAAAATAAAACAAGGCGATGCACCGTTTTGGTCGCATAATATGGGAATAGGGATTAATTATTATTCCTCAAATGTATTTATAGGAGATCCATTTGTCTATCTGTATATGCTCTTAGATCCTGATTATATCGTGTACGCTTTTGGTTTAATAATGGTGGTTAAGATCTTGCTATCAGCTGTCTTTTTCTATCTGTTTACAAGAAAAATGGGGCTTAGTTCGCTGCCGTCTATCATTACTTCTTTCATCTATGCATTTAATGGCTATATCATACTTTGGGGACAACATTACCAGTTTGTAAATGTAATGCTTTATGCCCCGCTCTTATTGCTGGGATTCGAGAGGTTATTAAAGGACAAAAAAGGACTTCTTATAACATTAGCAGTAATGTTGCTTGCATTGAATTCATATTACTTTTTATATATAATCTCAATATTTTTCTTGATTTACGCGGTTATGAGATACTTGGTTGTGAATAGGTTTTCAATAAAGGAATTTTCAAAAGCTTTTATTAAAGCTTTTTCTTACTATACATTAGGAGTTACGACCGCATTTTTTCTCGTATTACCTGCTATATCTTATGTATTAAATAGCCCTAGAATCAGCGGTAAAGCAACTATGGGGGTCTTTAAACTTGGAGATTTGCAGTACTACATAAGTTTAGTGTTAAGAGCCTTTGGCAATGATACAACTGGAATTGCGAATCAATTTTATGGGTATATCAATTATTATGAGTCTCCAATAATTTATTCTAGTATTTTAACCCTGTTGCTGTTACCGCAAATATTTATTCAAGGAACGAGAAAGGAAAAAGTAGTCTATTCTTTAGTATATATGCTAATTTCCGCTATGTTGCTCCTTCCGTTTTTTGCCGTTTTCTTCAATGCGTTTAGTAAAATAGATTATCGTTGGACTTTCGGTATCATTATCTTCAATCTATACACGTTAGCCCATGTTCTGCAAAAATGGATTAGTAATAGCTATAGACTTAATATAAAGGTAGTTATAACTTCTTTAGCTTTGCTGATGATTATTCCATTTGTAGCGCTTTATACTGGAAGGGAAAATTTTGATTGGACTACTGTACAAGTTGTTACTTCTAATAAAGCCATTATCGTTTCATTGGTTTTTTGTATCTTGTATTTCTTGATCTTCCTTTCTATAAATAAAATTAGAAAATTTGATAATAGACACAAGTTTTCGTGGGTTATACTTGCAATTGTTTTTATAGAAGCCGTAACCCTTAACTATCCGACAGTTAATGATCGAATGCTTCTGGATAGTAGTTACATCAAAAATAAAGAGGGCTATTTTGATTCTTCAAATGATGCATTGAATAATATTAAAGAAGTAGATAATGGTTTCTATCGGATTAATAAAACGTTTAATTCTAGATTTTTAAACGATGCATTAATTCAAAAATATAATGGATTCAAAGAATATAATTCAGTAATGCAACCATCGACTATTGATTTCTATAATAAAATGAATGTGACAATAGCAGGTAACAATTCGCTGATTTATGGCCTGGATAATCGAGTAAAATTAGAGACATTTCTTAATAACAAGTATTACTTGTCTATTACAGAACAGGCTCCGTATGGATATAAGTTGCTTGGAAAGTACAACAATATATATGCTTTTGAGAATGAGTTTTGGCTGCCCTTTGGCTACACATATGACAGCTTTATCAAAGAAAGTGAGTTTGATAAGCTAGACACCATGCAAAAAGAAGATTCCTTGTATAAAGCCTTTGTTGTAAACGATGATTCTGCGGAGAATTTTAATGAATTTAAGTCGTATAATAGTGACGAGATAGACAAGCCAAATGAGGAAAAGTTAGAACTTAGTAATGAATTAGGTAGCATGGATAATCGAGTATTCACAGAGACGACTTTTTCTGAACCTTTAACGGGTGAGTTTGTGTTAAGTCTAGACATTGATGCCAAACAAGCGACAACGATGGATATCTATTGGAAAAATAATATAGATGAACATCTTGGACTCAATGTAATGAAATATTCTATTGAAGCTGGCAAGAAAAACTATAATATTCCTCTGAACTATAAACAAAATATTATTGCAGCAGGCTTATCGTTTGAAACTCCAGCAGCTGATCTTCAGATTTCTGATGCCTGGTTATCTTTCAAAAAAATAAATTATAATATTGAAGATATTAAAAAGCTATCACAAAATGAATATAAGCTTTCTACAGTGACAAACAATAAAATTGAGGGAGTCATAGAAGTTGCTGGAGCTAAATTGCTTGCTTTGAGCGTACCGTACGATGAAGGATGGTCTGTAAAAGTTGATGGAAAAGAAGCAAAAGTTCAGAAGGTGAATGTTGGATTTATAGGTGTTTTACTTGAGCCGGGGTTGCATCAAGTTGAATTTAAGTTTACGCCGCCTCTATTTAAGACAGGTTTGATTATTACTATAATTAGTATACTAATTATAGTAACTCTACTGATAATTCAATGGAGAAAACAACGAGTAAATCAAAACACTTAGCTGTGTAGCCGGTGTTAGAATACAAAGCAAAGCTTAAAGAATGGTGGTGCAACTATGAAAGGTATCATACTTGCAGGTGGAAGTGGAACTCGATTATATCCGTTAACCAAGACGGTATCGAAACAGCTTCTCCCTATACATGACAAACCAATGATATATTATCCTCTGTCTGTCCTTATGCTGGCTGGAATAAAAGATATCTTGATAATATCTACCCCTCAAGATACCCATCGCTTTGAACAATTACTAGGAAGCGGAGAGGAATTGGGGATTTCTATTAGTTATAAGGTGCAGCCTTCTCCTGATGGACTAGCCCAAGCATTCATTATAGGGGAAGAATTTATTGGTAATGATAGTGTTGCTTTGATACTTGGAGATAATATTTTTTACGGTCAAGGATTTACAGAAATGTTATTAAGAGCGGCTAAACGTGAATCAGGTGCTACAATCTTTGCTTATAAGGTCAAAGATCCGCAAAGATATGGTGTAGTAAACATTGGAGATGGTAATATTGCTACTTCAATTGAAGAAAAGCCTGAGAATCCTAAGTCTAATTTAGCTGTAACTGGTCTTTATTTCTATGATAATCATGTTATTGAGATAGCCAAAAAAATTACTCCCTCTGAGAGAGGGGAATTGGAAATTACTGACATTAACAACTACTATTTAAATAAGGGTAATCTAAATGTAGAGATGTTTGGCAGAGGATTTGCTTGGTTGGATACAGGAACACATGAATCGTTGATGCAAGCTTCTCACTTTATTGAGACAATTGAGAAAAGACAGGGATTCAAAGTTGCATGTATTGAGGAGATTGCATTTAACCAAGGCTATATCAATAATGAACAGTTGCATAAGCTTGGTCAAGTATTAGCTAAAAATGATTATGGCAAGTATTTAATACACTTAGCAGAACAAGGAAGAGAATCCAATGATGATTATTGAAATATATGATTTAGTCTCACCTATTATTAGGGAGGGGTTTTATTGAAACCTTACTTTTCGGTTGTAGTACCAGTTTATAGATCAGAAAAAACTTTATATGAATTCTGCGAACGCGTAAAAAACTCTCTAGAGAGCTTAGATAAAAATTATGAAATAATATTAGTAGAAGATTGTGGTGGCGACAACTCCTGGGAAATCATTGAGGAGATAAGCAGAAATGACAATCGTGTAACTGGTATAAAATTTACGAAGAATTATGGTCAGCATGCAGCCATAATTTGTGGAATTGCTAATGCTACTGGTGAATGGATTATTACCTTAGATGATGATCTGGAACAAAGACCAGAGGATATTCCAATTCTTTATGCAGAAATATTAAAAGGTTTTGATTTAGTTTATGGTACTTATCAGGAACGAACACATGCCAAATGGAGAAATATTACTTCAATAACGGCAAAAAAGTTGTTTAAAAAAGCTATACCAGATATTAATTATGATTATACTTCATTTCGAATAATGAATAGGAAGATAGGTGAAGCATTAGTTCAGTTTGAATCACCATTTCCATTTGTAGATGGATACTTGTCTTGGATTACTAATAATTACTCAACCGTTACTGTGGAACATGGAATACGGAAACACGGGGGGAGCAATTATAGTTTATCTAAATTAGTTAAACATACAATAAATATATTTGCATCATTCTCAGACATACCATTAAAGTTTGCTTCTTGGATAGGATTATTTTCATTCGCTTCAGGGTTTGTATGGTTACTAATTATCGTAATTAGAAAGTTGTTTATTGGTATTCCTATTGCAGGATATGCGTCGATTGTAGCAGGCATTATTTTGTTTGGTGGAATACAATTATTTGTTCTTGGTATATTTGGTGAGTATCTAGCTCGTATTAATTTTAAAACGACGAAAAAACCTCTATATATTATATCAAGGTCTACAATTGACAGTTAAGAGGTGACCATTGAAAATCATCATTATTGGTGGAAAAGGTACTGCGGTTAATATAGCAAATCAGATAGTTGATGCACAGGCGTTATATTCTGAAAAAATAGAATTTCTTGGTTATTCAATCGATGACCCAGCTCTGGGGAATACTATTCATGGTTATCCTGTTTTATGTAATACAAATGATCTGGATCGTTCATTTAGTAAATATTCAGATGTGAAATATATATATTCTCTGTATAAACCAGAAAAAATGAAAGAAAGAATTGAACTTTTAAAAAGCTATAGGATATCAAATGAGAAGTTCTATACCTTTATACATCCCACTGCTTACGTTGCTGAAAATGTAAATATTGGAAGAGGGAGTGTGGTATTATCCCACTGTTCTATACATTCCAATGTAAGTATTGGAATGTATAACGTTATTAATTCAAACGTAGTGATTGAACATGATACAAAAATTTCTGATCATAACTTTATTGCTGCTTCGGTTTGTATAGGGTCAAATATTATTGTCAAAAATGGCAGCTTTATAGGTCTAAATTCTACGATTAGAGAAAATAGTATAATTAACGATTATGGATTTATTGGTATGGGATCAAACGTAATAACTGATGTTGCATCTAATACTGTTGTTTACGGTAACCCTGCAAAGGAGTATGACCATGGTAACAGAGCCTAGAGCATCCGCAATCATTTACAATATACTTAAGGGCTATACTAGCAATAATACTTTCTTAATGCCATCTAATATTTGCCCAATTGTTCCGATTACCTTTTTTAAAGCAGGTAAAAGTTTTGAGTTTATTGATATATCAAATGATACGCTATGTATGGATGAAGAGATAATAATTCAAAAGTTAAAACGTAATCCAAAAAATTATGCAGGTGTATTCTTTGTTAGAACATTTGGAGTAGAGGAATCATTTGAGTATCTGTTTAAACAGATTAAAGAAATAAATGATGATTTTATTATCATAGATGATCGTTGTCTGTCTACTCCAAGTTTCCAATATGTAGAGACTCAAGCAGACGTTGTTTTATATAGCACAGGTTACTCTAAAGTAGTTGATATTGGTTTTGGTGGATTTGCACAAATCAAAAATAATATTAAATATGATAAATCCCCTCTGACTTATTCTGAAAAAAGTTATGGAGATATAATAAATAGTTATAAGAAAAGTATAGAAAGTAATTCTAAGTATATTTATGAGGATTGTGATTGGTTAGATAATTCAAATTTAAATATTTCTTATGAATGTTACAGTTCGTTAATAGAGAAAGAATTTGCAGCAAGTATACATATAAAAAATGAAATGAATAAGATATACTCAGAAAATCTTCCGAAACAAATACAATTGGATTCTAAATTCCAATCATGGAGATTTAATATTAGACTTTCAAATAGAGATAGCATCATTAATGAACTTTTTAAACATAATCTATTTGCAAGCACACATTATGCATCACTAAAGGGTATCTTTAGTAAAGGGAAAGCACCAAATGCTGAAAGATTGCATTCATCTATTATAAATCTATTTAATGATAAATATTACAATGAAGAAAAAGCATACAGAACTGTTGATATTATAAATAGAATTATTACCAATTAAATGATTTTTTCTTGAAAAAGGAGAGAACCATGAAAAGAGTTGCTGTTATTCAATCTAACTATATTCCATGGAAAGGATATTTTGATATAATTAACGATGTTGATTCCTTTATATTTTATGATAATGTTCAATATACAAAAAATGATTGGAGAAATCGCAATAAAATAAAGTCTGCAGCTGGATCTCAATGGATTACAATTCCGGTCAATGCGCAAAGTGATCAATTAATATGCGATGTTGAAATACCTAACTCGAACTGGGCATCGAAACATTATAAAACATTAAATGCTTTGTATTCAAAAGCTCCTTATTTCAAACAATATAAGTCTTTTCTTGAATATATATATATGGAGCGTAGTTGGTCGAATCTTTCGTCTTTAAATCAATACTTAATAAAACATATATCCCAAGAATATTTAGGTATTACTACTGAGTTTAAGGATTCTCGTGAGTATACTAGTTCAGGAAAAAAACTGGATAGATTAATAGGACTATTAAAAAGCGCACAAACAACTACATATTTATCAGGTCCTGCTGCAAGTGATTATATTGATTCTGCTCGCTTTAATGAAGAGGGAATTGAATTAATTTATAAAGATTACAAAAATTATCCAGAATACAATCAATTTCATCCGCCAATGGATCACTACGTTTCTATTCTTGATTTATTGTTCCATACGGGTCCTGATTCCGCTTATTTCATCTGGGGATGGAGACAGGATCAGAATGCGATACAGTATTAATTATATCTATTTATTTTTAAGTATTTTGCTCCAATCTATGGCGTTTATGTTATCAAAACTAGCTGCATCTGATTTGAAAGAAAGTGGATTTTATTTGGTAGTATTTAATGTATATTATATTGCAGCAATAATTTGTTTAGGTTTACAGGCAGTTTTCTGGCAGCTGACTTTAAGGAAATTAGATCTTTCTATAGCTTATCCTATAACAGCTCTGAATAATGTCTTTATTTTGCTATTCAGTTTTTTTATTTTCAATGAAAGTATAACTTTTAATAATATACTGGGAGTATCAGTGATCATGTTGGGAGTAATCATTTTGAATTTTAAGAGTGAAATTAAATGAGCGTATTAGTTATTGTTATCCTGGTTTTATTTAATAGTTTTGCTCAAATTTTCTTGAAAATGGGAGCATTGCGTACTAAAGAAAAAAATCTATTATCTAGTATCAACATTTACATTATTTTAGGGTATATTCTTTTTTTTAGTGCGACTCTACTTTCGGTATATCTTTTGAAATTGATCAATTTTAAAGATTTAACAGTGATTATATCTTTAAATTATGTAAGTACCTTGATACTTTCAAATGTGATTCTCAAAGAAAAATACTCAAAACAAAAAGTATATGCAACATTACTGATTATTGTGGGAGTGATTATTTTTAATATATGAGAATAACAAAAATACTATTTAGCACATATTCATATTTATTTAATTTGTTTTATTTGCTAATGGAAGTTCTGCCGCCAGTTATCAGAAGTGTTGTTTTCAAGATAGCTTTTAGAAAGTATGGTAAAAATAACAACATTGATTATAAGACATATTTTAGATATCCTTCAAAAATTTCGATTGGGAATGGTGTATGGATAAATAGAGGGTCTCAATTATTTGCTTCCTATTTTATTAAAGATGCAGAAATAATACTAGGAAACAATGTTGCACTGGGTCCCAATGTAATTATTTTTTCGGCTTCACATGATTATAATTATTTGAATTTGCCAGATACGGCAGGTTCTATCGTCATCGGGGATAATGTTTGGATTGGGGGCAATTCTATTATTTTACCTGGGGTTGTTATTGGAGAAGGATGTGTTATTGGTGCTGGTTCGGTTGTAACAAAAAGCATAGCGCCATATTCAATTGCAGTAGGCAATCCTGCAAGAGTCATTCAACGGAGGGAAATCATAGATGATACTATTTAATATTCCTGCCATTACGGGAAATGAACAGGCGTATATTCAGAAAGCTATCGCTAATGGTAAGTTATCAGGTGATGGCGAGTATACCCATTTAAGTAATCAATATATACAAAATAACTTCGATACGCTTAAAACACTGTTAACCACTTCATGTACTCATGCTTTAGAGATGGCAGCTATACTTGCAGATATTAAAGAGGGCGATGAAGTAATCATGCCTTCATATACGTTCGTGTCTACTGCGAATGCATTTGTACTAAGGGGAGCTACAATTGTATTTGTAGATATTCGACCAGATACTATGAACATTAATGAAGCATTAATTGAAGCTGCTATTACTCCTAAAACTAAGGCTATTGTTCCCGTTCATTATGCTGGTGTTTCATGTGAAATGGATAAAATCATGGAATTGGCAGAAAAATATAATTTGGTTGTAATTGAAGATGCGGCTCAAGGGGTTATGAGCAAATATAAGGGACGTTATTTAGGAACTATTGGGCAATTAGGATGTTATAGTTTTCATGAAACTAAAAACTATAACTGTGGCGAAGGCGGAGCACTCCTAGCAAATCATGAGCGATATATTGAAAGAGCGGAGATTATACGAGAAAAGGGTACCAATCGTTCCAGGTTCTTTAGAGGGCAAGTGGATAAATATACATGGGTTGATGTAGGTTCTTCCTATTTACCTAGTGAAATTAATGCCGCATTTTTATACGCACAATTAGAAAATGCCGAAGAAATTAACAACAATCGGTTAGAGATATGGAATAATTATTATGAAGGACTAGGGGAGCTTGAAGCAAAAGATCATATTAAGCTGCCCTATATTCCTGAAGGCTGTATTCATAATGCACATATGTTTTATATTAAATGTAAATCAATAGATGAAAGAACGAAGTTGATTGAATTTCTTAAAGATCATAATATCCAATCGGTGTTTCACTATATTCCACTGCATTCGTCAGAGGCGGGCAGAAGATACGGCAGATTTGATGGAGAAGACGTATATACTACTGTGGAAAGTGAAAAGTTATTAAGACTACCTTTATATTATAACTTACCATTAAATGATGTAGATAAAATCATAAAAACAATCAAGAAATTTTATTTTTAGATACTGGCGGGGTATGCCTAAAATTTGTACTTCAGGGGTTGCATGTGGGGGAATGAAAAACCGCAAACACCTAAGGGTAAAGATACTATAACTGAATATATATGTAAGGTATTCAGAATTTTAAAATTGCAAGAACTCGTAGGATCTAAAGTTATGGCAAACTAAAACTGAATGAATTGCAGGTGACTTTATGAGAGTATTAGAGACAAAGCTTCCAGATGTTAAACTAATTGAACCTATTGTGTTTGGAGATAACAGAGGGTTTTTCACAGAAAGCTATAATGAACAAATTGCGCATAGCAACGGGATACCCTATAAGTTCATTCAAGACAATCATTCCTTATCTGTAGAAGCAGGCGTACTTCGTGGAATGCACTATCAATTGAATCCTAAAGCTCAAACCAAGTTAATTCGAGTGACAGCAGGTGCAATTTATGATGTCATTATTGACATTAGAAAAGGCTCACCTACTTTTGGACAATGGCAAGGTTTTATTTTAAGTTCAGCAAACAAAAGACAGTTGTTGGTACCACAAGGATTCGCACATGGGTTCTGTACATTAGTACCGAATTGTGAAGTACAATATAAAGTTAATGAGTATTATTCCCCCGAGCATGACCGAGGCATCGCATGGGATGATCCTGCTTTGGCGATTGACTGGCCGACTTCGACACCTGTCTTATCGGACAAAGACAAGAAGCATCCTGTACTAGCAGATGCAGAAATAAATTTTGTATTTGAAAGGTGAGTTATAACTGTGAAAATATTGATCACTGGCGGAGCCGGATTTATCGGAAGCAACTTTGTTCTCTATATGATTGAGAAATACCCAGACTACCAAATTATTAATGTGGATGCCCTAACTTATGCAGGCAATTTAGAGAATCTTAGAGCAATAGAACATCATGCCAACTATACATTCGTGAAGGCAGATATCGCAGATAGGGTTGCCTTAGAGCCATTGTTCGAAAATGGAGATATAGACGCGGTATTAAACTTTGCAGCGGAATCCCATGTGGATCGCAGCATTCTGCATCCGGAAATTTTTGTTCAGACGAATATTCTCGGAACACAAACACTGCTTGATCTGTCTAAGCAGTATAATATCAACAAATTTGTGCAAGTATCGACAGATGAGGTATACGGCACGCTTGGCGACACAGGCCTCTTTACAGAAGAAACAGCATTAGCGCCTAACAGTCCTTATTCAGCAAGTAAAGCGGGAGCAGATCTGCTCGTTAGAGCCTACCATGAAACCTTTGGTCTTCCGATTAATATAACACGCTGCTCCAACAATTACGGACCTTACCAATTCCCGGAGAAGCTTATTCCGCTTATGATCCAGAATGCACTTCAAGATAAGCCGCTTCCAGTGTATGGCGACGGTCTTAACGTTCGCGACTGGCTGTATGTGGAAGATCATTGCAGCGCAATCGATCTTGTACTTCATAATGGCCGGAACGGGGAAGTATATAACGTCGGCGGCAACAATGAGCGAACGAACGTCCATGTTGTCAAAACAATTCTTGAAGAACTGGGTAAACCGGACACATTGATTACCTATGTGAAGGACCGTCTCGGCCATGATCGCCGTTATGCGATTGATGCTGATAAAATCCGCAATGAACTGGGTTGGCAGCCGCAGTATCCTTACGAGAACGGAATTAAGGAAACGATTCGCTGGTACCTGAACAATACGGAGTGGATGGAGCAGGTCGCATCGGGCTCCTATCAGCAATATTATGATACGCAATATAAGGATCGCCTGGAGGCGAAGTAATGACAGCTACAAAAATTAAAATTGCCGTAACGGGAGCAAACGGCCAGTTAGGCCGTGAATTGGTGGAATACAAGTTAGGAGAAAATACGGTTGAAATCATCGGTTTCAGCCGTAATGAGCTGGATATTACGAATTTACAACAGTGTAGGGCTGTGCTTGCTAAGCATCGTCCCGACGTTGTTATTCATTGTGCAGCCTATACAGCTGTCGATCAGGCCGAGTCCGAACCGGATGAGGCTTTTCGTATAAATTCGGCTGGATCACGCAACGTTGCAGTCGCTGCAAGAGAATTCGGAGCTAAACTTTGCTATATCAGTACCGATTATGTGTTTGATGGTACGGCTAACGTACCATACAATGAATTTGATCGTACTCATCCCCAGACGGTATATGGAAAGTCGAAGCTGGCAGGAGAATATGCCGTCCAGACGCTTCATGACCGTTTTTTTATTGTAAGGACGTCTTGGGTATTCGGCAAATACGGCAACAATTTCGTAAAGACAATGCTGAAGCTTGGGAACGAAAAGGATCGTTTAAAGGTTGTAGCAGACCAAATTGGTTCTCCGACGTATACGTATGACCTGGCTTCCTTTCTTATCGAACTCGTTCAAACGGATAATTACGGAATCTATCATGCATCAAATACAGAGAGCTGTTCATGGTTCGGTTTTGCAAAAGCTATATTTGAAGACAGCAGTATTCCGATACAGCTCGACCCATGTACGACAGATGAATTTCCGCGTCCAGCTCCAAGGCCGTTTTTCTCTGTTATGGACCACAGTGCTATTCGCAGCAATGGATTTACTCCGCTTAGACCTTGGAGGGAAGCGCTGCAACATTTTTTGAAGGATTGTGAGTGATGGTCGGATGGCAACGGTAAGCATTTGTATTGTCACGTATAACAGCGCCGAGGATATTGAAGCTTGCCTTGATGCCGTATTGAGTCAGGTTCATCCGATTGAACGGATTGTTATTGTCGATAACGCTTCTGCAGACGGTACGGCTGCGTGTATAGAGCGTTATAACGGTGGTGAACGTATTATCCTTGTGAAAAATACGATAAACAATGGATTCGCAGGAGGTCAGAATCAGGCGATAAGCTACACCGATTCTGATTATATTCTAGTGTTGAATCCGGATGTAACGCTGGACTCCGGTTATGTGTCTAATTTAATCAAATTTATGGAAGAAAACGGGCAGGTTGGCAGTGCTACAGGCAGGCTGGTGCTGTCAGCCGATCTGTCTATTATGGACAGTGCCGGTCTCGGCATGCGGCGAACGAGACAAGCCTATGATCTTGCAGCAGGGGAGCCGGTAAGCAACTGGTTGCAGAAGAAGCAAGTGTTTGGGGTATCTGGAGCTGCTGCATTTTATCGGATGAACATGATCCGGGATATTCAGATAGACGGTCAATTTTTCGATGAGGATTTCTTCGCATACAAAGAGGATGTTGATGTTGCTTGGCGCGCCCAACAGTTGGGATGGCGTTCCTGTTATATTCCAGAAGCTAAAGCAGTTCATCACCGTGGATGGAAAAAGGGAGGAAGAGCTGCGATCCCTTTATTTGTGCGCAGACATTCCTATCAGAATCGTTTTTTCACACTTGTGAAAAATGAGCAGATCGGATGGCATCTACTGAAATTAATTCCTTTGCTGACAGTAGTGGAAGGAGCTAAGCTGGGCTATATTGTTCTTAGAGAACCGGGGTTATTGCGATGCTGGCCCGTCATATTCCATTCAATCCCTAAAATGCTCCGTAAACGAAGAATAATTCAAGATCAAGTAAAGCACAGTCAAACGCAACTAAAGTCATCTAATCAACGTTAAAGAATATAGATATTGGTAATAGACGGGGTTCAACTATCTCCTAAATTTTGTTACAATGCAAATAGAATCGAAATTTAAGAGAAAGTAGTGAAAGCGGTCCTATGATTCGACAAAATCAAAAAATATTAACGCAATTATATGTACTTTCGGATCTTCTTTGTACGTTAATTGTGTTCTTAGCCGCGTATTGGCTTAAATTTCATAGCAATTTGCTTCCGTATCAAAAGGGGGCGCCTTTCTCAACCTACCTGCTCTGGGGAACCATCTATTCCTTTGCTGCCGTCGTTGTCGGCTTCTATCTCCAGTTCTACGCACCGAAGCGGCGCAAGCGCTATACGCTGGAAGTGTTAAAAATACTGCAGATCCAGACAATCAGCTTTCTCGGTCTGCTGAGCTTGTTCTACTTCACGAAGGAAGTACATATTTCCCGGGAATTTCTCGGTATATTTTTTGTTATGAATGTCATGATCATCACCATCTACCGCTTTGTGGTGAAGAAGACGCTATCGGCCTTCCGGCGCCGCGGCTTCAATAAACGTTTTGTACTTATCCTGGGCGCAGGCTCTGTAGGACGCAGCTTTTACACCAATCTTCGCAATTATCCCGATCTTGGTTATGAAGTCGTAGGTTTTCTTGACGATTACCAGTCAAAGCATGCGCCGGAGCTAGAGAATATGAAGCCGGTTTTAGGCTCTTTAAATGATCTTCAGGGGCAGTTGGAACGGTATCCGATCGACGAGGTCATCATCGCTCTCCCGCTGGATGCGCACAAGAAATATGCGGATATTATCGAAATATGCGAGCATGCCGGTGTGAAGACGCTCATTATCCCGGACTATTTCGATCTGCTGCCGGCACGGCCGTTTTTCGACAATTTTGCCGGTATTCCGTTAATTAACGTTCGTGATGTGCCGCTCGATGAGCTGAGCAACCGGATGCTAAAGCGGACGTTCGATATTGTATTTTCGCTTATCGCTATTATAATTACTTCGCCAATCATGCTGTTTGCCTACATCGGCATTAAGCTGACTTCTCCTGGTCCTGTGCTGTTCAAGCAGGAGCGGATGGGGCTGGACCGCAAATCCTTCTATATGTATAAGTTCCGCTCAATGCGTATATCGGCGGATAAAGTGGCGGATACGCAGTGGACGGTGCAAAATGACCCGCGGCGCACCCGGTTTGGCAGCTTTTTGCGCAAGACGAGTATCGACGAGCTGCCGCAATTTTTTAATGTGCTGTTTGGTCACATGAGCGTTGTAGGTCCACGGCCGGAACGTCCATTTTTCGTGAACCAGTTCAAAGAGGAAATACCGAAATATATGATTAAGCATCAGATTCGTCCGGGCATTACGGGCTGGGCGCAGACGAACGGATTGCGTGGAGATACGTCAATCCAAGACCGGATTTTACATGATTTATTTTATATTGAGAACTGGACTTTTCTATTCGATTTGAAAATCATCGTAAAGACGGTCGTGAAAGGGATTGTCAACAAGAATGCATACTGAGTTTGCCGACAAGGCTAAAGTTTCCGTTATTATACCAACGTTAAACGCCGGGGCGGCATTCCAGCAATTGCTCCAGCAGCTGCAAAATCAATCCCTTCCGCCTCATGAAATTATCGTTATCGATTCTGAATCTACGGACGGTACAGCGGAGGTCGCACAGGAAGCGGGCGCAAAAGTGCTGCGCATTTTGCGTACGGAGTTCGACCATGGCGGCACCCGTAATTTTGCGGCTTCGCAGGCATCCGGCAACATCTTTGTGTTTATGACACAAGATGCGATGCCTGCTAATGACCAACTGCTTCAAGAGCTCATCAAGCCTTTAACGACAAATGAGAAAACGGCATATGCCTATGCAAGACAAATTGCCTATCCCGATGCCAATCTTATCGAACGATTAGCCCGGGAGAATAATTACCCGCTGCAGGCAGCTGTGAAACGAAGTGAAGATATTGAGCGTTTAGGGCTAAAAGCCTTTTTCTGCTCCAATGTTTGCTCTGCTATCCGCAGAGATATATTTAACGATATGGGCCGCTTTCCGGCACCTGTTATTTTCAATGAAGACTTGTTTATGGCTGCAAAATGTATGCTGGATGGCGGCTATCAAATCGCTTACGCTGCAGAAGCTGCCGTATATCATTCGCATAATTACACAATTAAGCAGCAGTTTAAGCGGTTTTTCGATAACGGTGTGTCGATGCGGCATAATGAATGGATTATGAAATACAGTGCTGTAGGGCGTGCAGGCTCTAGTCTGGTTCGTACCCAGCTGAAAGGGATATCGGCAGCGCGCCAATGGGGATTGGTTCCGCGTTTAATTGCGGAATCCGCAGCGAAGCTGATCGGTTATAAGCTAGGGCTGCATTATAAACGGCTTCCTCACGGACTAAGAAGAAGGTTCAGCATGCATAAATTAATATGGACGCATATTGAAGCAGCCCGTCCTTCCGTTACGAAAAGCAATAATTTTTGACTCCATTCTTTCACAGAAAGATGGAGTCTTTTTTATGACTTAAGATGTGTAAAGTGCATAGCGTTTCCCTCCTCCGGGCAACACTAGAACCACTCCCTTTGCTGATAAGCGGCATTTCAACAGTCAATCAGTCAAGGATGTTCAAAGGTGTGGTGCAGGAAATGACAGGATGGCTCACGGCAGCGGCTGTCTTTTTTTTCGGTTTAATTATTCAATTAGTCATCATTATTGTGCTGGAAAGGAAGCGTCCGGCGAAGCTGGCAGCATGGCTGACGATCTCACTGCTGCTTCCCTATGCGGGATTTATGGCAAGACTCATTCTTGGACGCACGATAACGGGAAGAGTTAAGAGGCTATTGCCTTATGAGTCCCAGGGCTGGTTGAAAGCTCGAAACAGCTCTCTCTGCGCACAGCAGGCAAGCGATGCAGGCAACGCCAATTTTGCCGGGGAAAAGAAGCTGTACACGCTGCTGACAGCGGAGCCAGGTCAGCAGATCACACTGCGCAACCGTACGAAGGTACTCACGAATGGCGAGGCTAATTACGAAACAATATTAACCTCCATCACCAATGCGAAGCATCATATTCACCTTGATTATTACACGATAAGAGATGATGAGATTGGCAGGCGCTTTCTAGCGCTATTAACGAAAAAGGCAAACGAAGGTGTCGAAGTGCGTGTCCTCTTCGATGGAGTCGGCAGTTATCGGCTAAGCCAATCCTATGTAAAGCAGTTAAAAGCCGGAGGTGTGCAGGCTTTTTGTTTTCTCTCCTTTTACCAGTCAATATTCAAGAAGCTTCTAAACAACCGCAATCATAGCAAAATTGCCGTTATTGACGGAACCGTAGGCTTCGTTGGCGGAATGAACATTGGAGACGAATATTTAGGCAAGGAGAAGAAGCTGGGTTTCTGGCGCGATACGCAATTACAGCTGGAGGGAGATTCGGTCTACTGGCTGCAGGAGCTATTTTTGAAGGATTGGGCGTTTGCTGCAGGGGAACGGCTGAATCCGTCCGGCTACATGCCGCCGCATGCGGTATCAGAAGCAGAAGAGGCTGTACTGATCGTCTCCAGCGGCCCGGACCGGAGCGGCGCTCCGATACTGGAAACGGTGTTCGCGGCGGTGTCGGCTGCCCAATCGCGCATCTATTTGACGACGCCCTATTTCATTCCGGATGCCAGCCTGCTCGCAGCACTCTGTACTGCGGCAAAAAGCGGAGTAGACGTGCGGATCATTATTCCGGGCATTGCAGACACTCAGCTGGTTTTATGGGCAACTCTATCCTATGTCGAACCGCTGCTGCAATCCGGCGTGAAGGTATACCGTTACCGTAAAGGCTTCATTCACGCTAAGGTTCTGCTTGTCGACCAAATGGTGGCCGCAGTAGGAACCGCCAATATGGATATGCGCAGCTTTCACAGCAATTATGAGCAGAACGCAATGCTTTTTGATGAAGCGGTCATTGCACGGCTTGACCGCGATTTCGCTCAGGATTTGCTCGATAGCGAGCAGCTTGCGCTGGAGAGCTTCCGGCAGCGGCCAAGAGTGGAGAAGCTGAAGGAAGCGGCAGCTCAACTGCTGTCTCCGCTTTTATAAACAGGAAAGGGAGCCTGCGAAGGACTCCCTCTACTGATGTTTATTGATGTGAGGCGACAAATTGAAGTACAGAATCCAATTTTTGCGGTGGAACACTTTCCATCAAATCGCCAAAAGTTTGCAGCCTCTCCGTAATATTGAGCAAGTTGAAATCGCGAGGGCGGTAACGGCCGCTATGCACTTCATCCCATGTTAGAGGAGTTGAGACGGGAGCGCCGCTTCTTGCTCGCGGAGTGTAGGGAGCGGCAATCGTTTTGCCTGCAAAATGCTGCAGATAGTCCACATAGATGAGGTCGCCGCGATTTTTTGTCAGCCGCTCAACCGTGAACAGCCCCGGATGGGCACGGGAAAGAAAATCGCCAATAAATTGTCCCAGCTGCCGTAATTCCTCGAACGGACGAGGCTCAGCCAGCGGAACAATAATTTGCAGACCGGTAGCGCCGGATGTCTTCGGTATGGACGCAATTCCAAGCGATTGCAGCAGCTTTCCGACGATTCCCGCTGCTTCCATTATGCGAGGCTCGTCCTTCAAGGTGGGATCGAGATCAAGCACCCATTCCGGGGCATACTCGGTATCTCCAATCAGATCGAAGGATGCATGAAATTCCAGACAAGCAAGATTACCGAGCCAGAGCAGCGTAGGCAGCGAATCCAGCTGCACATAGGAGATGCCGTTGCTTTCGGCGACCCGTACGAAATCCGGCTTAGGGAGCGGACAGTTTTTCTGATAAAACGATTTGTCGCCAATGCCATGAGGGAAGCGAATGGTCGTAAGATACCGGTTCCGGCAATGCTTGGTTAGAAAAGGGGACAGAAATGCAAGCTTCTCCATGTATTGGAGCTTGGTAATTCCATCCTCCGGCCAAAGCGGCTTGTCCGGATTGGTCACTTTGATTTGTTCGTCTTCCACCAACAGAATTGCCGGCTTGGATTTTACATAGCTGGAGGAGGGACGCAGTTCACTCATAAGACCGCTCCCGGGCGTCCAAAGGAAACAAGCTTAGGATGCCGCAGCAATCCTCCAGAGGTCATTTCCAGCCCTGTGACACGGCAGGGCATAGGAGCGGGAAGCCAAATAATTTCCTCACCCTTCAGCTCAGCAGGCAAGCTGTGGAACGGCATCGGCCAGGAAGGGGGATGTTTGCTGCTCAGTTGAAGCATGTCGCCGATCGTTCTCCTCATTTCATCGTCGAGACCAAGCGAGACACTGCCAAGGAAGCAGCCGCTGCCGGGATCGGCCATCACGAGGCTGGCAGCCCGGCCTTCGCGGCGCTTTACGCCGACGATACCGACATCGAGCAGCAGCGCTGTTTTTTTCTTCAGCCAGTCCTGATGTTTTTTACCCTCACGATAAGGGCTGTCTGCCCGCTTGCTGACGACCCCTTCCCAGCGGTTCTCCACAACCCACTTCCATAAAGCCTCAGCATCGGTAAAAAGCTCCGTCGTCAGAATACGCTCGGAGCGAACCGGATCAAGCTTGGCGAGAAGCCGCTTATGACGCTCGAGAAAAGGGAGAGGACGAAGATCCTCCTGTCCGTCCTGAAGCAGATCGAATACGACGTACAAAACCCGGCCTTTATTACTGCTGGTTTCATTGGATACCATGCCGCCAATCCGCTCCCGCTGCAGCACCTTTTGAAAATTAGGCCGAACACCATCCCAGTAGACGACTTCTCCATCGAGCACGCAGGGCCCAAGCTCTTTAGCCAGTGCCGAAAGGGAACGAACGATTTCCGGGTAGACGGCTTCCTTATGCAGCAGCTTTCGCGAATACAGCTGAACTTCTCCTTTACCGTCCAGCCAGGCAACCATTCGAACGCCGTCCCATTTCAGCTGATAGACCCAGCCGGATCCCTGCGGCAGCCTGTCCGTGCTGACGGGGATCATCGGCTCACTTATCGAAATCGCATTAGCGGCGATCACCATCAGGATACAGTTTCTTTCTTCGTTTTAGTGGAGGCTCTAGGCTTCCGCGGTTTAGGAAGCTGAGCTTCTCCTGCTTCTCCGTTTGCTGTTCCGTCCGCTTCTGCAGCAGCTTCACTGCTTGCTGCCGCCGCGGGTTTAGCGCCTGCCCCCGTATCCAATCCGGCAGCACCTTTAGGCGGCAGCTTGGCTGCTTCCAGACTTGCTTGCAGCGCCGCCATCAGATCGATTACATTCGTTTGCTCCTGCTGCGGAGCGATACGAATTTCCTCGCCTGTAATCTTGCTGTTGATCAGATTGGTCATATTAACACGATAATCATCAGTATATTTTTCTGGTTCAAACGGGGTGGACAACTGCTCAATCAGCAGCTTGGCCATCGTCAGCTCCTTGTCGTTCACTTGGACGGCGTCCGGCAGTCCCGGTACTTGCGAGATGGAGCGAATCTCGTCGGGATAGTATATCGTCTCCATCGCCAGACAATTGTCGATGACGCGAATGGCGGCCAGACTGCTTTTAGAGCGGATCGATACTTTGGCTATGCCGATACGGCCGGAGTCTGACATTGCTTTTAATAGCAAATGATAGGCGTTGCCGCCTGCCTGATCTGGGGACAGGTAATACGTTTTTTGAAAATAGATCGGGTCAATTTCCTCCAGCGCGACGAAATCAAGGATTTGAATCGTGCGGGATTTTTCCCCGGCGAGCTGGTCCAGCTCTTCTTTTTCGAACAGGACATAGCGGCCCTTATCATATTCGTAACCCTTCACGATATCCTCCCAGTCCGTCTCGACGTCGCAATTGTTGCAGCGCCGAACATAGCTGATGGGACCGCCGCATGTTTTATGTAGCATCCGCAGCGAAATATCCTTGTCTTCCGTAGCTGAGAACATTTTAACCGGTACATGCACGAGACCGAAGCTGATTGCACCCTTCCATACCGTATGCATACGATTCATCCTCTCCATTTTGGTTGTTATTATTGTTGCCGGAATGAATGGAATCCAGTCAGAACGGGCATATTTTGCTGGAGTACACTAGGCTGGGAGGAGGAAAACAAATGGCAGACGAGAACAAAGCCGCCGAGGAATGTACCGGCGATGGTTGCCATGAAGGCCGCAACGATTATTTTATGGACATCGACCGGATGGTGAACGAGGGACTTGGCGGCGGACAGGTAACGATGCATAACGGGCTGATTGAAGAGACGACAACCGATACGATGGATTTGGAGCGCAAGGCTCCCGACAGCGTGGCTGTAGAAGAGTAAGCCCGTATTAGAGCTATGCCTACTCTATATTCCGAAAGAAGGTCTATGAACGATTATGGAAGCAACGAGAGCGAAGCAAATATACGAGTCCAAGCAAACGATTGGCGTGCAGCTGGACGGCGAGAAGTCAGTCTGGATCGAAAGCGTCGATGAGGCCAATGGAATGGCGACCGTACAAGTGGGTTCTGACCCGCTCAATACGCATACTGTGTCTGTAGACAGGCTGAAAGAAGAGGCTTGATTCGCTGAGAAAAGAGGGCTGTATCCGCAAGATCCATTCTGTTTAAAGCAGAACGGAGACCTAATGCCGGATACAGCCCTCTTTATGCTGCCGCCGTTATCTTGCATAGCTCAGCAATACATCTACGTCCCGCCGAAAGCTTCACGGAACGCCAGGCGCAGGCGGGCCGGATCGACCTCCCACAGCTCGGCGATTTCGGCGCTAACGTGTTCGTCCCACCAATCTGACAGCACTTTCCGGTTGCTCTCATGCTCAGCGATCCACGTTAAATTCAGGATGACCTTTTTATAATACAGGGCTTCGGCTTGCTCCATTTTGTCCTTAGGCACCCACAGCTTGAGCCGTTTGGCGGTGCGGTACAGCTCATTGCTGCAAGCACGTCTTATTTTACGCGCGGTTGGGAGATTGGGGGCATGCTTTTGGGCGGATGGCTTCATCATTGACCAGCTCCTCTCTACCCATATGTATGCGATAGACTAGAGGGCGGTCACAGCCGTCCTAATCGACGACGATATAGCCCACCATCGGCCCGTTGTGACGCATATCGGTGTGGGACAGGCATATAATCGGATAGGTGCCTTCACGGTCGGCGGTAAAACGGACAACAGTTGTTTGTCCCTTTTTCACTTCGCCTTTTACCCCCAGTCCTTCGATCACGAAAGGATGACTGTTTCCTTGAAAGCCGTTGATGCGCAGTTCAATGGACTCTCCCTTTTGAACGATAATGGTGCCTGGATCCCATCTGTACACTTCTTGCTCCTTTCCGTCCTTCCCGGTCGTTTTGAATTCGACGGTTACGAGCTCAATAGGACGGGGCTCGGGCGAACTGCCGCTTGCTGCTTTGGAGCGGTCCCAGCTCCAGAAGGCCATGGCAAGAATCAGAATCAGGGCGACAAATGCGAGCCACTTCAGATGCTTTTTTTGAACAAACAGTACTTTGGACATATCCTCCAATCACCTCTTTGGAAATCGATTTTGTGCTAGTCTATGCGGGGGCTTGTCTGTACATGACTTGCAGGCGATGGCTGTCTTTGCTTGGATATGGTAGAATACAGGCGGGAAACAAACGATAGAGAGGCGGATGAACGGATTGATGGAATGGATTTCTGGTGTACTGCATGACCTGTTGTTATGGATCGAGAGTCTTGGCTATTTTGGTATTTTGATTGGACTTATGCTTGAAGTTATACCGAGTGAGATCGTGTTGGGCTTTGGCGGTTATCTGGTATCCAAAGGAGACATTTCGTACATAGGGGCAGTGATATTCGGTACGATTGGAGCCGTTGGCCAGAACTGGATTTTGTACGCGATCGGCCGCTTTGGCGGACGTCCTATTGTCGAGAAATACGGTAAGTATATTAAAATAAAGCCGAAGCATGTGGACCTGGCTGAGAGCTGGTTCAACAAGTACGGCTCCGGCATCGTGTTTACGGCCCGTTTCGTTCCCGTTATGCGTCAAGTCATCTCCATTCCGGCCGGCATGGCCAAAATGCCTTTCTGGCTGTTCACTGGACTGACAGCGGCCGCTTCGCTGCCATGGTCGCTTCTATTTGTCTACTTGGGCATGAAGCTCGGCGATCAATGGGAGACGATCGACGAGGTAGCAGGCAAGTATGTGCAGCCGGCAATTCTGATTGCACTGGCACTATTGATCGTGTACGTCATCTTCAAGATTGTGCGTTCACGCGGTAAATCGGTATAATTGAAGGACGAAATAAATTTGCATATCAGGAAGGATGATTCACGTGACCAAGAGCATAGCGGAAAAACAAAATAAAGGCATCACCCCTCAGCAGTTTATCGAAGGAATGACTAAAAACCAGGAGGCCTTTCTCGGCTGGTCCGATAAATTTGTCTGGAATGAGGACCGCGCTTTCTTTGAATCGCTTCAGAAGCGCGACGACTTGCGCGTTCATATTCTAATGGCCGACTGGTGCGGCGATGTTGTACGCAACATTCCGGTTGTATTCAAGGCGCTGGAGGCAGGAAACGTGCCAGTAGAAGTGCTCATTATGGAAGAGCATCTGGATACGATGGATCAATATTTAACGATGGGCGGACGTTCCGTACCAGTCGTTATTTTCGCAGATCCGCAAGGCAATGTCCTCGGTCAATGGGGACCGCGTCCGACCTATATTCAAGAGCCGATGGTTGCTTTCAAGCAAGCGAACCCGGACCGCGAAGCGGCTGATTATCAAGCCAACCTTGCGGAGACTCGCCAAGAAATTATGCGCCGCTACGGCGAAGGAACGGAATATCAGACGTTGATTATTAAAGAGCTGCGGTCTCTTATTGAGTCGTTCTAATACCGGATAGGAGCCTGATTATCGATGCGTATTGAATCCTTCGTACTGGGACCGTTGCAGACGAACTGTTACTTATTGACGAACAAAGAGGAAGAAAGCGGCAGGGAGCGCGGTATCATCATTGACCCTGGCATGAACCCGAAAAAGCTGCTGGAGCGGATCGCAAATGTTCAGATCGAGGCGATTTTGCTGACGCATGCTCATTTCGACCATATGGGAGGCGTCGATGAAGTTCGGGCGGCAGCCGGCTGTCCTGTCTATATTCACGATCTGGAGGCCGACTGGCTGACTGATCCGAAGAAAAACGGCTCGGCGCGTTGGCCCGATGCTACCCCTCCGCTTACTACAGAGCCGGCGGAATATGAGCTGGCTGAAGGCATGACGCTGAAGCTGATCGGCGAGACCTTCCAGGTCATGCATACGCCGGGGCATTCCCCGGGCAGCGTCAGCTTCCTGAACGGTAAAGATTTGTTTTCCGGAGACGTGCTGTTCCGCTCGTCCGTGGGGCGCACCGATTTGCCGGGAGGCCGTGAGCGTGATTTATTCGATTCAATTCGAATCAAGCTATATACACTGCCGGATGACGTTACCGTCTATTCCGGACACGGGCCAAAGACGTCTATCGGTTTTGAGAAAGCCAATAATCCGTATGTGCGGCCGTAGGCTATAGGCTGCCATAGACGGGGATGAGAATATAAGAGTGAAGAGGGACGGTGCATCGCATTTGGCAGGAACGACGGCAAAGCAAGGCGAGGTCGCTGCAGAAGAAGCCTCGGGCAAGACGGTACGTACGGCGGAGCAGATTGCAGCCGAAAATGAACGCATTATAAAAGGGATCGCGTCGACCCTCTCCATTCCGCTCTCAAAGGTGAAATCGGCGGTGTCGCTGCTGGATGAAGGCAATACGATTCCGTTTATCGCCCGTTACCGGAAGGAAATGACCGGGGAGCTGGACGAGAATGAGCTGCGCTCGATAGAGGAGCGGCTGCAATATTCGCGTAATCTGGAGGAGCGCAAGCGTGAGGTCATCCGGCTTATTGACGAACAGGGTAAGCTGACAGAAGCGCTCCGGGCTTCAATCGAGTCTTCAGCGAAGCTTCAAGAGATTGAAGATTTGTACCGGCCTTACCGGCAGAAGCGGAAAACCCGCGCAAGCGTAGCCAAGGAACGCGGCCTGGAACCGCTTGCCGATTGGCTCTGGTCGCAGCCGAAGCAGGGCGAGCCGCTTGCTGAAGCCAAGCGTTATATAGACGCGGAGAAGGGCGTTGCAAGCGCGGAGGATGCGCTGCAAGGCGCGATGGATATACTGGCCGAGAATATTGCAGACGAGGCGGCAATCCGAGCCTGGGTACGCAAGCATACGTTCGATCAGGGCTTGATTCAAACGGCAGCGAAGAACAAAGACGCCGAGTCGGTCTACGAAATGTATTACAGCTACGAAGAACCGATTCGCAAGCTGCCTCCGCATCGCGTGCTGGCCATTAACCGGGGCGAGCGGGAAGATATATTGCGGGTGTCGTTTGCGATTCAGGCGGAACGGATCCATGATTACATCCAGCGGAAAATATTGCGCAACTATACGGCCGCTGCCGTACGCGAAGTGCTCGTTGCCGTTATTGAGGATGCTTACAAGCGTCTCATCGCGCCGTCGATTGAGCGTGAGGTGCGCGGCGAGCTGACTGAGAAGGCGGAAGAGCATGCGATTTCGATCTTCTCGGAAAACCTGCGCAACCTGCTGCTCCAGCCGCCTGTACGCGGCCATATCGTCCTTGGCGTCGATCCGGCATTCCGTACGGGCTGCAAGCTGGCGGTCATAGACGATACCGGAAAGCTTCTTGAGGTAGCGGTATCTTATCCGACACCGCCGAATAACAAGGTTAGAGAAGCCGAGCTGCTGATAAATGGATTAATTGACAAGTACAAAGTCGAATTGATTGTCATCGGCAACGGCACGGCTTCGCGTGAAACCGAGCAGTTTATCGCTTCTCTTATCGGCAAGCGGAAAGAAGCGGGACAAGCCGGCAGCGGAGATTTGAAATATATTATCGTCAGTGAAGCGGGTGCCAGCGTCTATTCGGCATCGAAGCTGGCTGCCGAGGAATTCCCGCAGCTGGATGTTGCGGAACGCAGCGCGGTATCGATTGCACGGCGTCTGCAGGACCCGCTGGCGGAGCTTGTGAAGATTGAGCCGAAAGCTATTGGCGTAGGGCAATACCAGCATGACGTAAGCCAGAAGCGGCTGGATGAGAGTCTTGGCGGCGTTGTAGAGTCAGCGGTTAACCATGTAGGTGTAGACGTCAATACGGCGTCGGCCTCGCTGCTTTCGTATGTAGCCGGCATCAATGCAACAATTGCCCGTAATATCGTGAAGTACCGGGAGGAAAACGGACGGTTTGCGAAGCGCGGCCAACTGCAGAAGGTGCCGCGGCTTGGTGCGAAGTCGTACGAGCAGTGCATCGGCTTTCTGCGCATACCGGAAGCAGCGAATCCGCTCGACCAGACACCGATTCACCCAGAGTCTTACGACGTCGTAGACAAGCTGTTTGCCGAGCTTGGCGTTAAGCCGAAGCAGATCGGTACAGATGAGCTGAAGGAGAAGCTTGCGGCTGTTCAGCCGGATGCTGTTGCCTCGGCGCTTGGCGTCGGCGTTCCGACGCTCAAGGACATTATCGACAGCTTGCTCCGACCGGGACGTGATCCGCGGGAGGAGCTGCCTGCGCCGATTTTCCATACCGATGTGCTGAACATTGAAGATTTGACGCCGGGGATGGAACTGCACGGCACGGTTCGCAACGTTATCGATTTCGGCGCTTTTATCGACATCGGCATTAAAAATGACGGACTCGTCCACATTTCGCAAATGAGCGACAAGTTTATCAAGCATCCGATGGATGTCGTTTCTGTCGGCGACACGGTTACTGTTTGGGTGCTGAACGTCGATTTGAAAAAAGGCCGTGTTGGCTTGACGATGCGCAAGCAGGGCTAAAATAGGAATCAACTGGGCTTGCCTGTCAAAAGGCAGGCCCTTTATAATGAGTATAGAACCTCTAATATCCTATAAGGGAAGGAGAGGATGCATGTATGCAACCGGATAACAAGACGGATAAGACAGGCAAATGCGTCGTATCGCCCACTCATAAATGGTTCGGACTGTCGCTGCAGGCGATGGTTGTCTTATCGCATAAGCAGCAGCAGGCTTGCTCAAGCAATGAACTAGCAGGATATTTGAAGTCGGAGGCCACCATGCTGCGGCGTGTACTAGCGAAGCTGGCCCGTGAAGGACTGCTGGAGACGAGAGAGGGACGTGACGGCGGCTATCGCTTAAACCGTTCGCCTGAGGCGATTACGTTGGCTGACGTCTATCTCGCGCTCAAGGTCGGGGAACCGCTGTGCAGCGGGATGCTGGATACAACAGGCGTACACGAGTTTGGGCAAGAAATGAAACAAGCCTTTGTTGAAATTACCGATGAAGTGGAGCGTAAAACGGTTGAAACGCTGCAGCAGACGACCCTTTTGCAGCTCGCGGACCGCGTATGCGCGCTGAAGCACTTGAACAAGGAAGAAACGGCAAGTACGGTGCTGGGAGTATAGTTATTTTTACCCGATTGACAGAAGAGAAATGGCGATTTATACTGAGCATAATTCATCACAGTTACTTCGGTTTTAACTGTGTGAAATCGTACACAGTAAGAAATGCATTTTTTTGCGTTAAACTGAGCAATATGAAGCACAGATAAAATTTATTGGAGGGATTCCATAATGACTACTCAAACAGAAGCACAAGTACAAACCTTTTTAGAAGTGCTGGAAGGCCGGCATTCCGTTCGCCACTACGATCCGGAATTCAAAATCGCCAAAGAAGAAATTGAAGAGATTTTGAAGCTGGCAACGAAATCGCCGTCTTCCTCGAACACGCAATCGTGGCGTTTCCTCGTCGTAACGGATCAGGAGCTGAAGAAGCAGCTGCTGCCAATCGCCAACAACCAGCAGCAAATTGTTGACTCCTCGGCTGTTATTGTCCTGCTCGGCGATTTGGAACTGTATAAGCATGTGGAAAAGATCAATAACCTGGCTGTTGAAGCCGGTTATATGACAGAGGAATTTGCGAAGCAATTTACGGAAAACTCGGTTAAGCTGTATACATCGATTCCGAAGGAGCGTTTGCACGAAGTAGCGGTATTCGACGCGGGTCTTGTCGCGATGCAAATTATGCTCGTTGCCAAATCGAAAGGCTATGATACGGTTCCTATGGGCGGTTATGACCGTCAGAAGCTGAAGGAGTTCTTCAACATTCCGGACCGCTACGCGCCAACGATTCTGATTCCGATCGGCAAAGCGGCGACTGAGGGCCGTTTGACTTCGCGTCTGCCTATCGAAGATATCACGTTCTGGAACAAAATCTAAGTTCGGCATATAGGCATATCCGGCAAAAACCCGCTAGCCAAAATTCGGCTGCGGGTTTTTATTTGTGTATCAAGCTGTAAGTATCATAAATCGCTATTAATGAAGCGTAGTCAGCTCAGAGCTGTCTTCTTCACCTTTAGGACTTTGTCTGTTGCGGTAGAAATACCAGCATTCATTCAACAGCTTGATCTGTCTGCGGTCCTTTTTCAGAAAGGCGCGCATCATTTGGTTGCACAGCCATTGCGGCATACGGATCGTCCTCCTCCCGGCCTAACATGATGTATTACTACCATATGGAGGAGGGCGGGTATCCGTGCAGGTCCTAGATCATCTCATCTTCATACCACTGCTCAAGCTGTGCTTGAAGCGCCCGAATCTCGGTAAGCAGGGCGATCAGCGGGTAGGCGGATTCTTTCACGCTGGCGAAGTCGCTCTCGAGCTGGTTAATGTAGTCCAGACCGGAAATAATCGCAAGCTCGGCGTCGTGAAGCTCGACGTTGTCGCATTCGGCTACAGCATAAGGCAGCTGCGGAACGCGGTCAGCCGTCAGTTTATCGATCTCTTTATGAAGGCGCAGGTTTAGCGCGCTTAATTGATAAGCGTGAGTTTCCGGCATTTCGACGAAAAACAGGTTTTCTTGGTCCTTCATGATTACATAGCGCATAGTTGGCATCTGAAAATAAGCTCCCCTCGGTTCGATCCATGACGCGTATTCGCGCGGCAAATCGCCGATCGATATAATTGCTACTTGAAGTGTAGCGTATGAACGCTTTAAAATTCAAGTAGTGGAGGAGAATACGATGACATTATTAATGAATGATCAAACGCTGCAGCTCTGGGTAGAGCGAGTGTCGCTGGAAAGCTTCGGCCGGCCCTTCAAGCATAAGGCAACGTTCAACCGCAGGCTGAAGGCGACGGGCGGACGTTATTTTACGAAATCACATAATATAGAAATCAGTCCGCATCAGCTCGAAAACTTCGGGCAGGAAGAAACGGAAAAAATAATTAAGCATGAGCTGTGCCATTATCATCTTCATATTATGAAGAGAGGCTATCAGCATCGTGATCAGGACTTCAAGCAGCTGCTGGCACATGTAGGAGGTTCCCGCTATTGCAAGTCGCTTCCTGAGCGGGCGGAGCGCAAGCCTGCGCCGTTTCGGTACAAGCTGGTATGCGGCAATTGCGGCATGGAATACCCGCGCCGGAGAAGGCTAAATCCAGCCCGATATGCCTGCGGAAAATGTCGCGGAAAATTATTTTTAAAAACGCTTGACCTCATGGAGAAGCCGTGATATATTATTACTTGTCGCCGCTGAGTTACACGGCAGACACACGAAATAAATAATTAGCACATATTCCCTGATAGCTCAGTTGGTAGAGCACTCGACTGTTAATCGAGTTGTCACAGGTTCGAGTCCTGTTCGGGGAGCCATGGAGAGATACCCAAGTGGCTCAAGGGGACCCTCTGCTAAGGGGTTAGACTGCGTAAGTGGTGCGAGGGTTCGAATCCCTCTCTCTCCGCCATATTTTTTCTAAGTTATTGTGACGGAAAGGCCGTTCAACAGCTGGTCTTTTTTTTACGCCTCAAATAAGCATGAGATGAATCAAACCAATAAATGGATTGAAGAAATCGAAAAAAAAGCTTGTACTGAAGCGGAAAAGATGTTACAATAAAAAACGTCGTCTGAACGACAGTAATTGAATTAAGGCCCGTTGGTCAAGGGGTTAAGACACCTCCCTTTCACGGAGGTAACAGGGGTTCGAATCCCCTACGGGTCACCATTTCCTCAATGTAAGTGAAGCAGCTCTCAAGAGTTCGTTTTACAATCATGAGAGCCATTAGCTCAGTTGGTAGAGCACCTGACTTTTAATCAGGGTGTCGAAGGTTCGAGTCCTTCATGGCTCACCATTTTCTTTAAAAGGTTTTCCCCTATACGTGCGGTAGTGGTGGAATGGCAGACACGCTATCTTGAGGGGGTAGTGGGCGTACGCCCGTGGAGGTTCGAGTCCTCTCTACCGCACCATAACCTAACAATTAAACCCTTGCGACGCAAGGGTTTTTCTTATGTTTATTGAAATTTTCGTTGGCAATTCACGCGGATATCTAGTATCGGATTTGATCAGACTGCTGGAAAGACAGCTAGAAAGCAAGTAGATCAGAGTACTGAACTAATTATACCTTGCTGAGCAAGCTGCCCAATGCCGCCACACCGGCTATGATTACCACAATAACGGCCGCGAGACCGATGACGACAACCTTTGATCTTTTCATAGGACCTCCTAGAGCTGAGAATAAATTCTATTATACTACGGATAAAGATGCAGTTGTTAACGAAGCAGGTTCGCTGTATAGCGAACCTGTTTTCGTTGCAGCGGGCATAGTGGATGCCCTTAACTTAATTTAGCGAAGCCATTTTCGCTTTCCGTGAACATAGGTTCTCGAATAGCGAAATTCACTTCGCTGTAGAGTGAAGGTGACCCCCAACCCGGCCGTGCAGCGAAAAAGGGTTCGCTAAATAACGAACCAGCTTCGCTATATGTAGTTGTCCAGCAGGGAGGATGCATATCATGCATACCAATGGCTGATCAGGCTTGAAGCAAGCAGATTCGTACCTGTCCCCGGCCCCGGCCCCAGCCCTGTTTCCAGCGTCAGCTCTGGCCTCAGCCCCGGCCCTGTTTCCAGGGTCAGCCCTGAGTCAGCTCTAGCCCCAGCCCCAACGTCGGCCCAGCCCATCCGGTATTCACACACCATTACGCTCATTACGCACGCATTAAAAAAAGGAAGGGCGCTTATCCAGGCGCCCTTCCTTTTTCGTCCCATTAGGAACTTGTTAAAGTAAGCTTCATAACGATCCACACCATCGTAATGACAATGGCGACGCTGGATACGACGGACAGCCATTTGAAAAACCAATACGATTTAGTGTTTTTATGCTTTATGCGATCCACGCTCCTCTCGCTTCCGGGGTGAGGCGTATTGACTCGACACGTATGCGGACAACGCCCGCTGGGGTCTCGACGGTTACGACATCGCCAGGCTCAGTCAGCAGCAGTGGGTAGCCGACAGGCGACAGAAACGAGATGCGATTATATTCTGCGTTTGCTTTATTGGGAAAATCGATCGTAAATGATTCCGTTTGCTCCGATTGTTCCGATATATAAGAAATCGTAATTTGGCTGCCGATGAGGACAACGTTGTTTAACACTTCCTCATTGTCTTCGGCAGACTCGAGCAGTTTTTCCACCGCCCTCGTATAGTTGGACAGGTAGCTGTTCATCTCATTTCTTTTTTTGCCGTAAACGGGAAAATAGCTATCGAGAAACTTTTTCTTTTCTTCGCCTAATACGACGAGCTGACGGACGAGCCGAGACTTCAAGCCGGACTCCGGAATACTAAGGTTCATAGTAGATTTCACCCCCGGTCCGAACATGATTGTGCTGTACGGGTTTGCTTGCTGTTGTTGTTGCCATAGCAGTCACTCTGATCTCCTCCTAATAGTAATAAAGACCCCTTGGTTAAGAGGTCTTGATGCTACTCTAACATAGATTGCCCATAAGAGCCAGTGGAAGCGCTTTATTGCCTGTACAGAAAAAGTTGCACGGTTGAAACTGAACCGTCACAATAGAGGAAAAGGAGGAGATCAAGATGGATTTGTTGACCTATATGGAAACGGACGGCCTTCGTCTAGGCGTTCGTACAGCTTCAGGAGTGTTGGATGTAAAGGCGGCCGCGGGGAAAATAACGGCAAGCCTTAATGCAGCAGTGCCAGCTACACTGCAGGAGCTGCTTGACGGGGGAGATGCGGCACTGGCTTCTTTGCAGTCCCTCGTTAATCAGGCTGAGGGAGACCGCTTATTATTTAAAGAAGAGCCGGACTTAACCCTGGGGCCATGCGTACCGAATCCGGGAAAAATCATATGCATCGGCCTGAATTACCGTAAGCATGCGGAGGAGACAAATTTGCCGCTTCCGGCCTATCCGATTCTGTTCAATAAATTCGCCAATGCATTGGCGGCACATGGAGAGGACGTTCCTCTGCCCCGCAGCAGCGATAAGATCGATTATGAAGCGGAACTTGCCATTGTCATCGGCAAGACGGCCAAATATGTAAGCAAGGAAGAAGCGCTGGATTATGTATTCGGCTATTGTGCTGCCAATGATTTGTCGGCCCGGGATTTGCAAAGCCGGACAAGCCAGTGGCTAGCCGGCAAGTCTTGCGATAAATTTGCGCCGCTTGGCCCGTATCTCGTCACGAAAGACGAGATTGGGAATCCGAATGATCTGGCCATCAGCTGCAAAGTGAACGGCGAGCTGCGCCAAAACTCCAACACCTCGGACATGATTTATAATTGCGAAGAAATCATCAGCTACATTTCCCAGTGCATGACGCTTGAGCCGGGGGATGTTATTTTGACAGGAACGCCAGAAGGGGTTGTGCAGGGCTTTCCGCCTGAGAAGCAGGTGTACTTGAAGCATGGAGACGTCGTGACAATCGAGATCCAGCGTCTTGGCGCCTTGACGAACCGGATGGTTACGGAGTAATACCATATCGCATCAGCGATTTATGAGCGGTTTCGTACATACGCTTGCGCAGATAGTCGCCTTCCGTGACGAGAATTCGTTTGCCGAGAAACCGGATACGGGATAGCACAAAATCGCTCTCATCCCTTAAGTAAACGAGCGTAATCCAGTACGTATCGGCAGATTCCTCATAGCTTACCTCTTTATCGAAGCAGGAGAACGCGTATAAAATGCGGGACAGCTCCCGGTTGAAATGAGGCATGATTTGGATGACCGCCTGCTGCTGCTTTGAGGCATAGTAGACGGTCATCTTTTTTTCTGCCGCTTCAGCCTGCTGGGCTGGAATAGGGGCTTCCGCCGCCTCTGCAATGTTCTGCAGCTTCGTTGTCATTATGGAACGATTGCGCAAATGGAACCAGAGCAAATACCACTCTCGTTTGACCATAGAATATTCGAGCTTATACGGATAACCGTGCTGGCGCTCGCGGACGGTGCCGTCTTTGATCGCATAAGTCAGATGAAGGCCAAGCTTGCGTGTTAACGCTTCGCGAAGCGGCCGCAGCAGCGGATGGTAAAGCTGGCCCGTCTGACTGGCGGCTTTTTCTAAAATTTCTTCTGCGTCCCGTGCACTCTCGTGCTTGTGCTCTTCCTCACCTGCAAGAGCTCGAAGCTTGACGAGTGTAGACGGTGAAAAAGCATGCTCAGCCTCCGACCGTCGCAGCATGTCTGACAGCCATTCACGTTCTTGCGCCGTAACCGCGATCGCCCCGGCTTCCTCTAGACGCGCTATCATTTGGTAGTTATAGATTTTCTCGAACAGGCTCATAGCCGGCGGCCAGCTCCTTCCATTCCTCGATGAACTCCTTCCTTAATGAGCGGGGTTCCAGTACCTCGCAGCTGGAGCCGAAGCTCCGCAGCCAAGGCTTAATCTCCATCGTGCCGTTAACGGCAATCTCATAGATGAAAGTCTGCTCGCTTTCCTCTGTAATCGTTCCCCATTGTCCCTGCAGCCGTACCCGATCCCGTACGAAATTCGCGGCGGAGCCTTCCGGATTGTAAAATCTCGCTTTTACCGTCACTGTTCTGCCTGTGTCGACGAGCCAGCTAAAGCGTATTTTCTGCTGCAAAGCTTGCAGCTTCTGTTCAAATTCAGCTTCCTCTACGGCAGTACTCTCTTGCAGCTGTGTTAATCCTTCCATCCGGTAAATCGCTATCCCTTGACGGCTATTATGACAAAGCATATACCAGCGCCCGTATTGATGATCGTAGGCGACACGCAGCGGCAATACGGTATGCTGCCGTCCTTCCGATTCGCGCTCGAACAGCGGATTCGTATTTTTGGAGCCGTAGCTTTGCTGGGCTTTTGGCGTGAAATAGAGGAAGGTGACTCTTTTCCGCTCGCGAATCGCTTTCAGAATCGGATAGAGATGTGCTTCGTCCAAGATGCGTGAAGGGTAATGGTATTTATAGAGAAAGGAGCTTTCCGGGACCGCGCGCTGCTTCATCGTTTTTTTCAAGCTGTCCCGTAGCAGATAGCCTTGTACGGATGGAATTTGCGTATTCGCCATGACGTCGATAAAGGCATATAAATCGTTCAGCTCCTCATCCGACAGCTCCGTTATAAATCGATTGTCAGCGGTATAGCGATGGGGGCGTGAGCCCTGCTCCTTATGGATAACTCCGGTTTCCTCCAAATATTTGAGGTCGGTGCGGACCGTTTTCTCATCGGGCATTGCCATATCCTCAGACATGCCGTCGCAGCATTGCTGAAGCACTTCGGCTGCCGTTAAAGATTTTCCCTGCAATGCAATGATGATCTGCGACAGCCGTATGCTTTCGGATTCCTTGACCGATTTGGAGCGGAACAGAAACAGCAGAACCGGATCGGCGGATTCATAGTACCCGGTGCGAAGCAGCTCGGCCAAGGGGAGGTTTTGCTCCTCTTTCGCCTGCTGTCCTGCCGTCTCCGCAATTTCCTTCAAGCGGCGCATCGTTTTATCGAAGGTATGTACGGAAATGCCGAGCCGGTCGGCGAACTGCTGCCGGCTGTAAGCCCCGCTCGTTAAAGCAAGCATGCGCAGAAACTGGATCTCTTTATCAAAGCTTTCCCTTGCCAATCTGCCGTTCCCTCCCATTCCATCATTACACTCTATTGTAGCAAGAGTAGCGGGGCCAGAGTGATTTTTTATGAAAAAAGGCAGAGTCGTCATACTTTTGCCATGTTCTGCATGGCGCTTAGGCGCAATAATAGGGAAAGCGAGAGAGGAGCTGGCCCGGACCCGGGCAGGGATTTCATTCCGCAGGAATAATCCCGCAGTGCCGGCGCGGTATCCGCGCAAGGCATGCTGTTCAGGAGCAAAGCATTCTCGCTGAGGGGTTCGAATCCCCGCTCGCAATTTAAGCGATTCATTGGTGATGAATATTGAGCATTTTCCAACAAAATCAGCGATTGGCAGCGCTGCTCAGCAGGCTTAGAGAGCTGCACCGAAGCCCGGCTATGCAACCCGCGGATACCGAATGGCTGCTGCGACAACCAGCTGCTGTTCCGAGCTGCCATACTGGCAAGCCCAAAGAAAGCAAGGCTTGGACGTATGGCGGCAAAGAGCGGCCGTATTGACACGAACGCCATTCTTAAGCCGGATTCCGCCAGGGAAGCGGGAGCAGCGCGGCCAATCGCAACAACCGAAATTAACTTTATTGCGACAGCAATAAATGAGGAGGATATACATATGAACAAATGGACAATTCAAAACGATCAAAGAGGGCTGTTGTTCAAGAAGGGCAGCTACGTTCGTCTGCTTGCGCCGGGGAGCTACAAGTTTCTGCCATGGTCCGGCTATTCTGTTGAAGTACTGGAGCTTGCAAGACCTTTCGAGGTGCCGGGCAAGGAGCTGGAGCTGTTTCTTCATGACAGCCGTCTGCTTGAGGAATTGGTTATCGTCGATGTGCAGGATGATGAATATGTGCTGCATAACGAGGACGGACATTGCAGAAGCATACTGATGAGCTCCGGCAAGCATGCCTTCTGGAGGGGTCTGAAGCAGCATACCTTCGTCCATTTCGATATCAGGCAGCCGGAGCTTCCGGCTAAGCTGAGTGCAGCCGTTCTGAAGAAGCTCTCCGGACTCTATCATACGCATGAGGTTGCAGACCGGGAGATAGGCTACCTGTTCTATGACAATGTTTTGCAGCGGGAGCTGGGTCCGGGCAAGTACCGCTTCTGGAAGGGGCCGGTTTCAACTGCAGTTCAAACCATAGATACTCGCCGCCAGCAGCTAGATCTGACTGGTCAAGAAATGATGACGGAGGATAAAGTGACGCTGCGGCTTAACTTCGTCTGTCAGTATAAGATCGTAAATCCGCTCAAAGCGCTGGAAATCAAGGGGTTCGAGGACCAGCTCTACATTCAGCTTCAGCTTGTTTTACGGGAATATGCCGGGACGCTTAAGCTCGATGAGCTGCTGCGCACAAAGCAGGAGATCGGGACGTTCGTGCTGGAGAGGCTGAAGCAGAAGAGCGAGGAGTATGGCGTGGAGTTCTGCTCCGCGGGAGTTAAGGATATCATTTTGCCTGGCGAGGTTCGGGACATCATGAATACCGTACTGCTCGCTGAGAAGAAAGCGCAGGCCAACCTGATCACTCGCCGTGAAGAGACGGCATCTACCCGAAGCTTGCTTAATACGGCGAAGCTGATGGATGAGAATGCGACGCTGTTCCGGTTGAAGGAGCTTGAGTTTTTGGAAAAAATAAGTGACAACGTCGGCAGCGTCTCGCTTACGGGCGGCGGCAATCTGCTGGAACAGTTGAATCAGCTGCTGGCAGGCGGCAGACAGGCCAAGTCTATCGAATAAGTTCGGGGAAAGGGGGAGACTTGACGATGACAAAAGATTACACACGTTTAATTCAGAATGAACTGGCGCGGATAGAAGGCGAGGAAGGCGTCCGGATCGTATACGCCTGCGAATCGGGCAGCAGAGCTTGGGGCTTTCCTTCACGGGACAGCGACTATGATGTCCGCTTCATCTATATTCGTCCGGTCGAATGGTATTTGTCCATTACGGAAAAGCGGGATGTGATCGAGCGGCCGATCAGCGACATGCTTGATATTACCGGCTGGGATTTGCGCAAAGCGCTCCGGCTGTTCCGCAAATCGAACCCGCCGCTGCTGGAGTGGCTGCAATCGCCTGCGGTCTATCAAGAAACTGGTTCTGCGACGGAGGCGCTGCGCAGCTTGTCGCCGCTTACCTTTTCCCCAAGATCATGCTTGTACCATTATTTAAATATGGCGAGAGGCAATTATCGCGATTATCTGCAAGGAGACCGGGTTCGGTTGAAAAAGTATTTTTATGTGCTACGCCCGATATTAGCTTGCGAATGGATCGAGAAGCGCAATGAAATGCCGCCGATTGCATTCGAGGAGCTGATGCGGGAGCTTTTGCCTCCAGACAGTGAGGTTGGTATGGAAGTGAGCGGACTGTTGGAGCGAAAACGCGCAGGGGAAGAATTGGACAGCGGCCTGCCATTGCAAGCGATAAATGATTATTTGGAGGAACGGATTCGTTATTTCGGGCAAACGGCTTCAGATATGCCGGCTGTTCAAGAGGAAACTGAGCAACAGCTGGACATTCTCTTCCGCCAATTGTTGACCGAAGCGTGGCAACCGGATTGAAACGGACTGTAAATAAAAGGATTGACAGCCATTCAAACAATCGTTACACTAATCACATATATCCGCTAGGATTAATTGGTTATCGAAATAATCACACAAACGATCATTGCGAAGCAGTTCGCCAGAACACTGGAGACTGATTGGATTCCGTATGGAAATCCGTCAGTCTCCTTTTTATTTTCAAAAAGAAAAGGATGGGTGGAGACATGGGAGAGCAGGGGAAAAGAGAATGGAAATTCGATACGCTGCAGGTACACGGAGGACAGACGGCAGATCCGGCAACTGGCGCGCGGGCGGTGCCGATCTATCAAAGCACCTCCTTCGTCTTCAAGAGTACTGACCATGCACAGGCGGTCATCAACTTCGATGAAGCCGGCAATACGTATTCCCGCATCGGCAATCCGACTAATGAAGTGCTGGAGCAGCGGATTGCAGCGCTGGAAGGAGGCGTTGGCGCATTAGCGGTCGCTTCGGGCTCGGCAGCCGTTACCTTTTCAATTATTAACATTGCCGAAGCGGGAGATGAGGTGGTGTCCGCCTCTACGCTTTATGGCGGAACCTATAATCTGTTTGACGTCACGCTCCCCAAGCTCGGCATTCATACGACGTTCGTCAATCCCGACGACCCGGAAAATTTCCGTAATGCGATCACGGACAAGACGAAGGCGCTGTTCATCGAGTCAATTGGCAATCCTGGCTTGAACATCCCTGATATTCAAGCGATTGCCGACATCGCTCATGAGCACGGCATTCCGCTTATAGTTGACAATACGTTCGGCACGCCGTACTTGATCCGGCCATTCGATTACGGTGCTGATATCGTCGTTCACTCCGCAACGAAGTATATTGGCGGTCACGGTACGACGATCGGCGGACTTATCGTCGATGGCGGCCGCTTCGACTGGGAGAACGACAAGTTCCCCGGCTTTACGAATCCCGACAGAAGCTATAACGGCTTGAGGTATGTTGAGAAATTCGGAGAGCTGGCCTATATCACGAAGGTTCGCATTCAATATTTGCGCGATATCGGCGCATCGTTAAGTCCGTTTAACGCCTTCCTGCTGCTGCAGGGGCTAGAAACGCTCTCCTTGCGGGTCGAAAAGCATATCAGCAATACGAAGCAGATTGTCGATTATTTAAACGGTCATGCCGAAGTCGCTTGGGTCAATTATCCCGGACAGCCGGACAGTCCGTATTACGCGCTGTCGCAGCGGTATTATCCGAAGGGGCCGGGATCGATTTTCACATTCGGGTTAAAGGGCGGCTATGAGGCGGCCAACGTATTCATCAATCACTTGCAGCTGTTCTCTCATCTTGCGAACGTGGCTGACGCCAAGTCGCTCGTTATCCATCCCGCTAGTACAACGCATGCACAGCTGTCGCCTGAAGTGCTGCTTCAGACGGGCGTTGGCCCCGACTTGATCCGCTTGTCGATCGGAATCGAAGATGCTGAAGATTTGATCGATGATCTGGAGCAGGCGATACAAGCGGTTGTGCAGTCCGGTGCTGCAGGCAGCGTTGCAAATTCAGCGGGCGCAGCAGGTTAAAGGAGGCGGGAATGAAAGAATGCCGGAACTCGCACAATGGCTGGAAATAGAGCAAGAGCTTGATGTCCCGGTAACGATGCGGGACGGAGTCAAGCTGCTGGCGGATATCTACCGCCCGCAGGAAGGAGGGCCTTACCCGGTTCTCCTCATGCGGACGCCTTATAACAAATCGGATGCGCAGACGATGAACTATGCGCATCCCTCGTGGTATGCAAGGCATGGCTATATCGTCGTCATTCAGGATACCCGGGGCCGATGGCGCTCAGAAGGAGAGTTCCGGCCCTATGAGCATGAAGCGGATGACGGCTATGACACCGTTGAATGGGCGGCCTCCCTTCCGAATGCTTTGCCGAAGGTCGGCATGTACGGCTTTTCCTATGTCGGAGCCGTTCAATGGCTGGCGGCGGTCAACCGTCCGCCCCATCTGACCTGCATCGTTCCCGGCATGATCGGCTCCGATGCCTATCAGGGCAAAGCTTACCGGAACGGAGCTTTTGCGCTGGCGCTGTCGCAATCCTGGGTGTTGTTCGCTGCGCAGGACACGGCGCTAAGGCGCAACCGGCTGGATTGGGCAGCGGAGCTTGGCGCGCATTATGCAGGAATACATAGCGTCTACCGCAAGCTGCCGTTAACCGCTTTGCCAGACGCCGTGAAGGAGACGGCACCTTATTATTTCGAATGGTTTGACCATCCGACCCGTGATGCCTATTGGACAAAGCTATCGCTTCAGGAGCAATACGAACGGGTTCAAGTTCCGGCGCTCCATATCGGGGGCTGGTATGACATTTTCGTCGACGGTACGATCGATAATTTCAACGGCGTCCGGCAGCATGGCGGTACGGCTGTTGCGAGAGGCCATCAATATTTGCTGATTGAGCCATGGTTCCATATGCCTTGGTCGCGATATGCCGGCGAGCTGGATTTCGGAGAGGAAGCGTCCAACCGGATTGACGTGCTGCAGCTCGAATGGTTCGACTATTGGCTGAAAGGAACGCGCAGCAATCGTTTCGAGCAGCAGCCGGCGGTTCAATATTTCGAGATGGGCAGCAATCGCTGGCGGACTTCGGAGAGCTGGCCGGTTCCCGGAACGAAAGCGACGCCTTACTATTTGCGCAGCTCGGTACGCGCCAACTCTATTAACGGGGACGGTTTGCTAAGCTTGACAGCGCCTGCCGCTGAGCCGCCGGACGTCTATGTGTACCACCCGTCGATTGCGGTGCCGGCTTTGGGAGGGCGGTCAGGCGCTGTTCCCGATTTGACCCCAATGGGGCCGAAAAACCAGCTGCCGGTCGAAATCCGCAACGATGTGCTCGTGTATACGTCGGCAAAGCTGGATCGGGAGCTGATTGTGGCCGGGGAAGTTACGATCGAGCTGTACGCAGCGACCAGCGCAGAGGATACCGACTTTGTCGCCAAGCTCGTTGACGTCTATCCCGACGGCAGAGCCTACAATATCGCGGAAGGCATTATTCGTGCGAGCTATCGCTATGGCTTAGACAGGCGGGAGGCAGTGCCGCCGGGAGAAGTCGTTGCGTATTCCTTCTCGCTTGGTCCTACAGCCTACGCTTTTAAGCCCGGGCATGCTATTCGTCTGGATGTGACCAGCTCCTTGTTCCCCACCTTTGACCGTAATCCCAATAAACTGGTCAACCCCGGCCAGGCGACCGAGGCGGATTTCGTGACGGCGACACAAACGATCTACCACGATAAGGCGCGTCCGTCCAGAGTATGGCTGCCTGTCGTCCAGCGGTAGCAAGTGACGAGGCAGCAACAAGTAAGAGCAGCAGGAGGCAGACATGCAGAAAACGTTTATTTGGTTCGACTTAGGCTACACGCTCGTCTATCAGAATCGCGAGCTGCTCTATCAGCGGTTTCTATTGGAAGAAGGAATTAATAGATCTCTGGAAGAGATTGAAGCAGCCTATCATTTAACCGACAAGCTGTTCATGCGTCAATATCCGGGAGCGCTGGGCAGGGGACTGCATACATTTTACCCCTGGTACATTGGCGTATTGAATTACACGTTACAAGTTCAGTTCGATCTTCATACGCAAGCTGCAAGGCTGCATGAGCTGCAGAGGGAGGAAGGCGGCCAGACATGGCGGGCGTTTCCATTCGTCCGGGACGTGTTCGATGCTTTAAAGGATCAGGGGTATGGCATCGGCCTGATCAGCAATTGGGATGCGGGCTGCAAAAATGTACTGTCAGCCAACGGGCTGATTGATTATTTCGATGAACTCATCGTCTCCGCCGAGGTTGAGCTGGAGAAGCCGGATGAACGTATTTTTACACTTGCCATGGAGAGGGCAGGTATCGGTCCGGAGCAAAGCGTCTACGTCGGTGACAATTATTATGACGATGTGGTGGGCAGTGCAAAGGCCGGAATGGACTGTTATTTAATTAACCGGTTCGGGAGACTGGGAGTCGAGGAGCTGCAATATGACCGGCTGATTTCGTCCATTCAGGAGCTTCCTGTGCTGCTGCAGCAGCAGAGAGGAAACCGGATTGCACGGCGTACTATCGCAAACCTCCATTTCGAAGCTTAATTTAAAACCTATCATTGAAGGGGATAGAAACATGTTAAACAATAAACGTCATTATTTATGGATATCGGTCATTTTATTGCTTGCGCTCGTAACAGCCGCTTGCGGCAGCAGCAACAGCGGCAGCGGCGATAAGAATAACGTCAGCGGAAAGGAGACGGCTGCTCCAAGCGCAACTGCCGAGACGAAACAAGAGGAGAACAAGACAGAGGGCGGCAAAGTCGAGGGCGGCAGCGTCGTCGTATCGATTCCGCAGGATTTGGACTATCTGGACCCCCATCTGGCGGTAGCGGCGGGCACGCAGGAAGTGTTGTTCAACGTGTTCGAAGGGCTGCTCAAGCCGAATGAAAAGGGCGAGCTGTACCCGGCAATCGCAGAATCATACGAAGTGTCGCCGGACGGGCGTGTTTACACGTTCAAGCTGCGCTCCGGCGTGAAATTCCATAACGGCAATGCAGTGACAGCGGAGGATGTGAAGTTCTCATATGACCGTCTGGCTGGAACGGCAACAGGCAAGCCGCTGTCTCCTGCATTCAACAGCGTGGAGTCCATTGAAGCGCCTGATGCCTCTACCGTCATTATTAAGTTGAAGGAAAACAACACCTCGTTTCTGACTTCTCTTACGGCAGCCGTAATTCCTAACGGCTATGAGGACAGCAACAAAAACCCGATCGGCACGGGACCGTTCAAGTTCAAGGAGTACTTGCCGGGCCAACGGATTAGCGTTGAGAAATTCGCAGATTACTACGTGAAAGGTGTTCCTGTGCTCGACAAGGTTGAATTCCGTATCATAACTGATCCGGAAGCTTCGCTGCTCGCATTGAAATCCGGCGAGGTGGACATTTATCCGCGAATCGGAACGGAGAAGCTGGAGGAGCTCGGCGATGGATTCCAGGCGGTAAGCGCACCGCAAAATCTGGTACAGCTGGTGACCTTCAATATCGACCGGAAGCCGTTCAACGATATTAAAGTCCGTCAGGCGATCAATTATGCCGTTAATGTCGACGAGATTATTGCCGGGGTAGCGCTGGGCAAAGGCACGAAGCTCGGTTCCAATCTCAGTCCTGTACTGGCGAAGTATTATCAGGAGGGACTTGAAGATACGTATGCGACGGACATCGAGAAGGCGAAGAGCCTGCTTGCCGAAGCGGGACTTAAGGATGGATTTGAGACGACGCTATCCGTTCCTTCGAACTATCAGTTCCACGTCGACACCGCCCAAGTTATTGCACAGCAGCTGGGGAAAATCGGCGTTAAGGTAAAAATCGAACCGGTCGAATGGGCCGTGTGGCTGGAACGCATTTATAAAGGAAGAGATTATGAGCTGACCATCATCGGCTTGGACGGCAAGCTTGACCCTTATCAGATTTTGAATAAATATTTATCCGATTCGCCGAACAACTTCTTCAATTATAAAAGCACGGAGTACGACAACACGCTGCAGTCGGCAGTTGCCGAAGTGGATGATGCCAAGCGCGTAGCGCTGTACAAAAAAGCGCAAACGATACTCGCCCAGGATGCGGCAGCTGTATACATTATGGACCCGAATTTGAATGTCGCGATTAACAAGAAGCTGGCTGGCTATAAGCAATATCCGCTATATGTACAGGATTTGTCGACCGTTTACTTTACGAACTAACGGGAAGGGAAGCTAAGGATGAATTACTATGTGCGGCGGCTTCTAACGCTTCTGTTGACGGTGTTTTTTGTCGTGACGCTAACCTTTGCAGCTTTTCGGATCATACCGGGCAATCCGGCGCTTACCATACTGGGCACGGAAGCCTCCGATGAGCAAATTGCACTGCTGGAGGCGAAGCTTGGCATCGACCGGCCGCTGCCTGAGCAATTTGTTGCTTGGCTGAAGGGAGCGGTGGCGCTTGATTTCGGACAATCGCTCCGTTTCTCTGAACCCGTACTGAAGCTGATTCAGGACCGGTTTCCCGTCACGATCAGCTTGGCGGTGCTCGCTCTGGCGATTACCGTTGCAGTTGCCGTGCCGCTCGGCATTGCAGCGGCACGCTCGAAGGGCAAGGCGGCGGACATGATCATTTCAATCGGCACGCAGCTTGGCCTTGCGATTCCATCCTTTTGGATGGGGATTGCGCTTATTCTCGTGTTCGGCCTGGCGCTTCGCTGGTTTTCCGTCAGCACTTACGTGCCATGGTCGGAGAGTCCATATTTGGCCTTGAAGTCGCTGCTGCTGCCTGCCATAGCGCTTGCTGTACCCCAAATAGCCATTGTTGTCCGTTATTTGCGCACGGCGCTGCTGGAGCAATTGAATCTGGATTATGTAAGAACGGCGCGAAGCAAAGGGTTGAAGGATCATTCGGTGCTGTTCAGGCATGTGCTGCGCAACGCCTTGCTTCCCGTTATTACAGTCGTCGGAATCAACTTTGGAGAGCTGCTTGCCGGCAGTCTCGTCGTCGAGCAAGTGTTCACGCTGCCCGGGTTCGGCAGCCTGCTCATTACGGCAATCGGCAACCGCGACTATCCGCTGGTGCAGGGGATGGTTCTTCTCATCGCTTTTATCGTCGTGACGGTGAACTTTGTCGTCGATCTGTCATATCGGGTGCTTGATCCAAAAATCAGAATGAAATAGGGGCTATGCAATGAACAAAAAAGCGAGCTTCAGCCTGCTGCTCGGCATAGCTTTCGTCGCGCTGCTGCTGGCCGTTATGCTGATCAGTTTGTTTTATACGCCATATGACGCCAATGAAATGAGTCTTACCGAACGGCTGCAGGCGCCCAGCGCCAAACATTGGCTGGGCACCGACAATTTCGGCCGCGACGTGCTCAGCCGGGTTATGGTAGGGGCACAGACGGCGTTTTTGGTCGGCTTGCTGTCTGCTGGCATCGGGCTGGTGTTCGGCTTCATTATCGGAACGGCAGCCGGGTATACCGGCAAATGGCTGGATGAGCTGCTGATGCGCGGTATCGACGGGCTGTTAGCTTTTCCCGGCATTTTGCTGGCCCTGCTGCTTGTGTCTATCTTTAAGCCAAGCATGTCGCAAACGATATTGGCAATAGGCGTCTTATCGATTCCGTCGTTCGCCCGTGTCGTACGCAGCGGCGTGCTTCAGCAGAAGGAAGCGGAGTATGTGAAGGCAGCCAAGGGGCTGGGCGCAGGCCACTTGCATCTTATTTTCAAGCAAATACTACCGAATATCATCTCGTCGATACTGACGACGGCGGCGCTCAGCTTCTCGGCCGCTATTTTAATTGAAGCCGCGCTCAGCTATCTGGGCTTAGGCGTACAGCCTCCTGATCCAAGCTGGGGGCGCATGCTGAATGAAGCGCAAAGCTTTATCCGCAAAGCGCCGTGGTTTACGCTGGCGCCGGGCCTATTTATTATGCTGACGGTGCTTGGCTTTAATCTGTTAAGCGACGGTATTCGCGATTTAAGGGATACCCGGCAATGATCGTTAAAAGGGAGAGAGGTGAAGCTGTGAATTCGCTGCTCGACATTCGCGGTCTGCATCTGGAGCTGCAGCGTACGCGCAAGGAAAGCGTGGCTGTTCTGGACGGTGTATCGCTTTCGGTCGGAAAAGGAGAAACGGTTGGCATCGTTGGTGAATCCGGATGCGGCAAAAGCGTGCTGTCGTTGTCCATCCTTGGCCTGCAGCCGAATGCGATGCGCATTACCAGCGGTGAGATGTGGTATAAGGAGGAGCATCCGCTGCATGGGCTGAAGCCTCGTGATATAAGGCGTTACCGGGGAAGCGAGATCGCGATGGTGTTCCAGGATCCGATGAGCTCCCTCAACAATGGCTTGACGGTGGGCGCTCAAGTAACGGAGATGTTCCGGCTTCATGCCGGCTGCTCCCGCGCGGAAGCAAAAGAAAGGGCCGTTGCGCTATTTCGCAGAGTTGGCTTGGCCCGTCCCGAAGCGCTGCTGAAGGAATACCCTCATCAGCTGTCGGGCGGCATGCGGCAGCGGATTATGATTGCGATCGCAATCAGCTGCAATCCGGGCTTGCTCATAGCCGATGAACCGACGACAGCGCTGGATGTTACGATTCAAGCGCAAATTCTGGATCTGATGCGGCAGATTCGGGAAGAGAATGATACGGCTATTATGCTCATCTCTCATGATCTGGGTGTCATTGCAGATATGTGCGACCGTATCGCCGTCATGTATGCTGGACAGATTGTAGAAGAAGGACCGGTCGATACGATCTTCGAGGAGCCGCGGCATCCGTACACGATTGGCTTGCTGCAGTCGCTCCCTGCGCCGTCCAAGAAGCAGGAGAAGCTGTTTTCGATTCCCGGCACCGTGCCTGGGCTTGCGGAACGACAGAGCTTGGGATGCCGTTTCGCGCCCCGCTGCGGAATGGCTGTGAAGCATTGTTACACAGAGGCCCCGCCATTGTTCGGAGCATCGCCAGGCCATGCGGCAAGATGCTGGCTGCTGGCCGAAAGAGGAGGGCAAGCCGATGCTGTCGTCAGTTGAGCCGCCGATTATGGAATTAATCGATATTCGTAAGCAATACGGAAGCAGCGTTCTGCGCCGCAAGCATGCGGTCCGCGCCGTAGACGGCGTATCGCTGGCGATTAAGCCGGGGGAAACGCTGGGGCTTGTCGGGGAAAGCGGCTGCGGCAAATCGACGGTTGGTCAAATCGCCGCAAGACTGCTGGAGCCAAACGGCGGCAAGCTGCATTTTAAAGGCCGGACGCTAGCTGGGCGGCAGAAGGAAGCGAAGCGGCTTCGCCAGCAAATTCAATATGTATTCCAAGATCCGTATACTTCGCTGAATCCGAGCCATACGATCGGCAAGATACTGGAGCAGCCTCTCCTTATTAACCGTCTGGGAGACGGCAGCAAGGAAAGAAAACACCTTGTTACAGAGATGCTTCGCAAAATCGGCCTGGATGACTGGCATGCCGGCAGCTATCCGCATCAGCTCAGCGGCGGACAAAGACAGCGGGTCGGCATTGCCCGGGCGCTGATGCTGAATCCGGAGTTCATTGTGCTGGATGAGCCGGTATCTGCGCTTGACGTATCGGTGCAGGCGCAAATATTGAACTTGTTGAAAGAGCTGCAGCAGGAATTGTCATTGACTTATTTGTTCATCTCGCATGATCTTAATGTCGTTCATTATATGAGCGATCGGGTAGCGGTCATGTATTTGGGTCAAATCGTTGAGCTGGCGGACGTTCAGCAATTGTATGAGCGTCCCCTGCATCCTTATGCGCAAGCGCTTGTATCGGCGATTCCAGCGGAGAACAGACAGGCTAAGCGAGAGCGTATTGTCCTGCATGGCGAGCTTCCTGCCGCTGCTGAGCGGCTGAGCGGCTGTTCATTCCGAACGAGATGTCTTCATGCACATGAGCGCTGCGTTTCCGAGCAGCCGAATCTGGCCGAGGTGGAGCCGGGCCACTGGGTCCGCTGCCATTTGCATTCCCTTGCTTGAATCGCTGGAGCCAACAAGGCTGAGATTCCCGTTTTATAGCGGAATCTCAGCCTTGTTTTCCTCTTTTGTACAAGCGGTGTATAATGGGGAACGAATAGCCAGATCGGTATAGAAAAGGAGTCGATGGGATGTCCCGGGAAATTCGCTCGAATGAGCTCACGGCGCTGAAGGAAATTGCAGAAATGCTCAATACGTCGAATGAGATGGATCTCATCCTTAATGATGTGCTCGTGAAGCTGCTGGATGTAACCGGCTTTTCGACGGGCTGGATTTTTTTGCTTGATGATGACACGCCCGGCAACGAGTGCGCGGCGTCGCATAATTTGCCGGAGGCGCTGACCGTCGGCAACTATGCGCTTATGTGCGGTGAGGACTGCTGGTGTGTAGAGCGCTACCGCGAACGCCAGCTGCATCAAGCCGTCAACATTATTGAATGCCGGCGGATTAATTATGCCGTCGCCCATCAAATAGGAAGCACAGAGGGCATTTCACATCATGCGACAGTGCCGCTGACGGCAGGCAAAGACCGGTTCGGCTTGCTGAATGTAGCCCAAGCAGGCAAGGATCATTTCAATGAAGAGGAGCTTGCGCTGCTGCAAGCGGTCGCGTTCCAGATCGGAACGGCGATCAAGCGGATACGCTTATATCAGGCGCAGGAGAAAAATGCGATGCTGTACGCCAAGCTTGGCGACGTCATCCAGGCGTTGAATGCGATTCAGAATGGCGATCAGCTGCCGCTTCAGGCTGTTAAGCTAATAGGAGAGGCATTCAATTGGCCGCATGTCTCCTTCTTTATATATGAAAGAGGATTGTCGCTGCGCGCCCATTATACGAATGGACGGACGAACAAGGACTGGCGCTCGCTGGAGCTTCATGAGGCGGGGCCGGTCAGCACTGCCTTTCACGAAAATAGTCTTGTGATTGAATCAAACGGTACATTGGAATCCTGTCATTCGCTGGCGGCCATTGGCATTCCGCCTTATGTTTCAGCGGCAGCTATTCCGCTGCGGATTCGGAACCGGACGATTGGGGTGCTGTTTGTCAGCAGTCCAAGCAGCCAGCAATTTGATGAGCTTCATGAGGACTTCATGTATTCGCTTGGCGATCATTTCACTTTGAGTATGGAAAACCTGAGGGTTTATGAGCAAAGGCGCGAGCTTGCCCGTATGGAGGAGAGGAACCGGATGGCGCGGGATTTGCATGATTCGGTCATCCAGAAAGTATTTTCTCTCTCTTTTCTCGCGAAAGGTGCGGAGACGGTGCTGTCCGGCTCTGGCGGAGCGCCTGTCGTGAAGGAATCTCTGCAGGAGATTCAGCAATTGGCTCAAGAGGCGCTGAAGGAGATGCGAGGCCTGATCTGGCAGCTTCATCCTCCCGGCCTTGAGAACGGTCTGCTTCCTGCCTTGAAGCAATACGGGCAAGGAATGAACCTTGACGTATATGCTCAGGTGGACGGGGTGAAGGAGCTGCCCCGCGCTGTCGAGGAAGCATTATGGCGAATTGGTCAAGAGGCGCTTAATAATGTAAGAAAGCATGCCGGAACCACTGAAGCCTATGTTCGTCTTGTGAAGACGGATTTGATGGCGAGTCTGGAAATTATGGACAAAGGCCGCGGATTTTCGATGGAACGCAAAAAGCCGGACTTGACGATGGGCATGATGTCGATGAGGGAACGTGCGGAATCGCTTAATGGCCAATTAACGATCAACAGCGGCAAGGGAAAACCGACAATTGTGCGAGCGGAAATTCCGATTACGGCAGCGGAAGAAATATGCAGCGAGAATGAGGGCTTAGTGTGAAAATAAAAATACTTCTGGTCGACGACCATCAAATTGTGCTGAAAGGCATCTCCTTTTTTCTAAGCATGCAGCCTGATTTTGAATTGGTTGGCGAGGCGCAGAACGGCAAGGAAGCAGTGGAAAAAGCAGGAGAGCTGCAGCCGGATATCGTATTGATGGACCTGAACATGCCGGTTATGGATGGCATCGAAGCTAGCGCGCAAATTGCGGAGCAGCATCCTCATATTAAAGTGCTCGTATTGACGAGCTTCTCCGACCGCGGCCACATCCTGCCTGCACTCCAGACGGGAGCTATCGGCTATATGCTGAAGGATGTGGAGCCCGAGCAGCTGGCGGAGGCGATCCGCAGCGCTTATATGGGTAATATTCAGCTGCATCCCGATATATCGGCTGCACTGCTCCATCAATTGCAGCCGCAGCCCGCGCAGCATCCGAACAGTGGCGGAGCCCCTGTTATGCCGATGCCGCCTACAGGAGCGGAGGCGATTGAATCGTTAACGCCGCGGGAGCAGGAAGTGCTGCAGCTGCTCACGAAAGGGCTGAGCAACAAAGAAATTGCGCAAACGCTGGTCGTCGCCGAGAAAACGGTGAAAACGCATGTGAGCAATATATTAAGCAAATTGCGATTGTCCGACCGGACGCAGGCGGCGCTTTATGCCGTACATGCCCTTCATCCGCAAGAGTGAACAGCTTGCCCGCACCGGTCTTACGTCTATAGTCTTACGACTGGTCCTCCGTCTTCGGAGGGCTTTTTTATGCGATATTTCCGCCTAATTGCCGATGTGCGGCTGCTATTTTCGTACTAAACTACAGGTAGTTACAAAAAGTTAGTGCAACTATCGCTAACTACAATAATTGCTTGATGCAATTAAAATTAAAATCACATTATGTGGAGGGAATTACTATCATGAGTACTGTACTGTTCGTCAAAGCAAACGATCGTGACATCGAGCAAGCGGTTAGCGTTAAATTGTATCACGCATTTTTGGATAGCTACAAAAAGAGCCATCCTGAAGATACAGTAATCGAGCTTGACCTGTTCCAGCAAGAGCTTCCTTACATGAATGCCGACATGATCAACGGCAACTTCAAAGCAGCTCGCGGTTATGACCTGACGCCTGCTGAGCAAGCGCAAGTTGAAGTGGCTGGCAAATATATCGATCAATTTCTGGCGGCAGACAAAGTCGTATTCGGCTTCCCGCTCTGGAACCTGACGATCCCTGCAGTACTGCACACTTATATCGACTACATCTACCAAGCAGGCAAAACGTTCAAATATACCGAGCAAGGTCCAGTAGGCCTTATTCCGGACAAGAAAGTCGCATTGCTTAACGCACGCGGCGGTATCTATTCCGAGGGTCCAGCCGCTGCTGCGGAAATGTCCCACAACTACGTAAAAAATATCATGAGCTTCTTCGGCGTAACGCAATTTACTGACGTTATCGCAGAAGGTCATAACCAACTGCCGGCTCAAGCGGCTGAAATTGTAGCTAACGGTGTTGCTGCTGCTGAGAAAGCTGCAGTAAGCTTCTAATTGGCTGTTCACGAACGGATAATAGCGAGGGGACAAGCGGGTGTCTTTAGACATCCTGCTTGTCCTTTTTCCTCTTTGGAGGAATGGAGATGATCAGTGGAGCTCGGAGACGAGGCTGATGAAATGGCGCCCTGCCTGGGACAGGTAATGATCCTTGAGCCAAATGAGGCCGGACGTGGAGACATGCGGTGATACTTCGATCTCAAAAGCATGGATGCGGGGCGTGTGGTGCAGCTTAAGAACGGTAGCGGGCACAATCGACGAAGCGAAGCCGGTGGAGACGAATTCCATCAGCAGGGCGATATCGGAGCATTCGCCGAGCAGGCGCGGCGTAATTTTGACACTGGCGAACTGTTCAACGATGCGATGGTAAATGCCCAGTCCCTCCGTGCTTGGCAGCATGAGCGGATAAGGCTCGATCGTCTGGTAGTTTACCGGTTTGCCCTCCAGCCCGCTTGGATCGGAGGTGACGAAGTAAAACGGCTCACCTTGCAGATGCAGTACAGAGAACTCGCTCAGCTCCAGCGGCAGCCGGACGATAGCCAGTTCGATTTCTCTGGACCGGACGAGTCTGCACAGCTGGGAAGATTCATTTTGCTGAATTTTGTATGTAATGTTGGGAAACTGCTGTTTATAGCGGAGCATCAGCTCGGGAAGCCGGGCATCCGACAGCGTATTAATTCCAATCGTCAGCTTGCCCCGGACGCCTTGTCCCGTTTCTTGCACTTCCTTCTGGCATTCTTCCATTTCCTTCGTGATCTTAAGTGCTTGCCGGTACAGCGTTTTGCCGGCGTCGGTCAGCTCGATTGTCTTGCCGATACGATGAATGAGCTGTACGCCAAGCTCGTTTTCCATTTTTTTGAGCTGCTGGCTTAGCGGAGGCTGTGCCATATGCAGCTTTTTGGCAGCGGCGGTAATGCCGCCCTCTTCTGTAATCGCAATGAAATAACGCAGCTGGCGAAGATCAAGTCCCATTTTACCCGGCCTCCAATTGGTGTGAATCCATATGTTAAAAGTATTGTACTTCAATTTTAATAATATTTTTCATATTGGTATGCCTATGGTAGCATGGTTGCAGCATAAAAACAAAAGGAGCGCTGCACCAGTATGAGGCATCTTATGAATAACAGCTTAAGCACGTTGCAATGGTTTATATTTATGATTACCAGCTCCATTGCGCTTCCGATCGTGATCGGCAGCGCATTTCATTTGTCTGCGGGAGAAATCGAAGGGCTTGTGCAAAGAACGCTGTTCATCGTTGGCCTGAGCTCGTTTCTGCAAGGCTGGATCGGCCATCGCATGCCGCTGATGGACGGGCCCGCAGGCTCCTGGGTTAGCGTATTTGTATTGTTCGCGGATGTTGCTGTCAGGCATGGCCAGCAGCCCTCGCAGTCGCTGCAACTGCTGGAGGGAGGCTTGCTCGTAGCCGGACTGCTGCTTATATTGCTTGGTGCAACCGGAGCGATCTATAAAATATTGCCCTTGTTTACACCGCTTGTTACCGGCACCTTCCTGCTGCTGCTCGTCGTACAGCTTAGCGGCGTGTTTTTGAAAGGGATGCTTGGCATCCATAATGATACAGACGTTCCGAATTACGGCGCCTCGCTCGTCGCTTTCGGCATTTTTGGCCTCGTCGTCTGGCTGTCGGCAAAAGGGAAGGGCTGGCGTAAAACGTATGCGATTCTCATCGGCATAGCGGGAGGCTGGATTCTCTTCGCTTTAATGGGCAAGGCGCCATTTTCGCTTTCGAACGGACATACGCCATTCGTTAAGCTGCCGGAGGCTTTCGCCTGGGGAGCGCCTGAATTTAATGCCGGCATCATTACAACGGCAGTGTTATTTACAATTACACTCGTATCGAATACAATAGCGGCCGTAACGGCGGTTAGTGAGCAGCTTCCCGAGGCAAGCAAGGATACGATGAAGAAAAGAATGAACCGGGCAAGCTTGCTTGGCGGTGTCTCGCATATGCTGACGGCTTCGGCCTCTACAGTAGGCGTCGTGCCGCTTCCGGTATCTGCCGGTTTCATCCGGATGACCGGGCAGCGGTCAAGAGGGCCTTTCCTCGCCGCATGTCTGCTGCTAGCAGGAATCGGGATGCTGCCTGTCGTGCTGCGCATCCTTTCACAGATTCCAGGACAGGTGGCAAGCGCTGTGCTGCTCGCTTCGTTCGTGCAGCTGGCAGGAATATCGTTCGCAAGCTTGTCCAAGGAAACAAACAGCCAGCGCGGGTTGACGATTCTAGGCGTCGCCGTGCTTGTCGGCATCGGCATTATGTTTCTGCCGTCCAATGCGCTGGCCGGACTGCCGCCTACTTTACAGGATGTTGTCGGGAACGGGCTGCTCGTTGGCACGCTAATCGTAATTGCCTTGGAACGGCTTTGGAAAAAGCCATCCGACGTCTTTAAAGAAGCGTCATGAGGCAGAGAATGTGTGAAGAACGACAAATTTTGACAACAGTAGTTCTTAAGTAGTACGATAGTAGTCTAATCAACCTAGACGGCTAACGGAGATGATAGGGATGGACAAGCAGTTTTTTGAAGAGATGAGAAAAATTAGCCATGAGGACGAAATGCGCTCCAAGCTGATGATGCATGGCATGAAAAGGCTGCTGGAGGAGAGGCAGGAGAAGAAAGTGTACCGCGGGCCGCTCGCTTTTTGGGCTCGCCGAAAGGCGCTGCGACAAGCTGAAACCTATGTCGCCCCGTGGAATTCGAACGACTCTATGACCCCTTAAAATACGGCAACACAAAAAAGTTGTGACTTTATGCCCGTGAATACGTATACAATCCTATAATATCCAATCGAGGGGAGATATGCGTATTGAGCAACTTTGGGTCACAGCCAGATTTGGAAGTCGTCAAGCCAAACCCTAAGACAGGCGGGAACGGGCCGATGAAGCCGGCAACGGTCGTTAAAATCGTCGTTGGCATCGCCGCTGCCATCATTATTGTAATGGCATTGTTCACATCATTTTACACGGTACAGGAACAGGAGAGGGCAGCGATTTTAACCTTCGGCACTTACACGGAGGAGAAAACCGCCGGTCTTCATTTCAAATGGCCTTATCCGATTCAAGACGTCGTCATCGTACCGGCAGAGCTTATCCAAAGTATTACGATCGGCTATCGTCAGCAGGGCGACAAAGTCGTACCGATTGATGAGGAAGCCATGATGATTACGGGGGACGAAAATCTCGTATCTGCAGATGCCGTCGTTCAGTGGAAAATAAGCAACATTGAAAAATACTTATTCAATATGGACAAACCCGAGCAGTTTCTGCGTAACTCGGCTTCGGCTTCCATTCGCTCTGTAATTGGCTCCGAGAAGCTGGATTACGCCATTACGGACGGCAAAACCGTCATTCAGGAGAAAGTGCGTGAACGGCTGGTGGAGCTTCAGGCGAAATACGATACGGGCATTCAAATACTCGGCGTGAAATTCCAGGATATTGAGCCTCCAAGCGGCCAAGTCGAGGAAGCGTTCCGTGAAGTAACGAATGCACGCGAAGAGAAGAATACAAAGATCAACAATGCTGCTAAGTATGAAAACGACCGGATTCCGAAAGCAAGGGGCGAAGCCCAAGCGCTTATCGAGAATGCGGAGGCGGAGAAAAAATCACGGATTTTGAACGCGCAGGGCGATGTGGCCAAATTTAATGCCATTTACAGCGAGTACGCGAAAAATCCTTCTGTAACAGAAAGCCGGCTAGTGCTGGAGACGCTGGAGAAAATTTTGCCGAACGCGCAAATTTTCATCACCAATACGAACAGCGATACGGTCAGCTATTTGCCATTGAATGAATTGATGAAGTCGAAATCTTCAAGCTCGCCATCCTCCACACAGGGAGGTGCGGCGCAATGAAGAATAAACAATGGATAATTATAGCAGGTGTTATTATAGTAGCGGTTCTGTTGTCCGGCTCGATGTTTGTCGTGAAGGAAGGCCAGTACAAGGTCGTCCTGAAGTTCGGCGAAGCCGTCCGCTATGCCGAAACGCCTGGGCTCAAATTCAAGCTGCCGTTCATTGAGAACGTCGTTGAATTGCCGAAGTACCAAATGACGTACGAGAGCAGCCCGACGAACATGCTGACGAAAGATAAGAAGCCGATCATTGTCGACAATTACACCGTATGGAGAATCAACAATCCGAAGCAGTTCAATCAGAAGGTGAAATCGGTTGGCGTCGGCATCCAGCGGATTGACGAAGCCGTCTACAACTCGGTGCGCCGTAAGCTGGCGGAGATCAACTTCGATGCTATTATTAGCGAGAACACAGCCCGCGGCAACATTAATGACGAGATCACGAAGGATGTAGCGGATGCGCTCACCCGTGATGAATACGGAATTGAGATTATCGACGTCCGGATTAAGCGTACCGACTTGCCGGAGAGCAACAAGCAAAGCGTATTCAACCGGATGATATCCGACCGTCAGTCGATCGCTGCGCGCTACTTGTCCGAAGGTGATGAGGAGTCGCGTAAAATTACTTCCAAGGCTGACCGCTCAGCGACGGAAATTTTAGCGCAGGCGGAAGCGGACGCGAAGAAAATTATCGCGGAAGGCGAGAACGAGGCAGCGAAGATCTATAATAACGCCTACGGTAAAAATCCGGAGTTCTACAGTCTGTACCGGACACTGGAGAGCTATGTGACGACGCTGCAAAATGAACCGGTCATTATGCTGCCGATCGATTCGCCATATGCAAAAATATTGTTAGGCAAGTAACAGCTATTAACCAGCAGTTGGCTTATCGCCAATAACAGGCGGTCTGCCCCGAATACAATCGGGAGCAGGCCGTCTTTTTATGTACACTCCTAGTTAAATGGAAGAGATTTAGAACAACCACAGTTAAATGGAGCGTATAATTGGCTCATTTCAATCAAGCGCTTACAAAGGCTGCATGATACAATAATACATAAGATAACAGATTAAATTCGAAACAGGAGAGGGTGTTCGAGTTTGGCTACATTTAGAATCGGCTTAGTCGGCTTAGGAAATATGGGTACGGGACATGCGAATTATTTGATTGAGGGCGGCATTAAAGGAGCTGAATTGACAGCAGTTACCGACGTTCGTCCGGAACGTCTGGAAGAAATTGCTGAGCAATGGGGCGAGCATATCCACCGCTTTGAATCGCCGGAGGAAATGTTCCGTTCCGGAACGGTAGACGGCGTTATCATTTGTACTCCACATTACGATCACCCGGCACAGGCGATTGCAGCATTCGAGCATGGGCTGCATGTGCTGATTGAAAAGCCAGCCGGCGTCTATACGCGCCAAGTGCGCGAGATGAACGAAGCTGCTGCCAAGAGCGGCAAAGTGTTCGGCATTATGTACAATCAGCGGACGAATCCGCTTTATGCGAAGCTGAAGGATCTGATTTCTTCGGGCGAGCTGGGCGAGGTGCGCCGTACGAACTGGATCATTACGGACTGGTACCGGACGCAAAGCTATTACAATTCCGGCGGCTGGCGTGCGACTTGGGCCGGCGAAGGCGGCGGCGTTCTGATCAATCAGGACCCTCACCAGCTTGATCTGTGGCAGTGGACGACCGGCATGATGCCGACCCGCGTACGCGCATTTTGCCAATTCGGCAAGCATCGCGACATTGAGGTGGAGAATGACGTTACTGCCTACGTGGAGTACGAGAACGGTGCAACGGGCGTATTCGTTACCTCTACGTTTGAATCGCCGGGCACGAACCGCTTTGAAGTATCGGGTGACCGCGGCAAGATCGTCATTGAGAACGGCAAGCTGACCTTCTGGCGCTTGCGCACACCGGAGTCTGAATTCAATGCTAATTTCAAGAGCGGCTTTGGTCAGCCGGAATGCTGGAAGTTTGATATTCCGGTACAGCATGGCGGCGGACAGCATAAGGAGATTACAGAAAACTGGGTAAGTGCAATCGTGAACGGTACGCCGCTTCTTGCCCCGGGTGAAGAGGGAATCAAAGGGCTGACGCTGTCGAATGCGATGCTGCTGTCCACTTGGACCGACAACTGGGTTGACCTGCCGATCGATGAAGATTTGTTCTATGAGAAGCTTCAAGAGCAGATCGCCAAATCGGAGTCGGCGAAAAAAGCTGATCATTATGAGACGTTAAGCGTGAAGGGCACGCATTAATATAACTTAACTTGCTGACGGACTCGTGTCGGCACCGGGAGGAGATTCAAGCAATGTCCACAGCAAACGGAATGAACTATGCGCCGCAAGGCAAGCCCCGTCCTGTCGTAAAGGCAGGTGAGTTCCCGTTCGCCGCCATGTCGCTTGACCATGGCCATATTTACGGCATGGTCAATGGCTTGCGGGAAGCGGGGGGCACGCTGAAATGGGTTTATGACCCGGACCCTGCAAAGCTTAAGGCCTTCCGGGACGTCTATCCGGAAGCGCAAGCGGCCGAGTCGCAGCAGCAGATTTTGCAGGATGCTGAAATTCAGCTTGTTGCAGCGGCGGCAGTGCCTAATGAGAGAGGTCCGCTTGGCATTAAAGTGATGGAGAGCGGCAAGCATTATTTTACCGACAAAACGCCGTTTACGACGCTGGAGCAGCTGGCTGCAGCTAAGACAGCCGCTAAGGCGACAGGGAAAAAATATGCGGTGTATTATAGCGAGCGGCTTCATGTGGAAAGCGCGGAATTCGCGGGCCAGCTCGTCCATGACGGGGCGATTGGCCGTGTAATTCACGTCATGGGGCTTGGCCCTCATCGGCTGAATGCGGCGATGCGCCCGGACTGGTTTTTCCAAAAGGAGAAATACGGCGGCATTCTATGCGATATCGGCAGTCATCAAATCGAGCAATTTCTATACTATGCAGGCTGTAAGGATGCAGTTGTACAGCACAGCAAGGTAGCCAACTACAACAATAAACAGTACCCGGAGCTTGAGGATTACGGTGATGCAACGCTGGTCGGCGACAATGGCGCGAACAATTATTTCCGCGTGGACTGGTTCACGCCGGACGGGCTGTCGGCATGGGGCGACGGGCGGACGATGATTGTCGGCACAAACGGTTATATCGAGCTGCGTAAATATGTGGATATCGCCCGCAGCGCATCGAAGGATCATCTGTTTCTCGTGAACGGGGAAGGCGAATTTAAAATCGATGTGCAGGATAAGGTCGGATTTCCGTATTTCGGAGCGCTTATTCTGGACTGCTTGAACGGTACGGAGCTGGCGATGACGCAGGAGCATACGTTCAAGGCGGCAGAGCTGTGCCTGCAGGCGCAGAAGCAAGCGATTCGGGTGGAATAGCGAAGCGATGACGAGAAGAGGAGAATGCACAATGAAGCTATCCGTATTTACAGTAGCGACTCCGGAATTGACGCCGGAAGAGCTGGCGGTTGCAGCACGCGAAGCCGGTCTGCATGCGATCGAGTGGCGGTACAAGGAAGCGCCGGAAGGTGCGGAAGGCATGCAGCCCTCGTATTGGGGGCATAATCGGAGTACGCTGCTGCCATCGGGCGGCGATGCGATGATCGACAGGCTGCGTCAGGCTGCGGAAGCACACGGGCTGAAATCGATCAGCGTCACTCCTTACCTGCAAGCGGGTGATCTGGAAGCGACGGAGGAAGTGTTGAAGGCGGCAAGCCGGATGGGCGCGTTGTATATCCGTCTCGGCGTGCCGGGCTATGACCGGAGCCGGCCGTTTGGCGAGCTGTTTGAGCTGGCCCGCCGCTATTTGCGCGAATCGGAGCAGCTTTGCAAGAAATACGGCGTCAAAGGGCTCGTGGAGACGCATCATCAGACGATCGCAGCCAGCGCATCCGCTGCATACCGTCTGGTCGAGGGGCTAGATCCGAACCATATCGGCGTTCTGTATGATCCGGGCAACATGGTTCATGAAGGCTATGAAAACTACCGGATGGGCATGGAGCTGTTAGGGCCTTATTTGGCACATGTTCATGTGAAGAACGCCGGTTGGCGGGAAGACGGCATCTCAGAAGAGGATGGCAGCGTTCGCTGGAAGTCGGAGTGGATCGGCTTGAAGAATGGCGTAGTGCCGTGGAAGCAGGTCATTGATGATTTGAAAGCGATTGGTTATGACGGATATCTTGGCGTTGAGGATTTCAGCGGCCAATTCCAGCAGTCTCCCACCATGCTGCAGCATTTCACTGAATATGTGAACGGATTGCTTCAGGAGAGCTAATCGTATGATGGATTACGGATATCGCTCGGAAGGGCCGATTGAACCGGTCTTTCATTCCCACACCAACTACGAGGTGTATTACTTTCATGAAGGCCAATGCAACTATTTGATTGGCGACAACATTTATCATATGGCTCCTGGAGATTTGATCATTATGTATGGCATGACGCTGCATTGTGCCAAAATCGATCCGTCCTTTCCCTACGTCAGGTCGATCATTCATTTCGATCCCGGAATTGTAAGGCCCTATGCGGAATTGCCGCATGGGGTCAATCTGCTGGAGCCCTTCGAGCAGTTGAGAAATTACCGCCTTCGCCTTCGCGGCGAAGATAAGGCGGAGGTTGAACGAATATTGGAGCTGATGCGCAGCTATCAGCTTCGTCAGGATGCAATCGGCGAGAACAGGCTTCGGCTTGCTTTCGTCGATTTGCTCTATTTTATTTTCGATTTATGCGCGCAGCCTCTGAAGGATCGTCAGGAGTACTCTTCCGATAAGGAAGCTTCAGTACAACGAATTATTTCGCTTTTGGAGCAAAGCTACAAGGATGATCTCCATATGGAGCAGCTTGAGGAGCAGCTGCATATGAGCAAATCCTATCTCTCGAAGCTGTTCAAGGAAGTAACGGGGGTTACGATTTTCCATTATATTTACCGGCGGCGGATTAACGAGGCCAAGATCCTGTTTCTGATGGAGCCGGAGCTGTCGGTTACAGAAGTGGCTTTCCGATTGGGCTTTAAACATCTGGCCCATTTCAGCCGGTTGTTCAAGCAGTTCGCCGGGATCACGCCAGAGCAGTTCAGACGCGGCGGCGAAGCACGGACTTTTGAATAAGCCGGCTGCCCTAGTCAGACGACAGGACCCTTTTTCCTGTAAAGGAGAGGGTCCTATTCGTGCTGCCTTGGTCAAGCGATTGCTTCAGTTTGCATAAATGCAGGGATCTCAGTCCGTCTAGCCCGTGGACGGGTTGTTCGGGGTATGGCCCTTCTGGTTCCGGTTGACAGCGGCTGAAGCGGCGACATTATTTTCGGCTTCGGCCGAGTTGACGCGGAACGCATGCATCTTGCCTTGGAAAGAACGTTTTTTGTTATGAGACATGGACGTTTCCTCCTTATGAAGCGATTGCCCGGACGAGCCGGGACAATTATAGAATGGCCTTTATGGACAGTTAATATCGGGGGTAAAATAAGTATGGACCGCCATCTGAACGGAAACAGGAAGTGATACTGAATGAAATATGAACTTGGCCCTTGCTTGCTGGCTCTCCGATTGTCGGAAGCCGGCATGACGGCAGAGCAACTGGCACAATTGCTGCAGTATAAGCCGGAGAGGCTTGTTGATTACATAGATAACAAAAGAATAATGCCTCTAAAAACGGCGATTGCCATTGCTGACACCTTAGGCTGCCGTGAACGTGATCTGTATGAGTTAAAACCACTTTAAAAAATCAGTTGCAAAAACTAATGTCATTAGTTATTATAAAACTAACGATATTAGTTTATAAGAGAAGGTGGTTAGCTATCATGCGAATGACAAAGTCCAATCAGGTTTATCAGCTCACCTACTTGCCGCATATATTTCCTGTAAATTGCTACCTCATTGAAGAAGAGGATGGTCTTACACTAGTGGATGCTGCACTCCCCAACAATACGGAGGCGATTATGAAAGCTGCTGAAGCCATTGGCAAGCCGATTGTCCGAATCGTGTTAACCCATGCGCACAGTGATCATATCGGCGCTTTGGACCCGCTCAAGGCCCGTCTTCCAGATGCGAAGGTCTATATTTCGGCAAGAGACGCCCGCCTATTGGCGGGAGATGCTTCGCTTGAACCGGGTGAAGAGCAGCTTCCGGTCAGAGGCGGTGTGCCAAAGCCGGGAGCCATTAAGACCGTGCCCGATGTGCAGCTGCTGGAAGGAGACCGGATCGGGTCGCTGCTGGCGATAGCAACTCCGGGTCATACACCAGGCTCGATGTCTTTTCTGGATACGCGCAGCCACACGCTAATAGCAGGAGATGCGTTTCAGCTTCGGGGAGGACTCGCTGTAAGCGGACAGCTTAGACCATGGTTTCCGTTCCCCGCCTTGGCAACCTGGAATAAACGGGCTTCATTGGAGAGCGCTCGCAAGCTGCTGGCTTACAAGCCTGCGGTTTTAGCAGTCGGGCATGGCAATTTGCTTCAGCAGCCTAGCGCTGCTTTGGTAAAGGCGATTGCGGAGGCCGAGCGAATACTGAAATAATGAAGATGAAATATCTAATGAATAGAGGGAATATAGATGTCGCCACGACAAGGACTGGATTTGCAGACAATATTGCAGGCAGCGGCAGAAATAGCCGACGAACGGGGGCTGCAGGAAGTAACGATGGCGCTGCTGTCGCAGAAGCTGGGCATCCGCTCGCCGTCGCTGTACAATCATGTGGAAAGTTTGAGCGGCTTGCGATTCAAGCTGACGCTGCACGGTTTGAAAAGCTTGAACGAGAAGATGCTGCGTTCGGCATTTGGCCGGTCGGGCGATGATGCCGTATTCGCTTGCGCCAAAGCATATATTGAATTTGCAAGGGAGCATCCCGGATTATATGAAGCGACGCTTGCCTCGCAAATCCATACCGATGATCCCGAGTGGAAAGCTTTAAGCAGTGAGCTGGTTCAGCAAATGATCGACCTGCTTCGGGCTTATGATTTGGAGCGGGAGGAAGCGATTCATCTCGTCCGCGGCTTGCGCAGCATTTTGCACGGCTTCGCTTCGTTAGAAAGAGCCGGCGGCTTCGGTATGCCGATCCAGCTCGATGACAGTATTAACCGGGTGCTTAGCGTTTATTTGCGCGGCATTCACCATCCGACCAAATAAATGCCTCTCTTTTCCGTCATATAACGTCAGTCCTCTGCAGTAAGTATAAGAAGCAGAATGGCGTTATAACGACTGGAAAAGGGAGGCGTTTTGCCGTGAACAATTTGCCGCGAAATTCATTGCTTTCGCTTGGAGGGCTGCTTTTCCCGATTATCGTGCATGGCATTCATATGCTGCTGCCGCTTATCGCAACAAGCGGAGCGACGCTTACGAGCAGCATACATAAACACCAGAACGGGGGACAAAGCTTGCAGGATCCGTTCATGGACGGTTTAATTCTCGGCATCACTATCGTATCTACCCTGTTTACCATATGGTACTTATACCGGATTTGGACGCGCAAAGATTGCAGCCGCACTGCCGCATGGAGCTACACGGCCATATCCGTGCTCTGCTTTGGCCTTATTTTATTCCTGATGTAAGAGCTGACCAGGCTCCTTCCTAACCGAATAAAATCGTTGTTGCAAGTCCTGCTTTTCTCTGTTCTAATGGAGTCAAATACATCATCTGACGAACGGAAGGATTAGCAGGATGGAGACCAAGGGCAGCATTCACAGATTCGGCATGAACATGACGCCGCGTGTCTGGCACAACTCCAAAATCGATTTTGGAGCCTCAATTATTTTCAGCCTTTTCAATGTCGTTTTCAATCAGTTTTTCAGTGCTTTTGCCCTTCAACAGGGGGCAAGCTCGCTCCAAGTCGGGGTGCTGTCAGCGGCTCCAGCCATCGGATTGCTATTTTCTCCTTTCTGGGCAAGCTGGATCGAGAGAACCGGCAACCCCAAACCCTTCGTGATGATACCGAATGCGATCGGCAGGCTGCTGCTTTTGCTGCCGGCCTTTTTCGCTTTTCCTTCCGTATACGTAGCGACAGCTGTAACCATTCAATTGCTGATGGGCATACAAGCCCCCGCTTACGCATCACTTGTGTCCAGCATGTATCCTGCTGAGGTAAGAGGACGGCTGATGGGCTATGTTCGTGTCGCTATGGGCATGCTGATGATTCCGCTGGCTTATCTGGTTGGAAGCTGGGCGGACGCTGCCGGCCCGCGTTTCCCGTTAATTTGCGCGGCTGCTGCCGGCTTCGCTTCCATTCTGCTGTTCAATACGGTGAAGATGCCGAAGAAGGCAGCGGCTAAGCCTGTTGGCCCGCCAAAGCGATTTTCATTCAAGGAGCAATGGACGCTTGTGAAAGGCAACCGGCTGCTTGCCGTTATGCTTGGCGCAACGATGCTGGCAGGCTTCGGCAATATGCTGTCCAATCCGCTTTATCAGATCATTCAGGTCGAGGTGCTGTCGCTTAGCAATTCGCAGATCGGCTTTGCCCGCGTCTCCTATTTTACGGCGCTGCTGCTGACATACTTAATCGCGGGCTGGGCTATCGATCGTTTTAATATGAAATACGTGCTGCTATGCGGTATTGCTGCATACGCCATCGTCCCGATGCTTTACGGCTTCTGGGGCACATATCCGGCTGTACTGCTCGGCAACGGCATACAAGGAATCGGCGAGGCGATTTGGGATATCGGCATCCTCTCCTTTATTTTTCGGCTGGCGCCGGGAAGAGAGGCGACAGTATTCGGCATTCATCTGATGCTGTTCGGCATTCGCGGCTCTATCGGACCGCTGCTCGGCGCAGGCTTGTACGATAGTCTGGAGCTACCGGTGCTTCTCGGAGCTGCATCAGCTTGCGGTTGGATTGGCACCATGATCTTTATTATTGGCAACTGGAATAAGGCCTCGGCCGCTATTGCCGTTAAGGAATCATCGCTATAGCTAAGCACATTTATCCGTTCATATGTCATTCATATTGCTTTGGTACAATCACTCCGCGATACCACTCGGTACGACAGAACGATGTCGTTCAATAATGAGGAAGGCGGTAGTGAAATGCAAATGAATAAATGGAAGATGGCGCTTGGCGCGGCGGTAATTGCAATGGCTTTGAGCGGCTGCGGGGCAAATGCGCAGACGGACGAGCCTGTAACCGCTAATGTCGGCGAGCTGCCGGACCAGCAGCGTCCCGGAGGGATGATGATGGGCGGGACGTTAGGCAAGATTAAATCGATTGACGGGCAGACGATTACGATGTTTGTCTCCTCATTCCAGCCAGGCAATCGAAATGGCGGCGAAGGCGGCCCTGACGGGAACGGTGCTGGAGGAGGCAGAGGCAATCAGGGAGAAAGGCCGCAGCGTCCAGAAGGGCAGGCTCCTCCCGAGGGCGGTATGAATTACGAGGATATGTTTACTGACGAGACGACAACTGTAACGGTTACGGATGAGACAAAGATCGTATCCACGACTTTCGAGAACAATGAGCGGCAGGAGACGGAGCAGTCGTTATCGGATTTGAAGGCGGACGATGTCATTACGGTAACGCTGAAGGAAGGAACGCAGGAGGCTGAGACGATTCGGATCGGAGGCTTCGGCGGTTTTGGCGGCGGAGGCATGATGGGAGGCGGCCGCCCGCAAGGACAGCAAGGTGACGGAGCGGCTGAGCAGACCGCGCAGTAGCAGCAGTAAAAGGCCTAGATTTGCATAGCAGCGGTTCAGTTACCGCTTCTTGCAGGTCTAGGCCTTTCTCTCCTTATAAGGGTCCATGGATTAATACAACGAGATCGTCAAAGTGTCTTTTTCGTACAAGGAATGAAGCGTAGCCTCACTGCCGTTAATCTCGACGCTGATCAGCGAGAGAATACAGTTCTTCAGCGCGTTTTTCCCTGTTACAAGTTTGCGGGTAAGCACGTCCGCCAGCTTGTCTATCGCTTTTTTGTTCGTATCGGTCAGGTAGACAGGAATCGTTTTGTTGTTGAACATAAGCATCGTTTTCATCATTGTTCCTCCACTCTATAATTGGGATTATGTTTTACGCCGTCTGGCGCAAGATGGCTTTAGAAACGGTTTTACTTCTATACGGACCTAATAGCAAAAAAGTTTCGCAGCCTATGACAAACTTTTATGTGATTGTGATTATTCAAATTGCAGTTTATCTGATTGTATTGTACACGATAAAGATTAATCATTTCTTAAAAATAAATTAGATTTTGGTTACAAAATGATGTCTGGGCCAGTCTCAGCCCTATTTTTATGCAGATTTGGACGTATTGTCTCTCTTTTATTAGGAAGAAAGCCGCTATAGGATGCTGAATTGCGGCGGCTATGAAGATGAAATACCCGTTGATGACCATCTTGAAACAGCCGGCAAATAAAATATTTAGCGGCTCTGTATGAGCTGGAAATGTATAACGATTGCGCTGCTTTGTATACTAATGAAGGCTGTTTCCCCAGCCCCTTGCCCGTTATTTGCGGACATTTGGAGCCGCCCGGCTTCAAATATTCTCTTTAAAATTGGCAAATGACAAAATCGCATATAAAAAGAGTAATAAATCACCTATTTTTTGCAGGAATAGAGTTTTATAATGAAAGACGAAAGCAAAAACAAACAGATTTTCAATCGAAGTAAGGAGTGTATATACGCATGGGTAAATTTCCAATCGGTCTGCAATTGTATACGCTGCGCGATGCGACAAGCGAAGATTTCGAAGGAACGCTGCGCAAAGTAGCGGCATTGGGCTATCAAGGTGTTGAGTTTGCAGGCTACGGTGATATCGAGGCAGAAAAAATGCGCGACCTGTTGCAAGAGCTTGAACTAACTGCAATTGGCAGCCATGTCGGTCTTCAACTGCTCGAGGAGCGGATCGATGAAGAAATCGCTTATCTGAAAACGATCGGCGCTAAGTATGCGAGCATTCCTTGGCTGACGGAAGACCAACGGAGCGCGGAGGCTTGGGCAACTCATTTCGTTAAATTCGAGGAGTATGGTAAGCGTTTCCGTGATGCCGGCATTCAATTGCTGTATCATAACCATGAATTTGAATTCGAAGTGTCGATTGACGGCCAATTCGTGTTTGACGCGCTGTATGAGCGCATTGGTTCCGATTTGCTGAAGGTTGAAATGGACATCGGCTGGGTTCAGTATGCAGGTCAGGACCCTCTCGAATATATCGCAAAATATGCAGGAAAACTGCCGCTTCTTCACTTGAAGGACTATCGCAAAGCAGCAGCGGGCATCGATACGGTTGAGCTTGGCCGCGGCGAGCTTCCGCTCTTGCCAATTATCGATAAAGCGTCGGTATCCGGCGTAGAGTGGATTATCGTGGAGCAGGACAACTGCGCGAATCCGCCGCTTGAAGCTGTAGCCGAAAGCATGCAGTGGCTGAAAGACAACTATTTGAGCAAATAATTTTAATTAAAGGGGCAGGGGAAAATTATGAGTAAAGTAAGAGTAGCGGTTATTGGCTGCGGTTCGATTTCGAAGCACCGTCACATTCCAGAGTATGTTTCCAATGAAAATGTTGAGCTTGTAGCGTTCGTTGATCCTGTAATTGAACGGGCTCAAGGTTATGCTGAGCAGCATGGCGGCAAAGCATTCGCTGATTATGAAACGATGCTGGCTGAAATTAAGCCGGATGCAGTAAGCGTATGTACGCCAAATGCAACTCACGCTGAAATTTCGATCGCAGCTGCAAAAGCTGGCGCGCATGTACTGGTTGAAAAACCGATGGCATCGACGGACGAAGAAGCAGCAGCTATGATTGAAGCGGCAGCAAGCAACGGCGTGAAGCTGATGGTCGGACATAACCAGCGCTTTATCCCTGCTCACGTAAAAGCAAAGCAAATTTTGAAATCCGGCGTGCTGGGCAAAGTGCTGACGTTCAGAACTTCCTTCGGCCACCCGGGTCCGGACGGCTGGAGCATCGACGGTGCAGGCAGCTGGTTCTTCCGTAAAAATGAAGCGATCATGGGCGCAATGGGTGACCTTGGCGTACACAAATCCGACTTGATCCGCTGGTTGCTTGATGACGAAGCGTCTGAAGTTGCTGCATTCATCGCAACGTTGGACAAACCGGGCGATGTGGATGACAACGCATCCGTACTCGTTCGTATGAAAGGCGGCTCCATCGGCACTTTGGTTGCCAGCTGGACGTACTACAAAGGCGAAGACAACAGCACAGTTCTGTGGTGCGAGAAGGGCGTAATGAAGATCGGTACAGATCCGGAAGATCAAGTTATCGTCGAGCTGCGCAACGGAACGGTTGAGAAGCATAAAGTAGGCGCGATCTCCACGAACGAGAAGCAGCTTGCGAGCGGCGTAATCGATGCTTTCGTCGATGCGATCGTTAACGACACTACGCCTGAAGTAACTGGCGAAGAAGGCCGCAAATCGCTGGCTGTCATTTTGAGCGCATTTGAATCGCAAGCTTCGGGCAAATTTGTCGAAGTGAAGTAAATAGGTTATTGTCTCTCATACCTGCGACGGAGTGAAAATTCCATCGCAGGTATTATTTTTAATTTAGTATTATATATTGTATAATAGTAATCAGTAGAGCATAGAGGGGCGATACGGATGAACGTGCAATTCAAGAAAGGCGTGCTTGAGGTATGCGTACTCGTTCTTGCCTCAAGCGAGGACCGGTACGGCTACGAGCTTGCGGTGAAAATTTCGGAGAAATTCGAAGTAGCCGTAGGCAGCGTATACCCGCTGCTCAACCGGCTGACGCAGGAAGGATATTTCTCCACGTATTTGAAGGAGTCGACAGAAGGACCTCCGCGCAAATATTATCGGTTGACGGAGCAGGGCTGGCATCATATGCGCTTACTCATCAAGGAATGGTCCGCTTTCACCAGTGCTGTAAATGAAATTATTGAGGAAGGAATGAGACTGTGAGCAGCATAACAAGAGACAGTTATATGAAGGAATTGGAGAGTCTGCTGCAGAAAGTGCCAGAGCCGCTGCGCAAGGAATGGCTGTATGACTATTACATTCATTTTCAACAGGCTTACGAGAACGGACAAACGGAACAGGAGGCAGCGGCTGAGCTAGGAGATCCTCGGCTGATTGCCAATGAGCTGCTGCTCAGCTACCGGGTGGCACAGGCTGAGTCCAAAAACAACGTCGGCAATTTGTCTAGAGCGGTATTTGCAACGGCAGGAATGGGACTTTTTAATTTAATATTCGTGCTAGGGCCTTATATCGGAATAGCAGGCGTATTGTTCTCGTTATGGGGAACCACAGCGGCACTTGCTCTGGCAGGTGTAGCTGCCGTTATCGACAGCCTCTGGAACGGAACGTTCTCCATCGGGCAGGCGGTATCACTAGGCCTCATCTGCCTGTCGTTATCGATGCTGATGGCCATTGGAGTGCTCAAGCTGACGAGAATGTTTTTCACGGCTACGTTAAAATATTTGCAATTCAATACGCGTGTTATTAGGGGGGCAGGCAAATGAGGAAATGGGTCGCCAGCGCTTTAATCATTTTAGGAATAGGCATTATCGGCGTTCTTCTGACGTTTGATCGCGACGAGATATGGAACTTTGGCACAGAGCCGTATTCAAAGAGTGAGACGATCGATGCCAGCTCAGCCCAAAATATCGCAATCGAGACAAAATCGATCAACGTCAACGTCATTCGAGGCACCGGAAAAGAGGTTGTTGCCCGTCTGGAGGGCCGGGCCAGTGCGAATTATGCTGACCGCTTCGATATGGATGTTGAACAGTCGGGCGATACGCTGCACATTACAGGCAAGTATAAGGACGGCTTTATGATCGGGTTTAACTTCGAGAACATTAAGCTTGTCGTCGAGCTGCCGGAGAAGGCATGGAAGCAGTTCGAAGTGAAATCTGCCAGCGGCAATATTCGTTTAGCGGATATTCAAGCGGATAAGCTCGATTTGTCGAGCAATTCCGGCAATGTTAAGGTAGAGGACTATACGGTAAATCAGCTTGAGTTTGCTATGGCGAGCGGCAATATTGTATTAGAAGAGGGTAAAGGCGAAATCAAAGGAAATACGAATAGCGGCAATGTGCGTATTAATTCGGAGCAAATTTTGCATCCTATTACAGTGAAGGTCCGCACAGGCAATGTCGTCATTGCAAGTGAGAATGAGCCGGAATCGGCTAAAGTCCAATTCCGCACAGGCTCCGGGAATAGTAAGGTGAAATGGAACCATTTCAACACAGTAAATGACAACGAGGATGCGATGGACGGGATTGTCGGCTCTGGCAGCGGCAATATCGTAATCGATGTTGAAACGCGTACCGGCAATTTGCGGATTCAATAAATAACGTGCCAGCAAGAAATAAGCGGTTCCTATGGTCATCATGGATGATCGGGAATCGCTTTTTTGTGATAGATGCCAGATACATACGGAAAAATGCTGAACTTATGAGGTTGAATCGCATGAAAACGCATTCTGAACGGATTCTAATCTTGCTTCTGTGATATACGCTGCGTATAGCAGGATGGGATGCGTTTCGTTCAAGCTAGACGCAATAATAAGCTTGAATGATAAAAATGAGCGCATTCTCATAAAGGTGCTGAACTGCCTATTAAGCCTATGAAAACGCGCTTTTTACCAGTTTTTGAGCCGTGAAACCCCCTTGAGGCCATGTTACGATAGGTTGCGTCAGGAAGCACAGCAATCCACAATTTGCAAATCCATTGCAAAAAAACATACAACCTTGAGGAGGATGATTTACATGAAGATGCAAACATTACGAGTAGGTGTCGCGAGCTTAGCAGCAGCAGCTTTGATCAGCGTAGGGGTAACGGCTCCAACTGCAGGTGCAGCACCAGCTGTGAAGACAAACTCCAATGTATTGACGCTTAACCAAGATCTTATTAATCAAATTGCTCAGCAATACGGTATTGATTTGAACAAAATTTCGTTCGGCGGCATTACAATTAAGCTTCCTATTAATATCGGCGATGTGAACGGCGGCAACAGCGGTACAGGCACGACGACGAAGCCGGAAACAGGCAATAACGGTTCGGGTTCGACAACGAAACCTGGAACAGGCAATAGCGGTTCGGGTTCGACAACGAAGCCTGGAACGGGCAACAGCGGTTCGGGTTCGACAACGAAACCTGGAACAGGCAACAGCGGTTCGGGTTCGACAACGAAACCTGGAACGGGCAACAGCGGTTCGGGTTCGACAACGAAACCTGGAACAGGCAACAGCGGTTCGGGTTCGACAACACAACCTGGAACAGGCAATAACGGCTCGGCATCGATGTCCCAGTTCCAACAGCAAGTCGTGGATCTGGTTAACCAGGAACGTGCTAAAGCGGGATTGTCCCCGCTGGCCGTAGACAGCTTGCTGACTAAAGTTGCAACGGAAAAAGCAAGAGACATGGATGTTAACCACTACTTTAGCCATACGTCGCCGACTTATGGATCTCCATTTGATATGATGAAACAATTTGGCGTAACTTATTCCTATGCTGGTGAGAACATTGCTGCCGGTCAAAGAACGCCGCAAGAAGTAATGACAGCATGGATGAACAGCCCGGGTCACAAAGCGAATATTTTGAACGTTAACTTCAAAAAAATCGGTGTTGGCTATGTTAACAACCAATGGGTACAAGAGTTCACTGGCTAATTAAATTGAGCATGGCGTCATGCTGAATGCATGGCGCCTTTTCTTTTATACGACATATAACGGTTTTGGGAATACCCCGTACTTAAATCTAAGTCTGGCTATTATTGAGGCTGGACGCAAGGAGGATGTTTGACTTGAAAAAATCCGCCATTACAGCAGCAGTTCTAGGCTTATCCCTTATGCTCACCGCAGCCCCAGCTTTTGCAGCCACAGATGCAGCTCCGGCTTCGCATACGATTAAAGAGGGCGATACGTTCTGGAAGCTGTCCCAGCAATATAAAGTCAACTTCGAACAATTGGTGAAAGCTAATGAGAAGCTTGATCCGCAAAATCTGACTATCGGTTCTAAAGTGGTTATTTCAGCCCCGACAGAGAAGAAGGAAAGCAAGCCAAGCGCCAAATCTGATGCGTCAGCGAGTCAGAAGACGGTTCAAGCGCAATCGGTTACGGCAAGCAATGGCACTGTACATGCCTTTAGCGACAAGCTGCAAGTAAAAGCGACAGCTTATAGTGCTGCGGCGTCAGAGAACGGCAAATGGGGAGCAGTCGATTACTTCGGCAATCCGTTGAAGGTCGGGACAATTGCCGTGGATCCGAACCTGATTCCGCTTGGAACGAAAGTATACGTTACCGGGTACAGCCATGACGGCTTGCCAAGCGGGGGCATGATTGCAACTGCTTCCGATATGGGCGGAGCGATTAAAGGGAACCGTATCGACATCTTTGTTCCTGGCAGCACGACACAAGCCAGCACATTTGGCATACAAGATGTAAGTGTCTATATTTTAAAATAGTTGATCGAATAGAAAAGGCGCGGTAGTTCTTGCTGGACAAGGACTACCGCGTCTTTTTCTTATTTTTGATTTTTGTAGGCGGGTTTGCCAAGCAGCTCGGGCAGGGTGACGAATTCATAACCTTTTTGCCTGAGTGAAGAGATTAGCCTCGGAAGCGCATTAACCGTTCCCGACAAATCTTGGCTGGAGCCGCCTCCGGCATGCTGTAAGATAATCGATCCCGGCTGGAGTGTTCTTCTGATGTTGCGCAGTACCGTTTCCGTTGAAGGGTTGTTGCGCCAGTCTACAGAATCGACATCCCAGTTCACGACTACGAATTGGTTCTTCTTGGCCCAAGCCACCTGAGCAGGAAGGATTTCGCCATAGGGAGGCCGTATGTAGCGCGGATGATAACCAATAATGCCGTTTACGATGGCATCGGTCCGGCTTATTTGTTTACGAAAGGCTTCTTTAGACAGCTTGGACATAACCGCGTGGTTGTAAGAATGATTGCCGACGGCATGGCACTCACGGCTCATCCGCCGTACAAGGTCCGGTTTTTGCGCCGCTCTAGAGCCAACTACGAAGAATGTTGCGCAAACATCGTATTTGGCCAATACATCCAATACAGCTGGTGTAAACCTTGAATCGGGCGCATCATCAAAGGTCAACGCTACCCTTTTCTTATTTCGCGGGCCATGGATTACAAAGGTGCCGGGAAATTGCTTTTGCAGCTTGCTCCATGACATATCCGGCTTGCGCGCCTTCGCTTTTTCTTTCTTTTTTGTTGTTTCTCCATGTGCTGCTTCGATCTTTGTATGTTCGAAGACGGAGGCTGCTGCTGCGCTTCCGGGACTCCATAATTGAATAGGAATGAGGATTGCCGCTGTCAATAGGACTGCTCGCGAGTATTTTTGCAAGTTGGAGACAAGGTCCAACGCCATCGTATGTATGTACCTCCCTTTATAGTTGCTGTCCGGCTATTGTTCCACCGTGTCATTCTTTCATGCATAAAAGCAACAAGAAAGGCCATCGTCTTGGGAAGACGATGGCCTTTCTTATGTGGAAGCTTTATTTCATCTTGAATACTTGAATTGTACGCTGCAGCTGGGTTGCCATTTGCAGCATGCGCTCCGTCTCAACGACAACATCCTGTACGGAGGAAATTTGCTCGTTCATGGATGCAGATACTTGCTCCGTTCCAGCAGCGGACTGCTGCGTAATGGAAGAAATATTTTGAATCGCGTCGGAAATTTTTCTTGCACTGTCCAGCATCGCATCGCTTTCACTTGCAAAAGCAGCAATCTGTTTCGTAATAAACTGTACGCTTTGTACAATTTCTACAAATACTTGCTCCGATTCACGAATGCGTTCGGTTTGCAGCTGTACGACTTCTTCATTGATTTTCATATTCTCGATCGTATGTTTAATGCCTTGGTCTATGCTCTTAACTAAGTTGAATACTTGCTTGGTGGAAGATGTCGATTCCTCGGCAAGCTTGCGGACTTCTTGTGCGACGATCGCAAACCCCCGGCCGTGCTCGCCTGCACGGGCCGCTTCAATGGAAGCATTCAAGGAAAGAAGGTTCGTCTGCTCGGCAATATCCGAGATCGTCTTCGTAATGGCGGAGATGCCTTGCGCCTTGCGCGCGAGCTCAGTAATCGTCTCCGATACATTGGCTGTAGCTTCAACGTTGCGGCGCATCCCTTCGGATTGAACTTCCAGAGCCTCGCGGCCTTTATCGACTAGCTGAAGCGTCAGCTCGGACCGCTCGTTCATTTCCTTTGTGGATTGCGCGTAGCCTGCAACCATCTTCTCAATCTCTACAATCGAGTCGCTCATATCGGAGACATCTTCGGAAATTTCATTAGCTCCGGTAGCAAGCTCATTGGAAGAGGCAGCCACCTGTTCCATCGCTTCTTTAATATGTGTGTTGCGCTCGAAGATGCTTCTGCTTGTCTCCGAGACATGCTTGGTAATGCTGGACGTTTCAGTTAAGATGTCGCGCAGCTTGTCGATCATGCTGTTGAAGGCATGGCCGAGTTCGCCTAATGCGGCATTGGACGTATCAATCTTTTGTGTAAAGTCGCCTTTGGAAATACGGAATGCGGCGGTGGACATTTCCTCGTAAGCGCCGCTTAAGGAGCGCTCAATGAAGGCGACAAGCGGATAAGCAGCTGCAGCCAATATGACCGCAACGATTATTCCCGCTACTACAGATCCGCCGGTAAACGAAAGCACTAGGACCATAGCAATGGTGAACAGCGCCAAAGTAAAGTAAGTCGAAATCAATAGCTTATTACGTACCGATAACGAATAGTACCATTGGATCATTATGTAAGCGCTCCTTTAAATTTAATATCCATATTATAGCACCGGCATGTCGATTGGTCTATAAAAATGAATGCCGTCAAATTATCAATAATAATGATGAATTCTGACGAGAAATGCTGTAAGACGATAACGTATTTTATCGAATTATGGAATTTTTATTATTTACTATATTGTAAATTAATTGAAGTGGACATATAATCATACTTGAGAACTAGTTGTAAACATACGGTTTAATTATAGAAAGGAGGAAAATAAGTATGAATATGGATGCTATGCCGTTGGCAAGGCAAGTTGATTTCGTGTTTAAACAGCTGGAGGAAGAGCTGGTAAATTCACCTGCGGGTACCGTAATGATACATATCCGCAACAATGCTATTGGGAAATTTGGCCTCAGGCAAAACCCGATCGAGAGTAAAAATGGGAGTTTCGAAAAGCTGGAGCGAGGGATGACGCCGCTGCAAGTACAAGCTTTTCGCAAAATGGCCATTGATGCTTTACAGTTCAGACGCAATTGGACGCATGGTGAAATTATGTATGATTTCGCTGTCAGGCCAAGCTCGGGGACTTGGTCGGCTAGCATCTGTTACGAGTCCAATTACAATACGTCGAATTGGAGCTATCGTTATCAGCCCAAAGCCCCATCTATGCGCGAGAGTTACCGGGATAACATGGAATCTTAATGGAAGAGAAGGCAAAAAGGGCCGCTGATCGGGATCAGCGGTCCTTTTTGCTGTTATTTGGTTCTCTTATATGGTCTTGGCTATGATCATGCGTATGCGGGTGAAACGCGTGACCGGTGGCTGAGCTGGAGCCAGGCAGCAGAAAGCCCAAAAGCAAAGGCAGCAGAAACAATGTGTATATGAGCAGGCTTTTGACCATGCGGCTTGTATGGGAATGCACGTTATGCTCATGATTATGATCGTGATTATGGGCATGATCATGATCGTGATGATGACCGTGCCCGCATTCGCAATCGATGGCGGATTGTGATTGCGCCGGCTTAAGCGCTTCATAGGCCTGGTGAATGGCAGCGGCCAGCAGGCCAAGTGAGGAAAGCTTTACGTAAAACTCCATACTGGGCTCGACGAATGAGGAAAGCTGTCCCGTATGATTAAAGTAGGCAATTAACATTGCAAAGCCCGACAACAATGCGGCCCTTATCCAGCGGTCATTCATAGAAAAGCCTCCATGAGCCAAGCACCAGCCAACACCAAAGCAAAGGTCAAGGCAATGAGCGCGGCTACGATTTTCAGTTTAAAGGCCGACAGCATCATCATCGTATTTTTCAAATCGATCATCGGTCCGAAGACAAGGAAAGCAAGCAGCGGACCTGTACCGAATATGCCATTGAATGAAGCTGCGATAAAGGCATCGGATGTCGAGCAAAGGGACAGCAGAAAGGCGAAGCCCATCATGAACAGGTAGGAGAATAGAGGTTGATCCGAAACGGCGGTCAGAACGCTTTTATCAATAAAAGTCTGAATGATCGCCGTCAGCATGGCACCGAAAATTAAATATTTGCCCATCTCAAAAAACTCGTCTGCAGCATGTCCAAGCGTCGCTGACAATCGGGATCCCCAGCTTGCGCGGCCTGCAGACGGTGTTGACGATGACCCGTAATGACCGGCTCCTTCATGGATAAATACCGTTGGATGCTCCTCTTTAAGCGGATTGGCACGCATGAAACGATAAAATAACAATCCGATGATGACGGCAATAACAAATGCCAGTCCGATTCGAGAGTAGGCGATTATTGGGGCTGAACGAAAGGCTGAGTACGTCGAAGTGAAAACGATGGGATTGACGACGGGCCCAGCTATTAAGTAGACAATCCCGATATAGGCTGGCATTCCTTTCCGGATCAGCCGGCGGACGACAGGAATCATGCCGCATTCGCATAATGGAAACAGCAAGCCGAGAAGAGCGCCGAACAGCACGCCAATAACAGGATTCCGGGGTGTAAATCGTTGAATTATAGCATCGGTTACGAAGACTTGCAGCAGTGCAGAGAATAGCACGCCAAGCAGAATAAAAGGGAAAGTTTCTAATATAAGGGATAGAAACAAGGTTTTAAACGTTTGCAAGTTGGGGTCATTCAGCAGCGCTCCGGACCAAGGCTGGTTAGTAATCAAGAGCGACAGCATAATGAGGCAGCCTGCGCCAAGCAGCGGAGGACCGAATTTTAAAATAAGCTTAGTCATAGCACGACTCCTCTGAGCCAAGGCAAATTTATTATTAATCAGTCTATGCGCAACCAGGCGGGTTAGGACAACTTTATTGCATGTTGAATTTGGATAATATTTCATATCCCTTGACTTTCCGTCTTAGGAGGGTATAATCGTTGTAAATGCGATGATGGGAACAAGTAAGTTTAGGTGTTGATGCGTCCAGAGAGCCGGTGGGTGGTGCGAACCGGTGCAAGCCTAATGCTGAATGGATCCCGGAGCGGAGAGCGGAAAGCGGTATGATCGGTGCCGTCTATGCTTATCCGGCTGTTCTCCGTTACGGAACAAATGAAGGCTGTTGCCGATAGACGCTGACCAACGATTAGGCGGCGATACGGGAACAGCGAATTAGGGTGGCACCACGGTCCCTCGTCCCTTGCGGCGGGGGATTTTCTGCGTTTATAAACAGGTATGTACGTGATTACCAAAGGAGTCGATAACGATGGGTAGAGTATTGTCAGGCATTCAGCCAAGCGGCCAGCTGACGCTGGGGAATTATATCGGAGCGATGCAAAATTTCGTCAAGCTGCAGCATACAGAGGAATGCTTCTTCATGGTCGTGGATCTTCATGCGATCACGGTGCCGCAGGAGCCGGCTAATTTGCGGGAGCAGACGGAGGCGGTAGCTGCATTGTTTATCGCAGCAGGAATTGATCCGTCCAAAGCAAATGTATTCGTACAATCGCATGTTCCGGCACATGCGGAGCTGGGATGGTTGTTGACGACGCTTACGAATATGGGCGAGCTTGAGCGGATGACGCAGTTCAAGGACAAGTCTGCAGGCAAAGATTCCGTTGGCGCCGGGCTGTTCGTCTATCCTTCGTTGATGGCGGCCGATATTCTTGTCTATAATTCGAATCTTGTGCCGGTAGGCGAAGACCAGAAGCAGCATCTGGAGCTCACGCGCGACTTGGCGCAGCGCTTTAACTTCCGATTCGGCGAATATTTCACGATTCCGGAGCCTTACATGCCGAAAGTCGGCGCGCGTATTATGTCATTGGATGATGCGAGCAAGAAGATGAGCAAAAGCAACCCGAACGCGGGAAGCTTCATCGCCTTGCTGGATCCGCCGGATGTCGTTCGTAAAAAAATTAGCCGTGCCACGACAGATTCGGGACGCGAGATTAAATATGACCCGGCGAATAAGCCGGAGATTAGCAATCTGATGAGCATCTACTCGCATTGCGCAAATCTGTCGATGCAGGAAATTGAAGCCCGTTATGAAGGACAAGGCTATGGTCCGTTCAAAAAAGATTTGGCGGAGCATGTCGTAGCAGTGCTGGAGCCGCTGCAAGCGAGATACAATGAAATCCGGAGCTCTGGCGAAATTCATAACATTCTGAAGCAAGGCGCCGAGCGGGCAGCGGTTATTGCAAACCGTACGGTAGCTGAAGTGAAAGAAAGAATGGGCTTTATCGCTCCAAAATAGTTCATTAACAGTGAAAAGGGCCTATGCGATTATCTTATCGCATAGGCCCTTTTCCCGCTATCCGCGCCGCCGCAATCTCGCTTTGACGATAAAGCCGCTTCCGATCATAAATAGCGTGAGAACGCTCATTAACAGTGCCAGCCAGCCGTTGACGGAAATGGATACAGCCGTTGCAAGCATAAATAAGACGGACAGGACGGCGAACAACAGAGACATCGGTTTGGACATGTTCAAACTCTCCTTCATAGCGAAATAAAATAATTTTAGAATGTAGCATAGTTTGCGAATGGGTGAGCATAATAAGTTTGCAAGCTTGCAAAACACACAAAAGTTCCTATACTGAAAGGAGAAATTCCGCATGGCTAGCAACAAAAGCAGCAATCAATTGGTGGTACCTCAAGCTCAACAAGCTCTCAATCAAATGAAAATTGAAGCAGCACAAGAGCTGGGTGTACAAATTCCAGCGGACGGTTACTATGGTAACGTTACATCACGCGATGCAGGTTCATTGGGCGGATACATTACTAAAAAGCTTGTGCAACTTGCCGAGCAACAACTGTCCGGCGGTTCCAGCAACCTTCGCTAAACTTTTCTATACACATGAGTTTTACCTCAAGCTCAAGGGAAACCTTGAGCTTTTTTGCAATTTACGTTGTTAACACAATAATAAGAAAGCCCCTTTATTGTCCATCAGGGGCTTTCCTAAAGTCAATACCAATCATTTCTTCATTAATAGGAGTTCATCCGAAGCCGCTTCATCAGCCGCTCGTCGCTTAACCAGCCTACATAGGAGCCGACCGTCTGATAATCACGGTCCATAAGAAGAACGCCGACGAACGGGTATTGCTTGCGGTGCCTGTAACGTACATCAGACCAGCGCACCTCGTATCCCCAATTATGCTCCTTTACTTCGGCACATGCAAATTTAGTGAAGTAGAGGAAGGAGCGTATTGCAGGATCATTTCTTGATTTGGAAACAGCAGGATGGTCGGAGCACTTGACCTGGTCCACCCAATTTAAGTTTCCGCCTCTAAGCTCGCCTATCTTGTAGCTGCCGTCTTCAATATGCTTCACAACGTTCCAGCCGGTTAGAGATATGGTCGGGATGACGATATGGAAGTCAGTATCAAGCTTTTGCGTATCAAGCTTCTGTACCGTTCGAAGCGTGGACCGCTGGGCAATCGTCCGCCAAACGAAATAAACGGCCGTAAGGGCATAGAGTGAGGAGAAGATCGCTGCCGCACTCCATAATCCGATTGCCCAAAGCGCGATAGCGATGATATGGGTAATAAAAATAAACGGATCAAAAATATGGATGATATTCCAGGAGATCCATTTATCTGTAAAGGGACGCATGGCCTGCGTGCCGTAAGCATTGAACAGGTCGGTAAATACGTGAACACATACCGCAAGCAGTATCCAGGAGCCGATATGAAGCCAAGGGAGGCTTCCGCGGTAGACCAGTTGAAGAATGCCCGTAATAAGCACAGTCCAGATTGCGATAGCGGGCAAGGAATGGGAAACGCCGCGATGGTTGCGGATGTAGCTGGCATTGCCTTTGAGACGTAATATGGTATCGAAGTCAGGCGCTTGCGAGCCAACTACGGTGCCGATTAAGACGGCAGTATGAATTGAGGGACTGGATGCAATAACCGGGTCTACGGTTGCCAAGCCGGCCAAACCGATTCCCATGACGAGATGCGTGCCTGTATCCACGGTGTGGTCCTCCTTCTTAGGTTGCGCTGCAATAATTCCGCGAGTTAAATGTAGTATCAACGGAGAGAACCGACTTTATCAATGGAACGGAAGCCAGTATAATTTGGAAAGGAAGGAGCTGGTTCAAGTGCAAGCGATATGTTTTGCAGAATATAAGATTGAAGAAGGCAGCCGGGCAGATTATTTAGCTTATACCGGGCAGCTGCTTAACGAGCAGAAAAATGTATATTTATATGAAGGAACAGATCAAATCAATCTATTCGTAGAAATCTGGTATGCCGAAAATGAGGCGGAAGCCGAGCAAATAAAAAAAGAACGCTGCAGTGAGCGTTCTCCTTGGTATCGCGTATCCGAATGGATTATCGGCGGAGCGGACAAGATGCATGTGTGGAGCTTCAAGCCCGCTCTTCCGCATAACGGCTAGATTTCCTCTTCGCGGTTATTCATAGGCGTCGTGTTTGTGACGACGCCTCCCTGGAACGGATACTCATATTGGATAGGTCCGTCAAAGGTTACATAATCCAGGTTCAGCATCAGAAGCAAATAGCGCATTCCTGTCGACGGGTCGCTGATGACGATATGATCACGTCCGGCAGCTTCGATAATGCCGCGGAAAATTTTAGCGTTCCATTCCCGGTTGTTCTCGTAGGTCATGTAGAAGCTTGCCATTTTGCCGCGGTTCAGACGCAAAATGTTTTCTACATAAGATTCTTCCGCAACAGGAACCGCAACGATATTTCCTCCTTGAGGAGTAATGACGGAGCCGCTTGGCACCATAGGCGGAGCAGCTTGAGCTCCGGCCATTGGAGCGTTTTTACCCATCATCATTGGCATCATATTCGGCATAGCATTAGGTCCCATGGCACTCGGCATCATGTTCGGCATGACATTAGGTCCCATAGCGTTTGGCATCATGTTCGGCATGACATTCGGTCCCATAGCATTCGGCATCATGTTCGGCATCATGTTTGGCCCCCAGGAAGCGGGGAGGGTAGTTGGTGTTGGTGCATTCGGGCTTTTGGCAGCCGGCAGAACAGCGGAGGCGTTAGCTTCTTTGGAAGCCGGCAGTGTAGCGGTCTGAGCGCTAGGGTAGCCATAGCCCTGAGTTGCTCCTCCGACATTTCCATATACGCCGTATCCGTCTGTGTGAACTGGACTTACTCCGCCTTTGTAATCATAACCTTTAGACATTCTGTTGTTCCTCGCTTTCGATCTTGGAAATAAAAATTGCTGGTTAACGCTTGAATGGGTGTTGGGGTAAAGAAGCAGTGCGCTTTATAGCGTCCACTGTTCGCTTGGTCATGCCATGTACCCGGGCAGCCTCCGGCCGGACGGAAAAACCAAAGCGCATTCGATGCCGGATGTTGGCGCTCGCCGCTAATGCCCCGCTGGGCCTAACGGATATCGCTTTTACTCGCTTTTTTGATAAAAGTATCCTTTCTAAGTCGCTTCGAAACCCTCGCCTCCGCTTAAGCGCGTACGAGACAGTACCGCTGCTCAAGCTGGATTTTATAGGCGTTAAACTACATACACAGTGTATTGAGCGCCCAGCAAAAGGGTTCCAAATTATTTGTCACAATTTGAGTGGCGAATTGATGAACAATAAGCATGAACGTTGTCATTACCATCTTTTTTCGGTATGATTAAGAACGATTCATCAATGAAATGTTTAGGCGCAAAACTTGCGTCTTGCGGCATACCTTAGGAGGCTCGCTTCGTGTTTAAAGACTTGATTGCATTAACAAAACCGCGGCTGCTCAGAATGAACGTTTTCGCCGCTATTGGCGGTTTTTGGGTAGCATCGAAATGGAATATCGACTGGCTGGCGCTGTTATGGGTCGTGATCGGATCGACGATTACAATCGCTTCTGCATGCGTCATTAATAATTACTGGGACCGGGAACTGGATCAGAAGATGGAACGGACGAAAAACCGTGCGCTTCCAACAGGGCGATTAACGCCAGGATTTGTACTCTCTTACGGCATCGTGCTTGGTATCATTGGACTAGCCGTACTGTTTCTGCTCGTTAATCCTTTAACCGGCTGGCTAGGATTCCTGGGCTGGTTCGTCTATATCTTCATCTACACCATTTGGCTCAAAAGATCGTCGACTTGGAGCACTTCAATCGGCGGCATTTCCGGAGCTATGCCTCCGGTGCTCGGCTATTGCGCTGTAACTTCGGAAGTGGATGCAGGAGCTTGGCTGCTGTTTGCCTTCCTGTTCCTGTGGCAGCCGCCGCACTTCTGGTCGCTTGGCATTCGCCGTGTAGAGGAGTACCGGGCGGCACAATATCCGCTTCTTCCAGTCGTCAAAGGCATCAAGCGTACAAAGCTGCAAATGATTCCGTATACGGTACTGCTCATTCCAACTTGTATCTTGCTTTACACCTACGGTTATGCGGGTATTGTATTCCTGATTATTTCCGTATTGGCGAGCGTGATTTGGGCCGTACACACGATAATGGGATTGAAAGCTGCCGACGATGAGAAATGGGCGAAAGTCAATTTTCTAATTTCGGTCAACTACTTAATGGTCGTATTTATCGCTATGATTGCCAATACGATCAAATAATGGTCTTACTGTGGGGAGGATTAACGAGGCATGTTGTTTTTGAAAAAGCACAGCTTCAAAATCGCCGTGTTGGCATTATGCGCGGCTATGGGCATTTATTTGTTAGTAACCTATTTCGGGAATCAGAAAGACTCAATGCCTGTCCTTCAAGCAGCACCTTCATTTACGCTGAATGATATCGACGGCAATGAGGTATCGCTGGAATCGACAAACGGCAAGGCAAGACTGGTCTATTTCTATTTCGCCAACTGTCCGGACGTGTGTCCGCCTACGACATTCCTGTTGTCTGAGACGCAGGACTTGCTTCAAAAGGACGGCGTACTAGGCAAGACGGCGGAGATGATGTCGATCACGTTTGACCCTGAGCGGGATACGCCGGAAGTCATTCGCGCATTCGCGGAACGTAATTTCGCGGAGCCGGGCGCAGGCTGGCTGTTTTTACGAGGGGAAGAAGCTTCGACGATGAAGCTTGCCCAAGATTTTGGCGTTGGCGTCAAAAAGGATGAAGCGAACAACTCCTTTATTCACTTTAATGTCATTACGCTCGTAGACAAGAAGGGTCAGATCCGCAAATGGATTAGCGGCAATGACGAAGAGTTGACGCCGGAGCAGCTGGCGGCCGATCTGAAGCAGCTGGCGAAGGAATAGTAAATGGACATATTGCTTCATATATTATGGACAAATGTATTGCCGCTCACATTGATGATAGCTGTTGGCTTCACAATGCAGCGGCTTTTTTCTTTGGATATTAAGACGTTGTCGAAGCTTAACTTCTACGTATTTTCGCCGGCCGTTATTTTTAATCTGCTGTATACGACGAAGATTTCTGCTGAACTGATCGGCAAAGTGCTGCTGTTCGCCGTTATTTTTCTCGTGCTGCAAGGAGCCGTCGTTGAGCTGGCTGTTAGGCTTCGAGGCTTGAAGGGCGGTATGAGAGGGGCGATGCGCAACAGCGTTCTGTTCTATAACAGCGCCAACTATGGCATACCGCTCAATCAATTGGCCTTTGCAGCCAATCCGTATACATTATCCGTCCAGATTATCGTCATGGTCACACAATCCTTGCTTCCCAATACATACGGGATATACAGTGTCAACGCCCATAAGCTTGACCTGCGATCGACGATGCGGACGATTCTATCCCAGCCGATCATTTATGTTATTCCGCTTGCTTTTCTATTTAACGGCTTTGGCATCAAGCTCCCGCAGCCGGTAGAAACGCCAATCGTCTATTTGGCCAATGCCTTTATTGGAACGGCGCTTCTTACGCTCGGCGTTCAGCTTGGCAGTATGAAATGGAGATTTGACCGGAAGCTGTTCGCTAATGTCATTCTCTCTAACTTTTTAAGGCTGATCATTGGCCCGGCCTTGGCCGCGCTCATTATTTGGGGAATAAATGCCTTTATCGAGATTGATAAAATGATGGCTGCTGCATTAATCGTGTCCTCTGCAGTTCCGACTTCCTTAAGCAGCGTGCTGCTGGCCGTCGAGTTCGACAATGAGGCGGAATTTGCTTCTCAAGCTGTCTTTCTGTCAACTGTATTAAGTATTGTGACGGTAGCCTTCGTTATCTATATTCTTCATATTTGATCTTCCTTGGTCCATCCAGGGGCAGGCTCGGGGTACAGAATATGTTCCTCCAGGCCTGCCTTTTCTAATTGCTCGATTAAATAATCTTCCGGCGTATGCTCGACGCCTGGATAGCCGCGGCGGGTGTAAATATGCTCGGCATCGGGAAACAGATCGCGAAGCATGCCCCGGATTCGTTTGCCGGAGCTGTCATTATCGGTGAACAGGTATACCTGTTTGCTGCCTACCTGCTTGCGAAGACGCTCTAATTGGTCAGGGCCTGGCGTTCCAAAAGTGCAATAGATCGGGACGTCTTCATGCAGCACTTTGCGTACCCGGCTCTTATCGTTTTTCCCTTCCACAATAATCGCGATATCCATGACGCGTACACTCCTTTGCTCGGGAAATTGATTATGTAATTATAGTTTACCATTTTCACTCAAAAAAAAGCGTCCCTGCCGCTCCAATGAATGGAGCAGCCTGGGACGCTTTTTTAATTCCAGGCATGTCGAATTAGCAGAACGTGCAGAAGATGATGACCAGCAGGATGAACAATACGAGTATGAGTCCGATGTTCGCTCCATGATTGTGATGATGGTGGCCGCCGCGATCGCTGCGGTCTTGATGATGGTTTGAAACGCCAGCTTGGGACATTAAAAACTTCACCCCTCTTTCTCATAGTCAGGGTCATTAGGCATTAGCTGCCGTTTGACATACCTCATTGTATGTAGGGGAGTGACATTAGCCGTGTGCGTTTACCTAGTTTTGCGAAAAATGGGTGCGGGACGTGTAATGCCGTCTGCTATGGAACGGCAATACCATTACGGCGATCATGAGAGCAAGGAAGGCGATATAGTAGGGCGACAGATTGTCCCGCAGCTGCCCTGCAAGCAGCGGGCCGATGAAAGCGCCGATAGAGTAGGCGATCGCAAGTACCGAGAACGTACGGCCATATCGGGCTCCGCCGCTTAGTTCAATCAACAGCATAGGGATTGCCGGAATGATAATTCCTTTGGCCATGCCGACGAATAACAGCATCAGGGCAAAAGGAAGGGGCGTGCCTGCCGCAATTAGAAAATAAATGAGCGCCAGAATGAGCGAGCCCCATAACGTTCGGTGAAAGGCTGGAATCCGGTTCAGGAACAGCATGCTTAGCGTAATGAGCGCCCCGATGCTAACGACCGAGAATAGCAGGCCTGTCGTCATCATGCCCTCCTTCGTGCTGGACATTAACGGCAGCTCGAAGGACAGGATGCCTTGCGCGCAGCTGGTTGCGATAGGCAGGATGAAGACAAGCCATGGAATAGGGGCTGCCTCGATTCGCGTTACAATTTTGGATTTGTTGTTGTTGTTCTCCTGCTGAGCTTCCACCGCTGCGGCTTTAATGTCCCGGATGAAAATAAGCGCGCATATAGAGGTAGCGATCAGCACCCAGCCCAGCAGGTAAAAAGCCGTTGTGAAGCCGATCTTGGCGACCATGTATGCTCCTGCTGCCGGCGAGACGACGGTAGCCAGCGTATGGACGAAGCCGTTGCCGGCCATCAGCTTGCCCTGCTCCGCCCGGTTTGTGGTGAGCTTGGCAAGAAGAGCAAGGCAGGCCGGGGATAAAAAAGCGAGAACAAAGCCGCTGATGGAACGAAGCAGCAGCAGCTGCCAAGGGTCGGTTACTTGCGATTGGAACAACAGGATAACGCCTGCACCCATAAGGCTGAACACGATAAACAGCCGGCTGCCAAGCCGGTCGACGCCATAGCCTGCGATGATGTTGCCGGGAAGATGGGTAATCGAATACATGCCCATCATCAATCCGATAAAGGACGGGGCGGCCCCAAGCGAGATCGCGAAAGGGGTAAGAATCGGATATTGCGCATGCAAATCGAAAAAGGCGACGAACAGAAACAAGTAGAGCCATACAGCGGTTTTCACGGGGCAGATCCTCCTTGCGCTAACGTTCATAATCTACTTGTACGTCAAAGCTGGACAGGATATGTCTGCTAGATCAATGTGCTGGCGTTTACGGTAGATTCTGGGTGGGGTATAATGTTTGATAATGGGGGTTCGCCCGCGTTATAATAGGGGGGATAAGGTTGGATTTTCTGAATTTTTCAAGCTATGACTGGAACACTTGGAGCACGTTTCTGAAAGAGCACTGGCTGTTGCTTGCCGTTGCGCTCGTCGTGCTGCTGCTTATCGTCCGTATCGTCAAAACGGTTGTCAAATGGGCGCTTGTTGCCGTCATCGTTGTCGGCATCGTCATTTACAGCGGATACAGCATGGACGACTTGAAGGCAATCGGCACGAAGGTTGCCGATAGTGTGAAGCAAGAAGCCGTAACGGCTATGGTCGGAGAAGTGGAGAAAGCGACCTTCACGACGAATTCCGACGGAAGCTTCACTGTAAAAACAGACAACTTAGTACTGACAGGCGAGCCGGGAAGCGGAGAAGTAACGGTATCCTTCCGCAACACGCCGCTAGGCACCTGGAAAATTGACAATACGGTTCAAACCTTGATTGACCAAGCGAAACAAAACAGCAAAGCGTAACCTGACGGAAGAGCCGTCTGCTTAAGCAAGGAGGATGTAATTAGAATGGATTGGGTTCGTACGCTATGGTCTTGGGAACCGGTCTCTCTCATCGTCCTCCTGCTGCTTGTTGTTTCTCTTGCGCAAGGGATGAGGAGGGGCGCATCGGGTTCTGCGAGGCGTCTTTTCTATTTTGTATGGGATGGAATATGGATGATTGCCTGCTTGCTGGCAGCGGCTAAGCTTGCAGAAAGCCTCTCTCCGCTGCTGGCGGAATGGCTGGCCGGGCGCGTCGAAGTGCCGAAGGAGGAGCTTAGCTCTTTATCGCGGATTTGGTATACATGGCTGACAAGCTTGAAAGATTTTGCGCTGCTGCGGTTTGGGGTATTGTTCTTGGCGGGGTATATGCTTCTTCGGCTGATCGTATCCTTCCTGCTTACTCCTATTCTCGGCATGCTGCTCTCGGGTATGGAACGACAGGAACAAGGACGTCATGCAGCCTCGGGAATTCCTGGGGGAAGAGCGGCCAGCAGAACGGCAGGCGCTTTAATTGGCGCTCTGCACGGTGCAGGCCGGGCTTTCGTATTTATTGCCGCACTATTTATTTATGTATCTCTTGTGCCAAACGGCGTGCTGACCGATGAGATTAAGCGGTCGCCGCTCTACAATGAAGCCGCCGCTGTATTGGAGCCGGTAGCCGGCGATATGCTGGCAGGACAAGGGCCCGTGCTCGCAAAAGCGGTGCAAGCGGAATTTCAGAACATTTTACAACGTAAATATGAAATCATTGATTACGCAATTCCCGCCGATATCGAGCAGGCAGCGCTTCAGGTTACGAAGTCTGCCGACGGTGATGAAGCGAAAGCGCGAGCTCTGTATGAATGGCTCGGCACACGGATTGCGTATGATTGGGATAAAGCCCGGAATTATGAAGAGAAGGGCATTTGGAAGGAGCAGACGCCGCAAAACACGTTCGATACAAGAACGGGAGTCTGTATTGATGTCGCGAGATTATATGCCGTTATGGCGCGCGCTTCAGGGCTGGAGGTCAGAGTAGTAACGGGACTCGGTGCCGACGGGCGAGGCGGCTTTGGGCCGCATGCCTGGAACGAGGTCCGGATTGGCGGAGAGCAGGGCAAATGGATTCCGCTCGATGCGACATGGGCATCATCCGGCGATTGGTTTAATTCGCCGGGCTTCGAACAGACACATATTCGCGAAGCATAATAAAAAATTGGTTAAAGGCAAGAGGTGAGCGCATTGCACGACGATCCGCAAAAGCGGGAGATTACGAATCGCCGTCATTTTTCGTTTCGGTTAAACTTTTTTTTCTTTGTTGTTTTTGCTCTTTTCAGTGTACTTATTATTCAACTAGCCATTCTTCAATTCGTAGACGGTCCGAAGCTTAGCGCTGAGGGCAGCAAGAAAAGTACGCGAAGCGTAAAGATTGCTCCAATCCGAGGTAATATCTATGCATCTGACGGTACGCCGATCGCTTATTCGACATCGACACAATCGTTGTACTTCACAATTTCGCCGGATTTCAAAACGAAAAACAATACTGAAGCTTTGGAATTTGCCAATAAACTTGTGAAAGTTTTTGATGAAAAAGGCGACCCGGAAAAGGCCATGACTGTCGACGATGTCATTCGCCAAATGGATCTTGATTTCCGCCGTAATACGATTTCCACGCCACGCAGGATTAAGTCTGGCTTAACCTTGATGGAAATCGCTTATTTTATGGAGCATCGCGATGAGTTTAAAGGCATTGACATCGTAGAGGAAAGCGTACGTAACTATAGTACCGATACGGTAGCCGTTCAACTGGTCGGCTATCTGAAGAAATATAAGGGCGTACGGGAAACACTGTCCTTTTACAAAGAAAAAAATGAAGAAAAAGATCCGCTTTATCAGTACACGGAGGATGAGGATGTCGGCTTCGATGGCCTGGAATATATGTACCAGGATGTCCTTCGCGGCACGAATGGCTTGAAGCAGTATCCGGTCAACAATGCTGAGCGTATTATTGGTCCGATGGAAATTACGAACCCGACCAAAGGCTCGGATCTTTATTTGACCATCAACCAGCAGGTTCAAATGAAGACCGAGGAAGCGGTTGTGAATCAAATTAAAAAAATCAGCACCTCGGGATCTAGAAGCGAACGGGCGGAGTTCGCCAAAATCGGCTATGCTGTAGCTATGGAAGTCGATACCGGCAAAGTTATAGCGATGGCGAGTATGCCGGATTATGATCCGAATATTTGGTCAGGCGGCCGTATTAGTCCTGAGGATTACGATAACTTCAAAACCGTACTAAGCAATGGAACGATCCGCGAGGTATATGCGAAATACGATACGGAGAAAGAGCGGAATCGACATCCTTCCTCGCTTGTACCACCGGGATCGACACTGAAGCCGCTATCGGTTCTGATCGGATTGAATGAGAAATTATTTACAACTTCAACCATTTATAACGATAACGGATTATTTACATTCGGTAAGGAAGGCCATAAGGTACCGATTAAAAATGCCGGCAATCATGCCTACGGTCCTCTTGACCCGGCCAAGGCGATCGCTAAGTCCTCCAACCCGTTTATGGCAGCTATGGTCGGTAATAAATTGTATGAGAAGTATAAAGGCAAAGCCGGTGTAGATATTTGGGACAACTACATGAAGCAGTTTGGTCTTGGTGTATTGACTGGCAGCGGTCTGCCGGGCGAGATTGCTGGTACGGTCGACTACTATCATGAAGCCGAAACTGCGAGCTCGCAATCGGCGCTTGTGCGTGCAGCCTTCGGTCAGCAGGCACGATATACGCCGTTGCAATTGGCGCAATACACAGCGATGCTGGCAAACCACGGCAAACGAATGAAGCCGCAGTTTGTTAATGAGATCAAAACGTCTGACGGCAAGCTGGTGCAAGGCTTTAAACCGGAAGTGCTCAATACCGTAGATCTTCCGGATGCTTACTGGAAGGAAATTGAGACCGGCATGTCGCAGGTTAGTGTACAGGGATTCAATGGCGTTTCCTATACATTTAACCGGAAGACGGGTACGGCACAATCAAGCGTAGCGGGACGGATGGCGGACAACGCCGTATTTATCGCTTACGCTCCAGCCGACAAACCAAAGCTTGCAGTTGCGGTTGTTATTCCGGACGGCGGATTCGGCGGCTGGGGTGCAGCCCCGATTGCCCGTCAAATTTTCGACGCGTATGATTATGAAATTGGCCTGAAAGGTGTACCAGGCAAAGGCAAAGACACTGCAAACAACGCAGATGCCGGTACAAACGGCACTGACGGCAACAGCGCTGATGGCGCTAACGGCAATGCTGCGCAATAAAATGATGTAAAAGAATAGAGTCAAGAGTGTCAAGCCCGCCGGTCGCTATACGCGTCCGGCGGGCTTTTTTGTACGGAAATGTGGATCCGTCGGCTCCTTGAGAAACTTGAGCAACTTGAGAAACACCCATCGGCTGATCAAAATGTAAAAGTACATTTTGTTTGGCCTGAAATAGCCCCAAATCCCCTTCAAAATGCAAAAATACATTTGAAATCGATGATTTTGGCTCAAATGGGGCTTTTTTGGCGTATCAACCTGCACTTTTACATTTTGAAGCGATAAATCACCGGAATCATGGCAAACAAAATGCAGATTTGCATTCTGATTAGCTGAGATGGGGTGTTGGAGGCCTAGTTGGTTCAGATATTTTGAAAATATAGGTTGTGGAGCCTGTATGGACATGAGATAATGCAGGTAGCTAAGCGTAATAGGCAAGACTTGGACGAAGAACGTCCCTTTTCATCTCTCGATGAAATAGGGGCGTTTTTTTCATTTTTACAAAAGTTGGAGGGGAATCGGATGGCCGTAAATTTTGAGGAAGCACATGCGAAATGGATGGATTATCATTTGAACGGGAGAAGCGGTGAGCGGAGAGGGCGGCTGGAGCGGGGACATCAGCATGCGGAGCAGCTTTTTTTGCGGCAGGTATGGTGGCCTATAGTCGGGACTTTGGAGCAGCTGCATCCAGAGTACGAAATTATCGACTGGAGAGGGAAGTCGTACTTTGCGGATTTTGTGTGGGTGTCCGGCCATATCAAGCTGGCGATTGAAATCAAAGGTTTTGGTCCTCATGTGGCGGAGATGGATCGAAGGAAATATGCCGAGGAATTGAACCGTGAAATTTTTTTTCAGGGGCTGGGCTATCATGTGGTTTCATTCCCTTACGATGACGTCGCGGGGCGGGCAGAAGTATGTGCAACGCTGCTTAGGCTGCTGCTGAGCCGTTTTCAGGCTTTGGAATCACCGGTTAAGCTGGATGATCTGATTCAAAAAGAGATGATTCGTTTTGCCTGCAAACAAGGCGGATGGCTTCGTCCGCTTGATGCGAGCCGTCATTTGATGCTTAATCACCGGACAACGATACGACAGCTGCAGGCGTTATGCGATCAGGGTTATCTACGGCCAGAGATTACGGTGAGCAAAGCAGATAAAGAAGGCAAGGTGCTTCGATACGAGCTGGTGCGCCATAAGCTGGAAAAATATCAGTGGTAGTGTGGAATCGTGCTTGCTGCAAAGGATATAAATTTCTTAAAACAACTAAAAAATCATAATGACGATGCAGTAGTTAGAAAAATGATTATTATTTAGTTGTTTATATTCAACGGTAGTAACCTATGATACATTTAAATTATAAAAAATTACCATATAAAAAGTTAGTAACAGGAGATAAGGAGGAATAAAATGTATAAAGCGGTGATGGACGAAGAAAATTATCTCACAGTTTTAGAACCAAGACATGCAAATGAGTTGTATCAATTAATCGATGGTAGTCGTGAAAGTATAGGCAGATGGCTTGCTTTTCCGAATCAAACTAAAAAGGTTGAGGATTCTCTTACGTTTATAGAAAAGTCTTTGAAGAGATTATCCGATAATAACGGGTATTGGGCGGGAATTTGGCATAAAGGAAAAATTGCAGGCTCTATCGGATTTATATATATGGATTGGAGTGCAAGAAAAACTGAGATCGGATATTGGCTAGGAGATGAATACTTAGGGAAGGGATTAGTTACAAAAGCAACCACGCTATTCATTAACCATTCGTTTAAAGAACTAGACCTAAGAAAAGTTGAAATCAACGTTGCAAGCGAAAACTTAAAAAGTAGAGCGATACCTGAACGATTAGGATTTACGGCAGAAGGAACTATTCGAAATTATGAATATTTGAACGGAGAATATCACGATAGGATTATTTATGGCTTGCTCAAGGAAGAATGGAAATAGAGAGCTTAGTTAATTGTCGCTATTGTAAGAAAGGGAACTCTTGTTTAGGAGTTCCCTTTCTTATTTAATAAAACAACTAAAATAGACTTTTCAAAAAAATCCAGCCTAATTTTGCGAAAAATGTTGCATTAGAGAAACTTTTTTGTATAATATAAACAAAGAGTCTCTGAGTAAACTAATGTTCGTCCATGCAAAATATTTGGGAGAGGGAGAGTTTAAATGAATAAAAAGACAGCCCGCATGAACTCCGCCTTTCGGCGATTTATTATGACGATTTTATTTTTGACGGTGTTCGTAATATTGACGACAGCCTGTGGGGGAAACACAAAAGAGAAACAAACGGGTGCAGCAGATGCAGGGAAGCTGAAAGTAACGACGACGATCGGCATGATTGCAGACGTAGCTAGAGAAGTTGGCGGCGATGAGGTTGCCGTGACCGGACTTATGGGATCGGGAATCGATCCCCACTTGTACAAGGCTTCGCACGGAGATATTGAAAAGCTGGATAAAGCAGACATCATTTTTTATAACGGATTGCATCTGGAAGGCAAAATGGCGGAAATGTTCGAGAAGCTGGAGAAGACAAAGCCGACAGTTGCTGTCTCCTCCAATCTGAAAGAAGAGCAGCTTCGTGCTAATCCGCAAGGCGGCAGCGGCTCGCATGACCCGCATATCTGGTTTAACGTGAAGCTGTGGATGTCTGCAACGGAGGTCATTCGCGATACGCTGTCGGAGAAGGACCCTGCTCATGCAGAAGGCTACCAAGAAAGGGCGGCCGCTTACTTGGCGAAGCTCGAGGAGCTTGACAAATACGTTCGGGATCAGGTTGCGAAGCTGCCGGAGACGAGCCGGATTCTCGTTACGGCGCATGATGCGTTCGGCTACTTTGGAGACGAATACGGCGTGGAAGTAACAGGGCTTCAAGGAATGAATACGATGTCGGAATACGGCTCCAAGGATGTAAGCGAGCTGCGTGATTTTCTAGTGGAAAAGCAAATCAAGGCGGTGTTCATCGAGTCCAGCGTTCCCCGTAAATCAATTGAGTCTGTTATCGAAGGGGCTAAAAAGCTCGGACATGAGGTTGTGATTGGCGGCGAGCTATTCTCTGACGCCATGGGGGACGAGGGCACGGTTGAAGGAACTTACATCGGCATGGTTAAGCATAATGTGGATACCATCGTTAACGCTCTGAAGTGAAGAGGGAGATGACCGGAATGGAACAGAAACAACGTAAAGAAGTGAAAGCTCCGCTCACGATACATGGCTTAAGCGCGGCCTATCAGAAAAAGCCGGTACTGCGCAACGTATCGTTTTCCGTACAAGAGGGTGAGCTTGTGGGCGTCATCGGCCCAAATGGCGCAGGCAAATCGACGATGATGAAAGCGGCACTTGGCCTCATACCTCGATTAAGCGGTGAGGTGCTCGTCTATGGCAAGCCCTACAAACAGCAGCGTAAGCTGGTTGGATATGTGCCGCAGCGGGAATCGGTCGATTGGGATTTTCCGACAAATGCGCTGGATGTCGTGACCATGGGCCGTTACGGCCATCTCGGCTGGTTCGGCCGGCCGGGAGCCAAGGAGCGGACGATCGCGATGGAAAGTCTGGCGAAGGTCGGCATGGCGGATTTCGCAACGAGACAGATCAGCCAGCTGTCCGGCGGGCAGCAGCAGCGCGTCTTTCTTGCCAGAGCGCTTGCTCAGGACGCCAGCCTGTACTTCATGGATGAGCCGTTTGCCGGCGTTGACGCCGCTACGGAGAAAGCGATTATTACGCTGCTGCAGGAGCTGAAGCGGCAAGGGAAGACCGTTATCGTCGTTCATCACGACCTTGCAACGGTTCAAGAATATTTCGACTCCGTGCTGCTATTAAATGTTGAGCTGCAGGCATACGGGCCGACGGACGAAGTGTTCACGCAGGAGCTGCTGCAGCAAACCTATGGCGGCAGACTTGCTTTTCTCGACCGCAGCCGCAATCATTCCGATATGTTTGCAGCGAAAGGGTGACCCGGCATGCAGAGCTTATGGACCCTTCTGAATGATCCGAACATGCAATGGATCTTTATCAGCTGTACATTACTAGGCTTAAGCAGCGGTATTATCGGTTGTTTCTCATACTTAAGAAAACAAAGCCTCATGGGCGATACGCTTGCCCATGCGGCATTGCCGGGAATATGTATCGCGTTCATGCTGACAGGAACGAAGTCGCTGCTGGTCTTTCTGATCGGAGCGGCAATAGCCGGGATTATCGCAACCTTTGGCATTGGCTTCGTCACCCGTCACTCCCGCATTAAGCATGATGCGGCAATGGGAATTGTATTGTCCGGCTTTTTCGGATTAGGCATCGTATTGCTGACGGTCATCCAGCATGGCAGCTACGGCAATCAGGCAGGCTTGGACAAATTTCTTTTCGGGCAAGCGGCAGCGATGATCGGCTCTGACGTGCTCACCATGTCGATCGTTAGCGTCATTCTCATTGCAGTCTGTTTCTTGCTTTTCAAACAGTTCAAGCTCATTTCCTTTGATCCTGGCTTTGCCCGCGGCATCGGCTATCCGGTCGCTTTTCTGGAGCAGTTCTTGATGCTGCTTATGGTAGTGTCGGTTGTAGTCGGTATTCAAGCGGTAGGCGTCGTACTTGTGGCAGCACTATTAATCACCCCGGCCGTGTCAGCCCGGTATTGGACACACCGCCTGGGCGCTATGGTTATTTTATCGGGCTTGTTCGGAGCCATTAGCGGAGCAGCAGGCACATTGATCAGCTCAACAGCAGCGAATCTGCCGACGGGACCATTGACGGTGCTGGCGGCTACTGCACTATTTTTCTTATCGATATTATTCGGTCCGCAAAAAGGTCTGCTCGCCAAGCAATTTATTCGCTTGCGTGTGAAGCGGAAGCTGGAGCAGTCGCAGACTCATGCGAATGCGAAGGCAAGGGTTGCTTCGGCTGAGACGGAGAAGGGGGCGGCGTTATGACCATATTTTGGATATTGCTGACGGGATCGCTGGTTGCAAGCTGCTGCGGCATACTAGGCGCGTTTCTCGTTCTTCGTAAAATGGCGATGATCGGCGATGCGATCAGCCACTCGGTTATGCCCGGCATCGTAATTGCTTTTCTGCTCAGCGGATCACGGGATTCGATGCTGATGCTGTTCGCAGCGATGGTCTGCGGTCTGCTCGCTGTATTCCTTATTCAAACCTTTCAGCAAAGCGGCATACAATCCGATGCGTCTATCGGTGTTGTTTTTACGGCTTTATTCGCTTTAGGTGTGCTGCTCGTCAGCTTATTCGCCCGTCAAGTCCATCTGGATCAGGATGCTATTTTGTACGGTGAAATCGCCTATGTCCACTGGAATGTCTGGGAGGTAAACGGTGTCAATTTGGGGCCGAAGGCGGTATGGCTGCTGGGGGTAACCTTCGTTGTCATCGTGGCGGTAATCGGCTTGTTCTATAAGCAATTCAAGCTTTGTGCCTTCGATCCGGCGCTGGCCGCCGCTTGCGGCATACCGGTTGCACTCTTTCACTACTTGCTGATGGGGCTTGTGTCGATGGCGACTGTCAGTTCATTTGAGAGTGTCGGTGCCATTCTTGTCGTTGGGTTGCTTATTATCCCGGCGGCCACTGCCTATCTGCTTACCGATCGGTTAGGCCGCATGATTGTGCTTAGTGCATTAGTAGGCATTGCTAGCACTTTCCTGGGGTACGGCGCGGCAGTTGTGCTTGACGCCTCGATTGCTGGCTGTATCGTATGCGCAGCCGGACTGCTGTTCATCGCAGCCTTCCTGTTCTCACCGTCTCATGGCTACATTGCGAAGAAGCTTCGCATGCGCAAGCTTATCGAAACGCAATAGCGGCAAGCGAATAGGCATTACAAACAGCGCGCCTGCTCCAATTGGAGCAGGCGCGCTGCAATGTCTATAATGGAAAACCATCCTTCAAACGATTCATGGCATCAAACTGCAATTGCTTGAAGTCAGCTTCCGGGTGCTCGGAATAATAACGCATTACCGAAATATTTACTCCGATTACCGCTCCGGCAAACGTCTGTACCGCCCAGTCATCAGCCGATCGGCCTAAGCGCTCTGCTGCAAGCTCTGCGATTAATTGCAGCGTCAGCATCTGGTTGTTCAACGTTGCCGCGCGAAGCTCAGGGACCGTCATGATGAGCTGAATCCGCTGCCTCACAGTCTCCATTTCATCTGCTGACATGTTATCGATACCTTCTGTCATTGCATTGCGTGTAGCCTCCAGCAGACTAAGCTCGGAGGGTTGTGCACGGAAAGCCTGTATGAGCAGGGGGTCGTAGTTGTCGACGATCAGAACATCCTCTTTGGTAGGGAAGTAGCGGAAAAAAGTGCTGGGCGAGATTTCTGCCGCTGCCGCAATTTGATCCACAGTCGTTTCATGGTAGCCATGCTCGTGGAACAGCCGCAAGGCATGCGCCTGCACCGCAGCTATTGTCTTTGCCTTTTTCCGCTCCCGTAAGCCTGTTGCCTGTTTTTTATCTGAGGACATGCTGACTACCCACTCCTAACCTGTTTCTTCTCCCTGCTTCACATCGCTTCTGCGTTCAGTCAGTCAGGGTTATAACTCAATTCCTTTATCGGAATGCGCTTGTTCCGGTTTCAGCCGCATAAAGACGACAGCCATCAAAATGCCGAGCATCGCTATACCCGCGCAAATCCACAATAAATGGTTCATTCCATATACAAAAGCTTCTTGAACGGTGTGCAGCAGCTCAAATGATTGCTGCTTTATCGCGGCAGACGCGCCCGCTGATGCGCTGCGCGAGACCTCATCCATCATTCCGTCCGGAACACCGGACAACTCCAGTTTACCACGATATGACGTGCTAAGAACAGTTCCTAGCAGAGCAACCCCCAACGTTCCCCCGACATTCCGCATAGCCATAATTAAGGCTGAGCCTACACCGCTTTGCTCCGCTGTCAGGGCAGCCATCGAAATATCCATGGCAGTAGGCAGCACAAATCCAATTCCTAATCCTGCTGCGACAACCCAAATGACGGTCCATGAATAATTGTCTCCGACAGCTGAAAAAGCGCCAATAGCCAAGCCTGCTGCTAAAAATGCAAATCCGATCGCGAATACGGACGAAGCACCAAAGCGTGGAAGCAGCTTTTCGGTTATTTTCGAGCCGATCAGCAAGCCGCCGATGAGCGGCAGCAGCCGCAAGCCTGCTCCTAGCGCATCTGTGCCTTGGGCGATTTGAAAGTATTGGGGCAGGATGAACAGCAGTCCAAACATAGCGAAGGAAATGAGAGTGGCCATTATCGTTCCCCAAGTAAAGCCGCGTGAGCGGAATAAAGCGGAGGAAACGAGCGGATACGTAATGCGGCCCTCCCAATAGATGAATCCGGCAAGCAGAACAACCCCTGCAAGGATCGTCGCCAGGGCAAGGAGATCGCCCCACCCGTTCTCCCCGGCTTTTATAACGCCGTAAGTCAGACTAATCAAGCCCAAGCTGGAGAGCAGAATACCGGCGTAATCAATTCGGGATTGGCTTGTATTTCTTGATTCCTTTAGCAAAATTGTGACGGCAATTAGTGCGATCGCAACAAGAGGGACGTTGATGAGAAAAATCGATCCCCAGGAAAAATGATTGAGCAGCCAGCCGCCTGCTATGGGTCCAAGCGGAATGCCTATCGCATTGGACATCACCCATACGCCGATGGCTTTGGAGCGCTCCTCTTCCTCAAACAATACAGGGATGACGGCCATAGACATTGGCACGATAAGCGCAGCGCCGAGTCCAAGCAGGGCTCTTCCGGCAATGAGCACCGCCGATGAGGGAGCATAGGCACAAATCAGGGAAGCCCCACCGAATAATAACAGCCCAGCAAGTAGCAGCTTTTTCCGTCCCCAGCGGTCACCGAACAGGCCGGCTGGAAGCAAGGCGGCAGCAAATACGAGCGTATAGGCATCGGCATACCATTGCAATTCACTGCTTGTTGAATGAAAATCTGCAGCCAGTGTGGGAAGGGCAAGATTCAAAATCGTCAAATCTAGCCCAACCGCAAGCAATCCAATCGCCAGTGCGATGAGCACCCACCATCTGTAGTTTCTTTTTTCCTGCATGATCAATACCGCCTCTCTTGTCTATAAGGATAAGGATTTCAAATCCAATGCATACGATATAATATTTTGATAGTTACTGTCAAATAAAAGTTACTTTCACAATAGGATCGGTCGAAAATATCTTTTGTGAAAAAATGTATTTATTTGTCTAGTTTTGTCGAACGTGAAACTTCTTCAGCTCTTGCACCGTCTTAACTTTGGGACTTATTGGATTTATAAAAGAATTTTGGGGAGTGTTGTAAAGAAATGAAGAAGTGGATGAAACATTTTGTGCTAGTAATGGCGGTGCTAACGGTACTGTCGGGCTGCAGCCTTGGCGGCGATAAAGGCAAAACCAACGAGCAGCAAACGTTAAGAGTGATGTATTACGAGGAGTCTTCCTTCTATCAGCAGTACGGCATGCTGTTCACCGCTTTGTTCCCGAATATTAACATTGAGGTCATCAGCACTTCGAAAGTCCGTCCTGAAGAGGGACAAGAGCAAGACTATACGAAGCTGATGAATGAGTTCATAGAGAAGGAACAGCCGGACATTCTCATGATTGACTCCACCCAATATGAGAAAATGGCGACGGACGGCAAATTGTATGAGCTCGACGGCTTTATTGAGAAGGACAAGTATGATACCGAAGGGCTGGTGCCCGGCATGCTTGATTACTTGAAGGAAATCGGCGGAGGCAAGCTGTATGGCATGTCTACCAGCTATTCCAGCCAAGCGCTGTACTACAACAAGGATTTGTTTGACAAATTCGGAATCGAGTACCCGAAAGACAAAATGAGCTTTAGTGAGCTTATTCAGTTAGCCAAACGGTTTCCGACAGACGGAAGCGATAAGGAACGGATATACGGGCTCAAAATGGGATACAGCGACAATCTGTTCGATATCGCCTCCACTGTGGCCGGAGCGCAAAACTTAGCATTCTTCAATGCGGCTAAAAAAGAAATGACGATCAATACGCCGGCATGGAAAGGCGTATTTGAAATGGCGCTTGATGCGGTCAATTCCAAAGCGCTGTACTTCGAGAGCAACAACATGATGAACGGCGGCTCCTATGAGGAGTATTTGCTGAGCAATCCTTTCATATCGGGAAGGGCGGCTATGACGCTTGACGGATCTTATGTAATGCAGCAGCTCAAACAAGCGCAAGATTATTTGAAGGAAAAAGATCAGGAAAAACTGATTAAAAACTGGGACTTGGTATCTGTTCCAGTAGATCCGGCTAATCCGGATTACAGCACAATGACTAATTTTTACAATATTTTTGCAATTAATAACTTGGCTGCTAACAAGGAAGCGGCTTGGACGTTCCTTAAATATGTGACGGGCGATGATTTCGCAAGAGTAACCTCCAAAACGACCAACTACGGCGGTTTCCCGATTCGGACCAAGTATATAAACAATGAAGAGAACCGTAATTTAGCAGCGTTTTATGCGCTGAAGCCAAGCATAAACAATATGTATAAAGACTTTGATAAGCTGCCGAAAAATTTCTATGGTGAATTTAATGGAACAGCGCAATCGGAGCTGCAGAAGGTTAAGGAAGGCAAGGCGTCGCTCGATGAGACGCTCGTTAAGCTGCAGACGGTTGGTCAAGGGCTGCTCGACAAAGGCGATAGCGAACAGCCGCCTAGCAATGCGGAAACACAGGAAGGGGTCACCGACGGTTCAATAAGCTCTGAGCCCATAGCGAATTAGAATTGTTTTACGATATCGTTTCGTCCAAAGCGTTTGGAAACTCCCCGGTTTGTGCTAAAATGGCTTTAGTACAGCTATGCACGACAGGAGGAGCACAATGGGAGATTACAAGCTGGTAGCGCTCGATATGGATGGAACGCTGCTGAATGAACAAAGCGAGATCAGCAAGGAGAATGCCGAATGGATTCAGCGTGCGCTGGATGCCGGCATTACGGTCAGCTTCTCGACGGGCAGAGGCTTCCGCAGCGCGCTTCCCTATGCGGAGCAGCTGAAGCTGGAGACGCCGATGATTACCGTCAACGGAAGCGAGGTATGGAGCCGTCCTCATGTTCTACATAAGCGCACCTTGCTTGGTCCGAATTATGTCAGACGCCTTCACGAGCTGGCGATGAAGCATACGGGAACATGGTTCTGGGCTTATACAACCGATGAAGTATACAACTTGGAGAAATGGATTGAACAGGGGACGGCGATCGAGGATTACCATTGGCTGAAATTTGGCTATTATACGGAAGATGCGCCTGTCCGTCAGCGTATTTACGATGAGGTAGCCGAATGGGGCGCGCTGGAAATTACGAACTCATCGCCGTGGAACTGGGAGATGAATGCACAAGGCATAACCAAGGCAAGCGCAATTCGCGAGCTTTGCAAGGTGATGGGCATTGACATGTCGCAGGTTGTTGCCGTTGGCGACAGCCTGAACGACATTGCCGCTATACGGGAAGCCGGGCTTGGCGTCGCGATGGGCAATGCGCAGGATGCTGTCAAAGAAGCGGCAGATGCCGTAACCTTGACGAACGACGAGCATGGCATTGCGGAAGTTTTTAAACGATACGTCTTGTAGGAGAGCTGATAGGCAGTGGATATTTTAGGCTGGTCACTGGTCGTTATTTTATTCGTTGTCGGGATGGCTGGTGCCATCTATCCGATATTGCCGGGTGCACTGGCGATATACGGCGCGTTTTTCGTCTATGGCTTCTTCTTCTCCTTCTCACCCTTCAATTGGGTGTTCTGGACGATTCAGACGCTTATCGTCGTTGTCTTGTTTATAGCCGACTATGCGGTTAGCGCATGGGGGGTCAAACGATTCGGCGGCTCAAGGGCATCCGTTGTCGGAAGTACGATCGGCATTATTATCGGGCCGTTCGTCATTCCCGCATTCGGCCTCATTATCGGACCTTTCGCAGGAGCCGTCATCGGTGAACTTTTTGTTGGCACGGGTTTCGTTCAATCGCTTAAGGTCGGATTCGGCTCGCTGGTCGGCCTGTTAACCAGCGTCGTTGTGAAAGTCATTTTACAAGCCGCGATGATCGTATTGTTTATTTTTTGGATTTTATAGATCGGGCACAGAAAGAAGAGACGGACTGCTATGAAAAAAGATTCGCTTATTAAAGGTACGCTTATACTAGCTGCAGCCGCGCTCATAGCGCGGTTTCTTGGCATTTTCCAGCGTATTCCTCTGGAGCATATTCTGCTGGAGGAGGGAATGGCGCATTTTGCCGTTGCCAATACGCTTTATTTAACGCTGCTTGTCGTCGCTACGGGAGGCATTCCGAGCGCGATAAGCAAGCTCGTATCGGAGCGTTACGCGCTGCAGCGCCCGGAAGAGGCGCAGCGGATTTATCAGGCCGCGCTTTTATTCGGACTGGTAACCGGTGTTATTTTGACGGCTCTGCTTTATGCGGCGGCTCCGTTCTATGCCGTTCATATTGCGAAGACGCCGGGCGCTGATCTAGCGATTCGCGCTGTTGCACCGACGCTGCTTATTTTTCCAGTCATCGCGATGATGCGCGGCTACTTCCAGGGCAGACAAATGATGTCGGCCGGGGGCCTCTCGCAAATTGTGGAGCAAATTTTAAGGGTTATCGTCGGGGTTGGCTTGGCGATTCTCGTATTGGCCTGGGGCTGGGGAGACCGCTGGGCAGCAGCCTCCGCTACGTTCGGCAACGTGCTGGGCGGCGTAGGGGCGTTTCTCGTTATGCTCTGGTTCGCACGCAAGCTTAAGCGGATGGATGCGAAGGATCCTGTCGCTCAGAGATCAGAGGCGGAGCGGGCGGAAGCAAAAGCAGCCGCAAGCAAGCTGCCGTACCGTTCGATCTACCGTGAAATTTTCAAAATGTCCATTCCGGTCGTCATTACCGCAATGACGGTTCAGCTCATCTACATGTTCGATACCTCGCTCCTTATCCGGTTGACGGAGGGCTGGTATTACAAGGATTACCGGCAAGCATTGAGTGCATTGACCGAGTTCAGCTTTAAAGCGCAGTCGATTGCAGGCATTCCGCCGATTCTGGCAATTGCCCTCAGCACATCGATTATACCGGTCATTTCCTCTGCCTACTCGCTTCGCAATATGGGGGAAGTGCAGCGGCAAACCTCGCTTGTTATGCGGATTGTTCTGTTCACAGGAATACCGATTGCCTTAACGCTGACGGCCGCCGCTTATTCCGTTACGGGCTTCCTGTTCAGCGGGCCTTCCGGCAGCGGCATTGTTGCTGCGCTGACAGCCGGCACGGTATTCCAGATTACGATGATGACCAGCAACTCGATTCTGTTCGGCCTCGGCAAGCCGCGTCTGCCGATGAAGCATACGTTCGCCGGCATCGGGCTGAAGCTGGTGCTCAGCGTAGCATTAGCGCCGCTTCTCGGCATCTATGGACTTATTCTGGCATCGACCGTCTGCTTCATCGTCATTACATGGCTTAATTTGGACTCCATTCGTGGAGATGTGAAAATTACCGTTCTAGGCCGCCGCTGGCTGCCGTATTTGGCGACAATACTAATCGCTATTGCTGGAGGCTGGGGAACGGAAATTGGCGTCCGCAAGCTGGTTCACAGCTGGCCGGACAAGCTCGAATATTTGACGGCTGCTGCTGCTGCGGGCATCGTTATTGGCGTGCTGTATTTGGCGCTTCTGATCGTATTCCGCGTCGTGACGATGGAAGATGCTAAGTCCTTCCCGGGACCGCTTCGCAAGCTGTTCATGAAGCTCCTGAAACCTTTTGCTAAATCAGCACAGTCATAAGACTAAAATCGCGAGTTTTCGACGTTTTCCATACATTTACAAGCTATTCATCTCATTGTACAATTATTTAATGCTCGTTCTTTTTTTATTATTATCTTTGTGCGAGAGAGGGGACCATTATTTTGAAAAGATTTCTTACTTGGAGAACAGGGCTGGCGTTGATGCTTGCTCTCGTCCTTGTTGTTGCCGCAGGCTGTCAGGCGGTAAATGGACTGAATTTGAACACCGTATTGAAGAACACGCTGAAAGTGACTTCGATGGAGGGCAAGCAGACGTTAGAGCTGAATTTGCTCGTTAACGAAGAGGCTTATGAAGGACTGCCTGAAGAGGAATTGGCACTTATTCAATTATTCTCGAAACTGAAAGTACAGCTGGACGATATTAAATTGCAGGATGCTTCCAATGCTTCTTATAAAGGAAAGCTCATCCTTGGTGAGAAAGCAAGCATAGCTTTCTCCGCCAAAATCTCGCCTAAAGCGATGCTGCTTGAGATCGAAGGGGCGAAAGCGCCAATTGCCATCGATCTTACAGAAGCGGGCCTTGCAGAGCTGACAGGCTTGCCGGTTGATGCGGCAGGAGCTCCTTCGGCTGAGGCTCAAGCTTCGCTTGCTGAGCTGGGCCACAAAGTGATCGACAGTGCAGGAGATTTCCTGATCAACAACTTGCCGAATCCGCAGAAGCTTTCTGTTGAGACTGTGAATGAGCCGATTAATGGCGTATCCACTTCACTCGTACATGTGAAAGCCGAGCTTGACGGTCAAGCGATCTGGGCTTGGATCAAATCGTATGTAGACGCGCTTGCAGCGGATAAGAAAGGTCTGGAGACATTCGTGACGACGATCGTTACGATCATGTCGGAGAATCAAGATATCTGGACTGCGCTTGGCGAAGTTAATCCGTTCGAGGATGTGAACCTTGACGCGGCAACGAAAGAAGAAACAATTAAGGAAGCTGTCAAAGAAATTACAGATCTGCTCCTTAGCCTGCAAGAGGAACTGAAAGCATTCGAGAAAGAAGATAAAGAAACGCTTGATACCATCTTCAACAAAGACAGCTCGGTGAAAGCGGAACTGTTCGTTGACAGCAAGCTGGATATCCGCAAGCAAATTGTAGAAGCAACCTTCAAGCCTTCGGATGATGTGCTGTTCCCTATTCAAGCCATCGTGCTTCGTACGGTTAGCGAGCAATGGAATGTTAACGGCACGGTAAAATCGGATGAGGTGGTTATTCCGGCAGGTGCGATTACGAGCGAGCAACTGTTTAATATGCAAGCGTATGAAACGCTTCAACTGTTCGACAACAAATCGGTCGTTTACGATCTGCTCAAAAACAAGCTGCAGCTAGGCCATCAATCTGTACAAATCTATTCCGACTATGATTATCGGCCGGCAATCGTGACACCGCAATATGTAACGATTATTCCGCTTCGTGACGTTGCTGAGCAATTGGGCGGAGTTGTAAGCTATGATTCCAAGACGAAGCAAGTCAAAGTAGTCGATAAAGCGACAAACACAACGCTTGCGTTTAAAGAAGGCAGCGATATTGTGAACGTAAACGGGAAAACTGTTAAAATGCCATTCCCGGCTACAGTAGTCAACGGTACGCTTTACGTGCCAGCCCGCAGCTTCGCTACAGCGGTCAAAGCTAAAATCCACTGGGAATCCTATGGGGACGGGCAAGTATTTGTACTTGAGCGCGAAGTGGGCTAACATCAAGGAGGTTGCAGGCTGATGAATAAACTAAATACGGAAAACGCGTTCCGTGAAGCGATTCAAAGCGATGCGGTTACGGTAGCGGTATTCAAGACGACCTGGTGTCCAGATTGTCATTACATTGAACCGTTTATGCCTGATCTGGAACAAAAGTACAGCGGCAAGATCTCGTTCTTCGAGGTAGACCGTGACGAGCTGCCGGATATTTGCTCGGAGCTGAACATCCTTGGCATTCCAAGCTTTGTCGCTTTCCGCGGCGGGCAGGAGCTTATCCGCTTCGTAAGCAAGCTGCGCAAAACACGGGAAGAAATTGAACAATTTCTGGATCGTGCCGTACAAGTTGCTGAGTCTCTGCCAAAGGCGTAATTCAATCAAATCCGTGCAGCGATGCACGGATTTTTTTTTATCGTCCGCAGATAAGCATAAGGGTAAGGCGAAGTACAAAAAATAAGGCTTATCAAAGCTTCTCCTTGCGAATCGTCACATTTTCAACATGGCTTTTGCCGATTGTTACCGATATAATGTGAGGTGTAAAGAAAACCCGAAAAAAGGTGATTTTATTATGGTAACCGGCCGTTTTCGCACGCTTGCTATCGCATCGTGCATCGGAATGCTTCTCGTACTGCTTGCCGGAGCATTAGTCACGAACACCGGATCGGGGCGGGGCTGTGGTGATGACTGGCCGCTCTGTAACGGCAAATTTATTCCTTCTTACACGCTGGAATCATTAATTGAGTATTCGCACCGTCTGGTCACAGGCTTCGAGGGGCTGCTTGTATTGGCTGCTTTCCTTGCCACTTACCGGCTGTTCCGCTCCAATAAAGTGGACTTCAAAGAGCCGCTTTATTACGCGGGAGGCGCATTGCTTTTCACAATTGTACAGGCGTTAATGGGAGCTGCTGCCGTATTATGGCCGCAATCTCCGCCAATTATGGCCATTCATTTTGGGATCTCACTGCTTGCATTTGCGGCAACGCTGCTGCTCGTCGTCTGGTCCTACCGGGTCAAGAACGGACGCCAGGCGGTCTTCACCGTTCCGCGGTCCGTATACCCAAGAGTGCTGGCTGTATCGATTTTCTGCTATGTTGTCGTTTATCTGGGGGCATTCATTCGTCACACTGAATCGGCAGGCGGATGTCTCGGCTGGCCGCTGTGCAACGGACAGGTTATTCCTGAATTCGAAGGGGCGACAACGATCGTCTTTATCCACCGGGTTGCCGGTATGCTGCTTGGCCTTTCGATTCTGGGCTTGTATACGCATATCCGCCGGGTTACGAATGGCAAAGCAGGTCTGTTAATTCCAGCAGGCTGGGCCGTGCTGCTCGTCGTTTGCCAAGTGTTAAGCGGCGCATTGCTGACGGCTACACTTACGAATGACAATTGGTTTATTTTCACAAGCTTGCTTCACAACTTAATTATTACCGGTTTGTTCGGCATTTTGATCGATATGCTGATACGTTCCAAGCGGTTGCAGGAGAGGACGGATAACGGTTGATTTTTAACAATTTGCGTGAATTTATTGAGGTACTGAAAAAAGACAATGATTTGGCCATTATCGATGCACCAGTCGATCCTTATTTGGAGCTGGCCGAAATTCATCGTCGCGTTATTGAATCGGAAGGACCGGCGCTGCTGTTCACGAATGTGAAGGGCAGCTCTTTTCCTGTCGTGACCAATCTATTTGGCACAAGCCGCAGAGTCGATTTGGCTTTTGGCCCTCGGCCGGAAGCGCTGATGAAACAAATTATCGGTGCAACGGACCGGATTATGCCGCCTACGCTGAAGGCGATCTGGGGCGAGAAGAACTTGATTTGGGACATGCTGAAGGTCGGCATGAAGGAAACGCCTCCAGCGAATGCGCCAATTCTGCAGACGCTCCGGAAGGAACGTCCGCTTGCCGGGCTGCCACGACTGACAAGCTGGCAGGAGGACGGCGGACCGTTCGTTACGCTTCCGCTCGTCTATACGGAAAGCCTGCAGGCCCGTAAAAAGCATAATTTGGGCATGTACCGGATGCAAATCTTTGATGATTCGACAACGGGCATGCATTGGCAAATACATAAAGGCGGCGGCTTCCATTATTACGAAGCTGAACAGCGCAACGAAGCGCTGCCGGTTTCTGTATTCCTTGGAGGTCCTCCGGCATTGATCGCATCGGCGATTGCTCCGCTGCCTGAGCATCTGCCTGAGCTGCTGATGGCTTCGCTTATTCTGGGAGACAAGCTGCCTGTCGTGCAAAATCCGCAAGGCGGACACCGTATTCCGTCCGAGGCTGAGTTTGTGATCAGCGGCAAAGTGCCGCCGCATCTCCGCCGTCCGGAAGGGCCGTTTGGCGACCATTTCGGCTACTATTCGTTAACGCATGATTTTCCGGTATTTGAAGTTGACCATGTATGGCATCGGAAGGATGCGATCTATCCGGCGACGATCGTCGGCAAGCCGCGTCAAGAGGATTATTATTTGGGCGAATATTTGCAGCGTCTGCTTTCGCCAGCCTTTAATATGGTCATGCCAGGCGTCAAAGAGCTATGGGCTTACGCCGAAGCTGGCGTTCATGCGCTTGCAGCTGCGGTCGTTAGGGAATCCTATTCCCGTGAAGCGCTGTCGACGGCGTTTAGCATTTTGGGTCAAGGCCAGCTGACGCTGACCAAGTTCTTGATGCTGACTGATCAGCCGATCGATTTGTCTAAATTCGATGTATTGCTGGAGACGGTTCTGGAGCGGTTCCAGCCGCATTCCGATCTGTTCGTCTTTGATGAGACGTCTCATGATACGCTTGATTATACGAGCGGCAAGCTGAATCACGGCTCTAAGGCTGTTATGCTCGGCGTTGGTGAGCCCGTCCGCAAACTGCCTGCTATTTATGAAGAAGGCGCAATTGAAGAAATTACGAACGCGCAGGTTTACTGCCGCGGATGTCTCGTAGTATCGGGCGCTTCTTATGAAGCCGAGCCGAAGCTGGCGGAGCGTTTATTGGAGCGTCTGTCGCAGCGCGGCACCGAATGGCCGCTCATTATTTTGGCTGATGACGCTGAGATTGCTCATGCACAGACTCCATTCCTATGGACGGTATTTACGCGCTTTAATCCGGCTGACGATATTTACGCCTATGCGGAAGTCCGCCGTCACCACTTCGGCTACAAGCTGCCGATCGTCATTGATGCGCGTATGAAGCCGGGATATCCGGATGAATTGTTCCCGCGGGAGGATATTTCGTCACTGGTGGACAACCGCTGGAAGGAATATTTCAACAAGTAACGAAATCGCTAATAGAGAAGGGTGCTGATCCGTATGCTGCGATTCATGTTTGGCGAGCCTGAACGGAAAGCCGAGGGCTCATTAGCGGATGCCGTCCGCCCGATGGAGAGCTTTATTTCCATGCTTCAGAGCCGGGTAGAGGCAGGCAAAGATACTGATCACAAACTTCGAACGTATGAAATATGGACCAAAGGCTTAATCGCGTCATTGAATGAGCTTGAGCAGAGCTGCTATGCAGCTCAGGGCTTCCGCGAACGGATTAAAGCCAATACCGTTAACGATATGTCGGCTGAGGAGCTGCTGGATTACCGCCGTTACGTCTATTTTGACAAAAACGCCTTTATCCGTGTCTTCTCGCTAATGGACAAATTGAGCATTTTTCTGAACGATTTCCTGGAGATGAAGACGGAGCGAATTAAGCCGCATTTTTCTTATTTTACTGTGCTGCGCAATATGCGCGAGAAAAACGCGCATCCGAATCTGACCTGGAAGCTGAATGACGTGAAGGAAAGGCTGAAAGAGTCCACGAACCGGCTGCGTAAACGGCGCAACGTAGAAATTCATTATATGAATTCAGAAATGCAGGATGACCTGGCGCAAAGCCACAAAGAGTACGGCGAAGAGGTGCAGTTGGAAAACATCGCTTCGCAATCGGCGGATCTGACGCAAGGATTGGAGCTGGTGACGGAATCACTCCGGCTTACCTTCCAATATGCTTGCGACAAGCTGCGAACCAAGCAAGGGTAATTGCGAGGGGGGAATACTCGTGGTGCTGAATGGCCGGACGGCACTGGTTACAGGAAGCGCAAAGGGACTTGGCAAACGGACGGCGCTGCAGCTTGCGGAGCTGGGCTGCCACATCGTACTGAATTACGTCGACAGCGAGGCAGAGGCGCTGCAGACGAAGAAGGAAATCGAGGGACTGAATGTTAAGGCGACCGTCGTGCAGGCCGATATTGCGACTGTAGAGGGAGCGGAAAAGCTTGCCGCCGAAGCGATGGCGTGGAATGGCGGTATTGATATTCTGGTCAACAATGCGGGGCCTTTCATCCGCGAGCGTGTGCTGTTTGCTGATTATGATCAGCAGATGATCATCCGATTGATGAACGGCAATTTGCTCGGTGTGATGCTGCTCGATCATCAATTGCTCCCGGGGATGCGGCAGAGAGGCTGGGGACGCATCATCCATCTGGGCTTCGGCCATGCTGGTGAAGCCCGGGCATGGCCGCACAGGGCTGTCTACGCCGCTGCGAAGACGGGGCTCGTCTCCTTCACGAAGACGCTGGCCGTTGAAGAGGCGCCCCATGGCATCACGGTCAATATGATTGGACCAGGCGACATCAAGGGAGCGAACAAAGAGCGTTCCATCTCGGAGGTGGCGGGTGAGCGGGACTGTGAGTCGCCAGTCGGCCGTCCCGGAACGGGCGAGGATGTGGCTCGCGTTATCGGCTTCCTCTGCCATCCGCAATCGGATTTTTTAACTGGAAATATTATGAATGTGACGGGCGGCTTTGATCCGATCCGCAACAATATTTTGTAGTAGTGAAATGTGAACAAAGAACAACCCGGCGTTATTAGATCACGCCGGGTTGTTCTTTTATTTATTTGATCCTATACTGCCGTTCTTGAGTCAAAATGTAAAAGTGCAGGTTGTTAGCTGCTTTTTCGGCAATTTCTTGCTTCAAAAGATGACGTAAAGTATTTTGTGTACCAACATTTGGAGCATTAACAAGCACAAAAAAAGTAGGGTATCCTCGGGATGTCGAAGCCACGAAGAAAGGACCCTACCTCATGACTATATTACCCGAAAACCAGCTGAATGATCTATTTGAAAAACTTGTCACCCAGTTCGTCAAAGAAAACCTGGAATCCATTATGAAAGCTGAAATCAAGCATTACATGGACGACAATGCGGATCAGCGTAATAGCCGCAACGGTTATTACACGCGTGATTTACACACCAAATATGGTCACATCGAAGATCTTCAAGTGCCACGTGATCGTAATGGCCTGTTCCAGACTCACGTATTTGAACCGTATCAGCGCCGTGACGGTTGGCTAGAGGAGGCCATCATTCAAATGTACAAAAGCGGTATGGGCACACGGGACGTTGCCCGATTCATTGAAGGTATGTTTGGTAGCCAGTATTCTGCAACTACCATCAGCAACATTACGGCGACGGTATTGGAAGATATTCAAGCCTGGCACCAGCGTTCCCTAAACAGACGCTACTCCGTCATCTATCTCGATGGTCTCTATGTCAAACTCAAACGTAGCACCGTCAGCGGAGAGGTCGTCTATTTCGCCATGGGCATTGATGAGGATGGGCATCGCCAGATTCTGGGCTTTTACGTCGGTGGCCAAGAAAGCGCAAATGGGTGGCGAGACGTGCTCAAAGATCTCCATCAACGGGGGGCTCAGGAAGTACTCCTGGGTGTGTTTGACGGACTCCCTGGGCTGGAAGAAGCGTTCCGAGAAATCTACCCGAAAGCGGATGTGCAGCACTGTGTCGTCCATAAAGTTCGCGCCACCTTTCCCAAAATCCGAGTGCAGCACAAAAGCGATTTTCTGAACGATTTAAAGACCATTTACAATGCGCTGGACCATGACTTAGCTTTAGCTGCCTTCGATACGGTCAAGGCGAAGTGGTCGAAATTGTATCCGAAAGAGATCCAGTCTTGGGAGAACCAACTGTCGACTTTATTGGCCTTTTATTCCTACCCATCAGCCATCAAAGAAGCGATTTATACGTCCAATCCGATTGAGCGTATGAATAAGGAAATTCGCAAACGGCTCAAGCCGATGAACAGTTTAACGAACATAGAAGCTGCAGAAAAGATTATTTATCTCGATGCTTTAGACTACAATGAACGATTCAAGACTCGCGTGATGCGGGGATTCAACAGCTCCGAAGTCCGAGAAAAATTACAAGAAATGTTTGAATCGCGTTATGGTTCGGAGGATACGGTAGACTCCAGCGAAACTGTCACCAGCTCCTTTGAATCCAATACTAAATAGCTGATTATTTAAAACTCTCGATGGAAAACCCTACTTCCTTACACAAACTTCTTGACGCTACCCTTCAAAATGCAAATGTGCATGTTGATTGGCCTAAAATGCTTATTTGGAGTAAATCCGAGGGTTTTCAAATGCACTTTTGCATTTTGAAGGCTGTTTCAGAGCTTTTGGATACCCTTCAGCATGTACTTTTACATTTTGTTGCTCATTCAGGTAAAGGCGCTGCCAGTCCGCAGACAAAAAATAGGGGCGTCAGGGATAATCCCTGACGCCCCTATTCTTAATTAGAATACTTGAACGACTTCTTGAACGCCTTCTACCTCTTCGAGCAGTGCCCGTTCGATACCGGCTTTCAGTGTGATCGTCGAGCTTGGGCAGCTGCCGCAAGCACCCATCAAGCGGAGTTTAACGATGCCGTCCTCCACATCTACGAGTTCAACGTCGCCTCCGTCACGCTGCAGGAACGGACGCAATTTATCGAGTACGTCCAATACTTCGTCGTACATAGTGTCTTGTACTTGTTCACTCATTGCAATCATCTCCTTTCTCCCCTATTATAGTACAAAGTGAAGCGAATGAAAATGGATATCAAACCTTTAAGGCGTGGTGAGCAAAATTGTGTAAGACGACAATCGAATTTTGCGCCGGCAATATGCACCATGATGGCACGGAAGCCTTCATGCAGGAGCTGGAGAAGGATGCCTCTCTTCAAGTGATTGAATACGGCTGCCTAGGCAATTGCGGCGAATGTTATTTGCTTCCGTTCGCGCTTGTCGACGGCTTGATCGTCTCGGCTGCCGACGTGAAGCTGCTTAAGGAACGAGTTATGAAGCAAGCTTGCAGCGATAGGGAACGAGAGGCGAGCGGGGGACGCTCTTAATTAGCATTACCCGAAATGCCGTTTCGATTTCCAGAGCACGCCGCTTTTCACGAGACGCGGAATTTTGCCAACGAGCGGCGTGCCGCCCATAAGACCAAATCCGCTTTTTTTGCCAAGCGATCCGAGAACGCCCTTGAGCTTGAGCTTGCCAAGCTTAGGAGGCGTTTTGTCTTGCCATACCGCATGCATCACTTCGGCAATTTGCTTGCCCTGTGCGCCTGCCGCCTGACCGCTTGGAGAAAGCGGGAGGGAAGCGCAGTCGCCGACAACAAAAACATCGGTGTGATCCGGCAGCTGATGCCATTCATTGATGAGAAGACGGCCTTGATTGTCCTTCGGAAGGTTCAGCTGTTGAACGAGCTCAACGGGCTGAATGCCCGCAGTCCAGACGGTCACGTCCGTTAAAATCGTTTCGCCGGCATTGCTGTCATACAATGCGCCATGCTCAACACGGGAAAGCGAAACATGGCTCCGCATCTCTACTTGGTGCTCATCGAACCATGCGGCTACAAACTTCTGAAGCTGGCCGGGAAAAGCCGACAGAACGCTTGGCCCGCGGTCGATAATCCGGATATTAAGATCCGGACGGCTTTCTCTAAGCTCCGCTGCAACTTCAACCCCGCTAAGGCCCCCGCCAATAATGGATACTTGTCCATACGGGTTTACGTCATTGAGCAACTGATAAGTGCGTCTAGCGGCTGAAAAGGTCTGGATGCTCGTGGAGAACTGCTCGGCGCCTTCAATGCCGTGATAGTTGTCCGTACAGCCTAGTCCGATGACCAGCCATTCATAGGCGATTGAATCATGCCCTTCAATATGCACCATTTTACCGTCCAAATCGAGCCCGGTTACTTCACCGTATTTAGTCGTTATTCTTGGATCATGCGGAAACTTTACGCGCAGCTCGAGGTCGGATACAGTGCCAGCGGCAAGCGCGTAATATTCGGTTTTCAACCCTTGATGCGGCATACGGTCGATCAGAATAATCTCTACGTCAAGCGGGAGCTGCTTATCCAGCAAATCTGCTGCAATAGCTTGACCTCCGTATCCGCCGCCTAAAATCACAAATTTTCTCATTCCGGTTCCCTACCCTATCAAATGTCTGTAATGATGCCGATTATATGATACTAATATGTGCGTCCGTATGGTCAATTACTCGTATACTTTAATTTCGTTATAGAAGGTGTCGCGTTCTACAGGAATACGTCCTGCACCTTTAATGAGCCAGATCAGATCCTCGCGTGTGATGCCTTCCGGCGTCAAAGCGCCCGCTGCGTGGCTGATTCTTTCCTTCACAATGGTGCCATGCGCATCGGATGCCCCCATTGTCAGCGAGACCTGCGTCAGCTGCGTGCCGATGTTAATGAAGTAAGCTTTAATATGCTGAATATTGTCCAGCATGAGACGGCTGATCGCGATTGTCTTCAAGTCCTCGAAGGCCGAGTTGCGGCGGCGAATGCCCGCTTTCGGGTTAATCGGCTGCATTGACAGCGGGATGAACACTTGGAAGCCGTTTGTTTCGTCTTGAAGCTCCCGTATTTGCAGCATATGCTTGATACGGTCTTCATGAGATTCAATGGAGCCGTAGAGCATCGTCGTATGCGTGCGCAGTCCAAGCTCGTGAGCCGTACGATGAACCTCCAGATACTGGCTCACATCGGCTTTGTCGACCCGCATTTTTTTACGGTATTGATCGGATAAAATTTCAGCGCCGCCGCCGGTCAGCGATTTCAGGCCGACCTTCATCAGCTCCTGCAGCACTTCTTTATAGCTCAATCCGCTAATGCGCGAGAAGAAATCAATCTCGGCTGCGGTATATGCTTTCAGAGTGACATCGGGATATTTTTCATGCAACGCTTTGATGGAGTCCACGTAATATTGGAAAGGCACATGCGGATTGTGGCCGCCTACGATATGAAACTCTCGAACGCCCGGGTGAATATGCTGCTCGACGTATTCAATCATTTGCTCCCCGCTAAGCGTATAGGCGCCTTCCTGGCCTTCATCCTTGCGGAAGTTACAGAACGCGCAATGCGCTTCGCATACATTCGTGAAGTAGAGGCTCATATTTTCGATAAAATAAACCTTTTTGCCGTTCTTTTGCAAATTGACTTCGTTCGCCAACTGTCCGATTGTGAGCAGATCGTCGGATTTGTACAGAAACACTCCGTCTTCCAGCGTGAGTCTTTCGCCCCGGCGAACCTTCTCAACGATTTCCTGCATTTGCTTATTCTCGTTTTGTACAGCTATGTTCATGCTGACAGCCTCCTTTGTCTAAATACAGTCCGTATAGACATCATCTAACTACATACGCTTCTATAAAACTGGCGTAACGAAAAGCTTGCCGCGTCTCTAGCAGGAGGCGCAGCTTTGGTGCGAAGGGAATCCTATAGCGATTCGATTCGTTTGTCGAATACGATTGTGAAAAAAAGAACTTGCTATAACGATTAAGAAGCTGTCATTATTATAAACCTGTTCCGAAACAGGGGCAACCATTAAAGTGAATTCACAGCGCTTACAATATTGTTTCGTTTTATGCTGGATGAGACAGGCGTTATTCTCTTGAGGAAGCGGCGGAAGAGGAGTATACTACAGGTAGGTAACGGCTGTTTTACCGCGGCCTGATTGATGTATTTAGTGAAAATTGGAGGGATGCGGCATGATCACAATTAGTGATTCGGCAACAGATAAAATAAAAGAAATGCTGGAAGAGGAAGGCACACCGGGCTTGTTCCTGCGTATTGGCGTTAAGGAAGGCGGCTGCAGCGGCTTCTCCTACGGCATGGGCTTCGACGATGAGCAGAACGACAGCGATAAATCGCTGGAATTGTCCGGCTTGAAGGTTGTTGTGGACGAGGAAAGCATGAAATATTTGAACGGCTTGCTGATCGATTGGAAGGACTCCGCAATGGGCGGGGGCTTCACAATTGACAATCCTAATGCAACTGCTACGTGCGGCTGCGGCTCGTCGTTCCGCACGGCGACGGCAGCGGGCAACCCGGCTGCTGATCCTTGCTAAGTTAAGGGTTTTTGGTGTTTTAGGGACGTTGGTTTTAACTCATACGTTAGCTTTACGAAAGTTATATAACGTAGGATTGTAGATAGTATAGCGAAATTGTACGATAGAGAATACACTAAGTGTGTGCACTCAATCCCAATTCACGTGATTAAAGATTGTTAACTACGACCTCCTTTGACGGTAAATGCGAAAATTTACTCGTTATTGGAGGTTTTTATTTTGGTATTGAATAAACGTAAAAAAGCGCATCATGTTGCGTGGATGAAGTATGAAACGATAAAGTACCGCGATCACATCCATCCAGTTAAAGCGAGATGTAATCAGCTTGAATGTGTTATTTAAGGACAATTTGATTACATTGTTAACCTTTTGTGTCCTTAGATTTAACTAGTTGCTTTTTGGATGGTGAAGTTAGAGTAATGCTTCTGTAGCCTGATCAACTTTATCGAAACAGGATACCTTTTTCCGCACTGCGCGCGGTGACATCGCGGCACGCTGTGCTCAGTCACACGTCGGAGGTCAAAATTCCGGTAGACTACGGAAAGAATTCGCTAGAAGTGTAAATTACGTGTTTTGTTTTTTGTTTTGTTTGAGGTTGTTCGGCAGCATCATAGGCGACAATGTCCAGCTTACTTATTATATAACTTCGTTTTTATGCGTAGGTCATTTATTGATGAGAAGTTGTGTTCTTTATTCAGGGTTAGATATCAAAATTTACCTATAGCTCATTAATGAATGTTTGATAACAGTATAAAGCCATCCATCGTATGAATGGATGGCTTGTTTTGCTTATTTTAAAAAATTCAATATAGGTTCGAGTAATTGTCTTCCGTTATTTACAATCGAAATGATTTGGTCTGTCATACTAATGAAACCAACAAATTTTTTGGTGATTTCTTTTTCTTCTTCACTCTCTGCTAAATCAAAATTTAATAATATTGAACCTAAACTTGATTCTAGAGTGGTTGACAGAACTTCTGAACCCAGAATTTTGTACTGACTTAAACCCAAGCGTATTCTATAAATATTTATAATAAAAATGGCTTTAAGCTGTTTGTTTATATCTAGTGAATGAATATCAGATTCAATACTATTCAATTCGTTAAGTATATTATCAATTTTCTCATCATTTATTGAGTTATCATCGTCTAGCATATCGATTGTATATTCTAATCTTATGAGAGTTTCTTGGTCTACTTTATCACTGAATTTATATAAAGTATCATTACCAGTGAAATCAATGTAGATAAGGGCACTTTGAATAACATCTATAGGTTTTAAATATTTATCTTGATTAGATAAGTTTTTATTAATTACATCCTCCCTTGCTTTTTTAGTCAATTTTATTAGTTTGACAAATGATACTAATAATATATCAAGCTCTGTGGATTTTAAATCAAAAACTTCTGCAAAAGCTTTGGAACAGCTTGTACCTTCACTAAGGTCTTTTAATTTTGTTACAATTTCATACAATCTACTAACAGAGTTACTCATAAATCAATCCCTCCGTCCTATCATTTAACCAGATATATCCATTATCTATGCTTTCTTTGTTAATGTAAAGTTCGTGACGCATTTCAGAAGATATTTTCCTTTGTCTGCATCCCAAAAACAATTGAATAAAATAAACTCCGAGTGTATAGTTATTCATTATAAAGAATAATTATTCATTAGAGGGTGATGATCATGCCGTATAAAGTGTTTGTTGACGGGCAAGAAGGTACGACCGGGTTGAAGATTTTTGAGTATTTATCCAAACAACCGGAAATCGAGATTCTTAGAATAGACTCCCACAAAAGAAAAGATACCGAAGAACGAAGCCGGTTATTGAATGCAGCGGATCTCGTATTTCTGTGTCTTCCGGATTCGGCTGCACTAGAGTCCGTTGCGCTTGTGAACAATGAAAAAACGAAGATTATAAATGCCAGTACCGTATTTAGAACGGATCGCAACTGGATTTATGGCTTGCCTGAGCTGAAAAATCAACGTGAATTGATTCGCAAGGCAACGAGAGTTTCCGTTCCGGGCTGCCATGCGACTGGTCTTATTTTATCCATTCGGCCATTGATTGAGGCTGGCATTCTTCCGCAGGATTACCCGGTTTCATGCAACTCTGTAACAGGCTATTCAGGGGCCGGCAGAAGCGGGATTGAGGAATATGAGAATCCAATTATTGCGGCTGAGAAAAAGCTGAATGTGCCCCGGCATTATTCCATGCAGCTCAATCATAAGCATCTTCCCGAGATGAGGATGTATGCCGGACTATCGTATGAGCCCATATTTACACCGATCAAAGCTAATTATGCGCAAGGCATAGCGATGTCGGTTCCATTAACGGGCAGATATATGAAGGATGCTTCTGCCAAAGATGTCCATGAAGCATTGTCCGCTTACTATGAAGGAGAGCGTTTCGTTCAAGTCATGCCGTATGATTCAGAAGCTTACCTCGATGAAGGCCACTTTATATTGTCCGAATGCAATGATACGAACCGGCTCGAAATATTTGTTTTTGGACAAAACGGCAAAATCAATATTATTTCAAGATACGATAATTTAGGCAAAGGGGCATCAGGTGCTGCTGTGCAAAATATGAATCTCATGCTCGGATTCGATGAGAGCACTGGTTTGTTATAAACGCAATATGCAAAACGGACTTGCCTCTAAATTAAGGCGAGTCCGTTTTTGTCGTTCCAGCTATTTGTATGAAGGCTGCTCCTGCATCTTTTTAATATCCGCTATTCGGTTCTGGCCCCATATGTACATCATCTCCAAAATCGGCAGCAGCGTCATGCCAAGCTCTGTCATCGAATATTCGACTCTTGGAGGCACTTCGGGAAATACTTCGCGATGAATAATGCCGTCATCCATTAATTCTTTCAGCTGGCTGGTTAACATTTTATGTGTAATTTTCGGCAGCAGCCTCTGCAGCTCACTGAAGCGCTGGGGACCTTGTTTTCCAAGATGCCACAAAATGATTAATTTCCACTTGCCGCCGATAACGGACAGCGTTAATTCCTTTTCACAGTTGAAATCCCCGTTGCTGACCTTATCCATAATTTCTTTTCTTAGATCGGACATCTGACTTTCCCCTCCCCGCACAAAGGTTACTTTTTTGTAACTACCGCACATTAAAGTGCATTCTTCTTTTTTTTGAACACATCCATTAGTATTTGAACAGCCGGCAGCTAGCATGATTTTGAACGATAGTCGAATCATTATACCAAAGAATCATTCCATAAATAAAATGCATAAGGAGAGGATTATAGATGGAATTGCAATTAGCATTAGACCTTGTCAATATCCCGGAAGCGAAGGAACTGATTAAAGAGGTGGAGCCTTATATCGATATCGTTGAGATCGGTACGCCAGTCGTTATTAATGAGGGTCTGAGAGCGGTAAAAGAAATTAAAGCGGCATTCCCTGATTTGAAGGTGCTGGCTGATCTCAAGGTGATGGATGCGGCCGGTTATGAAGTGATGAAGGCATCTGAAGCCGGTGCTGACATTATTACGATTCTTGGCGTGGCTGAAGACATGACGATCAAGGGTGCAGTGGAAGAGGCAAAGAACCAACAGAAACAAATTCTGGTCGATATGATTGGTGTTCATGACATTGAAGGACGGGCGAAGGAGCTTGATGCATTCGGGGTCGATTATATCTGTGTGCATACCGGCTATGATCTTCAAGCGATTGGCAAAAACTCGTTTGAGGATCTGATGACGATCAAGCGCGTCGTGAAGCATGCAAAGGTAGCAGTCGCAGGCGGTATTAAGTTAAGCACACTGCCAGAGGTTATTAAGGCGAAGCCGGATCTTATTATTGTAGGCGGAGGAATTACCGGCTCGGAAGATAAGCCGGCTACGGCCGCTGAAATGCAAAAATTAATTAAACAAGGATAATGCCCTTATGCGGACTATTGAGTATGGCGCTGAAATTGTAAAAGAGCTGAATCAGACGTTAGCTCTCATTGCAGAGGAAGAAGCCGGCCAACTTGCCGATAAGATTGTTCGAGCAGGCAAAGTTTTTGTGGCTGGAGCTGGAAGATCAGGGCTGATGATACGGGCGTTTGCCATGCGCTTGATGCAACTGGGGATCGAAGTGTATGTGGCAGGCGAGACGGTAACACCAAGCTTCGGCAAAGAGGATCTGCTCATCATTGGATCGGGTTCAGGCGGGACCAGCAGTCTGGTGTCCATGGCCGAGAAAGCGAAAAGCTTGGGCGGAACGGTCGCGCTTATAACCATTTCCCCGGAATCGGCTATTGGAAAACGGGCAGACATTATCGTTAAATTGCCAGGCTCTCCGAAAGACCAATCAGGCGACGGATCTAAGACCATCCAGCCATCAGGAAATGGATCTAAGACCATCCAGCCTATGGGAGCCTTGTTCGAGCAGACGCTGCTATTGTTTTGTGACGCGGTTGTTCTGAAATTGATGGAGGACCGGCAGCTGGATTCCGCGGCGATGTATGGCCGACATGCTAATTTGGAGTAGGATCTGCAAGGGAGTTATTTGGGCTAGAGCAGCCCAATAATATCGTTATATGTTGAATAAAGCCGTTTTCCTAATTAGGAGAACGGCTTTGTTTGTTTCTTCTATTTCTCCAATAAAGAAGATCTCTTCGCTAACGCCCGATGGTCAATGCTAGGAAGCTGCAATTTTTAATAGATTACTAGATGCGGCCAATGGTAAAATAAGTTAGTATGCTGAAGAAGACTCTTTCAACAGAGAATGGGGATGAAATCGTGAAAGTACGCGGGTTATTAATCGGCCTTGCTATTCTATTAGCTGTAAACGTTGTGTGGCCGGGCGATTGGAAAAGAATTGCTTGGGCGCAAGTAGGTCCTTCAATCGAAATGACAGAGTTCGCCGAATGGCCGGACGATCTGCAACTGAATTATTCCGCTTTTGCAAACGGGGTGTCGGACGGACATCATATATGGATGATCCCTCAGGAGGTGAATCAAGTTGTTAAGCTTGATCCGGCCACGGGGACAATGACGGGCTATGGCAATTGGCCAAGCGGGTTTACGAAGGGCAACGGGGCATTTAGCCAAGGGATCTTTGTCAATCAGTCGATATGGATGATTCCTTCACTTGCCAGCAGCGTTATTCAGTTGGATACGGTGTCAGGGACGATGACGAAGCATAATAATTGGCCGAGTACTCTTACCGTATCAAGCAGCGCATTTTCCGGTGGCATCTATGACGGCCGCTTCATATGGATGGTTCCGTCTACCGCCAATCAGGTGGTGAGAGTAGATCCGACAACCGGTGAAATGACAGGTTATGATGATTGGCCGGATGATTTTACTTTAACCAATATGCTTTTTCCGGCGGCGTGTATGACGGCCGGTACGTATGGCTGGTGCCTAGTACAGCCAACCAAGTCATCAGGCTTGATCCGGTGACTGGAGATATGACCGGCTATGACGGCTGGCCTAGCGGGTTCAATAAGACAGGCTATGCTTTTGGCGGAAGCCTGTATGATGGCCAAAACGTATGGATGTTTCCTTACTCGAGTAATCAGATCGTGAAGCTGGACCCTCAGACCGGTGAGATGACGGGGTATGATAATTGGCCAAGCGGTTTTGATAAAAGCCGCAATTTTTTGAGCAGCGGGGCGTTTGACGGCCATCATATCTGGTTAAAGGGTCAGAACGATTCCAATCTGATTAAGCTGGATCCTGATACCGGGGATATGATGACTTATAACAATTGGCCGGCTGGTTTTAATGGCAATGGCAATTTTAGTGTGGACTATATCGATAGTGAGCTGTGGCTCATTCCCAAAACGGCAAACCGGGTAATTCGGGTGTCCAGCTTGCCTGTACTGAAGTCTGCCGCTGGGGGAGACAAGAGTGCTGTTCTGACCTGGGAGCCGGTGGCCGGTGCAGTGAATTATAAAATTTATCAAAGCTTGACCCCAGGCGGCGGAGGATCGGAAGCGGCTGTCGTTAGCGGTTCGTCAGTGAGCCATACGGTGACGGGCTTGGACAATGGCGTTACGTATTATTTTACGGTTAAGGCGGAGTACTCGTCACATCTGAGCGGTTCTTCTAATGAAGCTAGTGTTACCCCTTTATCCGGCAATGCGGATCTGAGCAGCCTCATATTGTCCGGAGCTGCGCTGAATCCGGCATTTGAAGCTGGAACAACGAGCTATACGGCAGCAGTGGGAAGCGATATCGGACAAGTCACTGTAACGCCGGTCACAACGGATGACGGGGCGACGGTCAAAGTTAATGGAACGGCTGTTCAAAGCGGCAGTGCGAGTGAGCAGCTGCTATTAAATACAGGTGCCAATACCATTACGGTTGAAGTGAAGGCGGCAGACGGTTCATTAAAAGCCTATACGGTAACATTGACGCGAGCTGCGCCTCCTGTAAGCGGCGGCGGAGCGGGAACTGCGCCGGTCAAGCTGTACATTGATTTGAACGGGAAGGCAGTCGACCCCTCCACGTTTGATTTAACGAAATCCTCCGTTACGCTGGAGGCTGAGCCGGTAAAGGGCAGCGTCTATGCCAGCCTCCCGGCAGCCGTTCTTAAGGAGCTTGCAAGCCGGAACTCATCTTTTATCATTGAAATAAAGGCTCCTTATGGCAGCTATCGCATACCTGTAAATTTGGCGTCGATGATCTCAAACTTGAACGAAGTTCGTACAGCAAACGGGCTGGCGATGGAGGATATGGGGTTCAAAATCAGTTTGACGGACTCATCCGCCAAACTTGAATTGGACTCCAAGCCGGCATCCGGATTGCCGGGCGGTAAAGCGTTAGGCGCTGCCGTCGATTTCCGCATAGCGATTGTAAATGCCAAAACCGGGGCCGTTATTGGAGCAGCGGATTCGCTTAGCGAGCCATTGTCCAAAATATTGGCACTGTCTGAGGATATGCTCAATCTTCCAAAACATTGGGGCGCATTCCGCTATAACGAAAAGGCGGGGAAATTTGAATTTGTATCCGCCACAAAGCTTCAGCTTGGCAGCGGAGCGTGGGCGGTGCTTGTTAAGGATGATGTCAATGCCAGTGGCGTTTACCTCGCTGCCGGCAACGAGGTTACGTTCACTGATATCAGCCGTCATTGGGCGGAAGCCTACATTGGAACGGCTGCGGCTAAAGGGCTGGTCAATGGCATTGGCAGCGGGCTGTACGCTCCAAACAGAGGCGTCACGGCGGCCGAGTTTACGATTATGCTTAACCGGGCATTCGGTGATACAGAAGCTGTGAACAGCGGTCTGCCAGCCGGACGGGTATTGACGCGGGAGGAAATGGCAGGTATGCTGGCGGCAGCTATTGCTCCGCTGCAAACTGCCGAAGCGGGTGAAGATGACACTCGTTCGCATCAATTTACAGATTCCGGTGCGATTGATCAAAAATACGCGCAGGCCGTACAACGGCTGGCTGATTTGAATATTATGACAGGAACGGGCGGGGATTTGTATCGTCCTAAGGAGCAGACGACGCGAGCCCAAGCAGTTACAGTAATCATTCGGGCGCTGGTTCAACTGGGCCGAATCGACGAGTTGACTTGACCCCCCGGCGCCGATGAATATTGGGAATTGAAAGCAGGCGATTTTCGGGCATCTGTGGAAAGAATTAGCGTCAGGAGGGTACGGGGATCGATGGCAAGCGATAAAATTACCGGTTATAGAGTCATATTCCGCATGGGCAGATTCAATATGAATGTATATATGAAGCCAGAGTATTATGAGAATTGGAAAGATGTTCGGGATAAGAAAATAAAAGATGTGAGCATCGAGGAAGTGACGATGCATGCGAACCAATTTATCGGATAAGTAAGAGTCTGTGGTAATCGGTTGATTAGGGAGGAACGCATTTATGAATCGTACCGCTTTGCTGGTCATTGATGCTCAAAACGACATGTTAGCGGAAGGAAATGCTGTGTACAATGCCCGTTCCGTTCTGGATCATATGAAGCAGCTATTGGCGGATGCGCGAAAAAGCGGGACTTCGATTTACTATATCCAGCATAACGAGCCGCCAGAAAGCGGCCCATTGGTTAGAGGGACACAGCCGTGGCAAATTCATAGCGAACTGACTCCTGAGAACGATGACGCTCTCATTCATAAGACGATGCCGAATGCTTTTGACGGTACCGACTTGCACGAGCATCTCCAACAGTTGGGGATTCAACAGCTTGTCTTGGCGGGCATGCAAAGCGAATATTGCGTGGAGGCGACGTGCAGAGGCGCCGTTGAGCTGGGTTACACTGTTACACTCGTTAAGGATGCGCACAGCACCTGGGACAGTGGGGGAAATACAGCGTCAGCCATCATAGATCGCTGCAATAAGGAACTTGGAAGTATTGCGGCTGTGAAAACAACAGAAGAAATATCGTTCGGCAACCTATGAACAAGGTTGAAAAATGATAAAAAACAAGAGGCTGCCTGCGAAGGCAGTCTCTTGTTTTTTATAGAGGGAAAGCCGCACACTGTATGCGGCGCAGGTTGTTTTAGGGGCATTCTGCTTTCCTGTCTTTAGGTTTCACATCTTTAAGGAGGGCGCCGGCACTGTGTGGTCGTAGCAGAGGCCGGGGCTGCCGAGCGGTAATAGCGAAGCTGCTTCGCAAAAGAACGAATCAAAGTTCGTTCTTTTGCTGCAGAATGGCATTTGCAGCGGCTGCAGCGAACCAAATTTCGCTTTTCAAGAACACAGCTTCGCCAATTGCGAAAATCTCTTCGCTAATGTTGATGAGCAGCTTCCAATCCCTGGTTTACAGCCAAATCAGCGAAGTACTCTTCGCTATTTAACGAACCAGGTTCGTTGGAACCGAATCGCGCAGCGATCCGGAAGTATGCAGGAAGGGAGAGCGGAGTGATTCGAGTTCAGGACGATTTTTCGCAGATTCTATCCATCTAACATCGTGAAAGCGATGTGATAATGGAATCAAGAATAGCGGCATGAACCGAATCACGTAGCGACCCCGGAAGTATGCAGCAAGGGAGAGCGAAGTGATTCGAGTTCAGGACGATTTTTCGCAGATTCCATCCATTTAATCGTGAAAGCGATGGGATAATGGAATCAAGAATAGCGGCATGAACCGAATCACGCAGCGACCCCGGAAGTATGCAGGAACCCCGGGGTAACGCAAAGTCCGGCTACTTCACATAAGCTCCAATAAACTCCGATACCTCGCGATCGTACGAAACCGGATCGGTCTTCCGCGCCTGACCGTGACCAGCACCAGGAACGACATAGAGCTTTTTATGCTCCGGTCCATTCTCGTAGAGCTCGTAGACCATGTCAGTCGGTACGAACAGGTCGGCATCACCGTGGATGAACAGCATCGGCTTATCCGTTTTTTTCACTTGCTTCAAAGCGGAAGCTTCATTAAAAGCATAGCCGGCGCGTATTTTCGTAAGCAGGCTGGTTGAGTGCAGCAGCGGAAAAGAGGGCAGGCGATACATCCGTTTCAACTGATACGATAATTCATCTTGTACAGAAGTGTAGCCGCAATCTTCTATAATGGCTTTCACTTGAGACGGAAGCTCCTCGCCGCTGGTCATCATAACGGTCGCACCGCCCATGGAGACGCCATGCAGCACGATTTGAGAGCCGCTTCCGCTGTGATTGAGCACACTTGCGATCCAACCAAGATAATCCTTGCGCTCCGGCCAGCCGAAGCCGATGTAGCGGCCTTCGCTTCGGCCATGACCGCGGGCATCAGGCAAAAGAACGTTGTAGCCGAGCTTCTCGTTATACATTTGCGCCAGCTTGCCCATGGTTGCGGCTTCGCCGGAATAACCATGCGCAATAATGACGGTTTTATCAGTTGGAGCAGGAGCTGCCAAATAATAAGCGTGCAGGTTCAGGCCATCGTCAGAGTATAGTTGCCAATCTTCGAAATGCTGCTTCTCCCACCAGTGCTCGTCCCCGTCGATAACGTCAGCTTCTGCAGCCGCTGCGGTAACAGCGAGATCGGGATTGCCGTTCAGGAAGCTTTTGTCATCCCTTGCAATCGCGACATTGTAGAAATAAAAACTAGCGCCAGTAATAACGATTAATAGAAGAGCTGCAATGGAAATTACCAATTTTAACAACATCCTTTTTAACATACATAACCTCCCTTGTCGGTGAATGGATGCTGCATGTACGCATGCAAGGCAGGCGAACACGAGACCAATTCCTTTGCTGCCGGGGAGACTGTGGCTTGTGATAGCTGATTCTAATCATAACAAGAAGCACCTTCCATGATCAAATGAAAAAGGTGCTTTTGTCCAATTTTTCCGAATCGCTCCACTACTCTTGCCGACAGTCAAAAATGCTTGCTGATATAGGAAATGATGCCAATGAGAGCGAGGGCTGTTAAGCTGATCAAAAGTCTTTTCTCCCAGTAGGTAAGTTTTTTCAAGAGAACCTCTCCTTCAAGAAAATGATCACGAAATACAATAAGCTTCTGATCCATTCCAATCTGTAAAAAAATCCAGCAACCTGTTATCATAAGATGACAACGCTTTAATGGAGGTGCCCAAAGAAATGGAGAAATTTGCGATTTGGCCAGAGGGTACGGTTAATGGGGCTAGTGAAATTCCGTTTTTAACTCCTTATTTGAAGGAATCGGACAAGCCGCTTGCGGCCATTGTCGTGCTGCCGGGCGGGGGCTACGCTTACCGGGCTGAACATGAAGGAAAGCCGATTGCGGAATGGCTGAACGATATCGGCCTGCACGCATTTGTATTGGATTACCGGGTAGCTCCTAATCAGCATCCGCATCCGCTGAATGACGCGAAGCGGGCCCTCCGCATCGTGCGCAGCCGAGCAGCAGAATTCGGTGTAGACCCGGACCGCATCGGCATATTAGGCTTCTCAGCGGGCGGTCATCTTGCCTCTGCTGCAGGTACGCATTACGATGCCGGCGATTCTTCGAGCGCCGATCCTGTGGAACAGGTCAGCAGCAGGCCGGATCTTATGGTATTGTGCTACCCCGTTATTTCATTAGGGGAGCACACCCATCCTGGGTCATTGCTGAATTTGCTAGGCGAGGATTCATCCCAGCAGCAGCGTGATTTGCTGTCAGGCGAGCTGCAAGTAACGTCAGACACGCCGCCGGCTTTTCTATGGCATACAGCTGACGACAGCGCCGTTCCGGTACAAAACAGCTTGATGTTCTCACAAGCGCTTAGCGAGCATGGCGTACCTTACGAATTGCATGTCTATGAGTCCGGGCATCATGGTCTTGGACTTGCTTTTGATCATCCAGAGGCGCATACCTGGACGCTTAATTGTGCGAACTGGCTGAAACGGAGAGGCTTTGTGGACGAGCAGCCAATCGTGGAGCGGCAGCTGCAGGAATAAATCAAATTAACCGGTACTGGCTTTACAAAAGGGGATGAGGGAGAAAACGATGAAAAAGCTTGCGATCTTAGCGTTACTGTCGCTTGTTTTGTTATCCGCTTGCGGCGGAAACAACGGAGGCAGTGCGAAGAATGAACATGCCGGCCACGGCAATGACGGGCATAGCAGTCACGCTGCAAACGGCGATTTGCAGGAGGAGACGGCATCAGCTGCTGTGCTTCCGAAGTTTCTCGACGGCCAAAGCGAGGATATGCGACTGGTGTATCAGGCGGCAGGACAAGCTGCTGATTTGCTGGAGTGGATTCCTTGCTTCTGCGGCTGCGGCGAGAGCGCGAATCATAAGAGCAATTTGAACTGCTTTATCGCGGAGCTGAAAGATGACGGCTCAGTAGTCTGGGACGATCATGGAACGCGATGCGGCGTCTGCCTGAAAATTGCTGCACAGGCCGTTACGATGAAGCAAGCGGGCAAAACAACGCTCGAAATCCGCGAATGGATCGATGAGGCTTACGGGAAAGGTTATGCTAAGCCAACTGATACGAAAATGCCAACAGCTTAAACAGCACAAAGAAGGCAGGAACCTGAGAATGACGGTTCCTGCCTTCTTTGTGTCTGTATATCGTCCGTTTAAACAGCTGCCGTGCTTTCTGCGGTTGCTGTTTTTTTCACCGCATTCTTATCCTTATAGGGCTTAACTGCTGCAGCAAGCAGCGAGAGGCAAAGCGCGATTGCTCCAATAATAATTAAAGTAACTGCGGAGGCAGAGGAGAACGAGCTGCCGCCAAAGTAAAGCACTTCGCGTAAAATTTCGGTTCCGAAGCGAAGCGGAATCCACGAGTACAGCCAATCCTGTGTAAAGGCAGGCAGCATTTGAGACGGTAATGCGAGTATCGGCGAGCCAAAGAAGAAGATCAGAATCATAATCGGCATTCCGCCCAAGCCAAGCCAGTTCAACAGACAGGATTGCATCAGGAAGAAGCAATAGCTAATGAACGTAAAATAAATGCTGAATTGCCAGCTGTCTGCAATCGTCATCCCTAGCGTGCTTTTTGCCAGTAGAAGCGTTGCGCCTAGTGCTACCAGCACATACAGCAGTCCGATAACGGCCTGCGAGACAGCAACGCCTGCGTTGCTAAGTTTGCTTGCAGAGCGGGCTTTGGCAGCAGCCTGGAACGTTAGAATGGATGCAATCATCGCACCGAACCATGCCAAAATGGTAAAAGCGACCGGGGCATTGCCGTTCGCGCTATGTGCGGGTACGGGATGCACCATTTCTGTCTGCAGCGTGATGGGGGAAGCCAGTGCGGCTGCCTGTGCACTATTCAAAACATCACCTTGCGCTTTTACGCCTTCCAGCACCTGTTTGCGCAACTGTTCGTTCATACCCTCGCCGATCTTCGTAATGACTTGGGAGACGAGAGTGGATCCGGTCATGTTCATGCCTTGATTGAGATAAACCTCTACCGTTGCTGTTTTTGGCTGCGGACTGAACAAGGTTGCGATATCGGCGCTGAGCGATTCCGGCAGAATCAGCACACTGTAATATTTTTTATCGTCGAGACCTTGCATCGCGACAGCTTTATTGTCAACCTGTTCCCACTTGAGCGGAGGCTCTGTGCTCTGAGCGGTGGAGGCAGCGGCAGTCATGAGCTGCTGTTCGATCATTTTGCCAATAGCGAGCGTCTGGCCATTAGGCAGCTGCACTTCTTTGTCGAGCGAAACGAGCGCTACCGGCATGTTTTTGGGCACCGGATTGGAGGATGAGCCCAGCTGTGCCAAGCCCATAATAAAAATAACGCCGACCACTAATGCTAACCCGATCCACACTAATTTATTGCGGAGCATGTTTTTTGAACCATTCATCGTTCAGTTCTCTCCTTTTTTCTCTTTAATAAATAATAGACAAAATGTTCATTAAGGATCACAATGTTAATTATAATGATGTGAAGTAGCCATTCAATAATCAATCTCGCTCCATTTGTCGAGTAATCGGCATTTTGAGCTTACTCTGTTTATTAATTTGAAAAAAAGGAGTTCGACTGATGGGAGAAAAAACGGATCTGCGCAAAAAAAGAACGAGAAGGCTGCTTCGGACAGCCTTGCTTGAGCTTGTCGATGAAAGGGGACTCGAGCGGGTTACCGTAAGTGATTTGACCGAGAAAGCGGAAATTAACCGGGGGACGTTTTATTTGCATTACCGGGATGTGCCGGATTTAATGGAGCAGATCAAGCAGGAGGTCTTTGTAGGCCTTACGGATGTGATGAGTCATTTGAATCCGTTGGATTTGATCCGCTACGCGGAGAAGGATCAAATTTATCCGGTTAGCTTGAATGTACTCAACTATTTTGCAGAGCATGCCGATTTTTTCCGTGTCATACTGGGGCCAAACGGAGATGCCCGGTTTCCCATGCGGATTAGGGAGTTTATGACCGAACGAATGTACAATCAGACGTTTATGAAAATAGTAGGCGATCGGGATCCAGGTTTCCCAAAAGAATATTTGATCGCCTTTATGACTTCGGCCAATATTGGCATGCTGACACACTGGATTCGCAGCGGCATGAGCCTCCCAGTCGAGGAGCTGGCTCTGTTGCTGACCCGAATTATGTATCGCGGACCTCTGGCCGTCGCTCGCATCATTGAATAACGAACCAGCCCGGCTTCTTCGGAGCCGGGTTTTTCCGACTGAAGTAAAACCAACTAGTAGCGAACTGCTCCATCGCGAATGCTAAAAAATAAAAGCTGCTGCTTAAGCTCCAGTTATTGCTTAGAACGACGCATGACTGTTGCCATAACTAACTTTTCTCTTAGGCGCAGGCGGACCTTGTGTCTGGCCGGGCTTCACACGACGACGGCCGATCACCTAGTTAGCGAACCTGCTTCGCAAAAGAGCGAATCAAAGTTCGCTATTGGGGTACCAACTGGTGCCAATATAAGCTGCAGCGAAGAAAACTTCGCAACTGGTGAACCTAGCTTCTCCAAAAGCGAAATTCTCTTCGCAAATGCTCGCAAACGCATCAAAAGTGGCAGTCTCACGCATAATTTGCGAACCGGTCTTCGTTAAATAACGAAGTAGCTTCGTTCCCAGTTAATGTTGATTTCCGTGCAGCAGGTCGAAGGGAACTTCAAATGTAACTGTCAAACGAAATAGAGCTCGTGCCGCTAAACCGCTCAGCACTAGCCCCATAGCGAACCTCCTTCGCAAAAGAGCGAATCAAAGTTCGCTATTTGAGTACCAACTGGTGCCCACATAAGCTGCAGCGAAGAAAACTTCGCAACTGGTGAACGCAGCTTCTCCAAAAGCGAAATTCTCTTCGCTAATGCTTGCAAATGCCTCAAAAGTGGCAGTCTCGCGCATAATTTGCGAACCGGTCTTCGTTAAATAGCGAAGCCGGTTCGTTCTGCGGTAAGTCCTTGCTACTTCTTGCAAAAGGTTCAGGCGAAGACTCGGGTGATGGCTAACATTTAGGTTACCGTTTGAAAAAGCGGGTTACTGTTGTTAGAAGGATTAAGGAGTAGGGTGCAAGGCTCTTGCGGAGCTGGTTATACGGTTCTAGGATGAGCCTAGAGTTTCGAGCTCAGATGACGGAGGTGAAGTTTGCAGGTATGGAGTGGTTTCCTGCTGAAGAAATCAGCGGGATTGTACAGTAGTTTAGTTTTAATGGTTCATGTTAAGTAGTTGCACTTAGGCAGAGGGTGAGCGGAGTGTTTCGAGTCCGGGCTGACTTTTCGATGATTCTATTCATTCGTGCATCGTGTTAGCGATGGGGGGAAATGGAATCAAGAACGGCAGCACGGACCGAAACACGCAGCGATCCCTAATGTTGTAAGCGTGCTAGCGGACCGAAACACGCAGCGATCCCTAATGTTGTACGCATACGGGCAGCATACTACAAAAAAGACTGCCGAGAAACTCTCGGCAGCCTCTTACTCTACAACCCCACCAACCCTAGCCCTTCATCTTCCGAGCCTTCAGCCAAAGCGGAATCCGGAACACCAGATTGATGAACAGCACGACGAATACAAGCACCGCCGCCGCCTTCTGAGCAATTTGCTGAGCATCAGGAACGATGGCTTCCGACTGTACATACCAAAGGTGAACGGCAAGCGTAGCGCCCGGCGAGAACAAATTAAAGTCCCACATTTCGCCTGACGTCGTTACGCCGGCTGTCAGAATGATAACGGCGCTCTCGCCGAATGCACGTCCAGCCACGAGGCAGATACCGGTGACGATGCCTGTCAGTGCAGCCGGGATCAGCACGCGAGTGATCGTCTGCAGATGCGTGCCGCCAAGAGCGAAGGATGCGCTTTTGAGCTCCTTCGGCACAGCACGCAGTGATTCCTCCGTTACCCTTACCAAGACGGGCAGGTTCAGGAAAGCCAGACTTACCGCTCCGCCGAGGATGGTCAATCCGATCTGGAAATATTCGACGAACAACGCAATGCCGAACAAGCCGAAAATAATCGATGGAACGGAAGCCAGCGCTTCTACGCAAATACGCACGAAGCCGATCAATTTGTTGGCTGGTGCAAATTCGGCCAAGTAGATGCCGGCAGCCATGCCAAGCGGAATGGAAATGACCAAGGAAATGAACAGGATGTAGAAAGAGTTGATCAGCGTAGGGCCGATGCCGCCGCCTTCATCAATCTCGCTTGGCAGTCCGAACAGAAAGTCCCAAGTCAAATTGGGAAGGCCCGCTTCCAAAATAAGAAATAGCAGACCGAAAATGAACAGGATGGCTGCCGCACCTACAACCCAGACGAGCAGCGTGAAGATGCGGTTGTTCAAACGGTTCATTTTACCGACGCCTTGGAAGGGGTTAGCTGTTGGTGTTGTCTTCATCCTTGTACCCCCTTGCGTTGCAGCCAGCGAACGGTAGCAATCATCAGAATCGAAATAACGAGCAGCAGGAAGCCCATCAAGTAAAGGGCATAGTTCCACGTTGAATCAAATGGAACGTTGGAAATTTGCATAACGATGTTACTTGTGAGTACCGATGTCGGCTTCAACAAGCTGTCTGCAAGCTGAGCCGTATTGCCGATAACCATAACGACAGCCATCGTCTCGCCGATTGCACGGGCCATTCCTAGAATGACAGCATACATAATACCGCTGCGCGCGGAAGGAAGAAGTACTTTCCATACGGTATGGAAGCGGGTAGCTCCAAGAGCGTAGGAAGCGTCGCTATATTTTCTCGGTACCGCGGAAATCGCGTCATCGCTAATCCGGCTGATTGTCGGCAGTACCATGATTGTCAAGACAAGTGCAGCTGCCAGAAGACCGTCGCCCATGCCGCTGCCCGTTACATTGCGGATCATCGGGATGAGAACGGTAAGACCGAGGTAGCCGTATACGACGGATGGAATGCCTACGAGCAGATCCAGTATCGGACGCAGCGCATTTTTCAGCCAGCCAGGTACGAACACGGACAAGAAAACAGCAATTGCAATGGATAGCGGAACGCTGATGAGCAGTGTTAATGCTGTTAAAGCAAACGTTCCGAAAATAAAGACTAACGCGCCATACTGTTCATCCATCGGATTCCAGTTGGCAGACAGGAAGAAGTCCGCTAATGAAATATCACTGAACGTTAAAACACCTGTACGGAACATAAGAATGAGAATAAGGAAAAGAATAAGGCAGACGAAGACTGCACTGGCAATACATATGTAACGGAACAAACGGTTCATGGCAAACAGTCGTTTTTTACGGTCGAACGGCTTGCCGCTTCCGGCCATAATACTGCTGCCAAGATCCGATTGCTTTGGGGCAGCGACGGACGATTCTAACATTTTGGGTTCGGCTCCTTTGGATAAAAACAGCCGGCTTCGCGCCTTACGCGCAAGCCGGCCGCTCTTTCCTTCTTATTTCATTGCGGAAATCGGAATGAATTTCAGCTTTTTAAGCGAACCGTTTTGGAATTTCGCACTTTGTACATAAGCGATGAATTCCTTTACAGCGCCTGTAGGCTGGCCTTTAGTCATGTAGTAGCCGTAGCCCCATACTTTGTATTTGCCGTTGATTACGTTAGCTTCAGTTGGAGCAACACCGTTAACGCTCAAAGCTGTCATTTTGTCTGTTACGTAGGCAAGGTCCATATAACCGATAGCGTTCGGCGTAGTTTCGATAGCCGTCTTCATATCGCCGCTCGTTTTTACTTCTTTGTAGTTGTCGCCTTTAGTCATGAAGTCTTCGCCAGCAAGCGCTTTGTCTTGGAAGTTAACGCGTGTGCCGGAACCGAACGTACGGTTTACAACGATGATTTCAGCATCTTTGCCGCCAACATCTTTCCAGTTCTTGATTTTGCCGGAGAAAATGCCTTGCAGATCCTTCGTCGTCAGGTTCGATACGCCAACGTTTTTGTTCACGACAGTCGCGAAAGGAATAACAGCAACTTTATGTGCAACTTGACCGTCGAATTTTTTGAAGCCAGGAACGTCTTTCGTAGCATCCCAGTCTACTGCGCCGATATCAGCGATACCTTTGCGAACCGCTTGCGGGCCTGTAATCGAACCGGCAGCGGATGCGGAGATTTTAACTTTCGGATTCGCTTTTTTGAATTCATTAGCTGCTTGAAGCGTCAATGGAAGAAGTGCGGAAGAGCCATTGATAACAATTTTGCCTGAAAGTTTGCTTGCTGCGTCTGCAACATGCACGGAGCTGAAGCCAATTACAGCGATAAGCGCTGCGATCGTAATTTGTTTAAACCATTTCATTGCATTTTTCCCCCAGATAAATTATTTTGTGATCGTTGTGAATTTGCCGTTGATTGCTACTGCAAGCAAGCCGTTGCTGATAGCTGCAAGCTGACCGTTATTCGATACGATGATTTCGCTGACGCCGTCCGATACGCTATGTAAAAGAGTAGCTGCGCCAGTTGCGGCATCGATGTTGTAAATAGCGTTGCCTTCGCCTTTGGCAGTAAGCAAGTACAATTTATTGCCTTTTGTTACAAGCTGGTACACGTCTTGCTCGTTGAACAGCGGTTTTACCGTTTTGCCAGCGATGTCCACAACTTCAAGTGTACCTGTGCTGTTAGCGTCGTCGCCGAGGCTTACGAAATATGCCTTCGAGCCGTCTGCAGAAATTTGCGTGAAAGCTTTATCCGTTTTATCGTTAGTCAGTTGAACCGGCTTGTTGTCGGCTTTCGCTGCATCATAGAAGTAGAGCTGCGGTTCTGTGCCCGTAGCGTCGATCGCCACGTCGTCCAAGCTAACGTCTTTACCAGCATCGGCTGTAACTTTAGGCTGTTTGATAACGGTGAAGGCAAATTTGCCGCCGTCGGAGGATACGCTCAGATCAGCCTTGTAGTCAACTTTGTCTTCCAGTACTTTTGTTACTTTGCCGTCAGCCAGATCTACTTTAGCGATAACGGAGTTTTTGTCGCCTTGCAGGAAGAACAATGCGGAACCGTCAGCGGACCATTGCAGTTCGTTTTTAATCGAGCTGTCCGTGCTGGCTTGAACCGTTTGTTTTGTAGCAAGCGTAATTACATATACAGCACCGTTCTCGTCGGTATAAGCTGCTTTAGCGCCGTCATTCGAGATTACAAGGTCAGAAGTATTGGAGGAAGCAAGCAGCAATTCGCTGCGGCCTGTCGCTGTATCGATCAGGTAGTCTTCACGTCCGCCTTCGATGGATTTCGATGCAAGCAGTGTAGAGGAATTGATCCATGCGGCTTGTTCGATGTCAGCAAGCAGTTTAATCGAAGTGACTACATTGCTTCCTGCTACATACGTTGCGCCAAGCTTTTCAAGCAGTGCTTTTGGCTCTGTGAACGAATTGCCGCCAACAGACGTAATCGCGCTGCCCGTCAGGGTTGCACTTTTGTGATTCAGTTGAACTTTGATCACGCCTTTGGAAACATTGATCTCAGCTCCGATTGCCAGGGCAATGTCACGCACCGAGACGAGTGTTATCCCGCTCTTGTTGATCGTGCGGATTGCAACTGCTTTGCCGTTTACGGTAAAGGTTGCGTTCTTGATTTGCAGTGCCTGCTGGTTTTGCGAAGCTGCATTCGTTTGTGCCATTACCGGTGTTACGGCTGTTGTTCCAATTGCCGCTGCCAGCATGGAGATGACCACTACTTTTTTCATTTGCATCGGTTTTCGTCACCTTTCTCGATATCGATCTCTTAATTCAAAATCAGTTTAGCAGTCGATTATTATCCCATTATTTAGAATTTGTAATGATTTCGTAAATAAATGTGGGAATGTAGTCCTTCTTTCAGAATCGAAATTGCTTCGAATGGCGGATGGCAAAGGTTAATTTTTACAGTCAAATGTTACCTAATGAATTGGCTCTTAAAGACTAAACGCTTGACAGCAAAGGATATTTATTATATCTTTAATTCAAGATAATTGTTGATGGGGAGGTGAGCGGATGAAGGAAACGACAAATGATGAGCAGCAGACGGCGCTGAAATTGCTGGTTGTGTTGTCCAAATCGTTTAAGAGTGTTATGGATGTTGCGGTTAAAGATATTAAGAGTTACGGCTTGTCCTCTACCGAATTTGGCATATTGGAAGTGTTGTACGCGAAAGGCCGCATCCCGATTCAGCAGATCGGCGATAGAGTATTAATTACGAGCGGCACGATGACGTATAATATCGATAAGCTGGAAAATAAGGGCTATTTAAAGCGTGTGCCATGCAGCCATGACCGGCGGGTGACGTATGCGGAAATTACGGACGTTGGACGGAAGCTGTTCGATGATATCTTCCCTCAGCATGCGCAGCGGATTGAGACGGTAATGAACAGCTTGACGCTGGAGGAACAGAAGCAAGCTATTGAGCTGTTAAAAGTATTAGGCAAAGGAGCCGCCGGAAAGTAGTCTCGGCGGTTTATACCGACCCTATATCTTGAATTGAAGATAACTATTAATATATTAACATAAATAAGGAGATGGATTCTCATGACAAACACTGCAGCATATCGCGAAATTGAAGGCGTATTTCAAGGCTCCCCGTTTCATATGGTAGGCGACGGCTTTCGCGTATCGAATTATTTTCCGGGAGGCAATTCATTCGAGCAGCGTATTAGCCCGTTTGTACTGCTGGACTACGGCGCTCCGGTTGAATTCCCTCCAGGCTCCGCGGTGAAAGGCATCGGCGCTCATCCGCATCGGGGATTTGAGACCGTAACGATCGCGTATCAAGGCCGGATCGAGCATCATGACAGCGCCGGCAATCACGGCATCATCGGTCCTGGAGACGTACAGTGGATGACGGCAGGCTCCGGCGTGCTGCACAAAGAATACCAGGAGAAAAGCTTCTCTGAGCAGGGCGGCGTCATGCAAATGGTTCAACTCTGGGTTAATTTGCCGCAAGCGCACAAAATGACAGCGCCAAGCTATCAGGAGCTGATGTCCTCTTCAATGGGAAGGATTGAACTGCCAGGCGGTGGAGGCAGCGTACGGATCATTGCTGGTGAGTACAATGGGGTTCGGGGACCGGCAAGCACTCATACACCGCTCAATCTGTTCGATATTGCTTTCAATAAAGGCGGGCAAGCAAGCTTCACGCTGCCATCATCATACAATGCGGGATTGATTGTACTTCGCGGTGAAGTCGTCATTAATGAACACAAGTCTGCTGCGGAAAATGATTTTGTTCTCTTCCGGAACGAAGCCGGCGAGATCCGGATTGAGGCGCTGACGGAGGACGCCCTTGTACTCGTATTAAGCGGTGAACCGATCAACGAGCCGATGGTTCAGCGCGGGCCGTTCGTTATGAACACCGAGCGGGAAATTACGCAAGCCTTCCACGATTTCCGGACCGGCGCTTTCGGCAATCCGAATTTTTAATGTCGGCAAGGCCCCGGCTGCCTCTTGTGCAGCAGGGGCTTTTTCGTTTGAACGCCTTTATTGAAACTGCTATCATTAGGAGGTTCAATACCGCGCTTGATTTGGAGGCGACCGTTAGATGTATCGCATATTTATAATAGAAGATGATGAGAAGATCGGCGGAATTTTAAAAGCGAATATGGAGAAATACGGCTTCGAGGTGCGGCGGGCAGAACGGTTTAAGGAGCTGCTGGCTGAATTTATCGAGTATGATCCGCATCTCGTGCTGCTTGATATTAATTTGCCTTATTTCGACGGATTTTATTGGTGCAGGCAAATCCGTACGCGCTCCAACGTGCCGATCATCTTTATTTCGGCGCGCGCCGGAGAGATGGATCAAGTGATGGCCATCGAGAATGGCGGCGACGATTATGTAGCCAAGCCTATCCATCTGGATTTGCTGATGGCAAAGACGAGGAGTGCGCTTCGCCGTGTTTATGGTGAATATGCGGCAGCAGCTGGCGGACTCGGCGGTGGCAACGGCAATGGAGATTTGGAGGCAAATGGACTTATTCTCTATCTGAGCCGCAATGAGCTGGAATGGCAGGGCAAGCGGGTTGAGCTGACGAAAAACGAGCTGCTGCTCGCGGAATGCTTCCTCCGCAGGCCGGAGCAGGTCGTCACCCGCGAAGAGCTATTGGAGGCGCTGTGGGATGACGTGCAGTTCGTCGATGACAATACGCTGACAGTCAATGTTACAAGGCTGCGCAAAAAGCTTGAGGAGCTTGGCATCGTAAAGGCAATTGAGACCGTTCGCGGCCAAGGCTACAAGCTGATTTTGCCGGATATGCAGAGAGGAGCCGGGGCATGAGCTGGAAAGGTTATTTATGGGATCGTAAAATTATGATTGCCTTTTATTTGGGATGCATCGGAATTGCTTCCGTTCTGTTTCTGCTAGATAAGCTGCGTTATGCGGAGCAGGCCGATCCCGGCTTGCTCTATTATTTTATCGAGCTGGCGCTGCTGCTTCTAATTGTGGGACTTGCCATCGATTATCTAAGGCAGCGGGCGTACTACAAACAGCTGACAGAAGCGCTTCAAAAACCGGCATCGCTAAATGATTTGACACTTGTGAAATCAGGGATATCGGTGGAGCAGAAGGCGGTGCAGCAGCTGCTTGAAGCGCAGCACAGCGCTTATATGACCGAGCTTAACAAATACCGACGCCAGCAGGAGCAGCATAACCACTTTGTCATGCAATGGGTGCATCATATGAAAACGCCGGTGTCGGTCATCGATCTGCTTGCGCAAGAAGGAAGGGAGCCGCCGCTGAGCGGGGAGAAGCAAGCAGAGCTGCTGACGAGCTTGCGGGAGGAGACCGACCGGTTGACGCGCGGACTGGAGATGATGCTGCATACCGCAAGATTGGATAAATTTGAGCTCGACCTGCATCCTCGGCAGCTGCAGCTGCATGAAGTTGCACGAACGGTCATCAACGGGCATAAAAGGCAGTGCATCCGCTATTCGATCTATCCGAAAATCGAAGGGGAAGCTGCCGCTGAGTCGGATGAGAAATGGCTGACGTTCGTGCTGAATCAGTTAGTCAACAATGCAATTAAATATGCCAAACGCAAGCCGGGCGACAAGAAGCTGACGATTCGGATAGTTAAGCAGGATAATACCGTCAGACTATCGGTCGAGGATGAAGGCATCGGCATCGAGCCGCAGGATTTGCCGCGTATATTCGATCCCTTCTTCACTGGCGAGAACGGGCGGGCCGTTGAAGAGTCAACGGGTATGGGCCTTTATTTAGCCAAGCAGGTGTGCGGGCGGATGGGGCATGAATTGTCTATGGAATCGCGGGCAGGCGAGGGAACGACGGCAACGGTATCCTTTTACCCGGATGGCATTCACCGGTTTGGGTGACAACATTGTAAGGTTAGCCGTCCCGCATGAAAGGGAAATCGATGGGAGCAGGTGTGCTCTCAAGGATATACTATTCATGCAAGCAACGATAGAAAGCTTTGGGAGGCTAGTTGAAGATGAGTGTATTGCATACGAAAGGGTTAGGCAAAATATACAGCTCGAAAGGGAATGTTTCTTATAAAGCGCTGGAGGATATTGATCTTAAGGTCGAAGCCGGCGAGTTTGTCGGGGTCATGGGGCCGTCGGGAAGCGGGAAGACGACGCTGCTCAATCTGCTGTCGACGATCGACAAGCCGACTTCAGGTGAGCTTGAGATTAATGGTGTTAATCCGGCAAGGCTGAATGAACGCAAGCTGGCGCTGTTCCGGCGCAGAGAGCTTGGCTTTGTGTTTCAGGATTTTAATTTGCTCGACACGTTGTCGATTAAGGAAAATATCATTTTGCCCCTCGTACTGGAGGGGGTCTCTCCCCGGCAAATTGATGAGAAGCTGCGGCCGATTGCCGAGCTGCTGCAAATTACAGCCATTCTCAGCAAACGAACCTATGAGGTGTCCGGCGGACAGAAGCAGCGGGCGGCGATCGCGCGGGCGATCATCCACCAGCCTTCGCTTGTATTGGCCGACGAGCTGACCGGCAATCTGGATTCCAAGTCGGCGAAGGATGTCATGGACTCATTGAAGGATATGAATGAGCGGCTGAAGGCAACGGTTCTGATGGTTACGCATGATCCGTTCTCTGCAAGCTATTGCCAGCGGATTGTCTTCATTAAAGACGGCAAGTTTTTCTCGGAAATTCGGCGCGGCTCAAACCGGCAGGCATTCTTCCAACAAATATTGGACGCACTGAGCGTGCTGGGAGGTAATTTCGATGACGTTCCGTTCGCTCGCGCTTAGCAATATCCGCGGCAACTGGCGGTCCTACAGCGCGTTTTTCTGGAGCAGCGTGTTTTCCGTCATCATTTTCTACATGTACGCCGCCTTTATCTATCATCCGGATGTTATTAACGGCAACATATTGCAGGCGCAAAAGATTCGGACCGGCATGCAGTTCTGCCTTTATCTGATCGCTATTTTCTCATTCCTGTTCGTGCTGTATGCGAATTCGGCGTTTCTGAAGACGAGAAAGCAGGAATTCGGCCTGTTCTCATTATTCGGAATGACCAGGTCGCAATTGCGACGGCTCGTTATCTACGAGAATGCCGCGGTAGCGCTATTGTCTCTTATTACGGGCATTGCGATCGGCATGCTGTTCAGCAAATTGTTCTTTATGGCGCTGGGCGCCATATTAAGCGTGAAGGATCCCATTCCATTCGCGGCTCCCGTCTTCGCGATTGCACTGACCGGCATCGGATTTTTCGCCTTGTCGATGGGGATTGCACTGTTGACTTCTTTACGTATTGGCAAATCGGAAATTGTTGACCTGCTGAAGGCAGCCCGCAAGCCGAAAGGCGATCTCGTTTTTTCCAAATGGCTCGTCGTACTTGCTGTATTATGTTTAGGAGCCGCATATGGCATGGCTTTGAATATGACGGTTGAGACGTTCCTGCTGCTGGCACTGCCGATACTGATTACGGTCACCATCGGAACCTATTTTTTATTTACGCAATTGAGCGTCCTGGCCATCCGTTTTCTGCAGCGCAAGCATTCGGTTTTTTACAACCGGACCAATATGATTGTTTTGTCCCAGCTTGGCTATAAGCTGCGAGACAATGCGCGCATCTTATTTATGGTATCGATCATGAGCGCGGTCATTTTGACCGCCTCCGGCACTTTTTATTTGATGCAAGTGGGCTATAAACTGATGGTGTCGAATTTCTCTCCTTATACCATTGCATATGTCGAGCGCGGCCTTCATACGAATGAGGTCGTTGATCCGGAGCAAATGGCGGGCATATTGGAGAAAAATGGCCACCCGATCACTAGAGAAGATAAGCTGGTCGGAGCGGAGATTACGAAGCTGAAATTGGAATCCGAAAATAAGCAATCCCATGATTACAGCAATTCCAAGGGCTTTGTCATATCGGCCTCTGAATATAATCATAGTGCAGCTGCCCTTGGTCTCCCGGCAGTTGAGGTAGAGCAGGATACCGTTATTTTGCAAGCCAGCTGGATAAAAGCTCCGCAAACCATACAGGGCGTTATTAACGGAGTGACGGTCGATTATAAAATATCGGAAAGTGTAAACAGTACGATAATGAACATGACCAGTTATCTTTTTACAATTATTATGGATGACTTTGCTTACAGCAAGCTAATGGCCTCTATCCCGGAAGAGAAGCAGATTGTCGCTTACGGCTATGAAGTGAAGGATTGGGAAAGCGCGGCAGAAGCTGTCGGTCAAGTGCAGAAGCTCGTACCGGAGAGTAAAAAAGAGCAGACGCATATGACGCGTGCGTCTATGTATCAGGATTATATGCAAGACGCGAATTTAACGCTGTTTATCGGTTTATTCATTAGTCTGCTGTTCTTTATCGCTGCAGGCAGTCTGATCTACTTCAAGCTGTTCACGGAGCTGCAAGAGGATCAGCAGCAATTCCGCGCCTTGAAGCGGATCGGCATGACACTTCAGGAAATCAGGCGGATATCGGTATCGCAAATTGCGATTGTATTCTACATTCCTTGCGTCGTAGGCACAATTCACGCCCTTGTTGCGATGAAGGCTTTGGATACGCTGATGGGATCTTCCGTATGGCTTTATTCCTTTGTCGTCATCGGTATCTTTATCATCATGCAGACGTTTTACTTTATCATCGCGTCGGTCAGCTATATGAAGAGCATTAACCGGCCGGGGCCGGCGTCGTAAATGGTATGGAATTTTAAAAAAGCTGTTGCTTCGTTAATGAAGCAGCAGCTTTTTTTGCGAGTGGAGAGTTGGATTTTAAGTTGAATTGCCTCCCATTGCTTGTCGCGACCGTCGGAACGATGAATCAGCGCCCTATCTGTTAGCCTCGTTCCAGCTAAATCCGGCAACAAAATGCAAAAGTGCAGGCTGATCATGCTAATATAGCATAAAATCGCGATCAAAATGTAAAAGTACATTTTAAATCGCTCCATTTCGCTCCTTTGAGGCTTTCTGGGCTGAACAAACTGCACATTTGCATTTTGAAGCGATAAATGGCCGAAATATCGGTAAACAAACTGCACATTTACATTTTGATTAATGTTCATGACCGCCATGAGCGATAGAGAAACTTTTCCCATGAAAAAAGCGTCTATATATACATATATTTGAATTTCATGACCATTCAATCAGCAGCAGGCTTCGTGCTAGTGGAGGGAGCAGTAAGATGACATTTTTGAAGCGGGCTTCCTTTGACTGGAAAGCAGCGGAAGCGGCAGGCAGGCTGGGGCAGTATCCCTTTCATATCCCGGCCTTGCAGCGGGTGGACGAACTGGATCTCGACAGCAACATTACATTCTTTATCGGCGAGAACGGCTCTGGTAAATCGACCCTGCTGGAAGCGATTGCGCATCTTTGCGGCTTCAATATTGTAGGCGGAAAAAGCTCGCTTTTATCCAGAGAGAAGGACGACGTGTCGCTGTCTTCCATCATAAAGCTGTCTTGGACGCCCAAGGTGAGCAACGGATTTTTCTTTCGTGCGGAGACTTTTGATGCTTTTGCCGATTATATCGATGAATTGGCTAAGGAGGATAGAAGAGCCTACGATTCCTATGGCGGCCAATCCTTGAATGAGCAGTCGCACGGGCAGGCTTTCTTATCTTTGTTTACGAACCGGCTCGGCGGAAAAGGGATTTATTTGCTTGATGAGCCGGAGTCGGCGCTCTCCCCGCAAAATCAGCTAGCCTTTATCCGGCGGATCTGGGAGATGGAGCGGGAAGGCCAGTCGCAATTCATTATTGCGACACATTCGCCGATTCTGCTCTCGTACCCGGGCGCCGCGATATGGAGCTTCGATCATGATCCGATCAAGCGGATCGATTATGAGGAGACGGAGCATTACCGGCTGACGAAAGATTTTTTGAACAATCGCGGACGATATTTTCGAACCTTGTTTGAGGAGTGAATACGGAGAACCAAAGGGGGATTTAAGATGAAGCTTCAGGAATTATCCTTTGCTGCGGTAAGATTGCTGGCTGTATGGATGCTTATACGCGCTTTGCTGTTTGTTGGGACAACGATTCAAATGATTGCAGTCGGAAGCGAAGGGCTGATGATATGGGGGATTTCGCTCTTGCCTGCGCTGCTGCTTACCGGTGCAAGTCTGCTGTTATGGCAAAAAGCAGGCTGGGCAGCCTCACGCATTGCGGGGGATAAAGGGGATGCGGCTTTCGATTGGAATCGTATGGAAGAGGGCGCATTATACCGCTTTGGCTTCTCGCTTGTGGCGGTCGTTATTATAATAACGACGCTGCCGGCTTTGATCGGCAGCGTCGCTCAAGTGTTGCAGGTCTATGCGGAGTCGTACACGATCTCCCAGCCATTCCTCATTAGCGCATGGAGCAGTCTCGTCGTACAGCTGGCGAAGCTTGCCCTGGCGGCAGTGCTGCTGCTGCAGGCGGATGTTATCTATGGCTGGCTTCGCCGTACGGCGCTGAGGGTAAGGGAAAACAACCAGTAGCGGGAGTGCTTTACTTTACCCTTTATTGTTAAATGCCAGATCGATCTGAATGACCTCTGACCGGCTGCCGATTCGAATCGGCGGTCCCCAGCTGCCGAAGCCGGAGGAGACGATGGCATGCAGGCCGCCTTTCTGCTTGTAGCCCCAATCGAGCTCAAACAGTCTGCGGGTAATGAGATGATTGGGTGCCATCTGGCCGCGATGCGTATGGCCGGATAAGGAAAGATCGATACCGTTAACGGCAGCCTGCTCCAAGTCGGAGGGCTGGTGATCCATCATAATGAGCGGCAGTGCTGCATCGACCTCGGCTACAAGGCTGCGGATCGGCAGCCTGCCGCTTTTGTCGTTGCGGCCTGAAGCAGCGGAAGCGTCTTTACGGCCGATAATATAGAAGCTGTCCGCAATGAGCACGTTCTCGTCACGCAATACGCGGATGCCGATCGCATCCATTTCCGCTACAAACTGCTCGATATGGCCGCCGATATATTCATGGTTGCCAAGCACGGCGTATACGCCAAGAGGTGCTTTCAGCTGCTTCATGACATCAGCCATTTTATAGCGGATGAACGGATCGATGTCGTCATCGATAATATCGCCAGGCAGCAGAATAATGTCCGGCTTCATCCGGTCCATCTCGTCTACTAGACGCTGCAGATGCCGATTGCCAACCGTTGTGCCGAGATGAATATCGGAAGCCATGCCGATTTTCAGCTTTTTCAGCTTGCCAGCCTGCTTCGGAATGACAGCGGAATAGACGCGGACAATTGGCGTCCAGGCATTCCAGGATCCCCGAATGAGCAACGCGGCGAGTATAACGACAACTGCTGAACCTACTGCAAGAATAGCGTTCTCGGTTGTAATAGAGGTTTTCGTTAACAGCCAGACGATTAGGTCAGCTGGAGGAAGCAGAAGGACTGAATATTCGAAGACGGCAATCCAGTAGGAGCCGAGCAGCTTCAGCTGGCGGGCAAGCGGCCGGGTAAAGTTGGATTGTCCCATCCTCCCGACGATATAGCCCAGCGCGAGAACCGCAATGACGATGCTGTACAGGACCGGCGACTCCCATCCGAACAGAGTTGAGGCATACACCCAGCCATTCCAGCCGATGTACCAGTTGATGAGGCCGTAAATCAGTAGAACCGATGTAATGACGGCAATTAAGCGGGGCTTCATTCGGGCACGCTCCTAGTTCATTCATAAATTTAGAAAAGCAGATAATGAAGATACTATAGCACACTCGGAATTGCCGGGTAAAATAGAGCGGTTAGCAAGGGGGGAAACCGGATAGTCGGCGGTTTCTCTTTCCTGTGGTAGAATAAGAGGAAACCCGATAAGATTGGAGAAAACAGCAATGAAATCACTTGTTCTGGCGGAGAAACCGAGCGTGGCCAGAGAGCTTGCCCGCGTGCTTGGCTGCAGCCAAAAAAATAAAAGCTACATAGAAGGTCCGAAATATATCGTAACGTGGGCGCTTGGCCATCTCGTTACATTAGCTGAACCGGAAGAATACGATGCGAAATACAAGACCTGGAGCCTGGAGGATTTGCCGCTGCTTCCGCCCAAGATGAACCTGAAGGTGATGAAGGAAACCTCCCATCAATATAAAGCTGTGGCTCAGCTATGCCGCAGGCAGGATATTAGCGAGCTGATTATTGCGACAGACGCCGGACGCGAGGGTGAGCTTGTGGCACGCTGGATTATGGAGCTTGTGCATTGGCGCAAGCCGTTCAAGCGGCTCTGGATTTCGTCACAGACGGATAAAGCGATCAAAGAAGGCTTTCAAGCGCTGAAGCCAGGCAAAGACTACAACAATTTGTATGCCTCGGCGGTGTGCCGGGCGGAGGCCGACTGGCTGATCGGCTTGAATGTAACACGTGCGCTGACCGTTAAATATAATGCGCAGCTTGCAGCTGGACGTGTTCAAACGCCAACGTTAGGCGCTATGATGGATCGCGAAAAGGAAATTCAGCAGTTTCAATCGCAGCCGTATTGGACGATTTCTGCCGATCTAGGCGGGTTTCAAGCGGTATGGCGGGAATCGGATTCGCATGACGGCAGAGTCTGGAAGCATGAGGAGGCAGAGGCTGCAGCAGGCCGGCTGCACGGCAAAGGCGCGAAAGTAGACAAGCTGCGCACCGTTGAGAAAACAGAGCCGCATCCGCAAGCTTACGATCTGACAGAACTGCAGAGAGATGCGAACAAACGGCTTGGCTTCTCCGCCAAGCAAACCTCGAACGTACTGCAGAAGCTGTACGAGCAGCATAAGCTGGTTACGTATCCGCGAACCGATTCCAAATACTTGTCCAGCGATATCGTGCCGACGCTGAAAGGCAGACTGGAGAGCATTGCCGTGGGGCCTTATTCGGCTATGGCACGCAAGCTGCTGCGCGGCCAGCTTCCGGTGACGAAACGTTTCGTTGACGACAGCAAAGTAAGCGACCACCATGCGATTATTCCGACGGAGCAATTCGTCAATCTATCAGCGCTGAGCAATGAGGAGCGCAGACTTTACGATTTGATCGTGCGCCGCTTCATCGCTTTGTTTTATGCTCCGTATCGTTATGATGAGACGAGCGTAGTGCTGACGGTCGGAGGCGACAAGCTCTATGCCAAAGGGAAGGTCATGAAGGATATGGGCTGGAATGAGCTGTACAGCGATCGCGCAGCCGAGGACGATGAGGACGAGGATGAGGGCGGACGCAGCGGGCAAGGGGAACGCCAGCCGGAGCAGCTTCTGCCTGCCCTGACACAGGGCCAGACGATACCGGTTAAGCAAAGCCGGATCAAGGAGCTTCGAACCATGCCGCCTGCCCGTTATACGGAAGCTTCGCTGCTGGGGAAGATGGAGAAGCATGGACTAGGAACGCCTGCTACACGTGCGGACATTATTGAGAAGCTGCTGTCCACCGACACGATTGAGCGGTCGCAAAACCGTCTTATTCCGACAGGCAAAGGAAAGCAATTGATTGAGCTGGTTGTTGATGAGCTGCGCAGCCCGGATTTGACGGCGCAATGGGAGCGGGAGCTGCAACGCATCGCGCAAGGCAAAGGCGAGCCGGCCAAGTTTATGGCCTCCATTCGTGAGCAGGCCAGCAAATGGGTGACGGAGGTCAAGAACGAGACGAAGGAATACAAGCCGCATAACTTGACCCACTCCCGCTGCCCCGAATGCGGCAAGCTGCTCATGGAAGTGAAAGGGAAGCGGGGCAAATCGCTCGTCTGCTCCGACAGGGAGTGCAGCTACCGCCGCTCAACTGAGCCGGTATTATCCAATAAGCGCTGTCCGCAATGCCATAAGAAGATGGAGATTCATAACGGCAAAGCAGGCAAATATGCGCAATGCCGCCCTTGCAACGTAATCGAGATGCTGGGGGACAAGCAAGGCGGCCGGGTGAACAAGCATCAGCAGAAAAAAATGATTGAGCAATTCAGTGACAACGTCAGCTTGTCGAATAGTTTGGCCGATGCTTTAAAAGCGGCAATGGAGAAAAACAAAGAGTAGTCATGCAAAAGGTACAGTATCCTCAACCAATGAGGAAATGTACCTTTTTAGCATTTTCAGCGGCAGATTGTGTCGTTATTGAATAATTTCTTCTATTAATATAGTTCAACTATTCAACTGGCACTCGCCCATTCGCTAGGCTGATCACTTGGGAGCTGCTTGTTAGCGCGGCAATTGGGGCTTCTATCCTCCGACATTCATCCAAGAGATAGATGATTCGCTGTCATATGCTATGGATGAAGCCGCAGGAAAGGAGATTGAAAGTATTGGGTGAACATCAAGGCAGGCAATTAGCCAGCAAATGGGCTAAAACGGCCGTGCTTCGCTCGAATCCGCAAATTGCGCCACATATCCCGCCTACTAGCAGATATACGAGTGAGAATCTAAGAAGCATGCTGAATACGCATCAGATGGTAGTCGTCAAGCCGGTGCGCGGTGCCGGGGGGAACGGGGTCATTAAAGTTTCGAAAACGAGCGGAGGCTACTCCTACTCCTATTATGCCAAGACGAAGAGCTTTACGAATTTCGAGAGTATGAAGCGCTCGCTGGACCGGTGCAAGAAGAAACGGGCTTATTTAATCCAGAAGGGTATTTATCTGGCGACGGTTGGCGGACGTCCAATCGATTATCGCGTTAAATATGTGAAAACGGACAGGGGCTGGGTATACCGCGCTCTGGTTGGGCGGATAGCCAAGCCCGGCTTGTTCGTAACAAACATCTGTCGCGGAGGCACGTTGGTTACAGCTGCTCAAGGCATACGCCGGTCGATCGGGGCATCATTCGTTGGCGCGAAGAAGCATAAAATGCGTGAGCTTACTGTCCTTTCCACACAGCTTCTGGAAGCGAAATTTCCCGGAATTGGACAGCTTGGGTTTGACTATGGCATCGATAAGAGCGGGAAGATATGGATTTTTGAAGTCAATACGAGACCTCAATAGAGAGAGGGAATCGTACCGCTTAGCATGAAATAAACCCCTTGGCGGGTTTATTTTTTTGTGCGAGGAGAGCGAGAGAGCGCTGTAACCTGCATTTATATGAAGGAGATGGGTAATATATTCCATTAATGGAGTTCCGAAATCCCATTAAAGTTTTTTATTGAACTTGGCGAAAAACAGGCTGTGTATAACAATATCCACATCATCCACGTTGATTTTCCTTATTTTTCGACTCATGTCCACAAATCATGCACAGCATGTCCACAGGTGATTGTGAATAAGGCGATCTGTTGTTGGATTGAAAAATCAATGCTACTATGAGGAAGAAATTAGGATAATCCATGAGGAAAGGAAGTGTCCGCTATGGAATTGCTCAATGATGAACTGCTGGAAGATACCTATATCGCGGCCGTCCAATTTGAGCTAGAGCCTGAATTTATTTACATGCTGCAAATGGAAATGAGACGCAGAAAGCTAGGTTTGCGCGAGGAGCTCGTGACGGCTTAGACAAGCCAGCGGCTTGCGATTGCCAGGACAAGCATAGAAGAAATTAATGAAGCAACTACACCCACTCCGTTATTTCCACATCTACGGATCGCTCACAATTCAGGCAGAAAGCAATGTGCTTGCAATGTGCTGTTTCCGCCGTTTGTTCAAACACTTGCTCTGACGCTTCCCATGGCTCATATGGCGCATAAGGGCCAGTCCAATCCGCTATCCGTCCCAAATCACTTAATGGTTCATGACAATTTTCGCATTGTGCAAAAAGGGGCTGCAAGCCGTTGCAAACCGGACATAACATAAGGGTATCCTCCTTGGCTGGACTCGAGCGCTGAAAAAAGCGCAACGGGAATTGGAAAAGCCAAGGTTAGGATACCCTTTTTTTTGATCAGATACGCGTATGCGCGAGTATTATAGTTTCATGTTGCTGCTATGTCCCGGAGACAGCTTTGCGCTCGGATCGACGTACACCTTGGCATTATTAATTGCAGTAGGCGCTTCGCCGAAGCCAACGGCAATCAGCTTGAGTTTGCCCGGATAAGTTGTAATGTCGCCGGCGGCAAAAATCCCCGGAATGTTCGTCTCCATTCGAGTATCGACCATGATTGAGCCGCCTTCAATGTGAATGCCCCAATCTGCGATAGGACCAAGCGAGGAGACAAAGCCGAAATTGACGATTACTGCGTCGACATCGAGCTCTGTAGTTTCCTTTGTTTTGACGTCGGTCAGCGTTACCCGTCCGATCCGTCCGCTGCCATTGTCATGGAGCGCCGTAATTTCTTTTGGCGTTGCGATAGTAACGGTTGAATTCATCAGATTTCCGACACTATGCTCATGCGCCCGGAATTTGTCGCGGCGGTGAGTGAGCGTGACGCTTTTGGCAATCGGCTCTAGCATTAGCGACCAATCGACGGCAGAATCGCCGCCTCCGCTGATCAGCACATTCTGATCCTTGAACCGCTGAAGATCGCCGACAAAGTAATGAAGATTGCTGCTCTCATATTGCGCAGCTTCAGGCAGCTCCAGTCTGCGGGGCTCAAAAGCGCCTACGCCAGCCGTAATAATGACCGCTTTTGCATAATAGGCCGATTTATTCGTGACGATCTCGAACAGCCGGTCATCCTTTTTCGTAACGGCCGATACCTTTTCTTCTAGACGAATGTCCGGTTTGAACAGGGAGAGCTGCTCAATGAGACGGTCAACGAGCTCCTGGGCTGTTACTTTCGGAAATCCGGCAACATCATATATATATTTCTCGGGATAAAGGGCTGCTAATTGCCCTCCTAGCTGAGGCATGCTTTCTATTAATAATACGGATGCTTGACGCATTCCTCCATAAAAAGCAGCGAACAAGCCGGCGGGCCCGCCCCCGATAATGGCAATGTCGACGGTCTGCTCCAAGGATTCGGAATTAGGCATGATGCACCTCCAATATGGGATTAAACGATACTTCATTATAAGCTTTTGACAGGCAGGATTGAAACCGCGAATTTGTATGCCTCTCTAAAGTTTTTCGTATACTTTGCTCTTGAACTTTTAAAGAAAACTATGTAATATTTCTGATGTATATTACGTAAGTCACTGGAAGCTTGGACCGTCAAAGTGAATGGATTTTGACCAAAAAACCACGATTGCGATGAGAGATGAAGATGTCAAAAAGCCCAGTGTTTATAAAGAGGAACCGAATTGCACAAGCTACCGATAGATATTATAAATTAGCATACGGGTTTGTGTAATTTTTCACAGAGAAAAAGCACAGGAATGGATGGGATCATACGATGAGCAACATACCGAAAATCGTTATTTTAGGTGCAGGGTACGGTGGAGTACTGACTGCGTTGCGTCTCCAGAAGGAGCTTAACTACAACGAAGCCGACGTCACCCTCGTAAATAAGCATGACTATCATTACATTACTACACATTTGCATATGCCTGCTGCCGGGACCGATAATCCGGAAAATGCCCGCGTCAGCATTTCTAAACTGATCGACGAGTTTAAGATCGACTTCGTTAAATCGACGGTTGTTCAAATTCGTCCGCAAGATAAAAAGGTCATTCTGGAAGACGGCACTCTTTCCTATGATTATCTTGTTATTGGCCTCGGCGGCGAGCCGGAGACATTCGGCATTCCGGGTCTTGGTGAATACGCGATGAACATTCGCAGCATCAACTCGGTTCGTCTGATCCGTGAACATATTGAATATCAATTTGCCCGCTACAAACGCGAGCCTCATCGTACTGATTACTTAACGTTCATCGTAGGCGGAGCAGGCTTTACCGGCATCGAATTTATCGGTGAGCTGTCCGACCGCATTCCTGAGCTTTGCAAGCAGTTTGACGTTGATCCCGCTCTTGTGAAAATTTACAATATTGAAGCGGCGCCAACCGCTTTGCCTGGCTTTGATCCCGAACTGGTGGAATACGCAATGGATGTGCTGTCGAAGAAGGGCGTTACGTTCCGCATCGGCACAGCCATTAAAGAATGCACGCCGGATGGCGTCGTTGTTGGCGAAGGTGAAGAAATCAAATCGCAAACCGTTATCTGGACCGGAGGCATCCGCGGCAACCGTCTGATTGAAGACGCTGGCTTCGAAACGATGCGCGGCCGTGTAAAAATCGATGACAACCTGCGTGCTCCAGGCCATGAGAACATCTATATTGTCGGCGACAATTCGCTGATGTTCAATCCGGAAGGCCGGCCGTACCCGCCAACTGCGCAAATCGCGATGCAGCAAGGTGTCGTATGTGCGCATAACCTGGTCGCCTCGATCCGCAACCAGCCGCTGAAAGGCTTTGTGTTCAGCAACAAAGGTACCGTTGCCTCGCTTGGCAAAGGCGAAGCGATCGGCATCGCTTTCGGCAAAAAATATAAAGGCCGCGTTGCCGCTTGGCTGAAAAAGCTGATCGACCTGCGTTACCTGTTCATTATCGGCGGTATTCCGCTCGTGCTGCGCAAAGGCAAGTTTCTATAATGCGCCACTGCAGCGTGCAAGTTCGAGGCTTGCTGACCCGGGATGAGCTGGACCGGTACAATGCATTAATGGAAGTAGGCTCCTTCCTGGAGTCGCAGAACCGCTACGATCTCGCCTATACGGTGCAGAAGGAAGTCGACCTGCTCATTCAGCCGGCGATCGAGCGTCTGAAGGATAAAGGCCGCGAGCGCGACCGCGCGACGCAGGAGTACCTCGATGCCAAGCGCCTGGCGCTGCTCGAGGACGAGGAAGACGAGGACTAATACATGATAAGCTTTCGCCAGCCGAACGTTTCGCGTTCAGGGTGGCGAAAGCTTTTTTTCGTGTTGAACTAGGCTAGCTAAGGTTCGTTGCCAGCCGTATTAAGTGGTAGTTGCTTAATTTCTTATGTGCTTTTCGCTTTTCGGCGGGGTTCCTCGCCAGCTTGGGCTTGTTGTCGATTAGCGAAGCACCTTCGCAAAATAAGGAACCTAACTTCGCTGTAGCGCGGTTCTGGGTTTGACATTGGAGATTAGCGAAGCACCTTCGCAAAATAAGGAACTTGTCTTCGCTGTAGCGGGGTTTTGAGCCTGATATTGCCGATTAGCGAAGCACCTTCGCAAAATAAGGAACTTGTCTTCGCTGTAGCGAGGTTCTGCGCCTGATATTGCCGATTAGCGAAGCACTTTCGCAAAATAAGGAACCTGTCTTCGCTGTGCCGGGGGATTCCGACTGATAATTGCCGATTAGCGAAGCTAGCTTCGTTTTCCGTGAACCTAGGTTCACGGAAAACGAAAATCAGTTCGCAAAAAGTGTGAGAGGGCAGTTAAAGGCGGTGATTTTGCGAAAATGGCTTCGTTAATTAGCGAATCTGGTTCGTTGTAGACTGATGGGGCAGGGTGGTGGCCCTCAATACTATGTAAATAGTTACTTTTCTCCGTATATTCTCGCGCCAATTCCCCCGCCTGCTAGGCCTAAGCTGATCAGCGAAGCACCTTCGCAAAATAAGGAACTTGTCTTCGCTGTAGCGGGGTTCTGCGCCTGATATTGCCGATTAGCGAAGCACCTTCGCAAAATAAGGAACTTGTCTTCGCTGTAGCGAGGTTCTGCGCCTGATATTGCTGATTAGCGAAGCACCTTCGCAAAATAAAGAAGCTGTCTTCGCTGTGCCGTGGTTTTCCGCCTGGTACTGTCGATTAGCGAAGCTAGCTTCGCTTTCCGTGAACCTAGGTTCTCGGAAAGCGAAAATTAGTTCGCAAAATGTTCGAGCGGGTAGTTAAGACGTTGATTTTGCGAAGATGGCTTCGTTATATAGCGAATCTGGTTCCTTGTAGGAGGAGAGGAAGCGGACAGGAGCTTCGATACTATGTTTTGGTTGCCAGTTTTTTCAATATCTACTATACTAGTAGTAGGTAACTAGGAGTGAAGCACACCCTGATTGCGGCGATATTCGTCTGCGGTCAGGGTGTTTTCTGTTTTAGGGACCATACTAAACGAAGCTATGATAAGGAGGAGACGACGATGCAGCAGCAATTGGATAGTTTTATTGAGGCGTTTAACCGGGATGCGGCCATTAGCGGGAAGTTTCGCAACAAGTTAGGTAAAATTGAACTGCAATTTCTTGAACAGGTGTGGGGACCTGCGTTTGGTTACAATTATGAGGGGTTGAAGGCGGAACATCCGTTTTTGGACCATAAAGGCGGACAACGGTTTGCGGACTTCATTTTTGTAAAGCACGGGATAAAGCTTATCATGGAGATCGATGGCTTTACCACGCATGCACGCGATATTTCACCGGGAGAGTTTAACGACCATCTTCTTCGTCAAAATGATCTTGTGCTGTCAGGCTGGCTCGTTCTTCGATTCTCGGCTTGGCAGGTGGAGAACCAGCCGAAGCAATGCGAACGCCAGATTAAGCAGGCGATTGGCCAATGGTGGTCGCAAGCTTACCGTGAGGACGAAGGTCATAGCAAGCAGGTGTGGGAGTCCCGGAAGCAGCTTGTTTTACAAATGGCCATGAGAAAAGATGGTAAAATTAAAGCATCTGATATAGCGGGACAGTTCCAAATCAGTAACCGTTCAGCCACTAACTGGCTGAAAAGATTTGAGGTTGATGGCGCCATCATACCTGTTCCCTCGCCATATCGCGTAACCCTCTACCGTCTGCCAAACTATATTAGATGAAATGGTTAGTTAGCGAAGCACCTTCGTTATTTAACGAAGGTAAGTTCGCTGTATGGCGTGTACGGTAAGCGGATATTGTCTACAACGAAGCTGCTTTCGCAATTGGAGAACCTAGGTTCCCGAATAGCGAAAGCAGCTTCGTTGTGAGGAGACGGGATATACAAATTACGGTGTGCAGCGAAATTTGGTTCGTTATTTAGCGAATCAGCTTCGTTCCAAGAGCAAGAGCAAGAGCAAGAGCAAGAGCAAGAGCAAGAGCAAGAGCAAGAGCAAGAGCAAGAGCAAGAGCAAGAGCAAGAGCAAGAGCAAGAGCAAGAG
>NZ_JBHVUY010000002.1:814055-842626 GCF_042883865.1 Paenibacillus sp. NPDC058174
GCAAGGACAAGAGCAAGGACAAGAGCAAGGACAAGAGCAAGAGCAAGGCAAGAGCAAAGAGCAAGTCCAAAAGCAAGCCCAAAGCTACCTGCACAAAAAAACACCCGTGAAGCGCGTATAGGAATACGCGCTTCACGGGTGCAAAAGTGTTTTACAGTTTCAGCATAGCGGAGAACTTGTCCGCTGTGAGCAGGTTGCCGACGTAGAAGTCGCCGAAGTCGCCGTAGCGTGCGCTTACTTCGTCGAAGCGCATTTCGTAGACAAGCTTTTTAAATTGCAGCGCGTCGTCTGCGAACAGCGTTACGCCCCACTCCCAGTTGTCGAAGCCGACGGAGCCGGAAATGATTTGCTTCACTTTGCCCGCGTATTTGCGGCCGATCATGCCGTGGCTGCGCATCATCGTGCGGCGCTCGTCCATGCTGAGCATGTACCAGTTGTCGTTGCCTTCGCGGCGTTTGTTCATTGGATAGAAGCAAATATGGTTTGCTTTCGGAAGCGAAGGCTTCAGACGTGCGACGATATCCGGATTTTGCAGCGGATCAGCGCCTGGCTGGTTCACGTAGTTGCTGAGCTCTACGACACTTACATAGGAGTATGTAGGAACCGTAAATTCCGCAAACAACGTTTTGTTGAAAGCAATCTCAACATCGTTAAGCTCTTCCAGCGTCTCGCGGAGATGCATAAATACGAAGTCGGCTTTCTGGCCGACGATAGAATATACGGCAACGCTGCCTTTTTTGTCCGCATCGACTTCAGCCCATTTATTCAAGAACGTATGCAGCTCGTCCAGCGCGCGGCTGCGCTCTGCTTCACTTGCATTGCGCCAAGCGGTCCAATCGATCGTGCGGAAATCATGCAAGGCATACCAGCCTTCTAATGTTATCGCTACTTCACTCATTCTCTTCAATCTCCCCTCAATTCAATTGCTTTCTATAATTGTAGCTTAAAATTTCCGATAAGAGCAAATGTCTGACTTGTGACAATTGGACAATGCCAATTGACTTCCGGTTTGCCATTATTTAAACTGAAGAGCGAGAGCCTGAAAATAAAGGAGAAGAGTACATGCTTCAACTCATTGTAGCGACGGTGCTGTTTTTGGTAATGATGTTCGGCATCGGCTTTATTCTTAATATGCTTTTGAAAACAACCTGGTTTCCAATCTATGTGTTTATTATTGTACTGATTCCTCTCTACATATGGCAGACTTGGGATAATTCCGAGTCGTTTGCCGGTAATTTCGCTGCCTTTACTTTCGTCGACCTCATACCGGTTATTGGGGCGCTGGCAGGCGCTTATATTAGCGGTGCGGCGATTCGTGCTTTACGGCGCGGCGGCTATAAAATGTTCTAGCAATCGCAAAAAATGCCTCTTACGCAGGAGCTTAGCAAAGATGACGAAAATCCCTCATTCGGGGGATTTTTCTATTTTTCGAGCCCTCCTTATTGGTTCGATTTATGATAGAATGATAGAAAGTATGGATGGGATGGAGTAGATGCAATGCGCATCGGAAATCTGTTGCAGTACACGGAACACCACCGTTATTACATATTTCGTGATTTTTCGCTAAACAGTCTGGACTATAAAATGCTGTCGCTCATCTATCAGCCGATGATTGGCGCGTTTGCCGTCGCTTTATTTCAACAGCTGTATCACGGAATTGCTGAGGGGATGACCGGCTATTCGCCGATCGAATCTCAGCGTAAATTGTTTCTTGGCCTTGGCATGGATATGAATGAACGGGGCCGTAAATATCTGATCGATCAAACTTCGCGTCTGGAGGCGGTTGGGCTGCTGCAAACCTCGCGGCTCGGCATGCCGGAACAGGCGGATGTCATTTACGAATATGAGTTGTCTCAGCCGTTGTCGCCGGGCGAGTTTTTCCGCAATCAGCATTTGACGATGCTGCTGCGCGACAAGATCGGCAAATATGCCGTAATTTCGCTGCGAGAGCAGTTCGGCGCGCAAGAGCCGGAGGAACTGGCGAATGCGAAGCAGACGATGACGAAAGAAAATATTTCGATTCCGTTCTACGAATTGTTCCAGCTCAACACTCAGTCAATTGATGTCGAATTGGAGCAAGCGCTGAACGAGGTCGCTCCGGCCAGACAAGCGGCTCAGCGGCCGCAGCTGGAGACGGCAGGCATTCCTTATGGCGACATTATTTTGCGTTTTCCGCGTAATTCGGCAAACCGCCGTTATGTGGAACGGCTTCGCAGCGATGCGGATCAACTGGCGCAGGTCAACTATGTCGCCTACAAGTACAACTTGTCTGTAGCCGATATCTGCCGTCTGCTTGATGAAGACGGTATTTTTTCCGAGCAGGAAGGCTTGAATGTGGATGAGCTGCAGCTGCGCGCCAATCAGCTCTACCGTCAGGACAAGAAGCGGGAAAGCGACAATCAGCGAACGGTAGCTAGAATGCAGGCCATATCCGCACAAGACGGAGAAGGCGACGCGGAGCTGGACGAGGTGGGCGTATCTGAAGAGTATCATTTGGGTGTACCAAACCAATTGACGGGACGCTGCGACATTCAGCAGTACAATATGCTGATGCGCAATGAGCCGCATACAAGGTTTCTACAGCGTTTCTTCCCTGGGGCCGTGCCGGAATGGATTGAGAGAACGTTCGAGCGTATCGATCTGAACTATCGGCTGCCAGCACCTGTTATTAATGTTCTTATTCATTATGTGATCGGAATGAATGACGCGCAGCGGGTGACGAAAACCTTTGTCGAAGCGGTCGTCTCCAACATGCTGATGAAGCAGATCGACAATTTTGAGAAGGCGGTCGTGTATGTCCGCGAGCAAACGCAGGTCGAGGCCGACAAGGAACGGAGAAAGGAAGCGGCTTCTGCAGGCAGACCGGGTACAAGAGCCGGCCGAAATGCAGGGGGAACCTCGCGCAAGCCGTCCATTCCGATCGTACAGAGCAGTTCGGCCGACGGCCAATCGTCGATTTCGCCGGAGAAGCTGGAGCAAATGCGCAATCTGGCGCGCAAGCTGGACGGCAAGTAAAGCTTTACGAAATCTATGGATGCGGGGTGAAGGAGAATGGAATCGCTTGGCGATTTGTTGAAGTCATGGCCGACAGGGCAAAAAATTACCGATCAGGCGGAGCAAAAGCTCGCTGAGTTGATGGCGGATCCGCTGGTCGCAAGACTGCTGGACAAACATCCCGAGCTTGACGAGCAAGCGGTTCGTCTCAACTTGAACCGTGTTTATCAATATGTAACGGAGTATCGCAATTGTACGAATTGCCCGGGACTGGAGAAGTGTCCGAATGATTTCGAGGGGCATTATACGCTGCTTTCCTGTGAGACGGTGAACGATCAGCCGCAAATTTACGACCGCAAGGTGTCTTGCAAGAAGTTCAATGCGCGGCGCAACGAGGAGCAGATTAAAAGCCGGATTCGCAGCTTTTACGTTGATGAGACGGCCTTGCAAAACGGTTATTCCGCCGATGAGATTCTGTTCAACGATCCAAAACGGACGGAAGCGGCTTATCAGATTTTGGACTATATCGTCCGTACGAAAGAAGAGGGGCTGCAGCAGGAGGGGCTTTATCTTGCCGGTACTTTCGGAACGGGCAAAACGTTCCTCATGTGCTATTTGCTGCATGAGCTTGCCAAGGCCGGCTTTTCCGGAGCGATCGTCTATATGCCGGAATTTGTCGAAGACCTTAAGTCAATGATGCATGAGCCGGGCAAGCTAAGGGAGACGGTCGAGATGATGAAGGAAACCGACTTGCTCATTTTCGACGATATTGGTGCGGAAAATTTAAATCCATGGGTGCGCGATCATGTGCTCGGCTCCATTCTGAATTACAGAATGAACCGCAAGCCGACGATGTACACGTCCAATTACGGTCTTGATGCGCTGGAGCAGCATTTCAGCTTTACGAGCAAGGACGGGGACGAAAGGCATAAAGGCCAGCGGCTGATGGACCGGATTCGGCCTTATGTACAGGTCATTATGGTAACAGGCGACAATAAACGCGGCCGGAAGTAACAGGATTTGCATACGAAAAGGGACAGATGGGGGCTTTTATGCCCGGATCTGTCCCTTTTTTATAATGCACAGTGCTCAGTTTGACTTGTTATATATACAAGGTTACAACAATTATTGCTTTAACCATTTACCGCGTTAATATATTGTAGTATACTTTTTCAAAAAGGGAGGGGTTGAGAATATGTGCCAAAAGTGGATTGTACATAAACGAGCGGACGTTTTTCTCTTTAATAATTCGGAGTGAAGCTTTACTGCCAACATTTTCATAATAGGTTTGAATTTGCCTAATTGCAAGAGTTGCGACAAAAATAGTCAGAAAATTTTAAATAGTTTAATAAAAATAGGGCGTATGGCCGGGTATCGATCGGGATTATGAGTCCAAGCCTACCCTTACGTAGTAGTTTTACTACGTAAAACTTAAGCCTATCCTTACGCAGCGAGTTTTGCTGCGCAAAACTTAAGCATACCCTTACGCAGTGAGTTTTGTTTCACAAAACTAAGCCTATCCTTACGTAGTAGTTTTACTGCGTAAAACTTTTAGGAGGAATGGTAGCTATGTTATTAATGAGTCGACAAGCGAAATATTTGCTGGCCTTATGTATGGTTGTTGTGTTGCTTGCAGGATGTACAAGTAAAAATAATGATCCAAAAGGTGCCAACGATACGCCCAAGCCTACAGATTCAGCTACAACTGCTCCTACGGATGCGCCAAAGGATGACGGCAATACGCCGAAAGCCGGCGGTACACTCACGGTTAGTACTTTCAGTGACATCGTGTCGGTTAACCCCCTGTTCGTACAAGATACCGCGTCCGGCGATATCAACTACCTTCTTTATGCAGCGCTTTATAATTTGGACCGTTCCGGCAATATCGTAGCCGAGCCTTGGTCGCTCGCCGCCGAGCTTCCTGAAATATCAGAAGATGGCAAGACGTATACCGTTAAATTGAAAAACAATGCGAAATGGAGTGACGGACAGCCGATAACGGCCGATGACGTCATCTATACAATCAATACAACCATTAATCCTGACGTTGGCTCACCTGGCATCGCAACGCTGGATAAAGTGGATAAAGCCGAAAAAATCGACGATTACACCTTGAAAATTACGCTTAAACAGGTGTTTGCGCCGTTCCAATATTCCTTGATGTTTAGCCCGGTTCCCGCTCACATTCTCAAGGACGTCAACCCGAAAGATTTGCAAAAAGATCCGTACGGCAAAGATCCGGCCAAAACAGTTACCAGCGGACCATGGAAATGGACAGAGTGGAAAACCGCTCAGTATATCACAGTTGATGCCGACCCGAACTATTGGGGAGAAGTAAAACCGAATATCCAGAAGATCGTCTACAAAATTTATGCCGACCAGAATACAGAGGTTCAGGCGCTTCTCAAAGGCGATGTGGATACGACACTGGCCATTCCGCTTACCCAGCTTGAGGCGGTCAAGAAGAACGATAAGATCAATCTGATTACAGGCCGGACATCTTCCTATGAATATATCAGCTTCAACTTTGATCCGAACAACCACCCGGATAAGTTCGTGCCGTTCGCCTCGCAAAAGGCAAGGCAGGCCATTGCGCATGCGCTGAACCGTCAAGGGATGGTCGATAATGTACTGAAAGGCTCGGGCGCGCTGATGAATTCGCCTTTCATGCCTGGTTCTTGGGCTGACAGCCCTGAGGCAGTCAACTATAACTACGACGCCGAACAAGCGAAGAAGCTGCTTGCTGAAGACGGCTGGGTGGCCGGCAAAGACGGCATTCTGGTGAAGGACGGCAAACGTTTCTCCTTTGAGCTTCAATACAACTCCGGCAATAGCCGCCGCGAGCAGGTATCGCAAATTATTCAGCAAAATCTGAAGGATGTCGGCATTGAAGTGAAGCCGAGAGCGATGGATTTTGCAACGTGGATTGATCAAAATATTACGCCAGGCAAATACCCTGCGATCTTGCTTGGCTGGCAGCTCAGCAATCCGGATCCGGATTCGGAGAGCATTTTCTCCTCCAAGTACTTCCCGCCTGCTGGACAAAACACCGGCTGGTACAAAAACGAGACGCTCGATAAGCTCTGGGTAGACGGCTATTCGACAGTAGATCAAGCGGAACGCAAAAAAATCTATGATCAAGCGGCTAAAGAAATTTCGACCGATCTTCCTTATATTTTCTTGTACCAATACGGCAATCCTCAGGGCATCGGGCCGAAGGTCAAATTCGCCCAAGAAGACGCGCCGGAGCCGTCCCATCAGACGGGATACTTCTACCACATCATCAAATGGTGGCTGACCGAATAATTGCTGTACGCGTAGAAGTATAATCCGTATGCTCAAGGCGGAGTGCCGGGGAGAAAAATCGGTCCCGGCGCTCCGCCAGCGGCATTCGTCAGGAGGATGGCGATGACTGAATTCATCATTAGAAGATTGCTGCAATCCGTCTTGGTATTGATCCTCATTACGATTTTAACGTTTTCACTCATTCATCTGGCTCCAGGCGGACCTTTTCAAATTATGCTCTCTCCCGGGCTATCGCCAGAAGCGATGGAGACACAGGCACGCAATCTCGGCCTATATGACCCGCTGCCGGTTCAATATTTCAGATGGCTGGGCGATTTGCTGCAGGGTGATTTGGGCTACACGTTCAAAAATCACATTCCGGTAGGCCAAATTATTTGGCCCACTGTCAGCAATACGATCGTTCTGATGGGAGCCGCTGGGTTTCTGACGCTGCTGATTTCCATTCCATGGGGCATCTATAACAGTACGCGCGTATACAGCCTGTCCGACCAAAGTGCCTCCTTTATTTCCTATTTAGGCTTTGCAATGCCGACCTTTTGGTTCGGGATCATTTTACAGCAAGTTTTTTCACTTAAGTTGGACTGGCTTCCTTTATCCGATATGTACACGATGGGTAAGGAAGGCGATCTTGGTGATCTTCTGATGCATTTGATACTGCCGGTTACAGTGCTGACGCTTGGATTTCTCGCAGCTTATGTCAAATATTCGCGGGCAAGCATGCTTGAGGTGCTCCATCAGGACTACATTCGGACCGCTAGAGCGAAGGGCGTCAGGGAGGGCCGCGTTATTTACAAGCATGCATTGCGAAATGCCCTTATTCCAATTATTACGGTAGTCGCTCTCGATTTGCCTCTTCTTGTAGCAGGTGCCGCTTTGACGGAAAATGTGTTCAACTGGCCGGGTATGGGACGTCTATTCGTCGAAATGGCTGTCGCCCGTGAATATTCCGTGCTGATGGCCATCACGATGATTATCGCAGTTATCGTTATTATAGGAAACTTTGTTGCAGACGTGCTGTATGCAGTCGTAGATCCGCGTGTTCAGCTCAATAAGAGAGGGGGCAGAGCGGTATGACCTCTCCATCTTCTCAAGTTCAAAGCCCGTCCAATCAGCCGCTCAAGCCGGAGCCCAATACACCGCAAGGCAGCAAGCTGAGCAAGCCCCCGGGACCGTGGCGTATCGCATGGGCGTCCTTTCGGCGCAATCCTTATGCGATGGCCGGTTTAATTGTACTTGGTTTTTTTATTCTGGCAGGTTTGTTTGCGCCATTTCTGACCAAATATGACCCGGCAAAAATCGATTTGCTGGCCGCTAATTTGAAAGCGGGAACAGACGGGCATTTGCTAGGCACCGATGAACTCGGACGAGATACATTTACCCGTTTGCTGTACAGCAGCCGCGTCTCTCTTCTGGTTGGCTTCTTGGTTGCCCTTGGGTCTGTATTAATAGGAAGCGTTGTAGGCTCCATATCGGGTTATTTCGGCGGCTTCGTTGATACAGTATTTATGCGGCTCGTAGATGTTATGAATTCTGTTCCACTGCTGTTTCTGAACATTCTCGTACTGGCGATTTTCGGGACGGAATTCAGATACTTAATTATGGTGCTCGTTCTGACAAGCTGGATGAGCGTTGCGCGCCTCGTTCGGGGGAATTTCCTTCAGCTAAGGGAAATGCAGTATGTTGAAGCGGCAAAGGCAATCGGCGTGTCCAGCTGGGGCATTATTTTCCGCCATTTGCTTCGCAACGCAAGCTTTCCGATCATTGTGAACGCAACTCTGATGGTAGGCGGAGCTATTTTAAGCGAATCTGCGCTCTCCTATCTCGGATTGGGAATAAAAGCTCCCCAGACGAGCTGGGGGCTTATGCTGAGCAATGCACAGGAATTCATGCTCGTAGACCCGATGCAAGCCGTCTATCCGGGCTTATGTATTCTCATTGTCGTGCTCGCGGTCAATTTCATCGGCGATGGCATTCAGGATGCGTTGAATCCGCGTAAAAATACGACGTTAACCGGAAGGAGGCTGGAAAGATGGCGGAAAAGCTTCTCGAAATCCGGAACCTGACCGTCGGCTTTCAGACGGATAGTGGTGTAGTGAAAGCGACGGACCGGGTAAATCTGACGTTGAACAAGGGTGAGACTGTCTGTCTCGTCGGGGAATCCGGCAGCGGCAAAAGCGTAACCTCGCTTGCTGTCATGCGCTTGATTGAATACGGCGGCGGTGCCATTTTGGAAGGCGATGTCGGTTTTAATGGCAATGATCTGACTAGCCGAAGCCAGGAGGAAATGATCCGTATCCGGGGCAATAAGATCGCGATGATTTTTCAAGATCCGATGTCTGCGCTCAATCCGGTATATAGCGTAGGTGACCAAATTGCGGAAAGCGTCATGCTGCATCAGAAAAAAAGTAAAAAAGAGGCTTGGAAAACCGCCATTCACTTGCTGCGCTTGGTAGGCATCCCGGCACCGGAGATGAGAGTCAAGCAGTATCCCCATGAATTGTCGGGCGGGATGTGCCAGCGTGTCGTTATTGCAATTGCGCTTGCTTGTGATCCCGATCTGCTAATCGCCGATGAGCCAACTACAGCGCTTGACGTTACAGTGCAGGCACAAATACTGGATCTGCTCCGCAAGCTGCAGAAGGAATTAGGCATGTCCATTCTGCTCATTACTCATGACATGGGCGTGGCGGCTGAGATGGGCGACCGGATCGCCGTTATGTATGCAGGGGTTATCGTGGAGGAAGGGGCGGTTGCGGACATTTTTGCAAACCCGAGCCATCCTTATACGATCGGGCTGCTTCAATCGGTGCCGGGTCTGGAGGGAGCGAGAGGGCAGGAGCTTTATACGATCCGAGGCAATATTCCGCGCCTGAATCAGCTGCCAACGGGCTGCCGCTTTCATCCCCGTTGTCCATATGTAAGAGAAAGCTGCAGAAGCATGGAGCCGCCTGTTTTCAAAGTAAGCTCCGACCATCAAGCAGCGTGCTGGATGTATGAGAGCGGCGATGATTCTGAAGCATGGAGACTGGAATTAGAGCGGAGGAGCTGAGGATATCATGAATGCGCTGGATTCGGAGTACTTGCTGGAACTGCATAATGTAAAAAAATATTTTCCGATTCGAACCGGGTTGCTAAACCGTGTCGTCGGCCAGGTCAAGGCGGTGGATGGAGTATCGCTGTCCATTCGCAAAGGCGAGACGTTTGGACTTGTGGGCGAGTCGGGCTGCGGCAAATCGACGCTTGGCCGCGTTGTGCTGAATTTACAGCGGGCGACAGAGGGACAGGTTATGTTTCACGGCTCTGATGTTCAGCAGGTTAGCGGCAAGGAACTTCGCCGGTTAAGGAAGCAGATGCAAATTATTTTTCAAGACCCGTTTGGCTCGTTGAACCCTCGTTTTCTAGTCCGCGACATTATTGGCGAGCCGCTTCGGCTGCATGAACGTCTGGGGCCAGGGGAAATCGACCGTAAGGTTGTGGCTCTCATGGAACTGGTCGGATTGGACGCCTCGCGGCGCAACCGCTATCCGCATGAGTTTTCCGGCGGCCAGCGTCAGCGGATCGGCATTGCTCGTGCGATTGCGCTAAATCCGGAATTTATCGTTGCGGATGAAGCGGTGTCGGCACTCGACGTATCCGTCCAATCGCAAGTGCTGAATCTGCTGACGAAGCTGCAGCGAGAGCTGGGGCTTACGTTTCTGTTCATCGCCCACGGTCTGAACGTCGTCCGCCATATTTCCGATCGAGTCGGCGTGATGTACCTGGGTAAAATCGTCGAGGTGTCGCCGACGGAAGCCTTGTTCGACGAACCGCTCCATCCGTATACGGCGGCGTTGCTGTCGTCGATTCCGCGCCCCGACCCTAACCGGAAGCGGGAACGAATCGTGCTTCAAGGCGATGTGCCATCGCCGGCGAATCCGCCGGGGGGCTGCCGCTTTCACCCGCGCTGCCCTTCGGCTCAAGAACGCTGCAGCAGGGAGGAGCCTCAACTGCGGGAGGCAGCTGGTGACCGCCAGGTCGCCTGTCACTACCCTCTGAGCGGCGTGTTTTGAGACTTTTTGAAAAAAAGGAGAAGCCCTGTGTTTGTTACAAACGCAGGGCTTTTTCATATGAAAAGACAGATTTCTCCATGTTTTATGGTAGTGAAAAGAACCTAAAAATTCATCTCAACAAAGTTCCATGCTAGCTTAGCAAACCCGCTTTATTTAACTCCCCGTGCTGACTGGTGGTGGAAGAGAGAACGAAAAACCTATCCGTATCCTCGCTGCTGATCTCTTTACGTTTAATGTTGGCATACGAGAGAAAGAAACTAACTAACTAAACTAACTTACTCTTCTCATTGAACTCGAACTCTCGCTTAAGAAAACGATCCGAGCCCCCACTACCTCTCCATAATCGTCTCCCCATGCTAAAAAGCCAAACAAAATGCAAAAGTACATTTTGTTTGCGCTCAAAAGGGTCAAAACAGCGATCAAAATGCAAAAATACATTTGAAATGACTCGATTCAGCCTTTTTGGGGCGTTTTGGGCCAATCAACCTGCACATTTGCATTTTGATGCGATAGATCGCCGAAAAACCGCCTCACAACCTGCACTTTTACATTTTGATTGGTTCCCGACACCGGAAATGGGTGAATACGCTAACCACTCAAAAGATGTTAGCAGATCCGGAGCCGGAACCGGAGCTGGAGCTGAAGCTGTGGCGGACGAGAAGATTATTCCGTTTGTTTGTATTGTATTGTTTGTATGGCACTTTTTCGCACAAATAAGGGAAGCGGAGCGTTTTGAGTTTGGGCGGACTTTTCGCAGATTCGATCCAATAATCCTCGTGTAAACGAGGGGGAATTGGAATCAAGAATGGCCGCACGAACCAAAACGCGCAGTGCCCCTGTCCTGGTTGCACATAATGAACGCCCAGCACGAGAACAAATAATTCGGCACCTTCCTCATTTATTTCCATTTTTCTATTGACAGGTTGATACGGACACTGGTAGAATTCTTCCATAACCAACTAAACAGGTAGGAATAATACTTTTACTACCGGACCACCGGAGCCGCAAGATTATTCATCTGCCCATAAAAACAAGGGGTGTGTTGACTATGAAAAAACGTACAACGGTATATTCGCTCGTACTAGTGCTGGCATTGAGTTTGGTGTTGTCAGCTTGCGGCTCCAACGGCAATAGCGGTAAAAATACAGCATCACCGTCTCCGACAGCGGATGCGGGCGCAGCAGCTACGGAAGCACCGAAAGATACAGAGAAACCGAAAGGTCCGGTTGAGCTGCTTAACGTTTCCTACGATCCTACCCGGGAATTATATGAAGAATATAATAAAGCTTTTTCAGCGTACTGGACAGACAAAACCGGTCAAGTTGTGACGGTAAAACAATCCCATGGCGGCTCCGGCAAGCAAGCTCGTGCCGTTATCGACGGCTTGAAAGCCGACGTTGTAACGCTGGCACTGGGCTATGATATTGATTCGCTCGTTGAACCTGGCCTTTTGGGTAAAGACTGGCAGAAGCAATTCGAGCACAACAGCTCGCCATACACGTCCACAATCGTATTTCTGGTTCGCAAAGGCAACCCGAAAGGCATTAAAGACTGGAATGATCTGATCAAAGATAAAGTGGAAGTGATTACACCAAATCCGCAAACATCTGGCGGCGCACGCTGGAACTACCTGGCGGCTTGGGGCTATGCGCTGAAGCAGAACAATGGCGATGAAGCAAAAGCTCAAGAATTTGTTAAAGAGCTGTACAAACACGTACCTGTTCTGGATACCGGTGCACGCGGATCAACGACAACTTTTGTTGAAAAAGGAATCGGCGACGTATTGCTGGCTTGGGAGAACGAAGCATTCCTTTCCGTCAAAGAGCTTGGTCCGGATAAATTCGATATCGTATACCCTAGCTTGAGCATCCTTGCTGAGCCTCCGGTAGCGATTGTTGACAAAAATGCCGATGCTCACGGCACTCGTGAAGTAGCTGAAGCATACCTGCAATACCTGTACTCCGATGAAGGCCAGGAAATTGCGGCTAAAAACTACTACCGTCCAATTAACGAAACAATCGGCGCGAAATATAAAGATACGTTCAAGGAGCTTGAGCTTCTGACGATCGACAAAGATTTCGGCGGCTGGAAAGCAGCACAAGAGAAGCATTTCAACACAGGCGGCATATTCGAGCAGATCTACACGCCAGGCAAATAATAATGAAGCAATCAAATTCGATTGGAGCTGACTTCTCATGAAAGGTTCCAGGACGGTAAGGTCGAAAGCGAAAAACGTGCTGCCGGGCTTCGGCTTGTCGATGGGCTTTACGATTACCTACCTCAGCTTGGTCGTGTTGATTCCGCTCGCCGGTGTCTTCATTAAATCGACCGGCCTTAGCTGGAACGAGTTTTGGGCAATTATTTTCAACCCACGCGTGCTTGCCTCTTATCGGGTAAGCTTCGTGACGGCCTTTTGCGCAGCGCTCGTTAATCTTGTATTTGGATTATTAGTCGCCTGGGTGCTGGTGCGCTACCGGTTTCCGGGTAAAAAAATAATCGACAGCCTTGTCGATCTGCCGTTTGCTCTGCCGACTGCCGTAGCAGGCATCGCGCTCACCGCGATCTATGCGCCTAACGGCTGGGTCGGCAAGCTGCTGGAGCCTATCGGCCTGAAAGTAGCGTATACGCCGCTTGGCATTACTATCGCTCTCATATTTATCGGTATTCCGTTTGTCGTGCGGACCGTACAGCCGGTGCTGCAGGATTTCGAGAAGGATACGGAAGAAGCGGCGGTTATGCTGGGGGCGTATCGTTTACGAACGTTTTGGAAGGTCGTATTGCCGGAGCTTATGCCTGCGCTGTTAACAGGGTTCGCGCTTGCATTTGCACGAGGAATCGGCGAATACGGCTCCGTCGTATTTATCTCAGGCAACATGCCGCTTAAGACAGAAATTGCCCCGCTGCTCATTATGACAAAGCTGGAGCAATTCGATTATGCCGGCGCTACAGCGATCGCAACGGTCATGCTGGTCGTGTCTTTTCTGCTGCTGCTGCTTATTAACTTCTTCCAATGGCGGATCAACCGCCGGACGATAGCGGACTAGGAGGGGAACCACATGGCTGGAGCAGTTACTGCACATTTATCGGAGGAAGCCTCGAAGAGACCCCGGCACATAACGGAGCCGAGGAGCGTACAATGGGTGTTAATCGGCATTGCACTGCTGTTTCTCGGTCTCGTCGTGCTGCTTCCGTTAGTTTCAATTTTTGTCGAAGCTTTTAAGAAGGGCTTTGATGTATACCGGGCGGCGATTACCGAGCCTGATGCGTTGTCGGCGTTAAGGCTGACACTGATCGTAGCTGTTATAGCAGTGCCGCTCAATACGATTTTTGGTATAGCAGCCGCATGGGCAATCAGCAAATTCCGGTTCAAAGGGAAAAATGTTCTCATTACACTTATCGATCTGCCGTTCGCTGTATCGCCGGTCATTTCCGGATTGATCTATGTGCTGATGTTTGGTGCTCAAGGCTTTTTCGGTCCATGGCTGGATGAGCGGGGCATTCAAATCGTCTTCGCTTTGCCGGGTATCGTACTGGCGACAATATTCGTGACCGTTCCTTTCGTTGCCAGAGAGCTCATTCCTCTTATGCAGGCGCAAGGCGTGCAGGAGGAAGAGGCAGCGGCCAGCTTGGGCGCTAAAGGCTGGCAAATCTTTTGGCGGGTTACCGTTCCGAATATTAAATGGGGCTTGCTGTACGGCGTTATTCTCAGCAATGCCAGAGCGATGGGCGAATTTGGCGCCGTATCGGTCGTATCCGGTCATATCCGGGGTCAGACGAACACGCTGCCGCTGCATATTGAAATTTTGTACAATGAATATCAGTTTTCAGCTTCCTTCGCCGTAGCATCCCTGCTGGTCATGCTGGCAGTCGTTACGCTGCTTGTCAAAGCGCTGTTCGAATGGAAGACGGCAAGACGTCCGCAAAGCGGAGTGGAATAGGAAGAAGCATACAGAGAGGGACTCGAGAAGAGTCCTTTCTCCACACTATAAATCCGAGTATATCGGTAAACTATGGAGGGATTGAAGATGGCAAAACCATTGGAATTGGATCAACTTTGGCTGGAGAGAATCGTCGATCAAGTAAACGGCTTGCAGTATGGATCGGTTAACATTACGGTGCATGACGGCCGGATCGTTCAGATTGACCGGACGGAGCGTACCCGTTTCGATCAGCCTTCCCACAAACAAACGAACCACGATTCCCAGGCTAAAAACCGTGATAATGCCAATAGCGGAAATGCAGCGGCGGGCGGTAACAGCGGTGAAACACTGCGTGCGGTTCAATAGCAGCATTTCCTTCCATAAAAAAAGCTCCGTTCGGACGATCCGAACGGAGCTTTTTTTGAATAGAAGCGTTTATGTATTGGCGATAACCATACCCGCTTGCTTTTCCATTAAGAAATAACGAATTTGACGATGACCGCGACAGCGAAAATGACAGTCATAGCACCAAGCATGCCGCCAAAGCCGAACACAACATCCATCAAGTCGTCGCGCGGTTCTTCATTATAATGCTCGCGCGGATCTCTCACATTTTCCATTGATGACGCCTCCCTTGAACACATTCAGCTTCATCTAGTATACCCAACTTTCCGAATAATTGTAAAGCAATAAGAGTGACAAATTAAGGCGGAATGGCCTCCGAATGTGCTAAAATGGAACATATGATCTGAAAGGGAGGGGCAGCATGGACGAGCAATTACAGAGCAGCGACAACGCCAGAGCCGTCGCCGCAGAACGAATACGCAACAAACTGGCGCTGCTGCCCGACCAGCCGGGCTGTTACTTAATGCGAAATGGCGAAGGAACCATCATTTATGTCGGCAAGGCAAAGGTGCTGAAAAACCGCGTTCGCTCGTATTTTAACGGCAGCCATAACGGCAAGACGCAGCGCCTTGTATCGGAAATACGCGATTTCGATTTTATCGTGACCGCAAGCAATATGGAAGCTCTCATTCTGGAGTGCAATCTGATCAAGCAGCATCATCCCCGCTATAACGTGCTGCTGAAGGATGATAAAAACTTTCCTTATATTAAAATAACGCATGAAGCGCATCCCCGCCTTGAAGTGACCAGACGGGTCGTGAAGGATAAAGGCAAATATTTCGGGCCTTATCCGAATGCATTCGCGGCTCAGCAGACGAAGAAGCTGCTGGACCGGCTGTACCCGCTCCGCAAGTGTAATACGCTGCCCGATAAGGTTTGTCTGTATTATCATCTTGGGCAATGTATCGCGCCTTGCGAGTTTGAGGTGGAGCAAAGCACTTATGATTCCATGATTCAGGAAATTACGAAGTTTCTGAACGGCGGCCATGATGTCGTCAAGCAGGATCTGGAGCGGAAAATGGCCGCGGCAGCGGAGCAGCTCGAATTCGAGCGGGCCAAGGAGTACCGCGATCAGATTGTAGCGATCGATGCCGTTATTGAGAAGCAGAAAATTACGATGTCGGACGCGCTCGACCGTGATATTTTCGGCTATGCGGTGGAGAAGGGCTGGATGTGCGTACAAATTCTGTACATGCGCCAAGGCAAGCTGATCGAACGCCGGGGAACGACATTCCCGTATTATGGCGAGGAATACGAGGATTTCATGACGTTCGTGACGCAATATTACAGCGACAATCCGGCACTGCCGAAGCAAATCTTTCTGCCGCAGCCGCCTGCATCCGCAGTCGTAGCGGAAGCTGTTGCAACGACAGCTGCTGCTGAAGGAGAAGAGGCCGCCGAGGCGGAATATGCTGATGAAGTGATGTCTTCACTGCATAACTGGCTTAAGGTCAAAGTGCTGATGCCGCAGCGCGGCCGTAAAAGCGAAGTAGTGTCAATGGCCATCGACAATGCGAAAATTATGCTGTCTGATAAATTCCGGCTGATCGAGCGGGATGAGGAACGCAGCGTCAAAGCTTCCGAAGGACTTGCCGGCTGGCTGGGGCTGCCTGAGGTTCGCCGGATCGAGGCATTCGATAACTCGAACATTCAAGGGACGAATCCTGTATCGGCAATGGTCGTCTTCACCGACGGCAAAGCTGACAAGAAAGAATACCGCAAGTACAAGATCAAGACGGTACAGGGACCCGATGATTACGAGACGATGCGTGAGGTTATCCGCAGACGCTATGAGCGCGTGCTGAAGGATCAGCTGGCTGCACCAGACCTGATCGTCGTCGACGGCGGCAGAGGGCAAATATCGGCGGCTGTGGACGTGCTGCAGAACGAGCTGGGACTTTATATTCCGGTTTGCGGCCTTGTGAAGGATGCGAAGCATAAGACTGCGCAGCTCATGACCGGCGATCCGCCGGAGGTCGTGCCACTTCCGCGGGACAGCCAGGAATTTTATTTGCTGCAGCGCATCCAAGACGAGGTGCACCGTTTCGCGATTTCCTTCCATCGCGAGCAGCGCGGCAAATCGATGATTGCCTCGCAGCTTGATGCGATTCCAGGTATCGGGGAAAAACGCCGGAAGCTGCTGCTGAAACATTTTGGCTCGATCAAAAAAATCAGAGAGGCCTCGGTAGAAGATTTCCGGCCTCTGTCTATTGGAGATAAGCTTGCCGCACAAATAATTGCGGCATTAAACGAAGAGCCGACGTCTTAACCGACGCCGGCTTTTTTTGCGTAAACATGAAATCTTTCCATTGTACGAGCAGTATCCAGTTGCTATAATCGAGCCATTGAAGTGGATTCCAATATATGGAGGGTGATCTTTTGAAAATCGCACATATCCGTTTGTTCGTGCCGAATGTTAAGGAATGCTTTTTGTTTTACCGGGATCTGATGGGACTAGAAGTGCTCCATGGAAATGAAGACACGCCATATGCGGAGTTTCAAACGGGCGATATTCACCTTGCTTTAGAACCATTACTGGTGAGCAGCCCTAGCGAAAACATCAGCAGGACGCATCCATTCAGCGCGAATGATCGGCTTGCTATCATTGTCAGCGTGGATGACGTAGATGTGGCGTTCGAGCAGCTAAGGAGCAAGGACATTGCATTTATTAAGGAGCCGCATGATACGCCCGAATGGGGGCATCGTGTCGCTTATTTACGTGATCCGGCCGGAAACCTCATTGAGCTTAACGGCGGTATTTAGCAAAAACAAACCATAGAACAGAACAGAATAGGAAGTGTCCCATGTCTAGAAAGGTTATCGGATGGCTGCTTATCATCTGCTTGACGTTATCGGCTGCGCCGGTTCATGCCAATACGGCAGCAGCGAAACCGATTCAACTGTATGTAAATAATAAGAAGCTGACCGGGATAGAGCCTGTTATTAAATCCGGTACGATGTACGTCCCGTTCCGCAAGTTTTTGAATGCATTGGGCTACAAGGTTACCTATGACCGCACGACTAAGAACATCATGGGTGTTGTTGATGGTGATGAACTGATTATCTGGGCAGGCTGGGATACGATTGAGTACGACGAGAGCCAATATTACCTGAATGACCCAATAATAGAGATTAATAAAGAAATCTTTATTCCCATTCGTTTGATTGCTTATTTTATGAAGTACTCAGTGAATTATGAGCAGCGACATCAAACGGTTCATATGCTGAAATACGGCTATGGCCAGGATAAAGCTTTACTGGAATTAGTCACGAAGTTTTATAATAATCCAAGTCCTAGTCTTATGGCCACTGATAATCTGGAAGCGGGTTATGCCCGAGATTACGAACAAAGGGTTAGCGAAATTCCAGTGGTGAATTTTAGAGTAACAATAGACCTTATGGAGTTCACAGCATCTGATGAAGCTAAGCTTTGGGTTACCTATATCGATGATACGGAAGTTTTGGAAAGCCGTACCGAAATAGTCTATAGAGTTCGAAAAGAATACGGACAATGGAAAGTTTCGAAATCAAGTGCAGTCTTCCTCGATATGAATTTGCCGAAGGATATTGATGAGTCTGTGAAGCAAATACAGGTGGCGCGAAATCAAGAACAAGAGGCCGTTTTAACCGATTTGCGAACTTATTTTAATGCTTATAACGAGGAAAATTTTGAACGTACACTCCAATATACTTCGCCGTCATTCATTAAACGTTGGAATAACAATATGCCGACTTCTGATTTTTGGTGGGACATCGTTTTGAAAACGAATTTTGAGCATGGGGAATCCAGATATAAGCTTTCTAAGGAACGGGTTATTTTTCTCGGAGAAAAAGAAGCGGCGGTTCACGCAACGCTGGAGTGGAGCGATGTGACAGAAGACATAGCGGAAGGTGAATATGTATTTGAGGCGATTATTTATATGGAATATGCGAATGGCCATTGGAATTATGACGAAGAATTCAGTATTGATGATGACTATGATAAACGGGAAGCTTACAAAGAGTTTTTTCACTAGAGCTGCTCACCTGTAAAATTATGCAAAAAAAGAACCATTCCCACTGCGGGAATGGTTCTTTGTCCATCTATCCAGGCTCTAAGCGAGCGGTATATCCGGCTCCGGCCGGTGTTTCTTCCGGTGCCAGTAGCGGATGCCGCCAGCTATAATGACCGGCAGTACGACATAAATGATTGCGGCCGTCACATTAATTGCCTCGCCTGTAGCAACAAGAGACAGGCTCATGAGCAGCGTATCCAGTATCGCATGCGTGAATACCGCCGTAATGAAACCGAACCGCAAGAAGATGAAGCAGAAGACGAGGCCGAGAATAACGAGCTCGATGACCCGCGTGTAGAAGGGAAAGATCGGATAGCCGACATGTCCCAGCGCCCACATCACCGTCGGGATCAGCGAGGCGATAAAGGTGTTCTTGAACCAGCGCTTGAATATCGCGATGCCAAACAGCCGGTAGATGGCTTCCTCAGAAATCGCAGCACACCAAGCCAGTGTAGGCAGCAGCCAAAGTGTGCCTATATTGTACGGCGAGGTTGTCGCATCCGTCGTCGACCAGGAGCCGATCCCCTTTTCGAGAACGATGAATATAATCGATTGCAATCCCAGTAAAATAAGTGCCAGCAAATAGGACAACCCGACGCTGCGCCATACATGATCACCGTAGCCTCGTTCTCGGAATCCCGGCCATAGCGGGCGTTTGTTGGAGCGCCACATGCCGTCGCCGGCAACTAGCGAGAAGTAGACGGCCAGCGCTACGGGAACGAGCATGACGGCCGATATAATCTGCATGACGAGTTTTCCTTGAGCCGTCATGATTTCTTCACCGGATTGCGCCATAACGCCATCCATCATATCCAGGTTGCTGTAAATGTAGAAGATCGTAAATAATGCACTGATAAACAGTCCGCGTTTGAACGTCGTATGACGACGGTAGAGCACGGCATAAATAATGGCCAGCACGAGCGTCATCAGCGCCATGTAAAGCAAGCTGACAACCGATAAGACGTTAGCGATGCCTTTTTGCTTGTCGACATTGGATACATAATCTGCAGGCGCTGTAAAGACAGCCTTATAACGGTTAATGACCGGCTTTCCGTCAGAGCCGCTTGCAACTCCGACTGTAACTCTCAGATCGGCCTCCCCGAGCTTGTACCCCTTCGGATAAAAGACGACTTCCCCTTTCGGAGACGTGCTCGTTTCCGCCAGTTCCTCTTCGCGGAAGCCTGCGTCCATTGCCGCTTGCGTAGCTTTGAGGACGAGGCTTTCATCTTCAGGGAATGGCACTCCGCCCTTCCAGTTCCAGCCGACAATCTTGCCTGTCGTCATATGTACATACACAAAGGCGTTAGTGCCGTCGTTCATTTTCAGCTGAACCCGGAACGTATCGTAAGGAAAATCGCTGCCGTACGTTTTATCAAATTTGGTGGTTAATTTCTGCTTGGAGAAATAACCTGCAGCCAGACTGTCTGTCTGATAAATCGTATGCGCTTCGACCGGTTCCACGCGGAACTTCTCCTTGGCGAATTGCAGCGCCTGCTGCTCTGCTTTGCTTTTGCTCGCTTTGACCGATGCGATCGATTCTTCTTCCATGGAGCTGCTGCCTTGAGCCGGAAGGATCTGAGCCAGAACGAAAATAACGGCGCCAATAACGGCGGCCCACATAAATCGTTTCCAGTCGCCAGGGGCAATAGAATTAACCATGATTCACCTCGTTTTGGTATCAATATAGGCCATAGTACGGCGGAAAACAGATAAAGTAACAATACCATAGGACTCCCTATTTTATCCAATGCCAATTCAGCGGAAAAAGACCATGTAAAATATTGAACTTTGACCAGCGGCCTGTAAAAGGGAGAAATAACGAGCGGCGAGAAGCCCGGCATATGCCAGAGCTGCCCATTGGCTGAATTTGAATGAATTGAGCTTATTTTATGCACATTGCTTGTTTTGTATTGCAGTTGAAATAGGCTTATAATCGGTATCATTGTTAATTGAATAGATCAGCCGAATTTCCGCAAGAAAACGGGGGAACCATATCGTTGCCGGTACGTATTATTTCCGAGCAGCATGGGGTGAATTTCGGTGAAGTTTGTCTACGGCCAGCAGGGCCGCAGCATGCTTTGCTGAATAGGGCCGCCTTTCCAGGCCCGAATCCGTCAGCTAACCTCGCAGGCTGTATGGAACAGGACTCATCGCAGCAGCATTGGGTTTCCGGTGCTTTTTTTTATGCTCAAAAAACGGGTAAGGGATGCGTGTCATGTTGAAATTTATCGATGTTCGCAAATGGTCACCGCCGCGCATACTCGTATCCGGCTTTGCGGCTATTATCTTTATTGGCGCTATTCTGCTTAGCATGCCGTTTGCTTCGGCTGATGGAACGCGGCTAAGATTTCTTGATGCCTTATTTACAGCAACGTCTGCGACCTGCGTAACGGGACTGGCGGTTGTCGATACCGGCACCTATTTCTCTACGGCAGGCCAGCTTATTATATTGCTTTTAATTCAAGTCGGCGGCCTTGGCTTTATGACGATGGGCACTCTGTTCGCGCTTGTACTCCGTAAACGAATCTCACTGAAGGAACGTCTCGTTCTTCAGGAAGCGATGAATCAGTCGAGCATGGAGGGCATTGTTAGGCTGATCCGAAAAGTGTTTATTTACTCCTTATCGATCGAAGTAGTTGGCGCGCTGCTGTTCACCATCCGTTTTTCCTTCGATATGCCGCTTGGAAAAGCAGCGTACTTCGGCCTGTTTCATGCCGTATCCTTTTTCAACAACGCAGGATTTGATATTTTCGGTCATTTCCGGGGTTTAACTGCCTATGTCGGCGATCCTCTGGTCAATATTACATCGATGCTGCTGATCGTGCTTGGCGGCCTCGGCTTTATCGTCATATCCGACCTGCTTGAAATAAAGAAAAACAAACGGCTGTCGATGCACAGCAAAGTCGTGCTTTCGATGACCGGGACGTTGATCCTAGTTGGCGCAATCGTTATTTTCATCTTTGAGTTCTCGAATACGAAGACATTGGGTTCCCTGAATTGGGGCGAAAAGGTGCTGGCTTCTTTCTTCCAGTCCATTACGCCGAGAACGGCAGGCACAAATACGCTAGATTACTCCTCTTTGCATCAGGCAACCTTGTTCTTCACCGTCATTCTGATGTTCATCGGCGCTTCGCCGGGCTCAACGGGCGGCGGGATTAAGACGACCACCTTCGCGACGCTGATAGGCGCTGTAGTGGCAATGGGCCGCGGCCGTGAGGATATTGTCATGTTCCGTTACCGGCTGGGCAAAGACCGGATTTTCAAAGCGCTGACGATAACGATGCTGTCGCTGGCGCTCGTCATTGGGGTTACGATGCTGCTGACGACGACGGAGGATCATCAGTTCATCCTAATATTGTTCGAAACGACCTCCGCGTTCGGTACAGTTGGATTAACGGCGGGTTTGACACCAGATCTGTCGGACTTCGGCAGAGTAGTCATTGCGCTGACGATGTTTGCAGGCAGACTGGGGCCTTTGACACTTGCTTATGCGCTGGGACCAAAAACAGAAAAAGAGCTGTATCGGTATCCCGAAGGTAAAATTACTATTGGATAGAGAATGGGGATAATTAAGAAATGAAGAACAAGCAGTTTGTCATCGTCGGTCTTGGCAGGTTCGGATCCAGCTTGGGGAGAGAGCTGATTCAGCTTGGCCATGAGGTGCTCGGCATCGATAAGGACGAAGAGGCCGTACAGGAAATGTGCGACGTGCTGACGCATGCCGTGTCTGCAGATTGTACAGATGAAGAGGCGCTTCGCTCGCTGGGCGCACGCAACTTTGACTGCGGCGTAGTCGCGATCGGCGATGATATTCAGGCTAGCATCCTGACAACGATATTATTGAAGGATCTAGGCGTGAAGAAGGTTGTCGCCAAGGCGATGAGCGAGCTTCACGGGCGGGTGCTGGAGAAGCTGGGCGTTGACCGGGTTATCTATCCGGAGCGTGATATGGGCATTCGTGTAGCGCATCAGCTCGTATCGCCGAACCTGCTTGATTATATCGAGTTGTCGAAGGACTATACGATTGCCGAGCTTGTCGTTCCAAGGGAGCTGAACGGCAAATCGCTCAGCGAGCTTAATCCGCGTGCCCGGTTCGGCTGCAGCATCGTGGCGATCAACAAGCCTCAGGGCGGCGTTATTATTGCGCCCACAGCGGCAGACGTGCTGAATGAGCGTGACATCATGGTCGTCATCGGGACAAATGATCAGATTGAGCAGTTTGAAGTATCGGTAATCAGGTGATGATAAGGACAGTGGCGCTATGGGCCGCTGTCCTTTGCTGCGCTTTGGCTTACATAGTCAGTTAATGGCGGATAATTCTTCGATCCATAGACGGACGGCGGGATGGAGCCCGGCCGGGTCAGCGTGAATAAGACAGGTTGTGCGTTTCGTCTGCTCCAGCTCTTGTATGGAGACGACGGAAAGCTCGTTGTCCTCCAGCAGCTGCTTGCGCAAGTAAGAGTGGGGCAGCAGCGTAGCAGCGCGGCAGGTATGAAGCAGGCGCAGGATGGCTTCGAAGGAGTCGATCTCCATCCGGACATCGGGCTGCAAGTTATGTTTGGCGAACACCTCGTCGGTCAGCATCCGGTACCAGGTGCCTCTTGAGAACAGTATCATCGGCAAGCCGTTCAGATCATCGATGCCAAGCTGCTCCTTGCCTGTGATGGCAATGCTGGTCGGCAGGACGAGCATGAGATGGTCGTCGAACAGCGGCACGCAGTGCAGCTGCGCGTCTTCGATGCGGGAGGCGACGATCGCAATATCGGCTTTATTTTCGCGAACCTGGGTGACGATTTCATGCGTCTTGCCCGTGATCGCCTTAATGTCGAATTCGGGATGGCTGGCGTTCAGCGCTTTGATGAAATCAGGCAGTGTCGTCTGCAGCGTTGTCAGGCTGGCCCCTATCGTAATGGAAGTGCGTCCTGCGCTCGCATATTCCGACACCGTCTCCAAAAACCGCTTGTGCGAGTGGCGAAGCTCCAGCGCGTATTCGTAGGTGAGCTGTCCGATTCTCGTAAGCTCCAGCCGTTTGCCGATCCGCCGGAACAATTGTGCGCCCAAATCCTCCTCGAGCTTGGCCAGCTTGCGGGAAAGCGCGGGCTGTGAAAGATTGAGAACAGCCGCCGCTTTGTTCATGCTCTTATGCTCGACAATGGCGGCAAACATGTCCAACTCTTCAATCATAGTAGAAAACGCCTCCAAACCGGATGGACGGAAAAACGTCCTTATGCTTATTTGTTATTATAAATTATAAAAAATATGCAATTCCATTATAAGACGAAAAGGAGTAGGATGGAAAGTGTGACTAATCCGTGTCAACTTTTGTTGACGGCTATTCCGACCGGGGGTAAAATGTAGGATGGTTTGTTCAAAGACAGTGAGCATTTTCAGTCTAGAAAGGAGAACTATGAAATGAAAGGAAATTCGTATTACTGGCGCAAGCTGCACTCGCTGCTCGGGGTGATTCCGCTCGGGGGCTTTATTCTTGTGCATGCCTTGACCAACTACCAAGCGTTTGAGCGCGGACCGGAAGGGTTCGCTAACGGCGTGCATTTCATTAACAGCCTGCCGATTGTTCCGGTGCTTGAGATTTTTGGCATCTACCTTCCGATTTTGTTCCACGGTATTTATGGTTTGTATATGGCCTATCAGTCCAACCTGAACTCGGGGCAATATTCGTACAGCCGGAACTGGGCGTTCACCGTGCAGCGTATTACCGGGGTGATTACGTTCATTTTCGTATTTTGGCACGTCTATCAGACTCGTTTTCAAGTTTACATCGGCAATGTGACGCATGAGGAGCTGGGCTCCACGATGCACCAAATTGCTACAAATCCTACGTTTTTCGTGATGTACGTTGTTGGCGTATTGGCAGCAGTGTTCCATTTCAGCAACGGCTTGTGGGCGTTCCTGATCAGCTGGGGCATTACGATTTCTCCGCGTGCGCAAAAAGTTTCTTCTTATATTTGCATGGTTGTATTTGTACTCGTGTCCGCGCTGTTCATTCTTTCCCTCGTTGCTTTCACAGGCGATGAGTTCAAAGAAACGGCTAGTGCCGCTTTGGCATGGACGAATATCGGATAGTTTGAAGACAAGGAGCGATGCGTTATGGCTAAAAATAAAGTTATCGTCGTAGGCGGAGGCCTTGCTGGTCTTATGGCTACGATTAAAGCAGCGGAAGCGGGCGTGCATGTCGATCTGTTCTCGATCGTCCCTGTAAAGCGTTCCCACTCCGTCTGCGCGCAAGGCGGTATTAACGGTGCCGTTAATACGAAGGGCGAGGGCGACTCGCCTTGGGAGCACTTTGACGATACGGTATACGGCGGCGACTTCCTTGCGAACCAGCCTCCGGTAAAAGCAATGTGCGAAGCTGCACCTGGCATTATTCACTTGATGGACCGGATGGGCGTTATGTTCAGCCGTACACCAGAGGGTCTGCTTGACTTCCGCCGCTTCGGCGGTACGCAATACCACCGTACGGCATTTGCAGGCGCGACAACCGGCCAACAGCTGCTGTACGCTTTGGACGAGCAAGTCCGCCGCTGGGAAGCTGCCGGTCTCGTAACGAAATACGAGCACTGGGAATTCCTCGGCGCGGTTATTGATGACGACGGCGTATGCCGCGGCATTTCGGCGCAGGATCTGCGGTCGATGGAAGTACACACCTTTGCTGGCGATGCTGTTATTATGGCTTCCGGCGGCCCTGGCATTATTTTCGGCAAAACGACGAACTCGGTTATTAATACGGGTACGGCGGCAAGCGCAATCTATCAGCAAGGCGTTCACTATGCGAACGGCGAGTTTATTCAAATTCACCCGACAGCGATTCCAGGCGACGACAAAAACCGCTTGATGTCCGAATCGGCCCGCGGCGAAGGCGGACGCGTATGGACATACAAAGACGGCAAGCCATGGTACTTCCTGGAGGAAAAATATCCGGCTTACGGCAACCTGGTTCCGCGTGATATCGCGACTCGGGAAATCTTCAGCGTCTGCGTCGACGAGAAGCTTGGCATCAACGGCGAGAACATGGTTTACCTCGATCTGTCGCATAAAGATCCGAAGGAGCTGGACGTTAAGCTCGGCGGCATTATCGAAATTTACGAGAAGTTCACGGGCGACGACCCGCGGAAGCTTCCAATGAAAATCTTCCCTGCCGTTCACTATTCGATGGGCGGACTGTGGGTAGACTACAACCAAATGACAAACATTCCAGGTCTGTTCGCAGCCGGCGAATGCGATTATCAATACCACGGCGCGAACCGTCTGGGCGCGAACTCGCTGCTTTCCGCGATCTACGGCGGTATGGTCTCCGGTCCAAAAGCGGTTGAGTATATCAAAGGTCTCAAAAAATCGGCCGACGATATTTCTTCTTCCGTATTCGATCGTGAGAAAAAACGCCAAGTTGATAAAATCAGCATGATCCGCGGTCTGGACGGCAACGAAAATGCTTATGTCATTCAGAAAGAGCTTGGCGAGTGGATGACGAACAACATGACGGTCGTTCGTTTCAACGATAAGCTGGAAGCGACTATCGGCAAAATTAAAGAGCTGAAGCAGCGTTATAAGAAAATCAATATTAACGACGTTGCACAGTGGAACAACTCCAGCCTGTCGTTCACACGCCAGTTGTGGAACATGCTTGAGTTGGCTGAAGCGATGACGCTTGGCGCGTTGCTCCGCAACGAAAGCCGCGGCGCGCACTACAAGCCGGAATTCCCGAATCGTAACGACGAAGATTTCCTGAAAACGACGAAAGCGACTTGGACGCCGGAAGGCCCGCAAATCTCTTATGAAGACGTTGACGTATCGCTGATTGCGCCGCGTAAACGCGACTATACATCGAACAAACACTAAGCTTGGCAAGAAAGGAGAAATCGACGATGGCAGAAGCAACAGCAACAAAAACAATTAAGTTCATCATTACCCGTCAAGATACGCCGGATTCTGCTCCTTACAAGGAAGAATTCGAAATTCCTTATCGTGCGAATATGAACGTAATTAGCGGTCTGATGGAAATTCAGCGTAATCCGAAAACAGCGGAAGGCAAAGGCACCGCTCCGGTATGCTGGGAATCGAACTGTCTAGAGGAAGTTTGCGGCGCTTGTTCCATGGTAATCAACGGCAAGCCGCGTCAAGCGTGCAGCGCGCTGATCGACCAGCTGGAGCAGCCGGTTCGCCTGGAGCCAATGCGTACGTTCCCGGTTGTCCGTGACCTTGTCATTAACCGCGAGCGGATGTTTAACGCGCTCAAACGCGTTAAAGCGTGGATTCCAATTGACGGCACTTATGATCTTGGTCCTGGACCGCGTCTGGCTGAATCGAAGCGTCAATGGGCTTACGAACTTTCGAAATGTATGACTTGCGGCGTCTGCATGGAGTCTTGCCCGAACGTCAACGACCGCAACAGCTTCATCGGTCCGCAAGCGATCTCCCAAGTTCGTCTGTTCAACGTTCACCCTACGGGCGAAATGAACAAGGAAGAGCGTCTGGACGCGTTGATGGAAGACGGCGGCATCGAAGGCTGCGGCAACTCGCAAAACTGCGTGCGCTCGTGCCCGAAAGGCATTCCGCTTACGACGTCGATCGCTGCAATCAACAAAGATACGACGAAGCATTTGTTCAAAAAATGGCTTGGCATGTAGTCGGCTGAGCTGACGTTGAAAGAGCCCTCCGCTTTGTAATGAAGCGGAGGGCTTTTTGCTGCGCGATGGCACGCTAGGTCACGCTAGGCAGAGCTTCGCTGCGCGTTTGAGTTCATGCGGCCGTTCTTGATTCCAATTACTCATCGCTACTCGATGAGACGATTGGATAGAACCTGCGAAAAGTCTGCCTGAACTCAAAACGCTCCGCTGAGCTTTAGAGCTGCAGTGCACGTTGGCAAAGCCCAAGCGTCGCTGCGCGTTTTGGTTCATGCGGCCGTTCTTGCTTCCAATTATTCATCGCTGTCCGATGACAATTGGATAGAACCTGCGAAAAGTCCGCCTGAACTCAAACCGCTCCGCTTAGCTTTAGAGTGCAATTCAGTTGAGTACCTCAGCTTTATTATCTAACAGAGTCACATTCATCGGTTGTAGCCTTCTCGAATTGTCCATTTTTCGCACAGGCCTCCAATATGAACAACAACGAACCTCCTTCGCTAATTAGCGAAGGGAGGTTCGCAGATTTTACTCAAAACCTGGCGATTGGGGTAGCTCTCCAGCATTAGCGAAGAGATTTTCGCAGTTGGAGAAGCTGGGTTCTCGAAAAGCGAAGTTTAGTTCGCTGTAACGCATACCGGCAGCCATTCGCTTTCATATAACGAACTTTGGTTCGTTCTTCAGCGAATTGGGTTCGTTGCAGCTAAGTCTTAGCAGATCAAAATGTAAAAGTGCAGGCTGATTAACCTAAAACGCGCGAGATGAGAGGAAGGGAGGGGGGAGTTCGCACGAAATTCCCGACAAGAACAACAACGAACCTCCTTCGCTAATTAGCGAAGGGAGGTTCGCAGATTTTACTCAAAACCTGCGAATTTGCGTGACTCTCCAGCATTAGCGAAGAGATTTTCGCAGTTGGAGAAGCTGAGTTCTCGAAAAACGAATTTTAGTTCGCTGTAGCGCCTACCGGGAGCTATTCGCTCTCGTATAGCGAACTTTGGTTCGCTCTTTAGCGAAGTAGGTACGCTGCAGCTAATCCTTATCTAATCAAAAAGTAAAAGTGCAGACTGATCCGCCTAAAACGCGAGAGTAGGGTGGAACAGAGGGTTCCGAATCGGCCGACAAGAATAAGAGCGAGCCTCCTTTGCTAATTAGCGAAGGCTAGTTCGCAGATTTTACTCAAAACCTGCGGATTTGCGTGACTCT
>NZ_JBHVUY010000002.1:842725-1053790 GCF_042883865.1 Paenibacillus sp. NPDC058174
CGAATCGGCCGACAAGAATAAGAGCGAGCCTCCTTTGCTAATTAGCGAAGGCTAGTTCGCAGATTTTACTCAAAACCTGCGGATTTGCGTGACTCTTCAGCATTAGCGAAGAGATTTTCGCAGTTGGAGAAGCTAGGTTCTCGAAAAACGAAGTTTAGTTCGTTGTAGCGCCTACCGGTAGCGATTTACTCTCATATAGCGAACTTTGGTTCGTTCTTTAGCGAAGCTGGTTCGCTACAGCAATGTCTTAACAGATCAAAACGTAAAAGTGCAGGCTGATTAACCTAAAACGTGAGAATGGGTGGAAGAGAGGGTTGCGAATCGGCTGACAAGAATAAGAGCGAGCCTCCTTCGCTAATTAGCGAAGGCTAGTTCGCAGATTTTACTCAAAACCTGCGGATTTGCGTGACTCTCCAGCATTAGCGAAGAGATTTTCGCAGTTGGAGAAGCTGGGTTCTCGAAAAGCGAAGTCTAGTTCACTGTAACGCGTACCGGGAACCATTCGCTCTCGTATAGCGAACTTTGGTTCGCTCTTCAGCGAAGCAGGCTCGCTAAAGCTCACGCCTCGAATAAACCAAAATGTAAACCAAAATATAAAACCCTACCATGCAAAAAAGCCGCTTGCGCGGCTTTTACGTTACATCCATTCTTCTCCCCAGGCTTGAATCGATTCGATGACCGGCTGAAGCTTAAGTCCCTTTTCGGTCAATTCATATTCGATCCGAACCGGCATTTCCGGGAAAACGGTCCGTTTAACAATACCTTGCGACTCGAGCTCCTTCATGCGATCGGTCAGCATTTTATCGCTCATATCAGCAATTTGTCCTTTAATATCTTTGAACCTCTTCGGTCCGCCAAGAAGCACCCGAATAATAAGGCCCGTCCATTTCTTGCCTAATACATCTACCGCAGCCTCATACCTTGGGCACATTGTTGTATAATCCAACTCGATCACCCCGCTTTCTGTATACCTATTGTAGCATATGTACTTAGGAAAAGTAAGTTGAATTCCTTATAAAGTGAATTTAAATATTTTTTATTAATATACTTGACTTAAGTAAGTAACTTAATATATTATTAGTCCAACAAAACAAAACAAATTTGAAGGGTGAGATTTTAAATGTTGGACACAGGGTTATTAATTATTCGGGTAGTTATTGGTCTTTTGATGGTGGGTCATGCAACGCAGAAGCTGTTTGGCTGGTTTGGCGGATATGGACTTAAAGGTACGGGAGGATGGCTGGAGTCGATTGGCATGAAACCTGGGGTGCCAATGGCGCTTGCCGCGGGACTTATCGAATTGGGCGGCGGCCTGTTGTTCGCAGCTGGTTTTGTAACATGGCTTGGAGCAGCTCTTATTATCGTTACGATGCTGATCGCAATTGCTAAAGTTCATGGCGCTAACGGCCTGTGGGTGACGCAGAACGGCTACGAATACAATTTAGTATTGCTGGCCATAGCGTTAGGCGTGGCGTTCACTGGTGCAGGTGCTTATTCGATTGATGCTTTGATTTCTTGATTCCCCATTAAAAAACAGCCTCCGTACAATGAATCGCTGCTTCTTCTAACTGAGCAGCATTCATTGGAGCCAGCAACTGGCTCAGGAGGCTGTTTTCCTGTTTATTTTAGAGGCGAATAATGGCAAGCCCAGCAATCATGCAGGCAAAGGCAGCCCATTGAACCGCATTTAACCTTTCCTTGTATACCATAATGGCGCCTAACGCGACGACTAAGCTATTGGTTGCAAAGATGGGGGCTGCCAGATTGGCGGGTCCTGTGGCAAGAGCAATAGCGTACAATTGCAGTCCGCCGTAAGAGAATATCCCGGCCAGCAGCCCAAGCTTCATTCCGGTTGCCACAGCTAGCTTGTCTGCGCGAGAGTGAAGCAGCGGACGAATAAACCAGAGCAGAGACAGGGCATATCCGATAAATAACACTGGTGCGCTTGGCAGCCCGAGCTCTTCTGTTATTTTCAGGCCGCCGTTGCGGAAGGCGAACAGAATGATTGCAGCACCAACGAGAATGAACCAGCGTTTCTCGATAGTTGAACGTGAATTGTTTTTCTTATAGGAAATCATCGCTACAGCCAGCAGGAGCAGGGCAATGCCAACTGCTTCATTCCAATGAATCCGTTCGCCGTATGCGAATGTTCCCAAGGCGACGACCAGAACAATATTCAGATTGGTCAATGGGGAGGTCAGGCTGGCCGGGCCATACTCCAGCGCCTTCATAAATACGGCATTTCCGATGGCCGAGCCGGCACCGATAATGATGCCCGCAATCCATATCCGGTAATCGGCGAGCAGTCCAAGCGTTCCTTCCATGGCGGCATGAATGCCAAAGCCCGCAGTTCCCGATATATAAAGACCTAGCAGCAGAACATTGGCATTTCCGCCGCGCATCTGGCTTACTTTCATCCACCAGCCGGCCAAGCCAAAGAGAACGGCACTGCCGATGGCAATTGCCAGCCACATCATCGTCAACCAACCTCCGAAGTCACAAAAGATCAAAATTTGTTACACAAATGAAATAGTACTGTTACGGTGTGTACATATTAATGGGCTATTATAATAAACAAGACCCCCTTTTAATATATCCTTTAGGACCTGCGATCGCGCGGGTCCACTTTTTTTGCCCAAATCTGAATAAAAAGGCCCTGCTGTTTCCCGTAATCGGGTCGGCAGAGCCCTCTAGATATTCATTACTTATATTGGAACGATAATTTTTTGTTTTCTCCGGTAAAAGACCCATTGTTTAAAGCCAATCTCCTTCAAGCGCTTCTGTACGAGCTCCCATTCATCGCCAACCCGTCCAGGAATGTGCGCATCGGATCCGAACGTTACATTCACTCCAAAATGAAGCGCCCGTTCCAAAATTTCATTCGAAGGATACCAGCCGCCAACATCTTTGGTGCTGCCAGAGGTGTTAATCTCGATAGAAACATCCTCATCTGCAATGACCCGCAATGTCTCGTCGATGTCTGCGTGGGCAGGAATTTCGGAAAATTGCGGATAGTAGCCTTTCATCGCATCAATATGGCCTAACACTTGAAACAGTCCCGTGCGTGCGGATTGCCGGATCAGATCGTAATACAGCTGCTTTTCCTCAATATGGCGTTTCTCCGATAGATTTTTCCAGCGATTGCGGTTGAAAATGCTCACTCCGCTAACCTGATGCACGGACCCGATAATATAATCGAACGGAATTTCTGAATATGCCTTGCGGTAAATATCGATATATTCCGGGAAGAAGTCCGACTCCATGCCGAGCAGTACCTCAATACGGTCCTTATACTGCACCTTCAAACGTTGAATTTCTTCAATGTAGTTGGCAAATTCGCTGCGCGCCATCGCAATGCCGGGAAACGGCTGGTCGTCTTCATGGGCGAAAAAAGGCGAGTGGTCAGAAATGCCGATCACTTGCAGTCCTGCCTCGATGGCAGCTGTTACATAGTCTTCGATCGTTCCGACCGCATGGCCGCAACGTTCATTATGCGTGTGTAAGTCAAATTTCATAGGGTGGAACCTCCTCCGGCAATAGCGGGAAATGGAAAAGCCAACTCTGCGCAATCATAAAAATGTATTATTCGCTGCTAATAAATTGATGCTCCGGCATGCCCTTCAAATCGCTTAAAAACTGCTGCATCGCGGTATTTAAATATTTGCCGGATTTATAGACAACGCCTACCGGATGGGTGATCTCGAGTTCCGTTACTTTAATCATGCGGAGAGAGCCCCGCTTTAATTCATTGGCAATCGAAAGCTTGGATACGACGGCTGCGCCAAGATTGATCTCAACCATTCGTTTAATTTCTTCGCTGCTTGACAGCTCCATGACGATGTTCGGCTGGATGTTGTACTTACGGAAGATACGATCCAAAAACCGGCGGCCAAGCGTATCTGGAGCCAACATAATAAACGGGATATCTTTGAGCGTTTCAAACTTCGTATGCGTGAGATGGCTCAAGGGATGTGCTGGCGATACAACCAGTTCGAAGGTATCGAAGTAAAGGGTGGAAGAATCAACATGCGGCGGTTTGTCCGTCAAGTATGTAATGCCAATATCGACGCTGCCGTTCTCGACGCTAGTCATTACCTGTGAAGAGGGCATGGTATGAATCGTTGTTTTAATAAGCGGAAACTGGTTCTGGAAATAAGACAGTACCCTGGGCAAAAGCTGAATGGCAATCGAAGAGGTCGTTCCGATTAGTATATGCCCTTGCGGGGTAGAGCTTAGATCTGACAGCTTTTGCTTCAGTTCCTCTACAATCGATAGAATGCGTTCCGCATGTTCGAGGAATACTTGTCCATGATCCGTTAAGGTGACGGGCTGGTTGCGATCGATTAAAACCGTTTTGAATTCGTCCTCCAGCGTTCGGATCTGTGCGGACACGGCGGGCTGCGTCAGGTTCAGTAATTCTCCCGCCTTGCGGAAGCTCATCGTTTTGGATATTGTGAGGAGCGTCTCAAGCTGGCTGATATTCATCTCAATCCCCCCTTTGGAAGATATGCGCTTTGACATTGACTATATTTATTATAATGGAATTGGCGGCATACAGCAAAAAAATGGCGTTTCCATTTGGGTAAGCCGTCCCAAGATGGTATAATGGACGGATACCGATAAAGATTATACGGTTACTAATTGTTGAAAGGTACGGGTGCTACAATGGCGAATATTTATGGCAATTTGACAGAGCTAATCGGCAACACACCATTGCTAGAGCTGGCCAATTATACGAAGCGGGAACAGACTGGAGCTTCGATCGTGGCGAAGCTTGAATATTATAATCCTGCCGGCAGCGTGAAGGACCGGATTGGCTTCGCGATGATCAAGGACGCGGAGGAACGCGGCGTTTTGAAGCCGGGCTCCGTTATTATCGAGCCGACTAGCGGCAACACCGGCATTGGTCTTGCGTTTGCAGCGGCGGCGCTTGGTTACCGGCTGATCATTATACTTCCGGAATCGTTTAGCGCGGAGCGGAGAAAGCTTCTTAAAGCTCTGGGAGCCGAGCTTGTGCTCACTCCAGCTTCGGAAGGCATGATGGGTGCAATCAAGAAAGCGGAAGAGCTTGCTAAGGAAATTCCGAATGCGTTCATCCCGCAGCAATTCGAAAATCCGGCGAATCCGGCCATTCACAAAAAGACGACCGCTGAGGAGATCTGGAAGGATACAGATGGCGCGGTTGATATTTTTGTCGGCGGCGTAGGCACGGGCGGTACGATCTCCGGTGTTGGCGGCCGATTGAAGGAGCTCAAGCCATCGGTGCAAATCGTGGCGGTTGAGCCGCACAGCTCTCCGGTTCTATCGGGCGGCACGCGCGGCGTTCACCAGATCCAAGGTATTGGAGCCGGCTTTGTGCCAGGCAACTTCAATGGCGATGTGGTGGACGAGATTATTACCGTGAAGAACGAGGATGCGATTCTGACTGCACGCCGTTTGGCGAAGGAAGAAGGACTGCTCGTCGGCATCTCCTCCGGAGCTGCTGTTAAAGCGGCAACAGAGCTGGCTCAGCGCCCGGAGAACAAGGGTAAAATGATCGTCGTTCTGCTCCCGGATACGGGCGAGCGCTACTTGTCGACCAACCTCTTCGAGGAAGACTAATAGTAAAAAAAGCACGAATGTCCACGGTACTGCGGCCTTCGTGCTTTTTTCTTTGGTTTGAATCACGCTAACCTTATCCGACCAACAGCCAGCCAGCTTCGTTAGCCTTAAATAATTCATTCGGCTGGTGCTGTATTACCAATAAAGGTCACCACGAACCCCGTCTTACTCCAAATTGATCTGCTACGAATGCACATTTATCCTCCACACGCTGCCAAACTGCCAAACTGCAAAAGTGCAGTTTAAATTGGGGGAAATCATCAATAATAGCGTTTCAAATGCAAAAATGCAGTTTGACGGTCCCAAAACCGCCGAAAAGAGGCGAAATGGACCAAACAAACTGCACTTTTACATTTTGAGCTGTGAAAATGACCATTATCGGCTAAACAAACTGCAGATTTGCATTTTGAAGGCCCCGTTGTCTGGTCGTCCGCCCGCCCGCTCGTGATGAACACAGAGCAGAGGCCCGCCTAAGCCGCTTACAGCCAATTTTTCTTGCGGAAAATATAGAACATGCCAAAGCCCAGCAGCATCATAATGCCGAGCAAAATATACGAGCCCCCGCGCAAATGCAGGCCGGGAATGAAATCGAAGTTCATCCCGTAAATGCCGGTAATGAACGTCAAGGGCATGAAGATCGTCGTCATCGCGGTAAAGACGCGCATGATTTCATTCGCTCTGGCCGAGATGCTGGATTGATAAGCCTCGCGCAAGTTGCCCATGAGCTCGCGGTACGTGTCGAAGGACTCGGCGATTTTGACCGCATTTTCATAAATATCGCTAAAATATTTTTGCAGCTGGTCGTCGATCAGCTTTAAATCCTTCTTATTTAAAGTGGCGATTACGTCCTTTTGCGGACCAAGCACTTTTTTGAGCCATAAAATTTCGCCGCGCAAGCCGATAATTTCATTCAGATGCGATTTTTTCGTATGCATCAGAATGTCTTCTTCCAGCGTTTCAATCCGGGTATCGATCCGGTCGCCGACAAGGAAATAGTTATCGACGACGATGTCGACCAGATGATACAGGAAGTAATCGGGACGGCTAACCTCCTGCTCCCACAAGACAGGCTTTAAGGAGCGGAGCTCATTAATTTTTTGCTTCGTTACCGTTATGATATAATGGCGTCCGAGAAAAATATTCAATGCCCGGAGGAAGATTTCTTCATCATCAAACCGGATGCTGTTAATTACGATAAAATAATGATTTTCATAAATTTCAATTTTTGGACGCTGCTCTTCTTCACTCAAGCAGTCCTCTACGGCCAGATCATGCATGCCGAACAACGGCTGCAGGACAGCCAGATCCTCTACGTCGGCGTCTATCCAATAGAAGCCTTTTGCTGCGGGAAGCAGCGTTTCATTAATATCCTCTACAGGAGTAAATACTCCATCATGTACGAGACGAATTTTCATCCCTTGCATCTCCTCTCTTCATTAACGGAGAACTGCCGGATGAAAAGTGCTTTCGGGACGATTACGTAAGACACCGTAAAGCCCAAGTTAGCTTTCGATTCGGCAGATACCGTATTCGATTGTTGTCAGGCTTAGGTCGGTCGCCTTCCATGTCCGTATGCACTCCTTTGCTAATTCGTCTAGAATCGGGTATAATCCGCAATCCTTGTCTAGTATACTCCTGCTGTGCATTTACATTCAAGAAGAAAAAGAGGCTTTTATTTGCTATAGCTTATGCTACAATCCTTCTTGACGCGAATGCCGGAATCCATTAAAGTTAATAATAAGAACTGGAATTGAAGTGCATAACCAAATAGATCAACTTTCTTATCAAGAGCAGGCGGAGGGACTAGCCCGATGAAGCCCGGCAACCGGCGTAAGCACGGTGCTAATTCTTGCGGAGACCAATGGTTACAGGTTTCTGAGAGATGAGAGAGGCGGAAGCTTTATTTCTTGAGCGTACGACCTTTTCTCACTGCAGAAAGGGTCTTTTTGCGCTTTATATACCCAGACTGAGTTAAAAGGAGTGAATCGTATGCCGATTAAAGTGCCAGATCATTTACCAGCGAAAGAAGTATTAAACAACGAGAACATTTTTGTGATGGACGAAAGCACTGCCTACCATCAAGACATCCGTCCATTGCGGATTGTTATTCTGAATCTGATGCCGACCAAAGAAACGACCGAGACGCAGCTTCTGCGCCTGATCGGCAACACGCCGCTGCAAGTGGAGGCGGTATTGCTCCATCCGAAGACGCATACGTCGAAAAACACCTCGGCGGAGCATCTGGAGTCCTTTTACAAAACCTTCGACGAAATTTCTCATGAGTATTATGACGGGATGATCATAACCGGCGCGCCGGTAGAGCATTTGAATTTCGAAGACGTGAACTACTGGGAAGAGCTGAAGGACATCATGGAATGGAGCAAAAGGCATGTCACTTCGACCTTCCATATCTGTTGGGCCTCGCAGGCTGGACTCTACCATCATTACGGCGTTCCGAAATATGAGCTTGATGATAAAATTTTCGGCGTGTTTCCGCACACGATCGAGAAGCGGAATATCAACCTGCTTCGCGGCTTCGATGAAATGTTCTTCGTTCCGCAATCACGCCACACCGAAGTCCGGCGGGAGGATATCGAGAAAATCGAGGAGCTGGAAATTTTGTCGGAATCGGAAGAATCCGGCGTCTATATTGTAGCTTCTAAGGATGGCAGGCAAATTTTTGTCAGCGGCCATTCGGAATATGACCCGCTTTCGCTGAAATTCGAGTATGACCGCGATAAGGCGAAAGGACTGGCTATTGATGTGCCGAAGAACTATTTCCCGGGTGATAACCCGGAGCGTCTTCCGCTTTCGACATGGCGCGCGCATGCCAACCTGCTTTACTCGAACTGGCTCAACTATTATGTATACCAGCAAACGCCTTATGAATTAGGCGCGGGCATATAAGAGAGACGAAGGAGCGTATCGAATTATGAAAATCGAAAGTCATTTGGCGCAGATCGGTTCCATTAAGGAGCCAGTTACGGGAGCAGTAAGCTTCCCCATATACCAATCCACAGCTTTCCGTCATCCGCAGCTCGGACAAAGCACCGGTTTTGACTATGCCCGTACAAAAAGCCCGACGCGTTCCGTACTGGAAGAAGCGGCGGCTAAGCTCGAATCCGGAGATGCAGGCTTTGCCTGTAGCTCCGGCATGGCAGCGCTGCAAACGATTTTTGCGCTGTTCAGCCAAGGCGACCACCTTATCGTTTCCCTTGATCTTTATGGCGGTACATACCGTCTGCTGGAGAGGATCATGTCGAGATTTGGCGTAACAGCCTCTTATGTAGACACGAATGATCTGGATGGAATTAACGAGCTTTATCAGCCGAATACGAAAGCTGTTCTAATTGAGACGCCAACGAATCCGCTGATGATGATTACTGACATCGAGCGTGTAGCGTCATGGGCAAAAGCGAAAGGGCTGCTGACGATTGTCGACAACACGCTGCTGACACCTTTCTTCCAGCGTCCAATTGAGCTTGGGGCGGACATCGTCATTCATAGCGCGACCAAATATTTGGGCGGCCATAATGACGTGCTGGCCGGACTGATTGTGACTAAGGGCAAAGAACTGTCCGAACAAATGGCTTTTCTTCATAATTCGATTGGCGCCGTTCTGGGGCCGCAAGATTCGTGGCTGCTGATGCGCGGCATGAAGACACTCGCTTTGCGCATGGAGCGCCATCAATATAATGCAACGAAAATTTCGGAATATTTGCAGACTCATCCTGCAGTGGAAGAAGTCTATTATCCGGCACTGCCGCATCATCCGAACTATGATATTCAGAGCAAGCAATCCTCCGGCAACACCGGCATTTTCTCCTTCCGCTTGAAGGATGCCCGTTATGTGGAACCGATTTTGCGTCACGTTAAGCTGATTGCTTTCGCTGAAAGCCTGGGCGGCGTAGAGTCGCTGATGACTTATCCGGCTGTACAGACGCATGCAGACATTCCGGAAGAAATCCGCCGCAAAATCGGAGTTGACGATCGCTTACTGCGTTTCTCTGTCGGTATCGAGCATGTAGACGATCTGATCGGCGATTTGGAACAAGCACTAGCCGCAGCGAAACAGGAAATTGGGGAGGAATAGCAGGATGGCAGACAGAAACAACCCGGATAAAATCGCAAGCCGCAGCTTTTCGACAAAGCTGCTTCACTTCGGCGCTGAAATCGACGAGCAGACAGGCGCTTCGAGCACGCCGATTTTTCAAGCCTCAACTTTCCATCATCACGATGTGTTCAATCCGCCGCATCATGATTACAGCCGTTCCGGCAATCCGACCCGCGAAGCGCTAGAGAATTACATCGCGCTGCTGGAGGGCGGAACGCGCGGATTCGCATTCGCATCGGGCATGGCCGCGATTTCGACGACCTTCCTGTTGTTCTCGGCTGGCGATCACCTCATTGTGACGGAGGATGTATACGGCGGAACGTACCGCTTCCTGACGACGGTACTGAACCGTCTTGGCATTGAAACGACTTTTGTCGATATGACGGATTTTGAAGCGGTGAAAGCTGCAATCAAGCCAAATACGAAAGCGATATTTATTGAGACGCCTTCCAATCCAACGCTGAAAATTACCGACATCAAGCTGCTGGCTGATTGGGCTAAGGAGAATGGCCTGCTGTCGCTTCTCGACAATACGTTCATGACACCGTATCATCAGCGTCCGCTGGAGCTCGGCATTGATATCGTGCTGCACAGCGCGACAAAGTTTCTAAGCGGCCATAGCGATGTGCTGGCTGGTCTTGCCGTAACGAAGGATGAAGCGCTGGGCAAAAGGCTTTATGCGCTGCAAAACGGTCTCGGCGCGGTATTGAGCGCACACGAGTGCTGGCTGCTGATGCGCGGCATGAAGACGCTGCAAGCTCGGATGGAGCAAAGCGAACGGAGCGCACGCAGACTTGCGGAATGGCTGTCGGGCCATCCGAATGTTGAACGTGTCTATTATCCGGGTCTGCCTGATCATCCGGGACGTGAAATTCATGAGCGTCAATCGGCAGGGTATGGCGCGGTTGTCTCGTTCGACGTTGGTAGCGGCGACCTTGCTAAAGCGCTGCTGAACCGGGTTGAGCTTCCGCTCGTAGCCGTCAGCCTTGGCGCGGTAGAGAGCATCCTGTCTTATCCTGCGATGATGTCGCATGCCGCGATGCCGCGGGAAGTACGCCTTCAACGCGGAATTACAGATGGCACTCTCCGCTATTCTGTTGGCCTTGAAGATGTAGAGGACCTCATTGCCGATCTGGATGCAGCATTGCGGGCATAGTGAATATTGGTTGGAGTACAGCTTCCTGTTTAAGGGCAGCTGTACTCCTTTTTTGCTGAGGACGCGTTCGCTTAATTGCCACATTCACAGGGGTGTCGGTCGAGTTGGAATTATGTTAGGATGAAATTGTAGCTTGTAAATGAACGGTTAATTAGGAGGTGTTGCGTAATGGCAACGATTGACTATATTTTAGATAAAGCGCTGAGAGGCGAACGCATTAGCTTGGAAGAATGCGTCGTACTTTTTGAATCCGATGAAATCGAGAAGATGGGGCATGTCGCGAATCAGCTGATGCTGAGAAGACATCCTGATCCCGTTACGACCTTCGTTGTAGGACGCAACGTCAATTATACAAATGTTTGTGATGTTTATTGCCGGTTTTGCGCCTTTTACCGTGCGCCGGGCTCCAAGGAAGGCTATGTGCTTTCGGATGAGACGATTTTGAGCAAAATTCAGGAAACGAAAGATGTCGGCGGCACTGAAATTTTGATGCAGGGTGGCACGAATCCTGATTTGCCTTTCACGTATTACACCGATTTGCTTCGTAAGATTAAAATGAATTTCCCTGATATAACGATGCACTCTTTCTCTCCAGCAGAAATTCAGAAGATGAAGGATGTGTCCGAGGGGCTCTCGCTGGATGAGGTTATCCGTCAGCTTCATGAAGCCGGACTTGATTCCCTGCCTGGCGGCGGAGCGGAAATTCTGGACGATCGTACCCGCCGTAAAATCAGCCGGATGAAGGGCTCATGGACCGATTGGATGGACGTGATGAAGTCTGCACACCGTCACGGCATGAATACAACGGCTACGATGGTTTACGGCTTTGGCGAAACGATGGAAGAGCGAGCGCTGCACCTGCTGCGCATTCGCGACGCGCAAGACGAGTGCATTGCCAATGGCTATGATTCGACAGGGTTCCTGGCCTTCATTTCTTGGCCGTTCCAGCCGGACAACACGAATATGAAGCGGGAGAAAGCGAAGCCCGAAGAGTATTTGAAAGTTGTTGCAGTTAGCCGTATTATGCTGGACAACATCGACAACTTCCAGTCGTCATGGGTAACGATGGGGCCGGAAATGGGCAAATTGTCGCTTTCCTACGGCTGCAACGATTTCGGCAGCACGATGATTGAAGAGAACGTTGTATCGGCAGCGGGCACGACTCATAAAGTAAATATTGAACTTATTCTTCAATTAATCCGCGAGGCTGGCAAAACACCGGCGCAGCGCGACACGAAATACAATATTCTTAAGGTCTACTCCGAAACGGAGAAGGCTGAGAATGATTTTGTTATGCAGAACTAGCGGATAGTCACGGCCCTGTCTTCGTCAAGCGAAGATAGGGCTTTTTTACGCCAAATAAAGGGTAACAGCCCCCTTCACTTCCCAAACTCTTCATCGTATATCCCCTAGCCTAGGGCCATATACTTAAGAAGGGGAATGAAAGGGGTGAGCTCATGGAGCTGTTTACCGTAACACTGCCTTCCGCATTGGAACATGAAGCATCCGGGCTGGCACAGATGATGAATGAATATGCCGCCAACGATTTACATATCGAAGCAGAAACGAATGAACCGTTGATTCAATTCAAGCTTTTAAAGGATGGAGAGCCCCATGTGAGCTGTCATGCGCTCTTGCCCTATTTTCAATTGGCCGAACATAGTCAGCCGGTATACCTATCGGCTTCGAAGGCGATTGCCGAATTTATTGTAGCCCGTATGGAGCCGCAAATATTGGCTGCCATTATCCGCCGCAAATATAAGGGCAATTATGCGGTGGACGCGCCGATGATCGAGAAGTATTGCCATGAGCTGCTGCACGGGAAAGAATGGGACGGTCTGGGGACGAAGTTTCTTGATGCGGACCGGCAGCGGCGGAAAATGAAGGTCGCGGATGAGATTGAGCTTTTCCTGCAGGAAAATACTTGGCTGGATCTAACAGGCCTCACGACTTTCAGGCTTCAGCATTACCGCAAGGAGCTGGCTGAAATTGTCGAGTATGCCTTGGATGAATATGTGCTGGATAAGCAATATCAGGAGTTTATTTCGCTGCTCAAATATTTTGTCGGGCTTCAGGAATCGAAGGTGCCAATCGTTCACCTCGTCCATAAGGGCAATCATGAATTTGTCATGTACAATGACAAGTTTCAGCTGTTTGAGCCTAAGCCTCATTCCGACCGGATGGTTGCGGAAATGCTGGAGACGGAAATGAACATCGAGGATATGGTTATCAGCTCTTTAATTGCTGTATCACCGAAAAGCATCATGATTCATACGAGGCAGCCAGACATGCAGGTCATTCGTACGATCGAGACGATTTTCGACAACAGGGTTTCGGTCTGTACGCAATGCAGCGCCTGCAGCCCGTCTTTCGATACGATTAATGATGGAGTGCAGCCTTAAAAATCAAAATATCCATTATATTCCATATGACTATTGACCGGGCAGTCATTGAGGACTATAATATTGGACATAAGCATTGAAATGCTATCAGCAATGACAAAGACATGCATTTGTCTCATTTATGCCGGTTCAGAGAGAGGAAACAAGGCTGAAATTTCCTTCTGGCAGGAGCGGATGTACCCCTTTGTAGCTGTACGGTTGAAAGCGGGAAACCGTCTGTAAGCTGTACCGGATTCTCTCCGTTACCAGAGCATACAAGGACGGCGGTTAGCTTTTTTAGTGGCGGTCGCAGTCGAAGTAGGGTGGAACCACGGGTATAGAAGCACTCGTCCCTTTGCGGGATGCGTGCTTTTTTTGCGTTCATTTGAATGTTCAATCGAGGCTTTCCCGCCAGCTAAATTTACGATGAGAAAAGGATGAATCACATGTCTGTTCAAGTTACTTTCCCAGACGGCGCCGTTCGCGAGTACGCAGCAGGAACGACGATCGAAGAGGTTGCAGGCTCCATCAGCCCTGGACTTCGCAAAAACGCAATTGCCGGTAAGCTGAACGGCAAAGTTGTGGATGTATATACGCCAATCGATGAGAATGCCGCAGTTGAGATTGTTACCGTTGATTCGGCAGACGGCCTTGAAGTATACCGTCACAGTACAGCTCACTTGCTCGCTCAAGCGATCAAACGGCTGTACAGCGACGCTGATGTTAAGCTGGGTATCGGTCCAGTCATTGAAGACGGCTTCTACTACGATATCGATATGGAGCATTCGTTGACACCTGAAGATCTGACGAAGCTGGAGAAGGAAATGGAGCGCATCGTCCAGCAAAATCTCGATATCCGCCGCCGCGTTGTGAGCCGTGATGAGGCGATCGCTATCTTCACTGATATCGGCGACAACTTGAAGCTTGAGCTGATTCGTGATTTGCCGGTTGACACGGAGCTTACGATTTATGATCAAGGCGAGTTTTTCGACCTGTGCCGCGGACCGCACTTGCCGTCCACAGGCCGTATCAAATCGTTCAAGCTGCTGAGCGTTGCAGGCGCATACTGGCGCGGCGATTCCAAGAACAAAATGCTGCAGCGCATTTACGGTACGGCTTTTGCCAAAAAGGCGCAGCTGGACGAGCATCTCCATTTCCTGGAGGAAGCGAAAAAACGTGATCACCGCAAGCTCGGCAAAGAGCTGAAAATGTTCACATTCTCCCGCGAGGTTGGCCAAGGCCTGCCGCTGTGGCTGCCAAACGGTGCGAAGGTTCGCCGTACACTGGAGCGCTACATCGTCGACCTGGAAGAGCGTCTGGGCTATGAGCATGTCTACACGCCGGTATTGGCCAATGTAGAGCTATATAAAATTTCCGGCCACTGGGAGCACTACAGCGAGGACATGTTCCCTCCGATGGCGCTCGATAATGAAGAGCTGGTACTCCGTCCGATGAACTGCCCTCACCATATGATGGTGTTCAAAAGCGATATGAGAAGCTACCGAGACCTGCCGGTACGGATTGCTGAGATGGGCACGATGCACCGCTATGAAATGTCCGGTGCGCTGACAGGCCTCCACCGCGTACGCGCGATGACGCTGAATGACGCGCATATTTTCTGCCGTCCGGACCAAATTAAGGAAGAGTTTGCGCGCGTCGTTAACCTCATCCGCAAAGTATACGAGGACTTTGGCATTAAAGACTACCGTTTCCGTCTTTCGTACCGTGATCCGCAGGATACAGAGAAGTATTTCCAAAACGATGAGATGTGGGAAACGTCCCAACGCATGCTTCGCGAGGTTGTAGAGGAGCTGGGTCTGCCGTTCTTTGAAGCGGAAGGCGAGGCGGCGTTCTACGGTCCGAAGCTGGACGTTCAGATCAAGACAGCTCTTGGCAAGGAAGAGACGCTGTCGACTGCACAGCTGGATTTCCTGCTCCCTGAACGCTTCGAGCTCGAATACATCGGCGATGACGGCAAAAAACACCGTCCAGTCGTTATTCACCGCGGGATTATCAGCACGATGGAACGGATGACTGCCTTCCTGCTGGAAAACTTTGCAGGCGCATTGCCGCTGTGGCTGTCCCCGGTTCAAGCGAAGATCATTCCAGTATCGACAGCATATGAGGCTTATGCTCGTGATGTAGAAGAGCAATTGCGCAATGCCGGTGTTCGCGTTGAAAGCGACCTGCGCAACGAGAAGCTGGGTTACAAGATCCGTGAAGCGCAGCTGGAGAAAATTCCGTATATGCTCGTTGTCGGCGACAATGAGGCGCAATCCGGCTCCGTATCGATCCGCAAGCGCGGCGAAGGCGATATTGGCGCCAAGCCGGTTGCTGAGCTGATTGAGCTGCTGCAAGGCGAGATCGCTTCGAAGACGATCTAAAAATATCGAATAAAGCTTGTGCCATTAGGGAAATCTTCTTCTGAGGAGGAAGCTGCCCAAATGGTTACAAGCTTTTTTTTGTTTTTGAATCAGACGATACGGTTGATGATTATAATGTTCCTCACTTCCGGAACACTCGCATTTGCACCGACCGCCTATTCACAAGAGGGTAAGGAGCAGGCGGTCGCTTCCGTGAAGGTGGTGGCGACAGGCTATACGGCTGGGGTCGAATCTACCGGCAAAAAGCCGGGCCATCCGCAATACGGCATTACGTATTCGGGCGTTAAAGTTCATCGGGGTCAAGTGTCGACAGTTGCCGCCGATACAAAGCTGTTCCCGATCGGAACGCTGCTCTATATACCCGGGTATGGCTACGGCGTCGTTGCGGATACAGGCTCTGCCATCAAGGGACACCGGCTTGATCTATACTTCGAGACGGTAAAAGAGGTGTATGCAGAGTGGGGGAAAAAAACGGTTACGGTTCAGGTGCTGCGCAAAGGCTCCGGCAAGCTTTCGCAGGCTTGGTTGAACGATATAAATCGGGCGGTCGAAGCGGGAAAACCGCTGCCTCAAGCTTACGTTGAATCGTGAAATATGAACGCATATTAATCGGGTGCTTTGCCATACTAGTATGGGAGGTGACGATAACAATGGCTAAAAACAAAAACAACAAAAATCAAAACAGCAACCTGAACGCTGAATTCGCAGAAGAATTCAACCAAGGCAACGCAGCGAACAAAAACGCAAACAACAATGCAAACAACGCAACACAAAATACGCAGAAGTAATCCCGTACCGGGAAAAAGCAAAGAGGAGCCGGCTTAGTCTGGCTCCTCTTTGCTTTGATTAAAAAAACAGTTTTCAAAACCGGCCCATCTATTGTATGATAGATGATGTTAGTAAATATAACATATGAGTTGGGTGAACGGTTATGACGGATCCGATTGTTTATACGAATTATACAGCTGCATATCATCGCAAAGCGGCTGAAGTATTGCCATTCATCGATGCCTATGTCATGAAGAAGGAACAGGAAATTATCGAAATCGAACAGATGGTGGAGCGCTATGAGAAACGCCGGATGAAGGAAGAGCGCGCCTATCAGTCGATGTCCTCGCTTCGCCGTTTGCTGTCCGGCCGCAAGCCCGATCATCATCTGGCTGTGGAATATATTCATTTTGTCAAAAAACCGATGGAGAAAGTACGGGAGCTGCGTCAAGAGATTGAGAATGCCCGTTCGATTCAGTTGAGCTCGTCGCCTGGCGATATGGTTTCGGTATCATCAGGGCTGGCTAATGAGCTGCGCTAAGCTTGAATTATCCCGTAATAAACCTCCTGCCCGGCTTTAATAAACGAAACGAAAAAACGTTGTCACCGTATGAAGCGGTGACAACGTTTTTTCGTATGCTTTAATTTCCGTTCTTTACCCGGTCCAGGTCAATGAAATCGCTGTTGTCGCTATAAGCGGGTACGCCGTGAATGCCGACGTCAAGGCCGACTAGCTCTTCGTCCTTGGACACTCTTACCGGCATGATAAGACGAATTAGCCATAGGAACAGCCAAGTGATGGCGAAGCCCCAGACGGCAACGGTCACGAGTCCAAGAGCTTGGACACCGAGCAGGCTCCAGCCTCCGCCATAGAACAAGCCGTAATAGCCTTGGCCTGAATTAGCAGCCAGCTCCGGAACCGCGAACAGGCCGACCGCAAGTGTGCCTATGCTGCCGCTTATGCCGTGAACGGCGAAAGCGCCGACGGGATCGTCGATCTTTTTCCGCTCCAGCATCTCGGTTGCAAGCACCATCGCGATGCCGCATACGGCGCCGATCAGAATAGCGGCGCTATCGGAGACGAACGCACAGCCTGCCGTAATACCGACAAGTCCGGCTAGCGATCCGTTGATCACCATCGGCGGGTCGGCTTTTTGATAGCGCAGCATCGTAAACAGAATGCAAATGGCTCCGCCCGAAGCTGCTGAGAGCATGGTTGTGATGGCAATATGGCCGATTCCGGAATGGGTAGCGCTAAGCGTACTGCCTGCATTGAAGCCAAACCATCCGAACCATAGAATAAAAGCGCCAACGGATGCAAGGGGAAGATTGGACGGCGGAACGATATTGACTCTGCCGTCTGGCATGAACTTGCCGATCCGCGGTCCGATGAAGATGGCTGCCGCTAAAGCGGCAAACCCGCCAAGGGCATGAATAACCGCCGAGCCTGCAAAGTCGATCATGCCAAGCTTGCCAAGCCAGCCGCTGCCCGACCATACCCAGTGGCCCGCCAGCGGGTAGATCAAGCCGGTCATTGCAATCGTAAACAGAATGTAAGCGCGGAAATGGATGCGCTCAGCCACAGCTCCCGATACAATCGAGATGACGGCAATGACGAATGCGCATTGGAACAGCCAATACGTTTCATTGGAGATGCTGAGCGCGATATGAGAGAGATCGCCCTTCATAAGGAAACCGCTCGCTCCGAACAGCCCGCCGATATCTTTGCCATACATAATGCCGAAACCTACTAAATAGAAGACAAGTGCTCCAAAACAAATGTCGACAAATACTTTCATAATGATGCTGACCGCATTTTTCTGTCTGACGAAGCCAGCTTCCAGCAGGGCAAAGCCGCCCTCCATTAGCAGGATCATGGCTGCTGTTAGTACGACCCATATCGTATCCAGGCCCCTGGACAGCTCGGTAATGTCCATCTTCTGATCAACCTCTATTCTGTGAATAATCTGATGTAAGGTTTTTCTCTGTTTTCCAATCCGTTCATCATTATAAATAGATGAAGTCAGCTATGTCAACGAATTAACGTAACGTTTCATGACATGTGAGGTATAAAGCCCGCAGTTACTGAAACGGATGAAGGTGATGAGAGGTCTCCATCTCAGTCTAGAGGCGGAGAACAAGTTCAATCGGCCGTCCCTTTTGAAGGATGACAGCTTTAGCTATACTAAATATACAAAGAATGAACGCATAGGCAGGAGATGAAAGGTTATGAATGGAAATTTTATAAACCGGCTATTTATAGGGGTTATCGTTATTGCGGTTGGCGTTCTCTTTCTGCTGCGGCAGACAGGACAGCTCGATTTCGATTTCAGTATAGGCTATATCGTATCGACCTATTGGCCTGTCATTCTGATCTACTTCGGATTGCAAGGGGTGCTGTCCGGCGCCTTTAACGGTTCAGGCTCCGGCTGGTGGGGCGGAATTATGCTGTTGATCGGATTTGTTTTCCTGGGGCGCAATCTGGATTGGTTCTCTTGGTCAGTAGGCGATATTGCTCCTTATATTTGGCCTATTATCATCATCTTAATCGGTATTAATATGATTCGGAGACCTAAGAAACGGAAACGCCGTTCCCATTCTCAGCCTAAGGATGATTGGAAATCGTTTACCGGCTATACGGATTCGCAAGGGCATGTGCCACCGGCGCCTCCGCTTCATCCCGATCCGACAAAGCCGGGCGAAGCGCAGGAAGAAGAGCGGAGCGAGCCGAAGCAAGCCGGGTATGCAGAAGATGACTTCAAAAAGCATCATGACCACTCGAAACGCCATGGTCGTCATCACCATCATCATCATGAAACGGAATATTGGAACTATGATGCCAACGCGCAGACACGCTCCGGCTTTATCGGCGATATTCATATCGGTCATGATTATTGGGAGCTGAAGCCGATGAACATCTCGCATTTTATCGGGGATACCGTCGTTGATCTGACGAAGGCGCAAATTCCGTTCGGGGAAACAAGGCTTTGCATTTCCTCTTTCGTCGGCGACGTTAAAGTGTATGTTCCGAATGATTATGAGGTCGGTATTCAAGTTATTTCAAGCGCATTTGTAGGCGATGTGAAAATTTTGGGAGAGCGTGAGGGCGGCTTTTTCAAAAATGTAAATATTTATTCACCAGCTTATAACGATACGGATAAGCGGATTAAATTAGTCGTGAGCACATTCGTTGGCGACGTTCGAGTTACGAAGGTGGGGTAAAGGCTAATGATGGTGCGATTTCTGCGCAGCGGCAAATGGGAGCTAATTATTATGTTCGTCGCTTCATCGGTTGCTGCGCTGCTGCTGGGGTTCGCAGTTTGGTTCGGGTTATCGTTTGAAGCGGGGCAGACGGAGACGCGGTTGGGTGCCGCATCCGTCTTTCTGCTTGTCAGCGCTGCTTTCGGCTATTGGGCGGGGCAGCGGCTGCAGAGACGGCTGGATACGCTGCAGCTTGCCATGAAGCAAGCCAATAACGGAAATTATGAGGTTCGTATTACGGAGACAGGCGATCTTAACTTTATGGAGTTGTATCGGGAATTCAATGAGCTTGCCGTACAAATGCAGGATAGGATGAAGCGGCTGCAGATGGTTGGCGAGGAGCAGGTGATGATCGCAACATCTAATGAAGCGGCGGTGCTGGAGGAGCGCAAGCGTCTTGCCCGGGATCTTCATGATACGGTCAGTCAGCAGTTGTTCGCGATGCATATGTGCGCCTCTTCGCTGCCGAAGCTGCAGGAAATCGACCGCGAGCGGGCGGCTTCTGTACTGGATCAGCTCATCCATATGTCTACGCTCGCTCAGAAGCAAATGCGCGTCTTTATTGCGCAGCTGCGTCCGCTGGAGCTGGAGGGGCAGACGCTGCAGGAAGCGCTGGACAAATGGTTTCCTGATTACTGCCGGCAGAACGGCCTGCAGGGAGCGCTCGAATGGCGGATTCAAGAGCCGCTGACAGAAGCGAAGGAGCATCAGCTGTTCCTCATCGTGCAAGAAGCGATGGCCAATGTCGTCAAGCATGCGGCTGCGCAAAGCTGCTCGCTGACGCTTGCCGAAACCGAGCGGCAAATTACGCTAAATCTCCAGGATGACGGGGCGGGCTTCCGGGTGCAGGAGGTCAGACGAGGCTCCTACGGATTGTCGACGATGCAGGAACGAGCCCAGAAGCTGGGAGGCACGGCCGAGATTATCAGCAAGCCCGGCAGCGGGACAAGAGTGAAAGTGACCATTCCGAAAATTTGGCGAGGGAGCGAGCAGGATGAGCGCAGTGAACGGGAATGACAAGTTGAAAATTATGATCGTAGACGATCATGACATGGTAAGAACCGGATTGCGTACGTATCTCATGCTGGAACCGAAATTTGAGGTCGTTGCGGAAGCAGGTAGCGGTCAAGCCGCATTGGACTTGCTTCTCTCCGGCAGTACACCCGATCTGATTCTGATGGACCTAATGATGCCGGGCATGAACGGCATTGATGCGACGAAGGCGATTATTTCGCGTTTTCCGGATATGAAGATCATTATGCTGACCAGCTTTTTAGAGGATGACAAGGTGTATGCTGCTATTGAAGCGGGGGCAGTTAGCTATGTACTGAAGACGGTATCGGCGGAAGAGCTTATCTATGCGCTGAATGGAGCAATGCGGGGAATGCCGGTTATGACGGCGGATGTATCGCAGGCGCTGACTCGCGGCCTTCGGCAGCGTACGGCACAGGCCGGTGACGAGGGGCTGACAGAGCGCGAGAAGGAAGTGCTGCTGCTGATCGCCGAAGGCCGGTCCAACAAAGAGATTGGCGAGGAGCTTCATATTAGTGTTAAAACGGTCAAAACACATGTAAGCAATCTATTAATGAAATGCGAGCTGGAGGACCGGACGCAGCTGGCTGTATTGGCGCATCGCAAGGGATGGGTCAAACCGTCATAATCGGACAATATTGGGGTCATACTATTCTTTAGCGGTACCTTCGGGTGCCAACTATGATGCACGTGCTGCATGCTAAAGGAGAGAATCTATTCAATGATGCCACTGTCTTCAACGCTGGAATCCTATCAGAACCGCTACACCGAGGTGCGCAGCCAGCTGGAGGAGCAGCAGTTTTCACTGGGCGGCAACTGGGACTATACAAGCGGCTCCTTCGACCGGGCGCTGGACGATGCCAATAAAGTATGGCTGCGTCTGCCTTTTCAAGTGATATCCGGCAGTATCGACGATTCGTCCCAAGATACGGATGCCGTTATCCGGTTGGGCACGCCCTATGTATTGAAGCATCTCTATAACGAAGGCAATGATCCGGAAGCGAAAGCCCATCTTGTGGGCGCTTTATTCGATCAGTTCCAAACACCGGTCGATCCCGATGCCAATATCGAGCCGAAATGGCTTGACCGGGCGAAGGATGCTTTGTCCGAAGCGGAGCGGATATTGGATTAATTTACGATCGTTAATTGGAGTATGAGCTGGTCAAGGGAGAGAGTATCTTCCCGTTGATCAGCTCATTTCTTTTTGCCCACATATTGCCCACAATTGTATCTGTTTTTTTCTGTATTTGATTATAACTTATTTCGTTAAATACAGTTAAAACAATATGTTACGCCTGCAGAAGTTATTTTAATTTCATGTACTTTTAAGTTTGTTTTAAGGTAGAATGTGCATGATAGGAATACAACATATACGCAGCAGCCCATCAGGGAATTTGGCTGTTTGATGGAAATGGTATACCTAAGGAGGAGAAACGGTTATGGACGATCAAAACAAAAAGAACGGATTTGACGATTTTTTTCAAAATCCTGAGAATAATGAACATACCGTCGATGAGACGGAGAGAGCAGAACGAGCGGAAAGCAGCGGACAAAGCGCCTCGTCAGATCAGCAAGATGGAGCCGGCAAAACTTCTTATTATTATTCATACGGTCCCTACAGACCTGGTGCACAGGACGAGAGCAGCACTTCGCAGCCGCAATCGTCATACAGCAGCAATCCATACAACAGCAGTCCACTGGAGCCGGCAATTGAGAAGCCGCAGGAAAACCCCTCCTATGCTGCGGCGGCAGCGGGCAGCTCGGCAGAGGCTCAGCCGCAGCAGCAGTATACAGGTGATCCTAATCAAGCGGCAGGCGGCAGCGGAGTAGAGGTTACACAGCCGCCGGCGCTTCGCTCCTTCACATCGAATCAACAGTCATCCGCGAAGGGCAATTGGCAAGTACGCGAGCCGAAGCGGGGAACGTCGTTCCGGTCGATGTTCATCTCCTTCCTTGCAGGGGTGCTCGTCGTAGGCGGTCTCATGTATACTTCGGACCGGCAGAACTGGTTCACGCAGGGGACGCAGGCGATGGCACCGGGACAAACGAATGAATCTTCAAACGGTCAAACAGCCAACAATGGCGGTTCGTCTCCGGTTACAGCAGCAGCGCGGCCGGATAACATTTCCACGCTGTTCAAAACAGCAAGTCCGGCTGTCGTTAAAATCGAGACTTATGTGAAGCCATCAAGAAACAATGGCGGCGGAGGCTTCCTCGATGATCCGTTCTTCCGCCAGTTTTTCGGAGATGACTATCCGGGAACGAAGCCGCAGGACAAAGGCAATGACAGCGACCTGCAAGCAAGCGGCATCGGTACAGGCTTCTTCTTCGAGTCTACCGGCTACATTTTGACCAATCAGCATGTGGTTGGCAACTCCGATAAAATCGAAGTAACGGTGCAAGGCTATGATAAGCCGTTTACGGCTGAGCTTCTGGGCTCCGACTATCAGCTTGACCTTGCCGTTCTGAAAGTAACGGGAGACAAAGCCTTCCCTACGCTTCCGCTCGGCAGCTCCGACAACATTAATATTGGCGACTGGGTCGTCGCAATCGGCAACCCGTATGGCTTTGACCATACCGTTACTGTAGGGGTATTGAGTGCAAAAGAGCGTCCGATTGACATTCCGGATTCGCAAGGCACTCGCAATTATGAGCACTTGCTGCAAACTGACGCATCGATTAATCCAGGCAACTCCGGCGGTCCGCTTCTTAATGTGAACGGAGAGGTTGTTGGCATCAACACAGCGGTCAGCTCGCAGGCGCAAGGTATCGGTTTTGCGATTCCGACCAGCACAATTCAAAATGTGTTGAATGATCTGAAAAACAACAAGGAAGTTCCAAAAACTCCGGTTCCGTTCATCGGCGCTGGTCTCGCAGACGTCACAGAAGACATTGCGAAGCAACTGGGACTTGAGAAAGCGGAAGGCTCCATCGTCAGCAACGTTTACTATAATTCACCTGCCTACTTGGCGGATCTGAAGCAATACGATATCATTCTTGGTATCGATGGAAAAGCCTACAATTCAACGCAAGAGCTGATCAAGCAGATTCAAACGAAAAAGGTCGGCGATAAAATTGAATTGAACATTATCCGCAGAGGGGAAAAAATGAATTTGCCGGTCGAGATTGGCGACAAAAACAAATTCAATGCGGAGTAAATAAGAAGAGCGTTGTGCAAACAAGCGCAGAGTGTTGCATGCTCTGCGCTTGTTTTATGCGCTTAGAGGCACATGGGGGTGCAGGATGAGATCACAAATTATCGTAGTAGATGATGACGAGAAGATTACTTCGCTGCTGCGCAGAAGCTTGGCTTTTGAAGGCTATGAAGTAACGACGGCGAATAACGGGGCAGAGGGGCTTAAACTGCTGCTGACGGCAGATCCTGATCTGCTTATTTTGGATGTGATGATGCCGCATGTCGACGGATGGGAAGTATGCCGACGTGTGCGTGAAGGCGGAAGCGCCGTGCCGATTCTGATGCTGACAGCGAAGGATGATATATCGGATCGTGTGAAAGGGCTGGATGCAGGGGCGGACGATTATCTCATTAAGCCGTTTGCGCTGGAAGAGCTGCTGGCGCGGGTACGGGCACTGCTGCGGCGCAAAGCGGATAAGATCGAGGAGACAAGCAGTAAAATCGTCTATGGCGATTTGGCGCTGGACCAGGATTCACGCGAGGCGATCCGTTCGGGACGGCGAATTGAGCTGACGGCTAAGGAGTATGATTTGCTGCTGCTCTTCATGCAAAACCCGCGCAGAGTGCTGACCCGTGATGCGATCATGGAAAAAATATGGGGCTTTGACTTTAGCGGGGAATCCAATGTGCTGGAGGTTTATATCGCGATGCTGCGCCAGAAGCTGGAGGATGGCAGCGGCAATCGGATTATTCAGACGGTGCGGGGCACCGGTTATGTGCTGCGCGGAGAGGGCTGATTAACGGATGACGATACGGCTTCGGCTTACATTATGGTATTCGGGCTTGCTTGCCGCTACGCTTATCGTATTCGGCTGCGCCATTTATTTTTTCGTCAACATGAATACTTACGGTGATATTAAAAACTCGCTTCGGCAGCAGTCGAACAGCATTCAATTTTACGGAACAACCTATTCTGATAAGTTTAAACTTGGAGGTGTAGGTGGCTTATACGAGCCAGACTTGTATTTGCAAATCGTCAACTATCGGGAAGGCTATATCTCTCTGGATTCGAATATGAAGCAAAAAGGATTGGAATTTCCATACCCGAAAGCATCCAAAAATCCTGACCGGGGCTTTGAAAAGGCAAGAGTCACCATCAACGGTCACTCGTATATGTTTCTTATTTATCAGAGGCCCTTATATCTGGAAGACGGCTCTCTCGTAGGGCTGGCGCAGGTCGGTGCTTTTGTAGGCAGCGAGGAACGCTTTCTTGCCGGAGTCCGGTCAATTTTGATCTTCTCTTCGCTAGCCGTATTGTTAATCGCCTTTACCGTCGGCTTGTTTCTGGCCCGGCAGGTGCTTCAGCCCATTGAGCGCGTTATCCGATCCACGGAAAAAATTCAAAACGGCTCCGATCTGAGTGTACGTATTCCGATGGAAGGGCCGAAGGACGAGATCGGGCGTCTCGTCTATACGCTGAACATTATGCTTGCCCGTCTCGAGATGGCCTACAACAACCTGGACGAATCGTATCGCGCACAGCGCCGCTTCGTATCGGATGCGTCGCATGAGCTGCGCACGCCGCTGACGACGATCCGCGGCAATATCGAGCTGCTTCAGCGAATGTGGGAGAAGACGATGGATCCGAAGGCTGCGGATGGCATCGTACTCGCGCTTGATGCGCAGCGCTTGGAAATGTCCAACGAAGCGATGCAGGACATTTCCGCCGAGGCGAAGCGGATGTCGACGCTTGTTAACGATTTGCTCGCTCTAGCCCGTGCGGATGCAGGATACGTCATGGAGAAGGTGCCGCTGCCGATGTTCCCGCTAGTTGAAGAAGTTGCGCGGAGGGCGCAGCTGCTGCCTCGTACAGCGGAATGGCGCGTTGGCGATCTGTCTGTCCTTAGCGGTGCGACGGTAATCGCCAATCATGAATATTTGCAGCAATTGCTCTTTATTTTCATCGAAAATGCGTTCAAGTACACGCCAGAAGGCTATATCGAGCTTAGCGCGAAGCTGACGGATGATCAGGTAGGGATTATGATCCGCGATACGGGAATCGGCATGGATCCGGAGCAGGTACCGCATATTTTCGACCGGTTTTACCGGATTGATGAATCCCGCGGGAAAACGGTCGGAACCGGGCTGGGTCTATCGATCGCCAAATGGATCATTGATGAGCATCGCGGCTCGATTGAGGTGACGACACTTGAGGGCGAAGGGTCGACTTTCGTTATCTGGCTGCCGCTGCACTTTTCTGAACCGGACTCTTCGACTATAATAGAAGCAGAGGACCGAGAGGCACATTAATCGCAGCACGGTCGGAAAGCAGGTGCAACAGATGGAAATCGTGAAAATATCGCCGCGCGGCTATTGCTATGGCGTTGTCGATGCAATGGTGCTAGCCTTGCAGACGGCTAAAAACTTGGATTTGCCGCGGCCAATTTATATTTTGGGCATGATTGTTCATAATTCGCATGTGACGGAAGCGTTCGAGCAGGAAGGTGTTATTACGCTGGATGGCGAGAATCGTTTGGAAATATTGGATCAGGTAGAGAAGGGTACGGTTATTTTTACCGCCCACGGCGTTTCGCCGGAAGTGCGTCAGCGCGCCCGCGACAAGGGTCTGACAGTAGTGGATGCAACTTGTCCGGATGTGACGAAGACGCATGATTTGATCCGCGAGAAGGTTGCGGAGGACTACCACATCATTTACATTGGAAAAAAAGCCCACCCCGAGCCGGAAGGTGCAATTGGCGTCGCGCCTGACCGGGTCCATCTCATTGAAAGAGTGGAAGAGATTGATGCGCTCGAGGTGCCTGATGGCAAGATCATCATCACGAATCAGACGACGATGTCGCAATGGGATATCCGGGCCATTATGAGCAAGCTGCTGGAGAAATATCCGAAGGCAGAAATTCATAACGAGATTTGCCTCGCGACTCAGGTGCGTCAGGAAGCGGTCGCTGAGCAAGCGGGCGCTGCCCAGCTTTGTATTGTTGTTGGCGATCCGCGAAGCAACAATTCGAACCGGCTTGCGCAGGTATCGGAGGAAATTGCGGGAGTAACAGCTTACCGCGTGTCGGACGTATCAGAGATCAAGCAGGAGTGGCTGGCTGGCATTGAGCGCGTAGCCGTCACCTCCGGCGCCTCCACGCCTACGCCGATTACGAAGGAAGTTATCGCTTATTTGGAGCAATACGATCACGCTGATCCGGCTACGTGGGAGATCAAACGGACGATTAATATGAATAAGCTGCTGCCGAACATTCGCACCAAATCGGCGCCTGCTAGCGATGCGGCAACGAAGACAATTTAAGAGATCCATAGACAGGAACAGGGGGGCCAACAATGTCGGCTTTCCTGTTCTTTTTTTGTTTTCCCTTAGAATGTTCATTATCTCGCTCCTCAGTTTGCATAAATCGGGTTAAAGAACCAGGTTCGCAAAATAGCGAACCCTAACTTCGCTGTAGGCGCTGCACTGGAAAGCGCCAAATAAATTAGCGAACCAAACTTCGCAATCCGTGAACCTAGGTTCACGAACAACGAAATTTAGTTCGCTGCAGCCAAAGAATGAGCATATCAGGCTGCATAGAGCGAAAGCTGCTTCGTTATTTAGCGAAGCAGCTTCGTTAACTGATTGTGTACGAGGCTTTTCCCACTGCGTGCTCATTACCTGTGTCTCATTTGTTCATGTATTGGACTATTAACGAATCAGGTTCGCAAAATAGCGAACCCTAACTTCGCTGTAGGCGCTGCACTGGAAAGCGCCAAATAAATTAGCGAACCAAACTTCGCAATCCGTGAACTTAGGTTCACGAACAACGAAATTTAGTTCGCTGCAGCTGAAGAATGAGCAAATGAGGCTGCATAGAGCGAAAGTTGCTTCGCAAAATAGCGAAGCAGCTTCGTTAATTAGTTAGTCTCTCTCTGAATGCTCATTATCTCGCTCCTCGTTTGTATAAATCGGGTTAACGAATCAGGTTCGCAAAATAAAGAACCTAACTTCGCTGTAGGCTTCACGCCGTGAACTGCCTTATTAAATAGCGAACCAAACTTCGCAATCCGTGAACTTAGGTTCACGAACAACGAAATCTAGTTCGCTGCAGCCAAAGAAGGAGCATATGAGGCTGCATAGAGCGAAAGTTGCTTCGCAAAATAGCGAAGCAGCTTCGCTAATTAATTTAGTATCAGCAGCAAAGCACTTAAAAGTACATAGGTTAGTTAAGAGTGAGCAGTTGAACGGTCAATGTGCATTGAAAAGTTAGGTAACAGAAGTCGAACTGCGAAAGGCATTGGTTAGTTAAGTGAAAGTAGTTGAGTGATCAAATGTGCATTGAATAGTTAAGTAACAGAAGTCGAGCTGCGAAAGGCATTAGTTAGTTAAGTGAAAGTAGCTGAGTGGTCAGATGTGCGTTGGATAGTTAAGTAACAGAAGTCGAGCTACGATAGTGTGTTAAGTAACAGCAGTCGCGCGACCAGGGGGGCAGCGGCAAAAATACAATTGTATTTTTGCTTGACGGGATGCAGGGACATCGTGTATATTAACTTTAGCGAGTAAAAGCATAAAAGCCAAAAAGCATAACAGCATAAAAGCGAAGCAGCGTATAAGCGTTGAAGTGAAAAAGGAGAGATGGACATGATCGTAATTACTAATCAGAATATTTCGGATGACCGCATACAGGAGATCGTTAATTATATCGAGAAAGCCGGCGTACAGCCGCATGTATCCAAAGGAACGGACCGGACAGTCATCGGTATCATTGGCAAAGCGGAGCCGCAGCTTGCGGAGCACCTTCGTCAAATGAAGGGCGTCGAGAATGTCATCAAAATCTCGAAGTCCTACAAGCTGGCTAGCCGAGACTTTCACCCGGACGACACGATTATCGACATTAAAGGGGTTAAAATCGGCGGCAGCAACCTCGTTATTATGGGCGGCCCTTGCGCGGTGGAAACGCCAGAGCAAATCGATGAAATCGCAAGACTGGTTAAAGCAGCAGGCGGACAGGTGCTTCGCGGCGGCGCGTTTAAGCCTCGTACAGGACCATACAGCTTCCAAGGCGTTGGCGTAGAAGGCCTTGTTATGATGGCGGAAGCAGGCAAGAAGCATGGCCTTCTTACCATTACTGAAGTCATGACGCCAGAGTATGTCGATGTGTGCGCGGAGTACGCTGACATTTTGCAAGTCGGCACCCGGAATATGCAAAACTTCGATCTGCTGCGCAAGCTCGGTACGATTCAAACACCAGTATTGTTGAAGCGCGGCTTCAGCTCAACGTATGACGAGTTCCTCAATGCTGCTGAATACATTTTGGCGGGCGGCAATCCGAACGTTATGCTTTGCGAGCGGGGAATTCGCACATTCGAGACCTACACGCGGAATACGCTCGACCTGTCGGCGATCCCGGTTCTGCAAGGTCTAAGCCATCTGCCGGTCATTTCCGACCCGAGCCATGGTACAGGTCGCCGCGAGCTTGTCGAGCCGATGTCGAAAGCATCTGTAGCGGCCGGAGCGAATGGTCTGATTGTCGAAATGCATACTGACCCGGACAACTCGATGACAGGTGATGGCGTACAATCGCTGTTCCCGGATCAATTCGCTAATTTGTTAAAGGATTTAGAGAAGCTCGCTCCGCTTGTTGGCAAGCAGTTCGATACGCCAAAGGCGCCAGCCGATGCTTTCCTGGAATGGAAAATATAAAACATTGCTTTTTCAAAGGTTCGGAATCCTTGTTTGTCAAGGGTTCTGGGCCTTTTTTCATGATAAAAAGGGGCATTTGTGAACAAATGTTTAAAGCTGTAAGTAAACCTAACATGTCGATAAAAAATACCTGACATAAGTATTGACGGTGCGAAAACAGAGTTTTATAATTACCTCATAGTTTGGAACGAAAATTGAACAATAACTGTTCAACAATATGCAAATGTTCGGAAATGGAGGAAATATCAGATGTCAGTTCAAAATGTTTTGGACACTATCAAAGAAAACAGCATTCAGTTCGTAGATTTCCGCTTCGTGGATCTTTCCGGTAAAGCGCACCACATCACTCTTCCTTCGACAGAAGTCGACAGCGACACATTCGTAAATGGTGTAGCGTTCGACGGTTCCTCGATCCCAGGTTTCCGCGGTATCGAAGAATCTGACATGGTGATGATGCCTGATACGGAATCTGTATTCATCGATCCTTTTACCGATCACCCAACACTTAACATCATGTGTAACATTCACACGCCGGACGGCGAACGCTATGAGCGCGACCCGCGCAGCATCGCTCAAAAGGCTGAAGAGTTCCTGCAAACGACTGGCGTTGGTACGACAGCATTTTTCGCGCCTGAGTCCGAGTTCTTCATTTTCGACGAAGTTCGTTATGAGAGCACAATGAACTCCTCCAGCTTCTTCGTAGATTCGGAAGAAGCAGGCTGGAACACGAACCGTAAAGAAGAAGGCGGCAACCTGGGCTTTAAAGTTCCTGTAAAAGGCGGCTACGTTCCAGTAGCACCAGTTGACCAACAACAAGACATCCGCAGCGAAATGGTTCGTCTGATGCAAGAAGTTGGCCTTCGCGTTGAACGTCACCACCATGAAGTGGCGACTGCAGGCCAAGCGGAAATCAACTTCCGTTTCGACACGCTGACAAAAACAGCTGATAACCTGATGGTTTACAAATATATCGTTCACAACACAGCTCGCCAATACGGCAAAGTAGCAACATTCATGCCTAAACCGCTGTTTGGTGACAATGGTTCCGGTATGCACGTTCACTCGTCGATCTTCAACGGCGATTCACCTTTGTTCTATGAAAAAGGCGCTTACGGCAACCTGAGCCAACTGGCTATGCACTACATCGGCGGCATTCTGCACCACGCACCTGCCCTGATCGCTTTGACTAACCCAAGCACGAACTCGTTCAAACGCCTTGTGCCTGGTTACGAAGCACCAGTGAACCTGGTATTCTCCAAAGGCAACCGTTCCGCAGCGATCCGTATTCCAATCGCTTCGGTAACTCCAAAAGGCTGCCGCATCGAGTTCCGTACTCCGGACTCCACAGCTAACCCTTACTTGGCATTTGCAGCTATGCTGCTTGCTGGTCTGGACGGCATCAAGCGTAAACTGGATCCAGTTGCTTTGGGCTACGGTCCATTCGACAAAAACATTTACGAACTGCCAGAAGAAGAGAAGAAAGAAATCCGCAGCGTACCTGGTACGCTTGACGAAGCGCTTGACGCTTTGGAAGCTGATTCTGAATTCTTGACTGAAGGCGGCGTATTTACGAAAGACTTCATCGACAACTACGTTGCAGTTAAACGCAACGAAGCTAAAGCGGTATCGATTCGTATCCATCCGCATGAATACAGCCTTTATTTCGGTTGCTAATCGCAGCCAAGCCACACGGGCGGGCTCCTTCGGGAGCTCGTTTTTTTATGCGCTGAACTTGAGTAATAAACTTATTAGTGAAGCTTTAAAGTGATTTTAGAAACTAATCTGTGCTGTTGAACTTGTGCTGATAACCTGAGCGTATTGGTGTGCAGGAGAAAAAGTTGCAGTTGAAGTGCTGCGAGAGTCCTGCTTGTTTATGTTGCGGATTTTATAAGAATTGATTCCAATGAAAAAACTTCTCTAATAACGGCAGCTTTTTCTCTATTATCTGATTAATGAGCCCCAATACGGGCGGATTCGTCCAGATAAGGACACTTTTTTCTCTGTAAGGAAATCAATTTCCGCTCTTATGAATTTTTGGCATTCTCCCTTATATAAGGCTTTTAAATCCCAATAATAAGGAAATGTAATACCGAATAGCGAAAAAACAAACCAACTCTAACCAACTCTAACCAACCTCAGCCTAACATGCACGTTATTGGCGAATTGCTGGGAACAATCGTTTACCATTTATCCAAAATCCGAATGATTTACAGAAACTAAACCTTTAGCGTTCGACTTTTTGTCAACAATATTCGTCGAAATACACTTGAAGCATCGGCATAAACTTGATATCATTAGCGTTATCATGTGAGATTAACCTCGGATGTAACCAAACAAAAAGGTGGGTAACGGAGATGAAACGAGCTTATAACTTCAATGCTGGACCAGCCGCTTTGCCGCTTGAAGTGCTGCAGCAGGCACAAGAGCAGTTTGTTGAGTACGGAGGTGCCGGCATGTCCATCATGGAAATGTCGCACCGTAGCGCCCTTTATGAGAATGTAAATAATGAGACGCAAGCGCTGATGCGCGAATTGTTCGGAATTCCCGATAATTACAAGGTGCTTTTCCTGCAAGGCGGAGCCAGCCAGCAGTTCGCTATGATTCCGATGAATCTTCTTCGTGAAGGACGTCCCGGCGCATACGTAATGACGGGCAACTGGGCGGAGAAAGCGATCAAGGAAGCGAAGCTGATCGGCGAGACAGTAGTTGCGGCGACGACAGAAAGCGACAAATTTATGCGCGTGCCTAGCCAAAGCGAAATCGTAGTGCCTGAGAATGCAGCTTATGTGCATTTGACTTCCAACGAGACGATTGGCGGTACGCAATTCCAGCAATATCCGGTTATTGGCGGAAATGTGCCATTGATTGCGGATATGTCGAGTGATATTTTGTCCCGTCCTGTTGATGTGAGTCAATTCGGCCTCATTTATGCTGGCGCTCAAAAAAATCTTGGACCATCCGGTGTAACAGTAGTTATCATCCGTGATGATCTGGTTGAACAAAGCCCTAAACATATTCCGGCCATTTTCCGTTACGATACACATGCGAAAAACAGCTCGCTTTACAATACGCCGCCATCCTTCTCGGTTTATATGGTTAATCTCGTTCTGAAATGGATTCAAAGCAAAGGCGGAGTTGCACAGCTCGAGCAGTTCAACCGCGACAAGACGAAGCTGATCTACGATCAGATCGATCAAAGCGGCGGCTTCTATACGGGCGCAGCTCATGCAGACAGCCGTTCGGTCATGAATATTACGTTCCGCATTCACACCGAAGAGCTGGAGAAGCAATTCGTGAAGGAGTCGGAGCAGCACGGATTTGTCGGGCTGAAAGGACACCGCGACGTTGGCGGCTTGCGCGCTTCGACCTACAATGCGGTTCCGCTTGAAAGCTGCAAAGCGCTCGCGGAATTTATGGCTGATTTCCAAAAACGGAACGGCTAATGCCCGAACACACAAAGAAAGGACAGCGCTTGACGGCTGTCCTTTCTTTGTGTGAATGTTCAATTGTGTTGACTCCAAGCGGTTATGCGAGGGATGAGGCGTCGATGCCGTTCGGTCCAAGCAGCTTATAACCGACATTGCGCACGGTCATAATATATTCAGGCATTCTGGCGTTTTTCTCGATTTTATCCCGCAGATGGCTAATATGAACGTCAACGATTCGCGTATCGCCGAGGAAATGATAATCCCAGACGCCGTGAAGCAGCTGCTGGCGGCTTAGCACTTTTCCTTTGTGCTTGCACAGGAATAAGAGCAGCTCGAATTCCTTCGGCGTCAGCTCGATATCTTTGCCATCCACGATAACTTCGCGTTGATCCGGTCTTACGGAAAGCCGCCCGATGTCGAAGGCAGAGCTTTCAACATGACTAGGCAATGCTTGTATGCGGCGGAAAATAGCCTGGATACGTGAAATAAGCTCCTGCGGACTAAACGGCTTCGTCATATAATCGTCGGCACCATTGTCCAGTCCTGCGATTTTGTCGGTAACATCCTGCAGAGCGGTCAGCATAACGATCGGTACAGCATTGTTGAGTTTGCGCAGTTCGCGGCACACTTGAAGGCCATCCATTTTCGGCAGCATAAGATCCAATACGATTAGGTCAGGACGAAACGGTTTAAGCATATCAAATACGGCTTCGCCGTCTCCGACGCATCGAACCTCATAGCCGGCAAGCTTTAAATTGAATTCGATGAGCATGGAGATGGATGGCTCGTCATCGACGACTAATATTTTCTTCTTCATCGCACAATTCTCCTTTACACTCCCATTAATGACTCCATTATGAAGGAGTACATTCAACCGAAGATTAACCGTAAGTTAACGATGTGTAAAATTTTTCGAGAAAATGCGCAAATCTATCATTTCATGTATAATGTATAGGCAAGAATGAGAGGTGTGAAAGAAAGTGGCATTCCATATTGTATTGGTAGAACCTGAGATTCCGGCAAATACGGGCAATATTTCGAGAACATGCGCAGCTACAGGAGCGCATTTGCATCTTGTTCGGCCGTTAGGCTTTCAAACAGATGATCGTACCTTAAAGCGGGCGGGTCTGGATTATTGGCATGCGGTCCACATTGAGTACCATGATTCGTTCCAGGAAGTGCTGGACAAGAACCCCGAAGGGCGTTTTTTCTATGCCAGCACGCGCGCTACAAAGGTTTATTCGGAATTCGAATATCGTGACGGCGATTTTTTTGTGTTCGGCAAAGAAACCAAAGGGCTTCCCCAAGAGCTGATTGACGCGAACTTGGATACTTGTATCCGGATGCCCATGACTGGCGACGTCAGATCGCTTAATTTATCGAACTCGGCAGCGATTGTTATCTACGAGGCGCTTCGGCAAAATCATTTCCCATCCCTTCATTAATTGCAGAATGCTAAGAATATGAGAATGTCAGAAGGAATTGCCGAATGCTCATCGAAAGCTATTAAAGCAAAGGTTTCACTGGAAAGCTTGCAAATCTAGACACAGAAGAGGTGAAAACGATGAAACCAGCAGGGGTGGTAAGGAAAGTAGATCAACTTGGACGAATTGTGCTTCCAAAGTCTCTTCGCAAACGGTATCAGATGAACGAAGGAGATCCCGTTGAAATATTAGTACAAGGCGATCACATTATTTTGGAGCGTTACCGTCCAAGATGCGTATTTTGCGGGTCGATGGAAGAGGTACGTGAATTTAAAGACAGATACTTATGCGGACAATGCGTAGGCGAGATGAATCAGCTTCGCCGTTAATCCATAGCATGCGAAACAAAACGAAGGAAGCTTCCTGTATCAAGCGCCAAAACGCTTAGTATAGGAAGCTTCCTTCTTTTAATCCCGGATCCCGGGATGCACAATGACCGAATTAGAGGCCTTTTGTTTTGTCTTCGTTGTATGAAGACGTTAACATCGCGGTTACGAATAAAACAAAGACCGTCAGTACGGTAATCATGGTAATGGACATTGCGCAGACACCTCCGATTGATTCCGCTAACATCTTCTTTATTATACCCAACGATGCGGAAAAAGAAAACTTTAAAAGTTGCGGACACCTTGCTAAAATAAAAGGATTCAGACCTAATAATGAGGAGGCGCAAACGTAATGGATTATCGGTTTGCATCGCGAGTTGCTGACGTGAAATCGTCGGCCGTTCGAGACATTTTGAAGCTGACGCAAGGGAAGGATATGATCTCATTTGCCGGAGGCCTGCCTGCAGAAGAACTGTTTCCTGTACAAGCTGTCCGTGATGCCGCGGAGCGTGTATTGGATGCCGGCACCGGAGCTTTGCAATACGGCTTGACTGAAGGTTATTTGCCGCTCCGCGAGCAGCTTAGCGTCCGTATGGCGCAAAAAGGGATGAACGTAAGCCCGGATGAAATGATTCTGACGACCGGCTCGCAGCAAGCCATTAGCTTGCTCGTCCAAGTGTTAACAGAGCCTGGCGACGTTATCCTGGTAGAGAAGCCGACTTATCTTGCTTGCCTGCAAGTATTCGAGCTGTACGGCCTGCGTGTCATTGCGGTAGAAAGCGACGAGCATGGCATTATTCCGGAAGACGCTGAGCGCCTCATTCGGGAACATAAGCCAGCTATGCTGTACGCGGTTCCGACTTTCGGAAACCCGACGGGCAACGTATGGAGTCTGGAAAGAAGACAGCAGATTCTTGGTTTGTGCCTGCGTAATGGTATTCCGATTCTGGAGGATGACCCGTACGGGGAAATTAAATTTGATGAAACGGCGGAGTATCCGACGTTATTCTCACTGGACCAGCAGCAAAACGGCGGAGCGGTTATTTATACAAGCACCTTCTCCAAGACGGTTGCTCCGGCGCTTCGTACCGGCTGGGCTATCGGCGATGCGCGGGTCATTCGAATGATGGCGAAGGCAAAGCAGGCAGCCGACATTCATTCCAGCACGATGGATCAGCAAATTCTGAGCCAGCTGCTGGCGCATTTTCCATTAGACGATCATATCCAAACGATTCGCCGCTCGTATAAAGCCCGGATGATTGAGATGCAGAGCTTGCTTCTGGAACAGAAGATCGAAGGCTTCAACTGGATTGAGCCGAAGGGCGGCATGTTTATCTGGACGCAGCTGCCGGAAGGGCTTGATGCGGAGGTATTGTTAAAGGCTGCTGTGCTAAAAGGAGTGGCGTTTGTGCCGGGTAGCTCCTTCTATGCGTATGCTCCGCAGCGGAATACAGCGAGACTTAACTTTACCCACAATACGGGGCAAAAAACGGTGCAGGGTGTTCAGCGGCTGGCGGATGCTATTCGTGAATTTACGGCACGCAGCTAGAATGCCTAACATCGCTTTGCCGGAATCATTATTCATTCCAGCATACAGCCATTGTTCAATTACTGCCGCATCGACGCATTAGGCGTCGGGCGGCAGTTTTGCTATCCAATCGGCGATGACGCCTGCATATTCCTCGAGTGCCTTCTCGCCGCTTGGCGTCAAGCCGTAGCTGCCTCGTTTGACCCGCTCGAACCAGCCGTAGTAATTGCTGCGGAGCAGATCGCCGCATTTGGGGAATCCGGTTATCGCGGCCAGCTTGCTTGGGGAGAGCGGTCCGTAGCGCTGCATCGCATAGGCGCAGCGGAGCGCTTTTTCACGGTATGCGGTGACCAGCTTGCGGCCGGTGCTGCCGCCAACGTTGTAATCGCCGCTCCGCTCGCGGAATTCCTGAAGCAGGCGGGCTTGTTTCTTTCTCCGGATGCCGCGTACCGGCGCATCGCCCGGCTCGCAAAGAAATTCAATGACCGGCGCTTTCGTCTTATAAAATGTAACGGTCATAAAGCCAAGGCCGAGCATCCGGCATAGCTCGGTAATATCGCTGAAGCGCTGGTTATGGGCGCCGCTCTTTTTCCGGTTGCGTTCCACGGCAAGCACGACATTGTCATTGATCCGTAAGCGTTCAACTCCCTGCAGCAGCAGCGCGAGATTGAACGTTTTTTTCATTTCGACAACAACCGCATCGGAGGCGTCCGGTTTCATAGCGACCAGGTCACAGTGCAGCACTTCGCTTTTCACTGTATATCCAAGCCGCTCATAGTAAGCTTTAATAGGGCTGTACAGCTCTTCTTCCTTCGTAACGGCCACGGAAAATCCCTCGCTTTCTTCCACCTATTATAACAAAGGATTGTTCACGCTTGTCGCATTTTGATGGATTGCCGACTAAAATAGTGGTCAATTTCCTACAGGACTAAGCATAGGAATGTAATACTTCAATAAAAAGTTGTTCCCTCGATAGATGGGCTAGAGAAAATCCCGGGCGGAGTGAAAAATGCGGATTGCGGAAGCGATGGGAGGAGGCACGGCATGGACATTTTCAAGCGAATATCGGAGTACCGGACAGAGAGTGAGAAGCTGGAATGGACAGGAACGTTCAAGGCATACATCGAGTTACTGAGGCAGGATCCCACACCGGCGATGACAGCGCACTCGCGCGTCTATGACATGATTGAATCATTCGGCGTGGAGGACACGAACGGCAACAAGCGATACAAGTTTTTTGAACAGGAAATTTTCGGGCTTGACCGTGCGGTTCAGAAATTGGTCGAGGAATATTTCCATTCGGCTGCAAGAAGGCTGGATGTCCGTAAACGGATATTGCTGTTGATGGGCCCTGTAAGCGGGGGCAAATCGACGATTGTGACGATGCTCAAAAAAGGGCTGGAGCGCTACTCCAGAACGGAGCGCGGTGCTGTCTACGCGATTAAAGGCTGCCCGATGCACGAGGAGCCTTTGCATCTTATTCCGCATGACCTTAGACCGGAAATTGAGAAGGAGCTTGGCGTCCGGATTGAAGGCAATCTTTGCCCGTCCTGCCAGATGAGACTGCGTACGGAATATAATGGTGAGATCGAAAATGTGCTCGTCGAGCGTGTACTAATTTCCGAGGATAACCGGATCGGGATTGGCACATTCAGTCCCTCTGATCCGAAGTCTCAGGATATTGCCGACCTGACCGGCAGCATCGACTTCTCGACGATTACAGAATTCGGCTCCGAATCCGATCCCCGCGCTTACCGGTTCGACGGCGAGCTAAATAAAGCGAACCGGGGGCTGATGGAATTTCAGGAGATGCTGAAATGCGATGAGAAGTTTCTGTGGAACCTGCTGTCGCTGACGCAGGAGGGCAACTTCAAAGCCGGCCGATTCGCGTTAATATCGGCTGATGAGCTCATAATCGCCCATACGAATGAATCCGAATACAAGTCATTTATCAGCAACAAGAAAAACGAAGCGCTGCAGTCACGGATGATCGTGATGCCGATTCCGTACAACCTGAAGGTGTCGGAGGAGGAAAAAATCTATACGAAGCTGATTGGCCAAAGCGACATGAAGCATATTCATATTTCGCCGCACGCGCTGCGTTCGGCTGCGATCTTTAGCATACTTACCCGCCTGAAGGAAACGAAGAAGCAGGGCATGGACCTGGTCAAAAAGATGCGGATGTACGACGGCGAGGAGATCGAAGGCTTCAAGGATGCCGATCTGAAGGAAATGCAAAACGAGTATATTGAAGAAGGAATGTCCGGCGTCGATCCGCGTTATGTCATCAACCGGATTTCGAGCGCTTTAATTAAGCAGGATACCCAGTGCATCAATGCGCTGGATGTGCTGCGGGCGCTGAAGGACGGACTTGACCAGCATCCGTCGATTACGAAGGAGGAGCGGGAGCGTTATCTGAACTTCATCTCCGTTGCCCGCAAGGAGTATGACGGGCTGGCGAAGAAGGAGATTCAGAAGGCCTTCGTTTACTCCTTCGAGGAGTCTGCCCGCACCTTGTTCGAGAATTACCTCGACAATATTGAGTCGTACTGCAACTGGGCGAAAATTAAAGATCCGCTGACCGGTGAAGAGATGGATCCCGATGAGCGGCTGATGCGATCGATTGAAGAGCAGATCGGTGTCTCCGAAAATGCGAAAAAGGCGTTCCGCGAGGAAATTCTCATCCGGATATCCTCCTATTCCCGTAAAGGCAAAAAGTTCGATTTCACCAGCCACGAGCGTTTGCGTGAAGCGGTGGAGAAAAAACTGTTCGCCGATTTGAAGGACATTGTCAAAATTACGACCTCGACAAAAACGCCGGATGAAAGCCAATTGAAGCGGATCAATGAAGTAACAAAGCGGCTGATCGACGACCACGGCTACTGCCCGGTATGCGCCAATGAGCTGCTCCGGTATGTAGGCAGTTTATTAAATCGCTAAATTGTGAACAAAAACCAGCGGAGAATGGTGCCGCTGGTTTTCTTTTTCCAAATAAGGGTTACTTTATACCCTATTTTGTCGATATAATAGAAAGCAGAATAATTATGCCAAACTTAGGGGGAGCTTCAACATGATTAACGTTTCGGCGCATCGTCAACGGCAGCTGGACTATACAAGAATAACCCAAGAAGACTTGGACAGGCTGTCTGCCTGCCGTCCGATATTCGAGCAGGTTGTGGAGGAAGTAGTGGACCGCTTCTACTCCAGCATCGAGCAATATCCCGAAATGATGGATCTGATTAACCGGGTCAGCAATATTGAACGGCTGAAAGAAACGCAGCGCGTCTACTGGCTGTCTCTGGCTTCCGGCATTATCGATGAGCCGTTTATTGAGAACCGGATCAAAATCGGCTTGGTTCACTCGCGGATTGGGCTGACGACGGACTGGTATCTGGGCACGTATATGACCTATCTCGATATTTCGACGCAAGTGATGCAGCGGGTTATTCCGGACCGCTGGAGCGGCATCATTCATTCGCTTAGCAAAATGTTCAATTTAGACTCGCAGCTCGTCTTGGAGGCATATAACCAATCCGAGCAAGCGAAAGTTCAAGCGCTGGCCGATGAACGGTCCGAAATGTTGACAACCGTAACAGGCGCTGTAGAGAAGCTGGCAGGACTAATGGTCGAGTTGGATGAAGGCGCGCAATCGATCGCTGCAACAGCGGTATCGACATCGCAATCGCAAGACAAAGCGCATGAGCTGCTAGGCGAGCTGCAAATCGAGCTTGATGGCATTACGGAGATGGGGACACTCATTCGAGGCATTTCCGATCAGACGCATTTATTGGGGCTGAACGCCGCCATTGAAGCAGCCAGAGCAGGGGAAAACGGCCGGGGCTTTGAGGTAGTGGCCAATGAGGTTCGAAAGCTGGCAGCCTCCTCGCGGACGGCGATGGAGACGATTCAGCGCAATCTGGAGGAGATTGAGAAAAAAATCGCCGCCGTACAGAAGGAATCGGAGCAGACGTCTGGAGAAGCGCGCAATCAGGCAGCCCGCTCGCAGGAATTGGCGGTATTCGTTCAAATGGTGGAGCAAGTGGCGAAAGATTTGCGCCAATTGAATACATAACAAAAGAATAGGCATATGATAAAGCAGGGATCTTCTTCCATTAGAAGCCCTGCTTTTGTGTTATATAAGTTGACATTAACATTCGGATTTAGTATGATTAACCTAACATAAAAGATACAAATACAGGTAAAATCCAGCTAAATCACTAACATTATCTTACCTAAACATGACATATGGTAAGATGTCCAATGTAAGCATGGATTGAGGATGCAGCACCATCATGGAGGAGGCGGTTCGCATGTCGACGGCCACGCAGTCGCACTATTATGATTCGCATTCATTTTACGATGAGATGTTCGAGCAGGATTTGTCCGTTCGTCCGCATTACGAAAGCGTCCATCGTCTATTCGGAAGGATGAAGCACGCCGAGCTGTCGATGCGGCAGCATGCCCTCAATCAAAGGATGCTGGAGGAGGGAATTACCTTTACCCTCTATAGTCCTAACCAGAGCGAGCCGCTTGAGCGAACGATACCGTTCGACTATATCCCCCGGGTTATTCCGAAGCATGAATGGGATGCGGTGGACCGGGGCGTCCGCCAGCGCATTAAGGCGCTTAATTTGTTCGTCCATGATATTTACCATGGTCAGCGAATCGTAGCTGACGGTGTTATCCCTAGAAAGATGATCGTATCCAACACGTATTTCCGTCCGGAAATGTCCGGACTCGACGTTCCGGGAGGCGTTTATATTACGGCTTCCGGCATAGACTTAATTAGAGATGAAAAAGGCTGTTATTACGTACTGGAGGACAATCTGCGCTCGCCGTCAGGCTTCTCGTATTTGTTCAAAGGCCGTACGCTTATGAGCGAGCTGTTCCACGATCTATATTTGTCCTCGTCTGTACAAAGCATCGAACGCAGCTTGAATTATTTCCTGAGCTCGCTTCGTTCACTGGCTCCAAGCGGCAAGCGCGATCCGCTGATCGTCCTTCTTACGCCGGGAGCCTTCAATTCCGCTTATTACGAGCATACCTTTCTCGCACAGCAAATGGGCATCCATCTCGTGGAAGGGAGAGATCTGGTCTATAAGGACCATAAAATTTATTTGCGTGATTTGCGCGGCTTGCGTCAGGTTGATGTTATTTACCGCCGGATCGATGATGATTTTCTTGACCCGCTTGCCTTCCATCCTGATTCGCTGCTTGGCGTGCCAGGCTTGATGAATGCCTACCGAGCTGGCAACGTTGCGATTGCGAATGCTCCCGGTACAGGGGTAGCGGACGATAAAGCAGTGTATGCATATGTCCCCGATATGATTCGCTACTATTTGGGCGAGGAGCCGATTCTGAATAACGTCCCGACTTATATTTTATCGCGCAAGGAAGAGCGGGACTATGTACTGGATCATTTGGAGCAGCTGGTCGTCAAAGAAACATCTTTATCCGGCGGTTATGGCATGCTGATCGGTCCTGCAGCTTCGGCCAAGGAAATTAAAGATTTCGCAGCAGCGATTATACGCGAGCCTGACCGCTATATTGCGCAGACGACGATGAAGCTGTCGCGGGCGCCGGTTATGGTTAACGGAAGCATGTCGCCCCGTCATATCGATTTGCGGGCGTTTGCGCTAATGGGCGAGGAGACGCATGTCATACCTGGCGGTCTCACCAGAGTTGCGATGAGAGAAGGCTCGCTCGTCGTCAATTCCTCGCAAGGCGGCGGTGTTAAGGACACATGGGTGTTGAGCCGGTAACAAGATAGGCGGTCAATGAGGAGCCTCGGTCGAGGCCGAAGAAATGGAGGGGTCGCTATGCTTAATCGTAATGCGGAGGCTTTATTCTGGATTGGCCGCTATATGGAACGTGCGGAAAACCACGCAAGATTGATTGATGTTCATTACCATCTGCAGGCAGAGGATGAACGCGGATTGGATGCGGGCGGTCCCGGGGACATCGCTGCGGATGCGCCTTGCAAATGGGCGAGAATCGTTGACGCGCTGGGCAGCAGAGATTCCTATGAAGCGCAATACGGCGCTTACAGCGAACAGGATGTTCTCCATTACATTACGCTCGACCGTGACAATGCCAATTCCCTTGTGTCCTGTGTCAGCCATGCAAGAGGCAATCTGCGGACTATTCGCGAGAAGGTGCCAAGCGAGCTGTGGGACACAATCAACTCCTTTTATTTGTGGCTGCGGGAGAAGCAGCCGGATGATCTTATGCGCGAATCGCCTCATTTGTTCTATGGACGCATCCGGGAATGGACCGCTCTGTTTCAGGGGTTCTGCCAGTCGGTCATGCCGAGGGAGAATGAATGGCATTTCATCGAATGCGGCAGATATTTGGAACGTGCGGAAAATACGCTGCGCATCATTAAAGCGGTCGGCAACGCCGCTAGCGGAGAAGGGTGGAACAATACGGGCGCTTATCCGTATTTGCAAGCGGTATTGAAATCGGTGAGCGGCTATCAGTCTTTCCGCCGGTTTTACGCGGATGGAATGTCCGTAGAATCGATTGTCGAATTCGTCGTACTGAATGCTGCCTTTCCGCGTTCCGTTCATTTCGCTTTTCACTCGCTGGATGAGCATATGCGGATGATCGAGCTGCAGGATAAGCAGCTCCGGATCGCTCATGATAGGGTTATTCGTCAGGTGGGCAAAGTGAAGGCCGACTTGGCCTGTCTAGAGCATGACGATATGATTGTCGACCGCAACGGTTCAATTGTCGACCATCTGCTGGAGGCATGCGAGACGATGGGGGTTGCGTTTGCCAAAACCTTTTTTCGAATGGGGGAAGCAAGCGCATGAAGCTGAATATTTCACATGTGACGCAATACGAATACGAGGCGCCGGTTACGGACAGTGTCAATGAAATCCGTCTGACGCCAAGCACCAACGACCGGCAGTCCTGTTACCAGCAGGCGATCTGGATCGAGCCCAATGCTTCCCTCTTTAGCTATGAAGATTATTTCGGCAATCGGGTTCATTCTTTTTCCGTGAATTCCATGCACCGCAAGCTTACGATTCGGACACAAATGACCGTCGTGACGAAAAATGCGCCAAGCCCGGAGGAGCAAGCCGCCTTGCTGAATGGCAAGCTGGCGCGGGAAGCTTGGTCTTGGCTGGAAACGGAGGAAGCAGCCAACCGGTTTGCCGAGTTTTTGCTGGAGACCGAGTACACCGGCGTCACGCCTGAAGTCGAGAGCTTCGCCTACAGCATTAGCGATAAGGAAGAGGCCGACATTAGCGTATTGGGCTGGCTGTCCGCCTTGTCGAGCAGCATTCGGGTTCAGTTTATTTACGATCCGGAAGCGACGACGGTGAAGACGAAGGCAAGCGATATGATCGAGCGGAAGCGGGGCGTATGTCAGGATTTCGCCCATTTGATGATTGCCTGCTGCCGGGCGCACAGCATACCTGCGCGTTATGTGAGCGGCTATCATTTCGTCGGCGATCTGCAGGGCGGAATTGCCGATTTCGAGCAGGCTTCCCATGCCTGGGTTGAAGCTTACGTACCGTCGCTCGGCTGGTGCAGCTTCGATCCAACTAACGAGGCGCCGGTTGGCGAGCGTTATGTAAAGCTGGGTCATGGGCGTGATTATAAGGATATCGTTCCGGTCAAAGGCGTCTACCGCGGTAATGGCGGGCAGCAGCTTAAAGTGACGGTTGATGTGCGGAAAGTGGAGGATTAGATCATCGTATCGATCCCAATATGAAGAGGATGTCTCCCAGGCAGCTTGGCTGCTTGGAGGCATCCTCTTCTTTCTTTTGCAGGAATAGCCAAGCTAAAATTTGGCATGATAAGAAATAACTTGTCAGCATCAGGGGGGATAGCTTATGAATCATGGCAATAAGCTGATATCGGTCTGGCTGGCGTTCTCCATTATCATGCTGGGGGCTGGATTAATCTGCCATGTATTGGCAATCCCGGCTATACTCGACGCTGCAGGCAGGGATGCCTGGCTGTCTATTATTGCGGCTGGACCGTTATTTATTTTGTTCATGATCCTTATGTATGTGGTTATGAAAAGGGTACACGGGCAGAGACTGACGGATTGGGTCGCCCGGCAATTCGGCGTCGTGCCGTCATGGCTGCTTCGCTTGTCGGCAGCGCTTCTGCTGCTTGTTCTAGGCACACATACGTTGTTCGAAACCTCCAATTGGACGGTAGCCACTTACTTGCAATTTACGCCGCTGTCCGTTGTGGTTATAGGCGGCGCGCTAGTGTCGGCACTGGCTGCAATGAGGGGGCTGCCTACGATTGCAATGACTTCCGCAATCTTGCTGCCCTTTGTTATTTTCCTTGGTTATTTCGTTATGGGGGCCAACACGAAATATAAAAACTATAATCAGCTGCTGCCGATTCTGGAGCATGGCGCTGAGCCTGTCTGGCAAGGGATGATCTATGCATTAGCCGGCATGGTCGAGGTATGGACACTGCTATTGTTCCAGCATGAGATTAAAAGCAAGGTGAAGCTGTGGCATTTGTTGATACTTGGCGTCTTTATGGTTGGCATTACATTAGGTCCGACAATAGGAGGGATAACGGAGTTTGGTCCGGAGGAAGCGATGAAGCAGCGGATTACTCCCTATGATCAATGGAAGCTAGTAAATGTCGGAAAGCTGCTGCAGCATGTTGATTTTTTATCGATCTATCAATGGCTTAGCGGGTCTTTTGCCCGAATTGCAATTGCCATCTACCTGATTGTGGACCTGCTGGATATACGTCGTCCTCATAAACGGATGGTCGCTATTGCATGCATTATGACCGTCATGTGCGGATTTTCGATCATTTGGTGGCGAATTGATCTTGTCTATGAATATGTGAATCACATTCAATTTCCTGCTGTGCTTATTTACGCTTACAGCTTAACCATTCTGCTCGCGCTCCTGTGCTGGTGGCGCAAAGAAGATAAAGAGGTGGCCTAAATGAACAAAGAAGACACAAAGGACAGTGTGAGCAAACAAGCGAACAAGGATACAAAAGGCGGTAAGCAGGCGGATTCAAGAGCTGCCGGCGGATTGAATGCTGCAAGCGGCCAAAGCAGAGGAGCCGACCGCGGCAGCACCAAAGGCGGAACCGGCAGCGACGGCAGCGGAAATGACAACGGTGACCAGGGGCAGAAGCCGTTTCATATGTCGCAGCGGACGCTGGAGCAGTTTTTCTCTTATTGCGACGATGTTATCGTGGATAGCCATCGCGTAGGCAATCCGCCTGTAACCGCCATTATCGTCTATAACTGCGGCATGGCAGAGACGAATATGATCAATGATGTTATTATTCCTGAGCTGAACCGGATATTTGAGAAAACGAAGTTTTTGCGGGTGGTGGATGTCGAGAACGAAGCCAATCTCGTATGGGTGCAGGTAGATCCCAACACGAGCCAGTTTGGCGCGGAGGCGATGGCAGTCCGAGTCTTCGAGGGACATATGCTGTTCTGCATTCCTTCGCTGCAAGCGATGTGGAGCATCGATGTTTCCAACATTCCTACGCGGGCGCCAGAGGAATCAAGAACTGAGGTGACGATTCGCGGCTCCGGCGACGGCTTCATTGAACCGCTGGCAATTAACGTAGCCTTGATCCGGACACGCCTGCGCACCTCCGAATTAGCCTGCAAGTTTGAAGTGATCGGTACGCTTACCGCCAATAAAGTGGCCCTGTTATATATGCGTAATATCGCAAATGACGAAATGATCCAGCATGTTCACCAGAAGCTTCAGACCATTAAAGTGGAGAGACTTTTAACCTCTAATCAGCTGGAGGAGCTGCTCTCGCCGCTGCAATTTACAATTTTCCCGGTTACCCACTATACGGGAAGACCTGATTTTGCCGCTGAATGTCTGATTAACGGCCGCTTTGTCATTATCGTAGACGGCAATCCTAGTGCGATCATTGGTCCTGTAAATCTGTTCCTGCTGCTGAAATCGCCAGAGGATGCTAACTTTCCGTTGTTTTCGGTTAATATCGGCCGGCTGCTGAGGTTTATGGGATTGTTCATTACGTTGTTTCTGCCCGGATTCTATATCGCGCTGACGACCTTTCATATGGATCAGGTGCCGTTCTCGCTTGTCGTTACAGTCTCCACCGGACGAATGGGGCTGCCGATGGAGACTGCGGTGGAGATGTGCCTCATCATGATTCTGATGGAGCTGTTCCGCGAAGCGGGCGTCCGGCTGCCGATGGCGATCGGTCAGACCCTTACGGTCGTTGGTGGGCTTATTATCGGCGAATCGGCAATACGGGCGGGCATTGTATCCCCGCTTATGATTGTTGTTGTTGCGGTTACGATTGTTGCCGGAGCGACAGTCGTCAATCAGGTTATGTCGAGCTCGCTGATCATAATCCGCTTCGTTACGTTTATTTTGAGCGCATCACTTGGCATATACGGGTTCATTCTGTCACTAATATTGTTCCTGATCTACCTGACGGGTCTGGAATCGTTTGGCGTTCCTTATCTGGCTCCGCTTAGTCCGCTAAACATCAAGCAAGCCTATGCTGCTTTATTCAAGCTGCCTCGCACCTGGAATAAACGGCGTCCCCTTTATCTCGAGACGAAGTCTCCGAGGAAGGATGAGGGCAATTGAAGCTTGCAAGGCTTAGAAGAATCGTGCACGCATTTCTTGCAGCTATGCTGATTTTCATGACAACCGGCTGCTGGAGCGCGACGGAAATTCAAAGCAACAGCTATGCGAAAGCGCTGGGACTGGACTACTCCAATGGCATTTACACCGTATATGTGCAAATGCTTGAGTTTTCTACAGTAGCGAAAGGAGAGGGAGGGGCAGGCGGAAAGGTGCCTAACATCTGGCTGGGTCATGGGAGCGGAAAAACGCTGGATATGGCTATTAATGAGCTGTACCGGACCGCCCAGATGCATATAACATGGGGGCATATTACTTCGATTGTCTTTTCCGAAAGGCTGCTCGAGAGCGGCAATTTGCATAAGGTGCTCGATATGGTCAGCCGGTATCCGGAATCCCGTTATACGACATGGGTATACGGCACGAGGGATTCGATCGAGGAGCTGCTGAGCACGAATACGATTTTTAACGAGTCGCCATTGTCCTCCATCCTACATGATCCGCTTCCCTCTTATAAGGATGAGTCGCTATATCCGCCGGTTCTTGCCCTCCGGTTTATTGCGGAATTGAACGGCAAGCAGAACCGGGCCTATCTGCCGAATGTCGTTATTAACAGGAAGGACTGGACGGTTAATGAGCGAGAGCAGAGCTTGCATCGCATCGACGGGGCTTTTTTTGAACGGGAGGGCAAATTCAAATATATTTCGCATAAAAAGCTTGTCGGCTTTCCTTTTCTGCAGCAGAAAATGCGCCGGATGCAGGTGCTGCTTGAGGATGATAAAGGTGTGGTTTACGGTTCGGTGAGCATAGGTTATCCGAATTTGAGAATTACGCCGGTCGTGAACGGAACAGACGTTACCTTCAAGGTGAAGGCTAGGTATAAGGCAGCCCTATATGAATATATAGAACCCATGTCGTACGAGGATATGGTTCGTTTATGCGAGAAAGAAATCCAGCAGTATATTAAAACGACCTATGAAGCGGGCATTCAAACCGGTGTTGATGTGTTTGGGCTCGAGGATAAGCTGTACCGGAAAAACCCGAAGGCTTGGAAAAAAGTCAGTCATGACGGAACGATTATGTTTTTGGATGAGCATTCGCTGGCGAAGATCGATGTAGACATTAGCATCGCTTATAATGGCAAATACAAACGGCGGGTGTAGAGGCTCGCGCTGCACGGGCACGGATTCGGCAAGAGCTTTTCCAAGTGCTAGAAGCGCAATGAAATCTGGTCGCCCCTCTCTGTAGGGGAATGACCGTAAATTTTTTTATAGGCGCGGTAAAAAGATGAATAGTGCTGGAATCCGGCATTTATTGCTGCAGCACTGGCTGGATGTCCCTCCTGCATTAATTGGCTCGCAAGCACGACACGCTTGTGAAGGATGTAATGGCCAATCGTCGTGCCTGTCGCTTTGCGAAACATTTTATTCAAATGATGCTTGCTGATGAAAAAACGGGCGGACAGCTCATCCAGTGTAATTTCGGCCGTTAACCACTCGTTCAGATAGGCAAGGACAGCGGTCATCGTCTGCGAGTGAAGCTCGGTCGTACGCCGATCCTTGCGGGAGCGGCTCATGAATAGCAGTTGCGAAAGAAGCGCCTCTAATCGAATTCGCGTTGAAAGCTCTCTAATGTCATCATCCATTTCACGGCAGTCCATGAGCTGCTCGAAAAATGATGTCATGCCTGAATCCGCAGCACCCGGGAAGTAGAAGTCGCTGGAATCGCCCTGTGAGTGAAAAGGCGACAGCAGCGTTGTCCGCATTTCGATAGGCAGCAGGCCGGGAAGAAAATGCAGCGCATAACGCGCATAGGTAACGGTACTCTCGATCTTCACTCCGTGAAAGACGTTCGGGGGGATGAGAAGCAAGCTATGGGGAGTCGGGATGTAGCGCTTTCCTTCGATCAAATAGCTGACCTCGCCTGAAATAAAATAGAAAACCTCATAGAACGGATGGCAATGAAGAGCGTATTCCTCTGTTTGCTGCTGATCCACACTATAGTGGTAATTCAATGAATCGGTACGTAATTGACGAACGGTGCCCATATCCTATGATCCCTCCTGCGCTGACTACGCCATTAGTGTAAAAGAATAGCGCTATATTTGCAATGTGAATCTTGTTATTCGCAATGGAAAGAAGGCTGTATTCTACTATACTTAAAGGGTAGTTCAACAGATGTAATCGCTTTATTCGATTGCAAATCAGAAGGATGGGAAAGGCGGGTATTCAGATGTCCAAAATAACGGGAGCTCAGCTGTATACGATTCGTGATTACGTCAAAACACCGGAGGAAATTGACCAATCCCTTCGTAAAATTAAAGAAATCGGCTATACGACAATTCAAGCTTCGGGGCTGGGTCCGATTCCGCCGGAAGAATTGGCTGCCATCGCACGGTCGCATGGATTGCAGATTGTATTGACGCATATGCCTTATGAGCGGTTTGTTGATGATTTGGATGGCATTATTCGTGATCATCATACGCTTGGCTGCGGGTTGGCGGGTATCGGCGGCTTGCCTGTGGAATATAGGAATGCAGACGGATATGCAGCATTCGCTGCTAAATTCAACGCAATTGCCAAGGAGCTCGCGAAAAACGGACTGAAATTCAGTTATCATAATCATCATTTCGAGTTTGAGAAGCATAACGGCAAGCTGGGTATCGAAACGCTGCTGGAGAATACAGATCCGGAAAGCTTCTTGTTTACGCTCGATACGTATTGGGTGCAGGCGGGAGGCGCCGATCCAAGCAGCTGGATCCGGAAGATGAAAGGAAGAATCGAAGCCATTCATTTGAAGGACATGGCGATTGTTGATGAGAAGACGATTATGGCTGAGGTGCTGGAAGGTAATCTGGAGTGGCCGGATATCTTCAAGGCATGCGAGGAAGCGGATGTGAAATGGTATCTGGTGGAGCGGGATGCCGGGCCGACGGATGCGTTCGAAAGCTTGACGATCAGTTACCGTAATTTGAAAAAAGCCGGTTTCCAATAAAAACAGTTGTGGATTGGAACATGTCCCGTCGATATCGTACAATAAAGCTGTTACATATTCGACAGGAAGAGGTGTAGAGGTTGAAGTATAGAAGACTTGGCAGCACGGATTTGAATGTATCGGTCATTGGGATTGGAACATGGCAGTTCGGCGGCGAGTGGGGCCGGGAGTATACGCAGGAAGAATCGGATGCCATTCTCGACAAAGGCCGGGAGCTCGGCATCAACCTCATCGATACAGCGGAATGCTATGGCGATCATCTGTCCGAATCGCTGATCGGCAGCTACATTGGCCGCCGCAACCGCGAGGACTGGATCATTGCAACGAAGTTCGGCCATCATTTTCATGAACGATTTTCCCGTACAGACGTATTTGACGCCAAAGGTGTCATCGCCCAGCTGGATGCTTCGCTCAAAGCGCTGCAGACCGACTATATTGATTTATATCAATTCCATTCTGGACCCGATGCGGCATTTGACAATGACGAGCTTTGGGACACGCTGAACAAGCAGGTCGAGGCGGGGAAAATCCGCTTTCTCGGCACTTCAATCGGCAGCAACGACAACCTGCATCAGACTGATGCTTCAACTAAAGTGAACTCGCGGGCAATTCAGGTCGTCTACAACCGCCTGGACCGTGCGCCGGAGGAACGCGTATTTCCTTCCTGCGAGCGCCAAGATTTGGGCGTTCTTGCCCGTGTGCCGCTTGCGAGCGGCTATTTGAGCGGCAAGTATAAGCCGGGCGCTGTGTTTGGCAGTACGGACGTGCGCCACCGGCATGATGCCGAGAATACGCGGCAGAAGCTGGAGGAGGTCGAGCGCATTCAGCGTGAGGAAGTGCCTCAAGGCGTTGATATGGCTAGCTGGGCGCTTGCGTGGTGCTTGAAAAACCCGATCGTCACGGCGGTCATTCCAGGCTGCAAAGACCCTGCTCAAGTAGAGGCTAACGCAAGGGCAGTTGAACTGATCTGATGGAATAGAAAGTATCGCATGCAACAGGTTTGCATGCGGTTATAGTTAGAGCCCCCACAAATTTTTATTGAGGGGCTCTTTTTTGTGTGTGCGCGTGAGTGTGTGTGCGTGCGTCGGAATGTTCTTCCAATCCAGCTGCGCTTTGCACCCTAAACCTGTCATTCCCTGCAGGTGAACTGAGGAATTAACTTCCTATTGGCTTATTGCAGGACGTGGAGCTGTAGCGTGTCACGAATCACCAATCAAAATGTAAAAGTGCAGGTTGTTTGAAGATTTTTCGGCGATTTATCGTATCAAAATGCAAATGTGCAGGCTGATTGGTCCAAAAGGGCTCTATGGAGCCCAATATGCCGATTTCAAATGTACTTTTACATTTTGATCGCTATTTTCGGCTATTTGGGTCTTATCAACCTGCACTTTTACATTTTGTTCCCCAATTGGTTAAGGCGAGCTATATGAACGGAGTCGATTTCGTATCTCGATTTTCGCTGCTCAGCTCAGCGCAAAGTCAGATGCATATCGTATGTGTGTAAATATGCAAATATGTATATATTTACCTTCGAGGTTTTTGTAGTGCGAATAGGGATAGCGTAGCGTTTTGAGTTCATGATGATTTTTCGCAGATTCTATTCATTATCACCATGTTAGCGGTGTGGAATGGAATCAAGAATAGCAGCATGGACCAAAACGCGCAGCGCGCCAGTCAATCATAAAAGGAACGAACTTTTGCGAATAGGGATAGCGGAGCGTTTTGAGTCCATAATGATTTTTTGCAGATTCTCTCCATGATCACCGTGTTAACGGTGGGCAATGGAATCAAGAATAGCAGCATGGACCAAAACGCGCAGCGACCCCGTCTATCGCACAAGCTTGTTAAAGTTTTTATTTTTATGGAAACGAAATCACAGAATGAAACGTAAAGGAATAATCGGTTAGAAATAGTTCCAAAGCCAGAGATTTCCCAATAATCTAATATTGAGAATCGTTTCTTTTTCGAATAAACTAGATCTAGCAGCGGGAGTTGCGGGTGATCAATAGAGCGGGAGTGAAAAGCGGCATGAATGCCACCACCACCAGTTTAGAGGATGCGTTAGCGTACGTTATCCATAATTTGAAACGTCAATTAAAGGCGGACAAGCTTTTCATTACCGCTTGCGATGGAGCCAACAACCGCATTATTAAAGCCTTTAATCACCTTGAGCCGGCGATGCAGGAGCAGCCCGGCGACCCCGATGCGGTAACGGTGGAATTGACGGCAGATAAGCCGCGTCTATCCGTGCCGATTGTCACGGCGGACAACCATGCGTACGGCACGATTCATATCGTACACAGCGAGCCGTTTGAGCTTTCGGATGAGCAGCTGATGCAGCTGCAATCGATGGCCGCTTTTATTGCTTATGCTATCGATCTGGAGAATACAGCCGTCACGGACAGCTTAACCGGCTTATACAATCGCCGATATCTTCATAAGCTGTTCGACAAAGAAGCGCCATCTGGCGTCATGTTTATCGATTTGAATGATTTTAAATGGATTAATGATCAGTTTGGCCATGAAACGGGCGATAAGCTGCTGATCCAAATTTCGAATCGCTTGCGAAGCCATCTGCGCAAAAGCGACCGCATCATCCGGTACGGAGGCGATGAATTTCTGATCTGCTTCCCGCAATTGGCGGAGGAGAGCGGCATTCGTACCGTTAAAGAAAAGATTGAAAGATCGTTTCAAGATCCTTTTCTTACCGACGATGTTCCTGTCTTTATTACGGCGAGCATCGGCGTGAGCTCCAATCAGGGCGTCTACGTCAGTCTGAGACAGCTCATTGCCAATGCCGATCAAGAGATGTATACGGCCAAACAGCATTACAAAAACAGCCTTTGAAGCGCCGGTTGACCGGCAGCCTCAAAGGCTGTTTTTCTTCCTAGTCTTATTTCAACTCGACCTGTTTAAAATGCAGCTCGCAGACCGTGCCTTCGTTAGGCTTGCTCCGGAAAATAATTTTGCCGTCCATCGTTTTTATCATACTCATGACGACCATAAGGCCAAGACCCGTTCCTTTTTCTTTCGTTGTAAAATAAGGCTTGCCCAGCCGCTTTACTTGCGACTTGTCCATTCCGGCGCCAGTATCGCGGATTGTAATGTGAACAGAATTTTGTACCAGCTGAGTCTGCACCGTCAATTTGCCGCCATCCGGCATCGATTCGATAGCATTTTTCATCACATTAAGCAAGCATTGCTGCAGTTTTTTCGGCTCACCGAGTATGAGTAGCTTCTCCCGGGATAAATGCTCAATTTCGATTTCGATGTTCGACAGGGCCGAGTAGGGCTGCAGCCAGGGGATGATGCCGTCGATCTCTGCCTGCACGTCTAACAGCTGGCTTTTTTCTTCATTGGGCTTGGAAAAGTTCAAATAGTCGGTAATGATCGTGCTGGCGAGATCTACCCCTTCGAAGGCATATTTCCGGTACCGGTCCAGCGTTCCGCGATCAAGATCCTCCTTGCCCATTAATTGAAGAAAACCTCTTGTCGTTGTGAGTGGATTGCGAATTTCATGCGAGATAGAAGCGGCTAGGTGGCCGATCATTTGATATTTTTCAGACATAATCAGTTCTTGCTGAAAGCGTTCCTGATGCTTGACGTGGAAGTAGATATAGTTGATGAATAGAGATGAAAGAAGGTCTGCTGCGCTAATCAAGGCGAGCGTGCGGAATTCGAATGAGCCGCCTTGCATGATGCTAATCGTCGTATAAACCGTAAGATGCGTGAAGACAAGACCGAAGTATCTGATGGACATTCGCAGCTGAGAGACGGATTCGAGTTTATAATGACATAGAAGTCCCCCGGCAAAAAGGATGACGCTCGAGAGTAAGGTCGTGAGCGGATCATTGTGCATAATAAAAATGCCGCCGATGCAGAAGGCCGCCCATGTGGCGATACCAGGAAGCATGCCTTCGTATAAAACGGCCAGCGTCAACGAAATTGGCGTTAGATGCAGCGCATAGACAAGCGGATCGGTTTGTTCAAGTCCTAAATAGATGACAGACAATAAGCCCAGAATAGCTATGAATAGAAGCTTGCGGCGATTGTTGGAATAAGAGAATCTCGGCGTAATAATGACGAACATTAACCCCGCCGCCATAATATACATTAGACCATGAATAATAGAAGTTAGTATCGGGATAATAGCGGACAACATCCTTTACGACTGAAAATCATGAATTAAAACCTATAATATGTAAACAAAATGGTACAATCTATGTTAATAATACAACAGTCAGGGTTAGATTACCATAAACATGATGCAGATAAAGGGTCATAAATGCTCCGCTATCCCCTTGTCAAACCGTCATACCGCTGCTCAGCCAAGCATACATATGGTATGAACGGTATTAACATGTACAGGGGGATGGCGGATGAACCAGGACGATATCCGCGCTTTGGAGCGGTCTATCGATGAGATTACGGAAATCGCGGAAGGGTTCGGCCTTGATTTTTACCCGATGCGTTATGAGATTTGTCCGGCAGATATCATCTACACGTTTGGCGCTTACGGCATGCCAACGAGATTCAGCCATTGGAGCTTTGGCAAAACCTTCAATAAGATGAAAATGCAATATGATTTTGGACTAAGTAAAATCTATGAGCTGGTCATTAACTCGAATCCTTGTTATGCGTTTCTGCTGGAAGGCAATTCGCTGATCCAGAACAAGCTTATTGTTGCGCATGTGCTCGCCCACTGCGATTTCTTCAAAAACAATGCCCGTTTCGGAGCGACGAACCGCAATATGGTAGAAAGCATGTCTGCAACGGCTGACCGCATTCATCAGTATGAGATGGATCACGGCTCAGAGGCGGTCGAGAAATTTATTGATGCGGTGCTTGCGATTCAGGAGCATGTTGACCCTACAATTATTAAACCGTATCAGCTGGACAAAAACCGCTATATTGAGCTTCTGACGAAAGAGAAGAACCGCTCTTCGAAGCTCAACAGTGTATCCGGCTACGAGGATTTATGGTCGCTTGATGAGAAAGAAAATGATGCTGCCGAAGAGGAGGCAGTTGCAGCCGCCGCTAAACGCTTTCCTCCGGAGCCGGAGAAGGATCTGCTCTGGTTTATCGAGGAATATTCGCCGCAGCTGGCAGACTGGCAGCGTGATGTGTTATCGATGCTTCGCGATGAGATGCTCTACTTCTGGCCGCAGATCGAGACGAAGATTATGAATGAGGGATGGGCTTCGTATTGGCATCAACGCATTATTCGCGAGCTTTCATTAACCAGCGATGAGACGATTGAGTTTGCCAAGCTGAATTCATCGGTCGTCGTGCCATCCCGGCACAGCTTAAACCCTTATTACTTGGGATTGAAAATTTTCGAGGATATCGAACGCCGCTGGGATAACCCGACTGCTCTTGAACAAGAGCGTTATGGGCGTGTTCCGGGGCAAGGACGCAGCAAAATGTTCGAAGTAAGGGAAGCCGATTCCGACATCTCCTTCCTTCGCAATTATTTGACGAAAGAACTCGTGGACGATCTTGATCTGTACATCTTCGAGAAGAAGGGGCCGGAGTGGAAAATTACCGATAAGTCTTGGGAAAACATCAGGGAGCAGCTCGTCTATTCCAAAGTGAACGGAGGCTTCCCGAACATCGTTGTATTTGACGGCGATTTCAACCGGGTAGGGGAGCTTTACTTGAGGCACAGCTATGAGGGGACAGAACTGGATCTGAAATATGTTGAGCGCACGTTGCCGTACGTTGTTCAGCTCTGGGGCAAATCGGTCCATCTTGAAACTGTGGTAGAGGATAAAAAAATCGTATTCAGCTGCGACGGGAAAAAGACGAGCCGGAAGTTTGTGTAATTGGACATAATGGCGAGCAATAGCAAAATAAAGAAAAGCCCGGCGCATCCGCGCCGGGCTTTCGTTATATCGGTTGCTGCAGAATTAGCCTTCCAGCAGCAGCGTTTCTGGATCTTCGAGCATTTCTTTTACTTTAACCAGGAAGCGAACGGCTTCAGAGCCGTCTACGATCCGGTGATCGTAAGTAAGAGCAATGTACATCATCGGACGGTTTTCCGAACGCTCAGCGTCGATTGCAACCGGACGAAGCTGGATTTTGTGCATACCGAGAATGCCGACTTGCGGAGCATTCAGAATTGGCGTCGACAGCAGGGAGCCGAAAGTGCCGCCGTTCGTGATTGTGAATGTGCCGCCTTGCAGCTCAGCCAGACCAAGCGAGTTGGTGCGTGCTTTGCCAGCAAGATCAACGATTTGCTTCTCGATTTCGGCGAAGCTCAGACGGTCTGCATCGCGAACGACTGGAACGACCAAGCCTTCTTTCGCGGAAACCGCGATACCGATATCGTAGAACTGTTTCGCAATAATGTCATCGCCGTCGATCTCAGCGTTCAGAAGCGGGAATTCCTTCAATGCGCCAACGACAGCCTTCGTGAAGAATGACATAAAGCCGAGGTTTACGTCATGCTTGTCGAAGAAAGCTTGTTTGCGGCGTTTGCGAACGTCCATAATCGCTGTCATGTCGACTTCGTTGAACGTTGTCAGCATAGCTGCTGTTCTTTGCGCTTCAACAAGGCGGTTAGCGATTGTCGCCCGGCGGCGGGACATTTTCTTGCGCTCGTAAGGCTTGTTCGACGTAAAGGCCGGTTGAGCTGCTGCTTTCGGAGCAGGGGCAGCTGCTGGAGCTGCCGGCTGCTGTCCGAAGCTGCGAACGTCGTCCGAGCTAACGCGGCTCAGCGACGATTGCGCCTGGGACAGGTCGATGCCTTTTTCTCTTGCAAGCTTTCTAGCTGCAGGAGAAGCGTTCACTTGACCGCCTTTGTCTGCAGCAGGAGGAGCTGTTGGAGCTGATGCCGGAGCAGGTGCCGCTTCTTGAGCAGGAGCTTTGGCAGGCTCAGCTGCCGGTGCAGCAGCTGGAGCCGGAGCAGCGCCGCTGCCCGCTCCGATGCTGCCGATTACTTCACCGATTTGTACGGTGTCGCCTTCGTTGCGTGTAATTTCTTGCAGTACGCCGTCTTGCTCAGCGCTAATTTCAATGTTGACTTTATCGGTTTCAAGCTCTAGAAGCACGTCGCCTTGTTTAACTGCGTCTCCTACTTTAACGACCCATTTCGAAATTGTTCCTTCTGTAATGGATTCGCCCATGGCTGGAACTATAATTTGTTGCAATGCGACTACCTCCCCGAGTTGGTTGTGAGTGATGGATTATATTTCAACGTTTGCAAAAGGATATGCTGTTGTTCAAAAGCGTGTACCTGCTGGAAGCCGCTTGCCGTACTGGACCGTTCTGGACGTCCGATATAGCTTACGCCTACGCCTGCTGGAGCGATCTTGCGAACGCGAGGCTCCATATAGCTCCAAGCGCCCATGTTATGCGGCTCTTCTTGAACCCATACGATTTCCTTCAAGTTCGGCAGACGCTCGATAATCGCTTTGATTTCTTTATCCGGGAACGGATAGAGCTGCTCGACGCGTACAACGTGAAGCCAGTCCTTGTCTCCGTTCTCGTCCTTTTCAATCGCTTCTTCGATGTCGATCGCCATTTTGCCCGTTGCAAGCACCAGACGCTCTACGCGGTCCGGACGAGCGCCGAGGCCTGGCTGTTCAACGACCAGCTTGAAGCTGCCTTCAGTAAGCTCGGTGACGCTGGAAGCGACACGCGGGTTGCGGATAAGGCTCTTCGGCGCCATAACGATAAGCGGACGAGCAGCTTCGCTCTCCGTAATCGAGGCTTGACGGCGCAGCAGGTGATAGTATTGCGCAGCGCTGGACAAGTTGGCCACTGTCCAGTTCTCTTCGCCCGAAAGCTGAAGGAAACGCTCCAGACGAGCGCTGGAATGCTCCGGTCCTTGGCCTTCGTAGCCGTGAGGGAGAAGCATAACCAAGCTGGACTTCTGCTGCCACTTGGAGCGGCCGGCAGAGATGAATTGATCGATCAGCACTTGCGCTACGTTCGTGAAGTCGCCATATTGCGCTTCCCAGATAACGAGCGTTTCCGGTGCATGAACGTTATAGCCGTATTCGAAGCCAAGCACAGCAGCTTCAGACAGTGGGCTGTTGTGAATAGCGAATGAAGCTTTCGCTTGCGGCAATTGATGCAGCGGGCTGAACGTATTGCCGGTTTCAGCGTCATGCAGCACCAGGTTGCGGTGAGCGAAAGTAGCGCGCTCTACGTCCTGGCCGCTAATCCGGATCGGTTTGCCTTCGGCGAGAATCGTGGCGAAGGCAAGCGTCTCCGCATGGCCCCAATCCAGCTTCTCTCCATCGTTAAGCGCCGTTGCCCGGCGTTCCAATATACGCTGCAGCTTCGGATAGACCGTAAAGTTATCCGGCCAGCGAAGCAGCTCCGTATTAATTTCACGCAGCGTCTCAACGGAAACGGCTTGAACATCCTTGCCGAATTCCTGGTCGCGAGGCAGGGAAGGCGTTTGGTGGACAGGCTCTTTGCCGTCACGGGCCTTAACTTCCTCATAAGCGGCTTTCAGCGTATCGATAACGCTTTGTTTCAGAGCCTCTGCATCGGCTTCAGTAATAGCGCCTGCTGCTACCAGTTTGTCCGCGTAGATGCGGCTAACGGTAGGGTGGGCTTTCACTTTGCGGTAAATAAGCGGTTGAGTCGTTTCCGGATCATCCGTCTCATTATGTCCGTATTTGCGGTAGCCGACCAAGTCGATCAAGAAATCTTTCTTGAAGACCGTCCGGTACTCGGATGCCATCCGTGCCGCAGTGATAACAGCTTCCGGATCGTCGGCATTGACATGCACAATCGGAATTTCATAGCCTTTCGCAACGTCGCTCGCGTAATGCGTCGAGCGGGAGTCGTGGCTTTCCGTTGTGAAGCCGATACGGTTGTTGACGATAATATGAAGCGTACCGCCATGCGAATAGCCTTTCAACTGAGCGATGTTCAGCGTCTCCGCTACGATGCCTTCACCAGGGAAAGCGGCATCGCCGTGCATAATGATCGAAGCAGCCGCTTCGAGATTTTGCTGCGGGTAGCCAGGCTTGCTGCGGTCATCCTGCGCTGCGCGCGTGAAGCCTTCAACGACAGGGTTGACGAACTCCAGGTGACTCGGGTTGTTGGCAAGCGTAATGCGGGTTTCGACCGTCTCGCCGTTTTTGATCGAGCGGTTGGCGCCCAAGTGATATTTAACGTCGCCGGTCCAGCCGTAATTGATGCCGATGGAGCCTTCGGACGGAATAAGTTTTTTGTTAGGCGAATGGTGGAACTCCGAGAAAATTTTGCTGTAAGGCTTGCCAAGGACATGGGCCAGAATGTTCAAGCGGCCGCGATGCGCCATCCCCATCAGAATATGGCTGACACCGTCATTGGAAAGCTCATGAACCATTTCGTCCACGAGAGCAACCAGTACGTCGTTGCCTTCAACGGAGAACCGTTTTTGGCCGACGAAAGTACGCTGCAGGAAGTCTTCAAACTGCTCGGCTTCGTAAAGCTTTTTCAGCAGCTGCTTCTGTTCCTCTGCCTTCATGGAGAAGTCTGGAATTTCTTTCTCTACTTTTTGTTTCAGCCAAAGGCGTTCCTCTTCATTGTGAACGTGGCTGAATTCATAAGCGATGGTGCCGGTGTAGGCTTTGCGAAGCTTCTCAATCGCTTCCAGGCCGTTGGATACGTCGGAAGGAGCTTTCGTCCATACGAGCTCAGCAGGCAATTCTGCGAGATCAGCCGAGGTTAGGCCGTAAGTTGCCGCATCCAGCATATTGGTATTCGATTTCGGACTGATGCCGAGCGGATCTATGTCCGCAGCCAAATGGCCGAAGGCACGTATGTTCCATACGAATTTGCCTGCGGCTACGAGGTTTTGTAACACTTTAGCGTTAATGTTGGAAGTGCCTTGTGAAGCGGCTCCGATTGGAGCGCTTTGTTGTCCGGCGTATTGAGGCGGCTCGCCCCAGCGCGCGAACAGATCGCGGTATTCCGCTACGACCGATTCAGGATTTTGCTTGTACAATTCATATTGTTCTTGCACATAACCAAGATTGGGCCCGTAATAGGATGCCCATGGGTTTTGCGTCTGATCATTACCAGCTGACATCGTCAGATACCTCCGCCTTACGGATTTTGAAGTTCATGGGACGGAATTAGAACATTCATATAAAACCATTATATTATAAACATGCCACATAACTAAAATAACGATTATGTATCATTATTATATTGAAAATAGATTGATTACGCTACCATTCGACAATTCGTCATAGTTCGCGTATCCATTATACCCCAATCACAACCTTTTCTATACCGGCAACGATAGAAATTTACCCCATCTCGAAGGAAAAAGAGCCCCTGTCCGTTTTGGACAGAGGACTATAATGAAGGTGGGAACACAATGACTGCCGGGAGAGGTGACTGCTTATGAACATTTCAATTGGAGGCTATTCGTTCAACAACACGTATTTAGAAGGAAAGATGGACGTATTCGGTTATTTGGAAACGGTTAAATACCGCTATGGGCTGGACGTTGCCGACTTATGGAACGGTTTTTTCATTGACCGGAACAGCAAGCCGGTGATGAAGCTGGCGGATGAAGGATATATTCGGAAAATTAAAGAGGCGCTCGATGAGCGGGAGCTCAGAGTTGTGAATTTCGCGATCGACGGCGCACATTTATGGGACCCGGACCCGGAGATGAGAGAGCATTTGTATGAGAATGCGCTCGTTCATTTGCAGGCTGCAGTTATGCTGGGCGCAGAAACGGTCCGGATTGATACTGGCGGTTCTTATACCGATACCGAGCCGATGGGCGAGGAGCAATTCGAGTTTACCGTGCGGCGTTATCAGCAGTTCTCCGAATTTGCGTCGGATAACGGCTTCCGGATCGGTCCGGAAAATCATATGGGCGCATCGCTGCAGCCAAAGGAATTGAAGCGGCTGGCGGAGGCAGTGGGCCATCCGGCGTTTGGCTTCCTTGTCCATCTGGGACGTTGGCGTGCCGATCGCGAGGAGGGGGACCGGCTTGTTGCGCCTTGGGCGTATCACACGCATTTCGATGCGGAGACGGCAGCATCGCCTGAAGCGATTCAAACGATCCGCACGCTGCGGGAAGCGGGCTATAAAGGCTACTGGGGCATTGAGCATAATGCGCCGGCCGATCAATACGGGGAGACGGCAAGGCTGATCGGACTGGTCAAACAACATCTGGCGAATGAAGCGGATTCGCAAAAGGGAGAGGCTTAAACGATGGAACGGATACGGATCGGCATCATTGGCGTTGGACAAATTGGCAAAATGCATCTGCAGCAGTATCAGGCGATTCCAGGGGCGGAGCTGGTCGCTGTATGCGATGTCAATGAAACGGAAGCGCAGCGGGTTGCTGGCCAGTACGGCATTCCGCATGTATATTCGGACTATCGCAAGCTGCTGGAGCGGGATGATTTGGATGCCGTTGACGTCTGTCTTCATAACAACTTCCACGCCCCGGTAACGATTGATGCGCTGCGGGCAGGCAAGCACGTCTACTGCGAAAAGCCGATTGCCGGCACGTACTACGACGGACAGAGCATGATCGCCGCTGCGGAAGAGAGCGGGAAGAAGCTGCATATCCAATTGGGGCTGCTGTACCGGAAAGAGACGAAAGCGGCCAAGCAGCTTATTGACGGAGGCATGCTGGGCAAGCTGTATCATGCGCGCTCCACCGGCTTCCGCAGACGCAACCGGCCGTTTGTTGACGGCTATGGCACCCCGTATTTTACGAGAAAAGAAACGGCCGCCGGCGGAGCATTGCTGGATATGGGCGTCTATCATATTTCACAGCTGCTGTATCTGCTCGGCAATCCCGGCGTGGAACGTATCTCAGGCAAGCTGTATCAGGAAATGGATATGCTGGCTGAGCGGCAAGCGAGCAGCGGCTTTGACGTGGAGGAGCTGGCTTCCGGACTTATCCGCTTCCGGGACGGGCTGACACTGGATATTATCGAATCTTGGTCGATTCATCTTGGCGGCTTCGAAGGCAGCAGTATTGCGGGCAGCAAGGGCGGCATTCGTCTGCCGAATGAGGGATCGGGGGCAGCGGCGCAGCCGTTCAGCTTCCACAGCACCGTCTGCGATATCGATATGGACAGCACGATTGATCTCGACATGATGGATATCCGCTGGCACCGGCTGAGGGAGAACGAGGATGCTTACGACTCCTCGCAGCATCATTGGGTGGCCGCGCTTCAGGGCAGAGTGGAGCTGCTGCCAACGGCGCAGATCGCATTAAATACGATGCTGATTAGCGAGGGCATGTATAAGTCTGATGAGCTTGGCCGGGAAGTGACGGCAGAGGAAGTGGCGGAAGCGTCGCAGTCAACGGCTGTAAAGCTGTAAGGGCGGCGAGGGCATATGCATCCATCCGCTTCATTGACAGCCGTCAGCTCAGGCTACCGCTCCATAAAGGCGTTTAACTTTTTCGTATATGGAACAATTGCGGTTTACAGCACTTTTTTCGCTTTATATTTGCAGTCGCAAGGAATGTCTACGATTGAAATCGGAGCATTAATGGCTGGTGGCCCGGTCGTATCGCTTATTGCCAATCCGTTCTGGGGCTATCTGAGCGACCGGTTCCGCAACATCCGGCGGATTCTGATCATTATGCTGATCGGCAATTTGCTGGTTATGCAGCTCGTATTTCTCGTTCATACTTATACGCTTATTTATGCGTGCATGCTGTTCTTTTTCTTCTTTCAAATGCCGCTGTTCTCGCAAAGCAACAGCTTGATTCTGAATGCGATAGAAGGGACGGGTCATAAATTTGGCGCCTTTCGGCTGTGGGGATCGCTCGGCTGGGCGCTGCTGGCAGTGGCCTCTGGACCGGTCATTGGCGCAATGGGCATCGAGCGTTTATGGATCGTCTACAGTGTCATGATGCTGCTCGCGATCGGCCTTGCCTTTACGCTTCCGGCTGGCGGAGCGCCGGCTACGTCGTCTCTAGCGGGAACGGCGCCAGCCAGCCGCCGCTCTATGCTCCGCAACTGGCCGTTTGTATTGTTTCTTATCATCGGTCTTGTCCTGTCGATTCCAAACTCTATGAATACGACCTTCGTCGGGCTTTATATCGCAGATTTGGGAGGAAAGACGAGCATAATTGGCTGGTCAGCCTTTTTCTCTTCGATTTTCGAGATTCCGGTATTTTTGCTGCTGGACCGTTATTTGCGTAAAAATGTCCGTGTTATGATGTTGTGCCTTGCGGTAATCAGCGTGCTGTATGCGCTGCGCTGGTCGTTGATGGCGGTTGCCGAGAGTCCGCTGCATATCATTTTCATTCAAGCGCTCCATTGCCTGACCTTCGGAGGCTTCTACTACATCGGGACGCAGCTTACCGCTTTGCTAGTTCCAGCCGAGTTTCGGGCGTCAGGCCAAGCTTGGTATGCCTTAACCTGGGGCGGGCTGTCCGGCATCGTCGCAGGCTTCCTTGGCGGCTGGCTGTTCGACCGCTACGGCCCGCAGCCGATGTATGCCGCAAGCGGGATTATGGCGCTTGCCGGGGTACTTGGTTTTGCACTGCTCTATCGGTTTCTGCGGGAAAAAACCGCAGCACAATAAATGAAGCCGCAATCACCGTTGCCAGGTAACGACGGGGTTGCGGCTTTTTTTAGCTGGAACACCTTTCAATAAAACCGAGTCACTCCCGGGCATTCCATTGTATAATGGTCATATAGGTTTAAACTGGGAGAACGGAAGAAGAGAGGAACAGCGATGACATTAATTAAGCAATTAGCGAGTCAGGACGATTTTACCGGCTATTATTTGTTAAAGGAGCTTGAAGTGAAGCTCACGAATGGAGCGACGCCGAAGGATTATTTCGATATCGTGCTTTGCGACGGAAGCGGGCAAATGTCGGCCAAATTCTGGGACGTGTCGTCTACGGACAAGGAAACCTTTTTCCCGATGGGTCTTGTAAAGGTTCAAGGCGTTGTCCAGACTTACCGCGAGAAGCTGCAGATCAAAATCGTGCGCATGCGGCTTACGACAGAAGAAGACCAAGTAAATTTGACGGATTTCATCCGTTCGGCGCCAATTTCGCCTAATGATCTTATTCATTCCATAAAGCAAGTGCAAAACAGTATTGAGGACGAAGAGATTCGCCGGATCGTCGATTATTGCGTAGCGAAGGTCGATGACAAACTGAGCCATTACCCGGCTGCGAAAACGCATCATCACGCTTATTTTGCCGGCCTCGCCTATCATATTGTCCGAATGCTGGAAATCGGCGAGTTCATCTGCAAGCAAAGACCGTTCTTGAATCCGGATCTCATTAAAGCAGGCATTATTCTGCATGATATTGCGAAGCCTGAGGAAATGATCGCACAGCTTGGCATTGTATCGGACTACAGCCTGCAAGGAAAATTGCTTGGACATATTTCGCTGGCCTCCAATTGGATTACGGAAGCAGCTATTCATAACGGCATCGAGCTGGAATCCGAGAAAGTGATCGGACTGCAGCATCTGGTGCTGTCGCATCATAATTTGGGAGAATGGGGAAGCCCGGTTCAGCCGCAAACGGCAGAAGCGGTTGCGCTTCACCATATCGACGCGATGGATGCAAAGCTGCAAATGGTCGAGGATGCGCTGGATACGACACCGGAGTCCGAGCCATGGACGCCGTTTATCCGCGGCTTGGAGAATAAGCCGATTTACCGGATGAAACTGTAAAATTACGAATTCATGCTGAAATGATAAAAAATTGAGGGGAAGATAGCGGGCAGTAGGCAACAGGGGATTGCCCGGAGCAACCGATGGCAGATACCGAACAACCGACTTTGAAATATTGCGCTCATTGTCATGAGCCAAAGCCGATGAACGAGTTTTTGCGCCGTACCGGCCGGCGCTCCGGCGCACAATCGAGGAGGGGAGCTTGCCGCTCCTGCCGAAAAACACGCCGCGCCGCTGCAGCGCCAGGAGCAGCCGAAGGGAAAGCCGCGGATAAAGCGGCTTCTATTCAAGCTGCGTCAGCAGGGGCTGCTTCCACGGCAACAGCTGCTATAGCGGGACATTCGCCAGGGAAAACGGCCGCCGCTAAGCGAAAGCGAGCCAAAGCAGCAGCCCATACTGGCGAAGTTGTATCCGCAGCGGAAGGCCAAGGCGCAGCCGTACCAAACAACGGAGCTCATCTTAGCACAAGCGAGGGCAAAGCTGTTCCGGCTTCCAGCGGCGGCGCTGACCCGAAGCGCCGGCCGCGCACTAGACCGGCCGGACGCCAAACGAAGCAGCGCCAGCAGCCGAAGCCTTCGAATCATTCGCCCACGGATACGGCTTTTTTGCGGCCGACCCGGCAAGGGACGATCTGGATGCGCGGCAAAACCGATAAAGGCAGACGCTGGTATCAGGAGATCGATATTGAGCTTGCGGTTACACTCGTCAAGGAGCGGGCTGCTGTCGTCGTCAACCGGCATACGATTCGCAGGCTATTCAGCAACAAAGATTTCCGCAAGCATATTTTGACCCGGGATAACTATACCTGCTACTTCTGCGGAGATTACGGCGATACGATCGATCATATGCTGCCTCGGGCGAAAGGCGGGCACACGACGCCCGACAATTGTGTGTGCGCCTGCAATTTCTGCAATCAGTCCAAGGCGGATAAAGATCTCGAAGAATTTATGAAAGAAAACTGATCCGGATGTTGAAGCATTGCCTGATATAGCCGATTTGGCATAACAAAAAAACCGCGCCGCGCTCTTTCAGCAGAACCCCCCGTTCTGTAAAGAGCCGCAAATGGCGCGGTTTTTTTTCGTATCAATTTCCTAAATAGTTGCTGGCTACGTTATAGCTGTAATTGCTGTTGTCATAGCTGTCAACCGAGGCGAAAACGAGGACAAGGATAAGGATAAGGAAGATAAGGGCGTACATTGCCGTCCCAATGATGCTCGTCACAAGACCAGCTATAGCTAGCCCTTTCCCTTGCTCGCCTTTTTTCTTAATTTCGCCGAAGGCCAGCGTTGAAATAATCAAACCGACGATTCCGATAAAGAATCCAAGATAAGGCACGATAATTGAACAAATGCCTAGTACGAGCGCCGCAATTGATTTGCCGTTGGTGCGTGCCGGAGGCGTAGGCATCCAAGGCTGATTCGGATGAGGCGGCGGGTTATAATTTTGAAACTGCGGTCCATTATCAAAATTCGACAAAAGCGACTTCCTCCCAAAAGTTGGTATACCAACATTATACCTGCTGTTCTCCCCATTTTCTATGGAAAAATAAGCTGGAGGCTAGAACAGGCTCCAGTCCATTTGCCTGGATACCGTCTCCAGCAGCTGGACGCCTGCTATGCTGTTCCCTTTTGCATTGAGGGCAGGGCCAACAACGCCAATGCCGTAACGGCCAGGCACCATGGTCAGAATACCGCCGGACACGCCGCTTTTTGCAGGAAGGCCCACCTGAATGGCAAACTCTCCGGAAGCGTTGTACATGCCGCAGGTCGTCATGAACGTTTTGGCGATTTGTACATAACGCCTTGGGATGAGGCTCTCTCCCGTAATAGGATCAGTCCCGTCAAAAGCGAGCACGAGCGCCATGCGCGACAAATCGGCGCAAGTCGCATTAATGGAGCAGTGCTTGAAATAGACGTCGAGCACATCATCCACGCTGCCCTCAAGCACGCCGTTATCTTTAAGCAAATAGCCCATCGAACGGTTCAAATTCGCCGTATCCGACTCGGAGCGGTACACATCGTAATCATAATCAAGCGAATCATTGTGAGCCAGCTTTCGGAAAAATTGAAGCACACGCGACGATTTCTCGTCCGGACTGTCGCCGCCAATAATCGAGGAGACGGCAATCGCTCCGGCATTGATTAACGGATTGAACGGAATACCTGGCCGGACGAGCTCCAGCTTCAGCATGGAGTTGAAGTTGTCGCCAGTCGGCTCCATGCCGACTTTGCTGAACACCTTTTTCTCGCCATTGTCGATGAGTGCTAGTATTAATGTGAACACCTTGGAAATACTTTGCATCGTAAAAGAAAGACTGCTGTCGCCAGCCGTTAAGGCGTGTCCCTGTGCATCGATCAGGTGGATGCCAAGCGCCTCGGCGGGCGCTTTGGACAGCTCAGGAATATATGCGGCTACCCGGCCATGGGCCGAGCAAGGCTGGCTTGCTCTGACCCATTCCGGTAAATGCTGCTGTAATTGCTCGAATTCGAGGTCGCTCATCCTTTTAACCTTTTCAGAAACGCAACGATTGTCAGCAAGCCTTTATCAAAGTTCTCCAGATTGAAATGCTCGTTAGGAGCGTGCAAATTCTCATCTGGAAGACCAAAGCCCATCATTACAACCGGGGCGGACAGCACTCGCGAGAAGGTCTCAACAATCGGAATGGAGCCGCCGTCTTTCGTGAAGATCGCTCTCGTTCCATACACTTCTTCGTAGGCGTCGGCCGCAGTTTGCAGCATTGGATGGTTCGGGTCCATATTAAAGGCACGCGCTTTTTCCCCTGGCGTCACAGTCAGCTTCGCGCCTGTTGGCACATGGGTGTGAAGATGTGCGGAAATGCGCTCTAAAGTGGCGACAGGATCTTGATTGCCGACGAGACGACAGGTGATTTTTGCATGGGCTTCCTTCGGAATGACCGTTTTCGTACCTTCACCCTGAAAGCCGCCGTAAACGCCGTTCAGCTCCAGCGTCGGCCGTGCGCCGGTACGCTCTACGAAAGAATACCCTTCCTCGCCGTACAGCGCATCCAGCCCCAAATGATTTTGCAGCTTCTCTTCATTAAACTGCTGCTTGGCAAACTCTTCGCGCATCGCCGCGGACAGCTCGGGAACGCCCTCGTAGAAGCCTTCTACCGCTATCCGCCCTTTGTCATCATGCAAGGATGCGAGCAGCTCTACTAATGCATGAAGCGCATTCGGAACGCCGCCGCCGTACGTGCCGGAATGGAGATCGGTATTGGCCGTTTGAATGGCAACCTCCAGCGAGCAAAGGCCGCGAAGTCCGGTAGAGATCGCCGGCTTGCCCTTTTCAAGCAGGGAGGTGTCGGAGATAACGACGACGTCAGTCGCCAGTTTTTCCTCATTCGTCTTCATAAAGGCCGGCAGGCTTGGGCTGGAAATCTCCTCTTCGCCCTCGATGCAGAACTTCACATTGACCGGCAGCTCACCTTCTAGGCGAAGCAGCGCTTCAACGGCTTTAATATGTAGGAAAAGCTGTCCCTTGTCATCCGTAGCGCCGCGTGCGTAAAGCTTATCGCCGCGAATAGTCGGCTCGAACGGAGGCGTCTCCCATAGATGAAGCGGGTCAACCGGCTGAACGTCGTAATGTCCGTAGATGAGGACGGTTGGCTTGCCCGGCGCATGCAGATGCTCCGCATAGACAATGGGATGCCCGGACGTCGGATGCACCTCAACGATATCCATGCCGGCTTCCTTCAGCTTTTGCGCAACCCATTGCGCGGCTTCATTCATATCCTGCTTATGCTCGGAGAGAGCGGAAATGCTCGGAATGGTCAGAAATTGCTTCAACTGCTCCAGATGCTGCTCCCTTAATTGTTGAAAATAGCTTTCATAATTCATACAGAACGTACCTCCTCAAATCGTTAATTCTTCTCTATTGTACTACTTTTTCACCGATTTCTATAATCGGTTCTGGAGAAATAATCGGGCTCATTATTGTAATAATCAATAAGGCGAAATGATGCGCTATGCTGGACGAAAGACGGGGGCCTTACTGAACCTGAGACGGAAGCCACGGCGCTTATTATGGCCTATAATGAAGGAAATACAGGAATGAGTCCGGAAGGGGGAGCGCCAGATGCAGCAGATTTTACAGCCGCAGGTTGAAGAAGAGGGCAAGCGCCAGCGTGATGAAGAGGTTGTAAAGAAGAAGTTTTGGAGCAAAATGAAAAAATACGCAAGCAAGGTTCCGTTCGCGAGAGAAGCGGTATCGATGTATTTTTGCGCGATAGACGCCAAAACGCCTCTCTATGCCAAGGGCATCGCATTTGGCGCTCTCGCTTACTTTATCAGCCCGATAGATGCTATTCCCGATGCGCTGCTGGGGCTGGGGTTCACTGATGATGCAACGGTCATTGCGGCGGCAGTCACCGCCATTGGCAAGCATGTGAACGCTGTACACCGTGATAAAGCGGAACGTTTCTTCTACGGCGAGGTTCGAGAGAAGCAGCAGGCGGATGGTTTGGCCGTGTTGCGGACCGAAGGCTGAGCGGCAGGACGGAAATTGGAAAATAGGCGTGTACAGCCTCGGCTGTACGCGCTTTTTTGCGCAGATTAGACTTTGGCAGTTCCTGTTCAGCCGCCCCGCCTGCTTATTAAAATAGCAGGATAGTGTGACTTTTTAGCATCTTTCGGCATTCAACCGTCAAGCCTCCTTCTTTATACTGAAGTTGTCAGATCAACAGCTTACAGGATGAAGATAAATGAAGAAACAGGAGGCTAGCAGAAGATGACAAAATCATTACGCGTGCTTACAGAGGAACAACTGCAAGCGTTTAATACGGAAGGCTATTTAATAGTAAAAGGACTGTTTAATCCCGATCAGGTGGCCGAGATTGAAGAAGCGTTTGATAAAATCAGCCAGCAGGCGATTCCCGGCTATTTTGAGCCTGAGCTTGGAGGAGAAAGCACCGATCCGCTAAAGCGGTATCCGCGTGTTCTGCATCCGCATCGTATTGACGAAACGGCCAGAAAATACATGCTCCACGCTCCGGTGCTGGAAGTATTGGCCGATTTGTACGGCGAAGAGGCGCTGGCCGCCCAAAGCATGTTCTATTACAAGCCGCCGGGCTCGCGCGGTCAAGCGCTGCATCAGGATAACTTCTATCTGAAAGTGGAGCCGGGCAACTGCATTGCGGCATGGACAGCTATCGATGCGGCCGATGAGGAGAACGGCGGTATGCTGATTGTGCCGAAGACGAATACGTATGAGATCGTCTGCCCCGATGAGGCGGATGTCAAAGAATCGTTCTCCGCGCATTATGTGAAGCCTCCGAAAGAGGAGAAGCCGATTCCGGCTATTATGGATAAGGGTGATGTCTTGTTTTTCAACGGCAATCTCATTCACGGCTCATACCGCAACAAATCAAAGGACCGTTTCCGCCGCGCTTTTATTTGTCACTATGCGAATGAATCGGCGACGAAGATCAGCCATTTCTACCGGCCGCTGTACCGGGCTGACGGATCGCAGGTGGAGCTGGAGCTGAACATGGAAGGAGGCCCTTGCGGCATTGAACATGAACTCGTCTACCCGCACTGATACAAATGCTGCCAGTCCGGCGCCCGCGCTGGACGTTCAAATGTCCTGGTGGACGATGAGCGGCCTTGGAGAGGCCGGAAGGGAATGGAGTCTGGAAGAGCGGTTTGCCCGTATTGCCGAGGCTGGCTATGACGGCATTAACGGCTTCCTGCCTGCGAAGGAGGAGGCGGAGCGGTGGAATAGGCTGCTTGAGGAGTATGGTCTAAGCTTCAGCGTCAATGCCTATCCGAGAAACGCAGCGGACTTGCAGGCTTTTCTGCAAGAAGCAAAGGCATATGGGGCTGAGCGGATCCAGTATGTCAATGCGCAGGTGCTCACCCCATTCGTGACTGGAGAGTCTGCACTGGAGCTGCTGCGGGACATTCAAGGCTTGTCCGCCGAGGCTGGCATACCCGTGTTTGTCGAGACGCATCGCGGCACGATTACGCAGGATTTGATCCGTACTGCTGAGTATGTCGGGGCTATCGGCGACTTGAAGCTGACGATCGATTACTCACATTATGTAGTGGCGGGGGAAATGCATCACGTTCCCGATGAAGCGGAAGCGCTGCTGCAGCAGTTGCTGGTGCAGACCTCTAGTATCCATGCCCGGGTATCGAATGGCGAGCAGATCCAGGTCGATGTTGGAGCGCAAGGCGAGCATCCGATGCTGGATCACTACAAGCGCTGGTGGGCGGACGGCATGCGCCAATGGCTGCGGAAGGCAGCGCCGGGGCAAAAGTTCCCGTTCGTCTGCGAGCTGGGGCCGGCCTCCTATGCGATCACGACTGACGAGGCTGCAGGACGAACGAAGGAGATTAGCGACCGCTGGTCGCAATCGCTTTATTTTCAACAACTGGCCCGCAGGTTATGGAATGAGCTTCAGTAAGGAGTTTGTAGTGTTGAGGATCAACACACAGCTAAATCAATCTAACACAGATAAATAACAATTCTCCCGGCAACAACGAAAAGGCCGGAAGCTAGGCAGGAGCAGCGCTCCCCCCAGCTTCCGGCTTTTCTTATTATTTTGTGGAGAAGAGTGATTAGCGCCGAGGGTGATTGCGAATTGCGGATTGGACGCATTTTCCATTGCGAAAGAAGGGTATTGCAGCTGGTGCAGTTTAACCCGGGACGCCTTCCCGTTTGCGGAAGAATGATTTCAGCGCGTTGTAGACCTCGCCTTTTTCGCGGATAACGTAGTACATAAAATGCTGCATATTAATATGCTTGTAGGCAGACATAAGCGTGCTGGAGCGGTTGTACTGGTTAACTTCGCCGTAGCCGAAAAGGTTGGAGCGTTTGAGCAGCTCGCCGATCAGCTTCACGCAGCGCTCGTTGTCGGAAGTCAGGTTGTCGCCGTCGGAGAAATGGAACGGATAGATGTTGTATGCGCTTGGCGAGTAACGGCTGTCAATGATTTCAAGCGCCTTGATATAGGCCGACGAGCAGATCGTACCGCCGCTTTCGCCGCGGGTGAAAAACTCCTCCTCCGTTACTTCCTTAGCCTCGGTATGGTGCGCGATGAACACGATTTCGACCTTCTCGTACTGGTTGCGCAGGAAACGGGTCATCCAGAAGAAGAAGGAGCGCGCCACATACTTTTCGAATGAGCCCATACTTCCAGATGTGTCCATCATCGCGAGAATAACGGCGTTGGATTGCGGACGGACGATCTCTTCCCAGGTTTTATAGCGCAGATCGTCGGGGGAAATACGGTGGATGCCGGGCTGGCCGGAGGTGGCGTTGCGCCGGAGATTTTCCATGATCGTCCGCTTCTTATCGATGTTGGACATGATCCCTTTTTTACGGATGTCGTTAAACCTGATTTCCGTCGTCTCCAGCTGATCCCTGTCCTTTTGCCGGAGAAAAGGCAGCTCCAATTCCTCGAACAGCATGGATTCCAGCTCGGCCAGACTGATTTCTGCCTCTATGACGTCCTCGCCGGGCTGATCGCCAGCGCCTTCGCCTTTTCCGGGGCCTTTGGCCGCCTGCGGGTCGACCCCGAGCACGTCGCCAACCTGGCTGTCGCCGTCGCCTTGCCCGACATGTTTATTTTTATTGTAGTTGTACACGAAACGGAATTCGTCAAGGCTCCGAATCGGCACTTTAATGACCTGCTTGCCGTCTGACATGACGATGCTTTCCTCGGATACGAGATCAGGCAAGTTTTGCTTGATCGCTTCCCGTACTTTTTGCTGATGCCTGGCCTGGTCTTGATAGCCTTTACGATGCAGCGACCAATCCTCCTGAGAAACAACAAACATTCTATGATCCGCTGAACCCATTTCGGAGCACCTCCTTGCGAGAATGTATGGTTATTATTTAATGTATTCAAGTCCTCCCCGGATATGTGAAGCAAAAGTTGCCCAATTCTAGCAATCTCTTTGGCTGAGGAGGTAGACTTAAGAGTCAGTGTTGTGCTGGGACAGATATGCAGACGGACAGACGGATAAAGCGGGACAGGCGGTTTACGAAAACTGATCACACCTTTATTCTCCAAACATCGAAAATGGACTTTTTTATCTGGAGTTGATGAATTATAGGCTGGGATATGAGTGAGTAGTTATAATGACCGGATTGGAATGAGGAATGAGGAATGAGGAATGAGGGACCAGCCGAGAGATTATATCCCAGGCCAAATAAGTGATATTTTTTCTCTATACGGAATTTGTTTTCCCCTGCTATGAACTTTTTGACCTATTAAGGCCATTCAGTCGGAAAGTCAATGATTATAAGGAAAATTGTTCATTAAGAAGGAAAATTTCTTCTGATGGGTGGTATGATACGATGATACGGGTAGCTGCTTAAGGGAGTGAATTATAATAAGAAGATTACTTTTTATCTATTTGTTTATTTCTTTAGTTTTATTTTCTTCAGCTTGCGGAAATCAGAATTCAAATGATGAAACAAATAAGTAATAATGTTATTGAGCAAATCGAAAACAGTCCCTCAGATATCGATTTTAACGTTGATGAGAATTTCTATGGAAAGTGGAAAATAACTGAAGAAATAGCAAGCGGACGGTTACGTCATTAGATAATGAAGAAATAAATTCCTACATAAATTATGAAATAACTTATACGGCGAATGAAGTGAAGACAAAAGAGGCTGCTTTGCAAAATCCTTATTACCAAAAGGAATTAATATCCGCATCCCGATTTTTTCAAGAAAGCTATGTAGAGTTGACCGACCTTGGGGTTCATGAAGATTTCATTACCGTTGTGCATGTGTTTAGCGATGAGTTAAAGAAAAACTATTGGTTAAATGCAGGTGGCACTTTTCTTTTAACGGACGACAGGGATAAGTTAATATTATTTTTGGGAAATGTGTATTTTGCGATGGAGAGAAGTTTGGAGGCAGGTGGAACCTAATTGGACGAAGTAGTAAATCTTATATATAACTTTTTCCCAAAGGGAGTTCCATTCGATGATATAAAATATACAACGAGTGAGGAACATACAAGGTTATACAGGAAGAGAAGCGGGTTTGAGGGGAAAAGCAAGTTTCTAGCGGAGCTTCAGCGAGTTTTGCCTAACCATGCAATTGTTGATTGGACAAACCTAGATGAATATAATTGCATGCAATTTAAAATTTTGACTTTAGAAAATCAACAAATTATGGATGATGATTTAGAATTAATTAAAACTTTAGGCGGGAGTCGAATCGAGCTAGTGTTTTACGTGAGTGTTCTGGGTAATTTTTATTATTATAAATATGTTCAAACAAATTATGAAGATGGGGAATGGACATTCAATAATCCAATTGTATTAAATGATGCAATGATTAATATGAATAGCCGAATTGATTTATTAATGAGCGGCAATGCATATATAAAATTAGATCATAGTATCTGTAAATATGTAGTTTCAGATATAGAAACAGAATTATTGAATTTTGGCGAAGTGACAATTTTTAATTGTCTGTTTACAGAATTAGAGACAGCAGGAACAGCTTAATAGGTACGAGGGGGCCTGATTGAAAAATGAGTATTTCCCACGATTGTCGAAGGGGAGATAAAATTTATGTGATTGAGCAATTTATAGCCAAACCTTATTTTGATGAAGAAGATAATTTTGATATTATGGCCTCTACAAGGTTAGAAGTCGGAGATCCGGTTGAGTATAATGGATTGGTATGATGAATATGTTGGTGATCACTTATACAAAAAAATTCAATATAAACATCATTTAACTGGGGAAGTCCTATCTGCAATAGAAACTTATTTTGTGACGGAAGAAGTTTGGTACGGGCTGCTAGATTACTTTAAGAATAGTAAGGCTTAGCGACTTTTAGCCAAAAGCGTAGAAGGTGTTGCTCGTAAAGGACCGGCAGAGCGAAGCAGCTTCGCTATTTAACGAAGACAATTTCGCTGCAGGAACGCATGCGAGCCTCCACACTTCATATAGCGAACTTAGCTTCGCTGTTCGTGAACCTGAGTTCATGAGTAGCGAAGCCAAGTTCGCTATTTGCTATATAAGCTAGTTATCACTGGATATAGAGAAAGCAGGTTCGCTAATTAGCGAACCTGCTTCGTTATTGGGGAAGGAAGCTCGGATTCTCGCAGTCTCCCGCCCCTCACTAACTTAGCCGAAAATGCAGAAGGTACTGTAACGTACAGTAACGCTCAGTAACGCACAGCGAACCGGCTTCGCAAATTAACGAAGACAATTTCGCTGGAGGAACGCATGCGAGCTCTCACACTTCATAATAGCGAAGCCAGTTTCGCTGTTCGTGAACCTGGGTTCATGAGTAGCGAAGCTAGGTTCGCTATTTGCTATACTAGGCTAGTTTCTACTGGAAATAGAGAAAGCAGGTTCGTTAATCAGCGAACCTGCTTCGTTAACGGGACGGGGACGGAAGGACTAGCCTCCTAGCCCCTAGCCTCCCCTACAACAACTCTCCGCGCTTATTCATATACCGGTACAGCATGACAGCCACGACAGAGCATAGCAGCGCGCAGGCGGCGATAAACCCGTATCCCGCCTGAAGTCCGGCGGCTAGACCTGCATCCGGGCTTGAGCGGAAAAAGCCCTTGAACAGATCGGTGATCGCCCCGATCAGGAAGTTCCCGATGACGCTGGCGACGCCCATCATCGTGACGGTGAACGTGATCGCCGTCTCTGTTCCGTTCGCGTACCGTTTGGCGAGCAGCGCCATCACGGTCGGGTAGATGGGGGCGATGCCGACGCCGGCCAGCGCGAATAGGAAGGCGCCGGATTCGCCGGCAATAATAGCTCCTACTGAACAGAGGCCTGACACCGCTGATAGCACGATAATCGACCGGGTATAGCCGAAACGGTCGGTAAGCGGTCCAAGCAGCAGACGCGCCAGCATGAAGCAGAGGAAGAAGGCGGACAGCATAGCGGCGGAGGCGTCACTGCTCCAGCCGTATACTTTTTCCAAATAGTTGACCAGCCACCCTCCTACCGCTAGCTCTGACACGACCCCGAAGGACAGCATGCCGACAATGAGCCAAGCCGCGCGGTCTTTAATAAACGATTTGAGCGACAGCCGCTCCTCCGGCTGCATCTCGTCTCCCGGAACGCGTGCGAATAGAGCAGGAATCATAGGCAGCACAGACAGTGCAAGCACGAATGCGTACATCCCCCGCCAGCCCAGCTCGGAGCCAAACAGCTGTACGCCCATTAGCGATGCTGCGAGCAGCGGCGCAACCATGGAGCTAAGCCCGTAGAAGAAATGGGAGAGATTCATCATCATGCCGGTATTGCGGGTGAAAATCCGGGCCGCCAGTATCGCAAGCGCGATTTCCAGCAGGCCATTGCCGATGTACATGAAAAAGTAGGACAAGGACAACGCGGTATAGTTTGCCGCCCAGTAAATGAACAGTCCGGATAAAGCCATCGCTGCAAAGGCGATGATCGTTGTCATTTTGACACCGAACCGTTTGGCCAGCGCGCCTGTAAAGGTACAAGCCAGCAGATAGCCGAGCGAGTTGAGCGCCAGCAGCAGTCCGATTTGCATCTCGCTTAACGAGAAATCGGACTGCATGCGCGGGATGGCCGGGCCTTTAATATTTTCCGAGAAGCCGAATATGAGAAAACCGCCGAAAACGACGGCCAGCAGCAGCGAATAGTTGCTTAGAAGCCTGCTTCTGGATTTTGTCTTTGTTTGTTCCACCACCGTAACAATCCTCCGTTATGCGCCTTCATGCCGTCAACTTAATAGATTTGAAGCGTTGAATAATGACTTGAATAAATGTATCGCGGTTTAACGAATTAAGCAACCAATGGATGCAGGGGAAAATATTGCAGGGAGGAGTTGGGCAGCCGCGAGGCGAATAGTGTATTGTTTGAGGGCCGTCTGTGGCCTGGCTTACGGGAAGGATGATAGAATGAAGCTATTTCATACTGCTGACTGGCATTTAGGCAAGCTGGTGCAGGGTGTATATATGACGGAAGACCAGCGGTACGCGCTCCGGCAATTGACGGATGCAGTTGCTGAGGAGAGGCCGGATGCGGTTATCATTGCAGGCGACCTCTATGACCGGGGGGTGCCGCCTACGGAGGCGGTTGAGCTGCTCGATGAGCTGCTGAACAAGCTCGTGATTGAGCTGAATACGCCTGTTCTGGCGATTTCCGGCAATCACGACAGCCCGGACCGGATCGATTTTGGCACGGCAATGATGGCAAGCCGAGGCTTACATATTGCAGGACGCTTGAAGCCGGACATGAATCCGGTCATTATGCAGGACGCATATGGCGAGGTGCATTTTCATCTGGTGCCCTATGCCGATCCGGCGCAAGTCCGCCATGCTTTTGGCGACGAGTCGATTCGTACGCATGACGATGCCATGCGGGAGACGACCAAACGTATTGCGGAGCGAATGAATCCGGCAGCCAGACATGTACTAGTAGGACATGCTTTTGTGACGCCGGGAGGCACTGCTGAGCCGAATACGAGCGAATCGGAGCGTCCGCTGTCGATCGGCGGGGCGGAGCATGTGCGGGCGGATTATTTTGAGCCGTTTCATTATACGGCGCTCGGCCATTTGCACCAGGCGCATTTTGTCCAGCAGGAAAACATCCGCTACGCAGGCTCGCCATTGAAATATTCGATCTCTGAGGAGAACCACAAGAAAGGTTATCTCGTCATTGAATTGAACGAAGCAGGTGTCTGCTCGATTGAAAAAAGAGAGCTGAAGCCGCTTCGCGACATGCGGCGGGTCACCGGTACCATAGAGGAAATCGAATCGCATCCGGTATGCCAAGACTATGTTTTTGTCACGCTGTTGAACGACAACCCGGTGCTTTTCCCGATGGAGAAGGTGCGTGCTATCTATCCGAACGCGCTGCATGTAGAGCGGCGGGTAACCCGTACAGCCGATACTTTGGAGGATGAGGAAGCTTCGACTGCAGGCAAACGAAGAGAGGCAAATCCCGTTGAATTGTTTGCTTCCTTTTATTCGGAAGTGAAAGGCGTGCCGCTGGCAGAGGAGAAGAAGCAATTGTTCGCTGAGACGTTCGAGCAGCTTCTCCGTGAGGAAGGAGGTGCCGTATGAGACCGCTTAAGCTGACGATGACTGCTTTTGGACCTTACCGCGACGCAGAAACGATTGACTTCTCGCAGCTGGAGAATCATCGGCTATTCGTTATCTCGGGCAGTACGGGAGCGGGCAAAACTTCGATTTTTGACGCGATATGCTTCGCGTTATACGGCGCTGCAAGCGGTGAGGACCGCTCGGAGCCCCGCATGCTGCGCAGCCACTTTGCCGATGACGACACGCATACTGCTGTTGATTTCGAATTTGCTGTCGGCAAGCGCAGCTATCGGCTGTTCCGCCAGCTGCCGCACCGCAAGGGCGGCAATAAGAGCGAGACCGGGGGCAAAGCCGAGCTGTACGAAACGACGGAAGGCACGGATGTGCCGGTGGTCGACCGTTTTACAGTAGGCGATGTGAACGCAAAGGTAGAGCAAATTATCGGGCTGACGAAGGAGCAATTCAACCAGATCGTCATGCTGCCGCAAGGTGAATTCCGCAAGCTGCTGACCTCGGACACGGACAATAAAGAGGAAATATTGCGGCGGATTTTCCGGACGGAGCTGTACCAGCGGCTGGAAGGACGGTTTCAGCTGCGCAACCGGGAGCTGGGAGATTCCCTGAAGCAAGCGAAGCTGCGCGCGGAGCTGTATATGAAGCAAGCGGCAGAGACGCTGCCTGTCCGGGAGGAAAGCGTGCTGGCTGCTACGTTAGCCCAGCCTTTCTTCAACGGAGCGCAGCTGGCTGAAGCGCTGGGCCAAGAGCTGGCCTATTACCGCCAGACGGAGCTAGAAGGCGAAGCGGGCAAAGCATCGCTGCAGACAGCGCTGGATGCACAGGAGGCGCGGCTGCGCGATGCGCTTGCGCTTAATGCGCGATTTGCAGAGCTGGATCGCGAGCGCTTGAGCCGCGAACAGCTGGAAGCGCAGCGCGGCGAATATGCTCAGCGCGAGCAGCGGCTGCTGCTGGCCGAACGCGCGGCACAGATCGCTCCGTATGCGGAGCAAGCCGAGCGTGCAGGGCATGACGCAGCGGCGAAGCTTCAACTGCGCGACGGGCGCCGGGCAACCGCGGAAGCGGCGGCGGCAGCTGCAGCGGAAGCGGAAGAGCGATATCGCCGTGAGGAGCAGAGCGAGGCAGAGCGGGAAGCGGCGATGCGAGAGCTGCATACGCTGACAGAGCTTGTACCGGCGGTGCAATCGCTCGCCGAGCTGCGCAGGGCGTATGACCGTCTCCTTGCTGAGGAACGAGACGGGGCTGTTAAGCTGCAGCAAGCTGAAGCGCAAATTGCAGCCGCCAAGGAAATGAGGCAGTCGGCAAGTGCGCAGTTGAAGGAGCTGGAGAGCGAGACGGCGTCTCTGCCGGGCAAGCTGGAGCAGCTGCGGAGCATCGAGCAGCAAGGCAAGCATGTCTCCCGATTATTGGAGCTGGAGAAGGAGCTTGCACAGATTGCTGCGCTTGAAGCGGAACGCCAGCAAGCGTTAGAGGGGATCCGCAAGGAGCATGACCGGCTTGAGCATATATGGATTGAAGGACAAGCGGGCTTGCTCGCCGCTCATTTGCATGACGGCAAGCCTTGTCCGGTATGCGGCAGTCCCGATCATCCGGCCAAAGCGGAATCGTCCGAAACGCTGCCGTCGCGGGAGCAGCTGCAGCAGGCGAAGGAGCGGCTGAGCCACTTCGAGCGCGAGCTGAACGAGGCGAAGCTGCAAAGCGCCGCTACCCGCAGCAGCTGGGCGAGCAGCGCTGCCGAGCTTGCCGAGTTTGGCACGCCGGCCGAGCAATTGGGTGACCAGCAGGCTTCCTTGCGTGCACAGTGGCGGCAATTGAAAGAGGATGCCGACCGGCTGGAGCGGCAAGGCAAGCAAATGCAAGAGCTGAAGCGTACCAGTGAGCTGCTGGAAGAGAAACTGGAGCAGCAGCAGCAAACGAAGGACAAGCTGCAGCAGGAGCAGCAGCGGATTTCGGTCGAACGCGCGACGAAGCAGTCGGTATTGGAAAAGGAACTGGAACGCATCCCCGACTCGCTGCGGTCGCCGGAGCAGCTGCAGCAGCGGCTCAATACGCAGCGAATGTTGGCCGACTCGCTGTCCGCAGCCTGGAAGAAGGCTCAGGAGAATGTACAGCAGACGCGGACAAAAGCGGCCGAGGAGAAAGCTCATTTAGAGCAGCTGGAGCTTCAGCTGACAGAGGCGGAAACAAATGCTCTGCAAACCGCCGAGCGATTCCAGCAGCAGCAGGAGCTTGCAGGATTTTCTAATCCGGAGCAGTATCGCTCAGCCATTCTGAGCCAGCATGACCGCTCGATGCTGAAGGAGCAATTGGACCATTACAAAACCTCGCTGCTCGCGGCAGAGCGCCGTATTGTGGAGTTGGAGCTTGCTTTGTCCGGTATGGAGCCTGCGGATATACAGCGGGTCGAGGAGGAGAAGGCAGCGGTGCGGCAGCAACTGGAAGCTGTTGCTGCTGCGCTTCAGACGGCTTCCCGCTACGCAGCGGAGGCCGATCGGCTGCTGCGCTCGCTGGACGATGCCAATAGCAAGGTTAAGCAGCTGGAATCCGAGCTGGAGCAGGTGCTTGATCTGTATCAGATGCTGAAGGGCGACAACGCGCTGAAAATTTCGTTCGAACGCTACATTTTGATCGAATTTCTGGAACAAATTTTGCAGGCGGCCAACGTCAGATTGCGAAATTTATCCGGCGGTCAGTTCAATCTGCAGCGCAGCGACCGGCTGGAAGTACGGGGCAAACAAAGCGGGCTTGGGCTTGATATCTACGATGCCTATACGGGGCAAAACCGTGATGTCAAAACGATGTCAGGCGGGGAGAAATTCAATGCCTCGCTATGTCTAGCGCTTGGGATGACCGATGTCATCCAGGCTCATCAGGGCGGCGTATCGATCGAAATGATGTTTATTGACGAAGGCTTTGGCTCGCTGGATGAGGACTCGCTTAACAAGGCAGTCGAGGCGCTTATCGATCTGCAGCGGGCGGGACGGCTGATTGGCGTCATTTCGCACGTTCAAGAGCTGAAGCAAGCATTCCCTGCTGCGCTGGAGGTTCATAAGACGAAAGAGGGCTATAGCAAGACGGCAATCACCGTCAAATAACAAAAGCGTGCAGCCGAATGCGAATACACATCCGGCTGCACGCCTTTGCGCGCTGAGGGTTAGACACTGGATGCACCAATTACGACACCCAATACGGTCAAGGCGACGATGCCGACCACAATCAATCCGTTCAGGATGATACCGACGATCGCGAATACTTTGCGGCGGTTTTTGGCAAATGCGCCAACGATGCCAAGGATGAGGCCGACAAAAGCGATACCGGCTCCAGCAATCATGAGAAGACCTGCAATCATAACCGAAGCGAGGGTAGATGGATCATTGTTCTCCAGGTCGCGGATAAGCGCCTGCGGGTCCTCTGAGACACCGGCAGCGAAGGCGACGGATAGAATCATGCCGATAATGCCGAGCAGAATCGCGACCAGAGCAATAATGAAGGAAGCGATTCCGAGTCCGGATTGCTTGAGCTTTTCCGGCTGGGCAGGCAGATCGTGACCAAAGGCAGGCTGCGTTGCGTATGGATTTGTGTAAAATGGATCATTATGTAGCTGTTGCTGCTCGTTATGATCGACAACCTGTTCCCCCTCATTGACTGGTCTGGTTGAATCGTTACGGTTCTCTTCCAAGTGATCGACTCCTTAATTGTAAAGTAAAAGGATAGCAAGCAATGCTTATATAACCCATAATCATGTAAAAGTATACACAAACAGGGAAGGATTGAAAATCAAATGTTGAAAAAATATTTTGCTGTCGGCGCGTTTGGCGCCGCCTTGGCGGTCGCTCTTGGCGCGTTTGGCGCGCATGGATTGAAGGAAGTGCTGTCCGATCGTCTTCTGACCATTTTTGAGACAGGTGTACGCTATCATATGTATCATTCGCTTGGTCTTATGCTGGTTGCCTTGCTTGCGGACCGGCTTGGAGAGAGCAAGCTGCTGCGCACAGGCGCCAACCTGCTCATTGCCGGGGTCGTTATTTTCAGCGGAAGTCTCTATGCTTTGGCGCTTTCTGACGTTTCCGTTCTCGGAGCGATTACACCTGTCGGGGGAGTTGCCTTTTTAAGCGGATGGGGTTGCATTATCGCGGCTGCACTTCGTACTACCAAAAAATAATCCAGCATCCGACAAAATTCGATCTTCATCTACAAGATTCTTGCAATCCTTTAGTAAATATTTCTATACCATATCGTTTATTTCGTTTATAATAGTACCAACACACACTTGACCTGAGCAGAGGAAGGAAGTTGGTGCGTGACGAAACGAATGGATGACTTGCCAGTTAAACAAACGCGGTATGCGGTAGCGCAATCGCTTAATGAACCTTGGAAGGTTGGTTTACTCTTCCTGATCGCTTCGGCGGTCATTGTTATCCTATCGTTTATTTGGGTGTCCAATGCACCCCTTGAATGGGTATCCTCCATTCTATTCGCATGTACGCTAGCGATTACTTCTTTCCTCTACGTCAGGCGCGGACAAGCATCAAGCTTCCAAAACTATCATACCCCAATTGTGGAAACACTCCTTCGATCGGAAGCTGTTCCACTGGCGGTGCTGGACCGGCAAGGGATTATCATCGAGATGAATGAAGCATCAAGCCGGACGTTAGGCTACCACCGGGCTGAATTGCTTGGTAATTCACTTACGCCTCTGGTTGAGCCGAGCAGCCGCCAGCAATTGAATGAATTGCTGGAACAAGCGCTGAACGGCGAAGCCTGCCAAGTCAACGTCAACATTACGCACCGCTCGGGGTTTCCTTTGGAGCTGCAGGTCGTATGCGCGCCAATGATGAAAGGAAACGAAGCAATCGGTACAATTGTTGTGAGCCATGACTTAAGCGACCGCAAGCGCAATATCGAGCGTATTCGCTATATGGCCTATTACGATGATATGACTGGGTTGCCGAACCGGACGCTCTTTCATATCAAACTAAGCGAGAGTCTCGTTAAGGCGCAGGAGGAGAATAAGCTCATTGGCTTATGCTATCTGGATCTTGACCGGTTCAAGCTGGTGAACGCTTCCTTCGGCAGAGAGTTTGGCGACATGCTGCTCATGCAAGTAGCGGAGCGGTTAACCCGCGCAGTTGCGGAGCATGGTCTTGCAGCCCGGATGGAAGGCGATGAATTTGCCCTCCTGTTCACTGAAGCGGAGACGGAAGAGCAGCTTCTGGAGCTTGCACGGGGAATACTGGGCCTAATCGAGGAGCCGTTTGAACTGAAAGGTTTTCCGCTCCATATTACGGCGAGTATCGGTACCGTGACGAACAGAATTGCAGAGGATGACGGCTACACGCTTCTCAAGAAAGCGGACATGGCGCTCGTGCGCGTCAAGGAAAGCGGCAAGAACGATTGTATTCTTTATTCGGAGAGCTGGAGCAATTCCTCTTTGGAGCGTCTGACGCTTCAGCATGAAATGTACCGGGCGATACAGCGCAAGGAGTTCGTTCTTCATTATCAGCCGCAGTATGCTATCGGCTCAGGAACGATGGTTGGTGTAGAGGCTTTGGTAAGATGGAAGCATCCGATCCGGGGGATGATCCCGCCTGGAGAATTCATTCCTCTCGCCGAGGAAAGCGGAATGATCGTACAGATTGGCGATTGGGTATTAGAGGAAGCATGCCGCCAGAACAAAGCTTGGCAGGAAGCGGGCTTGCCGCCGATGCCGGTGTCAGTTAATCTATCGCTTCGTCAATTCGTACAGCATGATCTGGCAGGGAAAGTAGCGAAAGTGCTGGAGAAGACCGGACTAGAGCCGCAATATTTGGATCTGGAAATTACAGAATCGATGACGATGGACGTCGCCCACGTATCACGCTGCCTCATCGCCTTGACGGATATGGGCATCGGAATTAGCGTCGATGATTTCGGAACGGGATACAGCTCCTTTCATTACTTGAAAAACTTCCCGATCGACCGCTTGAAGATCGATCGCTCATTTGTGAGAGATATCCAACAAGATCCTAGCGACGCTGAGATTGTTGCGGCTATTATCGCTATGGCGCATAACTTGAATATTCAGGTCATCGCTGAAGGCGTAGAAACGGAAGGGCAAATGGAGTTTTTGCGCAAACACCGCTGCGATGAAATGCAAGGCTACTACTGGAGCCCTCCAGTACCGAGCACCAACATTGAGGAAATGCTAGGCTCTGCCTATATCCAATAAAAAACAAGCTCCCATCCAACCTGGATGGGAGCTCGTTTTTATGTATGTCTTATTTTCCACTGCATAAAAGCTATTCTTGAAAGTCTTCGATTTCATTTAATCGGAACGTATAGACCTGCTTCTCGTCGACATGGTAAATCGTGACCACGTTTGTCTGGTCGTCGAAATTAATAATCCGGCAAGGGATGCTGAGCTTAACGCCGAAGCCTTTGTTGACGATAAGCCGGATAAGCTTATTGGATTTCATATACTTGCGGATAGAATCAAATCCGTCGGATTGTTCTATTGCAGAGGATGAATCTGCGGCGCTGCCCGCTTGGACAGGTTCAGGGATGGCAACCGGAACAGAAACGAGAGTATCGGCTTCAGCTTTGCGTTCGTCAATAAGTTGTCCGAGCTGGATGCCGCTTAAAATCCGATAGTCCAGCAAAGGCGATTCATTAAGCGCATGTATGATTTTTTCCAGAGCTGCCCCGTTGCTGGAACCTTCAACAAGCAATTCGACCTGGAACACGTAGGATTTAGGAGCGATAGTTTGAGTGGGTTTCATAGTTCCTCCGGACTAGATATGGTGTTATCTCTAATATATCACTTATTCCGTTATCAATGTAGTCCCAATTCTCACTCGAAAATGTGTATCCATCCAGCCAGTTCGTAATTGCACTGCATATAATGATCGTGCAGCTTACTCATTTGTAAAGAGGCTGGCTTAAAGGGGGTGGAACTCGTATGATGCGAATGGTTCCAATTACGCTTGGCAATGGAGCAACGGTGCTGGGCGTGGAAGTGAAATTGCCTAAAACGACGCTTCTTGCCGTAACGACGGACACTGGTTATATAATGTGCGGTGCCCTTGATGTTGGTCTTCTTAATGATAGGCTGAAGGACCGCGGTATTGTAGCCGGGAGAGCAGTCGGCGTGAAAACGCTGGAGGAGCTGCTGGATGCGCCGCTTGAGTCTGTAACCACGACGGCAGAATCGCTAGGTATTGTGGTCGGAATGAGGGGCTGGGACGCTTTAGCCTTGATGGTATGAGGCAAGGCTGCGAGGAAGCCGCCACATCGCTTGCATCAACAGCAAATACAACTAAAAATGCCTGCTGGATGAGCCGTTCTATATCGGCGTCCAGCAGGCATTTTTAGATTAGGCAAACAGGTTTTTCAAGTTAACATCATAAGGCGCTTTGATAATGCCTTTTTCGGTAATGATTGCTGTGACGAGATCGTTTGGCGTCACATCGAAAGCCGGGTTAAATACTTTAATGCCTTGAGGAGCTGTACGTTTGCCGAAGCCTTCTGTAATCTCCTCTGCACTGCGTTCCTCGATCGGAATTTCCGCGCCGGTAGGCGTGTTCAGGTCGATCGTCGACATCGGACATGCGACATAGAACGGAATGCCATGTGCCTTTGCTAATACCGCAACGCTGTAGGTGCCGATTTTGTTCGCAACGTCGCCATTAGCAGCTACACGGTCCGTACCGACGATAACGGCGTCGATCCAGCCCTTCGACATGACCATTCCAGCCATGTTGTCGCAAATGAGCGTAACGTCTACGCCGGCCTGCTGCAGCTCGAATGCGGTCAAACGAGCGCCTTGAAGGACCGGACGGGTCTCGTCAGCAAAGACGCGAAGCGGAATGCCGCGTTCTTGCGCCAGATAGAATGGAGCCAGTGCCGTGCCATATTTCGCAGTAGCGAGGCCGCCGGCATTGCAGTGCGTAAGAACGCCATTGCCTGCTTCAAACAGCGTAAGCGCATGCTCGCCGATGGAACGGTTCGTTTCCTCGTCTTCATTCTGGATCGCAACAGCTTCGTCAAGAAGCGCTTGCTTGGCGGCTTCAAGCGGCAAACCGCTCTCTGCAATAGCTGCAGCGCGGGCCTTCATCCGGTCCAGCGCCCAGAACAAGTTGACGGCTGTCGGTCTTGAAGTAGCGAGATATTCCGCTTCCTTGCGAACCTGCTCCAGCCACTCATCGGTTGTCGAAGCATCGCGGCTGCCGAGGTAAACGCCGTAAGCGGCGGAGATGCCAATTGCCGGCGCACCGCGAACTTTCAGATGGCGGATCGCTTCCCATACATCCTCGGAGGTTGTCAGCGGCAAATATACAATTTCTTCTGGCAAAAGCCGTTGATCCAGCAGGTCGAGCTTATCTCCTGACCAAATTACGGATTGCAGCCCTACATAATCAGTTGTCATGATGCAAATTCCTTTCTGTTGAACCGAATTATTCTATTACTGCTTGGCGGCAGCGGACAATACGATATCGATGGCTTCCTCAATGGAGTCCGCCTTGCGGTTGAATTTAATGAGAGACGTACCAATTTCCAGTGCCAGTCTCTGTGCGCGCTCGCGGTCTACAGCGTCAGGAATCCGGTCGATGTCCGCTACATGGGACAAGCCGACGATACGGCGGACGACCTTGCAGCCTGCGAAGCCGATAGCATCTTGAAGCAAGGATTTCATATACAAATCTTTGTAGCCTGCAGCGGAGTTGAAGAGACGATCGACGCCGTGTTCATCCCATAGCGCACGGAATTTCAACTCGAACTTCGTCCAGATGTCGCGAACGGATTCGATCAGATAGCCGCGGAACTTAGCCAGCTCAGACGGTTCTTGAATCCAATGTCCCTGGCCTGCATAGTTCAGCATCAGGTTGGCGATAACGGCACCGACATCGAAGCCGATCGGGCCATAGTATGCAAATTCCGGATCGATAACCTTCGTCGAATCCTTCGTTACGAACACGCTGCCTGTATGAAGATCACCGTGCAGCAATGCCTGAGCGCTTGTCAGAAACTTTGCCCGGAGCAGAGCGACCTCCAGATGGAGCTCTCCGTCCTGGCGCAAAGCTGCTGCTGCATCCTCGATTGCCGCTTCATAGTTATTGTTGTCCGTTACCGTATACGGATCGTCAAATACGAGATCCTCGGTAATTTTGCACAGGTCCGGATTGACGTAATTTTTAACTAGCAGCTTTTTGTCCTGCTGGTTCATGCCCAGGTCGGAGGTAAAGAACAGCGTCTGTGCCATGAACGTCGTAATGTCCTCGGCAAATTGAGGATAGCTTTCACCCTTGATGAGGCCATGGCGCATAATAATATGATCGCTCAAATCCTCCATAATGGTCAGGGCTAGATCTGCATCGTATTTGTACACGGTTGGGACAAGTCCTGGCGCAAGCCCGTTTTGCAGGATGAGCGCCTCGCTCTCGATCCGGGCACGGTCCAGCGTGAGCGGCCAGGATTCGCCAACGACCTTGGCGTAAGGCACGGCTTGCTTCATTATTAAGCTTTTCCCGCTAGCAGGGTCTGTAATATGAAAAACAAGGTTCAAATTTCCGTCGCCGATCTCACGGGACTGAAGTTCAGCCCCTTCCGGAAAAATGCCTTCGACTGTCCGGGCAATTTCAATCGCTTCTTGCTCCGTTAAAGGATGATAAGCAGACATGGTTGTCCACCTCCGATAGTATAAGATTCATTTAGTCTATAATGCCTACTATTCTACTCCGCTTAGTATAACGGATAATTTTTCGCCTTGGAATACCTACAAATGATATAATGGAATAAGACAAAGGACAAGTTTAGTTTGGAGGGATATTGTTGTCAGAGGCAGCAGAGCGTTTTCCGGTCGCGCTGAAGGAGTGGGCGGTCACGGTTCAAGCGCTGAAAGAAGGCAAGCTGATGCTCGTCATGCGCAAAGGCGGCATTGTGGAGGAGACGAGAGACTTCAGTCTTCGCAGTCCCGGCTTTTATCTGATGCCCGCCTACGAGCATCAGAAGGAGCATCTGCTCAAGGAGGCTCATCAAGGGCAAATTGAGGGGACGCTTGAAGAATGGAAGCAGCATCCGGATACGATGAGGATCGAAGCTTACGCAGAAGCTGTAGAGGATATTGAAATAACCGATCAAGAGACGCTGAACCGGCTGCGTGATTTTCACATCTGGACGGATAATTTCGCTGAAGAGCGGTTGAAGTGGAAGCGTACGAAGCCGCTTCATCTGCTGCTGCTGCGCGTCTTCCAGCTTAATGAACCGATTGAGCTCCCGGTGCGTCCATCGTTTACGGGCTGCAAATCATGGGTACAGCTAGAGGAGGAGACAGCAGCAGCGGAAATTCCCGTACTTCCGGTGCCGTCAATGGAGCAGGTCATTCCAGAGCCGGAACTGCAGGCGAAAATTGCTGAAATCAAAGCGGCAATTGCCGGCTGATTCGACATTCGGCGCATATATTTTTAGCCCGCAGGCCTTCTCGGATTGCTTTATAACAAAACTTATAATAAAATGATTATTGAGAATCATTGAGAATCACTCTACAACTATATAACGTCTTACGAGCATCGTTTTTTGACTCGGCAATCGCTAGTATCTAGCGCTTGGAAGATAAGCGGTATAACCTGCGAAATCGCAGCTTTATCTTTTACTATAAGACCGTTGTTGTTGATTATAGAGTGGCACGAGCCGACTATACCAACCATGGAGGGATAAGCATATTATGGCAACGCAATTTGTCATCGACGGGCTGAAAGCAGCTATCGAAGGAAAAGAAATTTTAAAGGGAATCAACCTTGAGATCAAGGGCGGAGAAATTCACGCAATTATGGGACCAAACGGTACTGGTAAAAGTACGCTGGCGTCCGCACTGATGGGTCACCCGAAGTATGAAGTAACAGAAGGCTCCGCTGTATTGAACGGCGAGGACCTGCTCGAAATGGGCGTTGACGAGCGCGCTCGCGCCGGCCTGTTCCTGGCAATGCAATACCCGAGTGAAATTCCTGGCGTTACGAACTCCGACTTCCTGCGCAGTGCGATCAACGCCCGCCGCGAAGAAGGCAATGAAATTTCGCTGATCAAGTTCATTCGCCAAATGGAAGGCAAAATGAAAGAGTTGGAGATGAACCCTGAGTTCGCGCACCGTTACTTGAACGAAGGCTTCTCCGGCGGCGAGAAAAAACGGAATGAAATCTTGCAAATGACGATGCTGGACCCGAAAATCGTCGTACTTGACGAGATCGATTCCGGTCTTGACATCGACGCTCTGAAAATCGTATCGAACGGCGTTAACGCGATGCGTTCCGAAGATCGCGGTTTCTTGATCATCACTCACTATCAGCGTTTGCTGAACTATATTACGCCTGACTTCGTTCACGTTATGATGCAAGGCCGCATCGTGAAATCGGGCGGTCCTGAACTGGCACAGCGTTTGGAGAACGAAGGTTATGACTGGGTTAAAGAAGAACTGGGCATCGTAGACGAAACGGTCGGCCAGGCTTAAGCGGAGAAGGGGGCATAACGGATGAGTACACAATTATCGACTCCGACTGACCGTCAATCCGCAGAGGCGCTTGCTCGCAGCAAAGGCGAACCGCAATGGCTCGTTGACCTGCGCGGCGAAGCTGCTGAGCTTGCCGGGACGCTGGAATGGCCGAAGCCGGAAAAAATGCGCATTGACCGCTGGAATTTGACGGCGGTTGGCAATTATGAGCAAGGACAAGCGGCGGCATCGGTCGGCGACTTGCCGAGCGTTGTTACGGAACTGGTAGCAGAAGGAACGGAAAGCTTGATCGTACAGCAAAACTCCAGCATTGCCTGGAAGCAGCTGTCGGCCGAACTGGCGGCAAAAGGCGTTATTTTCACCGATCTGGAGACTGCATGCAAAGAGCATGCCGATCTGGTTCAGCCTTATTTGTTCAAAGCAATCGATAAAGGCGACAATAAACTGACCGCGCTTCACGCGGCGCTCTGGAACGGCGGCGTATTCGTATACGTGCCGCGCAACGTAGAGGTTGAACTCCCGCTGCAAGCGATCCTGTACAACAATAAGTCCGAAGCTGCTTTTGCGCCGCATATTCTGATCGTAGCGGAAAGCAACAGCAAAGTGACATACGTTGACTATGTGGTATCCGAGCCAGGTACAACTACAGAACCTTTTGTTCATCATTCGGTTGTGGAAGTGTTCGTGAAATCGGGTGCGCACGTACGTTTTGGCTCGATCCATCATATGGCTGACACAGGCGTTGATCTGACGCTTCGCCGTGCGATTATCGAGAATGACGGACGGATGGAATGGGTAATCGGCGACTTGAACGACGGCTCGACGCTGTCGGACACGACTTCCCACCTGAAGGGCAACGGCTCGAACTCCGACGCGAAAGTTATCAGCATCGGGCAGCATGAGCAAAAAATGAGCTTGACGACGCAAGCCGTTCACTTCGGGCGCAGCTCGGAGAGCGACATGGTTACCCGTGCTGTAATGAAAGACAGCGCAACTTCGATTATCAACGGCATTACGAAGATTGAGAAAGGCGCAACGAAAGCGAACGGCGTGCAGACAGAGAAAGTTCTGATGCTTAGCCCGAAAGCGCGCGGCGACGCCAACCCGATCCTTCTTATTGACGAAGATGATGTAAAAGCGGGTCACGCAGCAAGCGTTGGACAGGTTAACCCGGAGCAGGTTTACTACCTGATGTCCCGCGGTATTACCAAGCAAGACGCTGAACGATTGATTATTTACGGATTTTTGGCGCCTGTCGTATCGGAGATTCCGATTGATGCGGTACGCGAGCAGCTTCAGCGCTTGCTCGAAAGGAAGCTGGAAGGATGAATATAGAGGCGGTACGGGAGCATTTTCCGATACTGCATCAGGAGATAAACGGGCATCCGCTCGTTTATCTGGACAGCGCGGCGTCTTCCCAGAAGCCGCGTTCCGTCATTGATGCGGTAAGTCGTTATTATGAACAAGATCATGCGAACGTGCACCGCGGCGTTCATACGCTCGGTTCGCGCGCGACGGATGCCTATGAAGGGGCACGGGAAAAGGTTGCGAAGTTTCTGAACGCGGCTGCGCCGGAAGAAATTATTTTTACGCGCGGCACGACAACGGCTTTGAACCTGGTTGCTTCCAGCTACGCCCGCTCCGTGTGTAAGGAAGGCGATGAAATCGTCATTACGCCGATGGAGCACCATGCGAATCTTATTCCTTGGCAGCAGGCAGCCAAAGCAACTGGAGCGACATTGAAATATATTCCGCTTCAGCCTGACGGCACGATCTCGCTTGCCGACGTAGAAGCAACGGTAACAGCCAATACGAAAGTTGTCGCTGTTACTTACGTCTCCAACGTGCTGGGCGGTGTCAATCCGATTAAGGAAATTACGGCTATTGCTCATCGCAACGGCGCTGTAATGGTCGTTGACGGGGCGCAAAGCACGCCGCATAAGAAGGTCGACGTACAGGACATCGATTGCGATTTCTATGCGTTGTCCGGACATAAAATGTGCGGCCCGACCGGAATTGGCGCATTATATGGCAAAAAATCGCTGCTCTCCAACATGGAGCCGATCGAATTCGGCGGCGAAATGATTGATACGGTGGATCTCTACGAATCAACGTGGAAGGATATTCCGTACCGGTTCGAGGGCGGTACGCCGATTATTGCTGGCGCTGTCGGACTCGGTGCTGCTATCGATTTTCTGGAGCAGATCGGCATGGACGAAATCGATCAGCATGAGAAGCGGCTTGCCGCATATGCTTATGACAGATTGTCAACGATCGACGGCGTGACGATTTATGGCCCGAAAGAGAACCGGGTAGGCCTAATTACGTTTAACGTAGACGATATTCATCCTCATGACGTCTCGACGGTGTTGGACGCTGAAGGCATTGCGATTCGCGCGGGCCATCATTGCTGCCAGCCGCTGATGCGTTGGCTGAATGTATCCTCCACAGCACGAGCAAGCTTTTATCTATACAATACTGAGGAGGAAATAGACCGTTTGGTGGACGGCCTTCTCAAGACAAAGGAGTTCTTCGGCTATGCAATTGGATGATTTATACCGCAGAGTGATCATGGATCATTATAAAAATCCACGAAACCGCGGGACGCTTGATGCCGAAGCCGTTACGATCAATTTAAACAATCCGACGTGCGGCGATCGCATCTCGCTCCAGCTGCAAGTGGAAGACGGGAAAGTTGTCGACGCGAAGTTCAGCGGGGAAGGCTGCTCCATCAGCCTAAGCTCCGCATCGATGATGACGGAAGCCGTCAAGGGCAGAACGTATGAGGAAGCGATTGGCCTTGCTGAACGTTTCTCTGGCCTGATGAAGGGTGAGCCTGTCGAGTTTGTCGAGAATGAAGACATCGAAGCGTTGTCGGGTGTCAATAAATTTCCTGCCAGAATCAAGTGCGCAACGCTCGCCTGGAATGCTTTACGCAAAGGTATTGAGCAGCAGCACCAGCACGAATAACATCATTATGAATAAGGAGCGTGAATGCAATGGCTAAATCAATGCCCGAAATGGAAGAGTATAAGTATGGTTTCCGCGATGAGCACAAGTCCGTATTCCAATCCGGTAAAGGCCTGACAGAAGAAATCGTCCGCACGATTTCCGAAATGAAGGGCGAGCCGGAATGGATGCTGGAATTCCGCTTGAAATCGCTGGAGCAATTCAACAAAATGCCGATGCCGAAATGGGGCGGCGACCTGGAGGATCTGGATTTCAACGATATCCAGTACTATGTCAAGCCATCCGAGAAGCAAGGCAAAACATGGGAAGAAGTGCCGCAAGAAATCAAGGAAACCTTCGACAAGCTGGGTATTCCTGAGGCGGAGCAAAAGTTCCTTGCCGGCGTATCGGCACAATACGAGTCTGAGGTTGTCTACCACAGCATGCAGGAAGATCTGGAGAAGCAAGGTGTTATCTTTACCGATATGGATACCGCTCTTCGCGAATATCCGGATCTTGTGAAAGAATATTTCAGCACAATCATCCCGCGTACCGACAATAAATTCGCTGCTTTGAACAGCGCGGTGTGGTCGGGCGGCAGCTTTATCTATGTTCCTAAAGGTGTAAAATGCGAAGTTCCGCTGCAAGCTTACTTCCGTATCAACTCCGAGAACATGGGTCAATTCGAGCGTACGCTTATCGTTGCCGACGAAGACAGCTTCGTACATTATGTAGAAGGCTGTACGGCTCCGGTATACAGCACGAACTCGCTGCATAGCGCCGTTGTTGAGATTCTCGTTAAGAAAAACGCGCGTTGCCGTTATACAACAATCCAGAACTGGGCGCCAAACATCTACAACCTCGTTACAAAACGTGCAGTTGCAGAAGAAAACGCGACGATGGAATGGGTTGACGGCAACATCGGCTCCAAGCTGACGATGAAATACCCGGCTGTCGTTCTGAAAGGACGCGGCGCGAAAGGTATGGTATTGTCCATCGCAGTAGCGGGCAAAGGCCAGCATCAGGATGCAGGCGCTAAAATGCATCACCTTGCACCGGATACGACTTCGACAATCGTGTCGAAATCGATCAGTAAGCATGGCGGCAAAGTAACGTACCGCGGTGTTGCATCGTTCGGCCGTAACTCCGAAGGCTCGAAAGCTAACATCAAGTGCGATACGCTCATTCTCGATAACGAGTCGACTTCCGATACGATTCCGTACAATGAGATCATGAACGACAACATTACGCTCGAGCATGAAGCAACGGTATCGAAGGTATCCGAGGATCAGCTGTTCTACCTGATGAGCCGCGGCCTGAGCGAAGCTGAAGCGACGCAAATGATCGTTATGGGCTTCATCGAGCCGTTCACGAAAGAGCTTCCGATGGAATATGCAGTCGAAATGAACCGTCTCATCAAGTTCGAGATGGAAGGTTCGATCGGTTAAGAATTTGCAGATTAAAGTAAAAAAGCCCAATGACCTAAGTAAAAGCGGGTCATTGGGCTTTTTTTACTATTCTTTTGTCGGATCTATCCCGACTTTAGTCTTTGCTTCTAATAACGTTGCTGTACCTTTAAGAATAAAGGCTTGAGACATTTCGTGTTCTTCTTTAAAGTTTTGCATCAGGCTAGGCTGCTGTTCTTCCAGATATTCCATAGCAGACTTAAACGACTTTTCTCTGGTAAAATATCCTGTGGAAAAATTAGTTTTAACAGATTGCAATAATTTTCTAACGTCTTCATGAAGATCATCGTTTATTTTGATTTTACCAATATCAGTACTCATCATTTCTGCAGCTTTTTTAGCATCCGAAGCTGCCGTGTATGCATCCTCGATGCTTACTGTTCCATTTGATAGCCCGTCCATTGCTTTTTGATACCGATCCATTATAGGCTTTATGGACTCTTCAATGGAAAAAACTTCCTTCTCAAATTGAAGAACGGCTTCTTTGTTTTCTTTAGAGTCTAATTCATTATCTGTTGCTTCATTAATTTCTGTTGTATGATTTGAGTTTGCTGATACAGAAAAGTCTGAACTAGCAGAGGTTTGTGGTTCTTGAGTTAATGCTGTAATATTCCCCATTAAGTACATTAAAGAAAAAAAAGAATATACAGCTGCGAGAATTCTCGTTTTTTGACCTAATCTTTTCCACTGTATAAAAATCATTATATACGGGAAGAAAATCCAACCATAAAATTTAAAAAACAACAACAAAATCAACCTCCAAAATGAAATCACTAGCCAATACTATAATAATAGTTACAATTTGGCGAGTTAGATACATCATGCAAAATGAGCAGAACGAGGAAGGCAATTTAAAAAGGAGGCTCGGTTTAAAAAACCGAGGCCTCCTTTTTGCTAGATCAGCACTTCTTTAATCTCGTATTCGCGCTCGATCGTCAAATCGATGAATCGTTCGCCGATCTGGATGAGCGGGCGGAAAAATTCGGTTGGATGCGTCATGATGATGACACCGGTCTCGCCGGATTCCAGAATCGTCTTTTTGCCGATAAAGTTCGGGATCATATGCTTGATGAATGTATGCGTCGTATGGGCATCGAGCTCGGCGAAGCTGAGCTTGTACAGCTCTTTCAGCACGTAGAGCAAATCGCGTTTTTTCTGGTAAACCCGCTCGGATATCATCGCGCTGTAAATATCGACGACGGAAATGATTTTGGCCACGGGGTGAATGCTGTCGCCATCCAGTCCATGAGGATATCCGCTGCCGTCATTCCGTTCATGATGCTGAAGCGCACTAATCGCTAGATAAGGCTCTTCTGCAAACGACTCCAAAATAATGTCATGACCGTATTGGGCATGGTTTTTGATCTCGGCAAACTCTTCATCTGTCAGCCTGGAAGGCTTGTTCAGAATCGAATCCGGAATGCGGCTTTTGCCGATGTCATGCAAAAATCCGGCTTTGCCGATCTGCAGCGCTTCCTCAGCAGAATAGCCGAGCCATGTCGAAAGATAGTAGGACAACATTCCGACTTGTACAGAATGCTGGTATGTATAGTCATCTGTCGTATTAAGCAAAAGCAGCATCGAGACGACGTCGCGTTCCATTTGAAAGTTTTTGAGCAAAGGCTGGAAGGCGGCCTCTACTTCCTCTTCCTTGATAACGCCTTCATTAGTCGCCTTGCTGAACAATTGCTGGAATCCTTTGACAGCGTTTTCGTAATCTGGCTGCACAGTTGGAAGCCATTTCGGACTGACGATCGATTCAAGCGTGCGATCAGGAATAGCGTCCGATTGGCGGTCCTGAATATCAACGTAATCAATATGGTGCTGAAGCAGCTTGGAAATATCTTTATTGTGCAGTACAGTTCCTTTGGAAAGTACGTGTAGTCCGTAGGAATTGAAGGTATCTTTAAGCAGAAGATCGCCTTCTAGTAAATCAGTAACGTGAACCCTCATCACTGCACCCCAATTTGAGTATTTAGTCAACTTTAATAGTAGCAACGAATGATAAGATTGGCAATAAGAGTGTCGTAAAATTATGACTTTTTAACTAGTATTTCGGCATTAATCGCAAGTGGTTTTGTCGATTTTTGTCGTAATATGAAAACGAAAAAAATAGCGTACCGACAAGCTCTTTAATAGTCAGAGAGCGGCTCCGCAGGCTTCCATGGTCCGAGCTGATGGCCCTTCCATTCGGAGCCGTCTTCCCATATTTCTTTTTTCCAGATCGGGACGATTTGCTTTAACCGCTCAATCGCGTAGCGGCTTGCTTCGTAGCAGCTTTCCCGGTGCGGGGACGATACGGCGATGACGACGCTTGTCTCGGCAATGGCGACGCTGCCGATGCGATGGGTAATGGCGCATAGCGTACCAGGCCAGCGTTCAGCCAGCTCATCGCCGATTTGCTCCATCATTTTGACAGCCATAGGCTCATAAGCTTCATAATCCAAACGGACAGTCCGCTTTCCCTGTGTCCATTCACGCGTTGTCCCTACAAAAGCTATTGAGGCACCGTGGTCTGCAGTGATAACTTTGTGAAGCACCTCATCGCTTTGAATGGGTTCGGCTGTAATGACGTAACGCGGTGGAGCCGCTGTCCCCGCTGAGGACGCTTCCTCGCTTGGCTGTCCTCCGGACACCGGCGGCAGAAGCGCAAGCTCGTCTGAGCAGCTTACAGCCGTATCGTCGGATGCGTAAGTCTGGTTGCAGGCAACGAAGGAGATGCGCAGCAGGTCTGCATGATCCGGATAACGTTCGGCCAGCAGCTGTTTCAGCTGTCCGGCGGTCATTTGTTCTGATACAGATTCGAAGCTTATATTCGAAGCGCCAAAGCGCTCGGGAAGACCTGCAAAAAGTTTAATATTCCAGTCAAATTCCATCGATTTCTAACCTCGCAGCACTAGGATAACTACTGCTATAGCATATCATAATAGGGTGAAAAATGTTATGCTAAAGGGACCGGGAAAGGGAGTGAACGGCATGTCACAGTTAATCGATCGATTTGGTCGCATACATGATTATTTGCGGATTTCTGTAACGGACAGATGCAACTTGCGTTGTCTGTACTGCATGCCGGAGGAAGGGATGGAGTTTGCTCCATCTGAACAATTGTTAAGCTATGACCATATTGTCGAGGTAGTCGAAGCGGCAGCTTCTCTAGGTGTTACCAAGCTCCGCATTACGGGCGGCGAGCCTCTTGTCCGGCCGGGGCTGGATGGTCTTATCCGCAGGCTGGCTGCCATTCCGGGCATTGCCGATATTGCGCTAACGACGAATGGCATGCTTCTTGGCAAACAGGCTGAGGCTTTAAAGGCTGCCGGCTTGAACCGGGTCAACATCAGTTTGGATACGCTTGATGCCTCGCGATTCCGGCTTATTGCCCGCAGAGGCGAGCTGAAGCGCGTTATGGAAGGCATTGAGGCTGCTGTTGCTGCTGGTCTTACGCCGATAAAGCTGAACTGCGTATTGCTTAAGGGAATTAATGAAGATGAGATCGCACAATTTCTGAAGCTTGCTTATGAGCATCCGATGCATGTGCGTTTTATTGAATATATGCCGATCGGTCATGCGGACGATAATTGGCGCAGCCATTATTTGTCCTTGTCAAGGGTACTGGAAATTGCGGAGGCAGAAGGCTACCGGATCTCCCGGCGCATGAACGTGCAAGGAAACGGCCCGTCGGATGACTGGCAAATGGAAGGGGCAGCTGGCTCCTTTGGCCTTATTCATCCGATTAGCGACCATTTCTGCAAAAGCTGCAACCGGCTGCGTCTCACATCTGACGGTTCGATCAAGCCTTGTCTTTATTGGGTCGACGAACTGAATGCAAAGGAAGCGCTGGGCGATCCTGAGGCGATGAAGCGATTGCTGTACCGGGCGATGGATGTGAAGCCTGAAAACCATGAAATGGCCGCCAAGCTGGCAAATGAGGCACAGTCGCATGTGCCGACAGAGCGGAGAATGTCGCAGATCGGAGGGTAAGCGGTATGGACAGACAATATGTTGTAATCCTTCACAGCAATGATATTCACAGCCGGCTGGAGAACGCGGCCAAAATCGCAACTTACATCGAACTGGAGCGGGAGCGTCACGGCAGCGGCCGCTTGCTCGCAATCGACATCGGCGATCATATGGACCGGATACGGCTGGAGACAGAGGGCAGCGACGGGAAAGTTAACGTCGCCCTGCTGAACGCCGCAGGCTATGAGGCCATTGCGCTGGGCAACAACGAGGGGCTCACCTACGCCCGGGAAGAGTTGGCCGAAGCATATAGCGATGCTAAGTTTGCTGTTATTGGGGCCAATATGCCGGAGACGTATACGGGTAAGCTTCCTCCGTGGCTTGTGCCAAGCGTCATTATTGAAAAGAACGGAATAAAAATTGGGCTGATTGCCGTTACCGCCCGTTTTACAGACTTTTATTCGCTGCTGGGCTGGGATTTAACCGACCCGCTTGATGCGGTTCGCGAGCAGGCGAAGCTGCTGCGTGGAAAAGCAGATGTCGTTGCTGTTATGTCTCATCTCGGCATTACCCTCGACAAGCAGATGGCCGAGGAAGTAGACGGCATCGATCTCATCATGGGAGCACATACCCATCATTTGCTGGAGGAGCCGCTTGTCATCGGCGGAACAACCATTTGCGCTGCCGGCAAATTCGGCGAGCATGTGGGGCGCGTCGTCGTCGAGCTTGAGCCGGACGACAAGCGCCCGCGGTTCCACGCGGCATGCGTGCCTACGGCCGCATTCGCGGAGCACGCGGAGGCCGCCGCGATCATCGGCGGCTACCGCGAGGCGGGCATGCGCCGCCTGAGCCGGGTCATCGCCCGGCTCGAAGCGCCGCTGCCCGCGCTGGCCGAGCGAGAATCGCCGCTCGGCAACATGCTGGCCGCCGGCCTGCGCCGCCATGCCGATGCCGAGATCGGCATCGTCAATACGGGGCAGCTGCTTGGCGGCCTGCCGGAAGGCGACGTCACAGAGGGCCAGCTTCATGCCCTCTGTCCGTCGCCGATCAACCCTTGCCGGATGAAGCTGACCGGCAAGGCGATCCGCACAGCGCTGGAAGAGGCGCTGCTGCCCGAATTCACCTCGAAGCCGATCAAGGGCTACGGCTTCCGCGGGGAAGTGCTGGGGTCGCTTGCCGTCGATGGCATGACGATTGGGTACGATCCGGATAAGCCGCCATACGAGCGGCTTGTCTCGGTGCTCGTTGGCGGCGAGCCGCTAATTGACGAGCGGGACTATATCGTCGGCTGCATCGATATGTTCACCTTTCATATCGGCTATCTGACGCTGGGAGAAGGACGCGATATCGTCTACTATTTGCCGGAATTCATTCGTGATGTAATTGCAGCGGAGCTGACGGATGATAGAGCGGTGGCTGCGAGCCGCGTTGAACATTGGAGAATAGTGTCGAATAAATGAAAGAAAATGGTTGCGATAACGAATCATTTCCCTTACAGTTAATTTACGAGTGGTTTATTCCGATGTATATAGTAACTGGATATATGCAAATGAAATCGAAGCCATATAGCGCTGTGAGTGAAAATTAACGATAAGGGGAAGGATCGAGAAAATGCGGTTGGTGCCATTATCGCAATGTCAACCGGGTATGAGACTGGCAAAAAAGATTTTCTCCGGTGACGGTCTTGTACTCTTAGGTGAAAATGTTGAACTGACGAGCAGGTTGATTACCCGCTTGGAGCAATGCGGCATTTTTTATTTGTTTATCGTCGATCCAAGGACGGAAGATATCGTCATGCCCGAGCTCATCGGCGAAGAAACAATGCGCCATGCTCTGAAGGAAATCCGGACTAATTTCCGCTATATGATGGATCGGCCGAAGCGCAAGAAAGGGGTCACTTACCCTTATATTGCACAGCCCTTCAAACAGATGATGAGCAATATTATCGATGACTTGTCCAGTCATCAGGATGCGATGATCATGCTGATGAACATGGGCACAGTGGACGATTATTTATATCAGCATTCTTTGAATGTATGCGTCTATACGACGCTGCTCGGCACCGCGTACGGCTATTCCCGCGAAGAGCTTATGACGCTGGGAATGGGCGCGCTGCTGCATGATATAGGCAAGACGCAAATCTCGATGAATGTGCTGAAAAAACCGGATCAGCTTACGGCCGAAGAATTTGGCATGATGAAAAATCATGCGAAGATCGGTTTCGAGCTGCTGAAGGACGAGCCCAATTTGCCGCTCATTGTGGCGCATTGCGCGTTTCAGCATCATGAGCGCCTGGACGGAAGCGGTTATCCGCGCGGAATTAAGGGCAATGAGATTCACGATTATGCCAAGTGGATCGGCCTGGTCGATTCCTATGATGCGATGACGACAAATCGCGTGTACCGGTCGCCGATGCTGCCGCATCAGGCCATTGAGCTGCTGTATGCAGGCACGGGCACGTTGTATGAGCAGCATATGGTTCAGCTGTTCCGGGATAAAGTCGCCATCTATCCCATTGGCATTACGGTTACGCTGCATACGGGGGAGAGCGGTGTCGTAATTGACTTCAATACGGCATACCCGCACCGGCCGATTATTCGAATTCTTAACAACGAGGCCGGCGAAACATTGGCCGTCCCTTACGAGGTTGATTTGTCGAAGCAGCTTTCGACAATGATTGTCGGCGTAAACGGCGAAAAAACCGATGTACAGATTGCATCCGGCATTTGACCGGAAAGGAGGCCAGCAGGATCTAAATTCCGGGCCTTCTTTTTTTGTCTGGAAAATAGCAATCCCCATGGCTGTTTATATAATTTTCCGCTAAAAAATTGACTTCTCTCGTTTGCTTCCTTACTGCTCGGACATTACAATAGAAATAATCATGAAAATTGATAAATCAAGCTTAGTCAGGTGCTGATACGAATGAATACGATGGATTTGCAACATAGAAACGAAGTGCTGCCCGCTTTAACGCCGCAAAATGATCCTTGGGACCCTATACGCTCGCTGCAGAAGTATGGAAGACATAAGCTTACCAGCGTCGAAATGACGGTCTCCAATCTTTGCAATATGCGCTGCGAGCATTGCGCCGTTGGCGATACGCTGGTTATGGCAGAGCCCGCCAAACTGCCGCTGGAGCTTATGCTGAAGCGGCTGGACGAGGTCGAGCATCTGGAGACGATCAGCATTACGGGCGGCGAGCCTAGCTTCTCGGACAAGACAGTCAAAGAATATATGGTTCCGCTGCTGCAATATGCCAGGAGCCGGGGAATCCGCTCCCAGATCAATTCCAATGTAACGCTCCCTTACAGCCGATATGAGCAATTGGCGCCTTATCTTGACGTCATGCATATTTCTTTCAACTACACCAATGCCGACGATTTTCATCAAATCGGCTTTGCCAAAGCGGGACATTCCGTTCCTCGTGAAGCGGCAGTCCGCATGTACGACCGCATGATCGACAACGCACGCAGATTAAGCGATGCCGGCGTTTTGGTCTCGGCGGAGTCGATGATCAATTACCGGACGCATGACAAGATCGATGAAATTCATCGTCTCATTATCGATATGGGCTGCCAGCGACATGAGGTTCACCCGATGTACCCAAGCTCGTTCGCAAAAGATTTGCCGGCCATTACCCGCCTGCAGATGCGGCGCTCGATCGAGAAGCTGCTGGATGCCCGGGACCCGTCGGTCTGGATGCTGTTCGGCACGCTGCCGTTCTACCATTGCAGTGATGATACGGAGGAGCGGGCATTGCTGCAGCGTCTCTCCCGGGAGCCGAATGTAACGGTTCGCAACGATCCGGACGGCCGCAACCGGTTGAATGTTAATTTGTTTACCGGCGAAGTGTTCGTTACCGATTTCTCTGACGTGCCGGCTTTTGGCAATATCGGAGAAGAGAAGCTCGACGATTTGTTTGACAGATGGCTCGGGCACGAGCTTGCTACAAGCGTTAATTGCCATTGTCCTGCAGCATCCTGCTGCGGCCCGAATTTGCTCGTGAAAGATATGTACTATAACGAAGTTGATTTCCACCAGCGGCGAGCAGTGCTGTAAACATCTCAGCGCAACCTGCCATCGGCCAGGCAAAGGAGAGAACGATTCAGGGTGCATACGGAATTCGTATTTGGAGACATCGTGCTTAATTTGCTTCTCGTCTTGTTCCTTGTCCTGCTGAACGGTTTTTTCGTAGCGGCAGAATTTTCTTTCGTCAAAGTGAGGCAGACCCGGCTGACGCAGCTTGCCAATGAAGGCAATTCGCGTGCGGTCACTGCGCTTAAAGTAAACCGGAGACTCGACGCCTATTTATCGGCTACCCAGCTTGGCATCACCCTGGCTTCTCTTGGCCTCGGCTGGGTAGGCGAGCCTGCGATATCGGAGCTGATCGTCGAGCCTCTGCTGCATAAATCTGGTGTAACCGACCCGACGCTGATCTCTACGCTTTCGATCGCCGTCGGGTTTTGCGTCATTACATTTTTACATATCGTTCTAGGCGAATTGGCGCCAAAGTCGCTTGCGATTCAGAAGTCGGAGCAGGCGTCGCTATGGCTTTCCAAGCCGTTGTCATTGTTCTACAAGCTGTTCATGCCGGTTATCTGGCTGTTGAACGGAGCTGCCAATTCCATGCTTCGCTTTCTGCGTATCGAGCCGGCAAGCGAGCATGACGCCGCCCATACGGAAGAGGAGCTCCGGCTGCTCATGAACGAGAGTGCGAAGAGCGGCATTTTGGACAAAGACGAAATGGCGCTATTTGACAATGTTTTCGGATTTTCCGACCGGCTTGCCCGTGAGATCATGCTGCCAAGAACCGATATGGAATGCTTGTACAGCAACCGTTCCTTCGCGGACAATTTGAAGCTGGTCTATGCGACCAAGCATACCCGTTATCCTGTCGGCGTTATCGATAAAGACGAAATTATCGGGTTCGTCCATATTACCGACCTGCTGACGGCGGATCCGGATGAATCGCATGAGCTGGAAGCCTTTTTGCGTCCAATATTAACCGTGCCGGAGTCGATGGAAATTAGCGATGTGCTGAAGCTGATGCAGCTTCAGCACTCTCAGCTTGCGGTCGTTGTCGATGAATACGGAGGTACGGCCGGACTGCTGACGACGGAACGGATATTGGAAGAAATCGTCGGCGAAATTCATGGGGAATTTGATACGGCTCTTCCGAGTATTGTAGTAAAAGGGGACGTGACCTCTGTGGACGGACGGATGCTGATTGAGGAGGTCAACGACCTGCTCGGCACCGACCTTGAGGCAGATGAGATTGATTCCATCGGCGGGTGGATGTTCATCCGGCTGGAGGGCAATCCGGCGAAAGGAAAACGGCTGGAGCACGGCGGTTTTTCGTTCGAGGTGGCAGACTGCAAAAGGCTTCGCGTGACTCGCGTACATATTCGGAAATGCAAGACGAAGCAGCAGGGAGAGGAGGAGTAAGCTTGTCGATCAAAACGTTGGTGATGCTCGCGGTTGGCCTATTGCTGCTGTATTTGTTTTTTACCGCAGGCGCACCGTTTCTGCTGGCCTTGGTCGTAGCGATTTTCATGGAGCCGCTGACGAAGCTGTTCATCCGGAAATTCCGGGTGAACCGGCTCATCGCCTCTACGATTTCCAGCACGCTGTTTACGATTGTGTTGCTCGGTTTAATGGCATTGCTTGGCGTCAAAATCATTACTGAGCTGATCGCATTCGCCCAGCGGGTGCCGAATTATGTGGGAGATGCCAACAGCTATGTAACCCAGCTTATGGATGAAGCGGAGACGCTGTACAATCATCTGTCGCCGGAAGGCGTCGCCCAAGTAGAGAAATGGCTGACCGGACTTGGCAATACGGTAACGGGAATGGTCAAGACGTTATCAAGCTCGGTCATAGCATTCGCATCAGGTATTCCCGGCATGTTCATTTTCTTTATCGTGTTTTTGGTGGCGGTCTATATGTTCGGCTTTAGCTTGAATACGATGAAGGCTTCGGTATTGTCGCTGTTCGAGGAGAAGTCCCGGCCGCAAGTCAATCAAGTGCTGGACAATTTGAAGGGCTCGATCTTCGGCTTTCTCCGCTCGCAAATTATTTTAAGCGCATTAACCTATGCGATATCGATCGTTGGCCTGCTGATTCTGGACGTCAAATATCCGCTTGCAATCGCGCTATTGATCGTTGTCGTCGATATTATGCCGATATTGGGGACGGGCTCGGTGCTCGTGCCATGGGGCACTTATTTGCTCCTGACGGGCGATGTGCCGACCGGCATCGGGTTGTACATTTTATTTCTGTTCATTACCGTATTCCGCCGGATCATCGAGCCGAAAATTTTGGGCGACGCGGTCGGCATCGGTTCGCTTGCCGCCCTCATCAGCTTGTATGTCGGATTTAAGCTGGTCGGCGTCATCGGCGTATTTCTCGGGCCGCTCGTTATCATTATTTATATGGCGGCTCGTAAAGCAGGACTATTCAAAATCAGCATTAAGCTTTAAGGCAAGCGAAATGCAGGAAAAGGGGAAATTTCATCATGGCTACTACTTTCGATCGCCCGGAAGCGATTATTTTTGATATGGATGGCACGCTGTTCGAGACAGAGACTTTGCTGCGCTCGGTACATACAAGATTGTTCGATACCCTTCGCGAGGAGGGGCTTTACACCCTCGAAACGCCGCCAATCGAGAGCGTTCTTGCTTGTCTTGGTATGATACTGGACGATATATGGCGGAAGATTATGCCGGAGAGCACGGAGGCGGCGCGCAAGCGAGCGGATGAGCTGTTTCTGCAATATGAGGTTGAGGAATTGGCAGCGGGAAAAGGAAGGCTCTACCCGGAGACAGCCGAGACGCTGGCTGCGCTTAGGGCAAGCGGAATCAAGCTGTTCGTTGCCAGCAACGGTCTGGAAGCTTATGTGAAGGAAGTCGCCAGATACAAAGGGATCTCAGAGCTGTTCGATGGTCTGTACAGCGCAGGAGAGTACAAGACGGCGAGCAAAGTGGACTTAGTTGCCAAGCTGCTGTCGGATCACGAGCTGAAGTCGGCGTGGATGGTCGGCGACCGTTCCTCTGACGTGGAAGCGGGCAAGCGCAACGGGTTGATCGTAATCGGCTGCGCCTATGCCGGTTATGGCCGGGACGCAGAGCTGGATGGAAGCGATGCTTTGATTAGGAGCATGGCGGAGCTGCTAGGGTTGGCAATCGGATAATGGCAAGTGGCCTAGAAGCACTTCTAGCCGATGTCCTATTGGCCTGATGAGGGTTATCAAAATGCGAATGTGCATTTTGATAACCCCCAATGGCTACAAAATCGCGAACAACATGCAGAATTCGCCATTTCGAAGCATTTTTGAGCAATCAACCTGCATTTTTGCATGTTGATGCGAGAAATCGGCGATAAAAGGACGAACAGCCTGCACTTTTACATTTTGATTTGTACTTCACGCGAAAGTTAAAAAAAATGTCCCGAAGTCATCTGTGACTTCGGGACTGCCCTTATTACTAGGTCAACCTAACCTGCGGTTGGCCTTTTTATTGTCCAATCATGCTGGCTGCCGGGACTCGCTGTCCTCAATCACCGCTATGCTTGAGGCAGCTGGGCATCTGCCCTTAGAATCACAAGCGAAGCTGTGCCGAGGCAGCGTTCAGAGGCTTTTCAAGCCTCCCTCATGGGAGCGGCAGCGGGATTGCTGCCCTTTTCCTCCGCCGCAGCCGTTACAGCGCTGTTGCGCTTCGTTTTTCGCTGCTTCTTTTGCCCATGAAGCCATAATGCATACTCCAGCGGCCTGACGATCGCCTTCCGGTAAGTTTCTTTGTCTCCCGCCTGGACGAACACTTCTCTAGCCGGCTTCGGATTGACCTCCAGCATCCAGATACGGCCCTTCTGGTCGATGGCCAGATCGAGTGCAAGTTCGCATAGTCTGCCGTAACAAAGCTCGAGATATTGGGCGACGCCAACGCCAAACTGCTCGGCTTCGGCAATGACCTCCGTTACCCGCTCCTCGCTGCTCAGCCACTGCTTCAGCAGTGTTTCCATCGGTACGGCATGACCGCCGCCATGCAGATTGGAGGTCACGCTGCCCGCTGCTCCCACCCGGCCTGCGCAGCCAGTAACCTGCCACTGGCCCTCGCCATTCTTCTGCACGAGCATCCGGTAATCATGTACGCGGCCGGTGGGCAGCTTGAGCTGCAGTCCTTGCTGGGCCAGATAGCGATTTCCCTTCAAATCCCAGCCGGACAAATAGCCGCTCAAGGAGGCGGCAGAGATTCGTTTCGGGTTGATGATCCGGCGTGACAAATCCCGGCCTTGAATAAGCAAGCTGCCATCCCGCTTCCGTTCAATGCGCAGGATGCCGCGTCCCCCGGTTCCGTTAATTGGCTTCAGGTACAGGAGCGGGTATTTGCGAAGCATTTCAGAGACGTCCTGGACGCCGTCGACCATCCGGGAGACCGGGAGATAGCTTTTGAACCTGGCATCCTTGTTCAATATCCGGTGGATCGTCATTTTATTGCGCAGCGGTCGGTTTAGAAAGGTGAGATGTCCGTAGCTTTTACGGAATTGGCGCAATTGCTCGAAGCGGTACGTGCGCTGGATGCGGCAGCGGTCGAATATCATGGAGGGGAATGAGGTCCATTTACGCTTCCATTTCCGTTCCTCCGGCTCATAGACGAGCGAATGGATACGGTTTAGCTGATAATTGACGTCCTTAGGTGTAAATACGATGACATTGAGACCAAGCTTGCGCCCGGCGACCGTCATCTTCTGGTAGATATCCCGCTCTTCCAAATGACCATTTTCATTCATATAGAGCGTCAATATTCCGAGTACAGGCTGCGTCATCGTTGATTCTCCTTTCAAAGCGGAGCGTAGGCTTGCCTGTCGGGCCGGTATGCATGGATACAGCGGTCAGTCCTAGACGAAAACAAAGCGCCATACTCGGCACATTGTCGGTCGCGACGTTGCAAGTCAGCTTGCCGAGTCTATCGATCATAGCACGAAGCAGGGCAGAGCCGACTCCGCCGCTTCGCGCTTCCGGATGCACGACGATAAAGCAGCCTCGCTCACCGCCATCCGCTGCGAATGCGAGCCCCGCCAGGCGGCCGCCGCGCCTTGCAAGCACTACGACAGCACGCGGGTGTGCTGCATCCTTAGCGTCCAACATAAACGGATCTAACATCCGCAAGGCATGCAGGGCTGCAACCGTCAGCCGCTTCTCCCCGAACCGTACGGCAAATTCGAGCAGTCTTTTTTTCTCTGACACCCATTGCTCAGGGGTAAGCAGCTGCAGTTCCATCCTTATGCGCCTCCTGCTTTTTCTGACTTCAGTTTGGTTAAATACGAGCTGTATTGAAAAATACGCTCCAGCGATTTTTGCCGGATGTGCGGCTCATCGAATTTCATGGGCTTCGAATTGGCTTCAAAAAACCAGATGTTGCCGGAGCTGTCGATGCCAAGGTCCATGGACATTTCTCCAAGCAGCTGGCCGGAGCCCCGTTCGATCTGCCTGGCGATCATCAGCGAGGTCTGCTTCGTTTTTATTAGTATTTTACGCGCCAGGTCGGCATTAAAAGAACTGACGAGCAGCTTCTCGGGATCTTCAATCATTCCGCCGCGAGGGACGTGGGTCGTAATGCTGGAGGAGCCTGCCAGACGAGCACCGATGCCGGTGACCTCCCATTTGCCGCGCTCATTTTTTTGCACGAGCGCACGCAGATCGAAACGGCGGTCATTGTAAGAGGCGAGCTGGATGCCCTGCTGGGCGATATAGGCCTCGCCTGCACTTTGCTTCTGAATGCGGGTCCAAAGCTTGCCCAGCGTTGCACAGTGGTAAGTGGCGCTTTTGCGGTCCTCTTGTATTTTCAGCAAATAAGGCAGCTGCTTCTCCGGTTGAACCTTGATCGTCATAATGCCTTTTCCCGCTTTTCCGCTTTCCGGCTTCAAGTAAAGATAAGGATGCTTTTGCATCATTTTGCCAAGACCCGATACGGTCATCAGCTTGCGGGTCGTCGGAATGAACGGCTTCGTTGTTTTGGATTGACGGAGCCATTCGAACAAATGCCATTTGTTGAAGAAGGACGGATTAAACAGCTTTACTCGCGGGTCTTTCGTGCAGGCAATGATTTTACTCCGGACTGACTTTTGCATCTCATCCTCACGCAGCGGAATCCGGTTGTAGATAATGTCCGGGAAAGGCATGAGCCGCTGCTGCCAGGCCTCGCTCACCTCATCATATACGTAGCCTTTTAAGCTGGAGCGGCTTAAAAATAAATTTTTGGCAGTCAGCACATAGACGATAAATCCGGACTGCTGTCCGGTCCGGATTAAATCGGCGAAATTGCTGCGGTTGCCTCGAAACAGCTGCAAATCGTCGTCAATCGTCAAGATGGCGAGCACGGGCCGGCCGGCCCGGATTGCGGCTACGCCTTCTTGTTCCGCAGTCAAGCTCTCCATCAGTCATCCCCTCCTTGAAACTTGCTCAAGTACAGGCAGTGCTCAATGATATAGTCGACAGAGGCGCGTCCCTCGGAGCGGAGGGAAGGATGCTTGAAGATTGAGCGTCCCGGCTTGGCATTGGCCTCGAACATCCAGATCTCGCCGTCTTTGTCGATGCCGATGTCAAGGCCAAGCTCGCCCAGCCGATGCGGATAATTGCGCTCAATCGCTTCAGAGAGCCGGATCGCGACTTCTTTCGCCTTTTCCAGTACCTCGCCCGATTTATCGTTAAAGGTCCGATTGAGTGCATGCTCCGGCGTCATGAGCGAACCGCCGTTTTTGACGTGGGTTGTTACGCTGCCCCGGCCGGCTTTTTTGGCGCCGATGCCCACAGGCACCCATTCGTTTTTGCCGTTCTTATGCATATGAAACCGGAAGTCGATTGGACAGCCGTCAATTTCAATCAGCCGGATGCCCTGCTGAACGACGTAGCCGCTCAGTGAGCTGCCATGGCGGGCTTGCAGCATCCGCATTAAGCTGTGAAAGTGAGTAAAACGCAGCAGCACGTTGCGGTCGCCCTTCCGGTAACGGGCGAAATAACCGCGCTTCGGATGGTAGGTCAAGCGGTAAATTCCGATGCCAAGACTGCCGGCAGTAGGCTTGAAATAAAGAAAATGATGCTTCTCCAGCAAGCCTTTTATTTTATCCGAGGTGGGGGCGGAGATTGATTCGGGCAAATGCTGCAGCGCCTCGGGATCATTGTCGAGCAGCTTATAGACATCTGATTTGTTGAAAAAGCTCCAGTTGAAGAATGGGATTTTACGGCGGACGAACCGTTCTCTCAGCGAGCTGATCATCGATGACGTCTCCGCTTTCCGGCTTGGCAGCCGGTTGTATACGACATCCGGGAGCGGGACGGTTTTACGGTACCAGCCGCCCTGCGAGTTCAGAAAATAGCCGTAGACGGTTTCCTGCTGCCAATTGATATCATGGGGCGTAAAGCCGAACATATAGCCGTTCCGTTCGCCTGAGCGGATGACCTGCTTAATAAAACCGGTCCGGCTTCCAAACGGCATGCTGTCCGTGGAGGGGGGGCCGCCGTCGCTTAAGATGCCGACGAGCGGCCCGAGCTGAACTTCGTTCTCGCCGGAATTCAGGACGAGAATTTGCCCCGTCTTCGGAACCCGGATAGACTGCCGGACACCGGCTGACAAGTATATATGGTTGCCCTGACGTTTTACCGTCTTAATGGCTGCGGTTATGACTTCCTTTCCCAGCTTCAAATGGACGGTTTTTTTGCCTGAGAGCTTCAATTCTTTGAGCAGCGGATTGGACAAGTAAATCACTCTGTCCGATTGTTGTGAGAAATGCACGTTGCAAGTTGTCGAACTCATGGATGAACCTCCTGAACGTTGTCTGTCCGAAGCCTTTTATGTTGCTCATCGGTACGGCCTATTGCAGATGCATTGGTTATTAGGGTTGGATACAAGCGTCGCGAAAGTAAGCGCGCGTATTGGAGCGGCCGTTCGATGGACAGCCGTTCGGCCTCCTTGTCGCCCAGCAGCCTCAGCGATGCTCTTCCGGGTCTGGAGTTGACTTCCAGCAGCCAGATTCGCCCGTTAGGCTCGATACCGAAGTCAAAGCCCAGTTCGGCAAGCCTGCCAAATCGCTCTTCCAGCTTTGGGGCAGCGTGCAGGGAAAGCCGTCTAATCTCGTTAAGCAGCTGCTGCGCCTTCTGTTTCCCAAAACAATCGGTCAAATAAGCGGTGGCGTCTGAGGCGCTGCCGCCTCCGTGAAGATTGGAAGTAAGCGAACCGCTTTTCCCGACCCGGACGGCTGTTCCAGTCAAAGCCCAGTGGCCCATGTGATCCTTTTGGATGAGAGCTCTAACGTCGAATGCATGGCCGTTCCTGTCTCTTAGCGCCAGATAAGGCTGACTGATATATGCGGTTTGGCCAACAAATCGTTCTCCCCAGAGAGCAAGAGCGGACCAATCTTCGAATGATTTCGCTATAGGCAGGTTGCGCCTCGTTCTTCCGTCCGCCAGCCATTGCCCCGTCAGCGGGTGGCGCCTGATATGGAGTACACCTTTGCCCTGCATGCCGGCAGCCGGTTTGAGAAACAATCCTTTGCCCTGTGCCTCCAGCTGCGGGAGCAGCTGTTCCAGCCTGTCAATGGGCTGAGTGAGCGGCAAGTGTCCGGCAAGAACGGCGTCCTGTCTCAAATAGCTGTAGATCTCCCATTTCGAGGGCAGGCTGCCGTTTAGTGAAATATACCGTTTCAGCTGACGGATGGCCGACAGCGCCTTGCGGCATTCCATCTGTTCTTCAAAGCTCGCGCAATAGCTTCTGTCGTAGACAATGTCCGGCAAAGCGCATGGCTCTGCCACCCAACGCCTTCCGCTATACCGGAAGCCGGACAGTCTGCCTGTTCGTTCCTCGAATTGGGCGGGAGAGAAGACGAACAATGCAATCCCGATCCGGGCTGCGGCTTCGCTTAACCGTTCGTAGAATCGCCTTTCGGGCATGGCTGCTGCGGTACCGGAGCTGCTTGAGTGAGCGGGCAATCTGACTGCTGCTACCAATATGCCGAGCTGAACGAGCAATGGAATCATGGCGCCCTCCGTTAAAAGCCCGATAGAAACCGGGAATATTGAATAACCATACGCACAGACGGACGGATTTTGTTGTCGGTCAGCGGAGTATTATCGTTTTTCGAAGGCTTGGAGTTGACCTCCAGCAGCCACACGCGCCCGCCAGTGTCAAGCGCAAGATCGATGCCAAGCTCGCCGAAATGGGCAGGAATTTGATTTTCGATCCCTTTGGCGATCAGCAGCGCTGCTTGCTGGAGACGGCTGGAAGCATCCGCTTTGCCAGAGGTTAAATTTGACTTCGCAACCGCTTCGCCCACTTTGCTGAGTGTACCGCCGCGTGCCAGGTTGGAGACGAAATGCTGGCTGCCGGCTGTTCGAGCGACGATAGACGTAATAGACCATTTGCCTGCTTTGTTTTTTTGCACCAGCGCACGGAAGTCGACCGGCCGTTTCTGAATTTCAATCAATTGCAGCCCTTGCTGAATTTGGTAGCGGACCGTTTTCATTTTTGTCGAGATTGTTGCATAAAGCTTGAGTAGGTTCGGAAACTGCTGCCGCCGGGAACCTGCTGTCGTCGCGAATAGTGCTTGATAACCGCTGCCTTCTGCCCGTGAGACGCGAATAATGCCTTTGCCAAGACTTCCTCGGACGGGCTTGAGAAAGACGTTGTCATAACGGGAAGACATGGCTTTCAGCATCGTGTAATTGCGCAGCAGATGCGATTCAGGCAAATAGCGGCTTACTGCAGCGTCCTTTTTGAGCGCGTCGAATACTTCGGTTTTATCCAGAAATTTCTCGTTAAAGACGGTCGTTCCGTGCTTTTGCTTGATTTCTTTCAAAAAATGCTGAACGTTGGCTTTGTTCTCCAGCTTGCGTGAAGTAAGCCGGTTGTTGACGATATCAGGAGCAGGTACGGCCGTTCGCCTCCAGCCGTCTGCATAAACCCAGCCTTCCACAGAATCCGTATTGCTGCCTATATGGTTGGGCGTGAAAAAATAGACATACCCGCCCTGAGCAGCGCAGCCGTCAACGAGTTCCCGGCAAAACATCGTAATTGAGCCAAACGGTTTGTCTGGCGCTCCGGGATAGTCACGGCTGATCAGCACGCCAATCAGCGGGCCGAGCAATAATGACGATGAACTTGATTTGTACTGCAGCCTTAGCGGTGTATTGCCCAAAATGCCCATTTTTTTAGCCAAACCCTGGCTAATGCGCATGCCGTCGTATTTAGCGACAGCAATGACTTTCACATTCTGCCGAAACGCTCCGAATTTTAGAACGACCGGCTGGCCCTCCGGAATTTTCCATTGCTTCAGCCAGGATTCGCCTAGCATAAGCGTATCGTCCGTGAGCATGCCGGGGCTGATCACCTGAACGGCAACTTTCGATTTAAGCATTGTAAATCTCCTTCCAAGCAGGAGGATGGCAGGAAGAAAGCCTGGGTGTTTTACACGAATTCCTTCATCATATGAGGACATCTATTCCTTGGTGATTCGCCGCTGGGCTGAAAATGAAGCGATTGGTGCCTGCGGTCATAATAGCGGGCCGCTGTTCATACAATGGTAGTGCGGACAAGTACAGCGAATTTTTGGAAGCGAACAAGCCGGGGAGTGAGATGGATGAAGGGTAAAGGCCGTCATGTATTATATTTAATAGGCGCAATTGCGATGCTAGTCTACGCGCTGCCGAAGCTCGATTTGGGCGCCCCTTGGGGCTTAACGAGCGCTTTTGGCTTGATTTGGGTAGGTTTTGCACTGATCGTAATCGCCGCCCATTTCAATGCGCTGCTTCTGATCAATGAGGCTAAGCGCAAGGAATTGGAGCGGATCCGCAGAGCGAAGAAGCGGATGTGGGAGCGGCAGCTTCAAAGGGTTGTTATGGGGCGTTCCCGTGACAGAGTCAAGGGCTAATGCTGAAAGCTGACTGGAAACAAGAACGATTGAAAAAGGCATGGATGCTGCCCCCGTGGCGGAGCTGCATCCATGCCTTTTTCATTTTTTCTAACAGCCTTGCGGCGAACTTGACTTGCTATTCAATGTCTTTGAAATGAATCAATTGCTTGACCAGTTTGTAGACGGCTTCTTGTTCCTTAAGGGTAAGCCCGTTCATCTGGTGCGCGATTTTATCGGCATAACTGCTGCCGGCTTCCATCGCTTTGGGAGGCACGCTGTTGACGATAAGCTCAAGCGGGCAGTTCAGCGCTCCTGCGATTTTGCCGAGTACTTCGACCGTCGGGCTTTTTTCGCCGCGTTCAACCTGGCCCATATAAGATGCATTGATTTCGGCGCGAAGGGCGAGCTGCTCCTGGCTGAGTCCTCTTTCTTTACGTAGATTGCGAATGTTTTCTCCGATGTAATGAGCGAATTTGCTCAAAGTCGTCACCTCAGCCTTAAGATAGTCGTTTAAGTGAAGAGCGACAACGTTCTATAGAGTATATAAAAAATAATTACTATAGTCATTGACCAAATTATATGCTTTTTATTATAATTGTGTAAAAAGGTTCTTTCTATTATCATCATTTCCTTAACAGGAACATTTTACAAGGGGATTTCCGATATGGTAGATGAGTTTGAGTTTTTCCGGAAAGTACAAACTTATTATCAGCATGTACCTTTCAACGTTGAGTTTACATATCGCGTGCTGCATAAGACGCATAAGACGGCGCAGGCGCTTGGCCAATTTTGCTGTAGAGTTGATCCGCATCAGCAGATTGTGGAATATAACATCAGTTTGGAATCCGACTATATTTCCAGACCGTTCAGCGAAAAGGTTTCTTTTCTATTCCCGAGCCAATATGCAGAAATTCCGCCGCAGCGTATCGTTATCGACCAGGTGCCAATCTATCAGTTGAGTTATCCTGTACCGATTCTGTACGACTGGAAAACGTTCATCATAGAAGGAGCTAACGAAGCGATAAGCCCGAACCGGCTGCAGCCGATTTTTGACAAGTACAAGCTGACTGGTAAAGACGGGGAATCCGTTGATGCCATGCTTAAGGTCGCCCGAGTTACTATTGACTGGTATAATGTACAGGGATAAATGCCATTCATGAGGGAGGAAACGGGGCGTGGAATCCGGAACAGACACAGGAACGAAGCGAGAGCAAATCTTGCAGCATATACAGGAATTGAAAATCGGAACACGAATATCGGTTCGCGCCATCGCCAGAGAGCTAGGTGTAAGCGAGGGTACTGCCTATAAAGCAATCAAAGAGGCGGAGAACGCCGGACTGGTCAGCACGAAGGAACGGATCGGCACGGTGCGGATCGACCGCAAGCGCAGAGAGGCGCTCGATCAGCTGACCTTCGGTGAAGTGGCTGAAATTGTGGAAGGACATCTATTCGGAGGCGCTTCCGGTCTAGAGAAGACTTTGCATAAGTTTGTGATTGGCGCCATGGAGCTGGACGCCATGCTTCGATATATTGACGAGGGAAGCCTGCTAATCGTGGGCAACCGTTCCAGTGCTCATAAGCGTGCTCTGGAGCAAGGAGCAGGCGTACTGATTACCGGCGGCTTCGAGCCAAGCGACGAGGTGAAGCTGCTGGCTGATGAGAAGGAGCTTCCGATCATCGCTTCCAGGCATGATACGTATACAGTCGCTTCGATGATTAACCGGGCGATGTATGATCGGCTCATTAAGCGTAAAATTATGCTGATCGAGGATCTGATGACGTTCAGCAAGCCGGCAGATGTTATGCGCGCTGACAATACGCTGGCCGATTTCCAGCGGCTTGTCCGGGAGACCGGCTATTCGCGCTTTCCCGTCGTAGATGATCGCGGGCGGGTTATTGGCATGATGACGGCCAAGGATGCTTACGGTTCACCGGATACGTATACGGTGGACAAATTAATGACCCGCCACCCGATAACTGCGGCTCCCAACATTACGGTGACGTCCGCGGCGCATACGATGGCGGCGGAAGGCATTGATCTGCTGCCGGTTGTTGACCGGCATCGCAAGCTGCTCGGTGTCATTACGAGGCAGGAAGTGCTTGATGCGATGCGTTTCGCCGGCAAGCAGCCGGAATCGGGCGAGACGTTCGAGGATTTGATGTGGACCGGGTTTATTGCCGGTGAGGATGCGGAAGGCGTACCTCACTACCGCGGCGTCATTACGCCGCAAATGTCGGGGCCTCTCGGCATGGTGTCGGAGGGTGTACTTGTTACGCTTATGACACAGGCGGGACGCCGCATGATCCGGGATACCGGCAAGCGCGATTTTTTGGTCGACGCGATGACGGCATATTTCGTTCGGCCGGTGCCCATAGACGGCGAGATTACGATTGTGCCGAGCGCCATGGAGCTAAGCCGCAAGTCGACGAAGCTGGAAATCGAGGTGCTGGATGCGAACGGGCTCGCTGCTAAAGCGATGATGACGGCGCAGATGATTGATCCTTATTAGAGTGGTTGGGCTGCCGAGGTTTCTCGGCAGCTTTTTTGTTGTGCGTAGCCACCGGGTCCAGTCGAGGGCGAGGTCGGGGGCGGGGAGCTGCGCCGAAGCCCGGGGTCGCTGCGCGTGTTGGTTCGTACGCCGAAGCCCGGGAACGCTGCGCGTTTTGGTCCGTGCTGCCGTTCTTGATTCCACTGTTATATCGCTTTTACGATAGAATGGATAGAACCTGCGAAAAGTCATCCCGAACTCAAAACGCTCCGCTCTCCCTGATTGCGCGATGAAAGCAGAGACCCCGCTGAGTACAATACATCGGAGCAACCCCAGTAAAAAGAAACCTACCAACCCTCGAACCCGTACTAGTACCATCACCCGCATACTCAGCACAGTGAACGAGGGAATGGTACTTTCAAATAGCTGTGGCAGAAGGAAGCTGCATTTCCGGTTGAGAATGCTGTAGCTGAACGGATCAAAATGTAAAAGTGCAGTTTGTTTGATGATTTTTCGCCGATTTAGCCCGTCAAAATGTAAAAGTGCAGTTTGATTGGCTGGAAAAACATAAATATAGCGATTTAGAAGGTTTTCAAATGTACTTTTGCATTTTGAAGGCTGTTTTGGTTAGTTTTAGGCTTATCAAAATGCACTTTTGCATTTTGATTGTTACTTGGGCACGGAAAGCGAGCGTATGGCGATCATTTGGCAGCTAGGCGGGGCACTGCGAAATTCGAAGATCGCATTCAAAATGTAAAAGTGCAGTTTGTTTGATGATTTTTCGGCGATTTAGCCCGTCAAAATGCAAAAGTGCAGTTTGATTGGCTGGAAAAGCATAAATATAGCGATTTAGAAGGTTTTCAAATGTATTTTTGCATTTTGAAGGCTGTTTTGGTTAGTTTTGGGCTTATCAAAATGCACTTTTGCATTTTGATTGCTAGTGGGCGCGGAAAGAGAGCCTATGGAGTTCATTGGCAGCTATGCGTCACTGCGAGATTGCGAGATCGAAGTCAAAGTCAAAGTGTACGTTGATATAGCCTCAGCAGCAACCTGGCCGAAATCGTAGCATCGTTCTGCAGTAGTTTTTAAAAGTAAATTTTCTTCCCTGTACCGTGCTGAAAGTGCTGATTTTAGTGTTGGTGCTCGCGCTTTCAGATGTGTTCTTGAAGTGTGTTGCATTTAACGAACTGCCTTGTACTTTATCGCATAATTGAGGGAGAGCGGAGCGTTTTGAGTTCGGGCTGATTTTTCGCAGGTTCAATCCATTTTTCATCGTGAAAGCGATGATCACAATGGAATCAAGAATGGCAGCACGAACCAAAACGCGCAGCGACCCCGGGCTCAACAGCGACTGACTATACTAACCAAAATTCCAAGTCATCCTGAACCACCCAGCCGGAATCCGGCTGGGTGGTTCAGGATGACTATTGCTGCATCGTGCGGTAGATGCTGTGGTTGCGGAGGCCTGCGAATAGGTTGAACAGGCCGAGCACGAGGAAGATCGAGCCGATAACGATGCGGGCAGTTGATTCATTGGACAAAAACAGCTGAACGGCGGCGATGAATATGAGCATGATGCCCATGCTTATATTCATTCGGGAAGCGTTTAAGCCGCGTGCACGCGCATCCGGCGAGCGGCGCGAGCGAAAGCTGAACAGGACGGTTAGCGCAAGCGAGATAATGATGCAAGGCGCGAACACGAATTGAATAATGGAATTCATTGCGGCGAGACAGCTCCTTAACTGGTTATTGACGCTATTGTAGCATGAATTGCCAAATAAGGAGAAATGGGCTGTCCCCGGCTAACTGGGCGGCCGGTCATACAATCGCACCTTTACCCACACCTGGAGCACGTTGTCGACGACAAGCATCGTGTTGATTGTGACGGTATAGTTTTTTTCAAGCACGTCGGAATATATTTTTTGGCTAAGCAGCTTGCGGGCGAACTGAGCGTCTGAATCAATTTCATAGATGCTTTGTCCAATAAAGACGGACAAGTCCTTTTTAATCCGCAGCAGCAGCTCGGCCTCGGTCACTTTGTCGAGTACGGGCTTTTTTTTGTCCCCAGCCTCTTCCTCAATACGGGGCACGACGCTTTTGATGACGGTATGCTGCTTGCTCAGTTTTTTCCATTGCTTGATGTCGGATTCGTATTGATCCAGCTTCATTTCCAGATCGCTCTTCAAGCTGATGAGCGCTTCGAATTGAGCGTGATAGATGGAGCTGTAGACGGCAGCGCCAATGATCATCCCCGCCAGCAGCAAGCCAAGCCCCCGCATCGCACCTACATATTTATCGAACTGTGGAACGCGCATTCCTTATGTCGCTCCTTTGCATATCAGCTTAATCAGCTCCGTTCCGATATGCGCTCCGAGAAAAGCGGCACCGATGTAGCCGATTTGCAGGACGGCTGGGGACAGATGGCCCTCGACAAAGTTGCTTTCAATGACCCTCATCGGATCGATAGAGCCGCCGACGGCGGCGACGATTGCCCATATTTTCAAATTGACCGCGGTGTTGACCATCATTGTCGTCGGGGGTGTGAGTAAGAAAACCGAGCCGACGCCTGCCAGCATGGAGCCGCCAATGACGACGCCGAAGGCGATAAAGAAATCGAGTCCTGCTTTCGTTAAAAAGTAATTCAAGTGCGCACACCTGCCTTTTTCATATCAAACCGAAGTGATGCCTGTCCGGCCCTTTATCCCATTCTATGGGCGGTACTGCGGGTATTATGATAAAATAGAAGAATAGAATAGCGAGCGGTAGGGGAGGGTTCGGGATGAACGGCAACGAAAGCGGTCAACACTCATCATTTGTACACTTGCATGTCCATAGCGAATACAGCTTGCTCGACGGTGCCGCCCGTATCCGCGATTTGGCGGCCACTGCGGCCAGCCTGGGCATGAAGGCGCTCGCGCTGACGGATCACGGGGTTATGTACGGGGCTATTCCGTTTTACCGGGCATGCGTGGAGCGGGGAATCAAGCCGATTATCGGCTGCGAAATGTATTTTACAGCGGGCTCGCGTAAGGAAAAAGGAACCCGCAAGGAAAATCCGATTTATCATTTAATTTTGCTGGCCCGGAATGAGACCGGTTATAAAAATCTGATGAAGCTGTGTTCAATCGGCCATTTGGAGGGCTTTCACTATAAGCCGCGCATCGATCTGGAGACGCTTGCTGCCCATTCGGAGGGGCTGGTATGCCTGAGCTCCTGTCTGCATGGCGAAATCTCGCAGCATCTGCTGCATGACCGGACGGATGAGGCGCGCGCAGCAGCACTTCGCTATAGAGCCATATTTGGCGACGATTTCTATCTGGAGCTGCAGGATCACGGCATGCTGGAGCAAAAGAAAGTCGCAATGGCGATGATCGAGCTTGCACGGGATACCGGCATTAAGCTGGCAGCGACGAATGATGTCCATTATTTGACGCAAGCGGACGCCGAAGTGCAGGATGTGCTGCTCTGCATCGGAACCGGCAAAACGGTCGAGGATACAGACCGCATGCGGATGGGAACGAATCAGCTTTATATGAAAAGCGGAGAAGAGATGGAGCTCTTGTTCCGCCATGTGCCGGAGGCGATTGCCAACACAGCGGAAATCGCCGATAAATGCGGCTTTGAGCTGACGTTTGGACGTGCCGAGCTGCCGGTGTTCCGGCCGGTGCCAGGCGGCATGTCTTCTGCTGATTATTTGGCGAAGCTTTGCCAGGATGGTCTTCACGCCAGATACGCCGGTCTTCCGGAGTGGACAGACGGCTCGGATACTCGCAAGCAGGCCGAAGAGAGGCTCGCTTACGAGCTGTCCGTTATCGATAAAATGGGCTTTAACGATTACTTCCTGATCGTATGGGATTTCATCCGTTTTGCCCATGAGCAAGGTATCCGAACCGGCCCGGGCCGGGGCTCGTCAGCGGGCAGTCTCGTTGCATATACACTGCGTATTACCGACGTTGATCCGCTGAAATACAAGCTGTTGTTCGAGCGGTTTCTCAATCCGGAGCGGATTACGATGCCCGATATCGATATCGACTTCAACGATGAGCGGCGCGACGAGGTTATTGCTTATGTCACTGCCAAATATGGCGACGATCATGTCGCGCAGATTATTACGTTCGGTACGATGGCTGCTAAAGCTGCGGTTCGCGACGTCGGAAGAGCTATGAACGTGCCGTTCGGCGAGGTAGACCGCGCCGCCAAGCTGATCCCGAATCAGCTCGGCATTACGCTGGAGGAGGCGCTGCGGCAAAGCGACGGGCTGCGTGACGCATGTGAGCGCCAGCCGAAGACGGATGCGATGCTGAAAATGGCGCTGAAGGTGGAGGGGATGCCGCGGCATGCCTCTACTCATGCGGCCGGCGTTATACTGGCCGGCGGACCTTTAACCGATTATGTGCCTCTCCAGTCAGGCGGCGAGAATGCCGTGCTGACGCAATATTCAATGGAGCATCTGGAGGCGATCGGCCTTCTGAAAATGGATTTTCTCGGGCTGCGCACGCTGTCGATTTTGGAGCGTACGCTGGGCTGGGTTAAGCAGCAGTACGGCAAAAGCATCGATTTCCGTCACATCCGGGACGATGACCCGGCAACTTATGAGATGCTGGGGCGCGGCGAGACGATGGGGATTTTCCAATTGGAGTCCACTGGCGTCCGCCGGGTGCTGCGGGAGATGAAGCCGTCCGGGTTCGAGGATATGATCTCGGTGCTGGCGCTTTACCGTCCGGGTCCGATGGAATTCATTCCGAAATATATACAAGGCAAACACGGCACGGTAGAAGTGACGTATCCGCATCCTTCGCTGGAGCCGATTTTGGCCGATACGTACGGCATTATCGTTTATCAGGAGCAAATTATGCAGATCGCCTCAACGATGGCGGGCTTCTCGCTTGGTGAAGCGGATTTGCTGCGCCGCGCCGTATCGAAGAAGAAGCGCGAGGTGCTGGATGAGCAGCGCGCCCATTTCGTTCAAGGCAGTCTCGGACAGGGCTACTCCGAAGACGATGCGAACTTGGTCTACGATATGATCGTCCGTTTTGCCGACTATGGCTTTCCGCGCGCCCATGCGGCTGCGTATGGCGTTCTGGCCTTTCAGACGGCCTGGCTGAAAGCTAATTATCCGGTTCCGTTTATGGCGGCGATGCTGGCCTCGGTAACAGGTAATCAGCGGAAAACCGCAGAGTATGTGGATGAATGCCGCCGGATGGGCATTGGAGTGCTTCCGCCGGACGTCAACGAAAGCGGCGTTACCTTTACACCGGTAGAGGGAGCGGTCCGGTTCGGGCTGGCTGCCGTTAAGAACGTCGGCACGCAAGCGATCGAAGCGCTGGAGCGGGAACGTACCGGCCGGCCGTTCGAAAGCCTGCTGGATCTTTGCCGCCGAGTTGATTTGCGCGTCGTTAACAAACGGGTGCTGGAATCACTTATTCAAGCCGGAGCGCTTGATTCGGTGCCGGGCCACCGTGCGCAGCAGCTCGCCGTACTGGAAGAGACGGTAGAGGCGGCGTTGAAATGGCGCAAGGAGCGGGAAGAGCTGCAAATCGAGCTGTTCGGGTTCGACGAAGTGCAGAACTGGGATATCGAGATGCCGGATATTCGTCCTTACACAGCGGGAGAACAGCTGGAGCTGGAGCGTGAGCTGCTGGGACTGTATTTGTCCGGCCATCCGCTCGATGCTGTACAAGAACAGCTTGAACCGCTGGGACTGGAGCGCATGGTAGACTTGAGCGAATTAGCGGAGGGAGCATCTGCAATTGTAGGTGCCAGAATTGTTTCGCTGAAGCCGTTCATGAACAAGAAAGGCAATGCAATGGGTTTCCTGGAGTTGGAGGATCGCATCGTGCGGGTGGAGGCTGTCGTCTTTCCTGCGGTATGGAAACGATGCTCAGATCGGCTGGAAAAAGGCGGACTCGCTATCGTCTCAGCAACCGTACAGCATCAGGACGATGAAGTGAAGCTCATCGTCGAGGATGTTCTGCCGATTGAACGGGTCGGCGATCAGGCCCAAAGCATGGCTGAACAAGTGCGTGTCATGCGCCGTCAAGCGGCTTCCCGCGCATCTCGAATGGCCGCTGGGGCTGGCCGTGCGCCTGCTGCCCAGACTGCTCCGGCGCAGCAGGCGCGGCCAACTGCTGTCCAGACTGCTACGGTGCCGCAGGCAGCAACAAGGCAATCAGAAGGTAAGGCAGCTGCTCCGGTCGGGGAGCATCCGGCCGAGCCGGTCCGTACCTCAGCGGAGCCGCGCAAGCGCCAGCAGCAGCGCGTCTATATTAAAATCAGTGCAGCCAGTGAACAGACTGGAGCGCTGGGCAAGCTGCAAAGCTTGCTGGCAGGCCATAACGGGCCGCTGGACACGGTGCTTTTTTACGAGCGGAGCCAGAAGTCGATTGCACTAAACGACAGCTACCGGGTGAAGCCGTCTCCTCAGCTGTTCACCGCTATTGAACAGCTGCTTGGTCCGGGATCGGTGGCGGTTAAATAGACGGCCGCTCGTCCGAAATATTTTCGAGTACGGGCAATTCTCATGCACAACCGGCCGGCCTCCCGCATACATTTAGAGATACAAGCGGCAATAAGGGCGGGTGCAGCGTCAGGCGCCACTACTTGCGGTCCGGTGCTGAAACGCCTGCCTTTTTTGCCCGCAGCTTGCGTCGCGCCATGACGTACAAGCATTTGCGGGAGGAATCGACATGACATCCGGAATTGAGAATTGGCTATTGAAGCGCGGAGTAAGCGTGGACGACATTGCGGAAATCGTATATTCGCTGCAGCGCCCCTATAACCCGGATCTGAATATCGCGGAATGTGCGGAGAGCGTCCGGGCTGTGCTGGGCAAGCGGGAGGTGCAGTATGTGCTGTTTACAGGCATTGCGCTGGATGAGCTTGCCGAGCGGCGATTGCTGCCCGAGCCGTTGCAGGCAATTATGGAAACCGATGAATCTTTATATGGCGTTGATGAGACGCTGGCGCTCGGAATTACGAATGTTTATGGCATGATTGGCTTGACGAGCTTCGGATATTTGGATAAAGTAAAGCCCGGCATTATTCGCCAGCTCAACTTGAAAGGCGAGAAAATTCACGTCTTTCTTGACGATCTTGTGGCCGGACTTGCGGCCGCCGCATCGGCGAGAATTGCCCACCAGGACCCGAAGGCGCACCGATATGATTTGCCGGATTCCCCATGACTATGGTATCATTGTGACATCATATGGCCTGTTGCCGACGCTTGCAGGCAGGAGCTTACGTCTGAGAGGTCGGCGCAACGTTTTTCAGGGGGTACCATAATGTGGACGGTCATTTACATCGCACCCACCGCAAAAATCGCGGATAACATCAAGAAGCGGCTTACGGAAGAAGGATTTCTCGTAAAGGTCCGTCCTGTTAATCTGTCTAAACAGCAATATGAGATTTTGGTCCCGTCAGGCGAGCTGGAGGAAGTACAGGAAGTTTTTAATTCCATCATCCAGCCGTAATGGACAACCATATACTATTGCGCCTTGAGAGGTGTCACTACTGTGCAAATTAAGGACTTATTTTCGAAAAAGAAATACGCGACCATTCCTTCGGGATCGGCCTCGGCGCCTGAACGCCCGAAGCGTGACATTCCGGAAGGCCTAATGAATAAGTGCTCCAAATGCGGCAATATTCAGTATAGCAAAGAATTGGATAAAAATTTAAAAGTATGCTCGTCATGCGGGCATCATTACCGTCTGAGCGCTTGGGAACGGATCGGAATGACGCTTGATGACGGGCGTTTGCATGAGTACGATGCCGATATGGTATCGGTCGATCCGCTTGAATTTCCGGGTTATGCCGGCAAGCTTAAGCAGCAATATGAGAAAAATCCGAACTTAAATGAAGCCGTTGTCACGGGCGAAGGCACGATCGGCGGATTTCCAATCGTCGTCTGCGTCATGAGCTTCGACTTTTTCAGCGGCAGCATGGGCTCGGTCGTCGGGGAGAAGATTACCCGGGCGATTGAGACCGCACATGCCAAGCAGCTTCCGCTGCTCATTTTCTCCACCTCAGGCGGGGCACGGATGCAGGAAAGCATTCTCAGCCTGATGCAAATGGCCAAGACGAGCGCTGCGCTCTCCAAGTTCCAAGGAGCCGGCGGACTGTTCATCTCGGTGTTTACCGATCCGACGATGGGCGGGGTTTCGGCTAGTTTTGCGAGCCTTGGCGATTACAATTTGGCCGAGCCTGGAGCACTTGTCGGGTTTGCCGGCCGAATCGTAATTGAACAGACGATCCGCCAGAAGCTGCCTGACAACTTCCAAACGGCTGAATTCAATATGCAGCATGGCCAGCTTGATATGGTCGTGCACCGCAAGGATATGAAGCATACGTTAACGAAGCTGCTTGATATGCATATCGTAAGGGAGGACTTGTCACATGCCGAGTGAACAAAAGCTTCCGTTCGAGAAGCCGCTCAGTGATTTGCGGGACAAGATTGCGACGCTGAAGAAGCTTGCCGAGAATAACGGCATGGACTTCACGGAAGAAATCTTGCGGCTTGAAGAGAAATGCAAGCAGATGGAAGAAGAGCTGTACAGCGAAATGACGGCCGCGCAAAAAATGCATGTTGCCCGTCATCACCAGCGTCCAACCTCGCTTGATTTCATTCAGGCGATATTTACGGATTTCATGGAGCTGCACGGCGACCGTCTGTTTGCAGATGATCTTGCGATTGTCGGCGGTTTAGCCAAGCTTAACGGCTTGCCGGTAACGGTTGTCGGCCATCAGCGCGGCAAGGATACACGCGACAATATCGCACGTTTCTTCGGCAGTCCCCATCCGGAAGGCTTCCGCAAGGCGCTTCGTCTTATGCAGCAAGCGAATAAATTTAATCGCCCAATCATTACCTTTATTGATACGAAAGGCGCTTACCCCGGCAATACGGCGGAGGAGCGCGGCCAATCTGAAGCGATTGCGCGTAACTTGAGGGAAATGGCGGGCTTCGGCGTGCCGATTATTTGTGTTGTAATCGGCGAAGGCGGAAGCGGCGGCGCGCTGGCGCTTGGCGTCGGCAACCGGGTGATCATGCTGGAGAACGCGATTTATTCTGCAATCTCGCCTAACGGTGCTGCATCGATTCTTTGGAAGGATGCTTCCAAAGCGGACGTAGCAGCTGAGGCGATGAAGATTACAGCTAAAGATTTGCTGGAATTCGAGATTATTGAGGATATCGTAGCCGAGCCGCAGGGCGGAGCCCATCGCGATCTGGTGTTTACCGCTGATCAATTGAAGGAGAAGCTGTGGCTTCATCTGCAGCAACTGCTTCAACTGACACCGGAAGAGCTCATCGAGGACCGTTACCAGAAATTCCGCAAAATCGGTGAATTCAGCATCGTTGAACGGGCTGAGCAAGTCCCTGGAGCCGCTGAGCTGCAGCAGGAAATTGCTCCGTCTGCAGAAGGCGAGCAGGAGCCGGCTTCGGGAATTGAAGCGGAATCGGCGCAAGTATAAAAAGCAACGGGCGGCATTTACAGCATTTTCACTGTACAAGCCGCCCGTAATATTGTAATTTTATTAATGACCAGTAGGCCCTTAAACGGAGGAAACTTAACAATGCGCAAAACTAAAATCGTATGTACGATCGGACCATCCAGTGAATCGCTGGAAAACACGAAAAAGCTGATTAATGCCGGCATGAACGTAGCCCGCCTTAACTTTTCCCACGGCGATTTCGAAGAGCACGGCAACCGTATTAAAAACATTCGCCTGGCGAACCAAGAACTCGGTACTTCGGTAGCGGTACTTCTTGATACAAAAGGACCAGAAATTCGTCTCGGCAAACTGAAAAAAGAGCCGATCGAACTCGTTCAAGGCGACACAATCGCATTGACGACGGAAGAAATTCTGGGAGACCGCACACGTATCCCGGTTACTTATGACAACTTGCCGAATGACGTAACGGTCGGTTCGACAATTCTGATTGATGACGGCCTGATCGGCCTGACTGTTGAAGAAGTGAAAGGCACAGAAATCATCTGCCGCATCGTCAACAACGGCCCGATTAAGAGCAAAAAAGGCGTTAACGTTCCAGGCGTGAACATCTCGCTGCCAGGCATTACGGAGAAGGATGCGAATGACATCATCTTCGGTATCGGACAAGGCATCGACTTCATCGCGGCTTCGTTCGTCCGCAAAGCAAGCGACGTATTGGAAATTCGCGAGCTGCTTGAGCGTCACAATGCAAGCCACATTCAAATCATCTCCAAAATCGAGAACCAGCAAGGCGTAGACAACCTCGACGAAATTCTTGAAGTGTCTGACGGCTTGATGGTTGCCCGCGGCGACCTTGGCGTAGAAATTCCGGCTGAGGAAGTGCCTTTGGTACAAAAATCGATGATCGCAAAATGTAATCGTGCAGGCAAGCCGGTTATTACGGCGACACAAATGCTGGATTCGATGCAGCGCAACCCGCGCCCAACTCGCGCTGAAGCGAGTGACGTAGCGAACGCTATTTTCGACGGCACGGATGCAATTATGCTTTCCGGTGAGACAGCTGCCGGCAAATATCCGACAGAATCGGTTCAAACGATGGCTCGTATTGCTGAGCGCGCGGAAGCGGCTCTTGAATATCGTGAAATCTTCAAAAAACAAGCAAACGCGCAACAGACGACAGTTACGGAAGCGATCAGCCAAGCGGTTGCCAATTCCGCACTTGATCTGAACGCGAAAGCGATTGTAACTTCGACGCAAAGCGGCTTTACAGCTCGCATGGTATCGAAATACCGTCCGAAATCGCCAATCATCGCGGTTACTAACGATGAGAAAGTGATGAAGAGACTGGCACTGATCTGGGGCGTAACACCAGTTCTTGGCGCTGATGCTCAAACAACAGACGAAATGGTTGAGATCGCAGTTGAAGGCGCGCAAAGCACCGGCTTGATCGCTCTTGGCGATACGATCGTCATTACGGCAGGCGTACCGGTTGGCCGCGCTGGCACAACGAACTTGATCAAAGTTCATCATATCGGCGAATTGCTTGCACAAGGACAAGGCATTGGCAGTCAGACGGCTACTGGCAAAGTTGTTGTAGCACGTACGCCGGAAGAAGCAAATGCTAAAGTTGCAAAAGGTGACATTCTCGTTACCGTATCGACGGACCGTGAATTTATGCCTGCTTTTGAAAAAGCAGCAGCTGTTATTACAGAGCAAGGCGGCATTACCAGCCATGCTGCGGTATGCGGCATCAACCTGGGCATTCCTGTTATTCTCGGAATCGCAGGAGCAACTGAATTGCTTCAAGACGGATTGGAAGTTACGCTTTACGGCGAAACTGGCTTTATCTACTCCGGACAATCTAAAGTGATGTAATTTCATAGTCTCTACAATTTGTAGGGAATAACAGAAGCGAGGGTGCGATAAGCACCGTCGCTTTTGTTCAAAATAAGGGCTGCAGGGCGGTACTGTCATGAAGGAAGGATGTCGAATAATGGCGGACAATCAATGGTTCGTTCATCCGCTTCGGGTCCGGTATCAGGAAACCGATCAGATGGGCGTCGTTTTTCACGGCAACTATGTTACGTGGTTTGAAATTGGCCGGACGGAGCTCATCCGAGCAGCTGGCTATGACTATAGATCGATTGAACAACAAGGTCTATTGCTTCCTGTCGTTGATCTGCAATGCCGATATGAGCAGCCGGCGCGCTATGATGATCAGGTGCTGGTCTGTACGAGGATTGCAGACTTTTCTCCGATAAGGCTTGCTTTCGAATCGCAGGTGCGCCGCGTGGATACGGAGCAGTGGCATGCGGGAAGCTATGGATCAGAGGAGGAATTGCCTGGTGAACGGCTCGTAAGCGGAGGAACCCGGCATGTGTGGGTGAATGCCAGCTGGCGGCCTGCCCGCCTCGACAAAGGGCTGCCGGAGTTATATGAATTGCTGCGCGCTTGGCCGCGTAGTGAGCAAGGGGAGGGCATGTAATTGGCAAAATGGATCATTGCAGCCGTCATTCTTATTCCTGCTGCGGAGTTTTGGGGCATTGTGCAGGTTGGCAACCGTATCGGCGGTTGGAACACCTTTTTTCTCATCTTGCTAATCAGCTTGCTTGGCGCTTATTTGGCTCAGATGGAAGGGCGCAAAGTATGGTTTGAAGCACAGCGTCTTATGCAAGAAGGGCAGATACCAGGTGTTATGCTGCTTGACGGTTTATGTGTATTGGCGGGCGGACTGCTGTTATTTATCCCCGGTTTCTTCAGCGATATATTTGGTATTACGCTGCTTCTTCCGCTAACCAGACCGTGGTACAGGAAGCTGCTGCTTGGCTGGCTGGAGAAAAGAATGCGAAATGGTAATTTTACGATAGGAAGATGGTAGGATTTACTTCATATTTACAATTCATTAACATACCAATAATAGTCATCCTGCATAATAGAGACATAACAGGGGAGGAGTCTGTTCATGAGTAAACAATTGTCCCACTATGTCAATAGGGATTTAAGTTGGATGGAGTTCAATCGAAGAGTGCTCCAAGAAGCGCAGGATGTCAACAATCCGCTGTTAGAGCGGGTGAAGTTTCTGGCGATCGTATCCAGCAATTTGGATGAGTTTATGAGCGTACGGGTAGCGGGCATTCAAGATCAGATTCGCGCCGGTTATACGCGGACAGACTTTACGGGCTATACGCCTGCCGGTCTATGGAAGCGGCTGATTAAACGCTCCACTCAGATGGTGCAGGACCAGTACAAAACCTACCGGGAAGTATTCCGGGCGCTCGGCCGCGAAGGCATTTCCATCCGTTCGATTGATGAATTGACCATATCGCAAAATAAAGCGGTATCCGAATATTTTCATGAAATTGTATTTCCGGTTCTCACACCGATGGCAGTTGATCAGAGCCGGCCATTTCCGCTGTTACATACGAAAGAGCTATATTTATCTGTATTGCTAAGCAAAAATAATGAGCCAGAAGATGAAGAACCGTTGTTTGCAATCGTTCAAGTGCCTTCGATTTTACCGCGCTTTGTTCCTTTGCCGGGACGGATGAACAGTAAAAAGACGGAGTTTGTGCTGCTGGAGGATATTATCGAGCAATACATCGATACGATGTTCAATGGCTATACGCCAATTGCCGTCCATCCATTCCGTTTGACTCGGAACGCTGACCTTTCGCTGAATGAGGATGATGCGGAAGATTTGCTCGCGGAAATTGAGAAGGAATTGCGCCGGAGACGGTGGGGGGTACCGGTTCGTCTGGAGGTTGATAAGGGCATGCATCCGTATGCGCTTGAGCTGCTGAAGGAAGAACTGGAGATCGAGGACAATATAATTGAAATCGATGGACCGCTTGACTTGAGCTTTCTAATGAAATTCTCGTTGACGATTCCGGGTCATGACAATTTGCGCTATGAGCGGCTGGAGCCTGTCTATCCTCAGGAGTTTGAGGAAACCGACGATATGTTCGAGGTTGTCAGACAACGGGATGTGCTGATGTATCATCCATATGAATCTTTTGATGCGGTTAACGATTTCGTGCTGCAAGCGGCCTATGATGATGATGTATTGGCGATCAAAATGACGCTTTACCGTGTGAGCGGTCATTCCGCGCTCGTTCAAGCGCTGGCCAAGGCTGCAGAGTCAGGCAAGCAGGTAACCGTCGTCGTTGAGCTGAAGGCAAGATTCGACGAGGAGCGCAATATCGCATGGGCAAGACAGCTTGAGAAAGCTGGCTGCCATGTCGTATATGGCCTTGTAGGCTTGAAGACGCATGCCAAAATTATGCTTGTCGTCCGCCGCGAGCAAGGCACGCTTCGCCGGTATGTGCATGTCGGCACCGGCAATTACAATGACAGCACAGCGACATTATATACCGATATCGGTTTATTTACCTCGCATCCGATCATCGGCGGTGATGCTTCCGCCTTGTTCAATGAGGTGACTGGCTATTCTTCGCCTTATGACTGGAAAGCGTTTGGCGTGGCGCCAACTGATTTGAAAGAAAAGCTGTTCAGACTTATAGATCGCGAGCGGGACAATGCCCTCGCAGGAAAACCGGCACGGATTATAGCGAAGATGAATTCGCTCTCCAATCAGGAGATGATCGATAAGCTGTATGAGGCTTCTGCGGCAGGTGTCTCTATTGTATTGATCGTAAGGGGCGTATGCTGCTTGCGGCCGGGGGTGCCGGGACGGAGTGACAATATTAAAGTCATCAGCATCGTTGACCGGTTCCTGGAGCATGCGAGAGTGATGTATTTCAACAACGGCGGGGATGAGGAAGTGTACCTGTCGAGTGCAGACTGGATGACGCGTAATTTAACGCGGAGAATCGAGCTGATGTGCCCGGTATTTGATCCTGAGCTTCGGAGAACGCTCATTAATATGCTGCAGCTCAACTTGAATGACAATGTCAAAGCAAGAGAACTGCAGCCTAACGGTTCGTATTCGCATGTCGTTAATGAGCTGCTGCCTTTCCGCAGCCAGTTTGCCGCTCGTGCTATCCCGCAATGGAAGAGCTACGTGTAATCCATCTCATCCAATAGCGGAGTTACGCCCCATAATTTTTTGAAGTCGGAAGACAGTTCGTCGACTTCCTGACTTTCTAATGTAAGCGATCCGCTGAAACGTACGGGCCGCAGAAGAAGCTGGCCGCCGGGGGCATATTCGATTTCCAGCCTGCCGATGGCCTGCGTTTCGCTGCGATCCAGCGCAGCGGCCAGCTGCAGCAGCGTTCCTAGCTTATAGACCGCATCGAAGTCGGTTTCATTCAGCAGTTCTTTGTAATCATTGAGCTGCTGACGAACGCGGTTCTTGCTTTTATAAGAGGCAATGGCGCCGATCATCAAGATTTCACGATGGGACAATCCGTTGAGATGCGAGTTGACGATTAAATAAAACGTATGCTTGGCGTACTCATAGTAATCGATGGACCCGCCGATGCGGAACAGGCTTGAAGCAGTGTCCAGCAGTATGCGCTCTCGGCCTGCAAGCAGATGAGACGGATGCAGCTCATCAAATAGCTGCAGAGCGAGTCTATTCACTTGCATGACATGCTGCTGCGGTACCGCAGGGTGAAGGGCGCTTAAATTGTGCACGCTGAAGGCCAGCGGATTTTGGTGCTTTGGACGACCGGGAAAGCGGGTATCGTGGAACAGGCCGTCACGCAGTCCGGAACCGCAAATCCGGTAATGCGAAGCTTTAATTGTCCGGTACAAAAGCCTCATGACAGCGAGGCCAGGTACGATTACATCGACCCGGTCTTTGGACAAGCCCGGAAATTTGCGGCGTTTATCCAGCGGGGTGCGGTACAGTTCATTGAAGAGCTCGTCTACCGCCACGCCGGTCATCGGGTAGTTATGAGTTTGTGTGAACGGATATTTGACAGCCGCTTGGTGAACCTTGCCTAGTGCGCGGGCTGTTCCTCCTACGCCGATTAGAGGCAGGGAAGGATGCTTCACCAGCCAAGGCACAGCTGCAACAGCTTCTGCGACATAGCTCTCCAGAGCCTGCAAGCCTTCATCCGTCAGCATGCCGCCTTTAGCTGCAAATTTCCGGTGAAGATTGACGCAGCCAAATGGAAAAGAAAATGATTGAACGAACTCACGGCCTTGGAAGAGCGATACCTCGGTGCTTCCGCCGCCAATATCAACAAGAAAGCCGTCTTGGACGTCCATCGCATTGATCATGCCGAGAAAGCCGTAATTTGCTTCATCCTCGCCCGACAGCAATTCAATGGCGATGCCGCTTTCCGACTCGATGGTCTCAAGCACTTCGTCCCGGTTCGCAGCATTGCGAATGGCGGCTGTCGCAACGGCTCTAATATGGCCGACCCGGTTATGCGCGCAGATCAGGCGGAAATGGTTCAAAGTGCCGAGTAATTCACGCAAGGCTTCTTTCGTTAAGTTGCCGTTGTCGTCGATGCGCTCGCTTAGGCGAGCCGGCCGCTTGCTGCCGTCGATGACTCTATGCGCTCCGTTTGCCGTCCGCTCGTAGATAACGAGCCGGACGGAGTTGGAGCCTATATCGATGATGCCGATTCGTTGTTCCGTCATGTTAGGCCCTCCGCCACTATGAAAATAGAGTTGGTCGTCTTTTGATTTATTCATTCTAACATAATTGGCAGAGGCGGGCGATGAAAGGATATTAATGATTAATCCGGTATCGAATAGGGTAAAATGCAGCAGAGTATGCATGTCGTGAATAAGTGATAAAAAATCATTTATGGCGTCGATAAAGCAATTTTATGTGCGGATTTGTTCACTTCATACGCGAAATCATTTATGATTAATAGCGTGAAGACTGACTCGAATCCTAACATTTCGGTTATATTTCCAGTTAAAGGAGAGAAAACGATGACAGCCACTAAAGGTCTTGAAGGCATTGTCGCCGCTTCGTCGTCCATCAGCTCCATAATTGATGGCGTACTGACATATCGCGGTATTAATATCGATGATCTTGCAGAACATGCAACTTTTGAAGAGGTAGCTTATCTGCTGTGGTATGGCAAGCTTCCTAACCGCGCGGAACTGGATGAACTGCAAGCGAAGCTGGATGAGCACGCCGCTATCCCAGCGCAAGTCATTCAACAAATTAAATTGTATCCGCAAAATTCCAATTCGATGGCTGCTCTTCGTACAGCTGTATCGAGCCTGGGACTTTACGACCCAACCGCGAACGACATGTCGCCGGAAGCAAACCAGCTGAAAGCAATCAAGCTGCAAGCTCAGCTTCCGACTGTAATCGCGGCTTTTGCACGTATTCGCGAAGGCAAGGAACCGGTAGCTCCGAAGAAAGGCGTATCCATTGCCTACAACTTCTTGTATATGCTGACAGGCAACGAGCCGGATCAAGTTGCGGTTAAAGCACTGGATCAAGCGCTTGTGCTGCATGCCGATCACGAGCTGAATGCTTCTACGTTCGCAGGCCGTGTTACCGTAGCTACGCTGTCGGACATCTACTCCGGCGTAACTTCTGCAATCGGCGCTTTGAAAGGCCCGCTTCACGGCGGCGCGAACGAGGCCGTTATGGTGATGCTGGAAGAAATCGGCTCCATCGGCAACGTTGAAAGCTATATCAACAATGCGCTTGCGAGCAAGCAGAAAATTATGGGCTTCGGCCACCGCGTCTACAAAGACGGAGATCCGCGCGCGAAGCATCTGCAGCATATGTCCCGTGAGCTCGGCAAATTGACGGGCAACATGGAGCTGTACGATATGTCGATTAAAATTGAAGAAATGGTAACCGGCCAAAAAGGCTTGAAGCCAAATGTCGATTTCTACTCGGCTTCCGTGTACACAAACCTGAACATTCCTCGTGATTTGTTCACCCCGATCTTTGCAATCAGCCGCGTTTCGGGCTGGAGCGCACATATCTTGGAGCAATACCAAGACAACCGTCTTATCCGTCCGCGTGCCGACTATGTCGGTCCGGTCAACGCCAAGTACATTCCGATCGAACAGCGTTAATTATTATTCCGTCCGGGCCATCGCGCCCAAGAGAGCAGGGAACGGACAGGCGTTCGTTCTCCTTTTCCGCGGCCTTCGGGCCGCAGCCAGTTTTTCATACCAAACATTCTAGGAGGAATACTAATCATGGCACAATTCGAAAAATACGCACTTCCTACTGAAGGCGACCAAATTACGATTGACAACGGCGTACTGCAAGTTCCTAACAACCCGATCATCCCTTTTATCGAGGGCGACGGAACAGGCCGCGACATCTGGCGCGCATCCAAACGCGTTCTTGACGCAGCAGTTGACAAAGCATACGGCGGCAGCAAAAAAATCGCTTGGTACGAAGTTTTTGCAGGTGAAAAAGCGTTCAACGAATATGGCGAGTGGCTGCCAGCTGACACGCTGACTGCGATCCGCGAATACATCGTGGCAATCAAAGGTCCTTTGACTACGCCAATCGGCGGCGGCATCCGTTCCCTGAACGTTGCGCTTCGTCAAGAGCTTGATCTGTACGTTTGCCTGCGTCCAGTGCGTTACTTCGACGGCGTACCTTCCCCGGTTAAACGTCCTGAGCTCGTAGACATGGTTATCTTCCGTGAGAACACAGAGGATATCTATGCGGGTATCGAGTACCAAGAAGGTTCCGCTGAAGTGAAGAAAGTAATCGAGTTCCTGCAAAACGAAATGGGCGTTAACAAAATCCGTTTCCCTGAAACTTCCGGTATCGGCATCAAGCCAGTATCCGCAGAAGGCTCGAAACGTCTGGCTCGCGCTGCGATCGAGTATGCGATCAAGCACGGCAAAAAAACAGTTACACTCGTACACAAAGGCAACATCATGAAATTTACAGAAGGCGCGTTCAAAAACTGGGGCTACGAAGTGGCTGAGCAAGAGTTTGCTGAACAAACTTTCACTTGGGGTCAATATGACCGCATTAAAGAAGCAGAAGGCACTGACGCAGCAAACAAAGCACAAGCTGAAGCTGAAGCAGCTGGCAAAATCGTCGTAAAAGACGCTATTGCCGATATCGCTCTGCAACAAGTTCTGACTCGTCCAACTGACTTTGACGTTATCGCTACGCTGAACCTGAACGGCGACTACCTGTCCGACGCTCTGGCAGCTCAAGTAGGCGGCATCGGCATCGCTCCGGGCGCGAACATCAACTACCTGACTGGCCACGCGATCTTCGAAGCGACTCACGGCACAGCTCCTAAATATGCAGACAAAGACGTTGTAAACCCTGGTTCGGTTATCCTCTCCGGCGTTATGATGCTTGAGCACCTGGGCTGGCAAGAAGCGGCTGACCTGATCTACAAAGGCATGGAAGCTTCCATCAACAACAAAACCGTTACTTATGACTTTGCCCGTTTGATGGATGGCGCAACTGAAGTGAAATGCTCCGCGTTCGCTGACGAAGTTATTAAAAACATGTAGTTCTGATTTCTGACTTTTGACTTTTGACATCTATAGAGGAGGTTATATCTGAAATGGCTATCAAACGAAGAAAAATTACGGTCGTGGGCGCAGGCTTCACTGGTGCGACTACAGCTTTAATGGCTGCGCAAAAAGAGCTGGGCGACGTGGTTCTCGTTGACATTCCGCAGCTGGAGAACCCTACAAAGGGCAAAGCTCTCGACATGCTGGAATCTACGCCGGTTCAAGGTATTGACTCCAACATCATTGGCACGTCCAATTATGAAGATACAAAAGATTCCGATATCGTCATCATTACGGCAGGGATTGCCCGCAAGCCTGGCATGAGCCGGGACGATCTTGTAAATACAAATGCGGGTATTGTGAAATCGGTGTGCGAGAACGTAAAAGCTACCAGCCCAAATGCTTACGTTATTATTCTGAGCAACCCGGTTGATGCGATGACCTACGTCGCTTACCAAACGCTTGGTTTTCCCAAAAACCGCGTTATCGGCCAGTCCGGCGTACTGGATACAGCACGCTATTGCACGTTCATCGCACAAGAGCTTAATGTATCCGTCGAAGACGTTCGCGGCTTCGTGCTTGGCGGCCATGGCGACGATATGGTTCCGCTCGTTCGCTATTCCAACGTTGGCGGCATTCCGATCGAGAAGCTCATACCGGCTGACCGGATTGAAGCAATCGTACAGCGTGCGCGCGTAGGCGGCGGCGAAATTGTCAGCTTGCTAGGCAACGGCAGCGCTTATTATGCTCCTGCAGCTGCGCTCGTTCAAATGACGGAAGCGATACTGAAGGACAAGAAACGGATTCTGCCGGTTATTGCTTTGCTGGAAGGCGAATACGGCTATGACGATCTGTTCATGGGCGTGCCTGCCATAATCGGCGGCGACGGCATCGAGAAAGTCTTCGAACTGGAGCTGACGGCAGACGAGAAAGCGGCGCTTGATAAATCCGCTGCTTCCGTCCGCAGTGTCATCGAGATCGTAACGGCTTAATCGACGCATTAGCTTGTGAGTCTCATAAAGCAAGTTCGGGAGGACCCTGACAGTTAACTGCAGGGTCCTCTTTTACTGTTTAGTCAAACAAACGGAGGGATGAGAATGCTGCAGCAGGCAAAGGAAGAGCTGAAAAGAGTATATGGCTACGATACGTTCCGGCCGGGGCAGGAAGATATTATTTCGGGCATTATGCAGGGCAAAGATACGCTTGCTATACTGCCGACCGGGGGAGGGAAATCGGTCTGCTATCAAATACCTTCGCTGCTTTTGCCGGGTACGACGCTTGTCATTTCCCCGCTTATTTCATTGATGAAGGATCAGGTTGATACGCTTAACCGGATCGGTGTTCCTGCGGCTTTTTTGAACAGCTCGCTTAGCGCCAGTGAATACCGGGACGTACTGCACCGGGCAATGAACGGTGATTACAAGCTGCTCTATGTCGCACCGGAGCGGCTCGATGCACCGATGTTCGACAGCTTGTCTGCACAGATGAACATTCCGCTCATCGCCATTGACGAAGCGCATTGCGTCTCGCAGTGGGGCCATGATTTCCGACCAAGCTATAGACAGCTTGCCGGCTGGATCGGACGGCTGTCGAACCGTCCGCTTGTAGCGGCTTTTACCGCTACAGCAACGACAGAGGTTGCGGAGGATATTTCCGCAATGCTCGGTTTGCGGCAGCCGAATGTTTTCGTTACGGGCTTTGCTAGACCCAACCTGTCTCTCTCCGTCGTCAGCGGCGGGGACAAAAAGCAGTTTCTGCAAAAGTTTCTCGCTGAGCGCGAGGAGCAATCGGGCATCATCTACACGGCAACGCGCAAGGAAGCGGAGCAAGTGGAGGAGCTGCTGATCCGGAAAGGAATTGCCGCGGGCAAATATCATGGCGGAATGTCTGACACAGAACGGGCTTCGGCTCAAGAGCGGTTCCGCTTCGACGAGCTTCGCGTCATGGTGGCAACAAATGCCTTCGGTATGGGGATCGACAAGCCGAATGTGCGGTTCGTCGTTCATTGGCAAATGCCCGGCGATATCGAGTCTTATTACCAAGAGGCAGGCCGGGCCGGACGTGACGGCGAGGAGAGCGAATGCGTGCTGCTGTTCGAACCGCAGGATGTGCAGGTGCAGCGGTTTTTGATTGAGCAAGGCACCGGTGACACGGACCGCAAATCAGTGCAGCAAAGCAAGCTGTATACGATGATGAATTACAGCCGTACACAGCGCTGCTTGCAGCAGTTTATCGTCGATTATTTCGGCGAGAAGGGCGTCGAGCCTTGCGGCAAATGCAGCAGCTGCCTGGATAAAAGCGAGCTTGTTGACCGGACATCGGAGGCGCAAAAGGCGCTATCCTGCGTGGGCAGGATGAGGGGCCGCTTTGGCGTTACGATGGCGGCTAAAGTGCTGAAGGGCTCCAGAGACAAGCGTCTGCTGGAATTTGGGCTTGATCGGCTTTCTACCTATGGCTTGTTTAACAACTGGCCGGAGAAGGAAATTGCCGATTGGCTGTACTGGCTTGTTGCGGAAGGCTATTTGCGCATGAGCGACGGGCAATATCCAACCGTGTCGCTGGCGGCAAGCGCGCTGCCGGTTCTCGAGGGCAAAGAGACTGTCATGCAGCGTCTGCGAATGACCGTGAAGCGAAGCGCTTCGTCAAGCGGAGCAATGTCATCGCCATTATTCGATGCGCTGAAGCAATGGCGCAAGGAGACGGCGGCGAGGGAAAATGTGCCTCCGTTTATGCTGTTCTTTGACGCGACGCTGAAGGAACTGACTGATGTGCAGCCGCTGACTGAAGCCCAGCTGCTTCAGGTGAAAGGGATCGGTGCGGCAAAAGCAGGCAAATACGGCGAAGAGCTTCTCGCTATTATTGGGCAGTTTGCAGGTGAGCCGGGAATGGCTGCGTCTTCTGCCTCTGCTGCTGCAAAGAGCGGAGTCCGGCGTACTGCCGAACGGCCTGCATCCTCAGGCGGAACAGAGGGCTCGCCAAGCCATGTCCAATCGCTGGAGATGTTTAACGCTGGTCTATCTACACAAGAGGTTGCTTCCGAACGGGGAATGAGCCGGGTGACGATTGAGGGGCATATTATCCGCTGTGCCGAGGAAGGCATGGAGCTCGATTGGAGCCGTGTAATCCCCGAGCAGTACGAGCAGCAAATTATCGATGCTGTTCGCGAGCTGAGCGCGGATAAGCTGCGCCCGATTAAGGATGCGCTGCCGGACGAAGTCGACTATTTTGCCATCCACGGAGTCATTTGCAAATACGGCTTCAAATCGGAATAGATGCAGCGCTTTCTTTTGTAATTGTTACAATCATTTAGTATACTAGTTGGTAGATTAATTAATGATGTAGGAGGCAGTTTAATGTTAAACACGATGTTATTTTTGCATGTGCTTGGAGCGGTCGGAATGGGCTTTTATGTCGTTTTGCCGTTTATGGTCGGCAGAGCTTCCAAGCTTAACGGCGGCGGACAAGGCGGTCTTGCCGACGGTCTCGTTACGGCAAACCGGATTGCCCAGTATTTCTTGATCGTACAGCTGCTTACAGGCGGCTATCTGATGTCGCAAAATGATTACACAGTCGTCTGGATGATTATCGTTACGCTGCTGTTCCTTGCAATCGCTGCGATTTCGGGCATTATGACAAAGCCGCTTAAGCGTATCGTTTCTTCTATTCAGGACGGCCAAAGCGCAACGGCTTATATTGCCAAGGCTCGCGTATTCAGTCTGATCGTGCTTGTGCTTTATGTCGTTGTTATCTACTTTATGAAATTCCCGTTCTACAAATTATAAATGCAATTGAGCTTCAGTCATATAGGGGGAGAATAGCGTGCATCAGACATCACCGGACATCATTACTTTTGGGGAATCGATGGCATTATTCATGCCGCCGGAGCATAAGGCGCTGGAGCGGGCAACTGTGCTGGAGCAAGGCTTTGGCGGTGCCGAGAGCAATGTGGCAATCGGCGTAGCGAGGCTGGGAGGCTCGGCAGGCTGGTTCGGCGTACTGGGCGATGATCCGTTTGGCAAAATGATTCTGAAGACGCTTCGCGGCGAAGGCGTCGATGTGTCCCGCTCCATATTGAGCAGCGATGCACCCACCGGGATGATGTTCCGCGAGCATGTGGCCGGCCGGACAGCCGTGCATTACTACCGCAAGCATTCCGCTGCCAGCCGCATGGAGCCGGAGCAGCTGGACGAGCAGTACATTCGCGGTGCGAAGCTGCTTCATGTGACAGGTATTACGACGGCGCTAAGCGACAGCAGCCGCCGGACGGTTCTGAGGGCAATTGAAATTGCCAAGGAAGCGGGCGTCAAAGTATGCTTCGACCCGAATTTGCGCTTGAAGCTCTGGTCAATCGAGGAAGCGCGTGAGACGCTGCTGCCGATTGCGGAGCAGGCCGACTATTTCCTCCCAGGCTGGGACGAGCTCAAGCTGCTCTACAATACAGACAGCTTTGAAGAAGTGAAGGCGAAGCTGCTTCAGTTGAACGCTGTGACCATTGTGAAGGGCTTTGGCGATACGACGCTCGTGCTGGACAATGGTAAGGAGACGGCTGTTCCCTTCTATCCGGCGGAGAAGGTCATCGATACAGTTGGCGCAGGTGATGGCTTCTGTGCAGGCTTCTTGGCCGGCATTATGCGCGGAATGACGCCAGCACAGGCCGTTGGACTAGCCAGCATTAACGGCTCGCTGGTTGTCCAGATGCGCGGGGACTGGGAGGCGCTTCCAGAATGGAGCGCTGTAGAGCAGCGTATGTCTGATAAAGTGTGGGTGGAGCGTTAATCATGGCAGATATGGGCGTGACCGCATCGAAGGGCCAGCGCCGCCGGGAAGCGATACTTCAAGTGCTGAAGCAGCAGGGGCGCATTACCATACAGGAAATGGTGGAACGGTTTGACTGCTCCGAAGCGACGGCTAGACGGGATCTGGAGCAGATGGAGTCGCTGTACCCGATCATTCGCACGATCGGAGGCGCGATGTACGACGGCATGAATGCGGTTCGCGATCTTGGCTTTGCCGAGCGGGAAGGGCTGTCGATTTACGAGAAAGAACGTATCGCAGCCAAAGCGGCTTCCTTGATCGAAGAGGGGGATGTCGTTGGCCTTTCGGGAGGTACAACGAATTATCTGATCGCCAAGCAGCTGAAATTCCGAAGCGGCATTACAGTGGTGACCAATGCGGTCAACATTGCAATGGAGCTGGCAGGCAGCGCGATCCAAGTGGTCGTCACAGGCGGCATTATGCGTCATAACAGCTTCGAGCTATGCGGCCCGCTGGGTGAAGGGATGGTCTCCCATCTGAACATCGGCAAAATGTTCATCGGAGTCGACGGCATTTCCGCTACAGGCGGCATTACGACGTACTCCGAGCAGGAAGCGCAAATCGCGAAGGCGCTGATCAAGCGCTCACATGTGACCTATGCCGTCTTCGATCAGACGAAGATAGGCAAGGTGTCGCTGTTCTCGATTGCAGCGCTTTCCGAGCTGCAAGCCTTCATTACTGATGTACCGATTGGTCCAGAGCTACAAGAGGCCGCTCAGCAGCATGGGATCAGCCTCTATGTGGCAGACGAGAAATAGAAAGCAAATAAGGCAGCGGCCGGATCCTTGTGAGGACTCGGCCGCTGCCTTATTTTTTGTGAAGCGGGACTGGACTAGCGGATGGAAGGTTTGCCGTCGGCATTCATCTTGCCGCCATCTTCACACCGCGCTAGGAGCTGCGTGCGGTGAAGCTCCACCTAACCTGCGTTCGATCTGCTTGACCATCTGATTTGGAATGTTACATCGAAACAAACTTCGCTAATTATTGCAAAATTTTCTCTAATTTCTCTCTGATTAGCTCTTTTCAGGTCGTTTCCATCAGATAGGGTTGGTTTTTTCTCTATAAAGAAATCAAATTCCGCTCTAGTGAACTTTGTTACGTTACACTCGTATAATCGACGTTTGCGCAGTTAAATAGGGAAATAAGATACCGAGTAGAGAAATAATAGCCATTAATATGTACTTTCCTGCGTTGCCCCTTATTACCCCGTTATTTATGATGCTCATACGAGGTGACGCAGATCATATACCTGTAATTATCACATTTAGCGGATGAAGTAAATTAAACTAAAATAAACATAGCATTGGCAACCGTCATGCAACGCCACACCGCACGCTTGGAGCTGCGAACTAAATTCAGCCCTTGTTAGCTAGCTATAGTAACGATATTAATCTAGCTCGTACGCGCTTTGAAAAGCTTTAAGTTACGCAAGCGTTGGAGCAGCCAGTAAACGCCATAGCTTTGCAAAATAATAAAAGCGGGCATGATATCAAGCCGGTACCGGGCTTGGATTTCAATGGCCAAATGAATGGCTGCATAACCAAGCAGAAGAACAAGAAACAGCGTTGACCGGGAAACTGTTTTCCTTCTTAGTAGTGCAATGAGCGCGAGAACACCAAACAGGCTCATCGCTGTGTAGGAGGCTCCGTCGATACGCTCCACACTAATCTGCAGAACAGGCAGATTCATTTCCCCCAGGCTCCACATCGCAGCATCATCCTTAGCTCCCCAGAAGAATACGAATTTTCTAGCAAACAAGGCAGCGACGGCGGCTTTATCCTGCAGCCTCTCTTTCACAACGGCAAGCTCCGCAGCATCCCTCTCCTCGCCAAGCTTGAATTGGAGCACATACTTGCCATCCTCCAGCGACCATTTCCCGTCCGTAGCAGCATTGAGTCCGACCATGAATTTCCAATACGGTTCGCGGTTGGATAGTGGATATTCGGTATAGCCGGCCTGCATGAACAGCGAGCTTACGAGCAGTTGAATCGCGTAAAAAACAGCAATGACGCCGGCCAGCTTGAACACAGACGCAAGGAGTTTCCGGCGGCTGAATTGAGGCAGCAGATGGCAGAGGAGCAAATAGACAGCCAGACCTGCGATAAAGATGCCGCCAATCGGCCGGAACAATTGCCCTAGGCCAAAACAAACCCCGATTACAAGCCACTGGCTGCGGGAGGTTTGCCACCGTTTTGCGACTGCAGCCAAGCAGCCCATCATAAAGAATAGGGTGGAAAAATGCTGATTGCTCGATACCGAGCACATCATAATATTGGGTATGTAGAATGCGTAAGCAAAACCGGCAATCCGGCCGGACCGTTCATTGAACACCGAGGAGGCTGCTTTGTACACGACCCATACGGTGACGGTGGTTACGCATACGTTGATGAGTTTAAGGATCAGCATCGGTTCGTTGAATAAGGAAATGATAAGAGCTTCATACATCGTAAATCCCATTTGATAGACCCATGCTGAGAAATATTCCGTATCATTGAATGAAAAATCGCCAACGGCTGCGCTTGAAGCCGCATTATACATAAATAAAAAGTCGGATGCCGGCGGCGTATCAATCCAGAGCACCCAGAGAAGTCTGGCAGCAAAAGCGGTGATAACAAGACCTATCGTAAACCACATTCTGGACCCAATCCGATTAAGTCCATACGCGGCAGCCAGCATAACAATGATTGCTGTTGCGATAGCTCCTGCTGCATAAAGGGGAGGGGCTATGTAAAATGCATATAAGGCAGAGGATATAAAGGCGGTTGCGAATAATAAGCAGCCCAGTATGAGCAACCCGCGTGAAGCGAGAAGGCTGCTTTTCCGTACGATTTCCATTTTTTCTCCTTTCTTCTAGTCGAATGACATCCTTATATAGTAGCCCATCTCTATTAGATTTGCTAGCAATCTCCGTTTTTTTCCCAATTTTCATATGAAAAAAGACCTGCCGCCGGCAGGCCTTGCATAAGAGCGTCTAGTTTTGTTGAAAGACAAGCTTGCCATTCACCCAAGTTTTTGATACATGGTGAAAAGCTTGCTCCGCCAGCACGAGATCGGCGCGTTTGCCGACCGCTATCGAGCCGGTTGTCTCGTATAGGCCAAGCTGTCTGGCCGCATTGCCGCTGGCAGTCCGGCTGACCTCCGTAACAGATAAGGAGGTGTTCTCCAGCATGAACCGGAAAGCGTTGATCATCGTCAGGCTGCTGCCTGCCAAATTGCCTTCCTTCAGACGTGCAACGCCGTCTTTGACGAAGACCGGAAGGCCTCCTAAATCATAAAGTCCATCAGGCATCCCGGCTGCAGACATGGCGTCAGATACGAGGATGAGCTTGTCAGCAGGCTTTGCGGCGGCGAGCAGCCGTATAGCTCCAGGATGAACATGGAAGCCGTCGGCAATCAGCTCGGCGCAAATCCGGTCGTCTGACAATACGGCACCAACGGTACCCGGTTCGCGGTGATGCAGCGGACGCATGGCGTTATAAGTGTGTACCGCATGCGTCAAACCGTGATCCGCTGCATTCTGCATAACTTCATAGGTGGCATCCGTATGACCGCATGCGGCAACGATCCCATGTTCCGAAAGCCAGCGGATCGCTTCCATTGCGCCTTCGTTCTCCGGAGCAAGCGTCACGAGCTTGACGAGTCCAGGAAAGCGAAGCTCCCAGTCTTCCAGCCAATCGATTCGCGGCAGCGACAGAAAAGCCGGATTTTGCGCGCCGATCCACTTCAAGCACAGGAATGGCCCCTCTAGATGAACGCCGTAAAGCGCTGTATAGGGCATACCTTCCGCTTGGAAACGGCTGACAGCTTGCAGTACCGAATCAATCGCTTCCTTCGAAGCCGTCATCGTTGTAGCCAGCATGCCTGTCGTGCCTTGCGATGCGTGAAAACGAGTAATCGCCTCATAGCTCTCCTGGCTGGCGTCCATAAAATCACCGCCGGCTCCGCCGTGAATATGAACGTCGATAAACCCGGGAAGCAGCCACTGTCCGCCGCCGTCAATCCGCTGAACAGCTTGTGGAACTTCCTCGTAGTCAGAAGTTTCTTCAATAATAGCAGCAATCGTGCCGTCTTTAACATGGACAGCTCCATGTGCGACACGGTCTTCCAAAACGATGCTTACATTGTAAATCAGCCATTCGCTAGGGAATGTCATGATTACGCCAACTTCCTTCCGGCTTCGCGGTCGAGCAGCACGGTTACTCTAGGATGCGTCTGCAGCAGCGATGCCGGTACGTCCGTTGTAATAGGGCCGGTCAGCGCTCGCTTGACGATATCCGCCTTATCCGCGCCGCGAACCACGAGTAGAATATGGTTCGCCTTTAATATGGAGCCCACGCCCATCGTAATCGCCAGCTCCGGCACTTCATCCATGGAAGCGAAGAAACGGGCGTTCGCCTCACGGGTTTCTTGCTCCAGCTTGACAGCATGCGTGCCGCCGGTCAATGCTTCTGCAGGCTCATTGAATCCGATATGGCCGTTATGGCCGAGTCCCAGCAGTTGAAGATCAACAGGCTGCTCTTGCAGCATGCTGTCGTAGCGGGCGCATTCCGCGTCCAAATTCTCAGCCATGCCGTTAGGCAAGAACGTCCGGTCAGATGGGATATCGATATGGGCAAAAAAATGACTCTTCATATAATAGGCGTAGCTTTGATCGTTATCCGGCGTCAAGCCGACATATTCGTCCAAGTTAAAAGAGGTAACATGTTCGAACGAAATGTTTTGACGACGATGCATTTCTACTATTTTGGCATAGATCCCGAGCGGTGTCGACCCTGTAGCCAGGCCCAGAACGGGGGCTGGTTTGTTCTGTACGGTACTTACGATCAGATCGGCTGCGAATGCATCCAGTTCCTGTGCGCTGTCGAAAATTTTAATATCCATTTATATAGGCCTCCCGGAGGTTGCGCCTTGCGAACGTTGCAAGCATGCAACCTAGCTAATATCGTCTTATGATTCTATTTTAAGACATAATCATCATATTAACAATAAAAATGATTGTAAACTTCATAAAAATGATTAATACGTTCATTTTATTGAATTCAATTGGAGCAATGTTGCCCGGCGGTTAAAAACTGCGTTATGATGGACGGAGCATAGTAAACGAGACCCAGGAGGTTCACGATGAGTGATCATACGATAGCGGCGAGCGCAGCAGAGGCTGCTGCAACCGCGAAAAGAAAGGGAGAGCATATCCGCATCTGCCTTCAGGAGGAGGTCGCGGGTTCAGGGATCGAGACCGGGCTGCACAAGCTGCGGTTTCGCCACAATGCGCTTCCAGAGCTTTCTTTTGAAGAGATCAGGCTAAATACACAGTGGCTGGGCCGCTCCATGCAAGCGCCGCTGCTGGTTAGTTCCATGACTGGGGGAACGGATGAAGCGGGCTCGATCAACCGGCGTTTGGCGGAAGCGGCGGAGCATTGCGGATGGGCGATTGGACTTGGTTCCATGCGGGCAGCTATTGAACGGGAAGATCTTGCCGCATCCTTCTTTATCCGCAAAGAGGCGCCTTCCGTTCCGGTAATCGCCAATCTTGGGGCGGTCCAGTTGAACTACGGGTTTGGCGCCGAGGCATGCCAGAGAGCCGTGGACATTGCTGAGGCCGATGCGCTCGTGCTTCATTTGAACAGCATGCAAGAGGTGTTCCAGCCCGAGGGGAATACGGATTTCCGGGGACTGCTTGCAGGGATCGAGCAGGTATGCCGCAAGCTTGCCGTTCCGGTAGGCATCAAAGAGGTTGGCTGGGGCATTGATGCAGATACGGCAGCTCGGCTGGCCGATATTGGCGTTTCCTTTATAGATGTAGCAGGAGCTGGCGGCACATCCTGGAGCCAAGTGGAGAAGCACCGGCTCAAAGACGAGCTTAGGAAGCAGGCGGCGGAGGCTTTTGCAGACTGGGGCATTCCGACTGCGGACAGCATTCGGGAAGTAAGCGGCAGAGTGCCGGATATGACGCTCATCGCCAGCGGAGGACTCCGCAATGGCGTTGATGCCGCCAAGTCGATCGCGCTGGGCGCAAGCGTTGCAGGCTTCGGCCGGGTGCTGCTGCCTCGTGCGGCGCAGTCGGATAATCGCGTTTCGGTGGAGCAGCTCGTCGAACAATTCCGACGGATCGAATTTGAACTGCGGTCGACGATGTTCGGAATCGGCGCAGCTACGATTGAAGATTTGACCAATACGGAGAGGCTGTACGCCATCTCCTAGACGGCTATGGCAACGATGATTAGGATATCGTTGCCTCGTTTTATTTTCGAAAGGGGAATTCGGTTTCATGGAGCAAGAAGAGCAGCAGGTGGAGACAGCGCAATGGAATGACGGTTGGATTCAGGTAAAGGTACCGCTTCCGTTTTCATTGAAATGGGTAAACAGCTATTTGATTCCGGAGCCGGATCGCAGCGGCTATACGGTTATCGATCCCGGCTTGCGAACGGATGAAGCTCTGGCAGCCTGGAACGAGGCGATGCAGAGGCATGGAATAGCTATTGAAGAGATCAAACGGATTATCGTGACACATCAGCATCCTGACCATTACGGACTGGCCGGTTATTTTCAAGGGCTAAGCGGAGCGCCGGTATATATGTCCCGCAGATCGCATGCTTACACCGCAAGGTTATGGACGGAAGAAAGCCGGTTTGCTGAAGAGCTTGGACAGCTTTTTGCTCAGCATGGCATGCCGGATGAGCTTACGTCCGCGATAGCAGCTAATCTTGAATTGTTCGAGGAGAGGGTGTCGCCCCAGCCGTCCGTTACTTATATGGAAGCAGGGGAGACCATCCGGTTTGGCGGCTTTGACTGGCAGCTTATTGATGCACCCGGTCATGCGTATGGACAGCTGCTGCTCTACGAGCCGCATAATGGCTGGATGTTTTGCGGCGATCAGGTGCTGCCGCGGATAACGCCGAACATAAGCGTTGTGCCAGGGGAAGAAACGGACCCGTTGCATGATTTTTTGACGAATTTGGATGAATTGCTGAACTATGAGGTGAGCTTTGCTTTTCCGGGACACCGTGATCCGTTCGCCGGATTTGCTGCCCGGATCGAAGAGCTGAAGCAGCATCATATACGGAGATTGGATAGAATGAAGCGCATGCTGGAGGAGCCGTTGTCCGCTTTCGAGCTGTCCGAGCGGCTGTTCGGCATAAACTTGCGCAGTAATCCGCATAATTTGCGGTTTGCGATGGCGGAGACGCTGGCTCATCTCTATTATTTGGAGCATAGGGGTTCAATAGAGCGGCTGGAAGGCGCCGGAAGAACGATAAAATTTATTTTTCCGTATTGACGTGGAAAGATTTGCATCATAAAATTTAGAAGACAACTGCATGACACATGAACAGCACTAGTGCTGTGAGCAAACCACGCGAAAGCGCGGGACGCAAAGTCAGGAGTCTTCTGTGCAATTTATTATTGTACAATGATCGTCCGATTGCCATGAATGAATCATTCAGGTAGTCGGATTTTTTTATTGCCATAATAAGCGCGGGGAGGACATGAATTTGTTCAAAAAACAAATGAAGACGGCTTTTATGCTAACGATGTCGGCAATCGTGATTTTCGGAGCGGGACTGCATGCGATTGTGAGCGCGGCGGCTTCGCCTGGATCGTCATTGCTGGGCACGGCAGGGTCTTATAATATTTTTGTATTGGGCAGCGTGTCGCTAATGAATACCGACTCCGAGGGACCTGTTGCGGCAGGCGGAGCTGCGAATTTTACTAATTACTCGGTGAACAGCAAAGAAAAAGTGATTGATAACGCATTGGTCGTTGGCGGTTCACTGGTTTTTAACAATGGAACGGTTAAGGGCGGAAATGCCAAATACGGCGGTTCCTATACGGGGAATGTAACGGTTACGAATGGGACCTCTCCCAAGCAAGGAAATCCGATCGATTTTAACGCCGAAGCGACCTATCTGAAGGAAGTTTCTGCGAAGCTGGCTGCACTGCCTGCGAACGGGACAGCGAGCAACGCTTACGGAACGCTGACATTAGCGGGAACAGACAACAATTTAAATGTGTTTGAAATCGATCAAAACTACGGCGAGCTGGTCATTCAGGTGCCGAATGGATCGACCGTCATTGTAAATGTAAAAGGTAAATCTAGAAGCTTTGGCACAGCAGGAACCTTTATGCCGGATAAGAATAACACGCTTAGCGAGAATTCGAATCCAGCTGCCGTACGCAGATTGCTGTTCAACTTTCCAGAAGCTACCGATATTACAATCGGTTCTTCCGGTCAAAGAGGCACGTTGCTGGCTCCTTATGCTAGTGTAAAGACCACATATAGCAACATCGCAGGCAATATTATAGCGGCTTCGCTGGATGGGCATGTCGAGGCTCATTATTATCCGTTCGATGGCACGGTTTCAGAGCCGGAGCCTACTCCGACAGCGACACCAACGGCCACGCCGACAGCAACACCAACGGCTACGCCGACAGCGACGCCAGAGTCGACACCAACGGCAACGCCAGAAGTGACGCCGACAGCAACGCCAGAGTCGACACCGACGGCAACGCCGGAATCGACGCCAGAAGCAACGCCGACAGCGACACCAGAGTCGACACCAACAGCGACACCAGAGTCGACACCAACGGCAACGCCAGAGTCGACGCCGACAGCGACGCCCGTAGCTACACCAACGGTAACGCCCGTAGCGACACCAACGGTAACGCCAGAAGTGACGCCGACGGCGACGCCAGAAGCAACGCCGACAGCGACACCAGAGTCGACACCAACGGCAACGCCGGAGTCGACACCAACGGCAACGCCAGAGTCGACGCCGACAGCGACGCCCGTAGCGACACCAACGGTAACGCCCGTAGCGACACCAACGGTAACGCCAGAAGTGACGCCGACGTCAACACCAGAGTCGACGCCAACAGCGACACCAGAGTCGACACCGACACCGACGGCAACGTCAACGCCAGAGTCGACACCGACGGCAACGCCAGAGGTAACGCCAACAGCGACACCAGTGTCGACGCCAGAGGTAACACCGACAGCGACACCAGAATCGACGCCAACGGCCACACCAGGTCCGACACCAAGCGGTGGTTCTGAAGCAACACCAAGTCCGACTCCTATTGGCGGACCAGAGGCAACACCATCATCGACTCCGTCTGCGAGCCCTTCTGCAACGCCTGACGAGGAGATCGTTATTACGCCGGAAGAGCCTCCACTAGGTCCAGTGGAAGGCGATCCGGAAGCAACACCAACGTCTTCTGCGAGCCCGTCTGTTGGTTCTGAGGATGATGAGATTGTGATCGACGAAGAAACGCCGCCGCTCGGCAGCGTTAACGTTGATCAACTGCCTAAAACAGGTGAATCCAGCTCAATTCCTTATTACGCAGCAGGTCTTCTGCTAGCAGCAGCTGGTCTTACTATTCGATTGAAACAACGGAAGTAACAATAATAACGAAATCATTTCTTATGCCGGGAGCTAAAAAGCTCACCGGCTTTTTTTTGTAATGCTTGTTATTTTTCAGTCGTTACAGCCGTCTACTAGTAAAGTTCATTCGCAGCAAGGGAGATATATTATGAGAAGGAATCAGCTTGTTTATTTTGCAGCATTTATTGTCGTAGTGGCTGCACTGTTTGCAGCACCATTTCCAGATTCGGGGCGTCTGACGGAGAACAAAGAAATCGGACAAATCGTCGAAAAGTCGATTAGCGGTCTGGGTGACAAGGAACTTGTCAGTTTTACACTTCAGGACGCTGATGAGGTCTACGTCATTCCTCCCTACGTAATGGAGACTGAGCTGGCTTCTGCAACAAAACTGCATCCCAAAGCAATCGTTAAGTTAACGCGACTGGCGACCGCATACGAGAACTATTTTATCGTCGTTCATCGGGCAGGCGGACCTCCAAGCTACGTGATGCTGGATGGCAAATACGGAACGAATACCGATCATATTATCGTCTACTCGAACAAAGAGCCTGTCCAACTGACCAAGGAAGCGGGCAGCAATCATTATCGCCCCTATCGATTTTTGTAGTATTTTTCCGACAGTCTATGATGCAGATTCAGCTCCATATGCTCGCCGTCCTATGCTAGACGAGAAACAAAATGCAAAAGTGCATTTTGTTTAGGCTCAAAAGCTTCAAAAACGCCATCAAAATGCAAAAGTGCATTTGAAATCGCCCGATTTCACTCTAAAGGGGCTTTTTAGCCCAATCAACCTGCACTTTTGCATTTTGATGCAAGAATTCGTCGGAAAATCGGCTAACAACCTGCACTTTTACATTTTGATTCGTTGGGGCCACTCGTAAGGTACCGCCCTTATTTATTCACTTCACGCAAATAGACAGCCAGTAAGTCAGGCGAGTACTGCTTGGGACCGGGATGATCCCTTACTTGCTTCCATAACTGCGCAGCGACAGTCATCTGGTCATCGATTGCCTTTGTTTGCGGGTCTTTATTAAGTCTTTTACGAAGTTGTTCCACTGATAGGTTTTTTCCTCTGAGGTGACAAGGCTCGTCTTGCCTTCATAGACTTCAATTAAATCGGCTATGGTCATCTCCATATCTCCGCGGCGTTTCGCTTCTCTAAGCAGCGCTGCCATTTCCTTGGTGAAGGAAAATTTCTGTTTCTTATAATAGCTGGCGAAAAAATTTCGAGCCTGCTGATTAAATTTAAATCCATCTGGAATCAGCTTTGTCGACAGCGTAAGCTCCTTGTGAGACTCCTGTTTCTTTTTCCTTAACGCTGTGCCCGCCTGCCGGTGATCCGTCATCTCCTCGCCAGCCAGCCACTTCTTAATTCGTTCCTCCAGCTCGGCCTTTGTTCCCGATGCGGGGATGTTATGCGTCTTGCATACGTTTATCAATTCATTCTTATACCAATAATGCAGCTCAAATTGCTGGACGGTAAGCGCCTTGGAAAATGGGGGCCGTTCATGACCAGTCATACTTACATCCCTGCCTATTTTTTATTGTCATTCCAACGCTATTCCTGCAGATCAATGTGCGTCTTATCGGTTACGTCGAAAATGAATGGTTAAATTTTAATATATTAATCATAGCAGGATTAATGGCAGGCTGCTCTGCTAGTCATCTTGAGATCGTGCAGGATTTGACTACACGCTAGATTTACATTTAATCAGCTTAAAATAAAAAGCCTGCCGCAATCGAATGCGGCAGGCTCTTCCTATTGTCAGTCCAAAGGCAGATCCGTGCTTGCCTCGCGTTCCGCTTGCTTGCGGTGTGCGATACGGCTTGCAGCTGATGCGGCAATCGCGCCGACGATGTCGTCGAGAAACGTATGCGTATGCTCGCCATTTTTCTCATTCAGCTTTTTCAATATGCCGGGCTTCAGCTTGTCGATGTAACCGAAGTTCGTAAAGCCGATGCTGCCGTATACGTTGACGATGGAGAGCGCAAGCACCTCGTCGCAGCCATACAGTCCTTCATCGTTTTTAATCATTTCCTGAAGCGGGGAGATGAGCTTACCTTCTTCGGCCAGCACGTCGAGCTGAATGCCGGTCAGCACCGCATTTTGCACCTCGCGTTTGGACAATACCGCATCAACATGCACGATGCATTCGTCCAGCGACAGGTCAGGGAAATAGTCTTTTTGTAGAAAATGGACAAGTTGTCCGATTTGCGTTTTGGATACGCCGCGTTTCGTCAGCCACTCATCTGTAGCCTCTGCGACCTTGCGGCTGTTCAAGCTATAAGGATTAGGTGTAAACACCGTATTACCCCCTCATCATTTTGTGGACAAAACTGGTCTAAATCAGGGAAGGGCTCGTATACATAGTACTACAAATAAGCAAATGTAAAAAGCCGCGAGGCAATAATCGATTGGGGAGGAAAGGTTAATATGGTTCAAACAAGATGGATTCGCCGCGCCGCAATCGGCGGTTTACTGGTAATGCCGCTTGTCATGACAGGCTGCGGGTTGTTTTCGAAAAAAACGAATGGGGAAATTGATCCCCCCCGGACGAACGAAACGAGCAACGTAGACGGTACTAACACCGGACAGGCTCAGCAGCCTGGCCAAGGCGACGCAACTCAGATGACGGTCTATTTGAAGGACCGGAATGGATACTTGGCACCGGTAGCGCTGCAAACGACGTTTGGCAAAAACGAGCAGCCAGGGCAAAAAGCGCTGGAAATGATGGTTGACGGCGGGTCATATGCCAGCCAGCTTCCGGAAGACTTCAAGGCCGTTCTCCCGCAAGGAACGCAAGTGAAATCATTCAAAGTTGAAAACAAGCTGGCGATCGTTGATTTCTCCGAAGCTTTCAACAGCTACACCAATACGGAAGAGCGCTCCATCGTAGAGGCGATTACATGGACTCTCACGGCTATGCCGGGCATCGAAGGCGTTGAATTGTTGTCGGAGGGTGAAAAGCTGCAAGAAATGCCGGTTGACGGCTTCCCGTTAGACGAGCCATTGACACGAGCAGTGGGGATTAACCTCGAAGCTGCTGATGGCGTCAACTATGCCAACTCGACTCCGGTCACACTGTATTTCTCTTCGCAAACCTCGCATGACGAGCAATATTATGTGCCAGTAACGCGCTTGATCGCTCGTCCTGAGAAGCTGGCCGACGCTGCCATGGAACAGCTTATTTCCGGGCCGCTCAACAAAAAAGAGCTGACCAGCGTCATCACCAATGACGTCAAGGTTAATAGTATTGTGCAAAAGGACGACACGGTAACCGTCGATCTCCAAGATCCTGCTTACGAAGAAGGCCAAGCTGCACCGGAAGAGATGCTGCAAGCGGTCGTTCTGTCACTCACGGAAAATACGAAAGCATCTAAAGTGCAAATTTTGCTTAACGGTGAATCCAACATCATTGACGACAAGAATAATTCCTACACCGAGCCGGTTACACGTCCGCATCATGTGAATGCGATTAAGAGCTAATTGAACAGGAACAGCATACAAGCGGGGAGGGCTGTAAGAGCTCTCTCCTTTTTTTATGGACTAGCAGCGGGCCAATACGCGATTTGAAAAATTGTTAAGGGTGCTTTTCGTATGAGCCTTTGGTAAAATAGGAAGGATTGTAACGACAGGCTGCGAACCTTACATAGTAAGCGATGCGATCGCGGACAGAAGAACGAAAGATTCAGGAGGATGTAACAATGAGAACCGAAGGCCGCCAACCAAGCGAGCTGCGTCCGGTGAAAATTACAACCGGCGTTAACAAATATGCGGAAGGCTCCGTACTTATTGAAGTGGGAGAGACGAAAGTCATTTGTACGGCAAGTGTCGAGGAGCGGGTTCCGCCCTTTATGAAAGGCCAAGGCAAGGGCTGGATTACAGCGGAATATTCTATGCTGCCGCGCGCAACGCATTCCCGCAATCAGCGGGAATCGGCAAGAGGCAAGCTGACGGGCCGTACGATGGAAATTCAGCGGCTGATTGGCCGCGCATTGCGCTCTGTTGTAGATCTTCAAGCGCTCGGCGAGCGGACGATTACGCTGGATTGCGACGTGATTCAAGCAGATGGCGGTACGAGAACGACTTCGATTACCGGATCATTTGTAGCTTTGTGTCTGGCTGTTAATAAGCTGGCGAAGACGACAACGTTTGCTAAATACCCGATCACCGACTATTTGGCATCGGTCAGCGTGGGCGTTATCCAGGAAAGAGCCTTGCTGGATCTGAATTATGATGAGGATTCAAAAGCGAAGGTCGATATGAACGTCGTCATGACTGGCAACGGCAAGTTTGTCGAGGTGCAGGGTACGGGAGAAGAGGAGCCGTTCTCGCGCAGCGAGCTTAACGAGCTGCTGGAGCTGGCGGAAGGCGGTATCGGGCGTCTGATCGAGCGCCAGCGTGAAGCGTTGGGCGAAGATGCGGGCCGTATCGGGGGAGGCGCGTAGCATGAAGGAGCTGTCCGACAAACGTATTCTGATCGCGACGAAAAACGAAGGCAAAGTGAAGGAATTCGCACATGCGCTCAGCAAGCTGGGCAAGGAAGTGGCAAGCCTTAATGATTATCCGGCTTTTCCCGATATCGTGGAGGATGGAGATACATTTGCAGCCAACGCCCGCATTAAGGCGAAAGCGGCAGGCGATGCCTTCCAGGTTCCTGTGCTTGCCGATGATTCAGGATTGCGTGTCAAATCGCTAGGCGGTGCTCCTGGGGTTTATTCGGCCAGATATGCAGGCGAAGGCGCGGCTGACAGCGACAATAACGCCAAGCTGCTGACAGAGCTGAGTAAGCTGGACGGTGCGGACGCGGCTGAACCGCTGGCAGACGGGACAAGACTGCTTAGCGAAGCGCAATTCGTATGCGTGCTGGCGCTGTATGACCCTTCTACAGGCGAGTTTGTGGAAGCGGAAGGTACAGTAGACGGCTATATTGCGGATCGTCCGCGCGGTGAGGGCGGCTTCGGCTATGATCCGTTGTTTTGGCTGCCGCAGCTTGATCGTGCGATGGCCGAGCTGTCCAAGGAAGAGAAGCAGCGCATTAGCCATCGCGGCCACGCTCTAGAGCAATTGCTGGATAAGCTGAAGTAACATTAAGGGAGTCTCGCTCTATTTCTGAAAAAGAGGCCGGCCGCAGTTATAAGCTGCGGTCAGCCTCTTTTTTATTTTACTTAATGGAAACGCCGTATTCCTTGAGCCAGAGGTTGACCTGATACAAATAAGCAAATAGCTGCGGGCCGGACATTAATTGTCCAAACCACGGAATATTTGAGCTTGCAGTTGAGGAATCGGCAATTTCCCGTACTTTGGATACGTTGATTAGAGGCAAAATTGGCGAGGACGGATCATTCAACACATCAAGCAGAAGTCCTTTGACAGCGGCCAAATAGTTCGGATTATGCGTTTTTGGATAAGGGCTTTTTTTGCGTGTCAGCACATCATCCGGAAGGACGCCTTTCAGCGCTTTGCGCAAAATGCCTTTCTCGCGGTCGCCAGCTGCTTTAATCTCCCAAGGGATATTCCATACGTATTGCACGAGACGGTGGTCGCAGAACGGAACGCGAACCTCAAGCCCGGCAGCCATGCTCATCCGGTCTTTCCGGTCCAGCAGCGTCGGCATGAAGCGGGTAATGTTCAAATAAGACATTTGCCGCATGCGCCGTACTTGCTCGGATTCGCCATCCAGATGCGGCACTTCGGCGATCGCTTGCGAATAACGGTCCCCGATATAGTCGAGGGGCTTAATCCAGTCCGCTACGTCCGGTGCGAGCAGCTCGGCACGCATGGAGGAGGCGAGCGACCAGGGGAAGGTAGAGGCGTTCAGCGCTTCCTCACGGTGAAACCACGGGTAGCCGCCAAATATTTCATCAGCTGCTTCACCTGATATGGCTACGGTTGCTCCTTTTTTGATCTCACGGCAAAAGAGCAGCAAAGAAGCATCGACATCCGCCATACCCGGCAAATCGCGGGCCAGTGTCGCATCACGCAGCGCTGCGACGAGCTCCGGCGTGTCGAATTGAATCGGATGATGAATGGTGCCTAGATGAGTCGTCATTCGTTCGATCCATGGCGCGTCGCTGTTCGGCTGGAATGCATGCGCCTTAAAATGCTTGTCGTTGTCCTGATAATCAACCGAATAGGTATGAACGCTGCCTTGGCCGGTCTGCTCATAATAGCGTACGGCCAGCGTTGTCAGGGCACTGGAATCCAATCCGCCGGAGAGCAGCGTGCACACTGGCACGTCCGATACGAGCTGCCGCTCCGTTGTATCTTTTAGAAGCTCGCGAACATGCTCAGCCGTAGCTGCAACATCCTCGTCATGGGGATGGCTCTCCAAGCTCCAATATTTCGTTTTCCGAAGTCCTTCCCGGTTGACGGTCATGCACTGACCCGGGAGCAGCTCCGTCAGCTGCTTATACACGCCTTGGCCAGGCGTCCGTGCAGGCCCAAGGATGAATACCTCCGCTAAGCCCTCTGCTCCAACCTCTGCTTTTACGGCAGGATGGGCAAGAATTGCCTTCGGCTCGGAACCGAACAGGAACAGGCCCTCTGCCGTGCTGTAGAACAGCGGCTTGACGCCCAGCCGGTCGCGGGCGAGGAATAGCTCTTGCTCTGTAACATCCCAGATGGCGAAAGCAAAAATACCGTTAAAACGCTCCACGCAAGCTTTTCCCCATTCGATAAAGGCGATGAGCAGCACCTCTGTATCGCAGGTCGTGGTGAAGCTGCGTCCTCTGCTTTCTAGTTCCTTGCGCAATTCCAGCGCATTATATAGCTCTCCGTTATAGACGACTACGTACGTGTCATCCCCTGAATGCCTGATCATAGGCTGGGCGCCGTTCTCCGGGTCAATGACGCTGAGACGCCGATGACCAAGCGCGCAATGGGCCGATATCCAAGTGCCTGATGCGTCCGGTCCCCGCAAGGACAACGTCTCCGTCATACGCTCCAGACTATTGCTGTCTTGGGTTAGATCACGAGTCCAGTCGATCCAGCCTGTTATTCCGCACATTATGTTCTCATTCCTTTCTATTCTGCTGGGGCCAATAGCGATAATAACAGGTATATGCTGAAAAAAGGGATAAAATGTCTGTCCGAAAGGGAAGCTAACGGTGGTATTCCCTCGGTTCGAAATAGACAATATCGGGAACAAGGAGATGACAAAATATATGTATGACGGAGACAACACAGAGGAAGCACGCAAAACATTTTACGTATCCGTGCAGGCCGGACAAGTGTTGACGGACCCTGAGGCTGCAGCTTACGAGCTAGTCATTACGGCAAGCGAAGAAGAAGCGGATCAATTGAAACAGCTGTTCAGCGATTTATCCAGTATGGATGAGGCGCAAACGTCGCATTTTCTGCAGATGGCGATTGCGATGAATGATGATTCCGTTATGAACGGCGGTTATGACGAAATTCTACAGCAGATTTACCGTTTTCTGTACGAGCGCGGGACGGATGAAACGAAGCATGTGATTGAGGGTATGGGGATTCTGTAGTTCGGGAGAGTATATTTGCAATAACATACTGGTATTAGAGATAAATTAACATGTGTTTGTTTGGGAAGCACGTATAATTTCTAAGAAAAATCAATAATCAAGATAAAGCCCGCTGACCTATAGGCTAGCGGGCTTTATCTTGATTAATATTTAGGTTGTAATAGTAAAGTTATACGGGGCAGTAGTAGAAAATTGACTATATGTATGTCCACGGACTTGAAAATAAACAGTTTCCCCTGGAGCGATATTACCGGCTATCGTTACTTTAACCCAACCACCTGGGGTATCACTCGAAAAATAAGAAGTAGACCCTCCAACAATCATAGCAAAATCATAAATTAATCCAGGGGGACTTTGTAATTTAGCAGAAAGTCCATGTGGACTACCCGTATTATTAGTATAACTGTACCAATCGACATCAGTAGCTGAATTTAGTACTATCGATACTCCTAGAACTGGGAACTGAAATTGGTAAGCCGTTTGTTTGGAATCTGCCCATCCATCATAGGCAAAAGCAGATGATGCACCTGTTAATGATAAGACTAAAGTGAGCACAACAATGAGAAATTTCTTCTTCAACAAAAAAATTCCACCCTTCAAATAAAATTGTAAATACGTTACAAATATACCTTATCATTAATTTTGGAAATTGAAAATAAAAATTTCATAGATTTGGAAAAATAGAGTTAAGGATGTTACGATTGGATCCACGTATTATTAAGGTATCTGCGTTCTTTGTTGAAAACAAAATCAAAAGGCACTTAGTATTTTGAAAGAACAATAATTATTTTTTCTTATCGAAAGAGCATATTAAATTTCAGTCATTAGCCAGAACATTTTATTGAAAAAAAGAAAAGCCTTCAACCTTAGTGGTTCGCAGGCTTTTACTTTTTTTGAAGTTTAATAGTGTATTCATTGTGTACTACCAACTATCTTCATTGTAAAAATGTTACAATATAAAACCTTTGGAATTTAATTTGTACGTATTGTATCGCTTTCTTTATAGTATAAAACCATAAAGAAAACCCCTAGAACCTTGATATCATCAGGTTTTAGGGGTTTCATATTTATTAAATCTTTACATTTTAAACGAGATGGCGTCCCAGGAGGGATTCGAACCCCCGACCGACGCCTTAGAAGGGCGTTGCTCTATCCAGCTGAGCTACTGGGACACATAAGAAAGATTATAGCACGCGTTTTCTTGGTTTGGCAATAGTTAATTCCGAAAAACTTTGGAGCGGGTGATGGGAATCGAACCCACGCCTCAAGCTTGGGAAGCTGGCATTCTGCCATTGAACTACACCCGCAAGAAAAATGCGCTTGGTAAATATAGCATATGACAAATAAAAAAATCAAGTTAAAACTTTAGCCGGTATCCGGCCGATATAAATATTAGGTTCGTTGATATCCGTGTCGGCCTTTTGCCTCGCCGTTTCTTAATTGGGCTTGAACGTGGTATAATCGGACGCAGGGCATCGACTGACGATGGAAAAGGCTGGACCGATAAGGCGGTGGTACCATAACGACACGTAACGATATACATAATGATAGTAAAGACAACGTCTACCTCTTTCCGAAGATGCTGGATCATTACCAAATTCAGCTGACGCGCATGCTGGAATCCGAGCAGTACGGAGAAGCGAAGCGGCTGCTTCGTTTTCTGCTTCAATGCAAGGGGGAAGATGCACGGCACTATGAAGAATGGGGCAGTCTGCTCACTTGGCTGGAGATGGCTTTCCCTGAGGATGGGGACGGGAGCGATTCGGCCGGAGCCGCCAATTCGGAAGATGCCGAAGAGGAGCGGGTGCTCCGCGAGCAAATGCTGAATCCGCCGGGCCAGGATGAAGCCTACATTAAACAGGTTCTTTATATTATGGAGCATCATCCGATGCTGGATCAGCAAGTGTTGGCGCTTGAGAGGGCAGCCTACATCCAGGATCCTGAAGTGGATACGGCCATCGTAAACTGGCTTTCTAATACGACAGACCTGCATCCCATTCTGCAGTTCAAAGCGTTGCAATGCCTCCGCAAGCGTGAGGCTACGGGCATGCTGCTGTTGAACCGGATGGGCGAGATGGTGGAGCTGGATATTGAATCTACCCCGCTTTCCATAGACGATTTTCCGCAGCCGATTGGCCGCATTTTGGAGCGTGTAGAGCAGGTAACGGAGTCAGAGGACCCGACGCTGCCGCATTTTGCCAGGGAGCTGTGGAAGGAAAGCCTGCAGTTTCTGTATGGAACGTCGGCATATACTTGGATGCTCCGCGAGGAAGACGATACGGTCGATTGCTGCGCGGCGGCCCTGCATCTGACGCTGTTGCTGACGGTTTACGGGACTGCGAACGACGACGATATCCGGGAAGTTTATGGCATTACGGAGTCGCTCCGGTTCAGATACGAGCAAGCCTGCAGAGCGCTTCGGCAGGTTGCGGTTTTGCAGCGCTCGGATGAAGATAATCCCCAGCCTTGAAATGGGGGCTCATCTTGTTTATAATAGAATGGTTTATGAAACGTGAAAATTTAGGACGCAACCGTATTTTGGAGGGGAAAGCATAAAATGAAAGCAACTTGGGAAAAAATAGACAAGAACGTCGTTTCCATCGACGTTGAGGTCGGAGCAGAGCGTGTCGCTGTTGCACTGGACCAAGCATTCAAAAAAGTAGTACAGAAGGTCAACGTACCAGGCTTCCGTAAAGGCAAAGTGCCGCGCGGTATTTTCGAATCCCGTTTCGGCGTGGAGAGCTTGTACCAAGACGCTATTGACATCCTGCTTCCGGACGCTTATTCCGAAGCAGTTAGCGAGAACAACCTGCAGCCTGTCGACCGTCCGGAAATCGACGTGGAGCAGTTCGCTAAAGGCCAAACGTTCAAGTTTAAAGCGAAAGTAATCGTTCGTCCTGAAGTTCAGCTTGGCGAGTACAAAGGTCTGGAAGTACCGTCCACTGAAGTAACGATCGGCGACGAAGAAGTGAATGCAGAGCTGGAGCGTCTGCAACAACGTCATGCGGAGCTTTCCGTAGTAGACGAAGGCGCTGCAGAAACTGGCGACATCACTGTTATCGATTTCGACGGCTATGTTGACGGCGAGCAATTTGAAGGCGGCCAAAGCGAAGGTTATTCGCTGGAGCTCGGTTCAGGCTCGTTCATCCCAGGCTTCGAAGAGCAAATCATCGGTATGCAAATCGGCGACTTCAAGGACGTAGAAGTTACGTTCCCTGAAGCGTACCACGCAGAAAACCTGGCCGGCAAAGCTGCTGTGTTCAAAGTGAAGCTGCATGAAATCAAGCGCAAAACATTGCCGGCTCTTGACGACGAGTTCGCCAAAGACGTTAGCGAGTTCGACACGCTTGAAGAGTACAAGCAGGACCTGATCGTTAAGCTGAAAGAAAGCAAGTCCAAAGAAGCAGAGCAAGCTCGCGAGAACGCGGTCGTTGCAAAAGCTTCCGAGCTGGCTGAAGTAGAAATTCCTGAACCGATGATCGTAACGGAAGTTGACTTCATGCTGAAAGACTTCGAAAACCGTCTTCGCATGCAAGGCATGAACATGGACCTGTACTACCAGTTCTCCGGCCAAGACGAGTCCGTACTGCGTGAGCAAATGCGTTCCGACGCTGAGAAACGCGTTCGCAACAACCTCGTTCTGAGCGCAATCGCGAAAGCGGAAGGCATCGAAGCGACAGATGCTGACGTAACGGAAGAGCTTGAAAACCTGTCGACAGCTTACAACCGCCCTGCGGAAGAGCTGCGTACGATTTTCGCTCAAAACGGCAGCCTTGACAGCTTGAAAGAAGATGTTGAACTGCGCAAAACAATCAAATTGCTGCTCGATAACAGCAAAACAGCTTAAGTCAAATTAGGCTTAAAGCTTAACTGAATATAAGTTTTAAAGAGGATAAGGCACGTGATCGGTATAAGATTCGTGCCTTATTTTCACCCTACATAACATATTGTGGTTGAAATGGAGATTGTTCTCCGTACATATCGAGCGGGCAGTGCCGTATACTGTAGTATTGGAAAAATGACATTGCCTCTCCAACGTGTTACAATAGCTTTGTTTAAAAAGTCATAAAACGAAAAGAGGTTGGTCGCATGAATCTGGTACCGATCGTAGTCGAACAAACAAATCGCGGGGAACGGTCATACGATATTTACTCGCGTCTGTTGAAGGACCGCATTATTTTTCTCGGGAGCGCCATTGATGATGACGTAGCAAACTCCATTATCGCGCAGCTGCTTTTCCTGGCGGCCGACGATCCAGAGAAAGACATTCATCTGTACATTAATTCCCCGGGCGGCAGTGTAACAGCCGGCATGGGCATTTTTGATACGATGCAATATATTAAGCCGGATGTGTCGACGATTTGCATGGGCATGGCGGCAAGCATGGGCTCCCTGCTGTTGACTGCAGGCGCCAAAGGCAAACGTTTTGCGCTTCCGAACGCGGAAGTTATGATTCACCAGCCGCTCGGCGGCGTTCGCGGTCAAGCGTCGGATATTAAAATCCACGCCGACTGGATTTTGAAAACGAAAGAAAAGCTGAACCAGATTTACGTAGAACGTACCGGCCAGCCGTACGAAAAAATCGAACGCGATACCGATCGCGACAATTTTTTGAGCGCAGAGGAAGCGTTGAATTACGGTTTGATCGACAAGGTGATTACATCTCCGGTATCGATTTAATTGAAGGGGTGATACCATGTTTAAATTCAATGACGAAAAGGGCCAATTGAAATGCTCGTTCTGCGGCAAATCGCAGGAGCAAGTACGCAAGTTGGTTGCCGGTCCCGGCGTATATATATGCGATGAATGTATCGAGCTTTGCACGGAAATCGTGGAAGAGGAGCTCGGCCATGAGGAAGAGCTTGATCTGAAAGATATTCCTAAACCGAAGGACATCCGTGCCATTCTGGATTCGTATGTAATCGGTCAGGAATTTGCGAAGAAGTCGCTGTCCGTAGCGGTATATAACCACTACAAACGCGTTAACTCCGGCAGCAAAATTGAAGATGTTGAGCTTCAAAAGAGCAACATCCTGCTCGTAGGTCCTACGGGCTCCGGCAAGACGCTGCTTGCACAGACGATGGCCAAAATTTTGAACGTGCCGTTTGCGATTGCAGACGCGACGTCGCTCACGGAAGCCGGTTATGTCGGCGAGGATGTAGAGAACATTTTGCTCAAGCTGATCCAAGCTGCTGATTATGATGTGGAGAAAGCGGAACGCGGCATTATTTATATTGACGAGATCGATAAAGTAGCCCGCAAATCCGAAAACCCTTCGATTACCCGCGACGTTTCGGGCGAAGGCGTGCAGCAAGCGCTGCTCAAAATTCTCGAAGGTACGGTTGCCTCGGTTCCGCCGCAAGGCGGGCGCAAGCATCCGCATCAAGAGTTTATCCAAATCGATACGACGAACATTTTGTTCATCTGCGGCGGCGCGTTCGACGGGCTGGAGCAGCTGATCAAACGCCGTATCGGCAAAAAAGTGATCGGCTTTAGCTCGAACGGCGAGTTGACGAAAGATCTGAAGCCAGGTGAATACCTGTCGATGGTACTGCCTGAGGACCTGCTGAAATTCGGCCTCATTCCGGAATTCGTCGGCCGTCTTCCAGTTATCTCTACGCTGGAGCCGCTTGATGAGGAAGCGCTCATGCGCATTCTCTCCGAGCCGAAAAACGCGCTCGTGAAGCAATATCAAAAACTGCTGGAGATGGACAACGTCAAGCTTGATTTCGAGCCTGCCGCGCTTGAAGCGATCGCGAAAGAAGCGATTAAGCGGAACACCGGCGCTCGCGGCTTGCGTGCGATCATCGAGGGCATTATGCTTGAAGTGATGTACGAGGTGCCTTCCCGCGATGACGTGAGCACTTGTCTCATTACTGAGAAATCGGTACAAGACAAAATCATGCCTGAGCTATCCGCCAAAAAAGGCAAGAAGAAGGAAGAAAGCGCCTAATCTACAATCATTACCGTCAAAAGTCCACCCTAGGCGCGCGGCATCTGCCGCATGTAATTTAACGCTGTAGGGTGGAATTTGACGTTCATGGGAGAGATCATTGATGTATACGCGTAAAGACACGGTGCCGGTCAAAGTCGGTAACTTGACCATTGGCGGCAGCGACGAAGTCATCATCCAGAGCATGTGTACGACCAAGACCGCTGACGTTGAGGCAACGGTCGCCGAAATTCTTCGTCTTGAGGAAGCCGGCTGCCAGATTGTCCGGGTAACAGTGAACAACAAGGAAGCAGCGGAAGCCATTAAGGAAATTAAGAAACGGATTCATATCCCGCTCGTTGCGGACATTCATTTCGATTACCGGCTTGCTCTTGCCGCCATTGAGAACGGCATCGATAAAGTGCGTATCAATCCCGGCAACATCGGCCGCCGCGAGAAGGTCGAAGCAGTTGTTAAGGCGTGTAAGGAACGCGGCATTCCGATTCGGATCGGCGTAAACGCAGGCTCGCTGGAAAACCATTTGCTGGAGAAATACGGTTATCCGACTCCGGAAGCTATGGTAGAGAGCGCATTGTTCCATATTGGTATCCTTGAGGAGCTGGACTTCCACGATATTATCGTGTCACTGAAAGCTTCCGACGTACCGATGGCGATTGCGGCTTACAGCATGGCTGCCAAGCAGATCAAGTATCCGCTTCACCTAGGTATCACGGAAGCCGGCACACTTCATACCGGTACGATCAAGAGCTCGGCAGGCATCGGCGCGCTGCTGGCGCTTGGTATCGGCAACACCGTCCGGATTAGTCTCAGTGCCGATCCGGTTGAGGAAGTTAAGGTCGCGCGCGAACTGCTTAAGACGTTTGGACTGATCACGAATGCGGCAACGCTCGTTTCTTGTCCAACCTGCGGCCGTCTGGATATTGATCTGTTCTCGATCGCCAATGAGGTCGAAGAATACATCTCCAAGATCAAGGTGCCTATCAAGGTTTCTGTTCTTGGCTGTGCGGTTAACGGCCCTGGCGAAGCCCGGGAGGCCGACATCGGCATCGCCGGTGCACGTGGCGAGGGTATGCTTTTCCGTTACGGAGAAATGATTCGTAAAGTGCCGGAAGCGGAGCTGCTTAACGAATTGAAAAAAGAAATCGATGAGATTGTGCGCGTGTTTGAGGAAACAGGCGAAATTCCTGGCCGCAAGCATCATACGCACGCTTAATCCATAAGAGAGGCGTTCTGCTGTCATCTTCGGATGAAGGAGGGCGTCTCTTTTTTGCAAATTCAAGTTATTCGTTTTCATAAAAGGAAAAAATGGCGTTGGCGGTTATTCCCGGATAGAGGAGGCAATACTAGCAATTACGAACTCTATTGCCGTCGTGCACAGGAAAGCTTTTTTATGAGGAGCGGATAACCGATGAATTTAAGTATTGTATTGATGTTGATTCAAGTTTTTTTTGCTGTCGTTATTGGGCTTTATTTCTGGAATTTGCTGCGCAACCAGAAGACGAACCGTTCAGCGGTCGACCGGGAATCGCGCAAGGAGATGGATAAGCTGAGAAAGCTGCGCTCCATCTCGCTGACCAAGCCGCTTGCCGAGAAAACTCGTCCGCAAGCGATGCAGGATATCGTCGGACAAGTGGACGGCTTGCGCGCGCTTAAGGCTGCGCTGTGCAGCGCCAATCCGCAGCATGTCATTATATACGGGCCTCCGGGCGTCGGGAAGACGGCAGCGGCTCGCGTTGTGCTGGAGGAAGCGAAGAAGAACCCAACTTCTCCGTTTCTGCAGGAAGCGAAGTTTACCGAAATCGATGCGACGACAGCACGCTTTGACGAGCGGGGCATTGCCGATCCGCTAATCGGTTCTGTTCATGATCCGATCTATCAGGGAGCCGGGGCGATGGGCGTTGCAGGCATCCCGCAGCCGAAGCCGGGTGCGGTGACGAAGGCGCATGGCGGCATTCTCTTTATTGATGAAATCGGGGAATTGCATCCGGTGCAAATGAATAAGCTGTTAAAAGTGCTGGAGGATCGCAAAGTATTTCTGGAGAGCGCTTATTACAACTCGGAAGATGCGAATATTCCGATCTATATTCACGATATTTTTCAAAACGGCTTGCCTGCCGATTTCCGGCTTGTAGGCGCAACGACTAGATCGCCTCAAGATTTGCCGCCAGCGATCCGCTCGCGCTGCATGGAGGTATTTTTCCGCCCGCTTCTGCCAGGAGAGATTTCGATGATCGCTCAGAATGCGGTCAAGAAAATCGGCTTTGCGCCTTGCCCGGAAGCGGTTGAGGTTGTAGAGCGCTATGCGACAAACGGGCGGGAAGCTGTAAACGTTATTCAGCTAGCAGCTGGTGTAGCCCTGTCTGAGAAGAGGGATTCCATCACAGCGGCCGATGTGGAATGGGTTGTCAACAGCAGCCAGATTCCTCCGCGTCCTGACCGCAAAGTGCCAAATGCGCCGCAGATCGGCTTCGTCAATGGCCTTGCTGTCTACGGGCCGAATATGGGGACGCTGCTTGAAATCGAGGTAAGCGCAATCGCTGCTCCTTCCGGTCGCGGCCAATTTACGATAACCGGTGTCGTTGATGAAGAAGAGCTGGGCGGAGGCGCAAGAACGCTGCGCCGGAAAAGCATGGCGAAAGGCTCGGTAGAGAATGTGCTGACGATGCTGCGCCGTTACGGCCTCAAGCCGCAGGATTATGATCTGCATATCAACTTCCCGGGCGGTACGCCGATAGACGGGCCTTCCGCTGGTGTTGCGATGGCAACGGCTATTGCATCTGCGATCCGGGAAATTCCGATTGACAATAAGCTGGCGATGACCGGTGAGGTTGGCATCCATGGCAATGTGAAGCCGGTTGGCGGCGTATTGGCGAAAGTAGAGGCTGCCTTCCAGGCTGGAGCCAATACGGTCATTATTCCGCGAGAGAACTGGCAGGCGATTTTCGCTGATCTGCAAGGCTTGAAGGTCATTCCGGTTGATCGTGTGGATGAAGTGTTCAACTACGTATTCCCGGTAGGAGAGACAGCCGTCGAAGATGTAGAAGGGCATGTTGCAACAGACCTTTTTATCCCGACGGGTGTTCCCTATTTGCAGGCGGATTCCGCGGAATGATAAAATAGGGTAGACAGAATTTTTGGAGGTGCTGGTTTGGGATCCGCTAAAACGAAAACCCGTCGACTGCCCTTGCTCCCATTAAGGGGATTGCTCGTATATCCCAGCATGGTGCTCCATCTGGATGTAGGCAGAGATAAATCGGTGCGGGCGCTGGAAAAGTCGATGATTGACGATCATATGATTTTGCTCTGCTCGCAATCCGAAGTCAATATCGAGGAGCCAACCGAGGAGGATATTTACCGAATCGGAACGATAGCCCGCGTGCGTCAAATGTTGAAGCTGCCAAACGGTACAATCCGGGTGCTGGTAGAAGGGGTAAGCCGCGCAGAGATCGTCGATTATGTTGCGAATGACGAATTTTACGAGGTGTCGGTCAAAGAATTGCCGGAGCAGGAGACGGATGATCCGGAAGTGGATGCGCTCATGCGCTCCGTGCTCAGCCAATTCGAGCATTATATTTCGTTATCGAAGAAGGTTACGCCGGAGACGCATGCTGCCGTATCCGATATCGACGAGCCGGGCCGTTTGGCCGACGTCATTACGAGCCATTTATCCTTAAAGATTAAAGATAAACAGGATATTTTGGAGACGGTTGACGTTCGCGAACGGCTGGAGCGGCTGCTCGATCTGCTGAACAACGAACGCGAGGTGCTGGAGCTTGAACGCAAGATCAGCCAGCGTGTGAAGAAGCAGATGGAGAAGACGCAGAAGGAATATTATTTGCGTGAACAGATGAAGGCGATTCAGAAAGAGCTTGGCGAGAAGGAAGGAAGAGCCGGAGAAGTCGAGGAGCTGAGAAACCAGCTGGCAGAAGCGGGCGTTCCGGAGTCTGTAAAGGAGAAGATCGAGAAAGAAATCGATCGGCTGGAAAAGATGCCGGCAAGCTCCGCGGAAGGCGGCGTCATCCGCAACTACATCGACTGGCTGCTTGCTTTGCCTTGGAACAAGCTGACGGAGGATGACCTCAGTCTCGCCAAAGCGGAAGAGATTCTGAACGACGATCATTACGGCTTGGAAAAGCCGAAGGAACGCGTGCTGGAATATTTGGCGGTACAGCAGCTTGTCCGCAAAATGAAAGGCCCGATCCTTTGTCTTGTTGGCCCGCCGGGGGTCGGCAAAACCTCGCTAGCCCGTTCGATTGCGAAATCGCTTGACCGCAAGTTTGTCCGGATTTCTCTGGGCGGCGTGCGCGATGAAGCGGAAATTCGCGGACATCGCAGAACCTATGTCGGCGCAATGCCGGGCCGCATTATTCAAGGAATGAAAACGGCAGGCTCGCTGAATCCGGTCTTCTTGCTCGATGAGATCGACAAGATGGCGATGGATTTCCGCGGCGACCCGTCTTCCGCACTGCTTGAGGTGCTGGACCCTGAGCAGAACAGCACGTTCAGCGATCATTTTGTCGAAGTGCCTTTTGACTTATCCAACGTTATGTTTATTACGACGGCCAATGTGATGCAGAACATTCCGCGTCCTCTGCTGGACCGGATGGAAGTGCTCTATATTCCCGGCTACACGGAACTCGAAAAGCTTCAAATCGCCAGCCGCTACTTGCTGCCTAAGCAGAAGAAGGAGCACGGCTTGGCGGAAGCTCAGCTCGAAGTTGGCGAAGATGTGCTGCTGCAGCTGATACGCGAGTATACGAGGGAGTCCGGCGTGCGGAATTTGGAGCAGCAGATCGCAGCGCTTTGCCGTAAGGCAGCCAAGCACATCGTTGCTTCAAATGACAGCCAGGAACGTTCAACAGCTGCCGGAGCTGAAGCAGACGGGGCTGCTCAGCTTGAGCAGGATGATCCGACGTTGAATACGCTCGAAGCGGCATTCGGTTCCTCTCAGGGAGAGGAAGCCGCAGCACCGGCATTGAAGCCAGCTCTCGTCGTTGATGAGGATTTGCTCAAGGAATGGCTTGGACCAGCGAGATTCCGGTACGGAATGGCTGAGCTCGAGGATCAGGTAGGCGCAGTAACAGGGCTTGCTTGGACTGAGGTTGGCGGCGATACGCTCGTCATCGAGGTTACGGTCATGCCGGGCAGCGGCAAGCTGACGCTGACAGGCAAGCTGGGTGATGTAATGAAGGAATCGGCGCAAGCCGCATTCAGTTTTACCCGCTCGAAATCGCTGGAGCTGAATATCGATCCGAGCTTCCACGAGAAGAACGACATTCATATTCATATCCCTGAGGGAGCGATTCCGAAGGATGGCCCTTCGGCAGGCATTACGATGGCAACGGCGCTAATTTCCGCTTTAACTGGCCGCCGGGTATCGAAGGAAGTCGCGATGACGGGCGAAATTACGCTTCGCGGCCGTGTGCTGCCGATTGGCGGTTTGAAGGAAAAGTCGCTTGCAGCGCATCGCGCAGGCATTACTAAAGTGCTGATGCCAAAAGAAAATGAGCGGGATCTGCGCGATATTCCGGACAGCGTGCGAAGCGAGCTGACTTTTGTGCCAGTTGCCCATATGGACGAAGTGCTCCAGCATGCATTGCTGCCGGCTACTACGGAAGAGAAAGCAGGATCACCGATATTATGAAGATTACACAAGCAGATTTTATTATAAGTGCAGTACAGCCTCATCAATACCCCGATGACGCCTTGCCGGAGATCGCTCTGGCAGGGCGTTCCAATGTCGGGAAATCGTCGCTGATCAATAAAATGATTATGCGCAAAAACTTGGCCAGGACGAGCTCGCAGCCGGGCAAAACCCAGCAGCTTAACTACTACCGCGTGAATGACATGGTCTATTTTGTCGATTTTCCGGGCTATGGCTATGCTAAAGTATCCAAGACGCAGCGCGAGCAGTTTGGTCAAATGATTGAGACTTATATTCGCGACCGCGAGCAGTTGAAGCTTCAATTGCTCATTATCGACATCCGCCATGCGCCGTCTAAGGATGATGTGCTGATGTACCATTGGCTGAAGCACTTTAACATTCCGACTTGCATCGTAGCGACCAAGGCTGATAAAATTCCGAAAAGCAAATGGGACAAGCATTTGAAAGTGATCAGGGAAACGCTTGAGGTCGATCCGCGTGACCGCTTCGTCAAATTCTCCTCGGAGACAGGGCTTGGCCGGGACGAGCTTTGGGCCGTCATTACGGAAGCAACTGGCACATCAGGAAGCTAACGCAGCATCTTCAAGCTTAATATTGAGAATTTATTAAAAAAGGTTAGCCACGTCGTGGAATGCTTCGGTTTTTTCACAAATATGCGGGAATATCAGGGCTGAAGAGCAGGAATAAAACGCACTAATCACGTATACTATACTTAAGCAAACTTAAACGCCCTTCCCGTCCCTGGGTGGACTTTGAAGTTGTGCACTTCAAAGAATTGAGGAGATTTGTATGGCTCAGCGGCTAGCCACGGAGTATGTAAACGCCAAACTGCAGCTAACGATGGATGAGATGTCCCGGTTTGTCCGTTTTTTCGATGATCAACAGCTTGAGCTTCAAGTGCTGGTGCTCGATAACGGCAATCAGGAGATGGTTCTCGAAGACGTAGCAGGGAGGGAAAAGGTATGGTTGACGTTCGAGCGTCAACAAGACCGTTACGTGTGTGAGCTTTCCTGCCGCCTTGTTCATCCTAAGCTGACCAATGCCATGCGCAAAGCTGTAGCGGCTTTCCATGGCGACGCAATTGTCAATCGCATTTATAGTCATTATACGATGATCTACCACTATACGAATGGCAATGTCCGCCGCATATTGGAGACTAGCGCCTCCGGCACCAGAGTCGTGTTCGAGTACAAGGATACGATCGGCCAGCTGGAGAGGGTGTATCGCAGCCGTTTAATTGAGCGGGATATCGAGATCGTTCAGAACGCCATTAACGAGCTGCTTGACCTGCGCAACCAGGCTAGTGATCCGGTGCAAATCGCCGCCATCGACGAGCGGCTGCAGGAGCAGACACGCAAGCTGTTTGTTCTGGAAGCCTAATAAATTGAAGAGAAGGGCCGCATAGGATGCGGCTCTTTTTTTTATGGCTGCGTCCGGACAAGCCCTGTTTCATTTTCCACGATGTGGACAATTATATAATAGAGAGAACTGCAACCTTTTGCGAAGAAAAGCAGTCCAATCTCATGACAGTGTCACGCTGCCGATGAAGCAAATACAACTTAGAATTTTAAAGGAGATGCAGCAGATGGACAAACAGGCTCGGAACTATACAAGAAAATTGGCGATTTTTGGAGGGACTGCCGTATTGGCATTAGCTTTGTCAGCATGCAGCGGCAATAACAGTACAGGCAGCGCGGGAAATCAGCCAACGAACGCACCAGGCGATTCCGCAACTCAGCCGCCAGTATCACAGGTGACTTCACCTCCAGCCAACAACAGCAATAATACGAATAACGGCGGGAATGGTGTACACACGGGAAGCAAGCCGACGAGCAAGCCGCAAAGCGGTCAACAAAATGGCGGAAAAGACGAGTCCAAGCTTGCGGTGGGCAAAATTTTTGAATTAGCGAAGGAAGGGAAGGTGCCTGGCTGCAGCTACGCGGCTCATACCTCGCTATATGACGATATTGAGAAAGTATGGGGCAAGGCAGACCACAATGACTCCGCTGGAAAAGGCATGTATGCAGAGTATAAGAAACGGGGCATCACATTTGGATACAACAAAGGCATGGTCGTGTTCGACGTCAGATCCTATTCGAAGGATCTGCACAGCCTCACGCTGAAAAATATCGAATCCGCCCTCGGCAAAGCGGACGAAACAACAGTGAACGGCGATGACCATATTTACACGTACAACGTAAACAAGCAATATCAGCTGAAATTTGTTATCCCGGCATCGACAAACAAGGTCGACCACATCTCCGTGTACAGCCCGGATGATACGAAAAATTTAATGGCTGGCTAATACCGGATCCGGGTACCGATCCGCCCCGGTCCTCATACGTTATATACGGGCATCGGGGCGGCAATATCCAAATCAATCCTGATCTAAAAAAGCAGTTGCTTTTCCGCCTAATAGATGTTACTTTTAATCTCGTCGAAAACACTGTTCTAGTCAAATTAGGAACCAGGATTCACTCAGGACATGTTTATGTTGCGAGAGAGTATTCCCTCGGGAAGTGAATGACGTAGGTCCTAGCGGATGAAATTTTTAAACATTTTATTCCTAGGAAGGGGGACCGGAAGATGGAATATTCAACTTTCGGAAGACACGTTGCTGTTGACGCTTGGGGTGTAGATTTTGATCTGCTGAACAACGCTGAATTTTTGCAAGCCCAAATGGTGGAGGCTGCTGATGCATGCGGCGCTACTGTAATGTCTGTGCAATCGAAGCAATTTGAACCTCAAGGCGCAACGGTGCTCGTACTGTTGTCGGAGAGCCATCTCTCCATTCACACGTATCCTGAGAGAGGATTTGCCGCTCTTGACTGTTATACCTGCGGTGAAACCGTGGATCCGCAGCTTGCAATTGATTATATGATCGCAGTGCTGAAACCGACGAAGACGCATGCCAAGAAGCTTGTTCGCGGCATGGGCGAATTGCAAGTGGAAGAACCGGCAATGAAACAAACCGAGCTAGTCTAATAGCCCGCAATGATTGATATCAAATAACCATAGACGATTCTGCGCGTTAAGCGGCGGGAGCGTCCATGGTTATTTCTTTGTGTGAAATGGGAATAATGAGAATCAGTTTTTCAAACATTATTCATAAATGCATCCAATATGGTTGTCGAACTATGCTATAATTACGATTGACAAACGATGCGTTAATGAAATTTGCTTATTATTCGTATGATATATAAAAGGAAAGGCAGGTGATCGCGCATGCACATTATCGTAGTCGGACTGAACTATCGGACGGCTCCCGTAGAAGTAAGGGAGAGATTCGCCATCGCGGAAAAAGAAATGCAACAAGCGTTGAAGCAGCTGAAGCAGACTAGCAGCATTATGGAATGTGTCATTGTGGCGACCTGCAATCGTACCGAGCTGTATGCAGTAGTCGATCGCCATCATTTATGCGGCCATTATATCCGCAGCTTTATGGAGCAATGGTTCAAGCTGCCAAGACAGCAGTTCACGAACCATCTCTATATGTATGAGGACGATAAGGCCATCGAGCATCTGTTCCGGGTAACGAGCGGACTAGACTCCATGGTAATCGGAGAGACGCAAATTCTCGGTCAGGTTAAGGATGCGTTTGCGCTTGCCCAGCAAGAGAAGACGACGGGCACGCTTTTTAATATGCTGTTCAAGCAATCGATTACGATGGCGAAAAAAGCGCATTCGGTCACGACAATCGGCGAATCGGCTGTCTCGGTAAGTTATGCGGCTGTGGAGCTGGGCAAACGGATCTTCGGGCAGTTCAACAAGAAGACCGTCATGATTATCGGGGCGGGCGAGACCGGCGAGCTGACGGCTAAGCATCTGTACGCCAACGGCGCTACTCAGGTTATTGTCGCCAACCGCACCTTTGAGCGTGCGGCCCAATTGGCGGACAAGTTCAATGGCGTTCCTTACTCGATAGAGGAAGCAGCAGCCAAGCTGCATGAGGCGGATATCGTAATCAGCTCTACCGGAGCTGAAGGCTACGTACTGGACCGTGCTGCGGTAGCTGCTGCAATGAAGCGCCGCAAGTCGAAGCCGCTGTTTATGATTGATATTGCGGTGCCTCGAGACTTAGATCCGGCGATTGCTGCAGTTGAAAATGTATTCTTGTACGATATCGACGATTTGGAGGGCATCGTGGAGAGCAACCTGGAGCATCGCCGTGCGGAAGCAGCGAAGATCGAGCCGATGATTGAGTTCGAGATTGAAGTTTTCGCTCAATGGTACCGTACGCTTGGTGTCGTTCCGCTCATCCGTGCCCTGCAGACGAAAGCTGCCGATATTCATGAGGATACCATGGCAAGCATGCGGAACAAACTGCCTGACCTCGATGAGCATGAGCTGAAGGTCATCGGCAAGCTGACGAAAAGCATCGTCAATCAAATGATGCAGGATCCGATCTTACGGATTAAAGAGATGGCCGGAGAGAAGCATGCGGACGAAGCGATGGATATGTTCGTAAAAATATTTGCGCTCGAGGAGCAGCTTGCTCAGAAGCAAGCGGAGCTTCAAGCGGCGAACGATACGATAGCCGCGGCCGAAGCGCTGAAGAACAAAGCGCCTGTACGCGGGGCAGCGCCATCGCTGGCGTCCGTCACTAGGTAGAGCGCTCCTCACTTTAAAAGGAGCGCAGCGTGGAGGCGCTTATGGGAACGCAAAATTGGCTGTATGACACGATACTTTATATGTACGCCCTGAGCCTTTTGTTTTACTTCTCCGATTTCATGGATGCGAACCGGAGAGCGAAACGGATCGGAACAGGGCTCCTTATTTTTGTGTGGATATTACAAACTGTCTTTCTTGTTATTCGGATTTTTACCCATCTTGAGATGACGTCTATCTCAACCTTTGAATATTGGCTGGGATTTTCATGGCTGCTCGTCACCATATCGCTTGTTATCAGCCGGTTTTTCAAAATCGAGTTTATCGTCTTTTTAGTCAATATTGTCGGTTTCGCCGTATTGGCGCTTAATATGTACAGCCGTCCCGGGGAAGAATCACGCATGGCATTGTCCTCGACGATGCGCGAGCTGCTGTTCGTTCATATCAGCCTTATCCTATGCGCATATGCGGCGCTTACAGTAGGATCGATTTTTGCCGGGATGTACCTGTTTCTTCATCAGCAGCTGAAGGACAAGCGATGGTCGAAATATGTGCGGCGCTTTCCAAGTCTGGATACGATCGAGCGGTATTCCGACCGTGCGATCATTATCGGGGTGCCGCTGCTGGCGATGTCTTTATCCGTAGCGGTAACGCTGCTGCTGATCGAAGGCCAGACATCTCTGCTGCTGGACTGGAAGGTTGTCTCATCGTTCGCTGCGCTCGTCATGTATATTATTTACGTTGTTCAGCGTGCGATGCTGAATCGTCCGGGCACTCAGCTTGCCCGGCTGCATGTGCTGGCTTTCTTCGTCCTTATTCTTAATTTATTGTCCAACTTTATATCTGCTTTTCATTAAAGCAAAAGATAAATGCCTGTCGACATAGATAGAGGGGGCTTGTCATGTACCCGGTGATGCTGCAGCTTCGCGGAGAGAAAGTCGTGATCGTAGGCGGCGGACGTATTGCAGAACGCAAGACGCTAGCGCTGCTGGAGGCTGGTGCCGATAGCGTCGTACTGATAAGTCCGGTCTTGACGCCGCGTCTGCAAGCTCTTGCTAAGGACGGTATCATTCAAGCGTCTGCAAGGCCTTATCAAGCCGAGGACGCCAGAGGGGCACGGCTGCTATTCGCTGCAACGGATGACGCCTTGTTGAATCAAGCCGCCGCTGAGGATGGCCGGCGTGCCGGAGCATGGGCGAATATTGCCGATGATGCGGCCGGCTCTGATTTTGCCAATCCCGCTGTTGTACGCCGGGGAGACTTATTGCTTGCCGTATCGGCAAGCGGCGCAAGTCCTGCGCTTGCTGCAAGAATAAGGGGCGAGCTGGAGCAAGCCTATGGAGATGAATATGAGGCTGCAGTTCAAAGGCTTCGCGGGTTGAGAGAACGGGCCAAGGCGGCTGTAGAAGACCCGCAAGAGAGGCATGAGCTGCTGCGGCTCGCTGCGGCAGAAGCACCTCGCATGCAAGAAGGCGATGAAGATTTGGATGCTTGGCTGGAACGGCTTCAGAAGTTGATAACGGAGGGGTTACATAATGGAAACGACAAATAACGGACAGCGCACGATCGTAGTAGGTACAAGGCAAAGCGCGCTTGCGCTGACGCAGACTGGCCAAGTAATTGATGAGCTCAAGCGTATTAGCGATAAGCACGGCCTTGGCTATTCCTTTGAAATTCGCAAAATCGTTACGAAAGGCGATCGCATTCTCGATGTGACGCTCTCCAAGGTCGGCGGAAAAGGGTTGTTCGTCAAAGAAATCGAGCAAGCTCTCCTTGACGGCGAGATTGACCTTGCCGTTCATAGCATGAAGGATATGCCTTACGAGCTGCAGGAAGGATTGATGAACGGAGCGGTTCCGAAGCGGGTCGATCCGCGTGACTGCCTGATTATGAAGGACGGCTCATCTCTTGACGATTTGCCGAAGGGCGCCAGAGTCGGCACAAGCAGCCTTCGCCGTTCCTGCCAGTTGAAGAATGCCAGACCTGATCTTCAATTGGAGTCCGTTCGCGGCAACATCGACTCCCGTATCCGCAAGCTGGAGACCGAGGGCTTTGATGCGATTGTCTTGGCAACGGCTGGCATGACGCGCATGGGCTGGGATGATCGGATATCGACTAAGATTCCGGTGGACGTATCCGTTCCGGCAGTCGGACAAGGCGCGCTCGGCATTGAATGCCGCGAAGACGATTCTGCCGTACGCGAGCTGTTGTCGCTTTATAATGATGAAGAGACTTCGCTGGCGGTTCGGGCAGAGCGAAGCTTTCTAGGCGCGCTGAACGGCGGCTGCCAAATTCCGATCGGCGCTTATGCAACGGTACGGCAGATGAGCACGGATTCGGCAGCCTTGGAGCTGGAGCTTACGGGCATCGTTGGCACACCCGATGGCTCGGTGCTGTTGAAGGAAATGCTGCGGGGCAGCGATCCCGAGCAATTGGGCCGGGATGTTGCGGCGGCGCTCTCGGCAAGAGGCGCAGACCGGATTTTGGCAGAAATCGAGGGATAGCAGATGGGGTATGGGGAAGAGAAGACTTTAGCTGGCGAACGGGATAAAGGGATTGTCTATCTGGTTGGGGCAGGTCCTGGCGATCCTAAGCTTATTACCGTTCGCGGATTGGAATGCTTGAAGCGCAGCGACGTTGTCGTCTATGACCGGCTGGCTAGTCCGCGTTTGCTGCGGCACTTGAAGCCCGGTGCGGAAAAAATCTATGTCGGCAAACTGCCTGACCGCCATACGATGAAGCAGGAGGAAATTAACCAGCTTCTCGTTGATTTGGCGCTGCAAGGCAAAAATGTAACGAGGCTGAAGGGCGGCGACCCGACGATTTTTGGCCGGGTTGGCGAAGAAGCAGAGCTGCTAAGAGCTAACGGCGTTGAATTTGAAATTGTGCCAGGCATCACCTCGGCGATAGCAGTACCTGCCTACGCGGGTATTCCTGTCACGCACCGTGATCTTGCTTCCTCCCTGTCCATCGTAACGGGGCATGAAAGCCCTGATAAGCTGGATAAATCAATTCATTGGGATAAAGTGACGAACGCTACGGGCACGCTTATTTTCTTGATGGGCGTTGCCAAAATCGGCTATATCGCCGAGCAGCTGATCCGGCATGGCAAGAGAGCCGATACACCGGTCGCTTTGATCCGCTGGGGTACGCGTGTGGAGCAGCGGACGATAGTCGGCACGCTGGAATCAATCGAGCGCATTGTGAAGGAAGCGAATTTTCAGCCGCCGGCTGTTATTGTCGTGGGCGACGTTGTCCTGCAGCGCGAGAAGCTGCAATGGTATGAGCGCAAGCCGCTGTTTGGCGTGCGTGTTCTGGTCACCCGGGCGAGATCGCAGGCAAGCGAGCTGGCAGACCTGATTGAGGAGCTGGGCGGCGAGCCTTGTGAATATCCGGTCATTGATATTCGCGAGCCTTCAGAGCCGGCGAAAGTACAAGCCCTTCGGGATGCATTCGAGCAAGCGGAGCGATACGACTGGATTTGCTTCACAAGCGTCAACGGTGTGGACTACTTTTTCCGCTGGCTGCGCAGGTTTGGCATCGATATTCGCCGCTTCAACAAAGCCCGGATTGCTGCTGTAGGTCCTAAAACAGCCGAGGCGCTTGCCGATCGGGGATTAGCGGTAGAGGAGCTTCCGGCCAAGTTTCAGGCGGAAGGCTTGCTGGAGCAGCTGGAGGACAAGCTTGCACCCGGCCAGATTGCTTTGCTGCCGCGCGGTGATCTAGCCCGCGAAGTATTGCCCCGGGAGCTTGAAGCCCGCGGATTGCAGACTGTGCAAGCTGATGTGTATGAGACCGCTCTGGCTGATACGCAGGATGATCAGGCGCTGGAATGGATTCGCGAGCGGCAAATTCATGTTGTCGCCTTCACAAGCTCTTCTACGGTGGCGAATCTGCTGGAAATATTACGACGCAACGGCATCGATGATCCGGTTGCTGCTCTCAATGGCGTTGACATTGCTTCCATTGGACCGTTGACGACCCAGACAGCCGAGGCTGCGGGCCTGCAGGTAACGATTGAGCCGCAAGAGGCGACGATTGCTTCCTTGATTGAGGCGTTGACGCAGCATCAGGCAAGCAAGCTCGTATAACGTCACGTCATTATGATTATCTATTCGAAGGCTGCAGCAAAATGATGCATCCTATAACTATATAACACTATATAAGGCAAGGAACTAGGAGGAGGAATAACTATGGCATTTCCTATCGTTCGACATCGCAGACTGCGCCAATCGGGGGCCATGCGCAACCTCGTGCGGGAAACGGTATTGACCGCAAATGATTTCATTTATCCGATTTTCGTAACCTATGGTGCCAATATCCGCGAAGAGATCGCATCGATGCCTGGTGTTTATCATCTGTCGATGGATCTGCTGGAAGCGGAAATCCGCGATATCGTCTCGCTGGGCATTCAAGCGATCATGCTGTTTGGCGTTCCGGATCATAAGGATGCAGAGGGTTCTTCCGCGTACGATCCGAATGGCATCGTTCAGGAAGCAACACGCGCGATTAAGGGCTGGGCGCCTGAACTGATCGTCATGGCGGACACCTGCTTATGCCAATTTACCGATCATGGCCACTGCGGCGTTGTGCATGTGCACGAAGCGACCGGAACGGCTGTCGTAGACAACGATGCATCGCTGGCGCTGCTCGTCCGGACAGCGGTATCCCAAGCGGAAGCGGGAGCGGACGTCATCGCGCCTTCCAACATGATGGACGGTTTCGTAGCGGCGATTCGCGACGGTCTGGATGAAGCCGGCTTTACGCATGTTCCGATTCTGTCTTATTCTGTGAAATATGCGTCGTCCTTCTACGGTCCGTTCCGTGAAGCGGCCCACTCGACACCGCAATTCGGCGACCGCAAGACGTATCAGATGGACCCTGCCAATTCACGCGAGGCGCTTCGCGAAGCGGAATCCGACGTCGTAGAAGGTGCTGACATGCTGATGGTTAAGCCTGCTCTTGCCTATCTCGATATCGTGAGACAGCTTAAGGATAGCTTTGACCTGCCCGTTGTAGCCTATAACGTAAGCGGGGAGTATTCCATGGTTAAAGCGGCGTCGGCTAACGGCTGGATCGATGAGAAAAGCGTCGTGCTGGAGACGTTGACCGGAATGAAGCGCGCAGGCGCAGACATGATTATCACTTACCACGCGAAGGATGCTTCACGCTGGCTTAGAGGAGAGGAATAATCGATGAGCGACCATAATTCGATCGGCAGAAGACAGGATACTCGTTCTAGAGAAGCGTTTGAACGGGCGAAAAAAGTGCTTCCCGGGGGCGTAAACAGTCCGGTTCGCGCATTCAAATCCGTTGGACTTACTCCAGTCTATATGGAGCGGGGCGAAGGCAGCCGCGTGTATGACATCGACGGCAACAGCTATATCGATTACGTCGGCTCATGGGGACCACTTATTATGGGTCATGCTCATCCGGAAGTCATTGAGGCCATCAAACGGACAGCAGAGAAGGGAACGAGCTTCGGCGCGCCAACCGAGCTGGAGACGCTGATGGCTGAGCTCGTATGCGAGCGGGTGCCATCGGTCGATATCGTCCGTATGGTTAATTCCGGTACAGAAGCGACGATGAGCGCGCTGCGCCTTGCCCGCGGCTACACGAAACGCAGCATGATTTTGAAATTCGAGGGCTCGTACCATGGCCATGCCGACAGCTTGCTTATAAAAGCGGGCTCAGGTGTCGCGACACTCGGCTTGCCGGACAGTCCGGGTGTTCCGGAAGGCGTAGCTTCCCAGACGATTACGGTTCCGTACAATGATCTCGATTCGGTAAAACTCGCATTTGAGAAATTTGGCGAGCAAATCGCCTGCATTATCGTTGAGCCGGTAGCCGGCAATATGGGCGTCGTTCCGCCGCTGCCTGGCTTCCTGCAGGGACTGCGCGACATTACGGAGCAATACGGCAGCCTGCTTATTTTCGACGAGGTGATGACCGGCTTCCGTGTTCATTATCAATGCGCGCAAGGGCTGTTCGGCATTGTCCCGGATTTGACCTGCTTCGGCAAAGTGATCGGCGGCGGCTTGCCGGTTGGCGCTTACGGCGGTAAACGCCACATCATGGAGATGATCGCGCCAAGCGGTCCAATCTATCAGGCAGGAACGCTGTCGGGCAATCCGCTTGCGATGGCGGCGGGCTATACGACGCTGAAGCTGATGACTCCTGAGCGTTATGAGCTGCTGGAGCGTCAGGCGGTACGTCTTCAGCGCGGGTTCGAGCAGAACGCAGCGAAACACGGCATTGCCACTACAATTAACCGTGTAGGTTCGATGGTTTGTCCGTTCTTCACCGATAAAGTCGTCATTAACTTCGATACGGCCAAAACATCGGATATGGAGCGATTCAAAGCTTATTTTGCGGCGATGCTGGAGCTTGGTGTCAGCATTGCGCCTTCGCAATTCGAAGGCATGTTCGTCTCCGGCGTCCACTCGGATGATGATATCGATGCGACAATTGCTGCTCATGACACGGCTTTCAGCCGACTGTAACCACAACTTATATACAGCCAGCGGCAGGACGTAAGCGCGTTCGGCCGCTGGCTTTTTTCTGAAAGGAGGCAAATTTGCCTATGAAGCCGACACTTGCATACCGGAGAGATAAGGAATGGCTCGTGCTCGATGGCGAAGGGTTGTCCGCCCTTGCTGCGGCAGCTAATGCGGAGAGCCCCGAAGCGGGGATAAGCTCCCATGCGATGCGCCAATGGCTGATCGATTACGCGCCTTTTCCCGCCAAATGGATCAATCGGCTGTTCTCGGTAGGCGGCATACAGCGGGAGGACGAAGCGCTGAAGCTGCTGGCGTTTCCCGCTGCTGCCAAGGGGGCTGCCGATCCGCTCTACCGGAAGGCCGCAGCCAGCCGCTCTGGAGCGCAGGAAACCGTGTTTGCTGAGCTGCTCTATGAGGATGATTTCTGTGCGGTTTTCTTGAAGCCGGCCGGCATGCCGGTTCATGAATCGCATCCCGGTCAAAGCGGTACGCTGGATGAGGCTGCCGCCCAGCATATGCTGGCGAAGAATGATCTTCTGCCCGTACGCCATATTCACCGGCTCGATGACGATACGTCAGGACCGGTGCTTTATTCGAAAAATGACTTGGCTCAGTGGGTGTTGGATGAGGCGATGCGGGCAAAGCGGATAGACAGGCGATATATCGCCGTCGTTCATGGCCGTCTGGCAGCCCGGTCTGGAACGATTCATGCGCCGATTGGCAAAGACCGCCATCAGCCTTCACGCCGGAGGGTGTCGCCAAATGGCGAGCAGGCGGTCACTCATTACGAACTGGTAGAGACAATAGGCAATGCTTCTGTCGTTCGTCTTCAACTGGAGACGGGCCGCACGCATCAAATTCGGGTCCATATGAGCCATATCGGCCATCCGTTAGTAGGAGACCGGCTGTATGGCGGTGATGGTACGCTGCTGCCGCATCAAGCGCTCCACGGTGAACGATTGTTATTTCCGCATCCGTGGACCGGCTTGTCCATTGAAGCAAAGGCGCCTGCTCCTGCTTGGCTGGAGACGCTGCGCGACAAGCTGGGCTCCCGTACAAAATGATAGTCATGCTCCTCCCAATCCTGCCATATAAATAATAGGGAATGTATATAGTAGCCAAAGCATTCAGATTAGGGAGGGAGGACAAAGCGTGACAGATCAATCGAAGGGATTGCGTTTTGATGTCTACGAACGCATTCATTTACCGGATGAAGTAGCAGCTATTGAAGAGCTGGAGGAAATTGAACTCGTTCCCCGCATTCAAGTCATTGAGCAGGACGACCACGCGGTTCTAAAGGGACAGCTGCTCTTGACCGGTGTCTACAGAGGGCAGGCAGAAGGTTCCTTGCTGCAAACGCTGGAACATTGGATTCCTGTGGAAATTACGCTGCCGTTGAATCGGATATCCCGTCTCGACGAAATTTCCGTGGAGATTGACAATTTCGACGTCGACCTGCTTAGCTCAAGGACGCTTAACATTACCGGTGTTCTGTCGCTGCGGGGCATTCTGGTTGAGCCGCTGCCGGAGGCTGAGGAAGCTTGGCGGGAGGAGCCGATTACTGTCGTTCATGAGCGGGAAACGGCTGATTTCGATGAGCAGGTGCTTCAGGCGAGGCTGCAAGCGCAGCAGGAGCTTTATGACTCAAGCTCGGAAGAGAATGACGACGACGATGAAGATTTTGAGGACGATCAAGAGGACGCTGACGAGCCGGACTATGAGGAGCGGGAGGAAGACAGCGAGGCTGCAGTTACGATCTCTGCATCTCCGCGAGACTCCGGCTGGTCGGCTGCGCAATGGTTTGAGCCGCAGTCCCAGCCTCCGTCTCACCCGCTGCAACAGCAGCCATCGCAGCCTCAGCCTTTGCCGCAGTTTGGTTCGCCTTATTCCGAGGAGCGCGTTTTTGCTCACGCTGCAGAGCAGCAGTCGGACGAGGAGTTTGCCATTCGCGATGCTCAAGCGGATGCAGACTTTGCCTCAGAAGAGGAGAGCGAGCCTGCTTGGGAGCAGGAGCAACGGGATGAGCAATGGTTTGCGGCAGGCGAGCCGAAGAATGCAGAAGAAGCGGAGAAGCAGGAGCTGCGCATCGGCTTCGGCAGCAAGCAGCCGGGTACAGATCCGGAGCAGGCCGTTAATGTCGGGCTGATGACGCTGCTGCAGACGAGCAAACGAGAGCAGGCAGCACGGGAGGCTGCAGAGCAGGTAGCGGCGCAGCAGGCCGTTGATTCATCCAAGGCTGCTCATTCCGGTGACGAGATTGAGTGGAAAACCTTGTTCCTTGGCAAGCAAAGCGATGAACGGGAATTCCGCAAAATCCGTGTCTGCATCGTTCAGCGGGACGAGACTTTAGAATCAATCGCCGTCAGATACAGCATGAATCCGCGTGAAATATTGCTCTATAACGGCTTGAACGAGTCTGCAGTTGCTGAAGGTCAGCTATTGTACATTCCTTAATCCAATACTGCACATAAAAGAAGGGTTTGTCCGCATTGCGGGCAAGCCTTTTTTTAGCTGTCTAAAAGTGAAAGCGGCGGGATGCGCGGCCGCCTTATGGGAGAAGCTTATTATAAGCATGCACGATAAAACGATGTGACGGAGGAATGATTTTGAAATTTTTTATCGATACCGCAAATATTGGAGATATCCAGAAGGCTTACGGAATTGGCGTATTGTCGGGAGTAACAACGAATCCTTCGCTAGTGGCGAAAGAGGGCGTCAAATTCGAGGACCGTATCGCAGAGATATTGCAACTGGTGCCGGAGGTGGAATCGGTGTCTGCAGAAGTAACGCCAAACGCATTGTCGGCGGAGGAGATGATAACAGAGGCGAATGAGCTGATCAAAATCAACGGCGGCGACAGCAAAATTACGATTAAGCTTCCGATGACACTGGCCGGATTGGAAGCTTGCCGCTACCTGACGAAGAAAGGCGTCAAAACGAATGTTACGCTGATCTTCACCGTTAACCAAGCGCTGCTAGCGGCTCGCGCCGGTGCAACGTATGTGTCGCCGTTTCTAGGCCGCTTGGACGATATTTCGGAAGACGGCGTGCTGCTTGTGTCCAAAATTGCCGAGCTGTTTCGTGTGCATAAGCTGGACGCGCAAATCATTGCCGCATCGGTCCGCCACCCGGATCATGTGACCCGTGTTGCGATGGCAGGCGCGCATATCGCGACCATTCCGTTCAGTGTCATCGAGCAGTTGACCAAACATCCATTGACGGATCAGGGCATGGAAAAATTCGCTGCCGACTGGTCGAAAGCGCCAAAGTTATAAAGCCGTGTATGTATAACATAAAAAAGCGTCTGCCGCCCTCAATTGAAGTTAAGAGAGTAGGCAGACGCTTTTATTTGGGCAAAAACAGCGGATCAATGGACGTTTGACAAAAACAGGCGGCAATTCTTTCGGTTGAATAGCCTTTCACTTTTTTCAAATACATGTAGGATTCCGGCGGAAAGCTGGTGATTAGCATATGGGCTACGAACTCAATATCCAGCTCAATCAGCTCATGCTTCTCTTGCGCTTCCAGCAAAAGCGACTGATAGGTGCGGTACAGAAACTGATACGGAGGCGAGTTGAAAAATGTCGCTTGATCAGGTTCGCAATGTCTGGGTACTTGAATGACGCTAATCCAGTCAAATTCATCATCCAGAAATCGGATTAAATGATGGATAGTCAGTGTGAAGCGCTCCTGCACAGACGAATCTTTTTGGTCAAGAAGCAGCTTATCGATGCTCGCGGCAAATGTCGAGAAGTTGTCTTTCATCAAATCCATGCACAAATCCGACTTATTAGCGTAACGGCGATACAGCGTACCTTGTCCAATGTTGGCAGCTTTGGCCACTTGATGCATGCTGACAGACTCGACCCCATGTTCGGCAAATAACAGTTTTGCAGTGTGAAGTATCGTTTTGCTGACTTCCATCGCGTCCTTTTTCTTCCTGGCTGCAGGCATGGGCAAACCCTCCTTTTCAACATTTTGAGCGTGTTAATAATTATTTAATGATTGAATGCGTATTCGTATATTGACATGCGGACAATTGTCCGGTAATATCGAACAGCGGACAATTGTCCGCAAACATAAGCAGTCCTGTCTCTCGACAACTACATTGTATATTTGCAGCGGGGAGAGGTCAAGGCATGCGCTTATAGATATAAGAACTTTGCCGTAGGCTATAAGCCTGTGAGACAAAGCATTTGGGAGGAGAAGAGAAGCATGTCAGCAACAACAAACAGCGCGAACCTGTCGATTCGCTCGATTATCGCGCCATTGCTCGCCATTATAGTCGGGATGTTCATGGTCATCCTGGACGGGACGGCGATGAATGTCGCACTTCCCAAACTGAGTGAGGACTTCAACGGCGCATCCTTTACACTCGTGCAATGGACTGTTACCGGTTATGCCTTGGCGCAATCGGCCGTCATTCCGTTAGCAGGCTGGCTGTCCGACCGTTTCGGCGCCAAGCAAATTTTTCTAGTGTCTGTCATTTTGTTTACGATCGGCTCTGCGCTTTGCGCATTGGCGACTACTGCTGAACAATTGATCGTATACCGTATTATTCAAGGTCTTGGGGGCGGTATGGTCGCTCCAATCGCAATGGCCTTCACTTACCGTCTCAGCCCTCCGGGCAAGCAAGGTGCGGTAATGGGAATGATCGGCATTCCGATGCTGCTGGCTCCGGCTCTTGGTCCGGTACTGTCCGGCTGGCTTGTCGAATATGTAAGCTGGCACTGGATTTTCCTGATCAATCTGCCGATCGGCGTTTTAGCCGTTATTATCGGTATTCGTACGCTGCCTGTCATTCAACGTCAATCCGTGCCGCAGCTTGATGTTCTCGGCATGATTTTTGCACCGCTGGCCTTTGCCGGTCTGGCATACGGCGTCAGCGAGGGCGGCACCGACTGGGGCTCAGCCAAGACGCTTACAGGCTTGATTGTCGGCGGTGTATCGCTTATTATTTTCATCATTGTAGAACTAAATCGCAAACAGCCGCTGCTGGAGCTTCGGGTGTTCAAATCGGGCAACTTCTCCCGCGGCGTAATCGTACAGTGGGTATCGCAAATTGCGCTGTTCGGCACATTGTTCCTGTTCCCGCTGTTCTTGCAAACGGCTAAAGGCTATTCGGCTTTGGAGACTGGTTTGATCCTGCTGCCTCAGGCGCTTGCTGCAGCCATTTGCATGCCGATTGGCGGCAGGCTGTTTGATAAGATTGGCGCAAGACCGCTTGTTATTACGGGCCTTGCCTTCGTTACAATTGGAGCGTTCCTGCTTTCGAACATTTCGGCTACCGCCGGCGTCGGCTCCTTTATTGTGCCGCTGATTCTGCTTGGCGCAGGCATGGGCTTGTCGATGATGCCGCTGAACACGCATATTATTCAATCTGCGCCTCCTGAGCTTGTAAGCCGTGTCACTTCGCTGACAGGTGCTGCACAACAGGTTATGACTTCGTTCGCGGTAGCGGGCCTTGCTACCATCCTTGCCCGCCGCAGCGTGCATTATGCGACGACAAGCACGAACCCGCTGGACGTCATGTCCTCAGCTTATGGCGATACGTTCCTTATTCTCACCTGCATCGGCGTAGCGGGCGTCTTGTTCGGCTTCCTCTTGACAAAGCCGAAGCGTTCGGATGCCGAAGGCACGGAGAAACCGGAAATGCAGATGATGATGGGCGGCCACTAACGGATTTGATCCATTATTGAACGCGAAATTAAGGCTGCGAACATTGACTTTCTATAGTCGATTCGGGTAGAATATTGTATATCTATCTTTATCGACGTTGAAGGGGAAGAGCTAGCAGCCAAGCCATCAGAGAGCGGAGCCGTAGCGCTGAGAGGTTCCGTAGGAAGTTACTGCTACCAGTCGCCCTGGAGTTGCTTGGAGGACGCGGGAAGCTAAAGGCAAGAACGCTACCGTCAATTCAAGCCGGCCGCAGCCGTTATCTGTTCGAGTGCCGTGTGCAGTTCTGCACGGAACAAAGGTGGTACCACGGAAGCTGAACCTTTCGTCCTTTGCTATAAGGGCGGAAGGTTTTTTTGCATGTTTGCCTGCTTCAGGCCACCGTTTACGATTCACTCTGTTAAGCCGGCTTTGCCTGGCAAAGCCTTTATAATTAGGAGGATGGAAATTAATGGCCGACAACCAAACGACGCCGGCAATGCCGACGACCTACGATCCGAAAACTGCGGAGCAAAAGTGGTATGACTTTTGGAAGCAGGGACAATTTTTCAAAGCGGGCAACCGTCCTGACGCGGAGCCGTATACGATTGTCATTCCCCCGCCGAACGTAACGGGAATGCTTCATATCGGGCATGCGCTTGACTTTACGCTGCAGGATATTCTCATTCGCACCAAGCGGATGCAGGGATACGACGCGCTTTGGCTTCCGGGCACGGACCATGCGGGTATAGCAACGCAAACGAAAGTGGAGCAGAAGCTACGCGAGCAAGGCATCACCCGCTATGATCTGGGACGGGAAGCTTTCCTGGAGAAGGTATGGGAATGGAAGGACCAGTATGCCAATACGATTCGCGATCAATGGGCGAAAATGGGCCTGTCGCTCGATTACTCCCGTGAGCGCTTTACGCTGGATGAAGGCTTGTCCCAAGCGGTTCGCGAGGTATTTGTCAGCTTTTACGAGAAAGGCCTTATTTACCGGGGCAAAAAAATTATTAACTGGGATCCGGCTGCACGCACCGCGCTGTCGGATATTGAGGTTGAATATAAAGAGCTGAACGGCCATCTGTATCACCTGCAGTACCCGCTCAAAAACGGCAAAGGCTTCATTACGGTAGCGACGACACGTCCGGAAACGATGCTGGGCGATAGCGCAGTTGCCGTAAATCCGGAAGATGAGCGCTACGCCGATCTGATCGGAGAGCTTATCGTACTGCCGATTACCGGCCGCGAGATTCCGATTATTGCCGATGATTATGCGGAAAAAGAATTCGGTTCGGGCGCTGTAAAGATTACGCCTGCCCACGACCCGAATGACTTTGAAGTTGGCCTGCGCCATGACCTGCCGCAAATTATCGTGATGGACGAGACGGGTGTCATGAACGAAGAGGCCGGCCCGTACGCCGGTATGGATCGTTTCGAGTGCCGCAAGCAGCTTGTGAAGGACTTGCAGGAGCAGGGCGTTTGCGTCCTTATTGAGGATCATGTGCACCAAGTTGGCCACAGCGAGCGGAGTGGAGCGGTTATTGAGCCGTACTTGTCCACGCAATGGTTCGTTGCGATGAAGCCGCTGGCTGATCGGGCTATTGAAGTTCAGAAGTCGGGCAACGGGGTTCACTTTGTACCTGACCGTTTCGACAAAACGTATTTGCAATGGATCGAAAATGTACGCGACTGGTGTATCTCCCGCCAGCTGTGGTGGGGTCACCGCATCCCGGCTTGGTATTGCGGCGCTTGCGGTGAAATGCATGTGGCGCGCGAAGACATTACCGCATGTCCGTCTTGCGGCAGCTCCGATCTGTCTCAAGACAATGACGTTCTCGATACGTGGTTCAGCTCCGGACTGTGGCCGTTCTCTACATTGGGCTGGCCAGAGCAGACGGAGGACTATAAACGGTTCTATCCTACGAATGTTCTTGTAACGGGCTATGACATCATCTACTTCTGGGTTGCCCGCATGATCTTTACGGGTCTGGAGTTTACAGATCAAATTCCGTTCAAGGATGTTCTGATGCACGGTCTCGTTCGCGATTCCGAAGGCCGCAAAATGTCCAAGTCGCTTGGCAACGGGGTTGATCCGCTTGAGGTGATCGAGAAATACGGCGCTGACGCGATGCGCTTTATGATCTCGACGGGCAGCACACCAGGCCAGGACTTGCGTTTCCGCTGGGAGAAGGTGGAGCAGGCCCGTAACTTTGCGAACAAGATCTGGAACGCATCGCGGTTTGCGCTGATGAATCTGGAAGGCTTCAAAACCGAGGATATCAATATTAATGTAGAGCTGGGCACAGCGGACCGCTGGATTCTTCACCGTCTGAACGAGACGGTACGCGAAGTGACCCGCCTGATCGACAGCTATGACTTCGGAGAAACCGGCCGTCTGCTGTACAACTTCATCTGGGATGATCTTTGCGACTGGTACATCGAGTTCGCGAAGCTCAATCTGTACGGCAGCGATGAAGCGAAAAAACGCGCGACGCAATCCGTACTCGCTTATGTGCTTGACCGCACGCAGCGTCTGATTCACCCGTTCATGCCGTTCATCAGCGAAGAGATTTGGCAGCATCTGCCGCATGAGGGCGAGTCGATCACTGTTGCTCCATGGCCGGTATATGAGGCAGCGCTTGAAGCTCCTGAAGCTGTGAAGGAAATGGAACTGCTGATGGATCTTATCCGTTCCGTACGCAACGTTCGCGCGGAAGTGAATGTGCCGATGAGCAAAAAGATCGAGCTGCTGATCAAGCCTTCGGATGCAGCGGCAGAAGCGCTGCTGCAGCGCAACGAGGAGTTTATCGTCCGCTTCTGCGGCACATCCAAGCTGGAAATCGGACTGTCCCTGGCAGCACCGGACAAAGCGATGACCGCAATCATAACAGGAGCGGAGCTGTACTTGCCGCTCGCGGGCTTGCTCGACATTTCTCAAGAAATCGCCCGTCTGGAGAAAGAGCTTGCTACGCTGAACAATGAAGTGGAGCGTATTGAGAAAAAGCTTGGCAACGAAGGCTTCGTAGCGAAAGCGCCTGCCAAGGTTATTGAGGAAGAGCGGGCAAAAATGGCGGATTACGCCGACAAACGCAGTAAAGTAGTGGCTAGAATAGCGGAGCTGCGCGGCTAATTTAAGCGCTGGCGGTTCATGAATCGAGATGGAAGAAGGAAAGACAACCATGAACGATAACCATATACAAGAGGTGCAGGGCGCTCAGCTCCGCACCTATGCCGAGGCTGTCAATTGGATTAACGGGCTGATTCCGTTTGGAATCCGTCCCGGTCTGGAGCGGATTGCCAAGCTGCTGGAACTCGTGGGCAATCCGCAACGCCGGCTGAAATTCATTCATATTGCAGGTACGAACGGCAAGGGCTCCACATGCGCTTTTCTGACAAGCATTTTAATGAAAAGCGGTTATGACGTAGGTACGTTTACTTCTCCTTATATCACGAAGTTTACGAACCGGTTCCAATACAATGGCGAAGATATCGAAGAAGAGACGCTGCTTGCGCTTGCGAATGAGCTAAAGCCGTTTGTGGAAGAGATTTCGGCAACGGAGCTCGGTTCGCCGACGATGTTTGAAGTGGCGACCTCGCTTGCGATTCTCTTTTATGCGAAGGTCAAATTTCCGGATTACGTCGTATGGGAGACCGGCCTTGGCGGCCGTCTGGACGTTACGAATATCGTAACGCCGGTCATTTCTGTCATCACCAATATCGGTCATGACCATATGGATCGTCTTGGCGGTACACTGACTGAAGTTGCCAAAGAGAAAGCCGGAATTATTAAAGCCGGCGTTCCGGTCGTCAGCGCGGTTGCGCAGCCGGAGCTTATTGAAGTGATAAAGCAGACGGCGGCAGACAAGAAGAGCACGCTCTATTTGCTGGGCGAGCAGTTCAAGTTTAACAGCCTGTCTGTACAGGAAGATGAGCAAAGCTTCAGCTTTGAAGGACTTTTCCGTCCGATTGAGAAGCTGACGATATCGCTTAATGGCGCTCATCAGATGACTAACGCAGCCGTGGCAGTCATGACGCTGGAAGTACTTCGCCAATATTACGCGCTCATCGTCGACGACGAGGCGCTTGAAGAAGGACTTCGTCTTGCTGCATGGCCTGGACGCCTCGAAATGGTGTCCCATGCGCCGCGTATTTTGCTCGATGGAGCCCATAATCCCGAAGGAGCGGAAACGCTCGCTTCGGCACTGCAAACGACTTATCGCTATGATCGTTTACATCTAATGATGGGCATGCTGGAGAATAAGAATCATAGCGATGTCATAAAGCATATACTGCCAATAGTGGATACGCTTATCGTGACCGAGCCTGATTTCCGCAACAAATGTGAGGCCGGCTCGCTTGCTGACCTGATTCGCAGCGAACGGTCCGAATCGCATGCCTTTGAGCTCATCGTGGAACCGGATTGGCGCGCAGCGCTTGAAAAGCTGCAGCAGCTGACCGGAGATGATGACCTGGGTGTTGTGTCCGGATCGCTATACTTAATCGCTGACGTTCGCTCCCGCATCCTGTACAACTCGGAATCTGAAAAAGGTTGGTGAACCGTCTTTGAATACAGCAGAACATGTTCATTTCATTGGAATCGGCGGCTATGGCATGAGTGCGATAGCCCGCGTCATGCTCGAAATGGGCTATACCGTAACGGGATCAGACGTCGCCCGTCAAGAACTGACGGAGAAGCTCGCTGCTAAGGGAGCGCAAATCTATATCGGTCATGAGCCGGAGCATGTCAACGGAGCAGACCTGGTCGTCTATTCGACCGCTCTGTCCAGAGACAACGTAGAGCGGAAGGCGGCGGAAGCGCTGAACATTCCGGTGCTTCACCGCGCCCAGATGCTGGCTCGCCTTATGAATGCGGGCAAAGGAGTAGCGGTTGCCGGTGCGCACGGCAAGACGACGACCTCCTCGATGATCGCTCTTGTCATGGAGCATTGCAAGGCTGATCCGACTTATATTATCGGCGGCGAGATTGTCAATGTCGGCACGAACGCTAAAGCTGGAAAAGGCGAATATGTCGTAGCTGAAGCGGATGAAAGCGATGGCTCTTTCCTGCAGTATCATCCTTCCATTGCGATCGTTACGAACATCGAGCCGGATCATCTTGAGAACTATGACGGCGATTTCGAAAAGCTGAAGACAGCCTACGTTCAATTCCTGTCGCAAGTGAAGGAAGACGGCAAGGCTATCGTATGCGCGGATGATGAGAACGTCACGGAAATTTTGCCTCGGCTGGATGCAGGCGCTCGCGGGCGGCTCATTACGTACGGCATTGAAGGCGATGCGGAGTACAAAGCGGAGAACATTACGCTTGGCGACCGCAAGGTGGCATTCGATATGACCAAGGGCGGGACCAAGCTTGGTACGGTTAACCTGTCCGTACCGGGCAGACATAATGTTTATAATGCAATGGCAACGATTATTACTTGTCTGGAAGCGGGCTTGCCGTTCCAGGAGGTTGCTGATGCCATTCATGAATTCCGCGGAGCGAAGCGCCGTTTTCAAGTGCTCGGCGAGATCAATGAAATTCTCGTCATTGACGATTACGCGCATCATCCAACGGAAATTCAAGCGACAATCAGCGCAGCGAAAGCGACCGGCAAGCGGATTGTTGCCGTATTCCAGCCCCAGCGCTATACACGGACGTTTTTCCTGCTGGATCAATTCAGCCGTGCATTTCCGGAAGCGGACGAGGTTGTGATTACCGATATCTACTCGCCGGCCGGCGAGCAGCAGATTGAAGGCGTCAATTCCCGCAAGCTTGTAGAGCTGATTCAAAGCAACAGCAATGCGAATACAGCCTACATTCCGACGAAGGAAGAAGTGCTGGAATATTTGAAGGCCAAAGTTGCGCCTGGCGATCTCGTCATTACGATGGGAGCCGGCGACATTTGGAAGGTTGCCGATTCGCTTGCGAAATCGTTGAAAGAACAAGCGTAACAGAAATAGGAGATGCCCGACCGGAACGACGCCGGACCGGGCATCTTTTTTTTGCAGCGGTGTCTTGGCGGTTTCATGCTCATAATTCTCTTAACGCTCTCATAAACTAGCAATAGAAGAATGGGACAAGGAGAGAGTTGACATGAAATCCAACAATCGCATTACTTATCGTTTCGACCGCAGCGGACAGCCACTTCCAGATAGCAATCGCCAAGAGATGAAGAATAATGGTACAAGAACACAGGGAGATGCTCATGATCCTTGGAATGCTGAAGATGTTAACCGTACGGCAGTCCCGGCTTCGGCGTCACCGTCTAAGACCGCTTCTAAAGTCGTTCCGATTTATAAAGAAAGCTATGATTCATATAGCATGAGCGGGGAATTTACGCCCTGGAATACAGCGTTTCAAGAGGATGTCGGCGCGCTTGAGCAGCTTATACGCGACACAGACAATCCGAAGGATAGAGAAAACCGGAGCCGTACGCCAGAGATTCAAGAGAAAGCGGAGCAGCGTTCTGCCAAGCCTAAAGCGGTAAATCGCAAAGCTGCCGCCAAGGATGGATCAAACCATTCATTCAATTCCGAGCTGGAGATTGAGCGTAAAGGGGATGTACAATCACAACCACAATCACAACCAGATGCAGGCGCTGGGGCAGGGGCAGCCTATTATGCTGAGGAATTCCCTGAGGAAACAGCCGGGATTGATGGCAGGGGCAAGCATGAATGGACCGTCAAACGTTATTCGGCCCCGCCTTCTTGGATGAAAGTGTTTCTGTCCGTGGCGGCGGCGCTTGCAACAGGTGCTTTATTCGGTTATTTGCTGCTTAATTTGTTTACAGGTACGCCAGTCTGGCCTGGAGAGGGGACAGGCGGTGCCGCGAAACCGGTTGACGGAGCCATCGCCGGCCCCGGACAGGGAGGCGGCAAAGCCCCGGCAGGCAAAGGAAACGGTGCGAACCCTGGAAACGGAACTGCAGCAGCAGGAGAGGTAACCGGCAAAGGAAGTGCCTTCGCTAATCTTTCTCTTCCTGTACAAACCTACTACATGCTGCAATACGGCGTATTCAGTAATGCTGAGGGGCTGCAGGCGGCGCTAGCCGACCTGCAAAGCCGCGGGAACGCGGCGGCAGGCTTTTATACAGGAACCGATTATAGAGCGTACACAGGGCTGGCAGGGGATCGTGCGCAGGCGGTCACTCTTGGTAAAACATTAAGCGGTATGGAGCTTTATGTGAAGCAAGTGGACGTTGAAGTGCCGCAGCAATTTCCGTTTAGCGGAGATGCAGCAGCAGCGGAAGCTTTTTTCAGCAGAACGGCGGAGCTGGTATCGATGTTTGATAAGCTTACGCTGACACAATTGGAACAGCCGCAATTATCTTCGCTCAGTTCGGCGGCGTCTAAAGCTTGGTCGGCTTCTCATCAGAGCTGGACAGAGAGTGTGAAGGCGATGGAAGCAGGAGTAAAGGACAAAGAAGGACAGGCTTTTCTCATAAAATTAATTCAGTCCGTCAATTCCGCCGCCAAAGGACTTGAGGAATACGATAAAAAGCCGTCACAATCGCATTTGCAGGCCATTCAAAGCGATTTGATGGAAACGATTCTGACACAAAAGCAATGGTTTGAGTCCGTGAGCGCATTGTAATGAAAATCAAACCTAAGTATAATAGGAAACAGGTGTCAATTAATGGCGAGAGGCGTTGAATCATGAAGAAAAACGGCTGGATTTTATTGCTTTTCCTCATACTCGGCTTGCTGGCAGGCGCATTGCTTGCGCGCTGGCTGGAACCGGTATCCGGATTATCCTTTTTGACCAAAACGATTCAAACTTCTTGGTCTCCTGCCGTCGATCTTTACGCTCTCCGCCTCGATCTTTCCATCCACCTTCAGATCAGCTTGCTAAGCATCATCGGAGTTGCCGCAGCAATATGGCTCTATCGCAAAATATAAACCGCATAGCTTATGCGGTAAGTTATAAAGGAGAACGGGATAGTTGAAATCGAAACATGCCAACGAAATGCAAATGCAGCCGATTAGTCAGCTCGTGCTGGCATCATCGTCTCCGCGCCGGAAGGAACTGGTCGCATCGCTGGGCCTTTCCTTGCCGGTTTATATTTTGCCCTCTGACGCTGACGAGTCTGTACCAGAAGATTGGACCCCGGGGCATATCGTAGAGCAGCTGAGTCTGCGCAAAGCGCGGGCTACAGCGGCGATTTTGAGCGAGAAGCAGGAGGAGTCGTCCTCCATCGTCGTCGGTGCCGATACGATTGTTGTCGTCGACGGCGATGTGCTCGGCAAACCCAAGGACCGCAATGATGCCTTTGGCATGCTAAAGAGACTGCAAGGGCGTTCCCATGAAGTTTATACGGGAGTTGCCTGTTTGCCGACCGGGAATGGACTGGCTGTCGTCAAGCATCGTATGACCAAGGTTTATATGAAGCCGCTGAGCGATGAAAGAATTTCTAAATATATCGCAACAGGAGAATCGGATGACAAGGCTGGCGCATACGGCATCCAAGGTTACGGGGCGGCGAATGTCGACCGTATTGAGGGCTGCTATTTCAATGTCGTCGGATTGCCGATCTCGCTTTTGTCGGACATGCTTCTTGAATTCGGCATTGATGTATTTGAAGCCTAAACGTCCGGCATAGGACAGCGATAACTAACTATTGAATTGAACAGGTACTATTGACAACGATCGTTATTAAGAGTTGAGGGAAGGGATGGACATGGAGTCGCAAGGCGAGCTGTTGCGAAATGTCCCCCATGATGAACGTCCAAGAGAGCGCATGATGCGATATGGGGCCGAAGCACTTAGCCATACTGAACTGCTCGCGATTCTGCTGCGTACAGGTACAAAGCGGGAATCGGCCGTTCATTTGGCTGGTAAAATTTTGAAGGAATGCGGCAACTTACGCAATTTGGTTGATATGAGCATGGACGAGCTGACGAAAATTAGAGGGATCGGACCGGCTAAAGCGGTGCAATTGCGTGCGGGCATTGAGCTCGGACGCCGAATTACACGCAGCCGTCATGGTGAGACGGTCACGGTACGCAGGCCTCAGGATGCGGCCGATTATGTAATGGAGGATCTCCGTTACTTGAATAAGGAGCATTTCGTCTGCTTGTTTCTAAATACGAAAAACCACATTATTGCCCGGGAAACATTGTCGATCGGCACGTTGAATGCCTCGCTTGTCCATCCGCGGGAAGTGTTCCGCGCGGCGATCAAATGCAGCAGCGCATCTCTAATTTGCGTTCACAACCATCCAAGCGGCGATCCGCAGCCTAGTCCCGAAGATATCGCGCTAACGAAGCGTCTGATGGAAGCCGGTGAATTAGTAGGCATCGAAGTGCTGGATCATCTGGTTATTGGAGATGGAAGGTTTATCAGTTTGAAGGAACAAGGTTATTTGTAATATAATAAGTGGGATTGTCGCAATTAGAAGGGAGCATTAACATGTTTGGTGGTTTTTCGAAAGATCTGGGCATCGACTTAGGAACGGCGAACACGCTGGTTTTCGTTAAAGGAAAAGGAATTGTAGTGAGGGAGCCGTCGGTTGTGGCCCTTCGTACGGATACAAAAACGATTGAAGCAGTAGGCGAGCAAGCGAAAAAAATGATCGGCAGAACGCCGGGCAATATTCGCGCTGTACGTCCGATGAAAGACGGCGTCATCGCTGATTTCGAGACGACTGCTACAATGATTAAATATTTTATTCGTTCGGCGCAAAAGCAAAAGTCGCTTTTCCCGCGTCACCCGAACGTTATGGTATGTGTTCCTTCCGGCATTACAGCGGTTGAGAAACGTGCTGTTGAGGATGCGGCAAAGCAAGCTGGCGCACGCGAAGCTTACACGATTGAGGAGCCTTTCGCAGCAGCAATCGGCGCTGATCTTCCTGTATGGGAGCCAACAGGCAGCATGGTTGTTGACATTGGCGGCGGTACGACTGAGGTTGCCGTTATTTCCCTGGGCGGTATCGTAACGAGCCGTTCGATCCGGGTTGCCGGCGATGAAATGGATGAATCGATCATTCAATATATCAAACGTTTCTACAATTTGATGATCGGCGAAAGAACGTCGGAGCAGCTGAAAATGGAAATCGGCTCTGCGCTGCCGCTTGATGCGCCTGAATCGATTGAAATTCGCGGCCGTGACCTCGTTACAGGCTTGCCGAAGACGCTGCCGATTACGGCTGAGGAAATTACGGAAGCGCTGATGGATACAGTGAATTCGATTGTTGATGCGGTGAAAATTACGCTTGAAAAATGCCCGCCGGAGCTTTCTGCGGACATTATGGATCGCGGCATCGTATTGACAGGCGGCGGAGCGCTGCTTCGCAATTTGGACAAACTGCTGGCTCGCGAGACAGGCATGCCTGTCATTGTAGCGGACAACCCGCTTGATTGCGTGGCGATTGGAACAGGCCGTTCGCTTGACAATATTCATTTGTTCAAAAACAGAAGCTCGTCCCGTTCGAAACGTTAATCTGGCCGCGGCCGCCATACGGAATTGTAAATGAAATAGGCAGGTGATTGAGCTGTTTAAGCTGTTTAGAAATAAGCGGATGTTTATGCTTATGTTCGGCTTTATACTGTTCATTGCGGTCATCGGTTTTTCGTTAAGCGACCGTAAAGAACTAACAATGCCAGAAAAGTTTCTTGGCGATTCCGTTGGTTTTGCGCAGAGTCTATTCTACAAGCCCGCTGGAATTATAGCGGGCTTCTTTGAGGATATCCGAAACTTGCGCACGATCCATGAGGAAAACGAACAGCTGAAACTGCTGGCAGCCGCTTATGCGCGTGACAAAATCAACTATAATTTTATCGAACAGGAAAATAAGCGTTTTAAAGATGAACTCGAATTCACGGAACGCCAGAAGCAGCTTTACAATTATAAATACCGGATTGCTCAGGTTGTCGCAGTGAATAATGACACATCCAACCGTACGATGGTGATCAATCTGGGCTCGAAGAATGGCATTAAGAAAAATATGGCAGTTACGACAGTAGATGGATTGATCGGCCTTGTCAGCGAGGTTCGCCCGTTTACGAGCACGGTTATGCCAATCACCGAACTGGATGAGAAATCGCCGAATTCTAACTTAATTGCAGCTACGATTTTAGGCAAAACAGATTCTTTCGGTATCATAAGCAGCTATAATCAAGAAACAGATCGTCTCATGATGACGAAAATCGATGAGAAAGACAAAATGATTGTCGATGATGTCGTCATTACATCGGGACTTGGCAATGTATATCCGCGGGGTCTGGTTATCGGTACGGTAGAGAACAAGCAGGTAGGCGATTTTGGTCTTACATATACCGCATCGGTTAAGCTCGCGGCTAAATTCGACCATTTGACCGAGGTTTTTGTCGTTGAAGTTCAAGATATCGAGGATGCTGCAGAATGAACGGGATGAGCATCAATCGACTCATCGGCGTAATGTTTCTGCTATTTATTATTGAAGGCACGATTATGCCTTGGATTATTCCGGTTGACCTGGCGGGAAGAATCGTTCCTCACTTTACGTTCGTATTTGTCATTTACGCTGCTTTATACAGCGGCCGGCACCATGCCTTGCTGCTGGGGATCGGCTTCGGCATGCTGCAGGATGTCGTCTTTTTCGGACATTTGATGGGTGTACATGCTTTTGTTATGGGACTTATCGGATATTTCACAGGATTGCTTCTGGAGCGCAAGCGCAGCACGCTGCTGACAGCTCTGTCGGTCATTGGCCTTGCTGCTCTGATCAATGACACGTTCGTTTATTTTATTTACAAAGCATTCCGCATTACGAATGAAACCTATGCTTGGGCGCTTCTGGATCATATTCTTCCAAGTCTTTTCCTGCAGCTGGTCTTCGCTTTGATCTGTTATGTGCCTGCCCGGAAGCTGTGCGAGAGCAGCTGGTCGCGCGGCTCGGAAAAGGAAGAAGAATAAAAAAAAGGCTATAAGCAGGAATTTGGGCGTTGCGAAAAGAATGGAATACGTTGGGAGGGACAGACGTGACCGAGAAGCAGCATATCATGATAAAAGGCGTAAAGGAAGGTCTCGTTTTCCTTCTCGACGACCAGTGCGAGTTCGCCGTCTTAATGGATGAATTGCAGTACAAGCTTGAAAAAACGCATCAGCAGCTGTTGACCGGGCCTTTGGTTCACGTACATGTGAAGCTCGGGACGAGGCAGCTCGTCGACGAAGATAAAGATCGGATTCGTTCGGTAATCCGGGCGCAAGGGAATTTGATCGTGCAATCGGTCGAATCGGAAGTGCAGCCAGCCGATAAAATAGAAGCCCCGACCGGACCTCGTGTCCTTACAGGCATGATCCGATCCGGGCAAATGGTCGAGCATGACGGAGATTTGCTGCTGACAGGCGATGTGAATCCTGGAGGCACGATTTTATGCACGGGTGATATCTATGTGCTTGGCGCATTAAGGGGAGTTGCCCATGCAGGTGTTGGAGGGCGGACCGATGTCATTATCGCCGCCTCGCTTATGCGTCCGACGCAGCTGCGGATCGCGGAAGTGATCAGCAGACCGCCGGAGGAGTGGATGAGCGGCGACGCCGCCATGGAATTCGCTTATTTGCATGACGGCAGCATGCAGATCGATAAGATTACGCAGCTGTTCCGTTTGCGCAGCAATCCGATTATGTGAAGAGGGGTGTAACGTATGGGAGAGGCAATTGTAATTACGTCCGGTAAAGGCGGAGTCGGCAAGACGACGACATCGGCAAATTTAGGTACGGCGCTCGCTCTGCTCGGCAAAAAGGTTTGCATGGTCGATACAGATATCGGCTTGCGTAATCTGGATGTTGTCATGGGGCTTGAAAACCGTATTATTTATGACCTGATCGATGTGGCCGATGGCCGTTGCCGGTTGAATCAGGCGCTGATTAAAGATAAGCGCTTTGATGAGCTGTACATGCTCCCGGCCGCTCAGACGAAGGATAAAAATGATGTTCAGCCTGATCAAGTGAAGCAAATCGTCCTGGAGTTGAAGCAGGATTTTGATTATGTCATTATCGATTGCCCCGCAGGCATCGAGCAGGGCTTCCGCAATGCCATAGCCGGTGCAGACCGCGCCATCGTGGTGACAACACCAGAGAATGCGGCAGTGCGTGACGCTGACCGGGTTATCGGACTTCTCGATAAAGAGAAGATCGCTTCGAAAATTATTATTAACCGGATTCGGAATAATATGGTGAAAACTGGCGATATGCTCGATATCGACGAAATATGCCAAGTTTTGGCCGTTGATTTGATCGGTATCGTACCGGATGATGAGAAGGTAATCAAGGCTGCCAACGCAGGCGAGCCGACGGTTATGGATCCTTCCTCGCGTGCGGCGATTGCTTATCGCAACGTTGCCCGCCGTATATTAGGCGATATGGTTCCTTTGATGCTGCTCGATGAGAAAGCTGGCGCCTTCAAGCGCTTCCGCAAGTTTCTTGGAATAGGATGATTGCCTTGTGCTTAACAAACTGAAAAAAATCGACTGGGGCATTATTGCAATTCTCATCTGCCTCATGTTCATCAGCACGATTCTCGTCCGCAGCGCTACGCATGACAATGCTCTGTATCATAATTACGATGTAAAGACGCTTATCTACTATGGAATCGGTTTTTGTATCGCAATTATGGCGACGGTGTTTGATTATCGTATTTTGCTGAAGGGCTGGCATGTGCTGTATGGCATTGGTGTAACGCTGCTCATTTTGGTTTACTTCTTCGGCTCGGAAATAAACGGTGCCAAGGGCTGGTTTCAGCTTCCGGGCTTTCTGTTTCAACCCGCCGAAATTATGAAGATCATTATTATTATAGGCATTGCCTATATTATGGGCAGACGGCAGGGTGACAAGCTGACGTTCACGAAGGACCTGATGCCGGTAGCGGTATTTGCCTTCCTCCCGTTCATGCTCGTTATGATTCAGCCGGACCTTGGCAATGCGATTATTTATCTCGTTATTGTTCTCGGGATGCTCTGGATTGGCAACGTCAAGTATACGCATGTGCTTGTAGGTCTGGCGACAGTTATCGCCGCAGTCGTATTGTTCGTGTCACTATTCAACACATTTAACTCGCAAATTTATGACTATTTGGATCTGCACAAAAAAAAGCACTGGTACCAGCGGATTAATACGTTTATTAACCCGGAGCAGGCGTCTCAAGATGATAAGCATCAGTCGGTAAATGCCAGAATCGCAATTGGTTCAGGAGGCTTAAGCGGCGACGGCTATATGCAGGGCGATATGCTGAAGGGCAAATTTATTCCGTATCCTTATTCAGACTCGATATTTGTCGTCGTCGGGGAGGAATTCGGGTTCCAAGGCTCAGCGGTGCTGCTGCTGCTGTACTTCCTGCTTATATATAGGATGATTATCATCGCCTTCAAGTGTTACGATCAGAAAGCTTCATTTATCGTAATCGGAATTGCAACGATGTTCGTATTTCAAATTTTCCAGAACATCGGAATGATGATAGGGTTAATGCCGATTACCGGCATTACCTTGCCTTTTGTAAGCTATGGCGGCACATCGCTTCTTCTCAATATGATTTCGATCGGGATTGTTTTCAGTATTAAAGCACATCAGGAAAAATACGAGCTTGCCGATTGATTGCGGGCGCTCGCACCTCTTGCCGAGGAGCGGGCGCTTTTTGTTTTTTCTCCGAAGCTCATCCGAATACTTGTCTCATTCTCCTCATAGATATGAGTAAATGAACAAGCTCTCGCAGCAGGCGCGTTCGCTGCATGCCGGGGAGAGGGAGGAACTTTCGATGAATGCGAAGGACGGTATACGCCAGCGGAGACAAGAGAAAATTAAACGATTGCTAGAGCAGCAGGCCGCGCAGCCAAGAAATGACCGGATTGATTATAGAGCGGCAGGAACTGGAGATTTTCCGGTGACCCCGCCGGTTGGACGGCCGATTCGAGCCGAGGAACGGATCACGCATGAGCTCGACCCCGAGAGGCAATGGAAGACGAACCCTACTCCATGGCTGGGCTGGGGAGTCGAGGACGAGGACGGGCGGAACGGGAGTCAGGGGGGGCGGGATGATAATTGGAACAGCTATGGAAATGGCGGCGGCTGGCACGGATTCCGCAAAGAGCTAAAGTGGAAAGTTATTGCGGCGGTAGTTTTGTTTGCTGCGATATGGGGAATGTACCAATATGATGCCGATTGGACGATTGAAGGCCGGAGCTTCGTAAAGAGCGCCTTAACGGAAGAAATGGATTTTGCAGCTGTTGCAGCATGGTACAAGCAGACCTTTGCCGGTGCGCCGTCTTTCATTCCGATATTCGGAGATGAGACGAAGCAGGCGCAATCCGCAGAGGGAACCGTGCAATTGCCGGTCGTTTCTCCGCTTCCTGACGGTGCGCTTGTAAAGACGTTCGCCGAGCTGCTGGATGGAATCGAGCTTGCTGGTGCGCCTAAGGAAAAGGTTGCTGCTGTCGAGACCGGCCGCGTGCTGCTTGTGACGGAGGAGAGTAAAGCCGGCGTTACAGTTGTGATTGAGCATGCGAATCAACGAACGAGCATTTATGCAAAGCTTGGGGCAGCGGATGTGAAAGCGAATGACTGGGTGGAGGCGGGCGACACAATCGGTACGCTGGGTGAAATGAGCGGGGACGAGCCCAGCCTGCTTTATTTTAAAGTGAAGCAAAATGACCGTTACATCGATCCAGTGAGCGTGATACCGATTGGTTAAATGGCTGGGCATCCGCTGGTCGTTTCATCCGCTGTTTGTTCTTGTCATGATTGCATCTCTCGCTACCGGTTTTTTCTCGGAGCTTCTCACTTTGTTTCTAATCGTTCTCGTTCATGAAGCGGGTCATGTCATCACGGCTAGAGCGTTCGGCTGGACCGTACGTGAAGTGAAGCTGCTGCCATTCGGCGGTGTTGTTGAAGTTGATGAGGCGAGCGGGCTCCCTGCAGGCCAAGAAGCGCTGGTCGCGATAGCGGGACCGCTGCAAAACCTGTGGATGGGACTGGCGGCATGGGGCTGCGGTCAGCTTGGCTGGTGGGATGCGGAATGGGCGGCTTATGTATGGAAAGCCAATATGATGATTGGCCTTTTTAACTTGCTGCCGATCTATCCGCTCGACGGGGGGAAGCTGCTGCAAGCGGCTTTCAGCTATGGCTTTAATTATTTCTCGATGATGAAATGGACGGCACGCATCAGTATCGCGCTGAGCGCCATGATGATTTTGTTTTCAGTGCTGATTGCTTTCCGGCCAAACGGAGGCATTCAGTTGAATCTGCTGGCTATCGGTATTTTTTTGCTGTTGACCAACTGGACTTACTATCGCAATATTCCTTATTTATTCGTACGCTTTCTGATGCACCGCGACCGGGTCGCAGCGCGGGCTGCCGCACGTGGCGCTTATGCGAAGCCGCTGTTTGTAAGCGGCAGGCAGCCCATTGGTGCGGTGATGCGCCTGCTGTGGCGGGAGCAGTACCATCTCGTCTATGTGATGGAGTCTGGCGGCCAAGGGGCCAGAGTCGTTCCGGAGGAGCGGCTCATCAGTCGGTACTTGACCGAGCGCGACCCGCATCGGGCGGTGATGGAGCTGATATGACTCCGTGGCTGGGAGTGCGTGCTGCCGTTCGGACTTCGTAATTTCGGTTCATGGGACTCCGTAGTTTCGGTCCATGCTGCCGTTCTTGGTTGGGGATCGATCGCTAACCCGATCGATTGGGCAACCATCGAAAAGTCAGCCTGAACTCGAAACTACTCCGTCTGCGGGAAGGTCAAAAGCACAAGACTCCGTAGTTTCGGTTCATGCTGCCGTTCTTGGTTGGGGATCGATCGCTAAACCGATCGATTGGGCAACCATCGAAAAGTCAGCCTGAACTCGAAACTACTCCGTCTGCGGGAAGGTCAAAAGCACAGGACTCCGTAGTTTCGGTTCATGCTGCCGTTCTTGGTTGGGATCGATCGCTAACTCGATCGAAAAGGGCAACCATCGAAAAGTCAGCCTGAACTCGAAACTACTCCGTCTGGCGGGTAAGATCAAAACCGTCATGCAAATTACACCAAATCATTTGCTAACTTGATTTAACGAAGCGGGTTCGCTATTTAGAGAATGCAATTTCGCTAAAGCGAAATTATAATGACTTAAAAAATGTAGAGCGAACCTAATTTCGCTACTCGAGAACCTAGGTTCTCGGATAACGAAATTAGGTTCGTTCTTTTTATCGTAACAGCCGATAAGGATTGCTTTAACGAATTTAGCTTCGCTAAATAGCGAAGCCGGTTCGCTGGAGAGAAAGTTAGTGGGCGATGCATGGTGCGACTATGGTAAGTCGAGCGTTGAGCTGGGCCAGCAGCGAACATTGAAGCTGTTAATCAAAGCGAAGCGGGTTCGACAGAGTGAAGAAGAAAGAAAGAAAGAAAAAGAAAGAAGAAGTTAGTTGGTGATAGAGAGTTCTTTAGCGCGATGTAACGGTATGTTGAGTAAGGAGCTAGAAATAGCGAACGCGAATAGTGATGGTGAATGAAAGTTTGAGCATAGAGAATTGATTGCTGAAATGACAAAGTGCGTGTAGAAAGAGCTGGTGTGCAACAAGAGTTAAATTAAGTTTGAGGTGACAGCAACATTCGCGCAGTTGAATTCGTAAAGTAAGTGTGATTGAAGAAAATTCCATTTATTAATCCAAAGAGCAACAGAGCAACAGAGCAACAGAGTAACAGAGCAACAGAGCAACAGAGCAACAGAGCAACAGAGCAACAGAGCAACAGAGCAACAGAGTAACAGAGCAACAGAGCAACAGAGTAACAGAGCAGAGCAGACACTAGTGAAGTTTGAAACAACGAATTACGTGGAGCACCGCATGTGCTAGGTAAGCTCACATACATTGGAGCAAGGGACTGCATTTTGGAGGCTGTTTGTGCATATTTCTCCTCCTCGGCGAACGCGGAGTCATGGTTATGTGTTAAAATATTAGACAAAAAGGCATGGCGGTGATGTTGGGGAATGAAGCAATTGTTAATGCACGGACATGGAGAGCTGCTGCAGACAGCGGTGCTTGAGGACGGGCGCTTGATTGAATTTTATATGGAGAGGTCGGAGAATAGCGGGTTAGTCGGGAACGTGTATAAAGGCCGGGTCGTCAATGTGCTTCCGGGCATGCAGGCGGCATTCGTCGATATCGGATTAAGTAAAAATGCTTTTCTGTACATAGATGATTTGCTGCATCCGCATCTGGAAAAGCAGCCGGCTCAAAAGCCGTCCATTCAGCAGCTGGTGCGGCCGGGACAAGAGCTGCTTGTGCAGGTAATGAAAGAGCCGCTTGGCGGCAAGGGCGCAAGGGTAACGACACATTTTACGCTGCCTGGCAGATGGCTCGTCTATATGCCGGCGGCCGGCTATGTCGGCGTGTCCAAAAGAGTTGGCAAAGAAAGTGAACGGACGAGACTCAGGCTGATCGGAGAGCGGCTGCTCCAAGGCGAGGAAGGCATTATTTTGCGTACCGCTGCGGAAGGCGAAAGCGAACAGGCACTTGCGGCAGACGTGGAGCAGCTTAGGCAGCAATGGAGCGGTATTTCGGGGCGGGCGGCCAAAGCACCGGTGCCCTCTGAGCTGCATCGTGAAGCGGGACTGCTTCGGCGTATCGTCAGAGATGCGATGACGCAAGCTATCGATGAAGTGTGGATCGATGACGCGTCCAGACATGCAGAAGTGCAGGCGCTGCTGAGGGAAATGACGCCGCAGCTGGAGCAGCGTCTCAAGCTGTATGATCGTGCTTCCGATAAGCCTTTATTCGAAGCCTTTGGAGTAACGGAGCAAGCCAATGCCGATTTCCAGCGGCGGATAAGGCTCTCGAGCGGCGGACTGCTCATTTGGGAGGAGACGGAAGCACTCACCGTTATCGATGTGAATACGGGGAAATTCACCGGTGAGAATGATCTGGAGGACACCGTATTCAAGGCAAACATGGAAGCGGCTGACGAGATTGCGCGGCTGCTGGCCGTCCGGGATGTCGGCGGAATCATCATTGTTGATTTTATCGATATGGAGGACGAAGGCAACCGGGAGCGCGTTATGTCGCGTATGTCGGAGTGGGCGAAGCGGGACCGGACGAAATGCGCCGTTCTCGGCTGGACAAGGCTGGGCTTGCTGGAGCTGACCCGCAAAAAAGCGAGGGAAAATGCAACGCAGCAATTGACTGTGCGCTGTGAGGCTTGCGGCGGAAGCGGCAAGAAAACGGTTGGCATCGGATAATACAGGCAATAGTTGATCTAAACTATCTTTTATGCTAGAATGTTCTAGTATGTCTGATTAGGCTGTTATACAGCACAGATATGCAGATACCGCTCCGGTCGGGTACAAGCGTGTGAATCACAAGTTCATGCCACCTGGGTCAGGCGAGTCTTCGACAATAAGGAGGTGCACTATCTATGTTCGCAATCATCGAAACTGGCGGAAAGCAATACAAAGTTCAAGAAGGCGATGTTATCTACATCGAGAAATTGGACCAAAACGCAGGCGAAAACGTAACGTTTGATCGTGTCTTGGCTGTATCCAAAGGCGACGGTCTGGTAACTGGAGCTCCAGTTGTTGCTGGCGCTACTGTTTCCGGCAAAGTCGAGAAACAAGGCAGAGGCCAAAAGATCATCGTATACAAATACAAAGCCAAAAAGAACTACCGTCGCAAACAAGGTCATCGTCAACCGTACACGAAAGTAACGATCGAGAAAATCCAAGCGTAAGAGGATTTTTCAGATGATAAACGTTACATTTGTACGAAATGCCGTTGACAGACGGATTATATCTTTCGCGGTCGAAGGACATGCGAAATATGCCAAGCCCGGCAAAGACATTGTCTGCGCTGGCGTATCGGCCGTTTCGGTCGGTACGGTTAATGCCATCGAGGCGTTGACGCAAGTCGAATTGCCGTGCTCCATGAAGAACGGCTGGCTGTCATCGGATATTCCGGTGCACCCCGATCGGGAGACGGACGACAAAATTCAGCTGCTGCTGGAAGCTATGGCAGTCATGCTGGCAACAATCGCTGAATCTTACGGCAAAAATGTCGTAGTCGGCGAACAACTTCTTTCATGAAGGAGGGAAACACCATGTTGAAACTGAATCTTCAGCTTTTCGCTTCGAAGAAAGGTGTAGGTTCCACAAAGAACGGCCGCGACAGCCAATCGAAGCGCCTTGGCGCTAAACGTGCGGACGGTCAAGTCGTATCTGCGGGCAGCATTTTGTTCCGTCAACGCGGAACTAAAATTCACCCAGGCAACAATGTGGGTATCGGCAAAGATGACACGCTGTTCGCGAAAGTGGAAGGCGTCGTTAAGTTCGAGCGTTGGGGACGCGATCGCAAAAAAGTGAGCGTATATCCAGTTGACTTGGCTCCGGTAGCCGCAGCAGTAGAAGCCTAATAGCAGCAAGTGGCCCGGCCTGAATGATAGGCCGGGTTTTTTTGATTGTTTTTGCGCTTCGGGATTCATTTAGAGTCGTTGACGCGGCAATTGCCGGTCAACTATTTCAGCGGAAGGCGCCATCACGCTATACTGATAATATAGGAAATGAGCAGAAAGTGGGATCACACATGGATCGCTTATCTATTGCGAAGCGGTGTGCCGCAGCATCGATATTGCTGCCATCGGCCGCCGTCCTTATTTGGCCTCATCAGTACTGGTTGCTTGCGCTATTTCTCGGTTGGCTGACGGGAGCCGCTGTTTTGTGGATATGGGCTGAACGGAAGGAGCATTCCGAGCGAATGACTCAAACGATACATAGCCTGCAGGCGTCCGGCATTCGGACGCTGAATCATCACCGGCATGACTGGATGAATGATTTGCAGGTATTGTACGGCTATATCCGAATGCAGAAGCTGGATAGAACCGCGGACTACGTGGAGAAGATAAAGGACAGAATGGTTGCTGAGAGCAACATTGCGAAGCTTGGCGTACCATCACTGGTCAGCTATATCCAATCGTTCCGCACCATTACGAATTCCTTGCAGTTGCAAGTGAAAAACGAACAGAATATTCAGCTGAATGAATGGCCCGATGGGGGCCGGCCGATTGCAGATACGCTAATCAAGCTGATCAGCGCTTATCGGCTGGCAGTCAAAACAGGCTATGGAGACGCAGCCGTTTTGACAATTGAGCTGACGCGGGATGAAGAGGGCGTCTTATACGCTTCCTTCTATTACGCTGGCGAGATCAATGGGGAACAGCATTTGGCTGATCAAATAAAAAAGCAGTTGGAAGGCGCGCTGCTGCAGCCGGTCGAATGGGACCGTCCGCAGGAGAAAATTGTGCTAAAGGCGGAATTGAGCGCTTGAACGGAGGCACAGCATGTTTGTCGATAAAGCGAAAATATTTGTAAAAGGCGGCGACGGAGGCAATGGCATCGTCTCATACCGCCGTGAGAAATACGTACCTGAGGGCGGTCCAGCAGGCGGTGACGGAGGAAGAGGCGGCAACGTTATTTTCCGTGTAGATGAAGGTTTGCGCACGTTGATGGATTTTCGCTACCAGAAGCATTTTAAAGGTCCGGCCGGCGAGCGGGGCAAAGTAAAAAGCATGCATGGCGCCAGCGCAGATGATATGATCGTCCGGATTCCGCCGGGCACCGTTATTGTCGATGATGATACGCAAGAAATTATCGCCGATATGACGCGCCATGGCCAAGAAGTAATCGTTGCCCGCGGCGGACGCGGCGGACGCGGCAATATCCGCTTTGCTACGATTAACAATCCGGCACCGGATATTTGCGAGAATGGTGAAGAAGGCGAAGAGCGCTGGGTCGTTCTGGAGCTGAAGGTAATGGCGGATGTTGGTCTTGTCGGATTCCCGAGCGTAGGGAAATCGACGCTTCTGTCGGTTGTATCCGGCGCGAAGCCGAAGATCGGCGCCTATCATTTTACGACGATTACGCCTAATCTGGGTGTCGTTGACGTTGGTGATGACCGCAGCTTCGTAATGGCCGATTTGCCGGGTCTTATTGAAGGAGCCAGCGAAGGCGTTGGACTGGGCCACGAGTTTCTGCGGCATGTCGAGCGGACGCGGGTTATCATCCACGTTATTGATATGGCGGGCTCGGAGGGCCGTGATCCGTTCGAGGATTGGCAGAAGATCAACGAAGAGCTTAGCCTCTACAATGAGAAGCTGAAGGACCGCCCGCAAATTATTGCCGCGAACAAAATGGATATGCCGGAAGCGGCGGACAACCTGGAGCTGTTTAAGCAGCAGCTGGATGAAGTCCGCGGCGAACGGGAATATCTCATCGTGCCGATTTCTTCATTGACGAAGCAAGGCATTCAGGAGCTGCTGTATAAGGCAGCGGATACGCTCGATACAGTACCTCTGGAGCTTGATATCGAAGAGGTGAAGGATGTCGCGGAACGGAAAGTATTCAGCTTCGAGAAACGCGAAGATTCTTCGTTCACGATTCGCAGAGAAGACGAAATTTTCGTCGTTGAAGGCAAATCGATTGAAAATTACTTGAAGCGTATGAATATGAATTCTTACGACGCGATCATGCGTTTTGCGCAAATTATGCGTAAAATGGGCGTTGATGCGGCGCTTCGGAAAAAAGGCGCGAAGGACGGAGATACGGTGCAAATCGCCGATTTCACCTTTGAGTTTTTTGAAGGAAATGATTATTTGGGGTAAGTGGCAGCATTCGGTTCAACAAAGCCTGGAAACCGCCTATGTGCGTCGTTTTCGGGCTTTTTTCATGCAAATTTTCGCGTATACGGTGTGCGGAAAGGGGGTGTTTGGGAAAAAATGTGACGATATTCTGGCATAAAACGCAAATTCTCGGCATGTCCTGACACGCTTCAAAGCTTTTATACTAAGAAGCGGAAGACCATGGAAGCGCTTACTAAATAAAGGAGGGATTTAAATTTATTGTCATTTTTTTCGGGGAAGGCGTGTCTTTGTAAAAAAACGTTGCAGCAACGGCAAGACCGCATCAAACCAAACCTAAACTTGGGAGGAATTAAATAATGGAATCTGTTTATTGGAGTCAAACCAAACGAACGGCGGGGGCGGGCAAAAAGCTGCTGGCGCAATTACTGGTCGCAGCGCTTGTGTTAACGCTAGTGTCGGCCTTGACGGAGAGGCAGGCGCATGCCGCGGGCTCCTATCTGCTGTCGTTAAACCGGACGGCCTATGCTTCATCGGTAGAGGGTGCCAATGCAGCCCATCTTGCTGTGGACGGTAATACAGGTACTCGCTGGGCAAGTAAATGGGGAGAAGATCCGCAATGGATTTATATCGATCTCGGGGCGGCTGCCGCTGTTGACCGGGTTAAGATTCAGTGGGAAGGCGCATATGCCAAGTCGTATAAAATTCAAGTGTCCAACAACGAGATGACTTGGACCGATCTGTACAGCACGACGACAGGAGACGGCGGCATAGACGATATTTCCGTATCCGGCAATGGCCGGTATGTCCGTATTTACGGTACGGAGCGTTCTTTGCCCGCTTATGGCTACTCCATTCTGGAGCTGGAGATTTACGGAACAGGGGGCGCAGGTACACCGCCATTGGAGTACGGTCCCAACATTGCACAGGGCAAGCCGGTAACAGCTTCCTCATTTGAGGAATCGGGTTACTTGCCGCCGGGCTCCACACTGCCTGCGAATGCTGTGGACGGCAATCCGGGAACGCGGTGGGGGTCCAATCATACAGATAACGAATGGTTTACGGTAGACCTTGGGGCTTCCCATACGATTGGGCGTGTTGTGCTCAATTGGGAGACTGCAGCCGGACGCGCATTTGATCTGCAGGTTTCCTCTAACGGCTCGCAATGGACAACCGTCTACCGGGAGCTGAAGGGCACAGGAGGCAAGCAGGACATTCAACTGTATACGAGCGGCCGTTACGTTCGAATGAACGGAATTGCGCGGGCGACAAGCTTCGGCTACTCGCTTCTGGAGTTTGAAGTTTACGACTATGTTCCCGGACATCCGCAGCCGACCTACACCATTCCGTCGCTGCCGACACCTTCGACTGTCCAAGTTGGCCAAGGCAGCTATTTAATCAACGATATTAAAATGCCGCAGCCGAAATTTCCGACTCATAAATCGTCGAATGTCAACGCACCGATTCAATCCAATGACTGGTGGCAATCGATGCTCATTAAGCCTTTTGGCGATTATCTCATTACACTGCCTATAAAAATGAAATACTTCCCGCAAGGCCTCGGCATACTGAATCCCGGTGCGGGCTGGCTGAACGGCGATGGCTCTGCTGTAAATGCAGACGGCAATCCCGATCTGTATGTCATGGCAGGCAATATCGATTCGTCCAAAATGGACAATCGCGTAACGGGCTACAGCGACTGGTCGGTTGACGCAGTCATCAGCGATAACGCCACGGATAAAATGAAAACGACGATCGTCAAAGGATCGCCTTATGTCTACAATACCTTTAGTGATCCAAGCTCAGCGGAGATTTACTCGCCGCTCATTACGGGCATATACAATGCGAGCGGCGCCGCGGTGCTTGCCGCGGACGGCTCGACCGTGACAACGGATCATTTGCGCGTCACAGTAGTTAATACTGACGGCAGACCAAACGGAACGCCGCAGACGCGTGAATACGGCATTTTCGCCCCTCCGGGCACGGTGTTTACGAAAGCAGGCGCTAAAATCAAAATGCAGCTGGGCAGCGGCCAAAATTATTTGTCGATAGCATCGCTTCCTTCCGCAGCTGATTTGAACTTCTATTACCAGCACGCTTATGCGTTTGTAACAGGCACTCAAGTGAGTTATGACTACAATGCTGCAACTTCGCTCGTGACAACGAATTTCAACGTCACGACCGAGCTTAAGCGGACAGGCTTCTCCAATCAGACGCTGCAGGCGCTTTATCCGCATCAATGGAAGGTGACGAGCTCGCCGCTTACGGCGCTTACGTATCCTTCGATCCGCGGAACGCTTAAAGTGAGAGAGGGCAACTCCTTCACGACCGTCGACCGGTTCTACGGCATCGTGCCGCAGTTTACGCAGCCTGACAATCCGGAATACAACCGGACGCAGATGGTGGCCTATTTGAAAAGTCTCGATGAAGAAACGTCAGGCAACCTGATGGCTGCCGACGCTTACTGGCAAGGAAAAAGATTGCATCCTCTCGCAATGGGCGTTCTAGCTGCCAATGAAATGGGAGAGACGGCTTACCGGGATAAATTTTTGGCCCGCATGCGTACGATATTAGCGGACTGGTATACGTATACGCAAGGCGAGCCGGACTACTTCTTCTACTACAACTCGGATTGGGGCACGATGTACTACAAGACGAGTGAGTTTGGAGCTAACAGCGGCATTACGGATCATCATTTTACGTATGGCTATTACGTGTTCGCTTCAGCGGTTCTGGCTACGTTTGATGACAGCTTCCGCACGCAATACGGCGATATGGTCAATCATCTGATTCGCGATTACGCGAATCCGTCCCGTACCGATTCGCAGTATCCGTTCTTCCGCAGCTTTGATCCGTATCAAGGCCATTCATGGGCGGGCGGCTACGCAGACAACGACAGCGGCAACAATCAGGAAGCAGCCGGAGAATCGTTGTTTGGCTGGGTAGGCCAATATATGTGGAGCTTGCTGACCGGGGATACGGCATTCCGCGATGCGTCGATCTACGGCTTTACAACGGAACTGAAGGCAGTCGAGCAATACTGGTTCAACTATGACGGCGACAACTGGCTGCCAGAATGGTCGCATAAGTCGGTTGGACAAGTATACGGTTCCTCGTACTTCTATGGAACGTTCTTCAGCGGATTGCCGGTTCATATCTACGGTATCCACTGGCTTCCGACATCGGAGTATTTAACGAGCTACGCCTTGAATCCGGGCAAAGCAGCATCGCTTTACAACGGATTTGTAACCGATAACGGCGGACCGGAGACGGAATGGCAGCACATTGTGTGGCCGATTCAAGCGCTCAGCAATCCGCAGGCGGTAATTGCCAAGTGGAACGCTTCGACGATGCAGAAAAATGAAATTTTCAATACGTATTGGTTCATTCACAACATGGCTTCGCTTGGAGAGCGTACGAAAGACGTCTATGCGACGGGCTGGAGCAGCGCAACGGTATACAAAAAAGGAACTGCCTATAAAGCTGTTGTCTGGAATCCGACGTCCCAGCCGGTTACGGTAACGTTCAAAAACAGCTCCGGCGGCACAACGGGCACGGCAGTCGTGGGTGCTAAATCGCTCGTCACCGTCAATCCAATGACCAATTCGAACGTTTCCGACGATTGGGCAGAGATTGGGGAAGGCGGAGAAGAAGGAGGCGGCGAGGGGCCAGGAGCGCCTGGCACTAATATTGCGCTGGGCAAGACAGTAACGGTTTCCTCGACGCAGGCGCCATTTGCAGGGGCAAATGCTGTTGACGGCAGCGCGGAGACGAGATGGGCTTCCGAGGCGGGCGTTGACGCGCAGACGCTGACTATTGATCTTGGCACCTCGCAGCCGATCGGCAAAGTGAAGCTGAATTGGGAGACGGCGTACGGCAAGTCGTATCAAATTCAAGTCTCCGATAATGGAACGGCGTGGACGGATCTATATTCGACGACGACGGGCGACGGAGGCGTCGATGAAGTGACGGTAAACGGCAACGGCCGTTATGTGCGCATCAATATGACCGAAAGAGGAACGATTTACGGCTATTCACTCTATGAAGTTGAAGTGTACGGTCCAACAACAACAGCACCTTCTGCGCTGTTGTCGCTTAATAAAACGGCCTCCGCATCGTCGGTTCAGGAGCCGTTCGCAGCGGCGAACGCCTTTGATGGAGATCCGGGCACACGCTGGGGTTCGGAGATGGGAGCCGATCCGCAGTGGATTACGGTTGATCTCGGTCAAACCCGGCAAATAACGGGGGTTAAGCTGGAGTGGGAGACCGCTCACGCCAAGTCGTATCAAATTCAAATATCCGACAACGGCTCGACGTGGACTGATCTATATGCCACTACGAATGGTAACGGAGGCGTTGAGCAATTAACCGTTAACGGCAGCGGACGGTATGTCCGAATGAACGGCACGGAACGCGCAACGGCTTTCGGATACTCGCTGTGGAATTTTGAAGTGTACGGCAGCTAAACGGTTTATTCAGAGGGACGGCGAAAGCCGTCTCTTTGTTTGTTCGCGTGATGTATACTTCGGGGTTTCCAGACTAGTTGCGCAGAAAGGAAGTGACTTTCTCTAATAGCGAAGTTTAGTTCCGTATAGGCCGATACTGATATCAGCGTAGCTTCTCAAAATGTAAAAATACAGTTTGTCAGCCTCATTTTCGACGATTTAGCTCCTCAAAATGTAAAAGTGCAATTAGAATAATAAGTGGACACCTCTTAAGTGTAGAAAGATAATAAGGTTAACGAGGAGAGGTGTTCGGTATGGAAAAGCAGCCACGTAACA
>NZ_JBHVUY010000003.1:0-161830 GCF_042883865.1 Paenibacillus sp. NPDC058174
TTTCTTTTGTGTGTCAACCGCGTGTGTCTCAGCGGCGACTCATATAATATATCACGGGTGCCTATAGCATTGCAAGTCTTTTTTTAAAGTTTTTTCATTCTTTTTTAATTCATCTATGTATACTCTCTATACTATAGAAGATCAGTCCATCCCGTCCTGCTAACAGGGTAACATTTATGTGCGGCATTCATCACTCCCTTTCAATATAATTCCCTTAAATCCTGCACTGTTATGGTCAGCTTTGCATTTCCTCTTAATCGTAATTACCCGAACGGTCTAGCCATGAAACACCCACACAATCATAACGCTGTCTAGGTTATGACAACCCCATTGTGAGATAACACAGGATAATACATGTGAATGACCACCGTCATGTAACGCCACCCCGCGTGCTGGGAACTACGCGCGGGGTGAATTAAGAACCATACAATAGCCATGCTGGCATAAACCAGCCAAGCTACTCCTCGTGGTTGACCACCGAAGTATGACCAAGCAACATGCCCTGGGAGACGCGATTACACATTATTATGTTAAAACCCGGTGCCCTACAACAAAACACCCCGCCAGAACGATTTCTGGCGGGGTGAAAGACTTTATCGAAGTACCTCTGTAATATGCAGCTGCCGTTCAATGGATAGATTAATGATTTTCCCATTGACGTTGACCCATGGACGGGTCGGGTGCATCGCATCCGAAAACACAATCTCACCGACACGATCATCGCTCAAGCGGACGATTGTACCGTTATGGAACTGCGTTACCTTCTCAATAAAGACCCGTACATAGGACGGCTCCAGTTTACCGAAGGAATCGCTTTGTATTTGCTCAAGAACAATATACGGCGAAGCTGCCTTCCGGTAAGACTTATTAAGCGTCATCGCGTGAAAGATATCTGCAATGGCAACAATCTTCGCATAAGGATGAATCAGCGAGGAATCCAGTCCCAGCGGATAGCCGCTGCCATCTACACGTTCATGATGCTGCAGAGCGGACAGCTTAACCCCTTCGTTAAGCGCCGTGACATTTTTGAGAAGCTGGTTGCCGTGCAGCGTATGCCGCTGAACCTCTTCTTGCTCTTCGGTTGTAAGCTTAGTAGGCTTCATCAATATCGCACGTTCGATCCGGATATTGCCGATATCATGCAGCAATCCGGCAAGCGCAACTTGCATCCACTCTTTTTGCGGCAGCTTCACCCATTGGGCAATCAGATAAGACGTCATCGCGCACGCAACGCTGTTATGAAGCCAGTAGTCCTCCTCATTAAAGCTGCGCGGCGCAAAGGTCAATACGTTGTAGCTGGGCAATTGCTGAAGCAGCTTCTCAAGCTGCGTCCGAATATCCAGAATCGGAAAAGGAAATCCGGGCGTAAATTGGCTAAATGCCCGCTTCAGCAGCACGACCATTTTCTCGTATTCATCCTGCAGTGGTGATACGGCTGCCTGCTTCGCAGAATTCGGCTCCGGCTGTGAATCTCCCTTAGGTTTGATCGCAGCACCTATAGGCGAATCAACGGTGACTACCGTAACAAGAAATGCCTGCAAAATGTCCAGCTCGCGAGACGTAACGATCTTCCCTTTATGAAACAAAACTCCGCCATGCGGGGTGAGGACATCTTCGCCAAGCTTATCGCCTAACTTCACCTGTGATAATGGTACACTCATCATACCGGTCCCCTCCCCGTATACAATCTGTCGCTATTGGACCGTTTACTCGGCGGAATCGCCATCCGCATCGGTAATCGTTTCTGTTTCGTTCTCAACCGAAGCCTGACCTTGCTGTTCAGCACCTTCGGTTTCGTCGATTTCCTCATCTGTCTCTTCGCTGCGGGCAACACGCGTTACCGTCGCTACCGTATCATCCTCGCGGGTATTAATCAGCTTCACGCCTTGCGTATTGCGGCCCATCGTGGAGATCCCTTCCATGCTCGTACGAATCATCGTACCGAACGCGGTCATAATCATCAGATCCTCATCGTTCAAAACAACCTTCAGACTGACGATTGGCCCGTTCTTGTCAGTAACGTTAAGCGTCTTGATCCCTTTACCGCCACGGTTCTGAATCCGGTACTCGCTCATCGGCGTCCGCTTGCCATAGCCTTTGGACGTAACGATCAGCACGTCGTTGTCGTTCACAACTACATCCATATCGATTACAACGTCGTCGTCGTCGAGCTGGATGCCCTTCACGCCGGTTGCCGAACGTCCCATCGAACGAACGTCATGCTCGGAGAAGCGGATCGACATGCCTTGCGCCGTACCCATTACGATTTCCTGATTGCCGTCAGTAAGCTTAACGCCGATCAGATCATCGTCTTCACGAAGCGAGATCGCGATCAATCCGACTTTGCGGATATTTATATAATCATCGAGCGGTGTTTTCTTCACAACGCCTTGACGGGTAGCAAAGAACAGGTAATGCTCGGCATCGAACTCCTGCACCGGAATAACGGCATTGACCGTCTCACCCTGCTCGATCTGAATCAAATTGATAATCGGCGTGCCGCGTGCGGTCCGGCTGAGATCCGGAATCTCGTACGCTTTCAGCTTGTACACCTTGCCTTTGTTCGTGAAGAACAGCAAGTAGTGATGCGTATTGGATACAAAAAGATGCTCGACGAAGTCGTTCTCCTTCGTATCCATGCCTACTACGCCTTTGCCGCCCCGTTTCTGGCTGCGGTAAGTCGTAACCGGCAGACGCTTGATGTAGCCGCTGTGCGTAACCGAAATAATAACATCCTCGCGCGGAATGAGATCCTCATCCATGATCTCTTCTTCGCTGATTGTAATTTCGGTGCGGCGCTCGTCGCCGAAGCGTTCCTTCAGTTCGGCAAGCTCTTCGCTAATAATGTTCAGCACGAGCTGCTCATCTGCAAGAATCGCTTTGTATTCGGCGATTTTCTTCAGAAGCTCTGCGTACTCGGCTTCGATCTTGTCACGTTCCAAGCCGGTCAGACGCTGCAGACGCATATCGAGAATCGCTTGCGCCTGCTCGTAGCTGAGCGAGAAGCGCTCGATGAGTCCTTCACGGGCAATATCAGCCGTTTGGGACGCCCGAATCAATGCGATAACTTCATCGAGATGATCAAGTGCAATTCGCAAGCCCTCTAGAATATGAGCGCGGGCTTCTGCTTTTTTCAATTCGAATTCCGTACGGCGACGGATAACCTCAATTTGATGCTGCAAATAGTAGTACAGCATTTCCCGCAGGTTGAGTGTCTTTGGCTCGCCGTTTACAAGCGCCAGCATGTTGATGCCGAAGTTGGCCTGCATTTGCGTCTGCTTGTAAAGGTTGTTCAATACGACGCTAGGCGTCACATCGCGGCGAAGCTCGATCACGATACGCATGCCGTTGCGGTCGGATTCATCGCGGAGATCCGTGATTCCGTCGATTTTCTTCTCGCGCACCAGCTCAGCAATCTTTTCTACCAGGCGAGCTTTGTTCACTTGGTAAGGCAGCTCGTATACGATAATACGCGCCTTGTTGCCGTTCTCCTCAATCGTTGCCCTTGCCCGCATCGTAACGGTGCCGCGGCCGGTCAAGTAAGCTTGACGAAGACCATGGCGGCCCATGACGAACCCGGCAGTCGGGAAGTCAGGTCCTTTGACATATTCAATCAGTTCAAGGGGTGTAATATCGGGATTCTCGATCAACGCTTGAATGCCGTCTACGACTTCTCCCAAGTTATGAGGCGGAATGTTCGTCGCCATACCGACTGCGATGCCTGTTACGCCATTCACCATCAGGTTCGGGAACCGCGATGGCAGAACGGCAGGCTCTTTCTCTTCACCGTCATAGTTCGGTATGAAATCAACTGTTTCTTTGTTCAGGTCACGAAGCATTTCCATCGCGATTTTGGACAGACGCGCTTCCGTGTACCGCATTGCTGCAGCCATGTCGCCGTCGACCGAGCCGAAGTTGCCATGCCCGTCAACGAGCATGTAACGCATCGAGAAATCCTGTGCCATCCGTACCATTGCCTCATATACCGAGGAATCACCGTGCGGATGGTACTTGCCGATAACTTCGCCTACGATCCTTGCCGACTTCTTATACGGCTTGTCCGCGGCCATGCCGAGATCCGACATTGCATACAAAATACGGCGATGCACGGGCTTCAAACCATCCCTCACATCGGGCAGAGCGCGGCTTACGATGATACTCATCGCGTAGCTCATAAAGGAATCGCGCATCTCTGTTCCGATTTCACGGTCTTTTATTTGCGAACGTTGTTGTTCTTCCGCCATGTTTTACCTCCCTGACGTCATCTATCTTCCATCCTTAAATCACGATAACCATTATATTACTTTCACAAACCGGGTACTGTTAAACCCTCGCACGCCATATTTCGCATTGCGAAGCGGTCTAGCTCTCTATCAATAACGGCCTATCTTAGCAAATCTTATACTTTTTGATCAAAAAAATAGGTAAATCACAGTTTTCGATAGCTTAATGCTGCCATAAAATAAACAGACCCAACTTCCATTATACCACTCAATCCAAAGTCTGTCTCTGCCTGATTCGCAATAACGTCGCATAAAACGGCCATTTGCCGTCCTCTTGCAGCGTTTCGCAGTTTGCAGATTCACAGGTAATTACGAGAGGAGAAAGCCGCTTGTCCATCCAACGCGTCACTAGCAAATGGGCGAAGACGAATGCACTGTTGAAGCTCGAAGAGATGAAAGAATATATCCCCGAGACGCAGCACTACAGCCGTGAATCTCTGTTCGTCATGCTAGAACAATACCAGATGGTTTATGTAAAGCCTAACAACGGCACTTACGGCAAAGGTGTTATCCGTGTGGAAAAGCTCCCCCCGCCGGAAACTGGCTATAAGTATCAGATTAGCACGACGATCCGCACCATCTCAACCTTCGACCAGCTCTTTTGGAGACTCAAACGGCATACAGTCAAAAAGCGTTACATCGTTCAGCGCGGCATTCATCTTCTGAAGCATCAGGAGCGCCGGTTTGACATCCGGGTTATGGTACAGAAAAACTTGAGCCGCAACTGGGAAGTGACCGGCATTATCGGACGCCTCTCTCATCCGGCCAAAATCGTCACCAACTATCATAGCGGCGGAACGCCCATGTCGTTTGAAAAGCTGATGTCGACGCATAAGAACGGCATTGAGCAGCAGCAATACAGAGAACGTCTGAATACGCTGGGCTTGACTATCGTTCGGACCTTGCAGCAAACCTATCCCCGTATAAAAGAAATCGGCATCGATATCGCCATCGACACCGACTTCCACCCATGGATTCTTGAAGTTAATACTTGCCCGGATCCGTTCATCTTCCGCAAGCTGGCGGATAAAACGATCTTTCGCCGCATTTATCGCTATGCGGTGGGCTACGGCCGGTACCGCCGTAAAAGCACTCGTAAAAAATAGCCGCCCGCAGCCAGCGGACGGCTCTATCAGAAAGGCTTCGCTTCTCTTTCGGGAATAGCGGCGCCTTTTTCGGTTTGTGTTAAATATCCAGGTCTTTAACGTTCTTAGCGAACTCCTGAATGAAATCGCGGCGCGGTTCAACGTTGTCGCCCATCAGCGTGTCGAAAATAACGTCCGCTTCAATTGCGTCTTCGATCGTCACCTGGAGCATCGTACGGCTCTCCGGATCCATCGTCGTCTCCCACAGCTGGGACGCATTCATCTCTCCAAGACCTTTGTACCGTTGGACATTGATCTTGGTGCCTTCGCCAAACTCGGCGATAATGTCATCCCGCTCTCTCTCCGACTGCGCATAACGGATCACCTTGTTGCGCTCAATCTTGAAGAGCGGCGGCTGTGCGATATAGATATAGCCGGCCTCGATGATTTTACGCATGTAGCGGAAGAAGAAAGTCAACATAAGCGTCCGAATATGAGCGCCGTCGACGTCGGCATCGGTCATAATAATGATTTTATGGTACCGCGCCTTGGATAGATCGAAATCGTCGCCAATACCAGTGCCAAGCGCCGTAATAATCGCGCGAATCTCAGCATTGCCCAGAATGCGGTCCAGTCTGGCCCGCTCTACGTTCAGGATTTTGCCCCGCAGCGGCAGGATCGCTTGGAAGTGACGATCCCGGCCTTGCTTAGCCGAACCGCCTGCGGAGTCGCCTTCGACGATATACAGTTCGCTGATCGCTGCATCCTTGGAGGAGCAATCGGCAAGCTTGCCTGGCAAGGAGCTGACTTCAAGCGCACTCTTGCGTCTTGTCAGCTCGCGCGCCTTCCGCGCCGCTTCACGAGCACGGGCAGCCTGCAGGCCTTTCTCGACGATCTTCCGCGATACGGAAGGGTTCTCGTCGAGAAACTCTTGCAGTTTCTCTGCCAATAGCGATTCGACAATACCGCGAACCTCGCTGTTGCCGAGCTTCGTCTTCGTCTGGCCTTCGAACTGCGGCTCAGGGATTTTGACCGAAATAATCGCCGTCAAACCCTCACGCACGTCATCGCCGGAGAAGTTGTTGTCATTGTCTTTGATCAGATTCGTCTTGCGCGCATATTCGTTAATAACACGCGTCAAGGCGCTCTTAAAGCCGGATTCATGCGTGCCGCCTTCATGCGTATTGATATTATTTGCAAAAGAATGAAGGTTCTCGCTGTAGCCATCGTTGTACTGGAGCGCAACCTCCACTTGAATGTGATCCTTCGAGCCTTCCACAAAGATCGGATCTTCGTGCATAGCTTCCTTGTTGCGGTTCAAATATTCGACGAACTCGATGATGCCGCCGTCGTATTTGAACGTATTGCTGACGCCGGTACGCTCATCCGTCAGGACAAGCTCAATGCCTTTATTCAAAAATGCAAGCTCGCGGACGCGAGTCTGCAGCGTTTCATATTCGTAAATCGTCGTATCCGTAAAAATCTCCGGATCCGGCTTAAAGCGTGTCGTCGTTCCAGTATCCGTCGCATCGCCGATTACTTTTACATCGTACTGCGGTGCGCCGCGGCGGTATTCCTGCTGATACATATGACCGTCGCGCTTGATCGTAACGGTAACGTGCTCTGACAGGGCATTCACTACGGATACGCCGACGCCGTGAAGGCCGCCGGATACTTTATAGCCTTCGCCGCCGAATTTGCCGCCTGCGTGCAAGACAGTCATGACGACTTCCAGCGTCGATTTTTTCAGCTTGGCGTTCTCGCCGACAGGAATACCGCGTCCGTTATCGATTACGGTAATGCTGTTGTCCTCATGTATGAAAATTTGAATTTTGTTGCAGTAACCGGCCAGTGCTTCATCGATACTGTTATCGACGACCTCCCAGACCAGATGGTGAAGACCTTTGCCGCTTGTGGAGCCGATGTACATCCCTGGACGTTTCCGTACTGCCTCTAAACCTTCCAGTACCTGTATCTGACTCTCATCGTACGAATTTTGCTGCTGATTTACTGACATTCGTGCTCTACTCTCCTCTCAACTGCTCTTCCTGTTCGCCAAGCCTACACGTCAATACCGGCTTGAAAAGCGGCAATCCCGTTCGGCATTAATCGTTAAGCGTCAGCCATTCGCCGCAAAATGATGGGCTCGTTTCTTCAATGTCGAGGATGATATCGGCGAATAATAGATTTTATTCTTCGTAACGACGATTGATTTCGGCTCTTCCTCGCCAATCGTCTCTACGTCTTTTCGTTTGCGGGCTCCGGCAACGAATTGCTTGGATAGCTTGGAGGATTGCTCTATAGATATATCAAAAATAGCTACCAGCTCGGCAGCCCTGATAATTTTCTCGCCGCCCAAATGGATGTACATATCCTCCGCCTCCCCATGTATGCGCCTAAGTGCGCGTGGCATGACCTGCCCGCACATCATAGATGCCGGCATCCTTCAGCTTGCTAATATTGACGCTCTCCAGTCCCGTCGTGGTAATGAATGTCTGCACTTTGCTTTGAAACGTCTCAATCAACTGCGTCTGGCGGTGCTGGTCCAGCTCGGAGAGCACATCATCCAGAAGAAGCAGCGGATATTCCCCGATTTCCTCGCAAATCAGCTCGATCTCAGCCAATTTCAACGAAAGGGCGGTTGTACGCTGCTGTCCTTGCGAGCCGTATACGGCCGCTTCTTTGCCGTTGATGAAGAAGGCCAGGTCGTCCCGATGCGGTCCGACAAGGGACATGCCTCTCCGAATCTCCTGATCTTTCACTTGTGATAACTTTAACATAAATTGTTCAAATAAAACAGTTTCATCTTCCGATCCGCCGCCGTCAAAGGAAGGGCGGTACTCAATCGTGAGGCGCTCGCCGCCCGCCGTAATGCCCGAATGAATCTGCTCGGCCCAACGCTGCAATTTATGAATAAAGTGTTTCCTTTTTTTCATAATTTTAACACTATGCTCGGCAAGCTGCGCATTCCACACCTCCAGCATCGTCTGCTGCTGCCCGCCCGGGGATGCGGTTTTCAAGAAATTGTTGCGCTGCACAAGCACTTTATTGAATTGCTGCAGCGTATGCAAATAGCCGGGCTGCACTTGGCCGATTTCCATATCGAGAAACCGTCTCCGTACCCCCGGCGTTCCTTTTACAATCTCCAGATCTTCCGGCGCGAACATCACGACATTCAACGAGCCGATAAAGTCGCTGAGCTTCCGCTGCTCCAGACCGTTAATCTTCGCTTTCTTGCCTTGCGTGGAATACATCAAGTCCAGCTTGACAGTTCCGTACCGTTTCTCTACCTCGCCTTGAATACGGGCTGAATCGGCTTCCCAGCCGATCAGCTCCTTATCCTTGGAAGTCCGATGAGACTTGGTTAGCGCAAGGGCGAAGATCGCCTCCAGCAAATTCGTTTTTCCTTGTGCGTTGGGTCCAACGAACAAATTAACCTGGTTGTCCGTTCGAAGCTCCAACTGTCCATAATTGCGGTAATTTTGAAGCTGAATGCTGTTTAGAAACAATTTCGCTCGTCCTCCCGGTTCACTGCCCGCTTACGCTCCAATAACCGTAAAGACGCCACAGCCTTCGACTTCCACACGGTCGCCTACATACAGCTTTCTGCCGCGCCGATTGTCGGCCTCACCGTTAATATGAACTTCATTCTCCTGCAAAAAAAACTTCGCATGCCCGCCTGTTGCTATGCAGTCAGCCAGCTTCAAAAACTGGCCGAGCGTAATATATTCGGTCCGAATGGCGACTTCCTTCATGGCCTGCCACCTTCCTTTCTGTCTCTTTCCATAGCCTTACTTGTACAACGATTAGCCTGTTGTACGGTAAGGAAGAATAACGTACGTGTTGTAAGCATGATCTGTCGGCTTGATGACGATAGGACTCATTGCACCGTTGAAGCCAAGTGAAATATTTTCGCTATCGATGACTTTAAGCACGTCCAGCATATATTTGGAGTTGAACGCGATACGCAGCGGATCTCCTGTAAATTGCGAAGGCTCGAGCTGTTCCGTTACACGGCCAAGCTCTGTGGAGCTCGACGAGATTTCGATCGTGCCGTCTTCAAGCGTCGTAAGACGAACGATATTCGTCTTTTCTTCTCTCGACATCAAATACGCACGGTCGATTGCATCGGTTACTTTTTTCGTATCCAGGACGAGTTCTGTTTTGAACTGCTGCGGAATAATCTTAGAAGTATCGGGATAAGTTCCGTCCAGCATACGAGTATAGAACAATACGTTGCCGATTTTGAACAGCACCTGATTGTCAGCTACGACGATATCGACAAGTCCGTTCTGCTCAGGAATGAGCTTGGACAATTCATTCAGTGTTTTGGCTGCAATAACGACATTGTGGAAACGGTAATCCATTGCCGTCTCCGCGTGAGCGGTACGGCTCGCCAAGCGGTGGCGGTCGGTCGCTACGAATTTGAGCTGCTGTTCATGCAAGCCCCAAAGCACACCTGTCAGAATCGGCGTCTGCTCATTAGTGGAAGCAGCCAGAACTGTCTGGCGGATCATCGATTTCAATAGATCGCCGGGCATTTGGAACAATTCATTTTCCTCAATGGAAGGCAAAATTGGGAATTCCTCAGGATCGAGGCCAACCATTTGAATATCGGTTGATCCGGAACGTATCGACGTTTGGAAGTGAGAGCCAACCTCGATCTCCACATTGTCGGAAGGAAGCTTCTTAACGATTTCCACAAAGAACTTAGCGGGAAGAACGACGTTTCCGGGCTTATCCACATGTGCATTAACGACGCCATCGCGTTCTACCGGAATGAAGCTTTGGATCGAAATATCGGTATCGCTCGCTGTCAGCGTAACGCCTTGATGGGTAACTTCGATTTTGATGCCTCCGAGAATCGGAATAGTCGGTCTTGAGGACGCTGCTTTCGATACTTGTTGAATCGCTTCGTTTAGTTCATGTTTGGAAATCGTTAATTTCATGTCTTCACTCCTAAATCGGGGGATAGGTTGGGTCGATCGCCGTATGCTTCGGACTGGAAGCAACACTTCGTTGTGCGTTTCGGTCCATGTGCCATTCTTGATTCCATATCATTTATTCTTACGAAATTTATGAATAGAATCTTCAAAAAGTCACCTGAACTCGAAACGCTTCACTTTGTGTTTTTTTTAAGGCGAAGCCTAAGGGCGTTTTCGCCCCTTATTGATGTTCTTTTTTATTAAAAAAAATAGTAGTAGAAGCAGTAGGCGGCGTGAATATGTGGATAACCGCCTGGAACACGGATAAAGCAAGCCTATCCACATGTGCATATCGTGTGCATAGGCTTGCTTGGTTGTCCCTATAGACGTGCATAACTTTTACGTATGATTTTTGATCTTCTCCGTAAGGTTCTGCAGTATTTTGTAAAGATCCTGGTCAATCTTCAATTGCTGGGTTATTTTCTCATGCGCATGAATAACCGTCGTATGGTCACGGCCGCCGAATGCTTCGCCGATTTTCGGAAGCGAATAGTCGGTCAGCTCGCGGGAAAGATACATCGCGATTTGCCGCGGATAGGCAACGGCCTTTGTCCGCTTGCGCGCTTTGAAGTCCTCCATGCGCAGGCCGTAGAACTCCCCGACCTTCTGCTGGATGTCGTTCATCGTAATCATTTTCGGCCGGCTTGAAGGAATGATATCTTTAAGCGCTTCCGCAGCCAAATGCGACGAAATATCCTGGTTGATCAGCGACGAATAGGCGACGACGCGAATGAGCGCCCCCTCCAGCTCGCGGATGTTCGTATCAATCTGATTGGCGATGTAGACCATCGCTTCGTTCGGAATGTCGAGGTTTTCGGCTTTCGCCTTTTTACGCAAAATGGCGATCCGCGTCTCCAGGTCAGGCGCCTGAATATCGGTGATCAGCCCCCACTCGAAGCGGGAGCGCAGCCGTTCTTCCAGCGTCGGAATTTCCTTCGGCGTCCGGTCACTGGAGATGACGATTTGCTTCCGCTCCTCGTGCAAGGCGTTGAACGTGTGGAAAAACTCTTCCTGCGTCCCGTCTTTACCGGCGAGAAATTGAATATCGTCAATGAGCAGCACGTCGATGTTCCGGTATTTGTTGCGGAAGCTTTCCCCGCGGTTGTCGCGAATCGCATTAATGAATTCGTTGGTGAATTTCTCGGAAGAAATATACATGATTTTTGTGCTCGGATTATGGTCCATAATATAATGTCCGATCGCATGCATCAGATGGGTTTTGCCAAGTCCAACGCCGCCATACAGAAACAGCGGGTTGTATGCTTTGGCCGGCGCTTCCGCGACGGCAAGCGACGCAGCGTGCGCAAACCGGTTGTTGGCGCCGATGACGAACGTATCGAACGTATATTTGGGATTGAGCATATGGGAATGGGTTTCTTCCTGTATGACAGGCGATTCAACGATTTTCGGAAAAATAGGGGCAACAGCCTCTGGGCTTCTCGCTTCTTCTATAGAGAAACGAACCTCGACCTGCCGGCCTAAAAATTCGAAAAGCGTCGTGCGGATTAATTTAGTGTAACGGCCTTCCAGCCATTCCGCGGCAAAGGTTGTCGGTGCCGTAACTTCCAGCAGAGAGTCATCAACAAAAGAAGCTTTAGTCGCTTTGAACCAAGTATCAAAACTTGGCTTGCTAAGCTTCGTCTGGATGATTGACAACACTTGTTGCCATAAATCATAGGTATGGCTGTCCACAGACGTCACTCCTTATCAAAAATCGCCCATTGGGCGCAGTTAAGCCATAACATGTCGAAATAACCTTTATTAGAACGAATACATCCACAATATGCAGGATCATGAATGGAAGAGTTATAAATAGGGGATTGTTTTGTTCACAATCTTATCCACAGGTTGTTGATAAAAATGGGGATGGAATGATCATATCCACATCGAAAACATATTAATCATAGCAAAAGATGCCTTATATTTCAACGAATTGCGGGATTTTATCCACATATTCAATAGCTTGTGTATAGAAGTTATATACAACACTAGATATTGTTTATATCTTGTTACCATTTCGACAAGGTTCGCCTAAATACCTAAAAAATTATGCACATGTTATTAATTTGATAAGAATTCGGACCTATGCCTGTTTTTTATCCACAATATTTGGCTGGGAAGCATCGGATTGACTTTTCCCCCTTCGCGTGGTTTAATAGAAAAAGCGTATTTTGTGCGAACGGTGATGTTTTCGGACTTGGACGAGGGCTGAATGCCGATCGTGATATACAGGGAATATGTTGTACGGGAGGTGCAGAATAATGAGACCTACATTTAAACCGAATGTTAGCAAACGCAGCAAAGTTCATGGCTTCCGCAAACGGATGGCTTCGAAAAACGGACGTAAAGTTTTGGCGGCGCGTCGTCAAAGAGGAAGAAAAGTTCTTAGCGCATAAGCAGAAGACCACGTCAGGTGGTCTTTTTTTTTGCCCTGATGGCGATACTGCAAAGGATTGGGGCAGAAAATCGGCATTTCAGGGACATTGAACAGCGAATCATTGGTTATGCAGGTGAACCATACAGGCAGGCGGAGGATTGGGAGTCGTGCAAAGAAAACTGCGTCTTAAAAACAGGGCGGACTTTAACCGGATCTATCGCTGGGGCAAGTCGTTTGCGAACGGCCAATTCGTCGTTTACTGGTCCAGGCAGCCGGTGGCTGAACCGTTCCGGCTTGGCGTATCCGCCAGCAAGAAGATCGGCAATGCCGTCGTGCGCAATCGGATGCGCCGCGTTATTAAGGAAATCGTTCGGTTGAATGGCGATAAAATCGTCCCCCATATCGATTTCATTCTAATAGTAAGAAAACCAGCGGTGGACATGGAAACGAAGCAGCTGGAGAAGAGCATTTTGCATGTGCTGAAAAAGGCGGGTTTATTGCGTAAGGAAGAGCGGTTTCATTGAAGCCGGACAAGGAAAGAGCACTGTTTCTTTGTCCTATAAATTATGGTATAGTTTAAAAGATCAGAAAGTGTAGGCTTGGGCAAGTTGTGGGCCTGCAATTTTTTTGGTGAACGCATTGGCCTTCAGAGAGGAGATTTCATGTTGGTTCGGAAAGTTAACCGCAAATGGCTAATAGTTCTCGGCCTCGTGCTTATGGTTGTACTGCTCGCTGGATGCGGCGGTCAAATCAATCAGACGACAAGCACGGAAGATTTGCAGCACGGGAACTTCTGGCAAAAGAATGTTGTGTACTATTTTGCGCTGACCCTTGATACGTTCGCGGATTGGTTCCATGGCTCATACGGTCTGGCCATTCTGTTGATTACGATAATTGTAAGGACAGCCATCTTGCCACTAACGCTGAAGCAGTATCGCAGCTCCAAAGCGATGCAGGCTCTGCAGCCGCAAATGGCCGAAATCAAGAAAAAGTACAAGGATAATCCGCAGAAGCAGCAGGAAGAAACCATGAAGCTGTTCCAACAGCACAAGGTGAATCCGATGGCAGGCTGTTTGCCGCTTATCGTGCAGATGCCGGTGTTCATCGCGCTGTATAATGCAATTTATATGAACCAAGAGGTTCGCACGCATGAATTTTTGGGCTTGGAGCTCGGGGAGCCGGGACCATGGTACATACTTCCGCTGATCGCGGCGGCAACGACCTTTATCCAATCCAAAATGATGCAAAAACAACAAACACAGACGATGCCGGGCATGGGCATGATGCTGGCGATTTTCCCGGTGCTGATCTTTGTAATGGCACTGAATTTCCCGTCGGCTTTGCCGTTGTACTGGATCTACTCTAACATCTACACAATTGTTCAAAACTACTTCCTGTACGTTCGTTCATCTGACAAGGGTAAGGAGGCCCTCGCGAAATGAAGAAAATCGTAGCATCAGGGAAAACGATTGAAGATGCGGTACGTAGCGGTCTGGCACAATGGAATGTAACCGAGGAACGTGTGAAGGTATCGGTCCTGGAGCATCCTGCAAAAGGGTTGTTCGGGTTAGGACTGATTGGCGTGAAAGAAGCGAAAGTCGAACTGGAGCTTATACCTGATCCAACGAATGAGGCCGAGCAGTTTCTTCTTGAAGTGGCAAGTGCGATGGGACTATCGGTCACCGTTGAACGGAAACAAACGAGAGAAGGAACGCTGCTGTCCATTTCGGGCGGCGGCGATCTCGGCATGCTGATTGGACGCCGCGGGCAGACGCTCGATGCGTTGCAGTACCTGGTTAATATTGTTGCAAATCGTTACTCCGATTCCCATCTGAGAATCGTACTTGATGCTGAGGATTTTCGCGAGCGGCGCCGCAAGACGCTGGAGGAATTGTCGGAGAGGCTGGCTGGCAGAGTGATCCGCACGAGGAAAGAGGTTGTGCTGGAGCCGATGTCGCCGCATGAGCGGAAGGTGATTCATTCGCAATTGCAAAACCATCCGAGGGTGAAAACCTACAGCAAGGGCGATGAGCCGAACCGGCGCGTCGTCATTGCCTTGAGAGAAAAGAGCAGTATAGCTGAATGACATCGATTCGCAGCAATGGCTACTATGGTCATTGCTGTTTTTCCATTTGAGAGGTGCTGAAACACGTGGTATATGATACGATAGCCGCAATTTCGACGGCAGTCGGAGAAGGCGGCATAGCGATAATACGGATTAGCGGACCGGATGCAATCGAGGCAACATCCCGAATCTTCCGTTCGCGGATCGATTTGCGGGAGGCAGAATCACATACGCTGCATTACGGGCATATTGTGGATCCGAAAACCGGGGAGCAGGTTGAAGAAGTTATTGTGACGCTGATGCGCGGTCCAAGATCGTTTACAGCAGAGGATGTTGTAGAGATCAACGCCCATGGCGGCGTCGTTGCGGTGAAGAAGGTGCTGGACGTCGTTCTGCTGCAGGATGGGCTGCGGCTTGCTGAGCCAGGTGAATTCACCAAGCGGGCGTTTCTGAATGGCAGAATCGACCTCATGCAGGCAGAGGCGGTTATCGACTTAATCCGTTCCAAATCAGACCGTGCTTTTTCCGTTGCACGCAAGCAGGCTGAAGGAACATTGTCCAAGCGAATTAAGGCGCTGCGGCAGACAGTCATTGAATTGCTGGCGCATATTGAAGTGAACATTGATTATCCCGAGCATGATGTTGAGGATTTAACGAGTGCTTATATTCGCGAGCAAAGCGATAAAGCGCTGGATGAGATCGGCAAGCTGTTAAAAACAGCAAACGAAGGCAAAATATTAAGAGAAGGCATTATGACGGCGATTGTAGGCCGGCCGAATGTAGGCAAGTCGTCATTGCTGAATATGCTGGCGCAAGAAAATAAGGCGATCGTTACCGACATACCGGGGACGACGCGTGATGTGATAGAGGAATATGTAACGCTGGGTCCGATTCCATTGCGTCTGCTTGATACGGCAGGCATTCGCGAAACGAATGATGTGGTGGAGAAGATTGGTGTCGAACGTTCCCATTCGGCTTTAGAAGAAGCCGACCTGATATTGTTCGTTCTGAATTATAATGAAGAAATGCATGAAGATGATCGGGTGCTGCTGGAGAAAATGGCGGATCGTCCGGTTATCGTCATTATTAATAAAATGGATTTGAGCGGCAAGCTCGATATGAATGAAGTAGAGCGGTTGTGCAAGCCGGAATCGATCGTCCGCATGTCGGTGCTTGAGGAAGAGGGGCTCGATCTACTGGAGAAAACGATCAGTACGATGTTTTTCGAAGGGCAGCTTGATTCCGGCGATTTGACATATGTCAGCAATGTTCGGCATATTTCTTTGCTGAAGCGGGCGCAGCAGTCGCTTGTGGATGCAATTGATGCGACTCATTCCGGCATTCCGATCGATCTGATCCAGATCGACGTGCGGTCGGCGTGGGAGTCTTTGGGTGAAATTCTCGGCGATGAGGTTGGCGATTCGCTAATCGATCAAATCTTCTCGCAGTTTTGTTTGGGTAAGTAAGGCAGCTAGGAAGTGGAGGGATAGAGATGAATTATGAAGCAGGACAATATGATATTATCGTCGTTGGCGCAGGGCATGCCGGCAGTGAGGCGGCGCTGGCCGCTGCGCGGATGGGCTGTGAAACGCTGCTGCTGACGATTAACCTGGATATGGTCGCATTCATGCCATGCAATCCGTCTATTGGCGGACCTGCAAAAGGTCATGTCGTGCGTGAGGTTGATGCGCTTGGCGGCGAAATGGGCCGGAATATCGATAAGACGTTTATTCAAATGCGGATGCTGAATACAGGCAAAGGGCCGGCTGTACACGCCCTTCGGGCGCAAGCGGACAAATTCGCTTATCAGCATGAAATGAAAAAGACGATCGAAGAAACTGACCATCTGACACTTCGTCAGGGCATGGCAGAGGAACTGATTGTAGAAGAGGGTAAAGTTGTCGGTATCGTAACGAGCACAGGTGCGATCTACCGTGCCAAAGCTATAGTTATTACGACAGGTACTTATCTTCGCGGCAAAATCATTATGGGCGAGCTGATGTACCAGAGCGGCCCGAACAATCAGCAGCCGTCTCTTAAGCTGTCGGCAAGTCTGAAGGACCAAGGCTTCGACTTGGTTCGCTTTAAGACGGGAACGCCGCCTCGCGTGCATAAGGATTCGATTGATTTCTCCAAGACGGAGATTCAGCCGGGCGATGACAATCCGAAATTTTTCTCCTATGAGACTGTCTCATCCGACAATGAGCAGCTGCCTTGCTGGCTGACCTATACGTCGGAGAAAACGCATCAAATCATTAATGACAATTTGCACCGGGCGCCAATGTTCTCGGGAGCGATTGAGGGAACAGGTCCTCGTTATTGTCCGTCTATTGAAGATAAAATCGTACGTTTTGCCGATAAGCCGAAGCATCAGATTTTTCTGGAGCCGGAAGGCAAGAATACGTCCGAATACTATGTGCAAGGCTTATCCACAAGCATGCCGGAAGATGTTCAATTAGGAATATTACGTTCTATTCCAGGATTGGAAAAAGTTGAGATGATGCGCAACGGCTATGCAATCGAATATGATGCCGTGAGACCAACGCAGCTTTGGCCATCCCTGGAGACAAAGCTCGTTGACGGGTTATTCACAGCTGGACAAATCAATGGCACCTCTGGTTATGAGGAAGCTGCTGGACAAGGCATTATTGCGGGTATCAATGCGGCACGTAAAGTGCAAGGGAAAGAACCTGTTATTATTGAACGCTCGCAAGGCTATATCGGTGTAATGATCGATGACTTGGTGACGAAGGGGACTAATGATCCTTACCGTCTGCTAACCTCACGTGCTGAATACCGGTTGCTGCTTCGTCATGATAATGCAGACTTGCGGCTTACGCCAATCGGTTATGAGATTGGTTTGATTCCGGAAGAGCGTTATGAAGCGTTTCTGAATAAGAAGGAGCTTGTATCCCAAGAGGTGGAGCGTCTTCGTACGACAAAGATTCGTCCAGATGTTGCAGAAGCGATGCTGGTAGCTGCAAACTCGGCGATTACGAATAATAGCATTGATGCGCTGACTTTGCTCCGCCGTCCTGAAATTACGTATGCGATGCTGGAGAAGCTGTCGCCTTCGGAGCTGCCGTTGACGGATGAGATGAAGGAGCAAGTCGAAATTCAAATCAAGTACGCGGGTTATATTGAGAAGCAATTGATTCAGGTAGAGCGCTTGAACAAAATGGAGAAGAAAAAGATTCCGGATGACATCGACTATTCTGACGTCCATGGTCTTGCTTCCGAAGCGAAGCAAAAGCTGGCTTCGATCCGTCCATTGTCAATTGGTCAGGCTTCGCGTATCGCTGGAGTTACACCGGCTGACATCTCCATCCTGATTGTCTATCTGGAGCATTATAATCGCGTTATCGCGGCGAGAGGATAACGATAACGAATGGATGAGACGCATAAATGGTTTACGCAGCTGATGGAGGAGAAGGGGATAACCCTAACGCCTCGTCAGCTGGAGCAATTTGATATCTATCACCGGTTATTGGCTGAGTGGAATGAACGAATGAATTTGACGGGAATTACGGAGAGAGATGCTGTATACGAGAAGCATTTCTATGATTCGATCTCGCTCTCCTTTTTCGTCAACATGGATGAAGCGGGCAGCTTGGCAGATATCGGATCAGGTGCAGGCTTTCCGAGCATTCCGTTGAAGATCTGTTTTCCTCATCTGAAAGTGGTCATCGTAGATTCTTTGAATAAACGTATTCAGTTTTTGAGCCATCTCGTTGAACAGTTGGGTTTGACTGATGTGGAATGCGTTCATGGAAGAGCAGAGGATCTCTCCAGACTGCCACAACACCGCGATAAGTATGATATCGTTACAGCAAGAGCTGTTGCGCGATTAAATGTGCTGAATGAGTTTTGTCTGCCATTCGTGCGTAAGCATGGAACGTTTGCAGCAATGAAGGGTTCGCAAAGCGGGGAAGAGGTTCGTGAGGCAGGGGCCAGCCTTCGTGAATTGAAAGGGAAGATTCGTGGAGAGCATGATTTTAAGCTTCCATTCGAACAATCCGAACGTCACATCGTTCTGATTGAGAAGCTGGACTCGACACCCAAGAAATATCCGCGTAAAGCGGGCACGCCAATTAAGCAGCCTATTGTATAAGAAATAAAGAGGCTGATAGAAGAGAGCAATGTTTCACGTGAAACATTGCTCTCTTTGTTTTATGTTTTGCAATATTTTCTTTAGTTATCGAGTACCGACATCATATTCATATAGTTATTTGGTATGATTTCGGTGATAAAAGCAGTTGTTAAGGGATGTCAAGCAGGAAATGAGAGGATACAGGTCGAATTTTTAATTACAGGCATGAACGGTGATGCCGTCTACCGTAGGCGGAGTAGAGTGTACGTTGGGAATAGAAGCGAATGCATAATCGGGCTTCGAAGAAGCTCCTTACACCGTCAGTTAGCAGCAAGAGGGTATTTGCCTCAACAAGCCCTCTATTGATTGAATACTCTCATACGTATAAAATGGTATAAGAGCTCATTCCATTGTTGAGGCGGGCACAAACATCTTTGAAACGATAATCTCGCAGGGGATTCGTTTCGTGATCGGGTGATAGTAGATACGATGAAAGAACAACTTTCCCGTTTGTTTGGTCTGAATGACCAGCGCAATGGACAAGAAGAAGTTAGACAAATTCCAATTAACGAAATCGATACGAGTCCGTTTCAGCCAAGAACGATATTTGATGATGACCGTATTGAGGAATTATGTCAAACAATTAAGACACATGGCGTGATTCAACCTATAGTCGTTCGTCTTCGCAATAACCGTTATGAGATTATTGCTGGCGAGCGTCGTTGGCGTGCGGTTACAAAGCTGGGTCACGAGACAATTCCGGCTATTATTCGGGAATTTAATGATTCACAGACCGCTTCCATCGCTTTGATTGAAAATCTGCAGCGTGAGAATCTGACGGCAATTGAGGAAGCGATTGCTTACCAGAAGCTGATTGAGCTTCATCAATTGACACAAGAGAGTCTGGCACAGCGGCTTGGCAAAAGCCAGTCCACCATTGCCAATAAACTCCGTCTGTTAGCACTTAGCGACACGATCAAAGGTGCGTTGATGGAAAGGAAGATTACCGAAAGACATGCGAGAGCACTGCTTTCTTTGGACACAGAGGAATTGCAGCATCAAGTGCTGGAGGAAATCATTGCTAAGGACTTAAACGTCAAACAAACCGAAGTACGCATTGCTTTTTTGAAAGAATCATCTAAAATGAAGAAAGCGAAACGTATTTCCTTTACGAAGGATGTGCGCTTGGCTGTAAATACAATTCGTCAATCGATAGAAATGGTCGTTGGATCGGGACTGCCGATCAAGACGAATGAGAAGGATCATGGCGATCATTATGAGATTGTCATTCAAATTCCGAAGCGTCAATAAACCATTATTTCTTATATTAGCGTTGAAAAACGCTCTAAAAAGCCGTCCTCAACCAGAGGGCGGCGAATCCATTTGTACAAGAATAGGTTGATAGATTGCCTGGCGGTAAGGTTGGTAAGGCTGGCTGGCAGGTAGAGACAACTGGGCTTCACACATCTAATAAAGTTTGCTAGAGGCAGAGGTGATAACGCTTGACTAAGATCATTGCAATAGCCAATCAGAAGGGCGGCGTCGGTAAGACGACGACGACAGTCAATCTTGGCGCCTGCTTGGCTTCGCTCGGCAGAAGAGTGCTGCTAGTCGATATTGACCCGCAGGGCAATACAACCAGCGGAATTGGCATCAACAAAGCGGATGTCGAGAATTGCATTTATGATATTCTGATTAACGAAGTACACCCGAGTGAAGCCATGCAGGATACGGAAATTGCTGGTTTGAAAATAATTCCAGCCACTATTCAGCTCGCAGGCGCTGAAATTGAACTGGTTCAGCGAATTTCGCGTGAGGTTCGTCTGAAGCAAATGCTCCATATGATTAAGGATCAGTTTGATTACATACTGATTGATTGTCCGCCGTCCCTGGGGCTGCTTACTATCAACTCTTTGACAGCGGCAGATTCGGTTATCATTCCAATTCAATGTGAGTATTACGCATTGGAAGGATTAAGCCAACTGCTTAATACGGTGCGTCTCGTTCAAAAGCATCTGAATACATCTCTTCAGATTGAAGGGGTTTTGTTAACGATGCTGGATGCCAGAACGAACCTGGGTATCCAAGTTATAGAAGAAGTGAAGAAGTACTTTCAACAGAAGGTATATCAAACCATTATTCCGCGCAATGTACGTTTGAGCGAAGCGCCTTCCCACGGGCAGGCGATTATCACCTATGACCCGCGTTCCAAAGGTGCGGAAGTGTATCTTGAACTCGCGAAGGAAGTGATTTCGTATGAGCAAGCGGCTAGGTAGAGGGCTTGATGCGCTCATTCCATCGCTGTCGGTAAATGAAGATGATAAGGTCATTGAGATTAATCTTAGTCAATTAAGACCGAATCCATACCAACCGCGTAAAACGTTCGATGAGGATTCAATCCGAGATCTGGCAGAGTCCATCAAGCAGCATGGTGTCATTCAGCCGATTATCGTTCGGACCGTACTTAAGGGATTTGAAATCATCGCAGGGGAACGCCGCTTCCGGGCTTCGCAGCTTTGCGGCAATACGACAGTTCCGGCTGTTGTCCGCTCCTTTACGGATCAGCAGGTTATGGAGATTGCACTCATTGAAAACCTGCAGCGTGAGGATCTCAATGCGATAGAGGTAGCAATTGCTTACCAAGGGCTGATGGACAAGTTCAAGCTAACGCAAGAAGAGCTTTCGATGAAGGTCGGCAAGTCCAGATCGCATATCGCAAACTTCATCCGTCTGCTTGCACTGCCAAGTGAAATTAAAGACAATGTTTCACGTGGAACAATTTCAATGGGACATGCGCGTGCACTGGCAGGGATTAAGCAAACGGCCGTACAGAAAGAACTTGCAGAAATGATCGTTACACATGGCTGGAGCGTACGGCAGCTGGAAGAGGCTGTGCAGAAGCTGGAGGCGAAAGAGTCGGCCGAAGAAGCGCCAGCGAAAGCGAAGTCTAAAAATCGCGACCCGTATATTGAAAGCTTAGAAGAGTCATTGCGGGAGAGATTCAAGACGACGGTTAAAATTAAACATCAAAAAGATAAAGGGAAAATCGAGCTGCAGTACTATAGCAAACAGGATCTGGAGAGGTTGCTGGAGCTTCTGCAATCGATGGCCCAATAGCGGATAAATAGAGTAGCATACCTATGTTGTAATCTTTGATTCGAAAGATTAAACTAAGGTATGCTATTGTTATTTCTGCATGAATAGAAGCTGTGAGTTAAACAGTGAATATAGAGTTTTATAATGTGCAAGAGTTGCTGAATGAGATGATTCCAGTGAAGGAGGTTAAAGAAGTGAGTGAGGAAACGTTTATCTATATGGATCATGCGGCTACTTCCTGGCCAAAGCCGTTGGCGGTCGTTGAAGCGGTACAGCATGCCATGCTGCATGATGCAGCCAACCCGGGACGCGGCAGCCACCGGATGGCGGTTCGGGCGAGCCGGGTACTGTTCGATACAAGGAAGCGATTGAGCAAGCTGTTCCATATTAAAAATCCGAATGACATTGCTTTTATGTCCAATACGACGGCTGGCTTGAATCTAGCGATTAAAGGGCTTCTTAATCCAGGGGATCATGTGATTGCTACATCGGTTGAACATAATTCAGTCAGGCGGCCGCTTGAGTATTTGAAACATGCAGGCGGTGTAGACGTAACGTATGTAGATACGGATGAAGAAGGCAATTTGAATATTAATCATGTTGCAGAAGCGATAACAGGCCGGACCAAATTGATTATCGTCAATCATAGTTCCAATCTGCTGGGATCGATTATACCCGTTGATAGAATTGGAGAGCTGGCTAGAGCGAAAGGGATCAAGCTTCTGGTTGATGCCGCACAAAGTGCAGGTATTTTGGAGCTGGATGTGGAGTCCATGGGGATTGATCTGCTGGCCTTTCCTGGGCATAAAGGTTTGCTTGGCCCACAGGGCACAGGAGGGCTTTATATCCATCCGGACGTTGATCTGGTGCCGCAATTGCACGGAGGCACTGGAAGCCAATCTGAGGCGCCTGAGCAGCCTAACGTTAGGCCGGATAAGTATGAGGCGGGAACGCAAAATACACCTGGCTTAGCTGGGCTGAAGGCCGGCGTTGAATATGTGCTGAATGAGACGGTGCAGAAAATCCATACTAAGGAATGGTCGTTAACACAGCGGATGATGGAAGGCTTAATTGCCATTGACGGTATCAAGCTGCTTGGTCCAAAGCTTGGGCAGCAGCGAACAGGCATTGTATCGTTTGTAGCAGAGGGGATCGACCCTTCCGAGATGTCCTACATTTTGGACCAGCACTACGGGATTGCTGTCAGGGCAGGGTTCCATTGTACGCCATTGGCGCATGGCAGGGCCGGTACTTTGGGCACAGGGGCTGTGCGAGCCAGTGTAGGCTGTTTCACGACGGAGTCAGAGGCGGACGCGCTTGTGGAAGCTGTGAAAGAGATAAGAAAGCAATACTAAGTATTGAGGCTTGAAAGAACATCTGGGGGCGGGACGGAATATGGATGAGTGGATGAACAACCCGATGAACGGGGTTACGGTCGTTTTGGCTATCATTGTGATTATCATCGCAATTCGCATTATGGTAGTAGGGAACCGGTTGAAGAAGCTTAGAAAGCAGTATGTTGAAGTGATGGGCAATACAGGCGTGACCGATCTGGAGAGTGTTATCGTCGATTTGAAGCAGACGATCGCTGCGCAAGCCGAGCATACGCAGCACATTCAATCGCAGATGGAAATTATGCAGCGTGTGCAGATGCAAGGGAAGGGCCGCATTGGCATTATCCGCTACAATGCGTTTGCCGATCAAGGCAGCGATCTCAGCTTCTCTATAGCGGTTGTAAACGGGGCAGACGACGGTATGGTGATCTCTGGTATTCATAGCCGCGAGAATACGTATGTGTACGCTAAGCCGCTTGATAAAGGAGAGTCCAGCTATCCGCTCACGCCTGAAGAGCGCAAAGCAATTGAGCAGGCGAAGTAGATTTAAGATTATTGCGGGAAACGGCCGTTTAGATTCTCAAGCGAAGCAGCGTGTTCCCGCGTTCTTGCATGAATAGGAGCGCTGTTCACGACCGCTGAGAATAAGCTGCAGGTAATAATATCGGCCATTTTCATAACCAGGTGCAGACGGGTGTTTTGCAGGACAAAGTATTCCATGAAACCGCCGACGTTGACGATACCGGTAATGTGAATGTCGCCGACAGGGGGAAGCTCCTTATTAACGCCTGCACCAGGCCGGACAGGGCCCATGCCGACTTGAATCGAGCCGATGCTCGATACTTGTCCAAGGCAAGCGTCAATGCCAATAACGAATGGCTTGTGAAAATTGCGGTTGATATGCAGGAGGGTGTCTTCTAGATTCATGGCATGAACAGGCTCTTCGAGCGTGCCGTAAATGGAGAAATGGGGACTTTGATATTTGGCGAGCGATGTGCCAATAATAGGTCCAAGCGAATCGCCGGTGGAGCGATCGGTCCCGATGCATACGATGACGATGGGCCGGTCGGCAGACATCTCATCGAGGATGGCGGACAGCCGGTTCACCAATATGCCAACTACATTCAATTCGGTGTAGGGTACTTTGAGCGGTATATCCTTCGTAAAAGATAGTTTCATAGAATCCCCTCCGTAAATGCCAATCTTTCGCATTGCACATCACATGCTGCGAAATATAATACTAGTATATGGATAAGAGAGCCATTTTATACGTCAGAAACGGCGTAACTTCGTTTTGCGAACTGAGGGAGAGAGAAATTTATGCTTATTGCCTTCGATTCCACGCAGCAAGCGCTCCGTGCGGAGATGCTGCTCGAATATGCCGAGGTAGATATTGATATTCGTCCCACACCAAAAGAAATAACGGCAGGCTGTGCATTGTCGATCGAATTTCCAGAGGATGCGCTACATACAGTTAAGGAAGTCATCTTACAGGAAAATGTGGAAGTGCGCGGCGTATTCAGGCTGCTCGAGGCCGGCGGCGGTTACGAGCAAGTAGAATTGTAGGCCTGAATTTGCAGGGCGGATACGAATGCTCTAGTGTCTGAACAAGAAGAGCTGAAAACCTGTACAGCGGTTTAAAATAGGGTAGGTGGTAAGTGTGACGGGAGATGGGCTTGCACTGTATGAAAGTGTAACGGCATGGTTGTCCATCGATGGCATATGGGGGCTAATCGGGGAGTCTGTTCTGCGAATTGCCGCTATACTCATCGCAGGGCCGATCGTGATCTGGATTGCCAATAAAATGATTGATCGGGTCATCTTGAACCAAGCAGCCAAGAGGATGCCAAGTCAGAGCCGAAGAATGACGACGGTAGGCAAGCTGATCAAAAATGTATTTTCCTATGTAGGATACTTCATTACATTGATGATTATTTTATCGGAATTCGGCATAGAGCTTGCTCCGCTGCTTGCCGGCGCAGGCGTCATTGGCTTGGCCATTGGTTTTGGCGCGCAAAGTCTGGTTAAAGATATTATTGCAGGGTTCTTTATCATTCTGGAGGATCAATTCGCCGTAGATGACATTATTCAGACGGGGCAGTTCAAAGGCAAGGTTGAAGTCGTAGGGCTGCGGACGACGCGAATATTGAGCTGGACGGGCGAAGTGCACATTATCCCTAATGGAATGATCAATGAGGTAACGAATTTCTCGGTCAACAATTCCGTTGCTGTAGTGGACGTAGCAATCGGCTATGATGAGGATGTGGAACGGGCGACTGCTATTATCCGGGATGCGGTAGGCAAGCTGGAGGATCCGAATCTCGTGAAAGAGCCGGAAGTGCTTGGTGTGCAGCAAATAGGAGCCTCTAATGTGCTGCTTCGGGTGACTGCCGAGTGTTTGCCTCACACGCACTTTGCTGTAGCAAGATCGATGAACTTATTGATTAAGAAAACGATGGACGAGCACGGGATTGATATTCCTTATCCAAGAATGGTCACTTATCATCGAACAGAAGGGGGCACTTAAAGTGGAACGCAAACATTTCGAGCTTGGAGACATCGTACAGATGAAAAAGCAGCATCCTTGCGGTTCCAACGAGATGGAGATCATCCGGATGGGGATGGACATTCGCATCAAATGCGTGGGCTGCAAGCATAGTGTGCTGATCCCGCGTGCGAAGTTCGAGAAAAACATGAAAAAAGTGCTGCGGTCCGCAAACTCAGCTGAGGACAGCGATCTGCAGCAGTAATAGTAGCGATAAATAGCTGAAGTAGTGTAGAACAGCAAAAAAGACGCCCGCATGTGCGATGTGCGATTGAGGCGTCTTTTTTGCTGTTTGCTGTTTATTTAGCCAGCCATGCATCCACTTTGTCGGCGTTCGCTTCTACCCATGCTTTAGCTGCTGCTTCAGGGGATTTGCCTTCCTGGATTTGAATCATAACTGCTGCCATATCATCTGGCGTCCAGTTGAACTTATCGAGGAATGCATAAGCATCTGCATCATCCTCTTTCAAGCCTTGGCGAACGACGGTATGAATCTGCTCGTCACCGCCGTATACGTTTTTCGGATCATCCAAGTATTTCAGATCCATCTTGGCGAACATCCAATGCGGTGTCCAGCCGGTAACTACGATAGGCTCTTGGTTGTTATAAGCCTTCTGAAGCTGCTGCGTCATAGCGGCAGAGGAGCTCTCAAGCAGCGTCCATTTATCGCGAAGACCGTATTCATCGAGTGCCTTCTCGGTCGACATCATCAGACCTGCGCCGGGCTCAATGCCGATAATCGTATAATCGACAGCTTTGCCTGTCGTATCGTTTAATTCATCCATGCTTTTGATATCCATATAAGAAGGAACGACAAGTCCGGTTTTGGTACCTTCAAGATTGGGGCCGAGGTCTTCGAATTTGCCGTCATACTTCTGAATATAAGAAGCATGGGTAGTCGGAAGCCATGCAGCTACCATCGCATCAGCGCTGCCGTCGGATACGCCTGCCCACATCGGGCCGGCATCCACTTGCAGCATTTCTACTTTATAGCCGAGCCGTTGCTCGAATACCTCTTTGACTACATTCGTGCTGGCGATTTCTGAATCCCATGCGACATAAGCAAGCTTGATCTTTTTGCCGTCGCCGCCGCCTGAGGCAGAGGAGCAGCCTGCGACGACTGCAACGAATAGCAGAGCGGATAATGCGGTAAGCCAAGTTTTTTTCTTCAAATCGAACAACTCCTTAATTTGTTTTCGTTTTGTTCATAGACTGCTGAGTAAGACGGTCGAGAATAATGGCTAAAATAACGATGGCAAGCCCCGCCTCAAAGCCTACGCCGGTATTGCCCTGCGTTACGGCTCTGTAGACGTAGGCGCCTACCCCTTGTGCGCCAATCATCGATGCGATAACGACCATGGAGAGCGAGAGCATAATCGTCTGATTGATGCCCGCCATGATCGTTGGCATAGCTAGCGGGAGCTGCAGCTTAAACAGCTTTTGTGCCGGTGTGGAGCCAAACGCATCGGCTGCCTCCACAAGCTCGGCCGGAACCTGCCGTATACCCAAATTCGTCAACCTGATCGTTGGCGGAATCGCGAAAATAATCGAGGCGATTACACCGGGAACGACACCGAGCGAGAAGAATGTAACGGCAGGAAGCAGATAGACGAATGCAGGCATCGTCTGCATGAAGTCAAGCAGCGGCGTGATGATGCGAAGCACCGTCTTGCTTCTTGCACATAGAATGCCAAGCGGAACGCCGATCAGAATCGAAATAAAGGCGGCTGTAATGACGAGAGCGAGCGTCTGCATCGTTTGACTCCATAAGCCGAGATTATCGATGATGGCAAGGCCTATGAATGAGAACAGCGCCATTCGCCATTTGCCGATCAGCCAGGCAATTGCAGTGAAGATAAGAATAAGGACGAGCGGCGGAAACCATTGCAGAACCGCTTCAAGGCCGCCTACGGTCTCGCCGACGATAAGCCGGATGAATTGGAAGAGCGGATCGAAGTTCGCTTCCAGCCATGCTTCGAGCCATTCAATCCAGTCTGCTAGCGGAATTTTGGGGAGATTCATAGGGTATGGCCTCCTTCCTCAGGCGAGTTGCCGGATAGAGCTGCCAGAACGGCGCCCTTCACGACGACGCCTCTTAGCCGGTTGTTTTCCCCGATTACCGCGACGGGAAGCCGGGTTTGGCCCATCATCTCGAATAAATCGTTGAGCACGGTGTCTGGAGAGGCTGTCGGCACCTCTGTCTGAATAATCGATTCAAACGGAAGGCCTTCTTTGATGGAGCGAACCGCATCCTCGGCTGTAATAATGCCAAGCAGCTGCATCCGCTTGTCGACGACATAAAGGCTGGATACGCCTTGCTCCCGCATAAATTGCAGAGATACACGAGGCCCTTTCTCCGGCGTAATCGTTGCCGCCTTCTTCATGACATGGGAAGCGGTCAACACCTTCGACAAATCGACGTCTTCAACGAAACGCTCTACATATTTGTTAGCCGGCTGCATCAGAATTTCTTCCGGCGTACCGATCTGAACGATGCTGCCATCCTTCATCAAAGCGATTTGATCGCCGATGCGCAGCGCTTCATCCAGGTCATGGGTGATGAAGACGATCGTTTTTTTCATTTTCAGCTGCAGCTCAATCAATTCATCCTGCATATCCTTCCGAATAAGCGGATCAAGTGCGCTGAAGGCTTCATCCATAAGCAGAATCTCCGGGTTGTTCGCTAAACCGCGAGCCAGCCCGACACGCTGCTGCATGCCGCCGCTAAGCTGCTCGGGATAGCTGTTCTCCCAGCCCTTCAGACCAACAAGCTCCAGTGATTCCATTGCCATTTCCCGGCGTTTCTTCTTGTCGATGCCTTGGATTTCAAGGCCGTATTCGATGTTCTGCACGACTGTGCGATGAGGGAACAGCGCAAATTTCTGAAAAACCATGCCGATATGCTTGCGTCTATACTGCCGGAGCAGCTCCGGCGACATCTTCAGTACATCCGTGCCGTTGAAGAGCAATTGGCCGGAGGTTGGCTCGATTAGCCGGTTGAGCAGCCGCACCAGCGTCGATTTGCCGCTGCCGGACAAGCCCATAATGACAAAGATCTGGCCAGGCTTTATCGTAAAGTCGGCTTGATTAACGCCAACGGTGTGCTTGGTTTCTGCTAAGATCTTTTCCTTGGACCACCCTTTATCTAATAAAGCGGCCGTTTTCTTGGGGTCGGACCCAAATATTTTTGTAAGCTTTTTGGCTTCTATAATCGCCATAAGTGCGCCCCCTTTGTATGTGGTCTCACCTGTAATAGTGTATCTGGTTAACTTTGTAAGGGTCAAAACGGGTGAGAGACGATATAGAACGTACAGTTTAAACTTTACGTACTGTACGTGCCGAATACTCTGGATAACTCCTTTTTCCGGTCGAGAACGAATCTTTACATGCGGATAAGCTCTGTTTACAATACAAGATGTAGGATTTATCGGGAGCAATCAGGTTCCCTCAGGAGGAAAATCATGAATGAACTTGCAGATCTGACAGACGAGCAACGGGAACAGCTGCTGCATACACGTCGTCGCGCGATCGAGTCAATCGGTAAAAATATGGACTTATACGGCATTACGTTGTCTATTGGTCACTTGTACGGCAATATGTACTTTAATCAGGAGCCTGTTACCTTGAATGAAATGAGCGAGGCGATGGGGCTCAGCAAGACGTCGATCAGCACAGGTATGCGCACGCTCCATGATTTGAAAATGATTAATAAAGTATGGGGAAAAGGCTCGCGGAAGGACCTGTACGAAGTGGAGCCGGATTGGCATCAAAACTTCGCCGATTTCTTCTCGATTAAGTGGAGAAAGGCCGTTGAGCAGAACCGAAGCGCTTTGCGCAAATGTATGAAAGAAATTGAAACGCTTGAGGAGAAATATAGCGAGGACGCCGTCTTTATGAAAGTGCTGGAGCATGATCGGTTGAAGATGCTGGAATCGATGAAATATTATAAATGGCTGGAGCGGTTAATCGATTCCTTCGAAAGCGGGGATATTTTCACACTTATTCCTAAGGAAGAATAGCAGGGCTCCAATTGAAAAAGCGGATGATGCGAGGGGCATCATCCGCTTTTTTTCGTGCATAATACGGCTTAAAGGTCGGCAGAAACAGGGGGGACTGGCTTTGCCTGCGGGACATTGCGCAGCTTGCCGTTCAGTGAGAAGTACGTTCCGATGCGAAGCAGCATCTCGAATGGACCGTTCTTTATCCGCTTTAACAGCATTGCCGATACAATGGCTTGAAGCGCATAGATCACAATAGCGAGCAGTGTGCCGGTGATTACGCCAACTTTACCGAACCAGCCTAAGCCGTAGCCATAGAACAAAGTGGTGCAAATGACGGTCTGCATCAAATAGTTCGTCAAGCTCAAGCGGCCGACCGATTCAAAGGCTCTGAGCAAGTAAGACGATCTAGACAGATGAGAGAGCACCAACGCGAATGCCGCGAGATAACCCAAGGCAAGCAGGGGGCCGCCGATTTGAGTAAGAACGGGACCGATTTGCGTCTGGGACATCGCTACCCCAAAGCCTTTCAACAGGAGACCTGCAGGCAGAAGTACAGCAGTACCATATTTATAGGTGTTCCGTTCCTGCCGGGGGTTGCGGAACCAGCCTTTTTTGGCGGCAGCTATACCGAGCAGGAACATCGGCATCAGCATGAAAGGAAGCATAAAGGCTACAAATATGAGGCCGGCATCTGGAATATCGAGCGGGCTTTCCTCGCGGAATTTGGTAATATCGCCGTAGCTTCCTTCACTTAAAATGGGGATCGAGCGTTGCACATATTCTACTGTTTTCGGGTCCTCACCTTGGGAGGAGGGCTCATACATCCCATAAGTTGCCGCAGCGAACAGGACCCCTAGTATAATCGCCCAGATTAGCAGCGTCTTTGGCTTGCGGTTCACGAATAATAGAAGAACGAAGCCTGTAATGCCGTAAGGAAGCAAAATATCGCCATCCCACAACAGTGTCGAATGGAGCAGGCCGGCTCCGGCCAGTAAGGCAAAACGTCTGAAGAGCGCTCGCCAAGGCTTTAGCCCGCTCTGTACCAGCCGCTCTCTTAGCTTGAAGAGACTGTAGCCGAACAGGAACATAAAGATCGGCATAAAGCTGCCCTCCGCCACGACAAGCAGAACGTTATGGGCGGCAATGTCTACAGTGGACGCATGGAACAGCTCCAGCATTCCTTTTCCGTACAAGCCGTATTGGAAAATCAGCATGTTGCATATTAGTATGCCTAATAAACTAAACCCTCGAATCGCATCGATTATTCGAATACGATTGACTGAATCGGTTGTCTCCTTCATATCTCCATCACCTCAATAAACAGGCTATCAGCGGTGCTTGAATAAGAAGCAAACAATACTGTAACGACAGCTTAATTTTTGCCAGTTTTGTTAAACTGCTGTTAAGGTTTATGTGGTAGCCTATTGGTGGGTGATAAATAATGACGACGAGCAAAATATTAATCGTAGATGATGAGCCTTCCATTGTGAAAATGCTGCGTATGGTGTTGGTTAAAGAAGGCTTCGAGCAAGTATATACAGCGGGCAGTTGCCGGGAGGCGCTGGAGCAAATTGAACGTTATGGAGCGGATATCATCATCCTGGATGTCATGCTTCCGGATGGCAACGGCCTGGAGCTCTGTTCCAAGCTTCGCACTTATGGCAATCCTTATATTTTATTTCTAACGGCAAAAGTATCGGATCTCGATGTGCTTAACGGCTTCGCGGTAGGGGGAGATGATTATATTCTAAAGCCTTTCAACCCGTTAGAAATCGCTGCGCGCATTAAAGCACGAGTGCGGAGAATGGGGGAGACTTCTGAGCCGTTAGCGAGAGCTATAAAGCCTGTCTACAGCTTTGGACGCTTCCAGTTGAATGAGTCGGAGGGAGAGCTGTTAGTCGATGGCAAGCCTGTCAACTGCCCGGCTCAAGTATTCCAGCTGCTGTTGCACTTCTGCAAGCATCCTGGCATCGTGTTTTCCAAAACCCAGCTGTATGAGGCGGTATGGGGTCTTGACGGCCTGGGTGATGACAACACGGTAATGGTGCATATCCGGCGGATTCGCGAGCGGATTGAGCATGATCCGGGAATGCCTACGCATCTGCTGACGGTACGCGGACTTGGCTACAAGCTGGCGAAGGAGCCCGAGATGCGATGAAGCTGCAGCGGAGATTGGCCATTCATTTTACGTATCAGCTGGCGGCTTATTCGATTGTGGTTGTCGGGCTTATTGTTGCAATGGTGTTAGTAATGGTTAACGTGGTGACCCGGGAGGAGATTAAACGAAACTTCCCGGTCAACGGATTGGAGAGCCTCGTCACCGGAACTTATTTCAACAATGGTGAAATTCAAATGTCTAAGCAATGGCAGGATATTATAACCGAACGTAATGCCTGGCTCCAGGTGGTCGATGTGAAGGGAGCCGTCATCTTCGAGGTCAATACGCATGGGGAGCAGCCGCAGAAGTATACCCTGGCCGAACTGGTCCATATTCAAGATAGCAAACAAAGCGGTGGTTATAGTATCGAAGCTTATTTGGATGACACGTATTCCAGCCCGTTGCTCTTCCTTCTAGGGTATGAGAATGCAAGGTTGGAGAATCTTGCCGGATTGTATGAGCAATACGGGAGCGGCGGGCTCGTGCCGGCAGCGGATATTCCCTCGTTAGAGCGGCAGCTTAAAGAGACAGGAAGCTACTTGACGATTGTAGATGCAGAGGGAGAAGAACTGCAGGCAATCGGGGAAAAAGCGGCTGAGCCCCGGCATTACGATCCGCTGGAGGTCATTGCGATGCGCCAATCGCCGGGCTCCTATGATACGAACATTACAATCTACTCTTCGGAAGAGGGATATCCTACTTGGATTCTCCATGCGCCGAATGTGGACAGTAGCGGGTCCAGCAAATGGATGTACAGCACTGAGTTATGGCAGTTTTCGCTTCTTGTAGCGGGTATTTTACTATTTGCCCTGGCGTTGTCGGTATGGCACGGCTACCGTTATGCGCGCCCGCTTTTGCTGTTCACGGGGTGGTTTGAACGCATGGGGAAGGGGCTGTATGAAGAGGTGCTTACACCGAAGGACCGGAAGAAGCTATTCCGCCGCAGAGGCCAGTTGAAGCTGCGCTACCGGCTGTACAAAGAGGTGCTGCAATCCTTTTACAGCATGGCCGAGCAATTGGCTCAGACGGAAAAGGACCGCAAGAAGCTGGAGCAGATGCGCGAGGAGTGGATGTCCGGCATTTCTCATGATCTTCGTACACCACTCTCCACGATTCAAGGGTACGGCTATATTCTGGAGAGCAGCGCCTCAGGGGCATGGTCCGAGGACGAATTGCGCGACATGGGGACACAAATTCGCGAGAAAGGCGAATATATGCTGGAGCTGATCACCGACTTCTCCCATATATCCGAGCTGAAGCAGCAGCATACTGCCGGTATCGTCCGGAGCCGGATCGAGCTGAGTGAGCTGCTTCGCGTATCTGTGCTGGCTTATGTGAATGATGCTACGCTTTCCGCCGCACAGTTCCGTTATGAGAGCGAGGATGTTCCTTTGTTCATTCGCGGCAATGAAAAGTGGCTGCAGCGTCTGTTCGAGAACTTGCTCTCCAACGCGGTCAAGCACAATCCCTCCGATGTTATCGTTACGGTGTCCAGCGGAATGGTCAATGATGAAGTGTATATCCGGGTGGAGGACAACGGCGTAGGAATGGACGCTGTAACACAGCAGAAGCTGTTCGAGCGTTATTACAGGGGAACGAATACGGAGGAGTCGACGGAAGGGACAGGGCTCGGTATGAGCATTGCCAAAATGGTCGTAGAAGCCCATGATGGACGGATTGAGGTCCATTCGAAGGTAGGAGAGGGAACTCGTATTACGGTGTATTTGCCGGCTGTTTGACTGCTCCAAAAAAATCAGAACAAGCCCTTGCAAAGAGGTAGCCGCTGTGCTATATTATTTATTACATGCGGAGAGGTACCCAAGAGGCCCAAGGGGGCTGACTCGAAATCAGCTAGGCGTGTCAAAGCGTGCGTGGGTTCGAATCCCACCTTCTCCGCCATTAACTTTTAAATGACAACCTTCTACAGTTTGACTGTAGAAGGTTTTTTTGTTGTCTTCATTTTTATACACCTCGTTCAGTCCACTACGGTCTTCATCAAACAATATGAGCTTAATGGCCCAGTCCTCCAAGCTTCGACTTCTTTCTTTTAAGCAAATCATCCCTCTTAATCTATATCGATATCACTATTAAAAAGGCTATCATCTAATAGAACCGGATAAAATTGGAACATTTATCGTTGAAATTAATTCTTCTAATGGTATTATTGTACTATTGGAAAATTTACTATTTTTCGATAATTCAACACAAAAGGAGCAATGGTTATAGAATTTTGCAAATAAGTAACGGGGATGTCAGCTTGTATTTTGCCAAAAAGAAATAAAACAAAAGGGAGAGAATGTATTTTGTTGAGAAAACAAGCACGAAGAAAAATTTCTATTGTACTCGCTCTAGCAATGATTCTATCTATTTTCTCTACTAATTATTTCGCTTTCGCAGCGGAGACTACAACGGCAGCAACGTTGTCGGATATTGACCAATCGTATGCTAAAGCAGAGATTACTGCACTTGTTGAAAAAGGAATTTTGGCCGGATTTACGGACGGAACCTTTAAGCCAGGCGACTCTTTAACTCGTGCACAGTTGGCTAAGGTGCTCGTGTTATCGTTGAATAAAGAAGAAGATTTATCGGGCGCGGCTTCCTTCAAGGACGTAGCAAGCAGCGACTGGTTTGCAGGTTACGTCGGAGCGCTTGTTAAATCGGGCATTACGCAAGGCACTTCGGCTAACAGCTTCTCCCCTAATCAGACGGTAACGAGAGAAGAGCTGGCTGTGTTCTTCATTCGTGCTTTCGGATGGGAAGAGCAAGCTAAGGCTGCAGCTTTGGAAACGAGCTTATCTGATTTGAACAGCGTATCGGTATGGGCAAAGCCTCACGTGTCCTTCGCTTACAAAATCGGCTTTATTAAAGGCAGCACGAACAATGACGGTTCCATTAGCTTTAACCCGTCGGGCAAAGCAGACCGTCAAGCGCTTGCGCGTCTGGCCTATGAATTTGTCGTTAACAAAGCGGCTTACGCTGATAAAGTAAGCGCACTGGGTACCAAAAAGCCTGAGGACGACAAAAAACCGACGTCGTCCCCTAGCGGCAACGGCAGCAATGGCTCGGGCAGTGGCTCGAATCCAACCCCAACACCTGTACCGACGCCAAACCCTGAAACGACAACAACAATTAACGAGGCCGGCACACGCAGCTTGGGCACTGTAACTGGCGACGTTGTCATCAGTGCAGCAGACGTTACGCTGAAAGATACGACCATTAACGGTAACCTTACGCTTACCTCGGCTATTGGCCTGGGCGACGTTACGCTCGACAATGTTACTGTAACAGGCACGACTAACGTTCAAGGCGGCGGCCCTAACAGTATCCATGTGTCCAATTCGATTCTGGCTACTGTCGTTGTAAACAAAAGCGACGGCAGCATCCGTCTTGTTCTGGAAAATGGCACTGACGTACAGCAAGTAGAATTGCGTTCCGGCGGTATTGTTCAAGCCAATGCTGCAGGCGAGATCGGTCCGATCAGCCTTACGAACACGATTCCGCAAAATGCTACCGTTACGCTGAACGGATCATTTGATACGGTAAACGTAAATGCTCAACAAATTAATATCAGCTTGGCAGATGGCGCTTCGATTGGTGATCTGAATGTATTGGCAGGCGCAGTTAACAACGCATTCCAATTGTATGCAGGCTCGTCTGTTACACACTTAATCGTTAATGCCATCACATCGTTTGCAGGAGCAGGCATCATTTCTTCCGCTCAAGTGAGTGTTGACGGTGTTGATTTTGGCGGTCTTGCTACGCCTCCGGTTATGGCTGCAGATCCTTCGGTTACTGCCGTTGTTCCTAACCCGCAATCATTGGACCTAACGGCTGCTGGAGCGACTAAGCAAATTGTGCTTACCGGCGTTAGAAATCAAGGCGATATCGATCTTACTCAGATTGCTGCTTGGAACAGCTCCTCGCCTTCCGTAGCTGAGGTTGTTTATGGTGTGGTTAAAGCAGTAGGTGAAGGTACGACAACAATTTCTGCGAGCTACGGTTCGTACAATATTGAAGTTCCTGTATCGGTATCCGTCTATCAGCCGGTTACGCACCCTACAATTACGGGCATTGTAGTAACAAATGGCCAAATCGATGTTCAATTCGATCAACAGATTGAAGATCTGTCTTTGGAGCATTTCAAGGTAACAGCATCATTAAACGGTGTTGAAACACAGCTCCGCGGCTTGAATTATTCGAATGGCAAAATTAATTTCCAGCCTGTCAGCACTTACGGCAAAACGTTGTATGTGACGGTTCAGCATGATGCGAACTTCACGAAATTCGCTGGCAGCCAAAGCGGTTCCATTAAGCTCACAGGCTTCGGCGGTAAAATAACGGACGTTCGCAACCAGCCTGTTACCAACCTGACAATTAAATTCCGTAAAGGCTTGAATGCAAAAACAGGTGATGTCGTTGCAATCGTAACAACGGATGCAAACGGCAAGTACTTCGTGAATCTTCCTGCCGGTATTTATACAGGTGAGATTGGCGGCGAAGGTACGGACTACATCAAATCGTATTTGATTGGTGTTGCCGCAAGCAATGTGTTGAATCAGAATGAGAACTTTACGGCGATTAAAATTCCGCTTTCTTCTGAAACCCGCATTGTTCTGACATGGGGATTGAAGCCAAGAGACTTGGATTCTCATTTGATTGGGCCTGCCGTTAATGGGGAAGGTCAGCAGTTCCACACTTGGTACAGTGTGAAAGACTACAAAGTAAACGGAGAACTTGTTGTTGATCTCGATTGGGATGACGTAGACTCCTACGGCCCAGAAACAACGACGCTTCGCAAAAAAACACCTGGCACTTACCTGTTCTATGTGCATAACTACTCGAACGAATCTCCAATGACTGCATCTGGAGCAAAGGTTCAAGTGATTCAAGGAACAGACTGGGAGAATCCAGTAGAATTCACGATTCCTACAGGTGCTGATGAGCGGTACTGGCTCGTTTTCGAATTTACAATCGATGAGAACGGAGTCATTACGTTTAATCCAATCAATGAATTGACCAACGTTAATCCGGCTTCAGGATTTTACGTCAACAACTAATAGAACTAACTAAGCAAAAAAGACTGGCTCTCAGACTTAAACGTCTGAAGGCCAGTCCTTTTTATGTCTGGGCACAAAAGAAGAGAGCTCTTGCGAGCTCTCCCCCTGTGACGGCGCTTGATCGTTGAGTCATGAATTCACACTTCGTAAAGAAATTAGGAGCTAACATTCTTCAATCCGGCAAACCCAATTCCACAAAAGCTTCATCGTTTAAGCCGTATGAATGATCAGGATCTTAAGCGGCTGTATCTAACAGCTTGTATTAAGTCTGATCTTGAATGCGCTTGTGTTACAGATAAGTGTCTTTGGCACAACCCTCCGCTTCTATGCTGAGTGGACCAATTCCTCTTGCAGCCATTGCACCATTTGGTTCAACGGAACCACACCTCTCTTCGCGCCGTCGTTTAGTATGATGTCCGAAGCTTCAATTCCTTATGCATCACTTATGCAAAAAAAATTAGTGGCCCATCTTCTTCCACTTACGTTCGTGGTTGGTTGTATCCGGGAATCGCTCGCCTTTGCGCAGCTGTACCTTTTTCGGGTTGTTTACGCCCATGTGAAAGGAATTGACTCCGTCTTCAATATAAGTGCCGTCATTCGGAGCCTTGTCCCCAGGGGAAAACAGTGTCCATTCGCCCATCATGTTCACCTCCTTGAAAGCCGTATCGCTCTATTATTCTCTGGTGGGGGAGGGATCATGAACGGCATAAAACGCCAATGCAAAGCGACTTGTCAGACGATGGGCGATTTGGTATAGTATAAAGATGCGAGTATGATCTAATCATAACCGCTCCTTGCTCCCTAGCGGAGCCGCTTAGTCCAAAAGGAGGTGAAACAATATGCGCAAATATGAAGTGATGTACATCATTCGTCCAGACGTTGAGCAAGAGCAAGTTCAAGCCCTCGTTGACAAATTCAATGGCATCATCAACAACGGCGGTGAAGTCACGAAATCTGACTTGATCGGTAAACGTCGTCTTGCGTATGAGATCAATAAGATTCGTGATGGTTACTACGTTCTGGTTCATTTCAATGCAACGACTGAAGTTGTGAACGAACTCGACCGCATCATGAAGATTACGGATGAAGTTATCCGTTCTTTGATCGTCAGAGACGTTGCCTAAGCCACGCCAGGATTGATCGATTGGGAGGTCTGTAACGATGTTGAACCGTGTAATACTGATTGGCAGATTAACGAGAGACCCCGAGTTGCGTTATACGCCCGCAGGTGTAGCCGTCACTCAATTTACAATCGCAGTAGACCGTCCGTTTACGAGCGGGCAGGGCGAACGCGAAGCGGATTTTATTCCGGTCGTAACTTGGAGACAGCTGGCCGAGACTTGTGCCAATTACTTGCGTAAAGGCCGTCTAACAGCGGTTGAGGGACGCATTCAAGTGCGGAATTACGAGAACAACGAAGGCAAGCGCGTCTACGTGACGGAAGTTATTGCCGATAACGTTCGCTTCTTGGAATCCAATCGTGAAGGCGGAGCTCCGCGCGAGGACAATGGCAATAGCTATGGCGGCGGAAATAACGGCAACACCGGATCTTTTGGCGGCGGCGGTGGCGGCAGCGCTTCTTACAGCGGTGGCGGCAACAGCAGCGGCGGAAGCCGGTCCGGTAACTCCGGAAACTCACGTAACGACAGCCGTGATCCGTTCTCGGATGATGGTCGACCGATCGATATATCAGAAGATGATTTGCCATTTTAATTGAAAGGATGGGTTCGAATGAGCTTTAAGCAAAGAGAAGGCGGAGACGGAGAGCGTCCAGAACGCAAATTCGGCGGTCGCAAAGGCGGACGCAACAAACGCCGTAAAGTTTGTTACTTCACTGTTAACAAAATCACTCACATTGACTATAAAGATACGGATTTGCTTCGCAAATTCATCAGCGAGCGCGGCAAAATCTTGCCACGCCGTGTAACTGGAACAAGCGCGAAATACCAACGCTTGCTGACTGTTGCGATTAAACGTTCGCGTACAGTAGCTTTGTTGCCATACACAACTGAGTAGTTATCTGCTCAGCAAGGCCTGTTAGAGATCATTCTCGGCAGGCCTTTTTCTTGAGAAAAATGTACGATTCCTGAAAATAGGAATTGAACATTTGGTGAAAGAGGAATACAATGAACATATTGAGGGGCAACGAGCCGTCATAGTTTGTCGGGATTGTGAATGTTTTCACAAGAATTTGGCACATTATTAAGGAATGGTTCGTGAAAGCAACACAGCTCATAATACACAGCATGCATAAGGGAGGCTGCAATTCGTATGTCCGAAACAGTAACGAAACAACTCGAGAACGGTGAAGAAGCCGTATCTGTACGTGAACTGGATGTGCTTGAACAATTGTTGAAGCCGGAGGTTCAAGCGTCGCTTACCGTATTGGTTGAGAACCTGCCGAAATTGGCTGAAATGGTGACACTGCTTACGAAAGCGTATGACGTAGCATCGACAGTTGCGAACGACAAAGTATTGGTTAACGACATGATTCATGGCGCAGGAGACTTTATTAAACCAATCGCTGACAAGGCTAAAGGTTTGGCTTCCGCTGCAGTAGAAGCTAATGATCGCGCACAGGCTGACGCTTCGGCGACTATCGGTCTGTTTGGATTGTTGAAAATGCTGAAAGATCCGCAAGTGCAATCGTCATTCCGTTTTGCACAAGCATTTCTAGCGGTATTGTCCGAGCGTAAAGGCGCTAACTAACATACTAAGGACGGAGGATTAGCATGGCTAAACAAATTTTAATTCTGGGTGGCGGCTACGGCGGCTTGCTGAGCGCTCTGACTGCCCGCAAACATTTCTCGGCTGATGAAGCTAAGATTACGCTCGTTAACCGTGTGCCTTACCACCAAATCGTAACCGAGCTTCACCGTCTGGCTGTAAGCGGCCTGGATGAGAAGAACGTTGCTTTGCCTTTGAGCAAATTGCTGAAAGACAAATCGATTGAGCTGATCATCGACAACGTTGAAAGCATCGATCCGGAGAAAAAACAAGTTCGCCTGCTGGCAAGCGGCAACCTGGGCTACGATAAGCTCGTTGTAGCGCTTGGCGGCGAAACAGCATTCTTCGGCATTCCAGGTCTGGAAGAGAACAGCATGACGCTGAAATCGGTTGAAGAAGCGAAAAAAGTATCCGCACACATTCAAGCTCGTCTGGATGCTTATGCGAAATCGAAAGACGCGAAGGACGCTACGATCGTTGTTGGCGGCGGCGGCCTGACTGGCATCGAGCTGATCGGCGAAATCGCGGACATGCTTCCAAAATGGTGTGAAGCTAAAGGCGTTGACCGCAATGAAATCAAGCTGTACAACATCGAAGCTGGCCCGTCGATTCTGGCTGGTTTCCCTGCTGAGCTGGTTGAACGCGCGAAAGCTAGCCTTGAAAACCGTGGCGTTACGCTCATCATGGGCGTTGCTGTAACGGAAGTACAAGGCACGAAAGTATTGCTGAAAGACGGCAACGCGATCGATACGAATACATTCGTATGGACTGGCGGCGTAACAGGCAACCCTGTTGTCGCGAACTGCGGTATCGAAGTTAACCGCGGCCGTGCTACGGTTAATGAATTCCTGCAATCCACTTCGCATGCTGACGTATTCCTCGCAGGCGACAATGCGGTTGTATTCGGAGCGGAAGGCCGTCCATTCCCGCCAAGCGCGCAAATCGCATGGCAAATGGGCGAAGCAATCGGCTACAATCTGTATGCAGAGCATAAAGGTTTGCCATTGAAAACGTTCGAGTTCGTGAACTCTGGCGTATTGGCAAGCTTGGGCCGCAAAGATGCGATCGGTACGGTTGGCGCTAGCCAGCTTCGTCTGAGAGGCCTTACAGCTTCCTTGATGAAGGAAGCGAGCAACGTGCGTTACCTGTCGCACGTGAACGGTCTGTTCTCCCTGATTCACTAATTCATTAATAACGGCTTACAAGAAGTCCTCTTCTTTGGAGCAATGTCTTTTTATAAAGATATTGCTCCCTGGAGAGGGCTTTTTTTGACGTGCAAATACAACTCCTGCAAATTCGCAATCGCCTTTGCCCGAATGCTATAATATCCCTTATAGTGCAAGCATAACTTCAGTTATGGATTATATAGATCAGGGAGGAAACGATATGGAACCGACGCAAACGGGCCCAAGCCGGTTCAAGCAATTATTTCTGAACAACAAGTTCGTCATCTTTCTGTTCGTGCTTCTGCTCATCGGGCTGAATATTATGGTATTTACGAAAATATCGTATATATTTACGCCGCTGACCGTGCTGCTCAAGACGATATTACTGCCCGTATTATTAGCGGGAGTTGTCTATTATTTATTGAATCCAATCGTCGATTATCTGGAACGATGGAAGGTGAAGCGGGCCTATTCAATCCTGCTGTTATTTATTATTATTATTGGCTTGATTACGATCCTGCTTGTATCCGTCATTCCGCTCATCACCGACCAGATTACTGGTTTTATTAATAACTTCCCGGACTATGCGGAGCAAATCCAGAAACAGTTCGATTCCATTATTGGGAGTTCACTCTCCAGTCAAGTTCAGGATTGGCTCAATATTAATACTGCCGAATTGACCAGCAATGTAACGAGCAAGGTTACTTCTATACTGAACAATGTGTGGTCCAGCGTCGGTTCTTTCTTCAGTACGCTGAAGGAAGTCGTGCTTGCGATCATTACACTGCCGTTCATTTTGTTCTACTTGCTGTACGAAGGCAAGAAGCTGCCGCGCACGATCGTCGGCTTCCTTCCGACCAAGGTTCGCGGTTCGTCGCTGCGCGTATTCGGCGAGATGAACTCGCAAATCAGCAGCTACATCCGCGGGCAAATTATCGTCAGCTTTTGCATCGGTGCTTTGCTTTATCTGGGCTATATCATTATTGGGCTCAAATATTCGCTTGTACTGGCTCTGATCGCGGCTTGTACGGCTGTCATTCCATACTTGGGGCCAGCCATTGCCATTACGCCTGCACTTATCGTCGCGCTCGTAACGTCGCCGATTATGCTGGTAAAGATGATCGTAATATGGACTGTTGTCCAACTGATCGAAGGGAAATTTATTTCCCCGCAAATTATGGGCAAAAGCTTGAAGATCCATCCCATTACGATCATTTTCGTTATTCTGACCGCAGGCAATTTATTCGGTATAGTAGGAATCATATTAGCCGTTCCTGGCTACGCGGTGTTGAAGGTTGCCTTTATGAATCTGTTCAACTACATCAAGCGCAAATCTTCGCTATATAATGAAGAGGAAGCTGATCAGCCGCCGGTTTCCATTGAACCAAAAGCGTAATCCTTGTATAATAGAAAGCAACAATCGAATAAGCACGGACTGGAGGAGCCTGTCAACGACGGGCTTTTTCTGTCCTTTAACGACTTGAGGAGCCTGTATATACGCAGGCTCCTTTTGTTATAATAAAGCCATTTTACAGAGGACTGCCGTCGTGCTTAGAGTCGGAGGGGAAGGGAATTATGATTTTTATTTTGTATTTAGCTTTAATTATCTTATTCACGAAGGCCGCAGGGGCGATATCCGTCAAGCTGGGCCAGCCTTCGGTGCTGGGCAAGCTGCTCGCCGGTATTTTACTTGGGCCGGCCATACTTGGCTGGGTGCAGCCGGATGACTTCATTGGCCACTTCTCGGAGATCGGCGTGCTGCTGCTGATGTTCATTGCTGGACTGGAGACCGATCTCGATCAGCTTCGCAAAAACTGGAAGGCAAGCTTTGCTGTAGCAGTAGGGGGAATTATTTTACCATTTATAGGGGGATATGCTTTGGCAGCGGGCTTTGGTCTGACGAACAACGAAGCGTTGTTTCTTGGGTTGCTTCTGTGTGCAACCTCGGTCAGCATTTCGGTACAGACGCTGAAGGAAATGGACCGGCTTGGGTCCAGGGAGGGAACGACGATACTTGGTGCGGCTGTATTGGATGATGTGCTAGTCGTTATTTTGCTGGCTGTTATGATGAGCTTCCTGGGTACGGCCGGCGATGTCTCGATCGGTTTGCTGATTGGCAAGAAGGCGTTATTCTTTATCATTGTTATCGCTGCCGGCTGGTTCATCGTGCCAAGGTTCATGAAGCTGTTTGCTCCGTTTAAGGTAACAGAAGCGGTGATGAGCGCAGGACTGATTGTCTGTCTCGCTTTTTCTTACTTTGCCGAAATGATGGGCATCGCAGGCATTATTGGGGCATTCGCAGCAGGGATTGCGATTTCGCAGACGTCCTTCAAGCATCAAGTTGAGTCAAAAATTGAACCGATTGCCTATACGTTATTTGTACCGGTCTTTTTCGTCAGCATCGGCCTTAACATTACCTTCGACGGTGTCGGCAGCCAATGGCTGTTTATTATACTGCTGACGATTGTAGCCGTCATAACGAAGCTGATAGGCGGCGGCGTTGGGGCGAGGCTTACGGGCTTCGATAACCGGTCCTCCCTCGTTATTGGCTCAGGCATGGTGTCCAGGGGGGAGGTAGCACTTATTATTGCGTCAACGGGCTTGCAGGCAGGTCTGCTGCTGCCTGACTATTTTACCTCTGTTGTATTGGTCGTCATTCTAACGACGCTTATTACCCCGCCGCTGTTGAAAGCGGTGTTTAAAGAAAATCGTCAGCTGGCATCCAAATAAGCGTGAGAATAAGGAGACAAAAAAAAGAACCCGCTGCCAGCAGCGGGTTCTTGTCTTTATAAAGGGTGTATAGAGATTATGCCGTTTCGACTACGGCTGTCTCTTCAGTCGCCTCATTCTCGATAATCAGCTCAACCTTCTTAATCCGATGCTTGCCGACCTCGCGAATAATGAATCGCATATTGTCATGGCGAAGCTCTTTGCCCGGCTTCGGATCTTGAATGACGCTGTACAGCCAGCCGCCGACTGTGTCCACTTCATCATTGTCCAAGTTGGCGCCGGTCATGTCGCTAATCTCATCGAGCGATACTTTACCGTCGAGCAGGTAGCAGTTATCGGCCAGCTTCTCGATTTCACGGCGTTCGTCGCCATCGAATTCATCACGGATTTCGCCGACGATCTCTTCCAAGATATCTTCAATCGTAATGAGGCCTGATGTACCGCCATATTCGTCCATCAAGATGGCGATATGAACTCGTTCCTGCTGCATCCGTTTGAGCAAGTTCTTAACCGGCAGGACTTCGGAAACCGTCAGAACCGGGTGAACAAGCTTTTTGAAATCAAACTCGCGGTTGTCTTGGAACTCCAAGAATAGCTGCTTCGTGTTGATCATGCCGACAATGTTGTCTTTGCTGTCGGTTGCAACCGGGAAGCGTGTATATTGTTCCTTACGGATAATGTCCATGTTCTCAATTAAAGAGTTGTTCGTGTACAAGCAAATCATATCGGTGCGGGGCACCATAATTTCTTTGGCAAGCATTTCGTCAAAGGCGAAAATCCGGCTTACATAACCGTATTCGGTATTGTTGATTTTGCCGCTTTGGAAGCTGTCATTCAGAATGATCTGAATTTCTTCTTCGGAATGCGCCTCTTCGTGTTCTTTGGCCGGCTTCAGTCCAAACATGCGGGTTACGGCATTCGCGGAGCCGTTAAGCGCCCAGATGAACGGATACATGATTTTGTGGAACAAAATAATCGGCCGTGCAACCTGAAAGCTGATAAACTCGGCTTTCTGAATTGCCCATGTTTTCGGGGCCAGCTCGCCCACCACGACGTGAAGAAATGTAACTGAAGCAAATGCAATGATAAAGGATAAAATATGGCTGATGTCATTGTTGATATGCAATCCATCAAATAACGGAAGAAGGATCTTCTCTACTGTAGGCTCGCCGAGCCAGCCTAAGCCGAGAGCAGTAATCGTAATACCTAATTGGCAGGCGGACAGATACGCGTCCAAATTACTCGTTACTCGCTGTACGAACTTCGCATTCTTCTTGCCTTCGAGGACCAATTGATCCACCCGGCTTGCGCGAAGTCTGATAATTGCGAACTCCGTCGCCACAAAAAAGGCGGTTAATACGATCAACAACGCAATCAAAAATAAATTTAATCCTATACTACTGTCCATTTCGGTTCTTCACAATCCTTCGTATTGTAGATTTTTGTAATATATATATGCTCTACTATACTGAATATTATAGTCGCTATGCAAATTCGCTATATTGCTCTGCAAGTCGGTAACGGATTGTTTTAGGTTGGAAACCGGAATCAGGAGGGTATTATCTGCGATTATCTCGTCTTTACAAGGCATTGTTCATGGGCGTATGATAAGTTCAAATGAACTCCAAATGAGATGATTGCTCTTTTATTTACGTCTGAGGAGGAAAGCGACCATGGAGACCTTCACGCTTACTCGCAAAGAAATGGCAGGCCTGCTGCTGGCGCTGCAAGGCAGCGGCCAGGACAATCCGCTGCAGGTTCTTCAGCAAGCATGGAAGAAAACGCATTGTGAAGCTTATGCCGCAGGATCGCCGCTGCCGGCTTTTTTATCGACCGCTTTGCCTCCTGTACTGGATAAGCTCATTAAAGGAAATAAGGTAAGAGGTTTTTCGCTGCAGGAGATTTCTGCGCTAGGCCAGCTTATTGAATACTCTCAGATTTCGATGACCTCGATGCAAAATTGGGTAAAACGAGATTTTAAAGCTTACTTTGAATGTCCGCAGGTGGGCAAGAAATATTCGCTTAAGCAAGCGGCGCTTCTGTATATCATCGATGATCTGAAGGCGAATCTCGACTTTGATTCGATTCGCAAGCTGTTTGATCTCTTATTCTGCAAACCGCAGAGAGAAGGGACTCAAGCCCAAGACGACTTGATCGATCCGCTTGCTCTATACGCGGCTTACTCCACGCTGTTTGCTGAACTCGAAGGAACGCGGCATCCGCTGCTGGAGCAAGCGATCCGTACGGCTGCTGACAAGCTTGCGAGTTCATTTACGCATTTAACGGATGAGCAGGGCGAAGCGCTGCGCAATATTCTGTTCATCGCTGCGCTGTCCATCCAGTCCGCGTATTTTCACTCGCTTGCCAAGCGGTATTGCAGCGCAACGTTGTTTCTAAAAGGCTGATTAGGGGTATGAAGGAGAGAATCTAGTGACGGATCGTGTTACAAGCAGCATTGAATATTGCGATAGCAAGCCCGGTGCGGTTCAGGAATATCCGTTTGGTCCGCAGCCGCTCGTTATGAAGGTGGGAGGCAAGATGTTCGCCTTCTTCTCGAAGGATTCGATTACATTGAAATGTAATCCGCGTATTGCGGAAAATTTGCGTGAGCAGTATACCGACGTGAAGCCGGGCTATCACATGAACAAGAAGCACTGGAACACAGTGATGCTTGAAGGAACGCTTACGGATGAGGAGCTGCAGAGCATGATCGATCATTCTTACGAGCTCGTCGTTGCGGCTTTGCCGAAAGCAGCCAGGCAAGCTTTGCAGACATAGCAAAAAAGCAGGCCGGATCGTAAGTCCGGCACTGCCTCTTTTTGCTGCTGCCCTAGAATTTGTTGGCTTGCTGCTCGGCCCAATCTCCGATATACGGCACTTTGAACTGCTTGCCTTGCAGCGCAAGGAGCATCAGTGCGATCCAGAGAATGAAGCTGACAGGCGCCAGAATCGCGCCAAGGATCCAGCCGATAAACGGAAGAATGCCGAACAGAATGTTCAAGACAATCAGTATGACGGATACCGCTATCGATTGCATCGCATGAAACTTTACGAATCGGCTCTGCTTCTCAATGGCAAGAAATATAATTCCGGTCACGAACCAACCCAGATAGACCAGCAAGCCAGCGATTTTCGGGTCGAGTCCGGTCGAGGAACGATCGGGCTCGATACCAGGCGTGTTCATCCGAAGAGTCACCCTTTCTATATGTAATCCTGCCTTGATTGTATTCGTAGCGATAGATGAATATTCCTCCCAAATCTTTCAACTTTACTAAAAATAAAAGAAGATTTCGGCGAGTGTTGTATAAATTGGTAGAGTCCTGTTGTAAAAGTTTTGTAACTCTTCAACGAATTCGCTCGTTTACAATGGAGAAGGTGCACTTATGTGCTCATTAGACTATAGTTAGGGGTAGACATCTCCAATGAAGAAGAACATGAAAAAACGCTGGACTTATACAATAACGATAGCTGTTGTTCTGCTTGTGCTTGGTACGACCGCTTATGCCAACCGGACTTCACTAGCTTTGCTTGGCTTCAATCTGTTCCTGTCTGATTCGGTAGAGAAGAGCTTGGAGAACAGCTATAAACCGCTCGAAGGCAGAGAGCCGGTCAATGTCACGAAGACCAACCCATTGCAGAAGCCATTCTCCGTTCTGCTGCTCGGAGTTGACCAGCGCGGCAAGGAAACGGGACGCTCTGACACGATGATCTATACGGTCGTCCGTCCGAAGGATGGAGCGATTCTGATGGTGTCGATACCGCGTGACGCATATGTCGAAATTGTAGGCAAAGGTACTGAAGATAAAATTACCCATGCCTATGCATTTGGCGGTGCGAAAATGGCGGTTGAAACGGTCGAGAAGCTGTTTGATGCTCCCGTCACTCATTACGCGGCGATTAATTTTGCCGGATTTCGTGATGTCATTGACGCGATGGGAGGAATTTCGCTCCCGATTGAGAAAGATTTAGTGAATAAAGATCCGGACCATGAGCATTTCATTGTGAAGGCTGGCCAAGATTCCTATAACGGGGTCGACGCATTGAATTACGTCCGTTACCGTGAGGATGCTGGCGGCGATATGAGCCGGACAGAGCGTCATCAGACGTTCTTGAACGCGATGATGGAAAAAGCATCTTCCATCGGGCAATGGACGAAGATTCCTGAATTCATGGACATTATGGGCGGAAACTTCAATACGGATATGCCGCCTAGCCAAATGATCGATTTGGCGAAAGGGATGCTGCAATCGAATAACCGCACGATCTACAGCCATACGCTGAAAGGCGAAGGACACCGGCTGAAGGCAGGCGGTGCATGGTACTTTTTTAATGATGAAGACGATTTAAGCCAAACCAAGACGATGATTCAAAGCTGGCTGAACGAGGATACAGCGAAGAGCTCGCTAATGCTGCCGGACAAATATGTCTCGAAGACAACGAAGCCGGTGCAATCCCTCTCGGCTGGCGGTGAGACGGAATCGTCCAAATAAAGAGAGAGACGGAGTTGAATGACGGATGAATATTGCGTTTTTTCTGCTGCCCAAGCAGGAGGTGGTCACCGTAACGCAAGAAGCAACGCTCAGACAAACCCTTGAGAAGATGGAGCATCACCGCTATACGGCCGTACCGATTATTGATCATGAGGGCGGCTATGCGGGAACCGTGACAGAAGGCGATCTGCTCTGGTTTATGAAGAACCGGCCGGGCATTACGTTCGAGACCGCCAATCGGGTAGGCCTCTCCGAGGTGCCGCTGCGGCTTAACCATCGCTCGGTGCGCATTGATTCCAATATGGAAGACTTGATCAGTCTGGCCAAAGTTCAAAACTTTGTACCGGTCGTGGATGATATGGAACGCTTTATCGGGATTGTAAGAAGAAGTGAAATTATCGATTATTGCCAGACGATTATGCAAGGTGCTGCTGCAGTAGAGGCCTAGTCAGGCAAAGCTGCGAAATGTTGCTCGAACCGCTGGTCTATTTTTCCAAGTAATAGGGGACAATAGGGCCATACCATACGGTTTGAACTTCAGGAGGGGCTTGCATGTCGGATAAAAAGCGCCAAAGAGACGGAAACCGCGGACGGTTCCGTCTCTTTGGCTTATTAGCGGTTATCGTCGTCGCCCTGTACCCGGGCTGGTACGGCCATGGCGGCGGGAAAGAGAGCAAGGGCAGCGTTACGTCTGCAGATAAGGTGAGCAAGCCGACCTCGGTCGTCCAGCAGCAATGGACGGAGGAGGAGCTTGCAAGGGAATATGATATCGTCATCGCGGGCGGACGAGTCATCAATCCGGAGACGAAGCTCGATGAGACGGGCTGGAATGTCGGGATTAAAGGCGTTGAAATCGCGATTGTAACGCCAAAGCCGCTAAAGGGCAAACGTGTTATTGATGCGAAAGGAATGGTTGTCGCGCCGGGCTTCATCGACAATCTGTCGTATGATCCCAATCCGCTCGGCGTCTGGCAAAAGATTGCCGACGGTGTGACGACCAACATCGCCATGCATGGCGGCACTTCAACGCCTGCGAAATGGTATGACTACTACGAGCGCAATGAGACGCCGCTTCACTACGGGGCGTCATTCTTCTATACACAGTCGCGCAATCAGTTTAGGCTGGGCCGCTATGACAGCGCTCAGCCCGAGCAGATCGGAGAGCTGGCGCTAGAGGCCGAGAAGGCGCTTAATGAAGGGGCGTTAGGCATTTCGTTCAGCCTGGAATATGTGCCGGGTATATCGTCTGCGGAAATTATTCCGCTTATGGAGCTGGCGCATGAATATAACGTACCGGTCTATTTCCATGCGCGTTATTCCGATATGGAACAGCCGGGTACGAATATCGATGCGATCGAGGAGCTAATCGGCTATGCCGAGCAGACCGGCGCAGCCGTCCATATCGATCATATTAACAGCACAGGCGGCACGTTCTCGATGAAACAGTCGCTCGCGCTGATCGATGCCGCTCGCGCCAAAGGGCTGGACATTACCTCCTGCGTCTATCCGTATGATTATTGGGGGACGTACCTCAATTCGGCGCGATTCGATGAAGGCTGGCAATCGCGATTCCGGATTTCCTTCACCGATCTGCAAATTGCAGGCACGATGGAGCGGCTGACGGAGCAGACTTTCGCCCGGTACCGGTCAGAGGGCAAGCTTGCCGTTGCTTATGCGATACCGGAACAGGATGTCGTCGACGCACTGAAGGCGCCGTATGTCATGATCGGCAGTGATGCCATATTGGAGCCGGGCTTGAACAATCATCCGCGGGCATCCGGCACGTTCGCAAGAACGGTGGGGCTGTATGTGAGAGAGCAGCAAGCGATATCGCTTATGGATGCGATCGCGAAGATGAGCCTGCTGCCCGCACAGCGGCTGGAGAAGCAGGCTCCTGCGCTTCACCGGAAGGGACGATTGGCGAAGGGAATGGACGCGGATATCGTTATTTTTGATTACAACACGATTATTGACCGTTCTACGGTCGAGAGCCCGGACCTCTTGTCCGGAGGCATTCGTGATGTTCTGATTGACGGCAAGCTTGTCATGGAGAACGGGAAGCTGAATAAGCGAGTCCGGGTCGGCGAGCCGATTCGCAGCCAGTTTGTGCGGCTGAAAAGTACGGCCGGACAATTGCAATGGTCGGGCAAGCAATATCCGGTCATTTCCTTCTACGGCCAGCCATATGCGGACATCGGCATGCTGAGTCAGCATGGTTACAGCGTGATGTGGGATGAGGTTCAGCATAAGTATACGGTTCAATCGGCAAAAGGCGTATTTTCTGGCCGCGGAGCAGCGGACAAGTCAGCGATCGAAGAGGCTTCAATCGGCGAGCTGATGCTGGAGCGGGGATATAAGGCGGAGCTGGAGGGCGGAGAACAAGTGCAGCTTCTGTCGGTCGGGAAGCGGGATTATGTGCCGCTATCGATGCTGAAGCAGCTTGGTTACACGGTGACGAATGATAATGATAAGTGGGTAGCAGCAAGTTAAGAGAAAGCGGCGGCGCAGCCAGAGCGTAATGGGCTCGGTTGTGCCGCTTCTTTATTTGCATGGTTTGTATAGCGGTTGCCGGCTGCTATGCAGCAGAGTCTGAATCCCATTCGCACAGAAAGGTAAAAATAAGGGCACAGAGCCATGGAAGAACGAACCGTTCGCGGATGGGGATGCGGGGCGGAGCTTTTGTGTTATAATGGAATGTGCAAAGCTTATAGGCTTGATTGTAAATTAATGTTGCTGATGATTATGCGTGCAGAGGTGAAAGGTTTGAAACCCGGATTGAAATCGGTTTTATGGAGCGGAGCGGCATTGCTCCTTATTTTGTTACTGGCAGTGCCTGGTCTTAATTTATTGTCTGTTCTGCTGTTAATGGTGCCTTATGTCGTGCTGTTCAGCACGCTTTCGGCGAGATCCTTCTTGCTGCATTTGGTTCCGGTATGGGTAATAGCAGCCATCGTTCTGGGTCCGGGAATATTGATCGTAGCGTTGTTTTTCCTGATCCCGGCAGTCGTGATGGGACAGCTGTACAAACGGAAGGAACCGGCCGCCAGGGTGCTTAAGATGACCTTTGTGGCGGTACTGGCTTTATTGCTGCTTGAACTGATCGTATTCGAATACGTGCTGGACTTGTCGGTATTTGACCAAATGCGTACGGTGGTGCGAGACATGGTATCGGATCTGCGCAGCAACAATTTGGTGCCGGCAGTATGGACCGATGATTACACCGATCTTATGATTCGTATGATGATCAACTCGATTCCTGTAGCTTTCATGATGATCGCATTCATGTACTCGGTCATTACGCATTTTATTGCCCGCCGGATCTTGAACGCCAAGGCATACGGCATGGAGCTGCCGGGCACACCGGAGGCGAAGGACTGGAAGCTGCCGCGTTCGCTCGTTGTATTTTACTTAATCGTATACGTGCTGGATCTGTTTGTATCTGCAGAGAGCAGCTCGTTTCTCCCCATCGCGTTAATTAACCTGATGCCGCTGCTGCGGCTTGCGTTTGCGATTCAGGCTGTCGGATTCTTCTTCTTCATTGCCCATGAACGGGGTTGGCATAAAGTGGTTCCCGTACTGATTGCGATACCGGTGCTGCTGTTCCCGCCGCTGAGCATCATTGGCGTGCTGGATGCCGCTTTCCCAATCCGCAAGTCGTTTAAGAAAACATAGCACGGGAGCGAAAAGGAAATGCCGAAGTTTCTTGTCACGCGATGGCACGGAATGCATCAGGTCTGGGCTTTCGCATTAATGGTATTGATGACGGTGGCGCTGGCCTGGTTTCAGTGGATACTGGGCCTCATCGCCCTGTTGCTGACGATTGCCGCAGGCGTCTACACGGTGCTTGCGGAACGGGCGTTCCGCAAAGATTTGAAAACTTATTTGGGGACGTTGTCCTACCGGGTGAAAAAGGCGAGCAACGACGTCATCACCGAGCTGCCCATTGGCATCATTCTGTATAACGAAGAGAAGACGGTTGAATGGCATAATCCTTATATCTCGCAAATGATGTTTCAGGATTCGGTCGTCGGGCTGCCGCTGGGTGAACTGTTTCCTACGCTGCAGCAGGCCAAGGACCGAGAGGGAACGGTGGAGGCTACCTTCGGGGGCCGGATTTACCAGCTTCTGTTCAAGCAGAAGGAACGTATTCTGTATGTAACTGACATAACGGACAACTGGCAGCTGAACAAAAAGTATGATGACGAGAAGCTGGCGCTTGGCGTAGTGATGATCGACAGCCTAGAGGAAGTGACTCAGGGCATGGACGATCATCAGCGAAGCTCGCTTCAAGCGAAGGTAACGACGGAAATTACGGAATGGGCCCAGCGCTTCCATATTTACTTGAAGCGGCTGACGTCCGACCGGTTTCTGCTTATTACCGATCAGAAAACGCTGCGTCAACTGGAACAATCCCGATTTGTTGTGCTGGATGAAGTCCGCGAGATGACCGGGGATCAGAAAATTCCCATTACGCTCAGTATCGGCTTTGCAGCCGGAGCAGAAAGTATCGTAGAGCTTGGGCAATGGGCCCAATCCAGTCTCGATATCGCGCTTGGCCGCGGTGGCGATCAGGCATCCGTCAAGTTTGGCGGAAGACAGTCGTTCTACGGCGGCAAATCCAATGCCGTGGAGAAACGAACCCGTGTCCGGGCCCGTGTCGTGGCGCATGCACTGCGTGATCTCATTCGCGAGAGCAGCAACGTCGTCATTATGGGGCATAAGATGCCGGATATGGATGCGATCGGCGCGGCAATCGGCGTGCTGAAGGCAGCTCAAATCGGCGGCAAGGAAGCTTATATTGTATTGGAGGGCATCAATCCCGCCATTCAGAAAATGATGGAGCTGCTGCGCGAGGACGACAAGTTCGCCAAACGATTCGTTACGCCGGAGCAAGCCCAAGGGCTGATGGATTCGGGAACGCTGGCAGTCGTCGTCGATACGCATAAAGCTTCGATGGTGAAAGAGCCGAAGCTGCTCACCTTGACGAATAAAATCGTCGTCGTCGATCATCATCGCCGGGGCGAGGAATTCATCTCCAATGCAATACTCGTCTATATGGAGCCTTATGCTTCATCGACTTGCGAGCTGGTAACGGAGCTGCTGCAATACATTCATGACCGCATCACGCTGGATGTGCGCGAATCAACAGCGCTGCTGGCGGGTATTACCGTCGATACGAAAAGCTTCTCGCTGCGAACCGGCGCGAGAACGTTCGAGGCGGCGTCGTTTCTGCGCCGCAACGGTGCCGATTCGATGATGATTCAGCGCATGCTGAAGGAGGATCTCGAGGAGTATGTGAAGAAAGCCGAGATCATTAAGCATGCTGGCGTCTATTATGAGCATATCGCCATCGCGGTGGCGGAGCCTGGCCGGAAGGTTCAGCAGCTGCTGATCGCACAGTCAGCGGATACGCTGTTGAATATGACCGACATTCTGGCTTCTTTTGTGATCGGCGAGAGGCCAGACGGTTTGATCGGCATTAGCGCCCGTTCGCTGGGCGCGATGAATGTGCAGGTCGTGATGGAGCGGATGGGCGGCGGCGGACACTTGACAAATGCCGCTGCGCAGTTGGAAGGCACAGTAATGGAAGTAGCCGATAAATTAAAGCAGGTATTAGAAGAAATCGAAGCGGAAGAGGGGTTATTTGAATGAAAGTGATCTTTTTGAAAGATGTGAAGGGTCAAGGCAAAAAGGGTGATATTAAGGATCTGTCGGAAGGCTATGTGCGTAATTTTCTGCTGCCGCAAGGACTTGCCAAGCTGGCATCTGACGGCAACCTGAAGACACTGGAGGTTCAGAACGCCTCCGAAGCGAAGCGCAAGGCGCAGGAGAAAGCTGACGCTCAGGAGCTGGGCAAGAAGCTGGAAGAGTTAACAATCGTCATTAAGGCGAAAGCTGGTGAAGGCGGCCGTCTGTTTGGCGCAATTACAAGCAAGCAAATTGCAGAAGCTCTGGCGGATCAACAAGGGATTAAGGTCGATAAGCGTAAAATTGAGCTGGACGAACCGATTCGCACGCTGGGTGTAACGCAAGTGCCGCTGAAGCTGCATGCTGACGTAAAGGCGAAGCTGAACGTTCAAACGGCTGAAGAATAAGCTCTTGTGCTTCCCCCTGCTGGAGGCAGCAGCACAGAAGATTTTAGCCATTATATGAACAGCAAAGGTGCAGTTGAAAGCGACTGAAAGTTGGGCTTTAGAGCTTTTTGAGCGATCAGCCTGCACTTTTGTTTTTTACGGCTGGAAACAACCTGCACGATGACAGGCAGGGTATGATCCTGTAAACTTTATAAGTTGCACGACAACCTTTAGGAGGGAACCATGAGTACAGAGCTGATGTTTGATCGTGTTCCGCCGCAAAATTTGGAGGCGGAGCAGGCCGTTATCGGCGCCATCTTGCTGCAGTCCGAGGCGCTTATTACAGCGATGGAACGGGTACGCAGCGAAGACTTCTACGGCGTCCCCCATCAACGCATTTATGAAGCGATGGTCGAGCTGGCGGAGAGCAACCAGCCGGTTGACCTCGTCACGCTGACCGCGCATTTGCAGGATCAGCAGCTGCTGGAGGAGATCGGCGGCGTGTCGTATCTCGCCAAGCTGGCGAATGCCGTGCCGACAGCAGCCAATGTCGACTATTACGCGCAAATCGTCGAAGAGAAGTCGATGCTTCGCCGCCTGATTCGTACCGCTACCAATATCGTCTCGGACGGTTATGCCAATACCGATGAAGTGAGCGTGCTGCTCAGCGACGCTGAACGCAAAATTCTAGAAATCTCGAACCGCCGCTCCAGCAGCGGCTTCATCTCCATTCGCGATGTGCTGATGGAGGTGTTCGAGAAGGTCGAGACGCTTTATAATACGAAAGGCCAAGGGATGACCGGCATCCCGTCGGGCTTCACTGATTTGGACAAGATGACTTCGGGGTTTCAGCGAAGCGACTTGATTATCGTAGCCGCTCGTCCATCCGTAGGTAAGACAGCGTTCGCGCTCAACATCGCGCAAAACGTCGGTGTTCGCGCCCGCGAGACCGTAGCGATCTTCAGTCTCGAGATGTCCGCGGCACAGCTCGTCCAGCGGATGATCTGTGCGGAAGCGAACGTTGATGCCGGACGGATGCGTACCGGCTATCTTGAAGGCGATGACTGGGAGAAGCTGACGATGGCGATTGGCGCCTTGTCCGAGGCTCAGGTCTATATCGATGATACACCGGGCATCACCGTAGCGGATATCCGCGCGAAATGCCGCCGCTTGAAGAAGGAACGGGGCCTTGGCATGATTCTGATCGACTACCTCCAGCTCATTCAAGGGCGCGGCAAAGCCGGCGAGAACCGGCAGCAGGAAGTATCGGAAATTTCCCGTACGCTGAAGCAGATTGCCAGGGAGCTTGAAGTGCCGGTAATCGCCTTGTCGCAGCTTAGCCGGGGCGTAGAGCAGCGGCAGGACAAGCGTCCGATGATGTCCGACCTTCGGGAATCCGGCTCGATCGAGCAAGATGCTGACATTGTCTCCTTCTTGTACCGGGACGATTACTACGATAAAGAATCCGAGAAAAAAAATATTATCGAGATTATTATTGCCAAACAGCGTAACGGTCCGGTCGGAACGGTAGAGCTGGTCTTTCTAAAAAATTTCAATAAATTCGTAAGCCTTGACCGATCGCATGAAGATCCTTCACAAGCTTCCTAAATTGCTAGATTATATCCGAACAATTGCATGGGTCTCTGTGCAATTGTTCGTTTTTTGTTTGACTTCTTTCCAGTAGACTGCTACACTAATATTGCTGTCTTTCTGACAATTGACGGGCTGCTCCTCAGTCGGGCATCGCGTACTATGTTCACAGACGGTAAATTTCGATGTGCTCAAACATCGGACGGGGGTATGTTTTATGTCTACGGTAGTTGTTGTCGGTACGCAATGGGGAGACGAAGGGAAAGGCAAAATTACCGACTATTTGGCGGACGGTGCAGACGTAGTCGCTCGTTACCAAGGCGGTAACAATGCCGGGCACACTATTCTCATCGACAATAAAAAGTACAAATTAACGATGATTCCATCAGGTATTTTCAATCACAATAAAATATCCGTAATCGGCAACGGCATGGTTATTAACCCGCAAGCGCTGATTGACGAAATTAACTATATTCATGACAACGGTTTTTCGACCGACAACCTGAAAATCAGCGATCGCGCGCATGTCATTATGCCGTATCACCTCGTATTGGACGGTTTGGAAGAAGAGCGTAAAGGCGATAATAAAATCGGCACGACCCGCAAAGGCATCGGTCCTTGCTATATGGATAAAGCGGCGCGCAACGGCATCCGGATTGCCGATCTGATGGACGCTGAAGAATTCGAATCGAAGGTTCGCCGTCTCGTTATCGAGAAGAACCAAGTGATTCAACAGGTTTACGGCGGCGAGCCGCTGGAAGCAGACACGATCGTTACAGAATACTTGAGCTATGCCGAAGTTCTTCGCAAATACGTAACGGATACTTCCGTTGTATTGAACGATGCGATCGACGCTAACAAAAAAGTGCTGTTCGAAGGCGCGCAAGGCGTTATGCTTGATATCGACCAAGGTACTTATCCGTTCGTTACTTCGTCGAATCCGTCTGCGGGCGGCGTATGTATCGGATCGGGCGTTGGCCCGTCGAAAATCCAGCAGGTTATCGGCGTAGCCAAAGCTTACACCACTCGTGTAGGCGACGGCCCGTTCCCAACGGAGCAAATCAATGAAATTGGCGACCTGATTCGCGATAAAGGCCATGAGTACGGTACGGTTACAGGCCGTCCGCGCCGTGTAGGCTGGTTCGACAGCGTTGTTGTCCGCCATGCACGCCGTGTTAGCGGCATCACGGGCTTGTCGCTCAACTCGCTTGACGTAATGAGCGGGCTTGAAACCGTTAAAATTTGCACAGCTTACAAATACCGCGGCGAGACGATCGAGCACTACCCGGCAAGCCTGAAAGTATTGGGCGAGTGCGAAGCGGTATATGAGGAGCTTCCGGGATGGTCGGAAGACATTACGGGCGCGAAGACGCTGGAAGATTTGCCGGTTAATACGCGCAACTACTTGAACCGCGTATCCGAGCTGACAGGTATTCCAATCGCTATCTTCTCCGTAGGCCGCAACCGCGAGCAGACGAATCCAGTTGTATCGATCTACGGCGAATAATAGCATACAGCTTTCATCTAATAGGATGGTCCCTTAGGGGCCATCCTATTTGGTTTGTTCAGCCTGTGTTTGCAGTGAAGCGGTTGTCCAATCTCTCCACTTTCCGAGACATAAGAGTTAGACTGCGCAGTTGCCATCTCAAACATACATTACATTCCAATAATGTCGCTAGTGAAGGGAATGTATGCTCTTATTGTTGACCATAATGGTTGATAGAGCATAGAAGAGGGTAGGGAAGGGTGAGCGCAATGTGGAAAATGACAGGCTGGCTGGCGAAGACTGTAGCGGCCGGGCTTATCATAAGCTTTCTATCGATTTGGACGACAGGCTATATTGTGAATAGCTATGTCGAAACGCTATTGAAGCAGTATAACCTGCCGCTGGAGGTGCAGCCGATGGCACTGTCGGGCGTGTGGGGCAAGCTTTGGGGCGCCGGACCGGCTGCTCCTGCCGGTCAAAAGCAGCCGGCGGACAGCGAGGCAATCGATGGCGGGAACGGAGGCAGCAAAGGCAAAGGCGATTCCCCTGTAGCCATTGATGCGTTCGGCAGGGAGGAGACAGAGCCCCCTCCGTTAACCGATATTGGCATCGGCGGAGGCAGTAAAGCAGAAGGCAGTACCGCAGGCGAAGGCGGCGCAGGGGGAATCAGCTCCGGTCAAACCGAAGGGAAAGTAGAAGCGGGCGAGGAACCGGTCGACGGAACCGAGACAGCCGTCACAACTGAGGATTTGAATCAGGTGAAGAATCAAATGAGCGATGCGGACAAGGATGAATTGTTCGGATTATTAATGAGCAAGCTGCCCCAGGATGCGTGGCAGACGATCTCCGGTTATATGGAGAATGGCCTTACGGAGCAAGAGCTGACGGCTGTTCAGCAGATTATGGCCCAGCATCTGGATACAGAACAATACGAACGAATGATGAATATTCTGAAAAAATATTAATCATTTACTCTAGCGAGAATCCTTGCCCGTGATAATAGGCTTATGTTAAAGTATTAGGCGAATGATCCGACAGGATTTTCGCCTTTTTTTTACTCTCAAATCTAGGAAGAAAGTGGCAGTACCACTCTCGAAAAGGAGACGATCATGAGCGAGTTTAGGCCTAAAGATCGAATCCGAAAGTCATGGAACGCAACCGTTCAATTCTTTCGGCAAGCTCGACCGCAACAAAAGCAAGGCATGATTCAGCAGCAATCGTCAAGCGAGACCGCGCCATGGTGGCGTACGAAGACGGCAATGATTACGGCAGGGATTGTCGTTATCGCCGCAGCGGCCGGCATCGGCGGAACTCAATATGTACAAGCCAACACCGTTGATTACTATAATGTATATAGAAATGGAACAGTCGTCGGATCGGTAAGCGATCCATCTGAAGTAGAGCAATTGATAGCGAAGCAAACCGAAGCGGTCGAGAACAGCAATCCGGAGCTGCGGATGGTTCTGGACGCAGGCACGATCACATATACCAGTGAAAGTGCTTTCAAGGCAGTGCCTGAGACAGAAGTAACGCTGGACAAGCTGGCAGGGATGTTTGGTTCCCATGCAGTAGGCGTGGAGTTGAAGATTGACGGCAAGACAGTCGGGATTGTGAAGGATCAGGCGACAGCCGATGCCATTCTGACCCGTGTGCAAAGCAAGTATGCGCCGCAGCTCGCAGCTGCGAAGAAGAAGTCTGGCGAGGTCACGACGCTTTCTTACAGCGGCGCGGCAGCGAAAGCAAGCGGTGAAGGCTCCGCTAAAAGTGGCGTTGAGCTCAAGGCCGTGCAGTTTGTAGAAGAAGTGAAGACAACAGACGTTTCTATTGATCCGAGCAAGATCGCGAATGCAGACGATCTGTATAAGCAGCTCATTCAAGGCAGTATTCAACCGACAAAGTATACGGTTCAGCAGGGTGACTGCATCGGCTGTATTGCGGAGAAGTTCGATATTTCCCCGCAAGTCATCTATGACAACAACCGGTGGATTGAGGAAGACAAGATTAAAGCCGGCGACGTGCTGGATTTGACCGTGCTGCAGCCGGAGATTACTGTTAAGACGATTGAGAATGTAGTGGAGACGGTCAAGATCGAGCCGCAGGTGGAAATTCAGAAGAATGCCAGTATGCGGGCGGGAGAAACGAAGACGATTCGCGAGGGTACAAGCGGACAGAAGCGCCTTACATACCGCGTTGTGAAGCAGAACGGTTATCTGGTCAGCGAGGAGCTGGTGGATAGCGAGGTGCTGGTAAAGGCTATTCCTTCTATTATCGTGAAGGGCACGAAGGTGATCCTTGGCGAAGGATCGGGCAAATTCGCTGTTCCGGTCAGCAATTGGTCGCTATCGAGCAAGTACGGCCAGCGTTGGGGCCGTTCGCACAAAGGCATTGATATAACCGGCAACAAAACGATTAAGGCAGCGGATAACGGCGTTGTTACGTTTGTTGGCACGAAGAACGGTTATGGCAATACGGTTATTATCGATCACAAAAACGGCTATGAAACGCTTTACGGGCATTTAAGCTCCTTCGATGTGAAGGTAGGCGACATTGTGGAGAAGGGCGATAAAATCGCCATTATGGGCAGCACTGGCCGTTCGACCGGCGTGCATCTGCACTTTGAGATTCACAAAAACGGAAGCGCACAAAACCCGTTGACGTACTTATAAATTGGATTATCCGGAATACCGCTTGGGCTGGCGCCTGAAGCGGTATTCTTTTTTATGCCAAATGCTGCAATGAAGGAACTTTAATTGTGAACGCGGGGCGTCCATATGGTAAGATAGAAGCATATTATGAGGACAAGCGACAGGCGGTGTGACGATGCACGGAAAAATTTTAGTGGTCGACGACGAACAGCCGATTGCAGATATATTGAAATTCAACTTGGAGAAGGAAGGCTATGAGGTTATTTGCGCATTCGACGGCGGCGAGGCGGTTCGTCTCGCGACGTTGGAGACGCCCGACCTGATGCTTCTCGACTTGATGCTGCCGGTAAAGGATGGCATGGATGTGTGCCGCGAGGTGCGCTCGAAGCAGCTGCAAATGCCGATTATTATGCTGACAGCCAAGGATACCGAGATCGACAAGGTGCTCGGTCTGGAGCTTGGCGCGGATGATTATGTGACGAAGCCGTTCAGTACGCGAGAGCTGCTTGCACGGGTGAAAGCGCATTTACGCCGTCAGCAGAAAGCGGCGGAATCGGCTGCGGCAACCGCAGAAGCGGGACAGTCAAGCGACGGTGCTGCTGCCCAGGCAGAACCGGAGAAGCAGGGCCTCAAGCTGTTCAACCTTTTTATCGATACAGATATGTATGTTGTCTACAAGGACGGAGAGCCGCTCGATCTGACCCATCGGGAATATGAGCTTGTCTACTATATGGCGCGCAACAGCGGCAAGGTGATGACGCGCGAGCATTTGCTGCAAGCGGTATGGGGCTTCGAGTATTTTGGCGATGTCCGTACAGTAGATGTGACGATCCGCCGGTTGAGAGAGAAGATCGAGGATGATCCGAGCCGTCCGGAGTATATTATGACGCGGCGCGGCCTCGGCTATATGATGCGCAATCCGAAGTCGGGAGGGTTCGGCTGATCATGAATGGCAAGCGGTTTTTTCGCACCATTCAGGTCAAGCTCGTCATCATCTATTTGCTGCTGATTCTGGTTGCGATGCAATTGATCGGCGTCTATTTCATCAGCACGATGAAGACGTCGCTGACGGATAATTTCACGAACAACTTGAAGGAGCAGGCCGATATTCTCTCCAAGCTGGCAGCCCGCAATTTGGCGATGAAGCCGAGCAGCGACAGTGAAGCCAGCAGCGAGAGTGCAGAGGACCTTAGTCTTGTCGTGCGCAATCTGTTCAGTATCAGCGGCACAGAGGTGCAGGTGCTGGACGGCAACGGACGGGTTGTTGCGACTTCGCTGCAGGTGGCGGAATCCTATATCGGCAAGAAAAATACGTCGCTTGCGGTTAGCCGGGCGCTGCAGGGCATTTCGGACAACGAAGAAGAGGTCATCGACGAGAATGGCGTGCGGAAAAAAATTATCGCGCTGCCCGTCACTTACAACGACAATGAGCGTGTTGTAGGGGCCGTCTATATGGTTGCGTCCATGGACAGCTTGTATGATACGGTAAACCGGGTCAATCAGATCTTTTTCTCCGGCCTGCTTATCGCCTTGGGGTTAACCGGTTTACTGGGCATCCTGCTCGCGCATACGATTACGAGCCCTATTCAAGGATTGACGCGGCAAGCGTCTGCGGTAGCCGAAGGAAAGTTTGACCTGCAGGTGCCGGTGCTGGGTGATGATGAGATCGGCCGGCTTAGCATGGCCTTTAACGATATGACGAAACGGCTGAAAGAAGCGCTCTCTGTCAACGAAGAAGAGAATGAGAAGCTGGGCTCGATTCTGTCGAACATGAGTGATGGTGTGATCGCGGCTGATGAGCACGGGCAAGTGATCATCTGGAACCGGCGGTCGCTTGAGATGCTTGAGGTGCAGAGCTGCGAGGGCTGCAGCCTGTATGAATTGCTAGGCTTAACGGAGCCTATGCTTCGCGAGCTGCAGCAAGGCAAGCAGCAGACTGTTATTTTGTCGCGTGAACAGGAGACCGATGAGCCGGAGGGTGTTCTTCGCGCTACGTTCACGCCGATTCACAGGCGGGACAAGGGGATTACGGGTACGATTGCGGTTCTGCAGGATATTACCGAGCAAGAGAAGCTGGAGCAGTCGAGACGGCAATTTGTTGCCAATGTCTCGCATGAGCTGCGGACGCCGCTGACGACGATTAAGAGCTACGCAGAGGCGCTCGATGATGGCGCGCTGTCGGAGCGTGAGCTGTCGGAGCGGTTTGTAGGCGTTATTCGCAACGAGACGGAGCGGATGATCCGCCTCGTAACCGATCTGCTGCATTTGTCGCGGCTTGATTCCAATCAGGCGCCGCTCCGCAGAAGGCAGACGAATGTCCATGAAATGCTGGACGAGGTAGCGGACCGTTTCTCCTTCCAGCTGCGGCAGAAGTCGATTCGGGCTTCTATCCGGGTGGACAGGAGCTTGAAAACCGCTTGGCTGGACCGCGATCAGATTGACCAAGTCTTGGATAATCTGATGTCCAACGCGATTAAGTATACGCTTGATGGCGGCACCATCGAGCTGGGGGCGCAAAAGCCCGATCCGGCATCGATCGCAATTAGCGTCAAGGATACGGGTATCGGAATTCCGAAAAAGGATTTGTCGCGCATATTCGACCGTTTCTACCGGGTGGATAAAGCCAGATCACGCAATATGGGCGGTACAGGCCTTGGTCTGTCCATTGCCCGGGAAATTGTAAAAGCGCATGGCGGCACGATCTCGCTGAGCTCGGAGCTGAATGAAGGAACGACCGTGACTTTCACGCTTCCGGCGCTGCAGCAAGAGGATGGTGAATCCGCATGATTGAGAGAGCGAAGACGACGCTGCTGGTGCTGCTTGTGGGGCTTAGCCTGCTGCAATCCTATCTGCTGGCGTACAGCATGCCGGGTTTAGGCGCGACAGTAAAGACCGAGCAGGACTACATTAATGCGGAGCCGCTTGGCGAAGAAGCTTCTGTGGAGGATGTTGTGTTTCCAGAGGAGCTGGTTATTCACTTCGGCGGGGACAAGCACACCGTGCTTTACCCAGGCTCAACGTTCTATGACATGATTCTGAAGGAACGGATTCAGGGACGTGAATTTAAAGGGTTCCAGCGTAATCCGGTCAACGTCCTCAATTGGGATGATGTCCGGAGAAATGATATCGGCGTGGAGCTTCGCTTCCATAACGGCATTCCCGTCGATTTGCTGAAAAAGCTGTTGAAGGTGCAGGGCGATCTGCTGTTTCTTAACGAGACAATCGACCGGATCTGGATTTTCAAGACGAAGGATACCGAGGATGTACGAACCTTCTTCTTCACCGCTGACGGCGAGAAGGTGTATGAATCGGCGCAAGCCGATTTGACGGTACGAGACGTACAGGACTATGTCGGCTTTGGTGAGTATCAGACGAAGTATATGGTGACAGCCGATGGCATCTACTTGCCGGATAAGCCGATGCAATCCGTTGAGATGGTGTTTCCTTACGAGGTTTATTCGCCGGATTTGATGCAGCGCAACCTGTTCTTCGATCCCGGCACGACGAAGGCGCTGGAGGACCGGAACGGCTCGCAGATTTTCACCGACGGCAAACGGGGACTCCAAGTGGAGCAGAACGGGAAGTGGATTACGTATACCAACCCGGCAGCATCGCAAAGCAAGGATAATCTGCTTGGTGACAATGTGTATGCATCCGTCGAGTTCGTCAATGAGCATGGCGGGTGGGATGGTGTACACCGCTTCGTGAATGCCAGTCCGGATAAGGACGGCAAAGCAGCCAAAACGATTATGTTCCAACAGTATTTAAACAATTATCCGGTTATTGAAACGCGGAATTTCCAATACGGGACGATCCGGCTGACCTTGCAGCAAGGCACAGTGACGGATTATACCCGTTCCTTGATTACACTGGCGGACAAGGCAAAGTCCAGGCAGGCAAGATGGCTGCCGGGCGGCGAAGACTTGCTCAAAGCGTTCGAGCATTATGAACGCCGTTCGGAAGCAGTCCGGGTCTTCCCGGCACTGCAAGCACAGCCGATGGAGGATAACGAGCTGCGGTTCGTTCCTGTATGGGGCGTACTGCTGAAGGATGGCACGAATGATGTGCTGTTGCAAGCTTATCCCGTAGGCTACACACCGCCTAAGACGGAAGATGAAACGACGGCCCCGCCGGCTGGGAAAACGGGAACCGACGGTAAAGCAGCAGATGGTAAGGGCGGAAAAGAATCAGCCGATGCTTCGGGTGATGATGTGAAAGGGAATGCCGCAACAGGCAAGGCAGTGGTCGGCGGCGGCAAAACGGCGAGTACGACTGGTGAGGGTACCAGTGACGGGGCTGCTGCGGGAACCGCTGCTGGCTTGAAGGCGAGTACGATGAAAATCAAGCTTGGCAGCAATGCGGGGCTGCCGCGTTAAGCGGCAAGCAAGCGAAGCAATTGAAGCGGATGCGGAGGTGTTGACCGTTGGATTGGGGCAGAGCGAAGAGCGTACTTATTATATCGTTTCTGCTGCTGAATATATTGCTGGGCTATCAGCTCTGGGGCGATATTCGGGAGCAGCTGAACGCAAATAAAAATACGGCGGAGCTGCCGCCGGAGACGGTCACAATCATGAAGCAGAAGCGGATTGAGCTCGATGCGACGCTGCCGCCGGAAACGCCCAAGCTGCGAGACTTGACCTATTCCTTAACGAACGGCGGCCCGGAGGCACAGAAAGAAGTGAAGCTGGCGCAGCCGGTGGACAGCAAAATTATTTTCTCGCCGTCGGAATTGCAAAAGACGCTCGGCCATATTATTCCCGATCTCGATCAGTACCGGTTCGACATTACGATGAGTACGGACAAGGTATGGATGCTTTACCGGGTGGCGGATAACCGGCCAATGTTCGATGTGAAGCTGGAGCTGTTCTACAGCAATCAGAAGATAACGAGCTACAAGCAGGTGCGCGTCGATGTACTGGGTCCTGGCGAGTCCAAGGAGCAGACGGTGCTTCCGGCATCGAAGGCTGTTGCGCCGTTCATCGAGCGTAATCTGCCGGACGGCTCGATTATCCGGGATATTCAGCTTGGTTATCACGGCCAGACATTTGATACAGAGACGCAAGTATCGGCGCCTTATTGGCGGGTGCTGATGGATGATGGCGTTGTCTATTATATTCATGCGATCAGCGGGGAAGTCGCGCAGGACAAAGAGCAGCAGCAGCTAGAGAAGTAGAGTAGTGGGTAGGGATTGGCTTGTCATGGGGCCGATTCTGATGCAGGGCAGGGGAGAAAGGACAAGAAGGCAAAGATGGGACTTTCGTTTACAGTGTTGGGGAGCGGCTCGACAGGCAATGCGACTGTCGTTAGCAGCGGGGATAAGATGGTATTGGTTGATGCAGGACTAAGTATGAAAAAAATGGACGAGCTGATGCGCGGGCAAGGCGTATCCGGCCATCAGATTGATGCGTTGTTCGTGACGCATGAGCATTCCGACCATATTAAGGGACTTGGCGCTTTCGCGCGCAAATATGAGCTCTCGATCTACGCCAATGAGGCGACATGGGGCGGAATGGAACGCCATATCGGGACGATTGCGCCGGAGAAGCGGGTCATCATGGAGACGGGCGAGAGCTTCACCTTCGGCTCGATGAAGGTACAGTCCTATCCGATCTCGCATGACGCGGCAGAGCCCGTCGGCTATACGTTCGAGTGTGATGGCGAGAAGCTGAGTCTGGCGACGGACCTTGGCTATATGAGCGATAAAGTGAAGCGGGAAATTATAGATTCTGACGTACTCGTGTTGGAATCGAATCACGATACCGAAATGCTGCGGATGGGGCGGTATCCTTGGAATATTAAGCGCCGCATTTTAAGCGATGTTGGCCATCTATCGAATGTAGCAGCCGGAGAAGCGCTTTGCGAGCTGATCACGGACCGGACGAAGCGGGTGTACCTGGCCCACCTCAGTCTGGATCATAATATGATGGATCTCGCGATGCTGACGGTGAACTCCATTCTGGAGAATAACGGCATGTTTTATAAAAAAGAAGAGCATCCGCTCCGCCCAACGTATCATGACCGGCCTACGGCATGGGATGAAGTGAGGCGGAAATAAGCGAATCCAGCTCAGCGTCGAGCTGTTCGGCTTTCAGAGCAAGCTCTTCGCGGGTCAGCAATCCTTTGTCTATAAGCAACTCCAGCATGGCGCTGAGGGTAAGAACAGTACGGTAGTGCTCGTCCTTCAGATCGGCAACTTTGGCAGCTAACTGCACTTGCTCCCAAGCGGATGGCGAGGCAGATTTGGAACCGGATTTCGTTATTTTCATAGTGAGAAGATGCTCCTTTCATAGTGAGGAAATAATTGCATAATAAAGTGATGGAATCTATTATTATTTTAGTCATATGTTCCGAAAATATTCCTAGAAAGAAAGATTCATATTCGCTTGCGGGAAACGTTTCAAAGCAGTCTATATTCGGGTAAGAGTAAGAGAAGGATTGTTGCTCTGAAATGCGGCAGACCCGCATAGGTTTAAAGTAGTTAAGGGAAGGTGCGGGGCTTATGTTTTTGTCCGGCAGCCTGACGGTTACGGTTACATACTAGATTGATGGAAACATTATCGGGTTGCCAGCTTGAAGTCTTTTCGTTAAGTTGAGAGTAACTGACCAATAACATAGCATGAGCGAAAGAAGTCGTCATATTGGCTTATTAGAGATATACAAATAATCTTGATGCCTCGTCCGGCGTCGAGAGGAGCGATCAAATGGGATTATTCGATGACGATTTCTATTCCACGAAAGTATCAAGACGCGCGCGTTCTTCCCATCGGAAGGACGACCGGCTTTTTTCCAATAGACGCGGCGGCCGTAACTGGTCGAATGTCCGCATAGCATTTATTTCTTCTTTTACAAGCGCGGTTGCTGCAGTGCTGCTGTTTTCCGTCTTTTTCGGCGGCGGCCATAACGGCGGCGGTGTTGGTAAAAGCGCAACTGCTGCTGCTACGGTAGCGGCCAGCGATTCGCTGGAGCAGCGGACGATCCAAGCATCGGCAAAGGTGAGGCCGGCGGTTGTCAGCATCGTCAATGAGCAGCGTTTCCCTTATGGATTTGGCTCGGTGCCTGAAGATGGCGATAGTGGCGGTGGCGATAGTGCCGCAGATGATTCCAAAGGGAGTAAGGATTCAGGCAGTGCTTCCGAAGGAACGCTTCAGGAGGCGGGCGTAGGCTCTGGCGTTATTTTCAAAAAGCAGGACGGCAAAGCTTATATTATTACGAACTATCACGTCGTCGTCGGTGCGGAGTCGGTGAAGGCGATTCTCGTGAATGGTGAGCGCCGGGAAGCCCGTGTAGTTGGCGAGGACCAGATCACAGATCTCGCTGTGCTGGAGATCAATGCGAAGGGAATCGACGCGGTTGCGGAGATTGGCGATTCATCCAGCCTGCATGCTGGGGAGTTTGTCATCGCGATTGGCAATCCGCTTGGACTTGGCGATTCGCTGTCGATGGGCATCGTGAGCAAGACGCGGCAAATCGTGCCGGTGTCCTTGAATCAGGATGGCGTCTACGACTGGGAACAGGAAGTTATCCAAGTGGATGCTTCCATTAATCAGGGCAATAGCGGCGGACCGCTGATCGATTTGAACGGACGTGTTGTCGGCATTAACAGCATGAAGATCGCAGATATCGGCGTAGAAGGGCTTGGCTTCGCTATACCGATCAACAATGCGATGCCGGTCATCGACAGCCTGATGGCTAAAGGCTATGTGCCTCGTCCGTATTTGGGCGTATATACAATGGATTTGGAGCAATACTTTGCTCAGCAGGGGAAAGCAGGCTCTGAGGGCGGTTCCGGCGATGCCGAAGGCGGATCGGATGCAGTGGCGCCGGCGCTGAAGCTGCCGGATGAGATTTTATCGGGCGTGATTGTGCTGGAAGCAGTAGGCCCCGCCAAGGATGCTGGACTGAAGTTCAACGACGTCATTACGAAGCTGGATAAGCAGAGCATCGGTAGCACGATGGAGCTGCGTAAATATTTGTACGGTAAGAAGAAGATCGGCGATGATATTGAAATTACGTATTATCGCGACGGCAAGCTGAAAACCGCGAAGTTCAAGCTGAGCGAGAAGACGAATGAAGATGATTAAGGGTTGAAGCGGGCAGGCTAGTTGTAGAGAAGTCACAAGGTCAAGCCGGGAAGGAAGAACGTATGAACGCGATAGAGAAAAGAATTGAGGAGCTGTACCGCTATAACCCGGATTTGACGCCGCCGGTGGATCTGGATGCGTTCTGGCAGCAGACTTTCCAAGAGGCGGCGATGCGTCCGCTTCACGGGACGAGAGTGTTGACGGAGACCCCTTTTCCGGCGGTTGATGTCTATTATGTTACTTATGAAGGTTATGACGATACCCCGCTGAAAGGCTGGTATATCGTGCCGAGGTTTATGGATGGCATGGGGCCATTGTCATGTGTTGTGGTTTTCCACGGCTATACGGACGGCAAAGGTTATCCTGAGGCGTATGCCGACTGGGCGCTGCTCGGTATGGCGGTGTTCGCTGTCGATGTCCGCGGCCAAGGCGGCGAGACCGGCAACCGAATGGACAGCGAGTATGGGATGACTAAAGGCTGGCTGACGCAGGGAATTTTGGACAAGGACCAGTTCTACTACAAAGCGATTACGGTGGATGCACTGAAGGCGCTGGAATGGGTAGCAGAGCAGCCTGAGATTGATCCGTCGCGGATCGCCGTATATGGCGACAGCCAAGGCGGAGGTCTCAGCCTGATGATGGCGGCTCTAAGTAATGTGCCGGCCGCCGTCGTGGCGAACATTCCGAACATGTGCCATATGGATTTTGGGATTTTGAACTCGACCAGCTCCTTGCAGGAAGCGGCTGAATTCGTTCACCGTTCCCCCGAGCATTTGAACGCGGTGCTGAATACGCTCAGCTATTTCGACATGGTGCATCTCGCCGAGATGATCGAGGTGCCGGTGATGGTATCGGTTGGCTTGAAGGATACCGTCTGCATGCCGGAGACTATATTTGCGGCGTACAACCGCATCCCGTCGGAGAAGGTGCTTAACATTTACCCGTTCACGGGTCATAGTGTGAGCAGTTATCAGAAGCGGCAAGCGATGGAGTTTTTGAAGAAGCATTTGTGAGGACAGTTGCTTGCGAGCAGCTGTGTGAGCAGTTGCGGGAGCAACTGTGAGAGTAACTGTGAGAGAAACTGCAAAAGCAACTGCAAAAGCAACTACAAGAGCAACTGCAAAAGCAGCAACTGAGAGAGCAAATGTGTGGGGCGCGTCCTGGGGGACGCGCTTTTTTGTTGGTTGTTGGCTGGTGGGCGATGTGATGCAGAAGTGGTATGGATGCGGGATGTAGTAATGACGGGAGACGTGGGCAGGGTTACAAGTAGATAAGAGGGGTGGAGATGGAGCAAAATGTAAAAGTACATTTTGTTCGAGGTGAAATGGGCTGTAATGGGGTTCAAAATGCAAAAGTGCATTTTGAATGGCGGATTTAGCGGGGAATGGGCTATATTTGGCCGTTTCACCTGCACTTTTACATTTAGAGCAGCAAAATCGGCGGTTTTAGGTCGATTAAAATGTATTTTTGCATTTTGAGGCTGGCGAATGGTGGAGTTGGCGGGCAGAAATACCGGGAATGGGGTAGTGGAAGTCTTTTTCCCTTCACAGGCATGTGGAAATTCTGCTATGCTTGGGGTAGATTAATAAACCACGGCTAAGAAAGAGGAATCGACATCTTATGTATTGTGTATGCAAACAACATGTAGAGCTGGCTATTGATAAATTTGTGGACGAGTATGAGGATGCGCCTGATATCGTTGACTTGGAAAAAACCGAATTTGCGGACTGGGACCCTCCGCGCAGTTGTGATCTGTGCGAGCAAGGCGCCGAGTTCCTGGTGGTGTAGCTGGGATGCATATTCAGATTGCGGCGGTCGGGAAGCTGAAGGAGAAGTATCTTGTGCTTGGCATCGCGGAATATGCCAAGCGTCTCGGGCCTTACGTGAAGCTCACGCTCACGGAAGTGCCCGATGAGAAGGCGCCGGAGACGATGAGTCCGGCGGAGGAAGCAATTGTGCGCGAGCGAGAGGGAGAGCGGCTTCTAGCGCAGCTGAAGCCGGACGCCCATGTTGTCGCGCTCGCGCTGGATGGCGAGCTCTGGTCAAGCGAGGACCTCGCGACCCAGCTCGATAAGTTAGCCACGTATGGGCGCAGCCACGTGGCTTTTGTTATTGGCGGGAGCACGGGACTGGCTCCCGCCGTGCTTCAGCGCGCCCAGCAGAAGCTCAGCTTCGGGCGCATGACACTGCCGCACCAGCTAATGCGGCTGGTGCTAGTGGAGCAGGTGTATCGGGCAGTGAAGATTAATCGGGGGGAACCGTATCATAAGTAAGGCGAAATTTTAGTTTGTTTAATGTGAGAGCTGAAAACTCATTAACTTTTAAGGGGTACTTAGCAATTTATTTCCTGACAGATGATTGTTTGAGAATTATAATTATTATGAGATGTCCTGAGTATATCAGAGGCAGTTACAGATGAGAATTATTTTGTATCCGAATTTATGTTGGTTTTCAAGCATTAGATCCTAATATTTCATTTTTCCGGGGTTGAAAAGCTTTCTTATTTGACAACCACCAGATAGGAGAACCGATGAAGTCTGAAGCAGAAACACGAAAAGAACTAATTGATGCAAAACTTTATGCTGCCGGCTGGGATGTTGACGATTATTCTCAAGTTACAAAAGAGTTCGACATTTCCATACCTTTAGGTGAAGGCATAGCAGAGGCGCGAACGCCTTATGAAGGACATCAATTTAGTGATTATGTTCTGTTGGGGAGAGACGGGAAACCGCTGGCAGTTGTTGAAGCTAAGAAGACTTCCAAAGATGCTGCGATCGGTCGGGAACAGGCGAAACAGTATTGTTACAACATTCAAAAACAATACGGCGGCAAACTCCCATTCTGTTTTTATACGAACGGTCTTGAGGTTCATTTCTGGGACTTGGAGAATTACCCACCTAGAAAAGTAGTTGGGTTTCCAAGCCGAGATGATTTAGAGCGATTCCAATATATTCGGGAAAATAGAAAACGACTTGCTGATGAGCTAATAAACACTGAAATTGCCGGAAGGGATTATCAGATTCGTGCGATTCGTGCAGTGATGGAAGGAATAGAGAAGAAACAACGGAGCTTTCTTCTAGTGATGGCCACGGGAACCGGGAAAACAAGAACCTGTATTGCCCTTGTGGATGCTCTAATGCGTGCAGGCCATGCTGAACGGGTGTTATTTCTGGTGGATAGAATAGCTTTAAGGGAGCAGGGACTAACTGCTTTCAAGGAACACTTGCCCAATGAACCCCGTTGGCCTAAGGTTGGTGAGAAGTTAATTGCGAAAGATCGCCGTATTTATATTTCAACCTATCCTACAATGCTTAATATTATAAGGGAAGAAGGCAATACCCTCTCACCACACTTTTTCGATTTGATTGTAATTGATGAAAGTCATCGCTCCATATATAACACATACGGAGAAGTGCTCGATTATTTCAAGGCGATCAATCTTGGATTAACGGCTACTCCAACAGATATCATTGACCATAACACTTTCAAGCTATTCAACTGTGACGATGGTCTTCCAACATTCGCTTACACGTATGAGGAGGCAGTTAATCACATTCCGCCTTACTTGTGCAATTTTCAAGTGATGAAGATACATACTAAGTTTCAGGATGAAGGTATTAGCAAACGGACGATCTCCTTGGAAGACCAAAAGCGATTAATCCTTGAGGGTAAAGAGGTTGAAGAGATCAATTTCGAAGGCACTGAGTTGGAGAAGACGGTTATCAATAAAGGTACCAATGCGCTCATTGTGAGAGAGTTCATGGAGGAATCAATCAAAGATACAAACGGTGTCTTGCCTGGGAAAACGATATTCTTCTGTTCTTCCAAGTCTCATGCCCGGCGGATCGAGCAAATATTTGACTCACTTTACCCGGAATACGCAGGTGAATTGGCTAAGGTGCTTGTCTCGGATGATCCACGTGTTTCTGGGAAGGGCGGACTCCTGGATCAGTTCACCAATAACGATATGCCTCGCATTGCACTTAGTGTTGATATGCTGGATACAGGAATTGATATTAGAGAACTGGTTAACCTTGTTTTCGCTAAGCCAGTTTATTCTTACACCAAGTTCTGGCAGATGATTGGTCGGGGTACTCGGCTATTAGAATCACATAAAATAAAGCCCTGGTGTACTGAAAAAGACCGGTTCCTTATTCTGGATTGCTGGGACAACTTTGAATATTTCAAGCTCAACCCCAAGGGCAAAGAACCTACTGCTCAAATTCCGCTCCCTGTGATTTTTGTTGGTATCAGGCTTGATAAGATTGAAAAGGCACTCGATTTGCACAACGATGACATTGCTGAGAAAGAGATTGATAAGCTTCGACAACAAATTCAGGAACTCCCGATAAACTCAGTGGTTATTCAGGAGTCAGCTACAGACTTACACAAGATAGAGGATGATAATTTCTGGACGAAATTAACGCATGACAAAATTGAATTCTTGCATGCTACCATAAAACCACTATTTCGAACGGTTTCACAAACGGATTTCAAGGCAATGCGATTCCAGAAAGATCTACTTGAAGCATCGTTGGCGATGTTGGCTAATGAACAAAGGAAACTCGAGACATTAAAGGATAACATTGTAGAATTGGTTAGCGAACTTCCGCTATCGGTTAATATTGTGGCCAAGGAAGAGGCTATTATTATGCTCGCTCAAACAAATAACTATTGGGCAAAGGCAACAGACGATACATTCGACGAGCTTGCTGTAAGGTTATCTGCTCTTATGAAATATCGGGATATTGATGTTAAACCTCTTGGACCTGCTCAGTATGACTTTATCGATTCACTGAAAATAAAAGAAATGGTGGAATTCGGTCCCGAACATTCAGCAGTCAGTATCTCTAAGTATCGTGAAATGGTGGAGAAGCTCATTATGGAGCTTACAGAGAGTAACCCCATTCTGCAAAAGATCAAAGAAGGAATAGAGATTTCCGAAGATGAAGCACAGGAGCTTGCCACACTATTGCATGATGAGCATCCGCATATCACCGAAGATTTACTTAAGAATGTGTATAAAAACCGAAAAGCAAAGTTCATGCAGTTCATTAGGCATATTATGGGACTTGAACTATTAGAAAGCTTTCCTGAAACAGTCACCAGGGCATTTGATCAATTCATACATAGCCATACGAATCTAAGCTCCCGGCAACTAGATTTCCTAATCCTGCTGAAGGAATTTATATTGGAGAAAGAGACCGTGCAAAGGCGGGATCTGATCGAATCTCCCTTTACGGTATTACATCCGCAAGGAATCCGAGGCTTATTTACCACTGCGGAAATCAACGAGATTATAGAACTTACAAAAAAGGTGGCAGCATAAATTGTTACAAAACAACTCGGTACTCAAAAGTAAAATTGATCAACTGTGGAATAAATTTTGGAGCGGCGGTATATCCAACCCTCTTACAGCCATTGAACAGATTACCTATCTGCTTTTTATGAAACGACTGGATGATCTTGATCTGAAACGGATATCTGATGCCGAATTTACAGGGGAAGAGTATACCTCTAAATTTGCTGGAGAATTTACGCTCCCTGGCACCGATCAGAAGGTAGATAAACAGACACTTCGCTGGAGCAATTTCAGAAGAATGTCGGCCGAAGATATGCTTAATCATGTGCAGTTGAGGGTGTTCCCTTTCTTGAAAATGTTGAACGGGGAAGAATCACCCTTTACCCATTACATGAAAAGTGCTGTCTTCATTATCCCAAAACCATCCTTATTAGTAGAAGCGATATCCACCATCGAAGAAATATACGCAGAGATTGAGAAAGATGCCGACGAAGGTGGCCAGGCTTTTCAGGACATTCAAGGGGATGTCTATGAAATGCTCCTTTCCGAAATTGCCTCAGCCGGTAAGAATGGACAGTTCAGGACACCACGACATATCATTAAGCTCATCGCCGAATTGGTTGAACCACAACTGGGGCACCGGATTGCTGACCCTGCCTGCGGAACTGGCGGTTTTCTTCTTGGGGCATATCAGTATATGGTGACTCAGCTTGATAAGAATAAGAAGAATATTCAGCCTGACGAAGACGGTTTTATTCGCAACTCAGTGAGTAGTCTACTGACAAATGAAGTGAGTGGGATTCTGAATGACAGCTTATTTGGTTACGATATAGATGTCACCATGGTTCGGTTGGGGTTGATGAACTTAATGATGCACGGTGTGGATACTCCTCATATTGATTACAAAGACACTTTGAGTAAAAGTTTTACCGAGTCCAATCAGTATCAGATTATTATGGCTAATCCGCCATTTACCGGTAGTATTGATAAAGGAGATATCAACGAATCACTCAAATTAGGAACCACCAAAACGGAACTCTTATTTATTGAGAATATTTATAATCTACTTAAAATGGGTGGAACTGCGGGTGTGATTGTGCCGCAAGGTGTTTTATTTGGTGGTGGTAAAGCGTTTATTGAAGCGCGAAAAATACTCGTTGAAGAATGTCAATTGAAAGCAGTTATCACCATGCCCAGCGGAGTGTTTAAACCTTATGCAGGGGTAAGTACCGCAATTTTAATCTTTACAAAGGGCGGCGAAACTGAAGATGTCTGGTTCTACGATATGAAAAGCGATGGCTACAGCCTAGACGATAGACGTACAAAACTTGACGGGTATGGCGACCTACAGGATATTGTAACGCAATATAAAATGCGTGACCGAAACAAAGATAGTGACCGCAAGCAGAAGTATTTTTTTGTGCCAAAAGTAGAAATTGTTGCAGGATTTTATGATCTATCCATTAGTAAGTACAAAGAAGATGTGTTTGAAGAGGTTGTTTATGAAAAACCGGTAGTGATTCTTACTAGGCTCAAGACTATGGAGAGCGAGATTGACAAAGAGTTGAATGAGCTTGAGGGGTTGTTGGGATGAAAAAGGTCAGACTAGCCGATATATGCGATATAGTTATTGGAAGGACCCCTTCGAGAAGTGTAAATGAATACTGGGGGAAGGGTTATAAATGGGCTTCTATTGCAGATATGAAGCAAGAGGTGATAATTTCAACGAAAGAAGAAATTACTGAAGAAGCAATAAGATCTATTCGTTGCAGAAAAATTCCTAAAGGATCACTTCTCTTAAGTTTTAAGTTGAGTGTTGGAAAACTTGCTTTTGCTGGAACTGATCTATATACAAATGAAGCAATTGCAGCATTGATTGTTAAAGATCATTTAATTCTTAACTCAAAATATATGTATTACGCATTGAAAACAATAAAGTTAGTAGGTGGAAATCAAGCGGCTAAAGGAGTAACACTTAATTCTAAATCTCTTGCGGAATTGAGAATCCCCCTTCCTATATTAGAAGATCAAATTCGCATTGCTACTATTCTATCAAGGGCAGAATTATTGATTGCGAAGCGCAAGGAGAGCATTAATGCGTTGGATGAACTATTAAAGAGTACTTTTATGGAGATGTTCGGGGACCCCGTGAGGAATGAGAGAGGATGGGGGATTGTCTCTCTCAAGGATGTATGTAAAAAAGTTATAGACTGTCCTCACAACACGCCACAATACTCCGATGCATTTACAAGTTTGTATTGTATTAGATCATCGGATATCCAAAATGGATACTTAGATCTTAATAACACTTTACAGGTTGATGTTGATACTTTCCACCAACGTAATTTGCGGCATATTCCATCTTATAATGATATTGTCTTTACAAGGGAAGGAGGTAGATTGGGGAATTGTGCCAGAGTGCCAAAAGAGGTGAATATTTGCTTGGGTCAAAGAGTTATGCTCTTTAGCGTTGATCATAACATTGCAACAAGTGAATTTCTCTGGGCCTCACTGAACACAAATTCACTACAACATTGCATCAATAATTTAGCAGGAGGGGGAGCGGCACCGAGAGTAAATATAAAGGATCTTATAAATATTAAACTTTATCTTCCACCCCTTCCACTCCAAAACCAATTCGTCGAAATCGTGAAAAAAGTCGAATCTCTCAAAGTGAAATACTCCCAAAGCCTCATTGAACTAGAAAACCTCTACGGTTCGCTCAGTCAACAGGCATTTAAGGGGATTTTGGATTTGAGCAACGTTCCGGTGGTTTACGAAACGGAAACAGAAGCAGGGGAGTTTAAACTGATTGGGAGTGCTAATGTGGAATTCAAACCCAAGTTGGAGTTTACCAATAAGGACTTAGTTGAGTTAATAGAAGGTAATTCAGGAAAGGTATTCAGTTTTGAAGAACTGTGGAAAGAAATTGAGTCATTAACAGATAAAAGAATTCCCTCAAGAACTGATATTCAAACTCAAATCATAAAGTTGCTAGAATCGGACAAGGCTAATCTTCACCAAGTATTTGATTTTCTAACATCTGAGGAAGCTAAAAATGATAAAAAGAAACAGATAGCATTCAGAGGTAATTATGAAAATTAAACGAATAAAAATATTAACTCCATTCAGAGGCTTACATGCTGGATATGAGGTAGTGTTTAATACAGATCAACCAAAGAGATTATTTGGCTTTAACCCGATTTGTTTTGTTGGCCTGAATGGTTCAGGTAAATCCAACCTTTTGGAATTTATAGTTGAAATTTTCTATTACATGGAAACCTATTATAAAGCACCTAAAGATAAGCTGAAAACATTTAGAACTGGTTTTGGGTTTGAAATTGAATACGAGTTGCCGAGAATATATGTCATGTCTTCTCGTACTTCTTGGGATGAGCTTAACTCTAATTTGAATGAATCTAAGTATAACCCCATTATCAAGATTACAAAACAAGTGAATCAATACCCTCAAATATTAGCTCAGATCAATGATAAATATTTAACTTTAAATAATACTAAAGATGAACGTATTCAGGGAATATTACCTGCACGTATTATTGCATATTCATCTGGAATGAATGAGTTATTGAGTAATTCATTTATAAAGATTGACTTTAATTACTACGACGAATTAAGAGCTAAATCAGGAATCGATTCTTTAAACATGAATCGTATGTTCTTCTTAAACTATGATTCTAACAGGTTTATAGCCGTCAGTAATTTTTTATTTGATGCGGATGATTATGACATGTCATCCTTTACAGAAGGAAACAAAGCAACTGACTTTGGTGGTATAGATTTAAGCATGATAAAAAGAGAATTGCGCATCAATGATCTTCAATCTTTCGTGATAAATCTTAAACTAAAAAAAGGTGTAGAGGATGATAGTTTTTTACATTCAGAGCTAAATATCGCATTAGATAATCTTAAAAAATGCGCTACATTTGTAAATGAGACTAGAAGAGAAACAAAAAGTGATGAGTTACTGGACATTGAGCTGGTATATTGGGTTAATAAATCTACAAAAGAAGCATTCCGTCATTACTTTAAGACAGCTTATGATTTATTTAGAGTATTTTACTTCTTTCAGTTACTTAATAATGAACTGATTAGTCAAGACACTAGAAGAGCTGTTGCATCTGCCAAAGCAGGGTCATACGAAAATCTTTCTGATGAATTACCGAAGCATGAAGCTGGTAATTTAGTATTCAGAATATCAGGCATTATTTTTACAAAACAGAATAATTCATGTATGCATTATCGAAAGTTGTCAGATGGAGAACATCAACTACTTCAAATATTTGGTAGTCTGTTATTAATGGACGCAACAGGTTCTTTGTTTCTCTTAGATGAGCCTGATACACATTTCAATCCTGACTGGCGCTCAAAATTTGTAAATATCGCCAATGAAACTATTGATAAAGAACGTGATCAAGAGATAATACTTACAACACATTCGCCATATATCGTTTCAGACTGTAGAAAAGAGAACGTCTACATATTCCAGAGAAATCCTGATGGAACAGTCAGGCAACCAAAGTCACCGGAAATCAACACTTTTGGTACGTCTATCAATGTTATTTCAGATATTGTATTCGGTAAGGATGATACTATATCGGAACTTTCAAAGAAAAAAATCAATGAGATACGTGAAATGCCTTTAGCGACCTTAGATAATATTCTAGCAGCAAAAGAAGCTTCTAGAGTACTAGGTGAATCTGTTGAAAAAGTCTTATTGTTTAAGGACCTCATTTCAAAAGAAAGTGAGCTTAAGAAAAGTGATTAGGGCATATAAATATATTGAAACAGTACATTCTAAGCTTCATGAATATGTCATCTCATTTTTTCTTAAAATCGAGACGGATACAAAAGGGTTTAGAGATGAATTGTTCGAAGTTGATTTTCTCCCAATTGTAAATCGTCATAGAAAAATACTTAAAAAGAGATTTAAGACGATATATGAATACGTTTCTAAATTGTCTGTAATTGATCGTCAATCATTCTGTCAAAGAATCATCGAAAGCAATCAAATTGAAAAGATTTGTCGTGGAGAATATAGACCGGCAGCTTTTGTTGGTAAGTCAACTGGAATTGAACACACTCTAAAAGGATTATTTCTTGATCTATATATTCAAGTGCTTGATGGCGAGCCTTTTCGAGAAAAAGCTAAAACTCTACTACGACATCATTTTGATCAGTTTTGTAATACCAATGAGGATATTACTCGTTGCCCTATCTGCGGAATTGGGGAGCTAAAAAAAGCCCATGATACAACTCGAGACCAATACGACCACTATCTGCCAAAATCTTTATACCCCTTATCTTCAATAAATTTTTATAATCTAGTTCCTTGTTGTAAGGATTGCAACTCATTCGAGGCTAAAGGTGACAAGGATACAATTGCACTCTCAACTGGGAAGCTTTTTTTTCCATATGACAGTAACCATAAAGGTATTTCATTAAATGTGAATGTTAAAAATGATAATCCTGAGATTGAGGATATATTATGGGAATTGATTTTCAGTAGTCCTGATAATAAGACTAATGAGATTGAGTCATGGAAGACAATTTACTCAATCGAAAGCCGATATCAAGGTTATATAAGGGCTCGAATTAAGAAATTGTATAATTACTATTTTCAATTTATTAGAAGTCCAAAAGTGGCTCATCTAGACATTTCTGACAGAAAAAAATTATGCATATTGTCATTTGAACTAAATGAAAGTCTTGGTCTCGATTTTATTTTTAAACCTACATTAGATGGTTTGCTCTCTGGTTCAAATATTGTACAAGCTGAAGTTGAGGCTTTGGAATATGTATAAGGAGAGATAATTTCGTATTAGAAAAGGAGCATGAGAGGTGCGAAAATATACTCTTAGAGAGTAGTTCCTATATTAAAATGGGCATCCAATAGGGTGCCCTTAAATTTATCTTTGAGACAGTGGGGCATATAAGAAATAGAGCGTAACTATATGCGTCGCGGCTACTAAAATTTCGCCTTAGAGATGATACGGAGAACCGTATCATAAGCAACTGGAAGTCCCTTTTGGAATCAGCTTACGATATTATATCCAGCAAACCAGATGTAATCAAAGATGGGAACTACAGAGAAAGATGGATTCCTTTTGCTGAAGATGGTGGAGGCTCATATTTGGCAATTGAATTAGACCCAGGGAAAAAGGGAGTTTATGGGCAAATCATAACGATAGATCATAATTCTGATTTTTCATATGTTATTGCGGAAAGTTTGGGGCATTTCTTTGAGTTTATCGATTCGAGCCTCAGAAATAGTAGTATTGGTATTAGTGAAGAGGATGATGTAATCATATTATCCCGTGAAAGTGGAAGTTTGTTGGATGATATTTTGGTTTTGACTAAAATGGATACCAAAGAGAACAATCTTATCCCTGTAAGCGGATTTTGGGAAGAGTATTTTAAAGACGATGTTGAAAATGGATTTGTATCTTCAAAAACATTGGCAAAAGAGAGAATGGTATTTATTAGAGCTGATCAAGCTCAAAAATACGGGTCATTATCTTTGGATATTTTAACCCATATGGTTAATCTTTAAGAACTTATTATACATGCGGATGGGATTACCAATTTCGATGTACTTAAACGGTTGCCTTCTTTAGCAGAACTTGTGATAGGATCGAAAGCTTTTAAAGAGTCAGATTTGGAGTACTTAGTTTCTTTAGATGGGTTAAGGCAGCTAACATTAATAGGACTTCCATTAAAAGATATACATAAACTGAAAGATATAAAGAAATTAAAGAGTTTGAGATTATGTAGAATGAACTCCATTGATAGCGGATTAATAGGAACTTTAAAGAATTTGAAGGAACTAAGTTTAGAAGAAATGGAGGTTGGCGACCTGCTTTATATTTCAAACCTTAGTAAGTTAATAAAACTAAAGCTCGAAAAAGTGACAATACCAAATTTATCATTCCTTAAAGGGTTAAAGAATTTAACGTTTTTTGAGACGGATCGCTGTGCAATAGATGAATCACAAATGGAGGTTATAGGAGAATTGAAGAAATTAAAGCAATTCACTTATCCGGTCGGTGATTTAACAATATTCAAAAATTGTATGAGTCTAAAGCAGATTGGTGTAGATGCATCAAGATTTAAAGGGTTGGAGGAAATTTCAGACTGTAATATAGTCGACTTAACTATATTTTATGCAACATCGGAGGAAAATGCAGAATCCGTAGTTGCTGAGTTTCAAAAATTCTTTAAACTTCAGTCATACGGATGGCAGGTAACATGGAAGGATTAATGGAATTCACTCGCCGGTTGCCATAATACAATCAAAAGGAGTTGCTACAGCATGCTCCTTTTGTAAGTTTCGCCGATAGCCCCGTTAAGCTGAACCGTATCATAAATAGGGCGAAATTTAATTAGCAGTACATCTTTAGAAGGATTACAGTCTCTTGGGGTTCGAACTATAATGATTTGAACACAAAGGAGAGTTGAACAATGAAAAGTGGAGGAGTGCTTGTGTTAGTTATCACTTTGCTAAGTTCTACAATTCTCTCAGGAATTGATCTTTAATAGGCTACTTGACGCAGTAGCAGTAACGATAGAATAAACTGTAAACCATTGAGAGAGGAAATGAGAAGAACAATGGATTGGGGACATACGGAGAATAAGAAAGTAGTTTACGGTCGGACGACGTCTTGGATGGTCCGCCTTTTGCTGGCATTAATACTTACGCTTGTGCCGATACTTGCCGCGCTGCCTGCAGCGGCAGCGGCTATCGATGCGCTTGACCAAACATCCGGAGCAGGGGATCCGGGGAGCACGTATCGGGCGAACGGACTTGCTCAAAGCTTTACGGCAGGTAAGTCCGGCTATTTGAATCAAATTGACTTGTATATGGCGGATTACGGGAGCTCGGGAATTGTGTTTACGCTCAGTATCTATGCAGGACAAAGCGTGTCCGGAACGATGCTTGCTTCAGCGACTTTTGGCAGCAGAGGAGAGAGGCAGAGAAATAGTTAACAGAGGATGCTCACGTCAGGGATTCGGCTCTCAGTTCGCCCGAAGTTGATCGAAGAAGCGGTTTCAGGCAGACAACCCTGCGATGGCTAATTGCAGTCGCGACCGGGGGCAAACTACCTTAAGGTTCTCTGGTTCGAGAGCACAAGAACCTTATTAGAAATCAAATGTAAATGACTGGAAAATATGGAACCAATAATTACTGAAGATGATTTTAAAGAATTTGATCGAATAGCGGATGATTTCGATGGAAAGTATAAGAAGTTCAGTGCGGATACTATCGGGCGATTAGAGGTAATCGGGGGAACTGTACCACAAGTGACGGCGAGAAATGTTGCTGTTTTTCTGGAAAGTATTTTTAATAGACCCGTGGGATTCAGTGTGTTTGGATCGGTCGGGAGGACTTTCTGGCGATTGCGAGTGCGATGCTGATCAATGAGCAGATATAAAACTTCTTTTTAAATAGTCGGAAGAGACTGCGAGCTTTACGCAGTCTCTTTTTTTGCATCTCTTAATCTACTCTTAAACTGAAGCTGATACTATTCGCATAGTGCCCCTATTATGTCTGACGGGTACATTATGATTGTGGAGGACGAAAGCATCAGATCTATTTAAATATTTGAAGTATATTAATTGTTATTTTCTATTTTATATAACAAAGGAGAGATAGGATTGCATAATATTTTGGGAATGGTAAAACAGAAAAAGATATTCACGGTCGTCCTCGCTTTGGCAGTATTCATCAACGTTTACTCGGGCGTCACTAAAGCTCAGGGTACGGCCACATTGAAGATTTCAGCAAATTCCATGGATTCAACTTATGGGGAGGATGTAACCTTTAACGTCACTGCACTCGATCCGGTAATCGGTGGAATGACCCCCAGCGGGACAATCACCTTCAGGGATGGTAATCAGGACCTTACGACAGTTGGATTAACTACGGCTGAACCAGTGATTACGACAACGAACTGTGGCTCTGCTTGTCCCGTTATTCAATGGGGGGCATACACCTACCGGGCTTACAGTTTTGGGGATAATCGCATTGCGATGAACATTGTTACTTACGACGCTTCCGGCAATATTGTTAACCAACTGGAAAAGGCAGGAGCGCGTTATTTATCGAACATTACGATGGATGCTGTTGCTCAGACTTTCACCTTCTGGGGTCAAGATGACATGACGATTACAGTGGGATGGGGAGAGCTCCTAAGCGCCTCGTCCAGCGCCAGTTTTAAGACATCCGCTCTGGGGATCGGTATGCACGCCATTACCGCTGCCTTTCCAGGGGACGACGCTCATGCCGCAAGCGAAGCGACCACTACGTTTACCGTACACCCTAGGTATACCGTGGTGTATAACGGCAACAGCAGCAATGGAGGAGAGGTGCCCGCTAACAGCGGCTCATATAAGGGCATTAAGGTGTCGATTTCTGGCAACAACGGAAATCTGGTGAAGACAGGCTACACTTTCGCAGGCTGGAACACGCAGGCGGATGGACATGGAGTGGATTATAAAGCAGACGCTGAAGGCGTGATCACGTCCGATGTGACGCTGTACGCGAAATGGAGGAAGACTTTAGACGTTGGAACAGGTACTGCGAGTGATCCTTACCAGATTGCAACTGGTGAGGAGTTGGATACGGTCAGGAATTATTTGGGTTCGGATCTGTATTTCAAGCTGGCGGCAGATATTGATTTGAGCAGCTATGGCCAAGGATGGTTACCGATTGGGGGTTCTAGCGGCCGATTTCAGGGGCATATGGACGGCAATGGACACAAGATCACAGGCTTGACGATTAATAGACCTAATGATAATTTTTCAGGGTTGTTTGGTTATATAGACTATGATGCAAGTGTTTCCAATATGATTCTGGAAAATGTAAATGTTACAGGCAAACAATATGTAGGCGGCTTGGTAGGCCGTATCGATGGCGGTGAGATAAGCAACAGCTATGTATCAGGAAGTGTAACAGGAACAAGCGCCAGTGTAGGCGGTTTGATTGGCTACAATTACTATGGAACGGTTAATAACAGCTTCGCAAAAGCAAATGTAACAGGAAGCAGTACCAATGTAGGCGGATTGGTTGGAGCCAATTTCGGAGAGATCAGCTACGGCTATGCAGCAGGAAACGTAACAGGAACCGGCACCAATGTAGGTGGCTTGATTGGCACCAACAACGGAGAGATCAGCTACAGCTATGCAGCAGGAAGTGTAACGGGAAGCGGCGCCAAAGTAGGCGGTTTGATTGGCAACAATAGTAGTGGAACGATCAGCTACAGCTTCTACGACTCGGGTACAACAGGTCAATCGGATACAGGCAAAGGCGTTGGCCAATCGACCACGGAGATGAAGACGCAAAGCACTTATGCAGATTCAAACTGGGACTTCACAAGCATTTGGGGGATAAGTCCATCGCGCAATAACGGATATCCCTATTTGCAGGCAATACAAAAGTTTGTGACTTATGACGGGAACGGAAACACAGGCGGGAGTGTGCAGACTGACAGCAAGTCGTATTCGCAAGGCGAGACAGTCAACGTTTATAGCAATACGGCAACTTTACTCAAGACTCACTATACGTTTGCAGGTTGGAATACGCAGGCGAATGGAACCGGAACAGATTATGCTGCAGGCGCTTCATTCAGAATGGGCTTGTCCGATGTGACGTTATATGCAAAATGGATATTGACCCCTACATTCAAAGTGACATATAACGGCAACGGCAGTACAGGAGGAAGCGTACCGACGGACAGTGGCTCGTATGAGCAGGGCGATACGGTGTCGGTATCCGGTTACAACGGAAATCTGGTGAAGACTCACTATACGTTTGCAGGCTGGAATATGCAGGCGGATGGAACCGGAACAGATTATGCTGCAGGCGCTTCGTTCAGCATGGGCTCGTCCGATGTGACGCTATATGCAAAATGGATTTTGAACCCTACATTCACGGTGACATATAGCGGCAACGGCAGTACGGGAGGAAGCGTACCGACCGACAGCGGCTCGTATGAGCAGGGCGTTTCGGTATCGGTATCCGGCAACAACGGGAATCTGGTAAAGACGGAATATACGTTTGCAGGTTGGAATACAGCGGCAGACGGCAGCGGCATTAGCTATGCCAGTGGGGCGAATTTCTTTATAGGCACTCAGAATGTTACCTTGTATGCACAATGGCTATCAGCGAACACATTATTGTCCGGCCTGTCACTGGATCATGGAACAATCCATTTTTCACCATCGCAGACGAATTATGCTGTACAAGTTGAGAATTCGGTTTCTACTCTTAACCTTTTTCTGAGTAAAGGGGATCCTAACCAATCTCTAACGGTTACGGGGGCGAATTACAATACGGTAACGGGAAATGTATATGGCTACAGTGCATCAAGCTTGTTCGTCGGACATAACCCTATTCGGATTACCGTGACGGCGCAAGACGGCTCAAATACGACATACGTGGTCACAATTGTCCGTGAAGGTATCATAGGAGAGCCGATGCAATTAGACCCTTCGGTTCGTACGCTTACGTACCCGGGCGGGCTCGTAATTAAGCTGCCTGACGGACTGGTGATTCCCGAAGGGGCAATATTGACGGTACAAGATTCGAACGCCACGCCCTCCGGGGAGGTTAAACTCGCTAGAGCAGGACAAGTTATCGAATTCCAACTTGAAGGCATGACCATTACTCAACCTGTACAGATTACACTCGGGTATGACATTAGTTTAGATAGGAGTAAGCTCGCTGTTTATTATTACAACGTGTCTACTGGCAAGTGGGAATATAATCCTTCCCAAGTAACGGACAACGGCATCGAGACGACAATCAGCCATTTCTCCACATACGGAGTGCTGGCGGATACGACCGCACCGGACCAGGTAACAATCACATCGGGCGCAAAAACGACAAACTCGATTACACTTCATCTTGCTGCGAACGATGATTCGGGTGTGGCCAAATATATGATTTACCGTGACGGGACGCTCATTGTGGAAACGGCTGAAAGTACGTATGTCGATACCGGACTTTCTGCTTCGAAGCAGTATATTTATACGGCTAAGGCTGTTGATATGTTGGGAAACATTTCCGATGCCAGCGAAAGCATGTCGGTTGCAACGAACGGTAATGGCGGCTCCTACACGCCAACTCCGCCAACAAGTGACCCCAAGGTCACCTCTACAGATGGTCATTTAACGCTTCCCGCAGGCAAAGCGGGAGAGGTTAGCAAAGGTGATGAGATCAAGATCGTCATTCCTGCTAACGCTACAGGCAAAGAGTTAAAATTAACGATCGATAAAGTCTCGGATGTACAGACGTTGATTACAAATAAGGATACTCTGCTTAGCCCGATATTCGAAATTCTAAAAAGCTTCGTGGAGAACTTCGACAAATCTGTCACGCTCTCTTTCAAATTTGATCTAAATAGCTTGAAGGGCAATGAGAAGGCGGTCGTCTTCTATTATGACGAAGTGAAGAAGGAATGGGTGAAGGTCGGCGGTACTGTGAGCGGTAATTACATTACCGTAGAGGTTGATCACTTTACCAAATACGCTGTATTTGCGGTAGCCAATGCTGCCCCTCCGACGAAAGTGAGCTTCAGCGATATTGCCGCACATTGGGCGGAAGCCAGTATTAAGCAAGCGGTAAGCGCGGGCATCGTTAAGGGCTATCCGGACAATACGTTCAAGCCGGGTCGCACTGTGACGCGCGCGGAATTTGCGGTCATGCTGATGAATGCGCTCAAACCGCAAGGAGATGGAGCGGCGCTGACATTTACCGACAAGGAGAAGATTGGCTCCTGGGCGCAGAAATCCATCGCGCAGGCAGTGTACGCGGGTATTATTAGTGGTTATGAGGACGGCTTCTTCCGCCCGAATGCGGAAATCACTCGTGCAGAAATGGCTGCGATGATTGCAAAGGCCTTGGGCCTGACTGGCGGAACAACTGAGACACCTGGCTTTGCAGATGATAAAGACATTCCGGACTGGGCGAAAGGCGCTGTGGCCACTATGAAAAATCTGGGTATTATTGAAGGCAAAGGCGCGAACCAATTCGTTCCTGGAGATAAAATGACAAGAGCAGAGGCGGTAACGGTGCTCATAAAAATGCTGGAACAAAAAAGCAAGTAAAGAATCTAGACCAGGGCTGTTTTGAAGTCAAATTCAAAGCAGCCTTGTTTTATAGAACCGATAACCCGGATTCCCCGCTCCTGAGCTTCAAGCTCTGATGACCATTCAATTGCAAAATCCATTCTCCAACTGTATCAATATGATCATAATGAACCTCCCAGCTATGTGGATTTGAATGCAGAGACAGGTTAAACTGAGGACAACAAGCCTAGGATGTGCCAAAGGAGACAAGATCAATATTGTGAGCCAATCGAATAGATTACACATTATAAGGCTTATCCTTGTGCTGCTTACCGCTGGCCTCATTCTTCAAGTTAACCCGGTGCAGGCAAGCTCGCATGAGGATCAAAATCAGGCATCTAGGATCACTTGGGAAGCCTACTATTTCGGAAATATGACGAAGGGACAGTTGCCTTCCGAATGGCATCCATTCTCCCAGATGGATTCGGATCGGAATGGCGCTCATCCAGGCAACGAACTTTGGCTAAAAGCTAATCTTTCAAAAAAAGGGATTTCACCGGGGCAGCTTCTGGTTTATTCCTATCTAGTTAAGGATTTTGAGATTGCCTTATTTCTGGACGGCCAGCCTGTCTTCAAGTCAGAGAAGCTTCTACCATCGGGATTTATTTCTTGGAGAATCATTTCGTATGAGAATATAACGGGTCATGAAGATCAAGTACTGGTGGCTCGCATTTCCCCTCATCAAAATTTGGAAGGTTTCGAGGTATGGTCGGGAACCTCATCGTCTTTAGCGCTTAAGCTGCTGCGAACGGAAGCGCCGATGTGGGCTGGGGCAATTGTGCTATCGCTGTTAAGCGCGGTATCTTTACTATTGTATTTTTTTAATCGCAGCCAAACGCTTTTTATTTATTTTGCCGTTTTTTTGGCGAGTTTTGCTATAGATTTAACTGTTATGTGGGGAGGCTGGCAGTTTGCTTTTCGATCAGAAGCTCTATGGGTCTGGGGATCGCTCATTCACTTTAATTGGTATATCGGATATGCCAGCGGGATTTTGATCACGTATGCGATTGTTGGTGGTAAAGGCAGCAAGTGGATTCGTAATCTTGGTTACGCGGTGTTAGTCTATGCCTTTGTTGCGGTTGCGGGTTGGCTGTTGTTCGGTGAACAAGCGCAGCTGCTATTTTATCGGCTTTTTTACGATTATGTTTCGACATGTCTGTTACTTGCATTAATAGTTGTCCTTTTTCTTGCTCTTAAACGGCGAAGAAATCCGGAAATCATGGTATTTGCAATCGGAAATGCCTTTTTTGTTGGAGGGCTTGTACTTGGTCGGTCGGTGAGCGGGCAATTCGGACTCTTTCCTACGACGCGGATCTTGTTGACGTCGCATCACGCGCTTGCCCAGATCAGCTGGACCTTTCTTGGCTTCGGCGGGGTAGTCATCTGTTTCGGGATAATCGTGGGCATGCGGCTTATGCGTATGGCACAGTTACGTTCAACGAACAAAGAGCTGGCGAAGGTAAATGGCGAGCTTATAATAGCCAATGAAAAGCTATCCCACATCGATCAGATTCGCAGCAATATGTATTCCGAAGTGAGTCATGAGCTCAACACGCCGATTACAGCAATTAAAGGGTATGTCCAGTTAATGCTGAATGGTACGATTCCACCGGGAGAAACCCGCTATCTTCAGGTCATTCATGATAAATCGCTGGTGATGGAGCGGATGATCGACGATATGCTGGAAATCGTCCGGCTTGAAAATAAACATATTCAGTTCGAATACGAGCTTGTCCCGTTTGGGGCTTTATTCGCAAGGCTTTGTTCGAAGGTGCAGATGGACATGCTGGAGCAGGGCTTTACCTTCTCCTGGGTTCCGATGCCAGAGCCTTATTGGCCTGATCGATTTACGGCCATTTACGCCGATCCGATGCGCGTGGAGCAAGTGTTTGCTAACTTGCTGTCGAATGCGCGGAAGTTTACAGCTCCGGGAGGTACGATTCGCGTCGAGGCGACAATGGAGGAACTCGGGGCTCAGCCTTCAGCCATTACCATTCGGATAATCGACAGTGGGTGCGGGATAGAAGAGAGGGAGCGGGAGTCTATTTTCGAGCGCTATTACCGGGGGAAAGGCGCTAAGACAGGAGCGATTACGGGAACGGGGCTGGGACTGCCGATATGTCGAGAAATTATGAACGCTCATGGCGGCGAGGTCGGACTTGAACGTTCATCTACTCAAGGAAGCACGTTTTATATCCGTTTTCCGTTGCGTTATGCACATGTAAGGGAGATGGAGCCGGAGGAGACCGCGTAAGGGCCGGAGCCTCCTTTTTATTTTCTTAACCTACTATTAAACTGGTGTAACGAGGATGTAAATTGTGCTGCGTCATTTTCAGAGGGAATACCACAATAAAAGTCGGATGAAGTCGATATCGGAATGAAAGGTAGGTACTTAAAATGTCTGACGGGCACATCATGATCGTTGAGGATGAACGGGATATTCGGGAGCTGCTGCGGTTGTGTGTGGAGAGCAGCGGATTTCGCGTGACGACAGCTGGAAGCGTGAGAGAAGCACAAGCTTTACTGGGCAATGAATTGCCCAATTTGGCTCTGCTGGATATTAACCTTCCGGACGGAGACGGGATGAGCCTGTGCGCTGAAATTCGAAACCGTTCGGATATTCCCGTCATTCTAATTACTTGCAGGAAGGAAGGCGGCGATATCGTAGCCGGCTTGGAGGGTGGAGCGAACGATTATATCGTGAAGCCATTCGATGTCGATGTCGTAATCGCACGTATTCGGACACAGTTGCGCAGCTACGCTTATTGGAAGCAGTCAAATAATAAAAATAGATTGCGTAATCAGGAATTGAGCATCGATCTGGATAGCTGCGAAGTGATGGTTGGCGGAAAGACGGTAGGACTATCGGCTAAGGAACGGCAGCTTCTCTTATTTTTGGCCGATCACCCAAATCAAGTGTTCAGCGCAAGCTTGCTATACGACAGAATTTGGGGGCTGGAAGGAACAAGCGAGGAGAACACGGTAAGCGTTCATATTCGCTATTTACGTAAAAAAATCGAGGTCAATCCTTCGGAACCGAAATATATTCAAACGGTTCGCGGCTTTGGCTACAAGTTTTGTTGGGTGGAAGATTACTAATCTGGAGGCAGAGCAGTGAAAAAGCTTATTTATACGAATTCGCGTACGCAAGACGAGGAGATCCGGAGGTGCCGTACCCTGTTATGAAAGTGATTTTACAGCAGGCTGTGTCACCGCAAGATGTACATCCAAATGCCATGTCTGCTAAAGTCAGAGGGGTTGAGGGTTTATGGGAAGACCCTGATTACCCGTGGGATACTTTTATCCATGTGCCATGGGATGATGTGAGGCTTATCGTTGAAGAAGTGCGAGCCAAAGGCGGTACAATAGGGATGGAACCAATCGAAAGCTTTAATGATGGGTGGGTCATTCTCGAGGAGCAGAGATAGGGCCTGATCGAAAAAATATCCTTGCTCCACACGTTAATTCTTTAGACTTTGTTTCTGTTCGTGAAAAAAGTGCAATTCCTTTTGTGAAAACGATGAAAAATGGTAAGGTTCCATTTTTGGTTTTCCCGGTATCTGATCATCCACAAGACCCAAAATCAATGGATTCAAGATTGATAGCTCTGCTGGATACGTTTGGCTTATCTTCTTGCTATGTTTATGATCCAGCCAATATTCCAAATATTGATGATGTTACTTTTCATCATATAGACGAATCAAAAACAAGTGCATTTCATCATCATTCACTTCAATTTCTTAAAAATGCTTTGGAATCTTAAAATAAACCAAAGCATTTGTGCGATAAGCGATGACATTTTACAAATGCGGATTATTTGACGAGTTTTGACCTTGATATTCAAAAGACAATGGTTAGTGGCCGTGACAGCGGAGCAGAACATGTATAACAAGGATATTAATACCTCTCGGTAAGGAATTCGGTAAGTTATTGAGTTCAGGTGTTTGATGTTCATTAGATGTACTAGAAGGGCCATCCCTACTAGGGATGGCCTAAAAAACTTACCGTTACAGACAGCGCGGAGAGCCTTATCACAAGTAGTGGTAAAGCGAAAGTGGAACTAAAGGTGGACGTTGCGACGCTAAATCTAGAGAAGGAAGATCGCTTAACTAAAGGAGGTATTGCCGGTTCTGATTTTGGTTTTCAGCCCAAAACATATTAAAAAGATTGACATCACGTACAATTGCCCCGTATAATTCCAACTAATCGGGTTCGATTTATATGCATTACTTTGTTGACCAGACCACTGGAGACACTTATTCGTTTATGCGAATAGTGTCTCTTTTTCGTTTACTGGTAATTACCAGATTACCACTTGATCGAGAGAGAGACCAAAAGGGGGAATAGTCTTGGAACTGTTGCAAGAGGTGGTACCGTTGTATCACCAGCTCAAAACGTATATCAAACAACAAATCGAAAGCGGCCAATGGCAGCCAGGTATCGCAATTCCAAGCGAGCGGGAACTGGAGAAACTGTTGGGATTGAGCCGTACGCCCATCCGTCAGGCCCTTGGAGAACTTGTAGCGGAGGGGTGGCTTGAACGCAAACATGGAAAAGGCACTTTTGTTGCGCAGCGCACTTCCGCCGCCGTCACGACGAAGCTGGTCGGACTTGTCGAGCAGCTTCGCAGCCAAGGACTGTATCCGACCATTGAAATCGCGGAATTCGGACACTGCGAAGCGCCGGCTGCCGTATCACAGGCACTCGGCATTCCGGCATCTACGCAGATGATCCGTACGGTTAGACGAATTGCGGTATCCAGCGGTCATGTGATAGTCGATGAAAACTATTTCAACATCAATTTATCCGGAGTCATAACGGAAGAGCGGCTTGGACGCTCAACGGTCTTCGATCTGCTGGAACAGAGCGGAGTGAATGTCAAGAAAGGCTCGCAAAGCTACTCAGCAGTCAATGCCGACACCCGCATAGCCAGACTGCTCGAAGTTCCCGAAGGCACCGCATTGCTAGTCATACAGACGCTGTTGTTCAACAACCGCGATCAGCCTTTGCAATATTCCTTGTCTTATTGCAATCCAGAACGCTACAACCATGAGATATTGCTCAGCCGTTAACAAATTCAAAGGAGATGGAATGTCATGAAATTATGGAAAATAGCAACTTTATCTCTCGCCGCCGCAATACTAGCCACCGTTACCGCCTGCTCGGGCAGCAGTAATAACGGCGCAAAGCCGGTCAACCAGGCAGGCAACGTTTCAAAAGATAATCAACAACAACCAGCCTCATCAGAAGAAAATATCGAACTAACGTTTGCTAACTGGATTTCAACGGAGGATGCGACGAAGGATGCCTACAACCAGTTAGTAGAAGGTTTTGAAAACGCCCATCCGAACATCAAGATCAAGTCACTCGGCATCCCGTTCAACGAATACAAAGATCAGGTACTCATTGCCTCTACCGGAGGCAATACGCCGGATGTGCTGATGGCAAACCAGAGCTTCACGCCGGCATTCGGCAGTGCAAACATCGTACAGCCGTTAGAAACGCTGCTTGGCAGTGACATCATCGACGATATTTTGCCTTCGAGCAAAGCAGGAGTCACCTTTAACGGCAAAGTGATCGCCATGCCGTGGGCGCCGCATCCCAATGCGCTGTTCTGGAACAAGACGCTGTTTGCCAAAGCGGGTCTCGACCCAAATACGCCGCCAAAGACGTGGGACGAGCTTCTGAAATATGCGGAGGCGGTCGCAGCGCTTAAACAAGACGATAAAGGCAACCCGATCTACGGTATCGGCGAAGCAAATAAAACCGGCGCTTACACCGGCCAAATGCTGCTCCGTATAACACTCTCTCATGGCGGTAAGTTCGTTGATGATCAGGGCAAGCTGATCGTCGACCAAGGCTCGGCGCTCGTAGAATCGCTGCAATACCTCCGCGACATCGCCAATCAGAATGTTGCCCCGGTCGGCGCCGAGATCAAAGATTTGCGTGCCATGTTCGGGACGGGTTCGCTAGGCATGCTCGTCGACGGCGACTTCGGCCGAAACACATTCCGAACCACTAGCGGCAAAGGGGAAGCTTTCGATAAGGAGTGGGGCGTAACAACCGTGCCTGTCGGCGCGACCGGACGTTCCGAGACCGTCTTCACCGAGCATCAATTGCTTATCTCATCGTCGACCAAACATGCCGAAGCAGCTGCTGAGTTCGTGAAGTATCTGGTATCTAAGGATGCTATGATTTTGTACCACAAACTCAACGGAGTCATGTCCTCCCGCGCCTCAGTTGCATCGCTGCCCGAGCTGAACGAGGATGATTACGCCAAGGTGTTCAATGAGCAGATGAAAACGGCCAGCCCATTCCCGACGGGCAACCCTGCGTTCGAACAGGCTATGAAAGAAACGTCCAACTTGACCGTGCTGGCGACAACGACATCCGAGGATATTCCGGCTATTATCGCCAAGATACTGCCGAAGCTTCAAGAACTGTATGCTGCAAAGTAGGCAATGGCAAACCTTTATTTTAAACATTTATAAGCTAAGGGGGGAGGCAAGCTATGTCAATCAAATGGTCTCGCACCCTTAAAAATCAGGCGTTCGGCATGCTGCTTGTCGCGCCCGCGACCCTGCTGTTGTCTGTGACGATTCTAATCCCGTTGGCTCGTTCCATTTCGACGAGCTTCCGGGGCGCTTCGTTGCTGTCGGCTGAACAGCCCTTTGTCGGTCTGGCCAATTATAAGGCGTTGCTGTCGGGACAAGAATTTTATCATGCGCTCTCCATTACGCTTCGGTATGTTGCATGCACTGTCGGCATTGTGATTGTTCTTGGACTCGCGAGCGCTTTGCTGCTGAACAGCCGTATCCGATTTCGGGCGTTCTTCCGCAGCATTTTGCTCATCCCGTGGGCGATCCCAACGCTTGTCGCAGCGCTTGTCTTCCTACTGATTTATCAGGCTGATTATGGAGTTTTGAATGGCCTGCTTATCCAGAGCGGATTAACGGACAAAAAGCTGAACGTTCTGAATGATTTAAACTTGGCGCTGTATGGCATTATGGGCGTTGCGATTTGGCGCCAGACGCCGCTGGCTGCCGTCATGACGCTTGCCGGGCTGCAGGGCGTTCCGCGCGACTGGTACGAAGCTGCAACAATTGACGGTGCAAGCAAATTGAAAACATTTTTGTATATTACTCTTCCCGCTTTGAAACCTGTACTCGCTAATGTGACGCTGTTGATGGTCGTTGCTAACTTTCAAATGTTCACGTTATTTTATGCTCTTACCGGAGGCGGACCGGCGGACGCGACTCAATCATTGGCCATTTACACGTACGAAACGGCGTTCCAGTCCTACGATCTAGGTAAGGGCTCGGCAATCGGGGTAATATGGATGCTGTTGCTGCTGCTCATCGCTGTTCCACTTAACCGTGTGGCGAATCGGAGTATGTCATGAAGGGCGCATATCGGCTTCCCGCTGTTCGACGTCATCCGCTGCACCGGAGCAATATCGGTGTTTATGTCCTGCTTGCGGTTATTCTCTCGTTGTTTCTATTTCCGGTTTACTGGCTGGTATCGGTCTCACTGCAAACGAACGGCGATCTGTTTCAGTTTCCACCCCAATGGGTACCGTTCAAGCTGACGATGCAAAGCTATAAGGATGTCCTGCTCTCGGCGAACTTTCTTACTTTTTACAAAAACACCGCGATTGTCGCGGCCGGATCAACAGCGCTTTCAATTGCCGTTTCGATTCTCGCCGGATACGGCCTCTCGCGCTTCCGGTTCCGGGGCAGCCGTCTACTTCTCGTTTTTTTTCTATCGTCGCAAATGTTCCCCGCCGTGACGTTATTGATCGGGCTGTACACGCTTTACAGCAAGCTTCATTTACTCAACACACTGCTTGCGTTGATGTTAGCCGCAACAACGACAGCGCTGCCTTTCTCTATTATGATGATGAAAACTTTCATGGACGGAATCGCCGGCGAACTGGAAGAGGCCGCGGAGGTCGACGGCGCGACACGCGTAAAGGCGCTTATCCATATCGTTTTGCCATTGACCAAGCCAGGGATCATGGCGGTAACAATCTATTGTTTTCTCGTCGCGTGGGACGATTTTCTGTTTGGCATGACGCTTGTTCGTGATCTCAATATGCGGACTCTCAGTCCGGGGTTGTCTCTTACCTTCCTTGGCGAATTAAGCACCAACTGGTCCGGGGCGGCTGCAGCAGCTGTCACGGCTACAGCCCCGCTGCTCGTATTGTTTCTATTTTTGCAACGGTATATGGTGGAAGGTTTAACCGCAGGAGGAGTTAAGGAATAAGCAAAAGGCATGAAAGGAGAAGAAGTATGACAACCGTCAGCAAACCGAATGTCCTCGTTTTTTTCACCGATCAACAACGCTGGGACACCACGGGCATTCATGGCAATCCACTGGGGCTGACGCCTAATTTCGACCGAATGGCTGCATACGGTACGCATTTGGAGCATTCCTTCACTTGCCAGCCCGTATGCGGTCCAGCGCGCTCCAGCCTGCAAACCGGAGTTTACGGCACTACATCAGGCTGCTACAAAAACGGTATTCCATTGCCGGAGCATTTAGGGACGCTCGGACAATATTTCGGGCAGGCTGGTTATCAGACCGGCTATATTGGGAAATGGCATCTGGCAGACGAGGAGCCGGTGCCTGCGGCCAAACGTGGTGGCTATGATTATTGGCTTGCCTCGAATGTGCTCGAGTTTTCGTCAGACAGCTACCGAACGGTTATGTACGATAATGACAGCAATCCGGTGCGGCTGCCGGGATACCGGGTTGATGCGCTTACCGATGCTGCGATCCGATACATCGACAACCATCGGGAAAATCCATTCTTTCTGTTTGTATCGTATTTGGAGCCTCATCATCAGAATCATATTGACGACTATCCGGCTCCAGTTGGCTACCGCGAGCAATATGGCGGCCGCTGGATTCCGCCCGACCTCGCCGCACTAGGAGGCACCGTCCATCAGCATATCGGCGGTTACTATGGCATGGTTAAACGGCTGGACGAAGCGCTCGGCCGGGTGCTCGACGCTCTTAAAAGCTTGGAGCTGGACGAGCAAACAATTGTACTGTTTACCTCTGATCACGGCAATCATTTCAAGACGCGGAACGAGGAATACAAACGTTCTTGCCATGACAGCTCGATTCGCGTGCCTACAGCTTTTAGCGGCCCTGGATTTAGCGAAGGCCGCAAGCTGAGGCAGCTTGTCAGTCTGATCGACCTGCCGCCTACACTGCTGGATGCCGCAGGAATAAAGGTGCCTGCCCAAATGCAAGGGAACTCGATAATGCCGCTCTTGAACGGCGCCGACTCTTCTCAGCCTTGGCAGGAGGAGGTATTCGTGCAAATCAGCGAAAGCAGCATCGCTCGAGCGATCCGCACGCGAAAATGGAAATATTGTATTGTCGCCGAGGGCAAGGATGGCAGCACTCAGGCCGGCTCGGAGGAATATATCGAGGCTTATTTGTACGACCTTGATGCTGATCCGTATGAACTAACGAACCTGGTTGGTCTGGACTCTCATCGAGAGGCTGCGGATATCCTGCAAGCCCGTCTGCAGCACCGCATGGCGGCTGCAGGGGAGAGCGTGCCGATCATCCGGCCGGCGCCGGCCGTGCCGGGAGGCCAGCGTCATGTTTCGTTGCAGGAAGCGAGGAGCTGACAACGGAAAGGGCCGCTGCCTTTCTTGCCGGATCGCTTCTCACATCGCTTGATCTTGATTACCAGTACTGGTCTCCTTCCGTGACGGGCGCGACTTCCGCTACCTGCCGGTGAAGCCCGCAGCTGCGGTACAATTCCCTTGCTTTTCTTGCCAGAGGGCGCAGTGCGATTAAACCTACACTGAACGAAGGAGCTGTTTCCAAAATGATTCGTCAACTAGTCCGATTGCTAGTTCTATTAGCGTTGTTAATTCCCGTCTTTGGCCCGATAGAGCGCGTACCTTCCGTTTTCGCGGCGGGCATTTCCTATTATGTGGATTGTGCCGCTGAGAAAGCCGGCGCGGGAACGGAGGCCGCTCCATTTCACAATTTGGCCGCAATTAACGCGGTTCAGCTAACCCCCGGTGATTCCGTTCTGTTCAAACGCGGGTCGATCTGCTCCGGCACTTTTGCGCCGGTAGGAAGCGGGAGTTTCGCCGCACCTGTCACGATTGCCGCCTACGGTTCGGGCTTGGCAAGACCCGTTATTAACGCGAATGGTCAGACCGACGCTGTTTTGCTGCGTAATTTGCAATATATAGAGTTAAGCGACCTCGAACTGACAGCTTCCGGCGATAACAAGACGGCTAGACGGGGGGTACACGTTCTTGGCGAAAACGCAGGCGACTTGTACGGCATTACGTTGCGAAACTTATATATTCACGACGTCCGCGGCTACATGCCTTCAACAGTAAGCGGCAACTATCACGGTACAGGCAAATACGCGAACGCTTCAGGCGGCATCGTTATTGAGGTGCTTGGCACAGCGGTGCCGACCGCTTTTCATCAGTTGCAAGTGTTGAACAATCAGATTGCAAGCGTAGACCGTCAAGGGATATACGTTTGGTCTAATTATTGCCAACGACCGGGACTGGTAGAGTTTTGGGGGAGTTTGTGCAACGGGTCGTGGAAGCCGATGACCGACCTCTACATAAGCGGCAATACGCTCTCGGATATCGGCGGAGACGGAATTGCACCAATGACGGTTGACGGGGCGCTGGTCGAATCCAACACCTTAACCGGTTTCAATATGCGATCCGACTCGCCGAACGCAGGCATGTGGACGGCGAACGCAAACAATGTCACCTTTCAATTCAACGACACGTCCGGCGGCAAAACGACTAAGGATGGTATGGCATACGACGTCGATCATTCTACAAGCAACGTCACATTCCAATACAACTATTCCCATGGAAACGAAGGCGGATTTTTTCTGATTTGCGCCCAGGGAAACAGTAAGGCGGTCAACTTCGTGATCCGATACAATATTTCGGTCAACGACGGGGCGCGTATGTTCCAAAGCTGCGGCGGCGAGGTGGTTTCAAGCCATATTTACAATAATACAATGTATATAGGTTCCGGCCTTGCGCCCGTTATTTATCAAGAGACGACGAATCAGCGGCAGGCGATTCAGTTCCGGAACAACCTCATTTACAAAGAGGGTGGCGGTCAGGTTACATGGACACTGGACGATTTGAATTTCGTAATCGACAATAACGCGTTTTTCGGCGTGCCGGTTCCAGCATGGGCGACTAATACGGTAACCGCTGACCCTTGGCTGAACGGCCCCGGCAGTCTCGACCAGGCAGGTTACAAGCTGGGGGCCGGCTCTGCGGCACTGAATGCAGGGGCTGTGATCCCTGCAAACGGAGGCCGAGATTATTTTGGTAATGCTGTTTCTTCTGCGACAGCGCCGAATATCGGAGCTTATCAAGGGCCAGGCCTTGCGCCTGCAATCGCTAGTCCGCTTGCTCATTTCAAGCTCGATGACGGAACAGGAGTCACGGCCGCTGATGCAGCAGGTACGAATAACGGCTGTTTGATAGGCAACCCGGTCTGGAACAACAACGGCAAAATCGGCGGTTCGCTCAAGCTGAACGGCAGTGGCGATTACGTGAGCGTACCGGCCGTACTGAATCCGGGCTCAGGCAATTTTACCGTTGCGGGATGGGTCAAGCTGGATACTGCGGCTGGTGTTAACCAAGTTATTTTTCAACAGGAGGGCGTTTTGGGGCGCTCATTACTATACCGAGTAACTTCGACCGGCCAACTCGGTACTTTTCTTGGCGGAAGCTCATTGCTCTCATCTGAGACGATTCCTACAGGAGAATGGACGCATGTAGCGGTTGTAAATCGGGGCGGAGCCGTCACGCTTTATGTGAATGGACAACCGGTCGGATCGGCAACACGCACCATCGAATCGCATACGTCCCCGTTCCGCATCGGGGCCCATAAATCGCCTACCGATGCCAACGACTATTGGAACGGCAGCGTAGATGATTTCCAGCTATACAATACTGCGCTGAACAGCGCCCAAGTGTATTTGCTATACAACAGTTAAGTTTAAGCTCCCTGTCCGTTAGTACGGCCAGGGAACTTTTGCATATTTGAATACTGCGACAGGAGAGATAAAGATGAACCGTCCAATTCCCAAAGCATGCTGCTCGGTGAGCAGACAGCATACGAATGATAAACTTATACAAGCAGCAGAACCGGTTGCGACTCCATGCACTCTCGGTGCTCCGTCTAGTCTTCGATTTGACTGGGTAAGTTTAACAGGCGGTGCGTTCGAGATGGGAACGAATGACTCGGAAGGCTTTCTGGACGATGGGGAAGGGCCAGCTCGAAAGATTGAGATTAATCCGTATTACATTTCGGCTTATACAGTCACAAATGCGCAATATAAAGCTTTTGTTGAGGCTACGGGTTACATAACGGAAGCGGAGAAATTCGGTTGGTCTTATGTATTTCATCTTCTGGTGCCCGAAGAGACAAGGAGCAAAGTGAAGGGTTCCTCGCAACAGGCGCCCTGGTGGTTGGCGGTAGAAGGAGCAAATTGGAGAAGGCCGGAAGGAATAGAGAGTGGCATCACCGATCGAATAGATCATCCGGTCGTTCATGTCACTTGGAATGATGCAATAGCGTTCTGCAAATGGTCAGGGACAAGGCTGCCAAGCGAAGCGGAGTGGGAATACGCAGCACGTGGTGGACTGAAAGGGAAAAGATACCCGTGGGGAGACAAGCTGAAGCTTGACGACCAGCACATGTGCAACATTTGGCAAGGAATGTTTCCTGTTAAAAACCATGCAAGCGACGGTTATATCGACACGGCTCCGGTTCATACATTCGAACCGAATGGCTATGGTTTATATCAGATGGCAGGAAACGTATGGGAGTGGTGCGCAGACTGGTTCAGCCCGGTTTATCACCAACAGACGCAAAATGTGAATCCGATATTTAACATCGATACAGGACATAAATCGATGAGAGGAGGATCTTACCTTTGTCATCGTTCCTACTGTAATCGCTACAGGGTTGCTGCTCGAAGTTCGAATACACCGGACAGCTCAAGCGGTCATTGTGGCTTTCGCGTCGCAATGGATGCATAAAAGTTCCAAGGAACTACCGAAAATTATGATTTGGAAATTTCGATCTATTTGGGAAGATCACTTATTGAACGCAAAAAGCTTTCCGAAATGGACCAGCAACGTGGCTCGTCTTGAAAAGCTTTTTGCGTTAGCTGGATCTAGCCGAAAATATGACGAAGCTCGTCCGGCACCGGACGGCTTTTTCGCGTCGCCGGGTCCGTTGCTGCACTCGTTACTAACGATTCGGAACATAGTTCGCCCTGGTCGTACATATAAGCTGCTCCAGCTCTAAGCTTAAATCCGTGCACAGGAGACAAACCTGGGGGGACTCGAAGCGGCATCTATTGGATTTGCCTCTTAACAATCGGCTGAGCCCAGTATGGCAATAGAGTTGTCAGACTAACAAACTGCATTTCGTTATCCAGTGCGTTAATAATCGCCCTTAACCTCGTGGGGTGCGGAAATGTCATCTTTGAAAAAATGAAACTATACGTTCGCTATATCTGCAATAAGCTTCACAGCCGGCAGCTAGGTCAGTTCCTTGTTCCCAACCCATCCATTCTCCCCTGAAATCCCTCCATAACTTCTTTCGGAATTTCCCTGACCTTGATATCTCCACCTAAGAAAAGCAGCCAATTTGTAATTTCGTTCAATTCATCGGAATGATGAACATTGATAAACGTCTTTAGAATAGCCGTTGTTTGATAAGGATTCGTATATGAAATTGTAATCTTTAAAGGATGGTACTTTTTGAACTGAGCAATTGCCTTGGGACCAAGTTCGAGGACCAGGTTGATTGCTTCTTCCTGTTTCTTTAGTTGTTCTGCAATCTTCTTCTTACTTATTCTTTTTTTCCCCGAGTATGGTCTGACATCGGTGAGATTGTTGACAGGGATAATCCGCCGTTTCTCTTCCTCTAGGCTGAAGCCTTCAATTTGCCAAGAGCTTTTTTCACGATATAGGCGCATGAGATAGAAGGGATAGGTCTTTATTTCTCTTCCTTCTTCGACAGAAACCACTAAGTAGCAGTCTTCAAGAAGGATCTGAATGAGTTGTTCTAACATCGGATGGGGCAGATCGGATAGATCCAGCAAGTCAGGATTGTGGGGGTTGGTACCTTCGAAGAGCAGGATTTGATTTAACAGAACAAGATCATCTTGCTGGTTTTGAGAGATGAGACCGAGCAATTTTTCCGCTAAAGAGTGGCGGCTCTTGAGGTAAGGGAGCTGCAGATTGCGTGTGGCCATGAAGGCGATAAAAAGAGCTTTAAGCTCATTATCGGTAAAGCGGACCGTGGGCAGGACAGAGTTGTTCATCACAAAGTAGCCCCCGTCCCTCCCGACTTCGGCGACCAGAGGCATTCCCATTGCTTCAATTTCCCTAATGTCCCGAATCGCTGTCGAACGGGAGATGTTAAACTCATGCATGATTTCCGAAATGGTAAAATGGGCGCGGTTGTTAATGTACCGCATGATGATGTTAATCCGTTCTACTTTTTTCATCGGGACCTCTAAACAGTATCATATTTTGACATGATTTATCGTTATTATAAACCCATCAAGTGAAAACACAAGATCAAATCAATAAAGGAGCTGGGAAGATGGCAGCGTCAGAACAGAAGCATCGGTACCGGAAGCACATAGGGAGATCAAAGGAGGAATTGGAATGAGTATAGTTACCGATAATGAAAAAATCGTGAAGGTTGAATCCCGTCCTATCGGAAGGACGGCAGCTTATTGGATCGTCACCAGCATTCTCGCATTCTCTATTGCATTAAGCGGGATCGGGCAATTGATGCGATATGGCGGCAATGTCGATCTGGTGACCGATATTGGATTCCCTTTATATATCACGAACATTCTCGGGACTTGGAAATTGCTTGGAGTCATTGCGATCGTCATGCCAGGCTTCCCTCGGCTTAAGGAATGGGCTTATAGCGGTATCTTTTTTCTAATGACAGGTGCAGCCTTATCTCATGTGTTCGCTCATGATTATGGGGATGGCGGATTCCATGTTATTCTTCCGCTTTTCTATGCTGCGCTTGGCATCGCCTCCTGGGCGCTCCGCCCGAAAAGCCGCAGACTCTAATGGAAGTGACATCAACGCAAGTCCATCCTGAATCCGATAGACTTTCCCTGTCAAAGACACTACTATTTAGGTAGGGAGCTGTAGGAGTGAATAATTGGCTGAATGTTAAACAGTATCATATTTTGACATGATTGAGGCTTATGATAAACCTATCAAGTGGATAAACAAATTAATGAATACATTCAAAAAAGGAGCTGGAATTATGGCAACGTATACCTTTGAGGAAAAAGAAAGCTTTATCGTTCTGGGTATTGGAACTGAGCTGAAAAGCGATTACACGGATTATGCTGGCATCAATAAGGAGAAGGAAAGCTTTTGGCGGTCAGTTGAACAGGATGGAAGGCTTGAAGCGTTAAAAGCGATTGCTGCGAACGATTATATTTTTGCCGTGAATGAAGCCGTCAACCACAAGATGATGTATTACGCTGGCGTGATGACAGATTCTTCGGTACCGGAAGAACACAGAGTGATCCAATTTCCTAAGGGACAATACCTCGTTGTTAAAGGCGAGGGGAAGTCGGCTGATGAGCTCAGCAGCATGCTTACTGGCATTGCCTTTGGTCAAGTGTTGCCAGCAGCCGATAATTACGCCTATGTTGGCGGGCCCAATGCAACGGTTGAGATGGGGCAGCGGGATAGCCTCGTATACGGGGAAATGTGGATTCCAGTTGTAGAGAAGTAAACGAAATCAGTAGGAGGAATGAGGAAATGTCCACGATCGTTGACTTTAAAAATGTTTCTGTGGCTGGTCTGGAATCTTCGCCGGTAGCAGAAGCGCTGGCTGGTCTTCGCGCGAACGAAGCCCGTTACTTCATGAACAAATACAAGCATGAATTTACGACCGTGCCAGCCGGCGAAAGCCAGGAGACGCTTGATTATGTGAGACGGGTGTTGAAAGAAGAACGTGGTATTGAGTTTGCAGCTCGACCGCTGGAAACATCTCTTTTTCAAGTGGAGAATATCAAATGGGCCTTCGTCTTTTATGATGATGGTCTAGCGGTCAACGTCTTATATACGGTGGATGATCCTAAGAAGCGGGCCGTAGGGTTTAAGCTATCTGAGGGGATGGAGGTACCTAAGGAGCTGGAAGAGAAATTCAAATTCGCAAGACAGAAGTCCAAGCTGGCAGGGACCATCCGAGGCTCGTTCTTTGTGATTAAAGGGGAGTATTGATGCAAGCCCCAAGCCACCGAGACAAAGAATCGGCTTGCAGCAAGTAAAATATAATAATAACGCTTGGCGGCCATTGGGCCGCCATTTTTTTCGCCAATAGATTTTGTTAAGGGGAGTCTTATCACAAGTGACGTTAAGAATCTAGTTGTGGGTATGGATTGAGAGTATTGGTGTTTTAAAACTTGAGAATTGTAGAGTCTTTGAGACCTTGATTTCAGAGGATGTAATTCCTTTTGATTAGCAAAGGTTGGGTTGCACTCTTAAGTTATAAACTTTGTCCATAGAGTATGTTGTAGTGAAAATTAACCAGTAATAAGTTAGAGTATGAATTAAGGTGACAACTAACAATAATTGTAGCTTTCGTTTTAATACAGTCTAATTACTATTAAATTTTTTAATAAACTACAACACTTTCAATGAAGAAGCATGCTTTAGTACGAATACATGTTACTACAGACGACAGACCATCTAAAAGAAATTAGGATTGGAATCATAAAACCTAACTTACAGATATGATTTTAATAACCTATATATACATGTTAAGGAGTATAAGGATTAATCATAGTTCTTAAATCGGAATAATAAAAAAATGTAATAATGCAGGACAACCTCCTATTAAAGTAGTATTATTATATAATATCACCACTTTAGTAGGAGGTTGATTTATATGAGTAATGTTGAAACTCATTATACTGAGATTAGAGAAAATAAATTTAGTATTTATTTTGCTATTAGTCAATTACTCAAAAATTCTCTATATGATTCAAGTTATATACCGAGTGATACTTTTTTAGATGCAATTACTCTAACATCATTAGGGGAAAAATATTTAAAAGAGTTATCTAACGGCAAAGGATTCTCTCCTGTAGAGATTAAAATAGCGTTAATGTTAAAATTAGTGACAGATAGTGGAGTGCTAATCGATGTGGAAAAAATCGACTATAAATTGTTAATTTCAATAATTAGTGAGGAAATCCAAAAGGGAATTGTCCGATATCCATGGATTTATGAAAGAACGCTTTACGATATTTTTTTCGAGAAGTTTACAATTGAGCCTTCTAGATTGAATGTGCCAGAGACAAAAGAACTACTCAAATATACTCCAATGGGAGTTTTTCAAGTGAAGGACTGTATTATAGGTCCATTTGGAGTAATTATGTCTAAATGCAAGAGATTCCTTCCACCTGTATTAAAAGCTCCATTATGGCACTGTTCTAATCCCTCTTGTTTAAAAGTACACTATGTAAATTTTACGAGTGATATAACAAATATACAAAAAGCCTATTACCGTATCTATACATCAAGAAATCATAACGATAAATTTTTAGAAATAGAAAAATACGTTGCTACAGAACATTTAGGTCAGTATGACTGGTTCGATGACATGCAATTAGCTGAGCTTCCAATGTTGTTGGTTAATGCTTTTAGTGTAGTAGAGCTTCAAATTCTGTTAGCTAATTTAATAAACAAGAATAAAAGTATACGTGAAGTATTATCTGCGATAAATGTTAATAAAGGAACAGGCCAACAAATAAGTGAAGGCTTTCAGTTAAATCAAATTCTACAATTATTAATGTACTTCTCTAACGAGGAGATCGTAGAAGAACTCGAAAGGCTCATTAGTGATTCTCAAATAGTTATTCCAGCAACAGAAATAAGAGAACCGAGGTTTACGTATTATACAAGACGGAACGCATATAATGTTTACAATCAATGTTCTTTTTTGGGTGTTAGAGCATATTCACCTCACAATAGCAAGTTAGCTACGATCAGATTAAGAAATTTGATCTTTTATTTATATCAGGATGAAGATGAGCTAAACTGGAAGATAAGGCATATTCAAGGCGATAGTATTAAAGATAGGGTGGATAAGTATGTAATTAATTATAATCCGATAGAAATAATCAAAAACCTTATTTTAGCTAGTCCAAGCTACATTAAGAAAACTGTTGAGTTTCTTAAATTTGGTCATTTTGATTTAGATCCAGAAAAAGAGAATCAACTAATACATAAAATTTTATGGAAAATTGGTTTTGATATAAATATACCACCAAAGGTAAGTTCTTTTTTTTGGAGTAGGTTATCTAATTTTATTGAAGTATCTAAAATAAACGCAAAACAAACTGAAGTTGAGAATGAGAGGGTAAGAAGCTCGGCAGTAAATTTTTTTGTTTCTCTGGAGCAAACGTTGGATCTTAGTTTGACTTTTATTACTTGGGTTTTAATGTCTGACCATTACGGGGATACAAAATTTCTATTTAATTCTGTAGATGCAAGGAAAACTATGGCTAATCTACTAAATGGACATCAAGAAAAGATTTCGTATGATCCAGATGGGAAGAATACCCTATACCCACTAACATCAGGTTTTAGAATATTATCTGAAATTTGCTCTGAGGTACTCAACAACATTAATGATTTCAAGCGAGAGTCAAATCGTTTACCGGATTACTATAAAAAATCTAATATTAATGTTTTTCCTTTTGAACATACGCGCCTCATAGCTGATTTAGATAAACATGATTTGTCATTAATTCTAGAATTTTTAATAGAAATAACAAGTGATTTTGATCGATATAAAGTATGTAATGTAAGAAATAGACTTGAGCATCGAAGAAGTGATTTTCCAACAATTGATGAGATCCAGTACGCATGTAACGGAATTGAGAAAATTGTAAAAAAAATGGAACATTACGGAATAATACCAACAGTATATTCGGTGTATCAAAAGAACAGTGATAGTTTTGGCAGAGAAGTATTTAAATACAGGTCACATGATGATAATGAAATAAGCCTTAACTTCCAAACTCAACTTTCAAGGGAACTCCCGTTTTCTAATTCTTCTTTGATAATTATGACACAATTGCATCTTCATAACTCTAATGAAATGCTCAGGTTCTTGCTTAAGGAGCCATCTGAGTATGAGTATATTTGGAGTAATTATCCTAAAAAAAGAATAAGAAATATAGAAGGGTCGTTTGACATCGAGCCAATTATACACAGTATGGAAGAAGCTGCAGTTGGAACTGAATAATTAAAATACTTTGATCTAATAGGAAATGAACGTTGGAACTGTAGCGTATGACTAATGAAAATCATGTAAATAATTCACCGTTAAAGTGATTTGCAGAACAATATTATAAGTAACAGCGAACTTTCCTATCTTTCCTATAATTAAAGAAAACCGTGTGTTTTTATCAACGTCTAAGGCCCTTACTAATATGATGCCGTATCGCGTAAGCCTAAATACTCTCTTTATAAGAAGTTAAATAAAAGAAGTCATAGAAAACGTAGCTTCTAAAAAAGAAGTACGAGGTCTGTAAAGACTTCGTACTTCTTTCAGGTTTATCTGAAATAGAACGCTTCCGAGCTGAAACTTTATTTTAAAAACTGAATGGACCCAATCAATCCATCTAATTCTGACTCTAATTGCAATTGAATTTTCTCCACGACCGAAAAATCCGTGGCCGCAACATAATAGGCCTTAATCTGAGAATCGATAGCTTCGGCTTCCGCTAGATAGGAGGTGGCCTCCTTCATCTTTGCAGAATAGCGTGCTTCAATACCAGCTATTTCAGCAGCATGAGCTTCATCTGTTCCAGGAGCTATAGCCAGTTCATACATATCCAGGATCTCATCCCCGTCCCGCTCTGGAAAATATTCATGCGGGGCGGTACTGTCGAAGATAGCTGTCCCCAGCTTCGGGAATATCAGCATATCAAGACTGTTCAGATCAAAGCCGCAATGAAACACTTGAGCTTCGATTCCGTTCTGTTCGGCAGCGGAGGCAAGCTTTTTCAGCAGAGTCGATTTGCCCGATCCCGCCCTGCCTTTGATAAAAATTCATCTTTCCAGCTCAGCGGTCAAGCTTTGAATAAAATCAAAGGCTCCCCTCGGAGTCGCAGCTCCGAAAAACAAGTGACGCGAAGCGACTGGCGTATCGCTTTCATGACCAGAGTATAGTTCTTGAATTAATTCCTGCGCAATCTGGTCGGCCTTCGAGAAATCATGTTCTCGACCGGAACATATCATAACGATAGAAGATCTTAGATGCAAGCTCGAGAGCGCCTATTCAAAAACGTATAAGACGTTCGCAACAAAAAGAAGACTGTTATCAAACTCTTCCTTGAAGTCGATATAGAAGATTTCACCGGCCCCGCTATCCGAAATCCCCGTACAGACCCGCCCATCGATAATGCCAACCTTCAATTCCGTTAAAGTGATACCATGCAGTTCGTCGGGACGGAGTGGAAGTATTGCACATGAACGTCTTTATCTAGCAGGTTGTCCGCCAAGCTTTGAATGACCGTCGATTTCCCCGTACCTTGGGGCCCAGTAAGGACAAATATCTTGTTCACCCCGTCAAAAGCGGAGGTATACTTCCACATGATTTTCTCCGTATTTTGAACCGCTACAAGATAATTTCGTCATTGTTTTCATTCCTTTCTTCTCGATCTCTATTTACTCAATCATCTTGTTCCAAAGGCAGCAGAACGGTGATTTTTGTGCCCAATCCAGCTTGACTATGAATGGTTACACCGTAGTTCTGTCCGTAAGCAAGCTGCACACGTTCATGAACATTTTTGATCCCATACCCTGCTTTGGATTCTGAGGACAACAGTGTTTCTACTTGCTTGGAAGACATTCCGCAGCCGTCATCTACGACTTCAAGTATGAGCGCTGGAGAACCAACGTGAACGGATTGGTAAACACGGATGGTGATATTCAGACAGGTATGATTGTCATAAATAGCGTGATTAATGGCATTTTCCACAAAAGGCTGCAGCAATAATTTTAACGTTTCATGGGTTAACAAGCTTTCGTCAACTTCCCAGTGCTCCATGAAGCTATCGTCAAAGCGCATATGCTGGATGGCAAAATAGTGTTTGGTCAGGGTGATTTCTTTCTCCAGCGTAATATATTGACGTCCCATATTCAGTGATGTTTGATAGAATCTTGCGAGACGGTTCACAATTTCGCTTACTTCAACATTGCCTTTTTGGATGGCCAGAGAGGAAATGCCCGATAGCGTATTATACAGAAAATGCGGATTGATCTGGCTTTGCCATGCATAAAGCTCCGCATCGCGCTTGGCTATCTCTTTTACATACAGCTTATCAATCAAATCCTTGAGCCGTGTGCTCATCTGGTTGAAAGCGGTGCTTAATTGACCAATTTCATCTCTGCTGGGATCAGCGGGCAAGAGGGTGAAATTTCCTAGCTCGACTTGCGCTGCCTGACGGTTTAATTTACGCAGACGGAGCGACAGATATTTGGCAATGACAATAATCATTAAGATGGATAAGACAAGACTGAATATCGCGATCACAACAATTTGCATAGCGGTTTGACGAGATGAACGCATGATTTCGTCAATTGGGGTGAGAGAAACGGTTTTCCAGCCATAATACATGGTATTGTACACCAGCAAATTGGATTCTCCGTTTATGGTGACAACCTCTTTATCGGCGGACAAGTCGGGACCGATGGCTTCGCTGAAGGACAGATTTAAAAGCGATTTATCAGTTGCTGAAATGATTTGATTTTTTTCATTGAGTAAGTAGACGCTTTTGTTTTGCTCTTCCTTTTCAATTAACCTGTAGAGCAATTCTTCATAGATACCAATCGTCACCATGCCGTAAGGCTGGTTTTGTGTATTAAAGTTGAGCGTACGCCCCAGATAAATAATGTTTTTCCCTTTTTTGTCCTGAAGGACGTTGCTGAACATATTGTTCCCGTAGGTTTGCTGTAATTGAGACAGATACTGAAGCGGCAAATTTTCATGGGTGATATGTTTGAGAAACAGACCATCCTCGGGGAGTGTTGTATTGTGCACATAAAGGGTAATGCTGGCCAGGCTGTTGTTCGCAGTCATCAAGCTGTATAGAAGTCCATCGATATAACGGTAGGCTTCGAAAACAGAATAGTCATTTGTGTACGTTTGCGTAAGGTAAGCTTGTAAGGTTTCATCTGTATAAATCATAGATGAAATTTGGTTAAGATTATCCAGATGAGCTTTTACATTGCTGCTGATTTGCTGGTTGCTGCTATACATATTTTCATAGGTCAATTCCAGCAACCGCTGCTCCGTTCGGTCATAGAAGAAAACCGTAATGAAGATAAGAGGGGTGATCGTTACGGTAAGAAACATGATCAATAATTTCTGCAGCAAAGACGAATTGTTGAACAACCTTTTCAATGTCTTCATGCTCGTGATCCCTTTTTCGCGTGTGTACGGTATTGGTTAGGGGTGAGCCCCGTACGTTTGAAAAAGACAGCGCCAAAGTAGGAGGGGCTGTCATAGCCGACTCGCTTGGCAATCTCCTGAACTCTAATATTGGTTTCCTGCAGCATGAGGCAAGCATTATCCATACGGATCTCAGTCACATACTCAAGTAATGTTTTTCCGGTAACATCTTTGAATATCGTCCGGAGATAGTTGGGTGACAGAAAGATAAGTTCAGCCAGCATATCAATCGAAATAACCTGTTCATAGTTTTTTTGGATGATCGTACATACTTCGTTGACAATCTCGATATGCCGATCGACAGGTGATGCCTCCAACTCGTCCATTATAAGGCTCAGAATTTGCCGCATATGTGTTTTCATAGATTGCATGCTTTCCATCAGGGAAAGGCGTCCGAAAAACTTGGAATCTTTATTCATTATGTCTTGCAAATGACGGTTATTAGCCGCAAGTGCAGATCGTACTGCATCAAAAATGGAAACGCTTTCTACGAAAGCTTGACTGATATTTCCGGGCGGCAGACCGCCATCGTAAAAGTCATGGAGCCATTCTTCAACTTGGTCTCTGCGGTTTTGTTGTACGGCGGCAATCAAGTGCTCTGTTTTGGGAAAAGGTTCCTTACGCAATGCGGGGTGTATGTTTTCCCAGTTGTCGTGGATCAGTCCTGTGCCGTGAATCGCAACCAGTTGGTTGTGTGCTTGCAGGAGCTTTGGCCATTTTTCTGTAAAGGAGAGCAAGGATTGCGGGTGGTCTGTCAGGAACAGAGATAGCCAGCGTTGCGCACTCGCAGACTGATTCCGCCAATTCGTAAACACGGTACGGTCTGATTCCTTGGTGGCGAAAATCCATTGGCCATCGCGCAATTTGGTCAGTACACCGCGGGAGTAACTGGGCAGCCCGGCGATGAAAAATTCTAATCGTTCTACCGTAGAAAAATCACCGGAAGGCGCATCGAATGCAAGAGGGTGCTCTGCCAGCAGAGTATATTCGTTTATGCTGATAAATATAAAGTAAAATGTTTTGTTATCCGCAGGAAGATGCAAATGGTGGTTGTATACCGCAGTAACCTCGTCCGCTAAGCCAGAGAGCAGATTACCCCCGATTTGAAGAAGTTCACGCAGGTATTCCCCCGACGTTAATAAGGTGGAGTGGAGTCGGTTTTTCTGCTCTTCACACCGTTGACGAACCGTCCTCATAGTGGCAGCCAGCTCTTCATGGTCAATTGGCTTCAGCAAATAGCCGCAGGCACCATGCTGCAGTGCAGCACAAGCATAATCAAATTCATTGTATCCGCTTAGAAAAACAATTTGAATTTTAGGGAATCGAGTATGAACTTGCTTACAGAGTTCAATGCCGTCCATGACAGGCATTTTAACGTCAGTAATGAGAATATCCGGTTGCAGGGATTCCACTTGTTGCAAGGCATCCCGTCCGTTGCTGGCAGTGGCAATGACTCGGCAGGACATTTTCTCCCAATCTATATAATTAGCAAGAGTGACTAAAGTGAGCCGTTCGTCATCGACTAAAATTATAGTGTACATAGACCCTCCGCGCATGCTATTGTCCTTTTCTTATAGGTAAGCGCTTACTTAGAACAGAGTATAAGTTTGAATGCGGGTAATGTCAATTGCAAGGAATGGATGATCGGATGGCGTCCATCTACGTTCAATTCTTATATTTTTTAACCAAAACCCTTGGTATTTTGCAAGTTCGTTTTTTTGTTATAGAAATCGGAAAATCGTGATATAGCCATACCATTCAAGATTCCCTATGATGAATTCATGATCATAAATCGGACATGAGGAGGCGGGAGAATGGAATATGAGGTGGATAGAAGCAACGAGAAAGCGCCCTTTCTTAAAAATTCGATAATAAAAAAAATGGTTCGACAGCGATATTTTTATTTGCTTCTAATTCCGGGAGTTGTATGGGCTGTATTGTTTGCTTACGCTCCAATGGTTGGCTTGTACATGGCATTTGTAGACTATAAGCCGACTTTAGGGGACTTCTGGGGCTCGCTTTTTAAAGCGGACTTTGTAGGATTTCAGTGGTTTGAATATTTCTTTTCAGGACAAGATTTTTGGCAAGTGATGCGCAATACTTTGGTTTCCAGTGTGTTGACACTGTCGATAGGGTTTGTCCTTCCTATTTTTATTGCAATAACGCTGAATGAAGTAAGAATCAACTGGTTTAAGCGGACGGTACAAACAGCCTCCTATTTACCATTTTTCATTTCATGGGTAGTAGCTGCAAGTATCGTTGTTACATTGTTGTCCGCTGAAGGACCTGTAAATCAGCTGCTGATGAAAATCGGAATTGTAGAGCAAGGTGTTTTGTTTATGCAGGAAGGCAAGATGTTCTGGATCATTATAGCCCTTTCGAATGCTTGGAAGGATATGGGCTACAATTCCATCATGTATCTGGCCGCCATTGCCGCCATTCCAACGGAGTTATTTGAGGCTGCGAAAGTGGACGGCGCTAATCGTTTGAAGCAAATCTGGCATGTTTTGCTGCCGATGCTGCGGCCTACCATTATCATTCTATTGATACTGAACATCGGCAACTTGATGAATACCGGGTTTGATCAATATTTTTTACTGGGCAATTCATTGAACCGATCCTATTCTGATGTAATTGATACCTATGCGTTCCGTTATGGCATTCAGAATGGCATGTTCTCTTATGCAGCTGCTGTAAGTATGTTCAAATCCGTAATAGCGTTTATTCTGGTCATAACTGTAAACAATATTTCTAAAAAAATGGGCCAAACCCATCTGTTCTAAAAGTTATGGCATGCGGCTGAGGGGAGGAGTAAGAAATGGACAATGAAGTTGCACGGTATAACAAGACAGACACTAGAAGCAAGTGGTCACAGCGTTATACGCTGGCAACCATTACGGGAAATACGATCGTTTACGGATTTTTATTGCTATTGTTCATCGTTACCTTTTTTCCGTTCTGGCATATTTTCATCTTGTCCCTGAATGATGCGTCAGACCCGGCTTATGGACAATTCATGCTGTGGCCATATGATTTCAGCTTGGACAGTTACAAAACCGTGTTGAAGGATGCAGAAATTCTGAATTCCATCGTCGTGACGGTTGGCCGAACCGTGATAGGGGTACCTCTTACACTGGCTTGCGTTTCAATGCTGGCTTATGCACTCAGCAAAAGAGAGCTTGTAGGCTGGCGCGGAATTAATTTGTTTTTCGTATTCACGATGTATTTCAGCGGCGGATTGATTCCCACTTACATGGTCGTGCGCAGCTTGAATCTGATCGATAATTTCTGGGTTTTTATCTTCCCCGGACTTATGAGTATATTTTGGATGATATTAGTTCGCACCTACATGGAGGGTTTGCCAAAGGAAATGGAGGAAGCGGCACAGATAGAAGGCGCAAATGATATTCAGATTTTTCTGAAAGTAATTATCCCTGTGTGTACTCCGGTACTGGCTACGATCACTTTATTCTCAGCCATTGGTCATTGGAATGCTTGGTATGATTCGTACATTTACACCTATAATCCTGATTTGAAAACATTATCTGCTGTTCTGGTGAAAATTCTGAATCAGTTTCAGACCAATGACATGTTAAATGCGGCACAGCAGCTTGCCAATGAACAGCGCAAGATGCCGGTATCCAGCGAGAGTATCCGTATGACCGTTACGATGATCGCTACACTGCCGATTATTCTTATGTATCCATTGCTGCAAAAGTACTTTCTGAAAGGAATGCTTATTGGGGCAGTAAAAGGTTAAGCGATAGCGATCAACCGTGGCTTCGCTCCTATCCCGAATCTGGCATCCGGTTCAGGATAGGATTGAAATATAATCTGCTTGCATAAGCAGGAGGGAAGCAAGCTGGATGGTTCAGGAATTTCATTTATAGGAGGGGTCCGAATGCGAAAAAGAATGATCATGGCAACGGTACTTGCATGCACGATGCTTTTGAGCGCATGCAGCGGCGGAAACAAAGACGTGAATGAAAGCGCATCCAAAGGGGGCGAAGAAAACAGTACAACGAAGAAGCCTATCACCTTAACTTTGTTTGACAAGAATGTGGGTGATCCGTTTACTAACCCTGTTGCGAAAGAAATTACAGAACGTACAGGTGTCTTTATTGAGGTTCAGCAGCCTACCGGTAATCCGGATGAGAAACTGAATTTGATGCTGGTCAGCGGGGATTTGCCTGATATTGCTCTCATTGACAGACGTGAAGCAACCTTGAACAAATACATTGCTGGCGGAGCATTGATTCCGCTGAATGATTTGATTGAGGAGCATGCTCCGAATATCAAGGCGCGTTATGGTGACGTGCTTTCCAAGAGTGTATATGAGGATGGAAAAAATTATTATTTGAACAACTGGTACGGCTTGGATCCAGATCCAAACTGGGCAATCAATATGCGTATGGATATCCTGGAAGAGTTCGGATATGGCGAGCGCGCATTGAACGGAGATTCCTTTACACAGGATGAATTTCTGGATTTGCTGAGAAAATTTAAAGCCAAATATCCATCTGTAGACGGAAATCCCTCGATACCCATGACAGTGAACGCAGATCACATGCCTACTATTATTGGATCATTCAAGGCGATGTATGGGATGAAAACCTATTATGAGCATGACGGCCGTCTCGAGTTTATAGTAAGAGATCCGCGTTACTTGGAAATGATCAAATTCATTAACACTCTTTATATAGAAGGCTTGCTTGACCGTGAATGGGGCATCAATAAAGCCCAAAATTATGAGCAGAAAACAGCCAGCGGACGTGTGTTTGCCACGGCGGGCGGTATCGTGAATGAGGCCAACAGTGCATTCCGCGCCAAACATGGCGAGGATACAAATAAACTGTTCTACGGGTTTAAAGTAACGGCTCCAGGCGTTGATCCGGAGAAAACAACGTTTGGCCCTCGCAGTTCCTTGGGCTGGGACGGTGTTGGTATTACAGTAGCGAATGAGCATCCGGTAGAAACGATCAAATTTTTGGACTTCCTGGCAAGTGAAGAAGGTCAGTATTTGCTGATGTGGGGTAAAGAAGGCATGAACTGGAATATGGAAAACGGTGTTCATGTACCGACGCAAGAAGCGTTAGATGCAATTACTGCTGATTGGGCGGAATTCTCGAAAACAACAGGCGCGCGCAAATGGACATGGATGATTCGTAATGGATTGGGCGAAGACGGCACGCCTTATGATTTAATGTTCCGTTATAACAGAGACAATGTGAGTCAACATGCACTGAAATCAATGGCAGGCTCCACTTGGGATACTGCGCTTTATGATGATCTCGGTCCAAAGGGAGGCTCGCCTGACGCATTGAGTGAGCAAAAAATCAAGGATATTATTGACAATAGTTTCTCCACTATGGTGTATGCAAAGTCACAGAATGAAATTGACGGTATGTATGCAAAAATGCTTGCGGAGTTAGAAGCAAATCAAGCAGGGAAGATTGAAGATATTTATACAGCAAATTACAAGGTTCGTATGGAATTGTACAATACAGCCGAAAAAAATTAAGCATGCAGCAATCCAAGGACGTATCGCTATTACGGGGCAGTGTGGACAAGATGCAGCCTGCCCCATTTATTTTATTGAGTAACAAATATCTAAAGATGGACAGGAGATTGCATCTATGTGGAAACTGTATTCGCCTAATAATGCTGTTAGTCTCACAGTATTTGAGAATCCCGAGAAGGAATTATCGTACGCTGTTGAGCGTAATGGCAAAGCGGTAATCGAGCAAAGCAAGCTTGGCTTTGAAAGTGATCTGGAGAATTTCACAAGAGGCTTTCGTTTTGTAAAGGAAGCTCGTGCGGTTGTGGACGAGACCTATTCAATACCAGCGGGTAAAAAAGCAGTTTATGAGAATCATGCGAATGAGATGACGTTGGAGTTTGAGTGTGGCGCGTATACGTTTGTACTGTGTGCGCGTGCTTATGATGATGGTGCTGCCTTCCGCTATCAAGTACTGTCTAATGAAGAAAAACCGATGAAAGTATTACGTGAAGCAACAAACTTTACTTTGTCAGAGGCCTATAATGATTTGTGGCTGCAGCATTGGGTAAGCAGCTATGAGGGTACTTATGACCGTACCGGCTGGGAAGACAAAGAAGGCAGAGATTACGGGATGCCAAGCTTGTTCCATGCTGACAATGGCGGCTGGGTCATGCTAACAGAAGCAGAGGTATATAACACGGATGGCAGCTATTGCTCTTGTCATTTGCGCGGAGCCGGAAACCGAACCATGTCTTTGGAATTCGCTCCCGAAGAAATGGGCAGGCCGCTCTCCTGTAAGCTGCCGTTCTCCTCTCCTTGGCGCGTCATTGTGGCGACAGACGATTTGAACGAATTGGTTAATACCACAATAAACTATAATTTGAATCCGCCATCTGTAATGGAAGATACAAGCTGGATCAAGCCGGGTCGTTGCTTGTGGGGCTGGTGGGAATATATGAATAGCGCACAGCTCTACACCGAGCAGAAACGATTTGTGGATTTTGCGGCAGGGGTCGGATTTGAAGGGCTGACCGTGGATGCGGACTGGGATATTACGTGGCTGAAAGAGCTGTGCGATTATGCCCATTCGAAGGGGATTGTCGTATGGCTGTGGAGCGCCATGCAGTATATTGACACCCCTGAGAAAGCACAAGAGAAAATTCCGTTATGGGCAAGCTGCGGGGTAGATGGACTCAAGGTCGATTTCTTCCAGAATGATTCTCAGCACACGATGTGGCAATATGAAATGATTGCAAATTTAATGACGGAACATCGGTTGATGATTAATTTCCATGGCGCGACCAAATGCATGGGCGAAGGACGCACTTGGCCGAATTTCATGACGGCAGAAGGGATTCTGGGACTTGAACATTATATGTGGAGCGGCTTGCCGGACGCAGCGCATAATTGTACCGTTCCGTTTACACGCAATGTGATCGGTCCGATGGATTATACGCCGACCGGGTTTTCGAACAAAAACCGAAACACGACGCTAGGGCATCAAATGGCGCTTTCAGTCGTTTATGAATCAGGCGCAGCGCATATTGCAGCATCCATTTATTATTTGGAGGCATGGAAAGGGACCGATTTTTTACGCCGCATGAAGCCTGTGTACGATGAGGTAAAGGTGCTGTCTGGTTTTCCAGGTCATCATGCAGCCATTATGCGCCGTTCACAAGGGGATTGGCTGATTGGCTGCATTACAGACGAAGCAATGATTTTGCGTCTGAAAATGGACTTCCTGCCTGAAGGTGAGTTTGAGGCTGATATTTATGAGGATGATTCCAGCGGCGAATTGATGAAAGTTAAGCGCATCAAAGTGACTTCTGCTGATGTCATAGAGCTTCCGCTTCTGAAAAGCGGCGGTGCCGGAATGTATATCACAAAAGAAATCTCGGAGCTGCCAAAAGGGATTTGTTCCGGTTACATGAGTGAAGCAAGAACAGAGTACTTAGCAGTAGCGGGACAAACGCTGCAAGGCAGCGAGCCTGTTGTTTATGAAAATGAACAGGAAGCCGTTTTACTGAATGGCAGTATTGTGTTTTCAGTGAAAACGGCGGACACGCCTCAGACAATAAGACTGTTCTATGCAGCACAAGAGCCTTGGACACTGCGTGTAAGCGACGGAATCAATAAAGTGGAAATGGAAATGCCGCAAAGCGGCTCTAATAAAATATTCCTTACTAAAGATGTGGTATTTCCTTTCGCTGGCGGCGAGAGCGCGTTGTTCTTCGAGCGTATTGCAGGAGCTGTGCCTGCTTTGGAAAGATTCCATATTATTGATAACAAACCGCAGAAGGAATTGTATGTTTCGGTTGGAAAAGGCAGCCTGAGTGGTGGCGCAGAGTTTGTTCTGGATGCAGCAGGCGCGGAGAAGGCTACTGGTCTTGGTAATGGCGGCGAGCTTAAGTTTGACCGTATTAGGGTGCCTAAGGATGGCTACTATTTAATGCGCTTTGACTACTGTGCAGGGGAAAGCAGAGACCTTAGCATAGAGCTTAACGGGGGAGCGCACACGTACAGAACAAATTTACACAACACAGCCGGTTGGGGATTCCCACGCTGGGATATAAAAGATCAGCGTGAAATTCGCATCTGGATGCAGGCGGGCAACAATACATTCCGTTTATACAATGATGAAGGCCGGGCAGCTCATATTTATGGTTTTGCCATTATTGCAGATGAGTAAGAAGGGATGCAGATGCTGACCAAGGGGAAGAACTTGGCGCAGTATTGGCATTGCTGAACACAATAGTGTTAGTGTTTCATAGAAACCATAGTCCTCAAGAAAAGAAGTGCGAAGTCTGTAGAGACTTCGTACTTCTTTTCTGAGATAGAATGATTTTGAATTGAAATTTTATTTGGAAAACTGAATGGATCCGATCAATTCATTCAATTCCGACTCTAATTGCAGATGGAGTTTCTCAACAACCGAAAAATCTGTCGCCGCAACATAATAGGCCTTGATCTGAGAATCGATAGCTTCGGCTTCCGCCAAATGGGAGGTGGCCTCCTTCATCTTTGCCGAATAGCGTGCTTTGATACCAGCTATTTCGGCAGCATAAGCTTCATCTGTTCCAGGAGCTATAGCCCGTTCATACATATCTAGTATCTCATCCCCGTCCCGGTCTGGAAAGTATTCATGCGGGGCGGTACTGTCGAAGATAGCTGTCCCTAGCTTCGGGAATATTAGCATATCAAGACTGTTCGGATCAAAGCCGCAATGAAACACTTGAACTTCGATACCGTTCTGTTCAGCAGCCGAGGCAAGCTTTTTCAGTAGAGTCGATTTGCCAGATCCCGCCCTCCCTTTGATGAAAATCCGTCTTTCCAGCTCAGCGGTCAAGCTTTGAATAAAATCATATGCCCCCCTCGGAGTTGCAGCTCCGAAAAACAGGTGACGGGGAGTTGCTGGGGTATCGCTTTCGTGACCAGCGTATACTTCTTCAATTAAATCCTGTGCAATCTGGTCGGCCTTTGAGAAATCCATGTTCTCGATATAGTATTTTTCCCACTCGTCATGAATTTGCAATGCAGTTGCGAACGTCTCGTACGTTTTGGAATAGGCGCTCTCGAGCTTACCTTTAAGATCTTCTATTGTGATGATATGTTCCGGTCGAAGATGACTGTTATTCAACGCTCCCTTGAAATCGATATAGACGATTTCCCCGGCTCCGCTATCCGAAATCCCCGTACAGACCCGCCCGTCGACAATACCAACCTTCAATTCTGTTAAAATGATCCCATCCAGTTCGTCGGAACGGAGAGGGGAGTGGAAGTGTTGTACATGCAAGCCTTTATCCAGCAGGCTATCGGCCAAGCTTTGAATGACCGTCGATTTCCCCGTACCTTGGGGCCCCGTAAGGACAAATATCTTGTTCAATCCGTCAAATGCGGAACCATACAAGAAATGGGCTCCACGCGCAGTGTTGCCCTGAGCAAAATAGTGAGATGATTTTGCTGCCAATCCGATACACTCCTTTGTGCTTATTCTTCTGAATATCAACAGAACAAGCATGATTGGGATAGATGCCTATTTATTTGTATATTCCGCATTGTAACAAGTGGTGTTCGTCCTCTCCCATGTTTTTTGCGTAGTTCATCCGCCGACCTCTCCCGTCATTGCTGCATGTAACACCGTTCCTTTTATGTCACATGACATTATGACACTGGCGGATTTGACATCAAGCTCAGTAGAATACGTCTACTACTTGAAAAGGATGTGGGCTCTTTGATGGTCAGAACCGTCGTCAGTTTTGTTCAAAACGGCTATTTCCTGCTGCTTACTTTCGTCACCGGATTGTTCTACTTCAGCTTTTATCTGGTCGCTCTTACATTGGGCTTGAGCCTGTCGTTTACCGTAGCGGGCGTTCCTCTGCTGACTCACGTATTGCGGACGACGACAGCCTTCCTGCAATTTGAACGCGTACAGACCAAGATCTATACGGACATTACGACCGAGCCTTGCGTAAAGCCCGTCAACTCCGATGTATCCAACTGGCTGCAGGCGAAAAAGGAGCTGATGAACCTGCGCCGCTGGATCGCAATTGGCTGGCTGCTGTTGAAGTTTCCGGTAGGGATTTTAAGTCTGATGATTGCGGTCTTGCTCTACGCAGTGCCGCTTGTATTGATTGCGGTTCCGTTCCTCTATCCGTTCCTCAACCTTTCCTTTATGGGGGCATCGGTAGATACAGTTGCCCAAGCCATGACACTTTCGGCCACAGGGGTCGTATTGCTGATGGTGAGCTGCAGGCTGGCGGACCGCTTGGCTCGCTTAATGGGCGGCTACACGCGCCTGATGATCAAGCATGTGAACCGGTAGACGTCATGCCGGCTTCACCTCGCAGCTATTAGCGGATGCGGTTTACACTGTAGTTGTTTACTCGATAGCCGTTTACTCTATACTAGTTACGTAATGTCATACTGAAGGTTTTTTAGGAGTTGATGGTTTTGTTCGATATGGTCAAGCGATGGTACTGGTACGACTGGTTCATGTTCATAATCCGTTTGGTCTGCAGCATTTCTCTCGTGTTTACGACGATAGAGCTGCAGCAATATTTCACGCTGCCGATTGCGGTTCTTGTATTGTGGCAGCTGATTGCTTTTTCCGTTCCATGGCTGTGCTTGCAGCTCGATTATAAATATTACCTGATTACTGAAATCGTAATCTCGGGCGGGTTGTGCTTGTATTTGGCTTCATTTTTCCCGCAAGCCTACTTCTCATTCCTGTTGTATGCTTTTTTAATTGCGGCCCACAGTGCAAAGAGGACCTATCTCTGGTCAGGGCCTGTATCCATATTGCTCCTGCCTGCCATCATCAAGCTAATTGCAGAGCAAAGTGAATACTGGGTTATGGCCGTTCACATCGGACTGGCATATGTTTTCGGCTTCTCGTTTCATTTACTCGCGCTCAATCATCGTCAAGGCGAAACGATCCGCGAGCAGAATGCGGTGTTGGAGCAGTACCTGTCCCAAATCGAGCGCATCACGCTTGCCGAAGAGCGGAACCGGCTGTCCAAAGAGCTTCATGACACGGTCGGCAATGCCTATACTTCACTCATTATGGGATTGGAAACGCTGCGTCCTGAACTGTCAACGAATACAGGAGTGGAAAGACTCGATTCCCTATTGGACCTGGCCCGCCAAAATATGGAGGAGGTCAGAGGCTACGTCCATCAAATCGAATCACCGCATGAAGCACTCCCGCTGCTTCAGTCTTTGAGGAAGCTGGCGGAGGAATTTCAGGAGCATGCCAAGGTGACGGTTCGTTTCCATGCCTACGGGGTAGAATACCCTTTAACAAAGCAGGCGAAGACAGCGCTCTACCGCTGCCTGCAAGAGTCTTTGACGAATGCCGTGCGTCATGGACACTCGACAGAGATTAAGGTGTCCGTGCAATTCGAGCCCCAGCAGACGAGACTGGAAGTTCAAGATAATGGCCGCGGGATAGAGCATGGCAGGGAGGGCTTCGGCTTAAGCGCCATGAAGGAGCGGGCAATGAATTTGCAAGGCCATGTGGCCGTCTATACGGAGCCAGGAGAAGGAACTCTCGTTACTTGTACGCTGCCCAGACAAACAGAGCTCAAGGATGAAGCCATTCGCCTGTTGGTCGTTGATGACCAGCCCTTTTTCCGTGAAAGCCTGCGGACTCTGCTGGAGGAGCAGCAGGATTTGCAGGTTGTCGGGATGGCAGAGGATGGCGAGCAAGCGATCGAGCTGTGCGGGCAGCTTCAGCCGCAGCTGGTGCTTATGGATTTGGAAATGCCGAATGTGGATGGGATCTCCGCATCCCGTACGATAAAAGAGACGTGGCCCCACATCCGCATTCTGATTCTCACCACCTTCGAGGATACCAAGCAGGCTCTGGAGGCGATGCGAAGCGGGGTGGATGGATACTTGTTGAAGTCGATGCAGCCGTTAGAGCTGGCCGAAACGATACGCACCGTCTACCGTGGCGGCACGCTGATTGATCAGGGCATGTCGCATAAAATGTTTGCCCAACTGGAAGCAGAAAATAGCGGGGATGATTCTTCGCTAAACAAAGCGCTATCGGCTTATGAATTAACACCAAGGGAGCTTGAAATTTTACAGTTCGTGTCGAAAGGGCTGCGATATAAAAGCATCGCTTCCAAATTGTATTTATCCGATGGCACAGTTCGAAATTATGCGTCATCGGCTTATATGAAGCTGGGGGTCCGCAACCGGGAGGAAGCGGTGCAAAAAGCCAGGGAAGCTGGGCTTCTGGAATAACCACAAGTTATTTATCATAGTGGCGGATGTCGACCTGCGAAGTGATTCTGCTTCGTAGGATCGAACATCCGCCTTTTGGATTTATTTGCCGATTGGCAAGGTGTAGTAATCAAATGCGAGGTCCAGTAGGGCGCTCGCTTCCTGCCGCTTCAGCGGCTGCTTGGAACGGAAGTTGATGGAGCCGTCGGAATTGATCTCAGTTCCCGGGTCCATGATGCCTTGAGATACAAGGGTTGTAATGGCTTCAACTGCCCAGGCATCCGTTTCGCCACTCAATGTAACCTTGGCTCCAGGCTCAGCTTGCCTCAGATTTTGGATCATAACGGCCGCCATCTGTCTGGTGACAGGAGAATGAGGCTGATAATCAGGCAATCCGGACATCATCTGCTTTTTGTTGGGTTCAACCGTATAAGGCATGGTATCCCAGCCATGGGCACGCAGCAGCAGCTCTGCGAACTCACCCTGCGTCATCATTCCATCCGGATCGAAGAGGGTGGCCGACTTTCCGTCCATGACCTGCAAAGCATGAAGATTTTGAATATAAGGTGCATACTTGCTGTCCGCCGGTACATCAGTGAATGGCGCATCCCTATTTACTTTTTGTGCATAACCCACGTAGTGCGGAAGTGTCATGTAATAGAAATAGGTGATTTGGCCGTCCCCATTTTTTTGAAATGCCACTTTATTGCCGGATTCATCCTCGAAGAGTAAAGGGTGAATCATTCGCAGCGTACTCTTGCCCAGATATCCTGTCTCCATAACTAATTTTCCGTCTGAATAGGAAACGTTGGTTCTAATGGATCCAAGACGCGTATTTTTGTACAATCCCGTGTAATCCTTAGCCTGCTTCTCACTGATTGCCGAGTAGGATGGCTGTGGAGCCTCACCTTTTCTCGGATAATAATGATTCATAAATGCCTCATACACGTCGAGACTCATCATGGAATCGTTATTGTAGGACATGTAGAACGCTGTGTTTTCCTCCGGCAAAATAACAATCAAGGAAGAATGACCGGTTACATTTCCCCCTTTAATAACGACATGATGACCATTCATCTTCTCTTTGAAGTAGCCTTCGAATCCGATGGTTGTGACAGGGAACTCTTTGTCAGGGAACACCTGATAGGTGTGCATTTGCTCGATGCTTTTGGAGCTTAAGATTTGTTTGCCTTCATACGTTCCTTTGTTCAGATGCATCAAGAGATACTTCACCATGTCATCTGCGTTGGATACCATGCCGCCGCTAGGCCGGTCGGTTGGCTTGAATCCCTCCAAGGGGATCAGCTCGCCTTTGGGTCCATAATGGGCAGCCATTCTGCTCAGCAGCTCGGGCGTAAACCGCACATTTGTCGAGCTCATGCCCAGCGGCTTGAAAATATTTTCCTCCATATACTGCGCGAATGACAGGCCCGATACTTCCCCTACCGCGTACCCCGCCAGTGTGAATCCAAAATTATCGTAGGTATACGCTTCCCCTGGCGGTCTTACGACAGTCGGCATATTCGCTTCGAGAGACTCCTTCATCGGGAAAAATTGATTCACATACTCCGGTTCCGATCCCGAGAGGACATCCGGTTTGTCAAAGCCGCTGGTATACGTAAGCAGATCGTACATCGTCAGTTTTTTCCCTGTTGTATTGGGTACCTTCATTCCTCCCAGATATTCCTGGATATCGTGATGCAAATCAATCTTTCCTTTATCGACCAGCTGCATAGCTGCCAATGCTGTGAACTGCTTCGTCACAGAACCAATTTGGAATACGGTGCTGCTGTCTACCGGAATTTTATTTTCCCTGTCGGCATAACCGTAGCCTTTGCTTAGCAGCACTTTCCCATTTGATACGACTGCAAAATTAGAACCAACCGTATTATACTTCTTCATCGCGTCCGCAAAAGTGCCGTCTGCAAAGTCCTCCAGTTCCTTGGCATCCCGCGGCCCCTCCAGGCTGGCCTTCTCAGATGCAGCTGTCTGTGGAGCCCGCGGGGTATCTGGTGCGTTGGCTGATCCCATACATGCGGTAATGATCGTTGTAGTTAATAGCAGAACAGTTAGTAGCAGCACTGCGCGATTCATTTTCGTGCGAATCCATTTCTTCATATTGATGTCTCCTTGTCCATTCGATTTGCCTCTTAACAATCGGCTGAGCCCAGTATGGCAAAGGAGTTGTCACACCAACAAGTTGCATTTCGTCATTCATGATATCCAGCCGCTTTGAAAGCGTCATGTGACAATTCGGCACTAGGTTTATTGACAAGGGGAGCAGTAAGATTCCTGAAAGGGCGGTGAATCATTGAAGCAGCCCAAAGCTATTAGAACGGGAGTGTGGACATCATCGCTTTCCTACAAGATATCGTGATCCAATACGGTTATATGGCTATATTCCTATGTCTTACGCTCGGCATTATTGGTTTGCCTGTGCCTGACGAGGTGCTGATGATGATTGTTGGCTATCTTTCTTCGATTGGGCTGCTGTATTTCCCAGTATCCCTTGTAATCAGCGTCCTTGGAGCTATGAGCGGCATGCTGTGCAGTTACGCGCTTGGGCGGAAGTTTGGCAAGCCGCTGCTGTGGAAGTATGGGAAATGGGTTAGGCTCACGACCAAAAGGATAGAGAAAACAGAGAACTGGTTCGAGCGTTATGGCCCCTGGGCGATATGCATTGGCTACTATATTCCAGGGTTTCGCCATCTGACCTGCTATCTGGCAGGGATGAGCGCGATGAATCCGCGGAAATATATTTTCTTCTCAGGCCTGGGAGCCCTATGCTGGTGTTTGATTTTTATTTCAATTGGGTATTTTCTAGGCGGACATATTGATTTTTCGGATTATCATGGTTCTATTTGGGGTTTGTTTTCCTCTTGAGAATAGAAGGTTGCTTTTGCGTGCGGGAATCATTTTATAATAATGAATAAAAGAAAAGAGGGAGCGTGTCTGCCATGTTGACGGAATCAAGCAAAGAGAGAAAACTTTCGTTCGATATACGAAGAACGATCATCCTGGGTGCTTTTATCAAAGAATGGTCGATGCCAGAATACCGGGTGATCTTGAGCCAACCCGAGAAAGCAATCCACATAGAAATCTATTATTTTCCGGCAGTAAGCGAGGACGATGTGGCTAGATTTGCGACTGTGGGGTTATCCGGTACTCTCCGTTCCAATGGACAACCAATTGATACGGAATGGATGATGGCTCTGTCATCTGATTTAGGCGGAGAGTCCGCCGATCGAGTATTTTCATATGTATGTGATCTCATCGCGCATCATATTGAAACATCCCGTGATTCCCAGATACCAAGAGTGATGGAGGAAAGCGGCCTTGCACCGGCAAACTGGTCGACGAAAGCCTTTCTCCTTGATGAACTGAGGGGAGAAAGCGAAGATCTGGAGGAGATTCAGATAGGCAACGAGGTTGTTGGAGTCATATGGGCGTTGCCTGTCACTGCGCAAGAAGCCAGTCTGATTTTGCGGGAAGGTGTGGAAGCCTTCGATTCCTACATGGCAGATACCGAACATTCCATTATCGATCCCCGTCGGCCGTAGGCAATTGCGTGAAAAAATAAAGCCCACCCGGGTAAAGGAGGAGGATGTAAATGAAAATACGGATACCCCAAAGGGATACCCGTATTTTCGGAATAATTTAATTAAGCTATATTAACAGCAACCTACTTGGTACCAGTACACGCCATTATCGTCGGATCTAAAGTATGCCCTGGATGCGGGGCACGCTCCAAAAGAACATTTAAACATATGCTTCACCTCTTTTTATAAAGTCGATGAATCCCATTAACAGCAACCGACTTGATACCAGTACGCGCCGCCATTATCCGATTTGTACGCTGCTCTCGACAATGGGCAAGAACCGAACGAACATTTATACATATGTTTCACCTCTTTTCATAAGGTCGATGAATCCATTAACAGCAACCGACTTGATACCAGTATGCGCCGCCATTATCCGATTTGAAAAATGCTCTTGACGCTGGACACGCTCCAAAAGAACATTTGTACACTGTGCTTCACCTCCTTTCATAAGGATGATGATTATTGGTACCATTCCGCTTGGGTGCGGAACATGTTTGCATATTCCCCATCTAATTTCATTAATTCCTCATGGCTTCCCTGCTCAGCCAGTTGGCCATCCTTTAAGACGAGAATCCGGTCAGCTGCCCGGCAAATGCCTAATCGATGCGAAATGAAGAAAGTGGTTTTACCCTGGGTTAGCTGAGCAATATGTTCGAACAACTGTGCTTCCGCCATCGGATCCAAAGCCGAGGTGGGCTCGTCCAGCATAATAATCTCAGAATCGCGGAAGAAGGCTCTGCTAATCGCTACCTTCTGCCATTGACCATAGGACAACTCATGCCCGCCATAAAATTTATGTCCTAGCTCGGTATCAAATCCCTCAGACAGCTCATTGAAAAATTCGTCTACACCTGATTTCGCAGCAGCCATCTGCAGCCGGCTCTCCTCTTGCATCCATTCCACATGGCCTAACCCGATATTTTCCCGCAACGTAAGCTGATATTGCGCAAAATCTTGAAAAATAGCGGTAACGTGCTCCCGGAATTCATTCGTATCCATTTGATCCAGCGGAATTCCGTTGTAGGATACCGTGCCTGCGGTTGGCTGGTAGAGTCCGAGCAGACATTTGGCAAGGGTGCTTTTTCCGGCACCATTCTCACCTACGATCGCGATTTTCTCTCCAACACGCACGTCAAACGAAATATCGCTTAAGATTGTCCTTCCATTGTTCGGATAACCAAATCCGAGATTTTTTACCGAAATGCCTTGCTCCAAAGAGGCGGGGAAAGGTAATTTTGGCGTATCGTCGGTTTCTTCCTCTTTCATCGCAAGGAATTGGAACAAATCATTTGTATATAAAGCTTGCTCATAGATTCCAGCGATGTAGCTGGCCATAAATTTTAAATTGGACTGAATGGAGAATATGGTTTGGATCAATGCAACAAAACTGGCAATGGTCATCGTTCCTAAAGCAGCCAATTTGAGCAGGAATCCGCTTATCAGCGTCACCATAACCAATAGGAGCCCATTAATGGCAACTTTGAAAATGGACATTTTCCGCTCCAAATCGATTTGCTCTTGGCCATTCTGCTGGGTATACTTCCGCCACTGCTTAATGAAATAATCGGATAAGCCAAAAATACGAATCTCCTTGGCCCATTGCCGTTCGGTTAGCAGCGTATTGAAATAGATGGATCTTCTTCGGCCTGGCGTTTGTCTCACGAACTGCGATACCTTAAAGCCGCTCTCTTTGATATCGATGTACAAGGATGGAATAATCAACAGCAGAATCCCGAATGCCAACAGCCAGTGAAATCCCAGCAAAACAACGACGAAGCCGATAATGGTAATCAGATTTTTAGCAATTTGCAGAAAGGACTGGAAAAATTGCAGCCCCCGGTGCTCCAAGCCCGTTGAAACTCGCTGCAGCAGATCGAAAAATTCATGGTTTTCGAAGTGAAGCAGGGAGAGCCGGGCAGATTTCTCCGTAACCTCTTGGCCAAAATGCAGCAATACGACCAGTTTGATTTTGCTAACTATAAAATCAACATACACTTCCAGCACTAATTGCAATACAAACAGGAGCAGCTGGTACAGCAAAATGACGAAAGCAGGTACTAATTGCGATGACCCTTCTTGAATCACCCGTTCTGTACGATGCACCAATTCGATCGTTACATAGACTTGCAGCACGGGAATGATGGCGGTACTAATCTGGGCAATGCTTAAACAGGTCATGTTGAATGGAGTCAGTTTGAACATGATACGAATCATACGGACCATCATCTGCAAGGATAGTCGTGTTTGCTGTACAACATTTTTCAAGGATGCAGACATAAGAGGACTTACCATGCTTTTGCTAAGCGGCTTTCCTGTTCCACAATTGCTGAAGCCATAAGGTTAAGATCATCTTCTTGATCCAGATTGCTTTTAGAAGCAACGAGCCCTTCTTGGTCAACTGCGTAACCGAACGGGAAAAAGTGAGTTTGGAAAAATTCAGTATCTTGGGGCGTGCAAGCAATGACAGGCAGCTTAAGCTGATATTTCTCGACCGTTTGCGTAATTTGTTCTTCCTGATCTGCGAACATTAAGATATAGATCGGAATGTGCGGATGTTGTTGACGGAATCGGTGCAATTTCGGATACAGAGCTTCACAGGTCCCGCATAAGGTCATGGAGAGTATAACAAGTGAACTATTAAAATGAGGTACAGCTCCATCTAAGGTTAACCTGCCGTCATTCGGAAAGGGAATTCCCTTTGGCAAGCCCATGCCTTCCAAACCATTCTGTACAGGTGTTTCTTGTTTCGGACTGGCCGGTTTTCTTTTTAAAAGATAAACGCAAGCTGCAGTTAAGAGGATTACCAGCATCCACAATATTACATACGATACATAAAATATAGCTGACAAGATAAAGCCTCCTTTAATCCGTTTGTGGGTTTGAAATAGCACTAACAATGAATTGCGCGACCATATATAGGCCTAATATGCCAGCCCAGGAAAGGATGTACAGAACTAAATCCTCCCCGTGTATAGAAGCAAATGAAGCGGGATGATTGGCAATCGTAATGTAGCTGTTCATGACAAGCAGCATGACAACCCTCAGAATCGTACCCCACCCGAGATACTCGTCCCGCAGCTTCCCGAAGCAGTTGCATTTGATTTGCTCTTTCTTGAATAGGGCTATGAAAATAGCATATATAAAGCCTCCAATTAAGCCGAATGCGAGTATTTCTCCAATCCAAACGGTTGCACTCCATAACAAGCAAATAGCTGTCAGAATTTCGGCCAATGGAACCAGCCAGGCTCCAGCAGAGCTGAGCGGCTTGGGTATACCGATGGCGATAAGTGTGCTTTTCATAGAAGACGGGGAGTACAGCTTCAGTATGCCTGTTAGTCCGAAAATAATAGCCAGTCCCATTTGAATAAAGCTTGGAACGCTCATCTCAACCTCCCTGAGTTGCTGTAATGAATGGCTTTAAGCTTGACGAGAAGGCATGGAGCCTGTCCAACGTTCATCAGCTCCTTAGCTCGCTGGCAGTTGTCTTGTTCATATTGTAATTATTGGAACATAATCCGCACAATGTCATTCGCTACTCTAGTTATGTGCAAAATTACTATAGAATGTATTTTCAAAGTTTTGCTTTCTAATGGCTTATGTGATGTTTGTTTGGGGAGATGAAATAGATATTTTTTGTGTTGAGATTATGCGACAAAATCACCGTAGGTTCGACGAATTTTGCCTTGCCCAACTACCTGTTAGCCATAGCCGCCGTACCCCGTGTCCGACAGATAAACGTACTTTTTTTCTCTTGTCCACATTTATACCTTACCAAAACGAATCTATTGCATTTAATGAACTATATCAGAAATAAGGAGGTTTTGAGGATGGGAAATAGAGGACCTGGCGCATATGACCCCGTTCGAATTACTAACTCTACACCGTATAACGCGTTTGGAAAAGTGGAATATGCATCCATCTTTTGCAGTGACGACAATTATAGTGTTCAGCGTGACGAGACTTGGGTAGCTTCTAGCCGTGGAGTCTGTTTAGTGACTAAAATCACTGCAACGGTTAAAACGCCGAGCGGGAATGTTGAAGCGGAACCGTATACTTCTTCCGGCACTTCCTTCAGCAGATTTGCCATTATACAAGTAGGGGTAAATAAGTTCCAGGTGACGCGCATTGTAAGTGCCAAAAAACGCCGGTAAATCCTAAGCAGCATTAATAGGTACCCACATAAAAAGACGACAGGCGAATAATAGGCCGGTCGTCTTTTTATTGCTTTAATGCTTCTTATACCATAATATTCTGCGATGTATTGAGGAATCCTTTAAGCGCCGAAAGGGGCGCAAGTCCGGCCTATAATTGCCTTCGATAATCCAAACCCGGCGTTTCCTGTCGATACCTATATCGAAGCCCACTTGTCTAAGCTTGGGGTAACGCTCTCCCAGTTGTTTGGCCGCTAATAGAGCGACTCGTTCTGCTTTGACAAGCAAGCTCCGATTGCCGATTTTAGCTAGTTTTAACGCCTTAAGCAATGGAATAGGCCGGCCCGTCACATTCGTGACTAGATAGCCTCGCGCCGCAACTTTAGCATAGGAGCCCGTCACATTCCAAGCGGATGAAGCCCCTTTTTTCCGCTGAGTCATGATCCGCATGTCGAACGGCTTATGCCTAATTTGAGCAAGCTGCAGGCGCCTTTGGACAATATATCTGTGGCCTTTACTTTTTTTGCGGAGCCATTTGAGTACCTTATCGGTACCTCTCATGGTGACCGCGTTATTTTCGTTTTGAACCCGATAGGTATTTGCACCCTTTCGTTTAATGAACACGATGTTCCTTCCGTAGCTCCCGTCACGAGGCTTCAATACGACGCTGTGATACCGGCCCAGCATCTTCGCTAAAGTGTTCTTATTGAGTAACTGTGTTTTCGGCAACCGTCTGGCAAGAGAGGACCTGCTGCGCAGGATGCGATACTGCAACCATTTGTCTCTTTTGATCAACATTGGAATCACAGCCCTTTTCCATATTCTACGGTAATTTTAAGTCATATTAGTGTTCAGCATAAGTGACTATTCGTCTAAATTTAACCCCTCGACAGGGGTCTGCTGCTGGGTCACGAATATGTTTAGTAGTAACACAAAAAAAGGAAATTATTTTCGTAGAAATTATGTAGAATACGGCAAGGAGGGGATACATTCATGCAGCTAGTCGTACATATTGACGAACCGTGGCAAAAAGAGTCTGTGGAACAGATTACGCGCCGTTTCGAAGCATCGAATCCTGGGGTGAAAATATTAGTTAAGGTTGTTCCGAGCGGCGAAATTCGTACAGCCCTTTTCAATGGAGAGTCCGATGCGGATCTTGTACAGCTGTTTAATGGAGACATCGTCGATTGCAGCAGGAATGAACTATTGCTTGATCTGAATATATGGTTGAGGCAGAACCAAGAGTTGAAAAGTTTGTTTCATCCTTCAATCTTCCGCTTAGCAGAAACTGAAGGACGAGTTGCCGTGCTTCCGTTAAGCGCCAGCATGAAAGGTATTTTTTATAACAAGCAATGGTTTGACAAAGCGGGGATTCCTTACCCCTTAGAAGGTTGGACTTGGAATGACTTTGAGGAGATAGCAGTTCGTCTGCAGCGTGTGAATGTGCGTGAAGGAGATGGACGTTTTGCGGCCCGAATCTCGTTTCATCATGAGTATATGGGTCTGCTGCTGCTCACCGCTGGCACAGATTGGCTGTCTCCTGATAGAAAGAGAGCCTCTGGGTATACAAACAGTGTAAAATCTGTGCAAGCTGTGACTTGGGCTGCTGATCTTGTCCGTAAGCACCAAGTTGCAGGGGCAACCCAAGCGTATTTCTTAAACAGCGATTTACTTCGGAACGAATCGGGGATGATTCTTGATTACTATAATATGCTGCATGAATTCCAACCTCATTTGAAGGATGATCTCGGTGTAGCGGGACTGCCGTTTTTTGACGAGGGAAACAGGGTGAACGAGCCGTGGGTTTGCGGTTTCGGCATTTCGTCCAAAACGGGTAACTCCGAACTGGCGTGGTCTCTTCTTTGTGAATTGACCTGTACCAGCAATGAGTTGACCCGGCTTGTGACAGAAGGATCAATCGCACCTCTCCGCTCCGTATATTCGGAGGCAGGGCATGACAGAGACCCGTTGCGCAACACTATACTGGCGGAACTTGCGAATAGTGCACAGCTTCCGGTCTCAGCAGGAAATATTGCCTTGTATGCATTGTTGGATCAATATGTGAATCCTGCGTTGGCCCGTATTGTGTTCGAAGGTGCAGACGTTAAAGAGACGCTAGACGATTTAGCCATCGTGCTGGACGGTAAACTTCAGGATTAATTATCAGCACCTCGACCACTGTGCATCAGTAACGGAGAAGGAGATGCGTATGAATACAAAAGTTAGCGAATTTATTATTTGGGCTGCTGAAAATGGTTGGGATATAACCGGAAAATCTGAGCCTCAATTAACTCTGGATAGCAGCATTACTTCTAGATATAAAACGATTCCAGATGAATATTTAGAGTTTTTAAGCATGGTTAAAAAGTGCATTACACCCAGTGAGATGACTTGGTTTATTTGTGAGGACGAGTTCAATAATAGCTCCGATAGTGAATTTAAATGGAATGAATATGAATTACTTAGCTTAGAAGCAGCAGTAGATGATGATCGTTGGAAGTCGGAAATTACTGCGTGGTGGAGTAACTATTTGCCAATAGTGATGTCCGTTGATGGCGGGTATTCCTTCTTTGCGATTGATTTGAAAAATGATAAAGGAGCTATTGTACACGGATCTGAGCCGGAATTCGAGGAGGCAGAGAAAGCAGCAAATTCTCTTGAACAATTTTTTGAGTTAATTATGTCTAATTCCATCGAGTTATAGAAAAGTTAAATGGACTTGTTATTAACGGCAATTGGAGACCCTCTGCCTTGACTGATAATCGCATATTGAACAGCAACTATTATCAGTAGAATCTGGGACATGGAGTCTTGAATTGAACATCAATATAAATTAACGGGCGCGCCGAAATTTGGCACCCGTTTTTTTTATAAAACTTGCCGTTACATAAAATGGTGATGCGATGCGTATCGCATATACGGGTAAATCGTGGGGATCAAGATGGGATTTCATCATCAGAAGATATAAACAAAGTAGTAAATTTCTTTATTTTTCTAATTAATGAAACACTTTCTTATATTTCACCGTGTTAGGTACGAAGGGGGAGAGGCCATTGGGAAGTAATGATACAGATAACAATGAAAACTTAGCTATGTTGGTAAATAAGTATTCAGATATGGTGTTACGCTTAGCTCTAAGCCACCTTGGAAATCTTGCAGATGCACAAGATGTATGCCAAGAGGTATTTATTAAACTTTTCAAGCATCAGATTCCTTTTAATGACTCCGAACATGAGAAAGCATGGATTATTAGAGTAACAATAAATACATGTATAGATGTCAGCAGAAGTCCATGGAAGAGATGGTTCTCCCCCCTTGAGAAAGTACCTTTGCCTAATACAAATAAAGAGAGCATGGAAGTAGTCACTTTTGTACTTAAACTTCCAAGGAAGTATCGATTGGTTATTCATCTCTATTATTATGAGGGTTACAAAACAGCCGAGATCGCTGAGCTTCTAAAATTAAAAGAGAGCACCGTACGAACACAACTTAAGCGAGCAAAAGGTCTTCTTAAGGAAGAGATAATAGGAGGGTTTGACGATGACCTTTAGAACGAAATATGTTAGTGAAATGAATGAAATAAGGGCAGATCATTCCCTCAAACAAGCAATCATTAACAAATGTGAAACAACAGCCTCTACCTCACAAAACACAAAACAAGTAATCTACAGCAGGTTTATTATGGCTGGAGTTTCCTGCTTGGTTTTATTCCTTCTTTTAATAGGAGGAAGACTTATTTTTCAGAATGGGGATAAAGATAATCCAACTGCTTTATTCAGCGGGTTCATAGTTACTGCTTATGCGGCAGATGGAGCCTCGTTAGTGGTAGAACCTAATATAGACTTCCCGCTTGGTCAATACTCTTTGCTTATGAGCAGTGTACCAGGTTTCCCTATAACAATTGCATCGAAAAATGCAGACAGAATTAAAGTGCAATCCTCAGAAGGCCAACTAATACTGTGGAATCCCGCGGATTCCAAGGTGATACATTTGGGGGAGCAAGCGGCCGTAAAATCCAATGATACGATTTACTGGTCCCCACTCGTAGAAGGTGATCAGTTACGTTCAGTAGCAACCTCGGGTATACTTCAGATTACTGCGTACAAGGGCGATACAAAGCTGGGTAGTAGTACAATAGAGATCACATCGGATAAACAAGGTAAATACACAGGAAAGCTATCCAACTAATGAAACTAGCGGAGCTAATAGTGCAGGGAAAACAAAGGCAAGGCGGCAAATCGTTCAATCGCAACGGTTTGCCGCCATTTAATTTAATGAAGAAATCTCTTTCAATCATTAATTTTTAGAGCTAAGCATTAATCTAAAGAGCTTTTTGCCAATACCTATTCACGGTATAATTAAGCTGGACTGTCATTTTATAGTCTAAAATTGGATCGCGGTCAGGAGATGGAGGGCATTTGACGAGGTTTAGCCAAAATTTCAAAAACTCCCTGTTCGTCAAAATCTTTATAGCTGTGATCGTTATACAAACCTTGATTATATTGATTTTCGGGCAGCTCAATATTGCTCGGGTTACGCAGTTTATTGAGGACCGGGAATACGAGATCGCCCGTAAAGATATGCTCGACCTGAAAGACGGCTACAATGCCAAATTGAAGCAAATCCGCTCGAACGTATTCTCTCTCTTTATCGAGACCAACCAGAGCGAATCGGTGCTGGAGAAAATTAATCAATACGAAGGCACAGCGATGGCTGTTGACCTAAGGCGGAAGGCAGAAATTCAGCAGTTTCTGCAATCGATGGCTTATACCGATGAGAATATACACTCAGTGTTGTTTATTCGGGAGCGCGACGGGGAGAAGTTTGCGTTTATCCGCTATTTCGATCCAAGTATGCTGCCGAACTTCCAGTCGATTATTACTTTTCAGCCAGAGGAATTTGTTCGTATATTCCCGCTGGAGGTTCCCGGCTTGGAAGCGGGCACTAAGAACAACTATTTGACCTTCGCCCTTAAAGTGAATGATCCAAACTCCTATGATCTGAAGCAGCAGGCCGGCACTTTGGTCGTGAGCGTTAGCACAGCATTTTTGCAAAAAGAAGGGGATCATCTTCGCGCGGACTCGATCTTCGAATTGAAGAACGGGAACGGAACGGTATCGATGTCCGGCAACTCCATTAGCATTCCGAGTCGTTCGGTCGATATCGAGGCGGCCAAAAAAGATACGCGTAATTTTTTCGTCTCACAGGTCTCCAATTCCGCCGACGACATGAGTTTTACGCTGCTCATATCGAAAAATCAATTAAACGAAAATATCCTCGCTATGAAAAAGAATCAATGGCTGACGCTTATGGCGATAATCGTCTTGAATGTGGTAATTGCTTTCTATGTTTCTAGAGGGTTGTCTAAAAGAGTCATTACACTAACCCGAAATATGCGGAAGTACACGCCTGGTGAGTTCGTGCAGCCAATTCCGATCCAGCAAAACGATGAGTTCACCGTATTGGAGGAAACCTATAATACACTCATTCAGAAGCTGTCGGAGTTTATTCAGAAGGAGTATGTGTTGGAGCTTAAATCGAAGGACGCCGAATTGCAAATGCTGCAGTCGCAGGTAAATCCGCATTTTTTGTCCAATATGCTGGAGATTTTGCGCATGCAGGCTATTAAAGAAAACAATATGAGTTTATCGGATACGATTTATCAGCTAAGTGAAATTTTCAGATGGAATATTCGGAATAAGGAAACGCTTGTCACACTTTACGAGGAGCTCTATTACGTGGAATATTATTTGAAGCTCCAGCAATTCCGCTATCCGAGACTGCAATTTAAGATTGATTTTCCGCTGGCGCTGCAAAATCATCGAATTGCTAAGTTTACGGTGCAACCGATCGTGGAGAACATCTTTAAGCATGCGATGAACAAAGGAAAAGAAATTGATATTCAAATCGTGGTAGTAGACGTCCAAGATGGTATTCAGTTAACGGTCAAGGATAACGGCAAAGGAATCAAGCTGGAAACACTTTATCAGATTAAGGCCAAGCTTCGCATGCCCTTGTCCCATTCCAGCGAGTCGCCGTCTGTTGGACTGATGAACGTTCATTCGAGATTGCAGCTTATCTTTGGTGAAATGTACGGATTAGACATTGAAAGCCAGGCGGGTGAAGGAACAGCAGTTACAATTCAATTTCCGAAGCTTGAGAGGTGAGCGTATGAATACTTTTATGAGAAAAGCCATCATCGTAGACGACGAGCCGATTATTCGCGAAGGGCTGCTGGCCATGATGGACTGGGAGAGTCTCGGCTTTGAAGTCGTCGGATTGTTTGAAGACGGAGAGGATGCCTGGGCATATCTCCAATCACATCCGCAAATCGATCTCGTCATTACCGATATCCAAATGGATGTCTGCACGGGGCTGGAATTGCTGCGAAAAATAAGGGATGACGATTACCGGTCAAGGGTGCTGATTATTAGCGGATATGATGAATTCCATTACTTGCGTGATGCCATGATGATGGGGATCGACAATTACTTGCTAAAGCCGATTAATAAGGAAGAGATGGAAAGTGCGCTTGGGCAAATTCAGGAAAGCCTGATGCTGGAGTATCGCAAATCCCGGGAATTGTTCGAAGGAACGCAGCTGATCAAAAACAATATTTTGAATCAAATCGTGATGAATAATTACTCCATCCGTGATGTAAGCGAGAAATGCGAAATGCTGAGCATCGACCTTCATACGGGAGGGTTTCAGGTCGTTGTCCTGGACACCATTACAAGACAGAACCCTGTTCCTCTATTGGAGGAAAGGCAGTTATGCGAATTTGCCATTCGGAACGTTGTGCAGGATGCAATTGGCAAGGAGGAGAAGGTGTACGCCTTCGGGAATCAGAACGGACAAACCGTCCTTCTGTTCGCCGCGGTTGCTTCTGACAACGAGGGCTGGATCGTGGAGACGATGAACAGGATTTCCGGCCTGATTGCCCGCGTGCTGAAGATTCAGGTGGTCGCTTTCATAGGCCGGCCATGCACCTTTTGGAGGGAAATCCATCATTCTTATGAAAGTGCTCTAGAGCTGTACGATTATAGATATTTCGTCGATACTTCTACGGTTATTGATTATACGATGAAGGACCCGGGTACGAAACGGGACGCGTTCGCGAAGGAAATCGGCTTATATCCGCTATATGAGCAGCTGGAACAGCAGAATTATGAATCGGTTGGGCTGCAATTGAATGCGGTAGGCGCTTCGCTGGAAGATATTCGCGTTCCGGAGCTGCATTTGCTCCGATCGGTGTTTATCGACTTTGTTCTCTTGTGCATGAGCAAGCTCCGGCAGCAGGAGATCGAGATTTCCGAGCATAACAATAGTTTTCCGGATTTCGTAGAGGCTCTTTTCTTTGCCGATACGAAGGAAAAGCTGTTTGAGCAGTTCCAAGCCTTATCGCATACGATGCTGCAATTGCTGCAGAAGCTGAAGATGAACCGGAATACGAATCTCTTGGAGAAGGTAATCAAATACATCGATAACTATTACATGGAAGGGTTAAGCCTGCAGCAGCTCTCGCAGCAATTTCATATTTCCGCGCCGTATTTGGGCAAGCGGCTCAAGGTTGAATTAGGCCAGCCGTTTAATGAATATTTGCACCAAGTACGAATCAACAACGCCAAGCATCTCTTATTATTTTCTGAATACAATACGAAGGAAATTGCCGAGAAAGTCGGCTATACCGAGCCCAACTATTTCTACATGCAGTTCAAGCGCTTGACCGGCAAATCGCCGCTGAATTTCAAAAAGGGCATATAATTCATGAAAAAGGGAGATCGCCGATTAATCGTCGATCTTCCTTTTTCTCATCTTGGGGAGAACATTTTTTGTTATCCATATTGCACTATTATTTAGAGCTAACCATTAATTCACATACTATAAAGCCCGATTGGGCCCTTGCTATAATTTAGATATAAATTCAATTCAATCATACAGGGGGCATTGAAATGAAGAAAGTCATGGTGTTTGGCCTGACGCTTATGCTTTTAATTGCTATTGTAGGTTGCGGCAATGCAGCACAGAAGAACGAAGCGCCGCCGGCGGCAACGGATGCCGTGTCTGGAGCGCCAGAAGCAGCTCCGGCAGAGCTTAACGTACTCGTCTTCGAAACGCCGAACTTAACAGCACAATACTGGGATGCGGCAATTAAGCGATTCACAGATAAGCACCCCAATATCAAAATCAATAAAATCGTATCGCCTGACCTTGACCGTACCAAATATGCCAAGCAATTACTTGCAACAGGTCAATTTCCAGATGTATTAATGTCGGTGAATGTCACGGATTTCTTGGCCTCCAATTCCTTGCTGGCTTTCGATGAGCAATATTTGGACAAGGTACCGGGCTCAAGAAGCTTGGCGGTTGACGGAAAGGTGTACCAGCTCCCATGGGGCGGGCAAACGATTCCATACATTTACTACAACAAAAAAATGTTTGAAGAAGCCGGCATCACTGCCGAGCCAAAAACCTGGGCTGAGTTTCTGGATGTAGTGGCTAAGCTGAAAGCGGCTGGGAAGACGCCTCTGCTGCACGGAGGCGCTAAAGATCCATGGACAACGACGCTAATGCTGGACGCGATCATCAGCACAGATGTTTACAGCAAGGAACCGGATTGGATAAGCAAACGGAAGAAAGGCGAAGCCAAATTTTCCGATCCTCTGTTTAAAGACGCTGTCTTGAAGTGGAAGGGCCTGCATGATTCCAAATCGTTTAACTCTGACGGATTGAGCATTGGCTATTCCCAATTGCAGGATGCGTTCTTGAAAGGAAAAGGCGCCATGTACCCGATGGGCTCCTGGTTCGTAGCGGCTGCTGATGCACAAAAAGACATTGAAGTCGGCGTATTCCCTGTGCCGACCGATGACGGGTCGATCATTATTCCTTATGTCGTAGGCGGACCTGCATCTGTCAGCGCATCGACGAAGTATCCGGAAGCGGCGCAACTGTTTGCATCCGAGTTTGTAACGGATCAAGAGACCATTCTTGAGGTTGTGAAGTCCGACGCACTGATTCCATTGGAAGGCCAGAATATCGAATTCACTTTCTCACCATTGTTCCAGAAGGTGCTTGATATTACGAATCAAGGGACGAAAGTGAACGGCTTTAGCTGGGAGAGCGGAGATGCAGCAATGATCGCGGGTATGACGGACGAAATCAACCGCTCTGCGCAAAACATCATTATGGGCAAGTCGGTAGATGAGGAATTGGCGGCACTGGATAAGAAGTGGGACGATATCTCCAAGCGTTTGGTTCAATAATCCAATAAGATCATTCAAAGCCGGGGGAGGCAGGGTAAATCTTCTCTTCTCCCGGCTGCTGTTGAATTGGAGAGGAGTAAAGGGAATTGAAAAGCAAAACCGGAAATTTCATGCTCTTTGTATCTCATGGACTGCTTATCTACATCGTTTTCGTTATTTTGCCTATTATCCTTTGCCTCTTTTACAGCTTCACGAACTATAATCCGCTTTATCCTGAGTTTTCCGGCGTAGGCTTCCGCAATTATATCGATTTGTTAAACGACCGGGATTTCGGTCATTCCCTCGTCGTGACCTGTATGATCGCTTTTATCGTCACGATTGCTTCGAATATTCTGGGTGTGCTGTCAGCGCTTTTGGTCAATTTCAAAGGCTGGATGTATAAGCTTTCGCGAACGGTTTTTTTTACGCCGCAAATTTTGAGCCCGGTCATCGTCGGCTTTATCTGGTCGATTATTCTTACCGATGAGGGCGTGCTTAATAAGCTGTTGAATGTGGTTGGATTAAGCGGTGCGAGCTGGCTTTCCAACACGCAGATAGTCCTCTATTCCATTATCGCGGTTATTGTATGGCAGTCGATGGGCTTTTGTACGGTCGTGTTTCTGGCGACGCTGCAGAGCATTCCGAGTGACCTGTATGAAGCGGGCAAAATCGACGGCTGCAGCCGGCTGCAAAGCTTCCGGCACATTACGCTGCCACTTCTTGCTCCGGGCATCACGATCAATACGGTTATGCTGCTGATTTCCAGCTTTAAAGTGTATGACCACGTCGTTGTTCTGACGAATGGGGGGCCGGGCACGACTACGGAAACGATCTCCTTAAAAATTATTAACACCGGGTTTGTGCAAAATCAGATGGGCTATGCATCAAGCATGGCTATTGTTTTGTTCCTGCTGATCGGTGTGATCTCCGTGTTCACGGTCACATTCCTGAAGCGCAGAGAGGTGGAGCATTAAGATGACATCGAAACTATCTGCCAAAGCCCATATTCTTCTCACTTTAGTGATTACGCTGCTGTTCTTTCTTCCTTTATATTTGGTGCTGGTCAATATTTTCAAACCAAGTGACACCATCATTGCAAATCCGCTTAGCTTACCGCTTCAATTCACGCTTGATAACTTGACGGCCGTTCTGACAAGGCCCGATCATCTCCTTTACTCGAGCATGTGGAACAGCATCATCATTACCGGTCTCAGTCTTATTGTCGTCATCCTGTCTTCATCGATGGTCGCCTATTATATCGTACGCAACGACAGCAAAAAGACGAGATTGCTGCTGCTCTTCTTCCTGTTCGGGTTAATGGTGCCGACAACGATTATTCTAATCCCGGTCGTGAAAGTTTTGGTAGCGCTTCACCTGATGAGCACGAAGGCGGGACTCATTATATTTTATATGGGCTATTACATTCCGTTCGGTATTTTCATGTATACAGGCTTTATCCGGACGATTCCGCGGGAGCTGGACGAAGCGGCGGCGATTGACGGGTCCAGCGCCTTCCGCACCTTCTGGCGGATCATCTTCCCGCTGCTGGGGCCATGTACGTCAAGCGTCATTATTTTTATCGGATTATGGGTATGGAATGATTTCCTGAACCCTCTGATCATTATCGGACCTGTTAAAGGGACGACCATAACGGCAGGCATCTATCGCGTTATCGGCCAGTACTCAGTGGACTGGGGGCAAATGTTTGCGATGATGTTCTTGGCCTCCTTGCCCATCATCATCCTGTACTTGGCGCTGCAGAAGCAGTTTGTTGAAGGCATCACTTCCGGTTCGCTAAAAGGTTAATTGAAGGAGAGAAAACACCTATGTCCAAAATTAAAGAAGTTCTCGTCTTGCATCACAGTCATTTGGACGTTGGCTATACTCACGCTCAGCCCGTTCTATTAGAAATGCAAAAACAATACATCGATCAAGCCTTGGAGCTGTGCGCGAAAACAGAGGACCGCGGGGCGGTCAATCAATTCCGCTGGACGTGTGAAGCCAGCTATCCTGTCTTGCGCTGGCTGGAGACGGCGGAGCCAAGCCAGATTGAGCAGTTTAAGCACTTCCTTCATAACGGCCAGCTTAGTCTTTCGGCCTCGTATCTGCACATGACGCCGCTCGTATCGGCTGAGCAAATGGCGGGGACGCTCTATCCGGCCCAGCAATTGCGCAACCGGTTCGGCATCGAGATCAAAACGGCTATTCACCACGATGTGAACGGCCAGCCCTGGTCATACAGTCAAATGCTGCTGGATGCGGGCGTGGAATTTTTCATCATGGGCATTAACATTCATATGGGCGCCATTCCATTTGCGAGACCAAGCGCATTCCATTGGGAAACGCCGGATCGCAGGAAGCTGCTGTCTTTCAACGGGGAGCATTATTCGCTATTCAGCCAGATCTGCAACGTCAATGCGAAGAATACAGATTTGATGGCTGAAGGCCTTAACCAATATTTGCAGAAAATCGAAGACAACCCCGATTATCCGTTTGACTTCGTCTACCTGACTGCGACCAACTTGCCGCTTTATGACAATAACCCGCCGGATCAGGATTTGGCCGATCTGATTGCGGAATGGAACAGCGAATCTCGCGAGCAGGTCATTTCGTTCGTAACGCCGGAGCAGCTGCTGGCGCGGGTTCGCAAGCATGAGCGGGAGCTGCCGACATACGCCGGCGACTGGACGGATTACTGGAACTTCGGTTCGGGCAGCTCCGCCAAGGAAACGAAGCTGAATCGCCGCACGAAGCAGGGGATGAAGGCGGCAGCTTTGCTGGAGGCTTTTCAAGGCGGAATAGACGAATCCTATCATGCGCTGAAAAAGCAGGCTTGGGAGCAAATCAACTTATACGACGAGCATACGTGGGGAGCGTTCAACTCTGTTGCTGACCCTGATCATCTGAGTGTTGATATCCAATGGGCGCATAAAGCCCATTATGCTTATCAAGGCAACAGTCTGACCGGTTATCTGCTTGGCAGTCAAATGGAGAAGCTGGCGGGCAATCCGCTCCAATCGGATGATCCTGAAGGATTGATGCTCGTCAATTATTCTTCTGTGCCGGTATTGCATGATCTCCGGGTTCCAGCGAGCTTTCGGACGCCGGGGAGACATCTGAGCGCAGACCGTATGCGGCAGGTGCTGATGAATAACGAGCGCCATTCATCTGGCGACAGCTATGGAATCATTGAGCTTCCGCCATTCAGCTGGCATAAAATACCGTTCGATAAGCTGCGTAAAGCGGAAGAGGCGGCAGACATCGAAGCTTTCCCAGGCGCAACCGAAAATCTCTATGAGCCGTTTAGTGCTGCAAATCGGATTATTGCTGATATTAAGGTGATGGACGGCAGAATCGAATCCCCCTACCATCGTCTTGTATTTGACCCTGTATTCGGAAAGATCTCGAGTCTGTACGACAAGCAAAATGATTGGGAAGTAATTGATGCTTCCAGCCCTTGGTCACTGTTTCAATATGTGCAGGAAACGATCGATACATCCTGCGCCCACGCCACCAGAAAGACGATATTCCCGCGGGATGTTGAGAAGGGCAATAACAGCATTAGCTGCTGGAATCATGACTGGCCTGCGGCCAGACAGTCTTACTCGCGGTTGCTGAGCTGCCGCGTCGAACGGGGCACGAACGATGCAACCTTGGTGTTGCATTGGGACGGGCCTGGAGTAGAGGACTTGGAGCAACGATTTACGCTGTTCAGTTACCGCCCGGAGATCGAGATCAAAGTTTCCTACAAGAAGCAAGATATCACGACGCCGGAGGGCACCTACTTCGCAACTCCGTTGAACTTGGGGAAATGGCAGTGTGTTTATGATACCGCCGGACAACTGGTAGAGCTGGACAAGGATCAGCTTCCCGGGGTATGCAGAGACTTTGTGACCGTGGACAAAAGCGTATCTGTATTCGATGGCGAGCACGGCGTTACGTTAGTTTGCCAAGACGCGCCATTGGTTCAGGTCGGCGATTTCAACTTCGGCAGAGAGCATAAGGAGATCGACAGATCCGCTAATCCTTTATTGCTGGCTTGGCCGATGAACAATTACTGGGAAACGAATTTCAGAGCACGCCAGCCGGGATTCCATTCCTTTACCTATCAGCTGTCAACCTTCCGTTCATTCGAACCGGCTGACGTTGCGCTGGCTTCCACCCGAGCCGTATCGCAAATTTATGCGACGCCAGTTATCGATTGCAAGCAAGAGCAAAGCGGACAATTTATTCAATTCGAAGGCGATGGCGTACAGATTTTCGATGTGAAACCGGCTGAGGAAGGCAGCGGAATTGTCGTTCGGCTCAGTAGTGTAAAAGATGAAGAAACGGCAACGCGGTTGGTTTTCCCGGGCAGAAGGATTGCGGAGGCATATGAGTCCAACGTTGTGGAGGAGCGTCTGAGCCGGTTGGCGGCTACGGAGCAAGCAGCACTAATTATCAACCTTGAGGCAAGAAGTATGAAGCATCTATTGATCGTGTTCGAGGATGAACAGAAAGAGACATAAAAGAGACGGGAGCTGGAGAAAACGATGAGCAAACTGTACAACAAACACCCCTATACTTCGATTCTGAACATGGACAATGAGGCATTCGCAGGCTATGCGGCAATCGGCGAGACGATTCAAGCAGCGCTTGCCGGAGCGGGTAAGCGGAAAGCTGTTGTAGTTGTTGAATGTTATCCGGGCGTCCGGCAGGAGGAAATCCTCGCCGGGTTGGCCGGTGTGCTGGGCTCCGGTCTGGTAATCCGTTCGGAGGATGCAGCGCTGGAGCCGTCAGAGGTAGACCGCATCGTGGATCGTTACATGACTGACGACCGGGTATTCGGTTATATGGCGCCGTTTAGAATCAGCGAATTTTATGATGCGGAACGCATCGCGGCGCTGCGGCGCCAATTAGATGAGGCAGGAGAAGGTACGGCAATCGTGATCGGCTTCGGCGCTTCGTTGATTGCCGAGGGCGATGTCGTCGTCTTTGCGGACTTGGCCCGCTGGGAAATTCAGCAGCGTTACCGTGCAAAGGAGGTCGGCAACTGGCGAACGAACCGGGTCGAAACCGATATTTTACGGCTGTATAAGCGAGGCTTTTTCTTCGAGTGGCGAATGGCGGACAGGCTGAAAAAATCGCTGCTGGGCCGTATCAACTTCTACTTGGACACGAACGCCAAAGACGATCCGAAGATGATTACGCGGCAGGCGCTGTTCGCCGGGTTTGCCCAGGCAGCAAGCGGGCCGTTCCGGCTTGTCCCTTATTTCGATCCCGGCGTATGGGGCGGAAAGTGGCTGGAGGCGAACATTGATTTGCCTGAGCGGGAGCATCCGTATGCATGGGGCTTCGACGGCGTACCGGAGGAGAACAGCCTCTATTTCCAATATGGCAATGTCCGGGTAGAGCTTCCTGCCATTAATCTCGTCTTTTTCGAGTCTGTTAAGCTGCTGGGAGAACGGGTCTATGCCCGGTTTGGCGCGGAATTTCCGATTCGCTTCGACTTTCTCGATACGATCGGCGGGCAGAACCTCAGCTTGCAGGTTCATCCAACGACCGAATATATCCGCGAGCAGTTTGGCATGGCGTATACGCAGGACGAGAGCTATTACATTCTCGACGTGGAGCCGGGGGCGGAGGTCTACCTCGGACTGAAGGACAACGTGGTGCCGGAAGCCATGCTGGCTGATTTGCGCAAAGCGGAGGCGGGAGGCTTCACATTTCCGGCAGAACAATACGTGAACGTGTATCCGGCAAATAAGCACGACCATTTCCTCATCCCGGCCGGAACGGTTCATTGCTCCGCAACGGGCTGCATGGTGCTGGAGATTAGCGCGACCCCTTATATCTTTACCTTTAAGCTGTGGGATTGGGACCGGCTTGGCCTCGATGGCAGACCTCGTCCGGTACATGTGGAGCACGGAAGCAAGGTTATTGATTGGAGCCGGAGAACGGATTGGACAAACTCGGAGCTAATAAATCGCGTGAGAACGCTGGCGGAAGGCGAAGGCTGGCAGGAAGAGGTTACCGGATTGCATGAGCTGCAATTCATCGAAACCCGCCGTTACTGGTTCTCAGAGTCGGTATTGCATGAAGCGAACGACAGCGTGCATATGCTTAACCTGGTTGAAGGCCAAGAAGCGACCGTGGAAAGTCCGACAGGCGCTTTCGAGCCTTTCGTCGTCCGTTATGCCGAGACATTCATCGTACCTGCATCAGTTAGCGGTTATACGATTCGGCCAAGCGGGCCGAGCGAGGGCAAGAAGGTTGGAATTATTAAAGCTTTCGTAAGAGTGTAAGGAAGGGGAGCAGCCGATGGACCGCAATCTTATCCTCGCCTTCGATGTTGGCGGAACACAAATTAAAGCCGCGGCGGTCGTCGGCGGTTCGATTATTGAAGAGACGATCTCGCATTACGACTCCCTCGCAGGCTTAAGCGCCGAGGCTATCATCGCGCACTTCGCGGAGTGCGCCGCTGACATTGTTCGTCGTGCAGGAGGCGAACCGCTGCCAATCGGGGGAATCGGAATGGCTTTTCCCGGCCCCTTCGATTACGAGAACGGCATTAGCCGCATTCAGGGACTTGGCAAGTTTGAGTCCTTGTATGGACTTCCGGTTGGGGAATTGCTGTTGGAAGCATTTCGGGGACATGAAGCGCTGGCGGGCCGGCTTGCCTCTTCATTTGCTATCAAGTTCGAAAATGATGCTGCGCTGTTTGGTCTCGGGGAAGCGGGGTATGGCGAAGCCCGCGGGTTCGGGAGAGTCACTTGTCTGACGATCGGCACAGGGCTTGGCTCCTGCTTCCTAGCAGATGGCAGATTGATCAAGAACGGCCCTGACATTCCAGCTCATGGCTGGCTGTACAACTTGCCGTATCAAGGCAAGATCGCCGATGATTGGATTTCCAAGCGGGGCATTCTGCAATTAGCTGCGGAGATGGGCGTCCAGCCGGAGGGGCTCGACGTTCGTGACTATTCGATGATGGCGCTGTCTGGAGACCAGCTTGCAGCAGAGCTGTTCGAGGCGTTTGGAAGAAGGATGGCCGCCGTTCTTATCCCTTCACTTCAGTTATTTGCTCCCGAACGGATCGTAATCGGCGGTCAGATTTCCAAAAGCGGAAGCTTGTTCGTGCCCGCATTTACAGAGGAGCTGACAAATGCAGGCGTCCTTGCAGACGTTAGGCTGAGCAGCAATACACTCTACAGCACGTTTAAAGGCATTTATGATTTCGTAGAAAACTAACTATTGAAACGTTTATCGCCCTCTGCATGGCCATCTTGGTCAAGCAGAGGGTGATTGTTTTTATATGGAAGCGATTTTAAAGGCCATCCGCGAAGGATGGCCTTTAAACGCTGCAGCCATTTTTCTATATATAGATTCTTGGAAAGGAATTTTGGCAACAGGTCACGAATAAGTATTCCAAAAGTTAATTAAAAAGGTTTTAACTGTAAACATGGCGCGGCCATTCGAAGGGAGAATACAATGACTGCAACGCTGGAAGAAAAGTTATCCGATTTGAATGCAAGCATCGCGAACTACGTAACCGAAACAAGTGATGGATTGTCTTTGTACAAGGAGCATCATCTTGATAAAACATATGTGCTTACTCCCAGAGCCTACAGGGTTCCGGTAAAAATTGAAGCTGTTGCCCGGACAGATTCCAGCAACATTAGGCTCAAGTATGGCAAAGGGCAAATCATTTTTAACTGGGAACGCAATCATGACTCGTTGCGCTGCGGCGAGCCGTCAAAAGGCCGGGCGTTCAACAATATGAATGGGCGTATTCCCGTTAATGAATGGAATCATTTTGTGTGGGAAATTGAGCCGGATTTTATGAGAGTGACGGTAAATGGAACAGAGCGGCTGCTTTTAGAAGGGAAGTTTTCGAATATAAAGGGTCAGGCCGGTATTGGATCGGCGTTTCGCTCGAGAGTGGACGTGAAGTCGTTCCGTGTTTCGGGTGAGGAGACTGATCCGCCGCCTGCGCCGCTCAAACCGCTGATGTTCGAATACGATGAAACGCATATCTCTGTTCCTGAGGGCTCTCTGGAGCAAGCGATACAATGGTATACCCGTCATCTTGGTCTTGAGCCAAAGCCGGGCTTTGGCCCTTGCACGCTTCATCCTTCGATGAAAGGAATCCTTATGCAGTTTCCGAATGGTCAAGGTTCTCTGCACTTGGTAACCGTGTCGGAGGATCAGGAGCATTTCCGGGTGAATCGGGAACATGGGGATCATTTTCACCTGCAGCTCAAGGCGAAGGATGTCCGCGCTGCATTTGCCTATGCCCAAGAAAACAGTATCCGCACAAGCAGCCTGATCGAGGAGCATGGAGAAGTAAGGTTTCAACTATATGACCCTTATGGTAACCGGCTGACTGTGACGCAGGGCAAAGACTCCGCTGTTGAGCCAACAGGTTCGGGAATTTACGGCTGTGATATTCCAGTCGTCGGTGTCAGCGACCTTGAGAAATCTGTAGAATGGTACACCAAAGTGCTGGGTTTGAAAAAATCCGCTCGCGGCTCTGGCGACGGGTATGCGCTGCTGCGCGGGATTTATCGCCATAACGGAGCAAAAGTGAACCATCTGCAGCTTGTACATGACCCGAACTGCACCAATCCTACTGCTGGCAGGCCAGGTGTACGCCAATACTTTTTTGTGGAGCGGCATAACCTCAAGAAAGCTTACCAGAAAGCGCAAAAATGGTGCACTTTGATTTCTCCGCTTGAGGATAAAGCGTTCCACTTCTATGACCCGGATGGCAATCGGATTAATGTATATTCATAGAATAAAAGAATAGCGTTGCTTAAATTAGGCAGGTACCGGTGAAACGGTGTCTGCCGTTTTGTATGTGTTCATAGCAGGCAAGCTATGGTTCATGAGGCTTCTCTATACTGTTTAAGCAGTCATGGCAGCATATGGATCAACCTTCTATTGTAGGTTACAATCGGAATATAGGTGTAATAACCCGATGTTGGATGATAGGAGGCTGGATACGTATGAGCGTATTGCAAATACAAAGTGAAGCCGGGAAAAGGGATGCTGTATCGTCACCAGTGGAACTGGAGCTGATGACAGGACAGTGTGCGGTGGTACAGTGTAATGATGAGCATGGCCGCCAGTTCCTTCGCTCCGTTCTGGGCGAGTCGTCTTTGCTTGGAATTCAAGCGTTGTACCGTGGGGAGCCTCTGCGGTTAAACCGTTCTGAAATCGTGGAGCGTGTCGGCTGCTGCTTTTTGGATGACGGATTATATAATCGAATGAAGGCCGCCGATTATTTGACCTTTTGGGGACGGCTATATACGACACGAGTGTCCGTGAGCGAACTGTTGACACTGGTGGGACTTGAGGGCCATGCTAATGTGTTAATCTCCAGACTCAGTTATTCGGAGAAAAGGCTGCTTAACTTGGCGCGAAGTCTCATCCACAATCCGGAGCTTGTCATCTGGGAGAACCCGGAGCAGAATCTCGATCTTGAGAGCTGTATTATCCTCAGAAAAATGATCACTTCTCTCGTTGATCGAGGCAAAGTAATCCTGGTTACTTGTTCGACAATGGAGCAGGCCATATTCCTTTCCGAGCATATTTACCGATTAACGGAGGGCGGGCTATACCCGGTTGTGACGCATGAAGAACCGGAAGCCTCTGAGCAGACGATGCAAGAAACAGGGGAACTTGATTCGGATACTGATCAAAATGTTCCACGTGTAACGGCAGCCAAGCTGGAGAAATTGATGATTAAAGCGGACGACAAGTTTGTTTTCGTGGATCCGTCGGACATTTATTATGTGGAAAGCAACGACGGGCTGTCCCATATCCATACCAAGACAGGCGACTTCACGACGGCTTGGACATTGACAGAACTGGAGGAGAAGCTTGCCCCGTATCAGTTCTACCGCTGCCATCGTTCTTACCTCGTAAACCTTAATCATGCATCTGAACTGATTACTTGGACACGCAGCAGCTACAGCTTGGTTATTCGTGATGACAAGAAGTCAATGATCCCGATGTCCAAGACCCGATTCGAAGAAATCAAGGATATTGTGGGGCTGTAACGTCTGATTTTTCAACCTGAATATGACTCCGTTCATCCCCCTGACTGCGCTTTTCATGGGGGATTTATTGCTCTGTGGCCTTATTCGCGATAGTCTGGCGGTGAGCTTGAAAGGGCTACTATGCAATAGTGGGTGAACGTCATGGAAAGCATCATTGAGGTAGATAACCTTGCGAAAATGTACCAAAAGAAGCAGGCGCTGAACAATCTTAGCTTCCAGGTGCAGAAGGGAGAAATATTCGGATTTCTTGGTCCCAGCGGCTCAGGGAAAACAACGACGGTGAAAATACTGACTTCTCAGCTGCGCTTTACATCTGGCAGGGTAACCGTATTCGGAATAGCTCCAGACCGCAGCCGCAAAGCAAGCTTTCTCAGCCGAATCGGAGTTCTGACCGACAATAGCGGCCTGTATGATCGTTTAAGCGTTTATGACAATCTGGCTTTGTTTTGCCGGCTGTACGGGGTTCCTGAAAGTTCGCTGGATGGGGTGCTCGATGCTGTTAATCTCTCGGCTGACCAGAATACGCTGGTGCAGCAGTTGTCCAAGGGAATGAAGCAGAGGGTCACGCTGGCCAGAGCCATTCTCCATCGTCCAGAGATTCTGTTTCTTGACGAGCCGACATCTGCGCTGGACCCAGTCAATGTTCTGCAGATTCATGAGACTCTGCGGCAGCTGAACCGGGACGGGACGACGATTTTCCTGACCACGCACAATATGCAGGAGGCAGAAGCGCTGTGCGATCGAGTTGCTTTCTTGAACAATGGCGAAATTTCCGCATTGGATACTCCGCTGCAGTTAAGACTGCAGCACGGGGATCAGACCATTACGCTCACGACACCGAAAGGAACAGAAATTGTTGGACAGAATGCAGCAGGGGCAAAGCGTATTGACGAGCTGATTCGCTGTGGACAATTGCTGGCGATCCATTCTAATGAGCCGACGCTGGGTGATATTTTCGTGAAATTGACAGGGAGGGGCCTGGAATGACGTTCTCATTAAACCGACTGCTCGCGATCGCCGGGAAGGAGTGGAAGGATTCCGTTAAGAACCCGCAAATTTTGCTTATGGCAGGCATGCCTATCGTTTTCTCCATCTTAATGAAGGGGCAGAGTTCACTGTCCGAAGGCAATACCCTCGATCGCTTCACCGTGCCTGTCATGATTGCGATCGCGGTTGTTGGAGCTTTTGTTCAGGCTCTTATGATCTCGGAGGAAAAGGAAAAGAACACGTTGCGTGCGCTCATGCTGTCTCCGGCCTCGCCGGTGGAGGTGTTGCTGGGCAAAAGTGCAATGACGACCGTGTATACGATTGCCGTCATGATTGTTTGTATGCTGATTACCGGGATTCCGGCGATAAATATAGGGTATCTGGTTTTATTCATTTTGCTCCTGCTGGTGATTTTTATGGCTTTGGGCACATCAATTGGCCTAATCTCCCGAACGGCATCCGAGACGTCCATTGTGGGGCTTCCTATATTGCTGTTTTTTGTCTTTGGCCCGATTTTCGCGCCTGGGCTGAAGGTCTCCTTCGTGATGGATGTGATCGGCTTCATTCCTTCGTATCATTTCATGGAGGGACTGTCGTCCATTGCTCAAGACGAGGGGATGGGGGAGCTCTGGCTGAGCCTCGGCAACTTGCTCGTATGGGTGGTTCTTTCCACTTTGTTAGTCCTCTTCATTTACCGCGGTAAACGTTTCGACAAGTAGCCTCGTTGTTGGACTATGGAAGGAGAGGAGGCATCATATGAACAAGGGGACGAAAAATATAATCTTGGGCGTCGTCGTACTGGCCGTCGTATTGCTAGTTAGATGGCTTTGGCTGCCGGACGGGATTATTGGCTTTTTGACGGGGTAACGGGGTAAAGACCGACGAGAACAGGCAAGAAAGACCGCCCGTTTTAGCGGTCTTTTTTCATTAAGTTTGTTGTGATGCTTGGGTTAATTGTAAGTTACACTTATAGTAAACTTAAGATTTGAAGCATCAGCTTATAGGATAAGCTTGGCGGGGATATCTGATTGACTGTGCCGCACAGATACACGTCCTTCTTAGGCGAATAGTAGGCAAAGGCGCCGGATAGACCGGAGTGTCCGATTAACTCAGGAGGCGAATGAAACGGTGAGAAAATCCGCGGGAGTTGGAATTTAGCGATTCCTTTGCCGTACTGGAGCGGGAAAAAGATTTTATTCCATGCGTATAGCTCTTCCAGGTATGGTTGAGGGAAAAATGTTCCGTCAAAAAAAGCACGCAGAAACCGCATCAACTCTTCCGCCGTTGAAACAAGGCCTCCATCAGGGCCAAAGGATACCATAGCATGCGGGATATGTATAGGGGATTCCTTATAGTATAAGGGGCTGGGCGTATCGTCTTGGGTATTCGTATACAGATATGTATGGGACAAAGACAAAGGCTCGTAAATATACTGGATAAATGTATCTTCTAAGGTTTGACTCGTTACCGTCTCAATTATTTTGCCAAGAAGCTGAAAGTTGGTATCGGAATATAAAGCTTTACCCCTAGTACCCGGAGCAAATCGCGGCTTCATTTGTTTCACTTCTTCCATTACATGTTCCACCGTCCATGCTTGATCATGCCCAGCCATAATCTCGTCAGCCAGACTCTTGCCGTTTATTCTTTTTTGCTGAAAATAATCCGGCAGGCCCGACGTATGTGCCATAAGCTGCTCGATTGTAATTTCGGCTGAGTATTCAGCGCCCCGAAAGTGATGAATGTTAGAGATCATTCCCTTGTCCAAATAAAGGATAATTTTATCGGTTAATTTGATTTTGTTGAGTGCTCTAAGCTTTAATAAGGCTGCAGTAACATAGAGCTTAGTTGTACTTGCTATAAAAAATCGGCTCGCGGAGTTCATATTACCAGCCGCACCGTTCCATGACAGTTGCCGGTCGCCCGATTCCACATGAAGAACCGCCCCGAAAATACGTTTGCGATCTATCGTAGAGTGAAGAATACGATCAAAATTTTGAATGCTTGGCTGCATGATAAATCTCCTCTCATCCTATTTTATAGGCCTATGCAATGCTGATATGTATTCCATGGTTATTACATACATACCAATGTATATCTATAATCCTTTAATTAAGTTCCCGAAGTTCAGAATAGCTAGTAGGGCTGGTAAATCCGGTGTTACAGTATAGATGGGGAGGTGTCTGGAACGATGGGAAACCGGACTTTTTTAAGTGTGAATGCTGAGGCGGCAGAGGGGCAGTATGAGGATGTTGCCTTTGAGACGAACAATTTCCTTGCCCCTTTTTGGTTTAGCTTGGCTAGTCAGGAGCAGTATCAAGGCTATCACGAGCGGCTTCTAACAGCTTGGAATGCAGTAGAACCCCATCTGGAAGATGAGGAACTTGAGGAAAGACCGGAGTGGGAGGCATTTGCCCGGGCTTTAAGCTGGCATATTCCATGGGGCGAGGCTGTCCAGCAATTGCGGCAATGTTTGCCTGTTGTCTTAGCACGTTTCCCGGCGCTGGCTCCTCACCTGTCAGAATGGCTGGAAACGTTATTTACACATATAAAGGCGCATCGATTTCCCGTTGTTCATTTGGAACTGGCTCAGTATTTTCATTTCTATATGGATCCCCAGCAATACTTGGAGGAGATCGAGCGCTTCCTTCACCTCTGGTGGTATCCAGATGAAATGGGCTTCGCAGGCTGGGAAGATAAAATGAATCCGTATCTAATGGGCGGTGAGCATTTACCGAAAGAAGAACAGGATGCTGCGGGCCGGAATAAAGACGAAGCGATGATGACAGCAAAAATAGCAGAAACTGAAGTTCATCATTCAGTGCCTTCAAAAAAGCAATCCTCGAAACGGCTGGAGAAGCTTTATATCTGGCTCCTGTCTATTTTGTCCGGGGCGCTCTTCTTAGGTGCTTTGCTGTTGACTGCAAACATGTGGCTAGCCGTGCTGGCCTTTCTGCTTCCTGCTATCTGCATTTTTGTGTGGGAGCTGCTTATTCGTCCTAGGAAAAATCGATCTGTTCAGAATGAGAGTCTGGCTCCGCCCATTGTGATAGATAAAATCGCTTATTACGAGGGAGCATCGCCTATTAATTTTGAAGGCGTCGAAGTCGTTAATGCGGATACAACCGGCTCTGTGACTGTGCCATGGCACCATGTTATGCAGGCTCAAATCAGCTTGCCAAATCAAATTATCCTTATACTCCATACTGAATTTGAAAGCTTGTATCCGTCGCCTGTGGTAGTTAATATTGATGACAATTTGTCGGCAGACTACATTGCCTCTGCTATAAATTCGATAGCCGGCCTTTCGCGGCATTAAAGGTTTAAAATTAGGTCAACAAGAGTTTCTGGTTGGCCCATTTCATTCAAACAACAATACGGGTAAAATTACCATTATATTTCAGTTTGTCATGGTACATTTCATGACACTGATCATTACTCATTAATGATATAATTTAATAGTCTACTTGATAAAACTTATTAGAGTTATTTGAGGTGCAGCAATGAAAAGGTTTCCGGATTGGACATACGCAAGCGGATTTGCATTTGTACTAGTTGCAATTATTTTTATCTTACAGGGCCGTGTCGGAATTAACTTGGCTGATGAAGGGTATCTCTGGTACGGTGCCGTTCATACATCAATTGGAGAAGTGCCTTTTTTAGATTTTCAGTCCTATGATCCTGGGAGATATTATTGGTCAGCCTTTTGGTTCAAGTTATTCGGGAACACGGATATGCTCACGCTTCGAATTGCTGTCCTATTATTTCTATGGGTGGGACTGACCTGTGCTTTGCTTGCTGTAAGGCGTGTGACGAAGTCCGGGGGGTATTTACTGCTAACAGGAATCCTTCTGATACTATGGGCATACCCGAGGCACAAAATGTTCGATATCAGCATTAGTATGATTGCGGTGTATGTAGTTATTCTTTTGCTGGAAAACCCTAAGCCTGCACGATACATACTAAGTGGAGCGGCTATAGGTCTTGCTGCTTTTTTTGGCAGTAATCATGGCTTATATCTAGGCTTTGCCGTCGCTCTTGCGTTTCTATACATCTTCTTCAAACTAGACAGAACGAACTTCTTGAAGAAAATGCTCAACATTGCAATTGGCATCTTGATCGGTTATTCTCCGATGCTTCTTATGTTTGCGTTTATCCCCGGATTTTTTAAGAGCTTCGTGAATATGATCCAGTGGCTCATCCGACTAGGCAACACTAACATTCCTCTTCCGATTCCGTGGCCATGGAAAGTCGACTTTACGCATTTGCATGCGATGGATATCGTCAGCGGGCTCATTGTGGGCTTCTTGTTTCTTCTCATACTCCTCATCCCTGCAGGAGGGGCTATTTATAGCTTTGCTTCTCAAAAAACAAACGTATATATTGCCGCCTCGGCATTTGTAGGCATCCCGTATGCCTATGTAGCCTTTTCACGTGCGGATTTAGGTCACTTAGCTCAAGGGATTCCTCCGCTGCTAATCGGGGCTTGTTTTTGGACATTACAATATTTCAAACACAGCAGGATCAAAATTATCGGATCGATAACGATCATGCTGGTCGCCTCATTCTTGTCTGTTGGCAGGGCGCAGCCGTTGTACCAACAATTGCAGGCTCCATCGAATACATTTGTGAAGCTAACAGTAATGAATGATCAATTGTTGATTGATGCACCCAGTGCAGGTTTTATTCGAACGATACAGGAGATCAAGGATCAGTATCTTAAGCAGGGTGAGAGTCTTTTTATAGCACCTCATACACCAACTTTGTATTCCTTGTTGGACCTGAAGTCGCCAATCTGGGATATTTATTTACTGTTCCCTGAGACAGAAGACAGACAGCGCGAGCAAATCGAAGAATTAAAGCAGAAAAATGTTTCTTTAGTTATTCTTGGCGACATTGCGTTAGATGGAAAAGACGAACTGCGTTTCCGAAATACGCATCCCATCCTGTGGGAATATTTAAACAGCAGTTACAGGGAAATAAGGGTAGAAGCGCTGCCTTCGAATTATACCGTATTGTGGCGGTCAGACAACTAATGAAAAAAGTTTAGAACCACAGAAACAAGCACAATTGGAAAGCAAACTGAAGGAGCCAAGCAATGAAGAAGATAGATGCCTTTTGGGAGCAGCGGAATTTTAACAAAAAGGTTCTGGAAGTCGAATTGGATGATGACGATTCCAACGATAGTCTGAATGATCTTGCGGATGATTATTCTAGCTATGATTATATAGTGGCAAAAGTGCCTAAGTGTAGAATGGATCTTGTACATGGTCTTGAGGAATCAGGATTTAGATTTATGGAGACGCAGTTGGAAATGACGATGAATCTACTAAAAATTGAAGAAACATCGCGATTTACGAAAGCAATTTCAGAACAAATCCAATTTCAAACCATAGAAACAATAGAATGTTTGGAAGAGCTGTTGTCTAATATTGATAAGGATCTCTTTGTAACTGACCGGGTGTCGCTTGATCCTGTATTGGGTACTGACTTGGCGCACATGCGATATCACAATTGGATTAGAGATGGGTTTCTCAGCGGAAATGCTTTAATCATTGAGGCGACTTTTAAGTCGCAAAAGATTGGCTTTTTTTATTTTTTGAAACGCAAAGACAAGACGCTAGATGCGGTTCTTGTTAGTGTATATAAAAAGGTTAGAAGAAAAGCTATTGGGTTAAGTTTTTTGGAGGAAATTCGCAGTTGGTTAGCTAATGAGGGGTATACAAGAGTGAACACAAAGGTTTCAACAAATAATCTTGAGGCGCTAAGAGCTAATTTATTTGTTAGTTTTGAAATAAGGGAGATCTATTACATCTTAAGAAAAGTGACGCGATAGCGCATGGGAAAAGGATTGAAAGTGGAACATATTCAATTATCTATCGTGATACCTGTATACAATTCGCAGGACACGATAGGACTCGTGGTAGAATCTCTGATTCGCTTATATCATCATTTATTTTCACTGGAAATTATCTTAGTTAATGATGACAGTAAGGATAACAGCCGTCTAGTATGTGAAAATTTAAGGAAGCGTTATGCTGAGAATATTATAGTCATTCATCACGAGACGAATGGCGGCCAGCATCGCGCATTAATGACCGGGCTCAGACATAGCCAGGGCAACCTTGTTGTTCTCATGGATGACGATATGCAGAACCCGCCTAAAGAGGTCATTAAACTTATCAATAAAATTAACGAAGGCTATGACGTTGTTATCGGCAAAAGGACGGTCTATAACCAATCCTGGATTAGGAAGCTTTTATCTGACTTCAATCAAGTAGTTGTATTCATAAGTACAAAGCAGAGAGTCTCGTTCAGCAACTTCCTAATTATGAGAAGAGAAGTCGTGACTAAGATTATAGAGGATCAATCGTCTGATCCTGTCATACAGGGACTAATTTTACAAAGTACGGCGAATATGACAAACGTATTAACTGTACATAACCCAAGGAAACATGGCAGATCCAACTATACGGTTGCAAAACTATTCAAGCATGGGCTGAATGTCTCCTCCTACATATCCCCATCTGTGAAGTATTCACTTTTTCTGTTGATTATAATGATGATAGTAGGGCTGGCTGCCGGAGCTTATTATTTACTGCGTCTGTGTTTAAAATAAGAAATCAAAAGCCTTTGAGATCTTCGCGCATAATGTTGATTTTAATAATGTAACGCACTCAGGCAATCGTTCAAAAAGCATCGAAGCTGGCGGGAACGATTCGGGGCTCGTTTTTTGTCATTAAATTAAAGGCAGCTAGCATGCATTTAGAAAATACCCCGTGAACTTCTCTCGTAAGCGTAATGAGAAAAGTTCACGGGGTATTTTTTGACTACAGACTTAAGGTTCATCTCAGTCCTCTTTTCGAATGATATAATGGAAAAAAAGGATGGTATCTGGTAATTGTGAGCGGATACAGATAGAGAGGATGAAATCGATGTACGAGCGTCTTTCCGAAAAACTAAAGACAACCTCAGCTTTAAAATGGTTTCCCAATCATGGTGCTGAAGAGAGCTGGATCGCCGAAGTGGAAGAGGAACTCGGGTTCAGCTTGCCCCCGTCTTATCGCTGGTGGCTGGCGCATTACGGCAATGCCAGGTTGAATGGCGGGGAGATTCTAGCCGTCTGTTCGCCGGAGCATAGAGAGTATGACGATAGTGACATTCTTTATATACATCGGCTGAATTTAGCGGAGGACTGGTGGGTAAGCCGCTTTCCGAGCCGATTAGACTTGTTCGTTCCGGATAGTGACGAGCTTTATTTCTTCGATACCTCATCCAGAAATGAGCAGGGCGAGTTTCCGATTATGTGTTACGATCTTATGAATGATATGATCGACATCTATGCTTCGACGTTTGCAGAGTTCTTAGAACGGCTGATTGATCAGCATTCATAACTTTTATTTTGCAGTTTACCGTCATTTTACCTCCCATTCTTATCATGTACCTTGTGCGTTCCGCGGGAACGAAATTTTTGAGCGAAAGGTAGATTATGAATGGCGAAGACAGTATCCCTAAGAGAGGCTTTTCCTGGCAGCGTTCTGGCTGCGAAGGTGATAACACCTGCGGGCATGGTCCTTCTTCCAGCTGGCGTGAGACTAACAAGAGAGCATCTGGAGAAAATAAGAAAATTCGGAGTTCATAGAATAGCAGTAGAGTAACTGAGCAGCATGCAAAGCAAGAGCGAGCGGTATCCCTTTCATAACAAGGGATGCCGCTTTTTTTTAATGTTATTATTTGCTGGGATTTTACCGTCATTTTACCCGAGACATTTATTGTATCAACTACCAAGTAAAGATGGAGGTTTTTTTGAAATGAGGATATCTATATATCGCGTTCTGCTGGTTCAGTTAATTGGGGTCATGCTTATAGCAGCTGTCCCGCTGCATCCGGCACAGGCAGCTTCGGGTTTTGCAGGTGGCGATGGTTCACCTGGCTCCCCGTATCTAATCGAAAACGCGAGCCAATTCAACGAAATTCGTAATGATACTAATGCTTCTTATAGGCTGACGCAGGACATTGATTTATCAGCTTATGCCTCATTAGATGGCGGGAAGGGCTGGAGGCCGATTGAAGGCTACTTTGCAGGTCAACTGGATGGAGACGGTCATCGGATTACGGGCTTGTCTATTCATCGGGGAAATGAAAGTAATGTCGGTTTATTCCGGTCCATCCGGGGTAAAATCAATCGTTTGAGTATTGTGCAGGCCGAGGTTACAGGCAATGACTCTACCGGTATTTTGAGCGGTACTATGTATATGGGTACTGTGGAAGGCGTACATGTCTCTGGACAGGTTGAGGGTGGATCCCAGGTTGGGGGCTTAATTGGGGGAATGCAGGATACGCAAGTGCAAGGAACGGGTGCTTCCGTTTCTGTTAAAGGCAATGGCAGCCATGTAGGCGGGTTAATTGGGGCTAGTTTAAATTCGCCTAACGCGGCTTTCGCTGTTACGGACAGTTATGCGGAAGGCGATGTCCAGGGACTAGACATTTATGTAGGCGGGCTTATTGGGTTCATGTTCATGGGAGTAGTGGAACGCAGTTATGCCTCGGGTAATGTTGCGGGGGCTACTGAAACGGGCGGACTCATTGGGACAGCATATGCAGGAAGCATCGTCCGGGACAGCTATGCGCTTGGCAAGGTGAGTGGAGACGGGACAGTCGGCGGGTTTATAGGTCATATCTATGAATCAGATATTAGCAGATCTTACTCTATGGGCACCGTAACGGGCAATAACAACGTAGGCGGGTTTGCCGGGTACACCTACAATTGGACATCCAGTCAATTGTATTGGAACTCTGATGCTTATGGGAGTGCTTTTGGCTTTAGCTCGAGGAGTATTACTGGCATTTCGGGCAACAGCTTACTCAAAGCCGCGAGCTATGGGGGCTTCGACTTCAGCAGCAAGTGGGCAATTGCTGAAGGCAAGAGTTATCCATATTTGCGCGACAATGCTCCTTTATGGCTGAATAATGTAACCCTAACGCCAAACGCCGGCACGGCGGGCAATATTGCACCTGCTTGGCAGCCTTTTATCAAACAATATGATTTGAGCGTCACCAGCAGCGTAACTTCACTGACAGCTGTTCCGGCTGTTGCGAATGCCGAGGCTATCGTAGAGGTCTCTGGAATGGATGGACTTACTGCTGGAGCCAATACGGCGACAGTTACGATAAAGGATTCTAAGGGAGTAAGGGCCCCGAATGTTTACGTCATCCATGTTCATAAATTGACTTCGTCCAATCTGTCTTCTGACGCCAGTTTGTCGGACTTGCGAATTAACGGCGTTTCGATTGCCGGATTTAGCGGAAGCACGCTCAATTACAGTGCGGTCGTTCCGAACTCGTCTACAGCCGTGACGATAACGGCAACTCCAAATCATTCTGATGCTGTGTATACCATTACAGGCGGGACTGCACTCAATCTGGGAGACAACACGGTAACAGTCAAAGTAACCGCATCTGACGGGACGACCCGAACTTACACGCTAACGATTAATCGAAACCGCTTTGCGGGAGGGAACGGGACGGAGGCGTCTCCTTATCTCATCGAGAATGCAAGTCAGTTTAATGAAATCCGTAATGATTATCAGAAGGTTTACCGGCTCATTGCCGATATCGACCTGTCCGCTTATGCATCGGCAAATGGCGGTCAGGGATGGGAACCGATTTATTTTGAAGGGATTCTGCAAGGCGACGGACATGTCATTAAGGGTCTTAAGATTAATCGGCCGGGCGAAGATGTAATAGGCTTGTTTCAATATATTTATCTTGGAAGCGTGTCTGATCTGAATATTGTGCAGGCTAACGTAGTTGGGGGAAATGATGTCGGTATACTTGCTGGCCTGCATAATGCTAACACTATTACAAATGTACGGACATCTGGCATGGTTACCGGTAACAGTAATGTAGGGGGGCTTGTCGGCAGCTTACATAACGGAGCGATTAAGGCAAGCGGTTCTACAGCAATAGTGAACGGCACTGGTGATGCAATCGGCGGGTTAGTCGGACAAGGCTATTCGACGATCCAAACAAGCTACGCGGAGGGGAATGTACACGGCTCAAATAAGGTGGGCGGTTTGATTGGTGAAGCGATTGGCTCAACGATTTCGAATAGCTTTGCTACAGGGGAAGTAAAAGCGGATACGGCTTCGACGGGCGGATTAATCGGCCGAAGCAATCAAGGGACCTATACGAATTTATACGCTGCGGGGAAAGTACAAGGAGGAAGCGCTGTTGGCGGTCTTGTAGGTACTCGGACAAGCTCAACCTTCACAAGAGGTTATTGGAATATGTCGACGACGGGTCAAACCTTGGGAGCGGGTTCGGGAACGGCTACCGGATTGACAGGCTATACGACAGCGCAGATGAAATCCAGCAGCAGCTTTAGCGGCTGGGATTTCAGCAGCATCTGGAGCATTGCATCAACCACGACGCCTTATTTGCGCAGTGCGCCGCTGCCGTTGTGGCTGACTGGTTTGACGGTTACGGGCGATACAGGTACTGCTGTAAACGTATCTGCATTTGATAATTTAACGCGATCCCTCACGGTAGGTGTGGCAGCCGATGTACACAACGTCACCATTACGGGAACCGCAATTGATCCTTTGGCAGTTGTAACCGCGAGCGGGGGCACCAATTTGTCCTCCGGCTCTAACCCGGTTGTCGTCACGGTCAAGGGCGCTGACGGCTACAATAGCCTCGAATACAAGTTAAACGTGATGCGAGCCGATCCGTCTGTGGCCGGACTAAGTGATATAACGTTATCTTCGGGTACGCTGAGTCCCGCCTTCGCAGAAGCCACGACAAGCTATTCGGTCAGCGTTCCCTATGCAACGTCTACACTGGCCGTTACCCCGTATGTAAGCAATGCAGGCTCCACCGTTAAAATAAACGGTACTGCCGCTGCTAGTGGTCAACCTAGCGGAAATATTGCACTTACGGCTGGTACAAGCACGGTCATTACGATAGAGGTTACTTCCCAGGATGGAACAACTACGAAAACTTATACACTGACGGTGACAAGAGCAGCAGGCAGTGCGAATGCAAATCTGAGTGCATTAACGACTACGGGGGGAGCGCTAAGTCCGACATTCTCCGCTGCTACGACATCCTATACCGCCGCAGGTGTGGGAAATACGACTACCAGCGTTACGGTACGCCCGACAACAGCGGATTCTACGGCGACAGTGACCGTTAGCGTTAATGGAGGAACGGCTGTATCTGTAACAAGCGGTCAAAACAGCTCGGCGCTTGCCTTGAACGTCGGAGTTAATACAATTGAGATTACGGTTACGGCTCAGGATGGCACGATAAAACGATATTCGATTTCTGTAACGCGTGCCGCAAGCACGGTTACAACATTAAGCGGACTGACTGTATCTTCAGGAGCTCTTAGTCCTGGCTTTAATTCTACCCGCACAACTTACACAACAACGGCAGCGGGCAGTTACTCCAGCGTGACGGTGAAACCTACGGCAACTTTCGCAGGTGCGACGATTACAGTGTCGGTCAACGGGGGTGATCCGGTTGCCGTGACAAGCGGAACAGATAGCGCGGCTTTGCCTATAATTACCGGCTCCAATACAATTGAGATTAAAGTGCTTGCTCAAGATGGTGTTTCCACGCGAACGTATACGATTACGTTGACGCGAAGCGCAAGTGCGGAGAGCGAATTGACTTCGTTCAGCTTCGAGGGCTTGTCGCCCGCAGTGAACGGGATAATTAGTGGAACGAATGTTTCGCTGACCGTGCCGTACGGGACGAATGTGAGTCAGTTGGCGGCGACCTTCGCAAACTCGGCTGCAGCTACGGTAACAGTCGGAGGCTTGGCTCAGACTAGCGGCGTGACGACTAATGATTTCTCTTCTCCTGCTTCGTACTTGGTTACCGCAGAGAACGGGACGACATTTAAAACCTACACGGTGACGGTTGCGATAGCGGCGAGTACAGAGAAGGATTTAATGACGTTCAGCTTTGCTGGATTGACTCCTGTGGTGACGGGAGCGATCAGTGGAACGAATGTTGAGTTGACCGTGCCGTACGGAACAGATGTAACTGCCTTGGCAGCAACATTCAGCAGCTCGGCAGGCTCGTCTGTTAAGGTAGGAACTGTCGCTCAAGTGAGTGGAGTGACGCCGAATGACTATACGTCCCCGGTTATCTATACGGTGACAGCCCAAAATGGCAGCACGAAGGATTACACGGTGACGGTCTCTGTTGCGTCGAACACGGAGAAAGAACTAAATACGTTCAGCTTTGCTGGATTGACACCTGTGGTGACGGGAGCGATCAGTGGAACGAATGTGGAGTTGACCGTGCCGTATGGAACAGATGTAACTGCCTTGGCAGCAACATTCAGCAACTCGGCAGGCTCGACAGTTATGGTTGGAAACGTTGCTCAAGTGAGTGGAGTGACGCCAAATGACTACACGTCTCCGGTCATCTACACGGTGACGGCACAAGACGGCAGTACGCAAGACTACACAGTAACCGTCACGGTAGCGTCGAAC
>NZ_JBHVUY010000003.1:161925-272282 GCF_042883865.1 Paenibacillus sp. NPDC058174
CGAACACGGAGAAGGAACTAAATACGTTCAGCTTTGCGGGACTGACACCAGCGGTGACAGGAACGATTAATGGAACAAACGTAACGCTGACTGTGCCGTACGGAACGAACGTAACTGCCTTGGCAGCAACATTCAGCAGCTCGGCAGGTTCGACCGTTAAGGTAGGAAACGTTGCTCAAGTGAGTGGAGTGACGCTGAATGACTATACGTCTCCGGTCATCTACACGGTGACGGCACAAGACGGCAGTACAAAGGATTACACAGTGACGGTCTCTGTTGCGTCGAACACGGAGAAGGAACTAAATACGTTCAGCTTTGCGGGACTGACACCAGCGGTGACAGGAACGATTAATGGAACAAACGTAACGCTGACTGTGCCGTATGGAACAGATGTAACTGCCTTGGCAGCAACATTCAGCAACTCGGCAGGCTCGTCTGTTAAGGTAGGAACTGTCGCTCAAGTGAGTGGAGTGACGTCGAATGACTATACGTCTCCGGTAATCTACACGGTGACAGCACAAGATGGCAGTACAAAAGATTACACAGTGACGGTCTCTGTTGCGTCGAACACGGAGAAGGAGCTGACTACGTTCAGCTTTGCGGGACTGACACCAGTGGTAACAGGAACAATTAATGGAACTAACGTAACGTTGACCGTGCCGTACGGAACGAACGTCACTGCCTTGGCAGCAACATTCAGCAGCTCGGCAGGCTCGACAGTCAAGATAGGAAACGCTGCTCAAACGAGCGGAGTAACGCCGAATGACTATACGTCTCCGGTCATCTACACGGTGACGGCACAAGACGGCAGTACAAAGGATTACACGGTGACAGTTACGGTAGCGTCGAATCCGTCACCAGGAGGCGGCAATGGAGGAAATGGAGGAAGCGGAGGTGCAGGCAGCGTTGATGCCGGACCTAAGGATTATGATGAAATTTTTGTAAAAGCAGGACAATCGGGGAGCTTCACTCGTAAAGGCGAAATCGCTCTTGCCATTCCGAACGGAGTATCGGAGCAGGATTTGACGCTTCAGGTAAGAAAGATCACTGACACAGCGAAGCTAGTAAACCATGGTGAACGTTTAGTTGGCCCCGTTTACGAGGTGCTGAAGAAATCATCAGGCACGATCGTGAAAAAAATGCTGATTTCGCTGAATTTTGATCCTGCCCTAATCAATGAAAACGAGAAGCCATCTATCTTCTATTATGATGAGGTTAATAAGAAGTGGATAGAGCTTGGCGGTGTTGTTGAGGGTAATAGCATTACAATGGAAACGAATCAATTCGCCAAGTTTGCTGTGCTGCCCGTTCTTAAAAAATCGGATGGCGGGACAACGTCTCCTCAGTTTATAGATATACAGGGGCATTGGGCTTCAGCTGCAATTATTCAAGCAGCATCGTTAGGAATTACTTCGGGGTACTCAGACGGCTCGTTCCGGCCGAATGCACCGATTACGAGAGCAGAATTCGCAGTTTTGCTCGTTAAGGCACTTCAAATTCAGGGTGAAGGTTCAGAATTACGTTTCACGGATAACGAAGCGATAGGAAACTGGGCCAAACATTATATCGCTCTCGCGGTCAAGGAAGGAATCATTAACGGCTACTCTGACGGTACTTTCCGGCCGCACGGACTTATTACGCGCGCAGAGATGGCTGTCATGCTGGCCAATGCCCAACATATGAAGCCTGAGACAGCTGCAGTGACAACCTTTGCGGACGATGCGGATATTCCAGCTTGGTCGAAGGGTGCAATTACGGAGATCGCTGAGCAAGGAATCGTGCAAGGAAGAGGCGGCAATAAATATGCGCCGCTGGCGACCGCATCCCGAGCAGAAGCAGTCGTAGTTCTCTTGAAGCTAATTCAAATCGCAAACTAAGCAAATACAAAGCAGCCATTGACGACCGGTGAGTCGTTGATGGCTGTTTTAGTTTTCTAAATTATTGAATGATTCGGCCTTGTCCAGTAAAATAGGAGAAAAATCAGAAGAGGGTGCTTCCGGTGGCGAAATGGGATAACATGCTGTCTATGCTTTGGATGCTGCGCTCCGGAAGAAAATTTACTGCGGCGCAGATTGCAGACAGCTTGGAGATCAGCGTCCGTAGTGTGTACCGGTATATCGATGCACTATGTGCCAGTGGCGTACCTGTCGTGGCGGAAGCTGGCCATGATGGCGGTATTCACATTATGGACAGCTTCAAGGAAACGCCGCTGTTTTTCAACTCCGTAGAGCTCAAGGCGCTTGTAGACGCGTTTAAGTTTACGCAAGGGGCGGGCTATCCCTATACAGAGGAGCTGGAAAGTGCGCTGAAGAAGGTGGAGAGCGGACTGCATGAGGAGCAGCGCCATGAGCTGTCCCGTCAGACAAGCGGGCTGGATGTGATTGCGCCGTCGATTCCGCCATTTGTCGTGCCCTTGTTAAAGGACTTGGAGCAAGCGGCAAAGGAAGGACAAACGGTCCGTATCGCCTACCGCAAAGCGAATGCCGAGCAGGCTGAAGAGCGGGATGTTGATCCGCACGGATTAGCTTACGACCGGAATATATGGTATGCTGTCGCGTTCTGTCACCGGTCACAAGCGGTGCGGACGTTCCGTGTGGACCGTATGACGGGGCTGGAGCGGACAGAAGCACGCTTCGAAATACCGGAGCGGTTCTCCGCGTCAGACTACTTTCGAGACCAGTCTGAGCAAGGACGGGAATCGGCTGGGCCGCTCACCCTGATTCGAATTGGGGGAGAGCCTGACACATTGAACGCAGTTTGCAGCCATTGGCATTTGCGCCACTTTTTAAAGGAAAGGACCGATCAAGAGGCCAGGTTTCTGCTCGATGTCCCAACGATGAACAAGTACCTTCCAATGTATCTGATGACGTTCGGCAAGGCTATTCGTATTCTGGAGCCGCTGGAGCTGAAACAAGAGATTAAGAAAATTGCATACGGAATCGCCAAACATTATGATGCTGACGACACCAATTAAATCTTCACTGACAGCGGTTGTCAGTGAATCGGGTATACGATACAGGTAAGGCTAAGGCAGCCAAACGACAGCGTATAAAAGAAAGGTGTGTTCATCGATGCTGCAGCAATCCCATCAATTGTACGAATATCATGTTTGGGCGAACGATCAGTTATTTGCTCATATAGATGAGCTTCCAGAGGATGTATTTCATGCGGAGATAACGAGCGTCTTCCCGTCCGTTGCACAAACGCTGGGTCATATTTACTTATTTGATCAGCTCTATAGGCTTGTGCTCGCAGAAACCCCCAATGAGGATATTTTTCCGAGGATGCCAGGCTGGATGGAGGAAGCGAAGGGGAAAACCGCAGGTGAGATGCGGCAGCTGTTTGCGGGTGTCACCGAACAGTTCCGTGAGTTGCTGCGGCGTACGCCAAATCCTGACAAGGCAATGACAATTCAGCATCCAAAGTACGGCAGTCTTGATACTCGCTTCTCTGACATTCTGCAGCATGTGGTCAACCACGGAACCTATCATCGGGGTAATGTCACCGCAATGCTGAGGCAGCAGGGATATGTCGGCGTCCCGACGGATTATATGTTTTATTTGCTGGCTCTGCAGAAAAGCCAGCGATAAATTACCTCATTCATTTAAAACCTCTGTCCATTCAAAAAAAGCCTTAACCCTCTCACGAATCAGGGTTAAGGCTTTTCTATTCATTAATTCATTAAGCTAGGCGCGTCTTGAAGTCCTGATAGCCGAACTCGCGAACGACGCGGCAATCGCCGTCTTTGTCCTGCACGGCAATTGCCGGCAGAGGCATGCCGTTGAAGGTGTTCGTTTTGACCATGGAGTAGATCGCCATATCACCGAACACTAACCGGTCGCCGATCTTCAGCGGCTGATCGAAGGAATAATCCCCGATGACATCGCCCGTAAGGCAAGTTGGACCGCCGAGACGATACGTATGCGGCTTCTCGCCAGCTTCGCCCGAGCCGAAAAGCGGCGGACGATACGGCATTTCCAGCACATCCGGCATATGACAGGTTGCCGATGTATCTACGATCGCAATGTCAATGCCGTTCCGGTTCAAATCGAGAACGGAGGTAACCATGTAGCCTGCATTAAGCGCGATGGCTTCCCCTGGCTCAAGGTAGACCTTCAGACCGTACTTCTCCTGCATTCTGCGAATGCAAGCTTCCAGTCTCGGAATATCATAGTCTTCTCTTGTAATATGGTGGCCGCCGCCGAAATTGATCCATTCCATTTGCGGCAGAAACTCGCCGAATTTCTCTTCCACTGCATTCAGCGTCGTCTCCAGATCATCGGAGTTCTGCTGGCAGAGCGTGTGGAAGTGTAATCCGGACACGCCTTCAAGCAGCTCCGGTTGGAAATCTACCCGTCTTACGCCGAATCTTGAACCTGGCGAACACGGATCGTAGATTTCATGACCAACTTGCGTGGAGCATTCCGGATTGATGCGAACGCCTATTTTACAGCCTGCAGCAAGAGCTTTCGCTTTATACTTCTCCAACTGTGAGAAGGAGTTGAAAATAATGTGATCGCAGATCGCTACAATATCGTCGATCTCATCTTCACGGTAGGCAGGGGCAAAGACGTGATTTTCTTTGCCCATCTCCTCATGACCCAGTCGCGCTTCGTACAAGCCGCTTGCAGTCGTGCCGCTCAAATGTTTTCCGATAAGCGGGTACATGGTCGTCATGGAAAACGCCTTTTGCGCCAAAATAATTTTGGCTCCTGTACGCTCCATAATACCGCTCAAAATGTTCAAGTTTTTCTCGATCAGGGCTTCATCGACTACGAAACAAGGTGTCGGTAATTGCTCGAACCGCATCTTAGCGAACAAGCTCCGGCTTCTTCGTATCTTCAGGCAATGCGTCAACCAGTACGGGGTTGAAGTCTTCTACCCAAGGAAGGCCCCATTTGTTCAGCTCTTCCATGAATGGATCCGGGTTGAACTCCTCGACATTGTATACGCCTGGTTTATTCCATTTTCCAGTCATAACCATCGCTGCACCGATCATGGCAGGAACGCCAGTTGTGTAGGAGATGGCTTGGGAGCCCACTTCTTTGAAGCACTCTTGGTGGTCGCAAACATTGTAGACATAGTAAGTTTTGTCTTGGCCGTCTTTTTTACCTTTGAAAATGCAGCCGATGTTCGTTTTGCCCACTGTACGAGGTCCCAGGGAAGCCGGGTCTGGAAGTACAGCCTTCAGGAATTGAAGTGGAATGATCTGCTTGCCTTCGTATTCGATCGGCTCGATGGAAGTCATGCCTACATTCTCAAGCGCCTTCAAGTGCATGAGGTAGCTTTGACCGAACGTCATGAAGAAACGGATACGTTTCAGGCCAGGAATGTTTTGTGCAAGGGATTCCAGCTCTTCATGGTAAAGCAGGTACATATCTTTTTCGCCAACTTCAGCGAAGTCGTACGTGCGTTTGATTTCCATCGGCTTTGTTTCGATCCATTCGCCATTTTCCCAGTAGCGTCCGTTAGCAGATACTTCACGGATGTTGATCTCCGGGTTGAAGTTCGTTGCGAACGGATAGCCGTGGTCGCCGCCGTTGCAATCCAGAATGTCGATATATTCGATTTCGTCAAAATAGTGCTTCAATGCGTAAGCGGAGAATACGCCAGTTACGCCTGGGTCAAAGCCGCTGCCGAGCAGAGCTGTGATGCCCGCTTTTTCAAAGCGCTCACGGTAGTCCCATTGCCATTTGTATTCGAATTTCGCCGTATCTTCCGGCTCATAGTTCGCTGTATCCATGTAGTTTGTCTTAGTAGCCAAGCAAGCATCCATGATCGTCAGATCTTGATAGGGCAAAGCCAGGTTCATAACGATATCCGGCTTCACTTCGTTGATCAGAGCGATCAGCTCTTCTACATTGTTGGCATCGACTTGTGCAGTCGTAATTTTCGTTTTGCCGCCATCCAATTTAGCTTTGATCTCATCGCATTTGGATTTTGTACGGCTGGCAATGCAGATTTCCTCGAAAACTTCGCTGTTTTGAACGCATTTATGAATTGCTACTGATGCTACGCCGCCCGCGCCGATGACTAGTGCTTTTCCCATTTTTCATTCTCCTCATCCAAATAAAGTATTTTTTTATGCAAAACGGTAACAAAAAAAGCAAGCGAAATACGCCTCATGCGCATCACACTTGCTTGATATTTAAATTATTAAAAGACATGACTGGACATGCGTGCTCGCCAGTCCGCCACAAAACACATCGTTTCATGGAGAAGCCTTTAATATTCAAATATCATGTTAGGATCAGAGTCTATATAGCAAATAATTACTTTTACCACTCTTATTGACCGTTTCACAAGTTGACGTGCATATGCACTGGTTGTAAAGTAACCAACTTATAAAATTTGAGCTTTTAACTCAATCAATAAGGCAACGAAAGTTGCCAATCGGCATTTGACCCGGCTGTCCGTATGGCCTTAACTTCTTGGTGGAAGTGGTCAAAGATTATCTGCTTGGAAAGATCCTACATGACTGAATATTAGCTTTCCAAAATCATACCTCTGTATAATAGCAGGATAAAGTTTAATGAGCAAGAAAAATTTTTTGGTGGAGGTTATTTTATTTGCGGTGCTGAATAGCGCTCCTTGATACAGGCTGATTTCCCTATAGTTTGCCCGCAATTGAAGCCCGGATTTATGGTAATATAAGTAGACAACAACGCCATTTTTATTGCGCAATAACGCGAATTCATCAGCATTTTGAACTGGTAATTATTCAGCTGAACTCATAACGATAACAGGAAGACAATTTGACGGCCTTGCTTCACAGGCGATTTATGTTTTTTTTGTAAAGAAGATAAGGGTACGCCCTGCAGAAAGGGGAGCACGAATGAAAACAATTACAGTGAAACGTCTAACTGAAGCGTTCCAATTAGAAGTACTTGCAGGAGCCGACCGGATGGATCGTGTCATTTCCCGTCCGCGGACGCATAGACCGGGACTCGAGTTTGTCGGGTACTTCGATTTTTTCCCGATGGAACGGGTGCAAGTGCTGGGACGCAAGGAGATCAACTATTTGCTGACGCTGACTGTAGAGGAGCGGTTGCTTCATATCGGGAACATCGTGAAGTATCATCCGCCATGCTTTATTGTGACGTCAGGACAGCAGGAAATTCCTTATCTGACGCTGTTCTGCGAGCAGGAGGGCATACCGTTATTGCGTACACCAGAGAAGACGACGGAGTTTATTGCCAAGCTGGACGGCTATCTGGTCAAAGCGCTGGCACCGGAAGTGTCCATTCACGGCGTATGTGTAAATGTCTCGGGCATCGGCATTCTGCTGCGCGGCAAATCGGGAATTGGCAAAAGTGAGACCGCTCATACGCTGATCCGAAGAGGACATCGATTTGTTGCGGACGATATTGTCGTACTTAAGAAGCTTGGTCCGTCTACTCTTCTGGGCACACATAACGTGACAGCTCGTGAGTTTCTTGCCTTGCGCAGCGTTGGGCTGATCAATGTCGTACGCCAGTACGGACGCAGAGCTTTCCAAGATGAGACGCGAATTGTACTCGATATCGAGCTCTCTCCATGGCAGGAAAATTCGCTGAACAACGAGCTGGAGGTTATACCTCAGTTCACGGAATATCTCGGCGTTCAAATTCCGCATATTGAAATTCAGCTTCAGCCGGGGCGTGATGTGGCCGGATTAATCGAAGCAGCCGCGAATAACTGGTATTTGAAGCAGCACGGCTACAGTGCCGTTGATGAGTTTATGAAACGGGTCGAAGACGGTATGCAACAGCAGTGAATGCATGAAATTGCAGGGGAACGAGCGTTATGGCGTTCTCTTTTTTATTATCCCGCAAACAGAGATAGACAATTTCAATAGACAGATAGAACACCTTTATTAGGCAGAGCATTTACTTTTGCTTTGCAAAAGAGTAATTTTAAAACCAAGTTGATCAATTGGAATAATTTAGTTTTCATTCGCTTAGTCTTTTAATTTCAATAGCGGGGTGATTGTATGGGAACCGGTCAAGTCATTATTCGTGAGACTACGGCAAGTGATCTGCCTGAAATCGAAAGTCTGCTGCTGGATGCTTACGTGCAATATGCGCAGGTTTTGCCGGAGGAGGTGTGGTCAGGCTATCGGGAAGATATTTTATATAATGCCCGCAGCAGCGAAGCTTGGCATAAGCTCCATGCCGTGTATGAGAATAAGGTGGCGGGCAGCGTCTTCTTGTTCGGGCCATCCTTGTCAGAATCGGATATCGAGAAGCGCCGGGCCGGTGCTCCATTTGTCCGCTTGCTTGCTGTCCATCCGTCCGCAAGAGGCAAAGGCGTTGCTACAGCGCTCCTTCAGCATTGCGCTCGTCTATCTGCAGACCAGGGCAAGGATTATCTTTATCTGAACACATCGGATATGATGTCGGATGCGGTCCGTCTCTATGAGAATCTGGGATTTGAGCGGATTCCTGAGTTTGAGCGGAACAATTCGGGAATATGGATTAAAAGCTATAAATTGAATTTGCAAACGACGAGGCTGCTTCATGCTTAATACGTGTATGCTGGAAGGGGAGCGCTTCGGTCTAACGGACTGGAGCGTTCTTCTTTTTATTTTGCACGGAATCAGCGGCTGTATTGGTGTTTGCATGTGCACGTCCCATACAGCCGCCATGAGCATTATCGTTCTTTGGCATATCGGTTAGCTGGAACAGGCACACCCAGATTGCCGCGCAGCGTATCCGATTCATATTCCTTGCGGTAAATGCCTCTAGCTTGCAGGAGCGGAACAACCTCATCGACGAAGTCGTCTAATCCGCTCGGTACGGCAGCGCCAACAATAAAGCCGTCCGCAGCATCTTCTTCCAGCCACTGTTCAATAAGATCAGCCACCCTTTCTGGAGTGCCGATAAAGCCTGGGCGCGGTGTTGCGACGCGAAGAGCAACCTCACGTAAAGTTAGTTGTTCTTCTTTGGCTTGCCGTTTAATGATCTCATTGCCGCTGCGAATGCTCGGCCAATTATAAATATCAAGATCCTCGAACAGCGCGTCAAGCGGATACTGAGACAGGTCATGATGATTGAAGTACCGTCCTAAGTAATCAAGTGCTTTGTCCACCGTGACCAGATTGGCTACTTCCTGATATTTGCGTTCCGCCTCTTCAGTTGTCCGGCCTACAACGGGGCCAATGGCCGGGAAAATCTTGATAGCGTCAGGAGAGCGTCCGAAACCTGCTGCCCGGGCTTTAATATCGGCATAGAATGTTTTGGCGTCCTCAATGGATTCAAGGCCCGTGAAGACGGCATCGGCTTCCCTTGCAGCCAGCGCGCGGCCGTCTTCGGATGATCCCGCTTGAAAGATTACTGGCTGCCCTTGCTTGGAACGGGAAATGTTAAGCGGACCTCTGACGGAGTAATATTGGCCCTTATGATGGAGCGTGTGCAGCTTATCAGGATCGAAAAACTGTCCACTTTGCTTGTCCACCACAAACGCGTCGTCCTCCCAGGAATCCCACAATCCGCGAACGACATCCAGATATTCTTGTGCAATCTTATAACGCTCTTCCCGCTGGATATGATTTTCCTTGCCGAAGTTGGCAGCTGATCCTTCCATATAGGAGGTGACGAGATTCCAGCCCGCACGTCCGCGGCTGATTTGATCCAGCGAGGCGAATTGTCTCGCCACGTTAAAGGGTTCACTATAAGAGGTAGAGAGTGTGCCGACTAGACCGATGCGGGAAGTGACGGAGCCAATAGCCGACAGAAGGGTGAGCGGCTCGAAGCGATTAAGGAAATGCGGCAGCGATTTCTCTGTAATGTACAGTCCGTCTGCGATGAAGACAAGGTCAAACTTGCCCTCTTCCGCTTTTAATGCCTGTTTTTTATAGAAATCAATATTTATACTCGCATCAGGCGACACGTCGGGATGCTGCCAGTCCGTATGGCTGCCGCCTACTCCATGCAAGATAGCGCCAAGCTTAAGCTGTTTACGGCGGGACATTTGATTTCCTCCATTTCATCATATGAAATTAAACCTAAGGGATAAGTGGTATTTATAGTCGTGGAAAAAAGCAGTTGATTATATTAGTCTATCATTGGGAGTTTTTCCTCCGTTATAAAGCTTTTCAATGGATACATACAATTTTCTAATTGATGGTTTGTAGAACGCCCCTGCAATAGTTGAACGGAATAAGTCGGATGCTAAATGATATATCCTGCTAGTCTGAGTGAGAAGGGAGGTCGTTGGAATGAATATGCTTGAAAATTTAAATAGAGCATTAGCCTATATCGAACAGAATTTGGAGAATGAAGTGGATGAGCAGGAGCTAGCTAGACGTGCGTATTGCTCGGTGTATCATTTTAAAAGAATGTTCGCCTACTTGGCAGGCATACCGCTTCAAGAATATATTCGCCGCAGACGTCTAACGCTTGCTGCACTAGAACTGCAGAACAGTACGATGAAAGTAATTGATGTTGCCGTGAAGTATGGATACCATTCCCCTGATGCTTTTACACGAGCGTTCCAAAGTCAGCACGGGATGACACCTACAGAAATGAGAGCAACGAATCAGTCGCTCAAAGTATATCCGCCAATGACCTTTCGTCTAATGATTGGAGGAGGCGAACCGATGAAGTTTAGAATCGAGAATAAGGAAGCTTTTCAAGTGATCGGGATAACGAACCGGGTTACACCCATTGAGATGGGGGAGCATCCTGGTGTCGAACAAGTGTGGCGGTCGGTGAATCATGACACTTATGCCGAGCTGAAATCACTGAATAACGTGGAACCATTCGGAATGGCTCATGTGAATGTAGGAGAAGGGGCTGGACGCACGAAGGGTGATTACGATTATTATTTGGCCGTTTCGTCAACCGAGGCATGCCCTGACAAATTCACTCGCTTGCACGTACCGGCTGCGACATGGGTTGTGATCGATGTGAAAGTTCCGTGGGGACCGGAAAAATGGCAGCAAATTTATGGAGAATGGTTCCCCCGCTCTGGATATGAACAGATCGAGGGGCCTACTGTACAGGTTGGACCAGACATTCAGATCGGCGTAGAGAAGCAGATCATGACAGAAGAGGTTGCAGTGGAGTATTGGATACCTGTTAGGAAGGTTCGCTAGATATACCACGAAAATATAGACTAGGGCCATCCGGCAAAGGATGGCCCTTAGACTGTTCTATCGATTCATGCTTGGCGATTGATTTATATACTCTCGCACACTACTCGCTAATTAACGAATATGGCGAAATTTTGCGTATCCTCCAGGAGATCAGCATCGAGACAAGATAAGCTAAACCAGTTAGTACGATACACGTTATAATGGTCCATGCTGCGGGAGCAGGCAGGTTGGTTTTTACAATACCCGCACCGCGCATAAACAAAGACAGTATCGGATTTAAGCCGAAATATCCGCCTGAACTGCCGAGGATCGTTCCAATTAGAATAATTGGCGTATAATGAAATGCGGTTTGATTCATCAACTGAAAGGTAGTAAAGCCTAAGGCCTTTTGTAAACCGAGCTCACGCTTTTTGCGGAGAATCATCGTCTTAATGACCATGTACAAAATCAGTAGCACCACCAGCATGGTGACAGCAAGCATTCCTGCGGCAACAACGGCAAAAATATCGCCAATCTGGCTAAATTGTGTACGGATTAGCTCTTTTGTGTTCACGGCATAGCTAAAAATATTGCCTTCTGCCGCTTTTACGCTTTGAAGAAATGCAGTCGTATCCGTGCCAGCTGCGAGATACACACAAATCTGATCAAAGGTGAAATCCGGTTTGATTGTAAGAATGCCGTCATAGGTCATCATCATATTGAGGCCGCCGCTGCTCATGCTTTGAATGAATCCGGTGATGATAAACTCTTTTTCCTGACCGCCCGCATTTACCATAACCGCATCACCGATCTTCTTGCCAGCCGCCGCCGCAAAGGTGTATCCGACAGCCACCTCATTGTCATGCTTAGGGTAACGCCCCTCGAACAGCATATTCACTTCGCGCTGCCCGAAATCCTTCGTAATGAAGCCGGAGACATCGATGTTTTCCGCGACCAGTGGAATGTGCTGATAACCGAACGCCTTGCGTACCTCTGGCCGCTGCTGCAGCTTTCGTACAACCTCATCGGTAAGGCTCCGGTCTTTCAGAACAAAGGCGGCATCTGCATTCTCGCCTGCAATCATCGACAGAAAAACATCCGGTTTAACCCCAATATTATAATAAACGGACATTCCTGCGACTGAAGCGAAGGACATCGCTGCGATGACCACGATAACCATAACAGCCTGCTTCTTGCTCTGCATAAGCTGCTTCATAGCCAGAATAAGGGGTAGGGGACCTTGTGTTTTTTCAAGCAAAAGCGTGTTTCGCTTGAAGCTGTGCGTGTGCAGTCCGCCGCGCAAAGCAATCAGAGGAGGGAGCTTGAAAATACGTTTCACAGCCCATAAGGATACCGCCAGCACCAGAAAAAGGATAAACAACAAGGATTTGAACGCTAATCCAGCATCCAGACCAGGCTTCCAGATCAATGCTGATTGAGACTCCATAATTGCTGCCAGAATAGGCAGTAAGAGCTGCGATGCGGCGATTCCGATCAGTCCGCCAGCTAAGGCGATGCTTGAGAATTGCAATACGATGGAAAGCATGATCTGACTGCTTTTATAACCCAATGCCTTCAACGCACCGATGTTTGTCATGCCCTCATCGATGTTGTTGACAATGCCGAAGTGAATAACAATCAGGCTGACGATCAGCATAATTAGTGCAAAGGCTGTAATCAGCAAGGCGGTGATAGAGACCGTTGACCGTGCCTCTTTTGCCGCATTATAACTAAGGGCAAACACAAAGGGCGATGATACATTTTTCATTTCCTCAGTATGATAAAATGCTTTCTCATAATCCAGCTGAGCCTGCGTCCCCAAGCTGCTTTTTTCCATCCGGGCCGTCTGTAAATAGCTCTGGCTATCCGGAAACCGGGCGGACATTGCTGCGAACGCTTTATCCGGCACATAAAAACGATATAAATCACTCATCAGAGCGCCGAAAGTAATCTCTTCGGTGAAACCGGCAATGGTGAAATGCAGCTCTTGGCCGTCAAAGTTCAGCCGGTAGTCATCGCCGAGACGATAATCGCCTGCGACCTTCATAATGTAAGGGACATAAATACCGTTATTTTCGAGGGGCAGCGATTCCCCTACCAGCCTGAATGGGTTCATCGACGAGCGGTCGTTGGCGTTTTGAAAAATAACGGCGGCAACGTTTTTAGATCCGTGCATAAAGTATTCGCCGTAATCCGCTAATACAGCCAGCTTCTCCGCTTCGTTGACGCCGGGATACCGCTTCAGCCAGTCCAGCTGCTCCTCTTTGGTGTACTCGGATTTTTGCAGGACGGTGAGATGGGGGGTGTGGCGCTGCTCGGCCCGGATATCGAAAAACTTGTCAAAGTTCAGCAGCATCACCAAGCCTGCATTCAGAAACAGAACCGCGATGAGGACAAAGAGGAGCAGGCTGCCCGCCTGACTTTTGTTTTTACGGATATTCGCAGCAGCCAGCATCATAATCTTCCGCACTCTACCACCCCATCTCTTGCAAAAAGGAGCTTAGCTTCTCATGCCGTTCCCTGTCACCGCTGACATACTTGCCTAGCTGGCATTCGCCGCATACGACCCCATCCCGCAGGTAGATAATGCGGTTGCCGCGCCGCGCCGATTTCAAATCATGGGTGACCATCACAATGCTTTGTCCCTGCTCGTTTACTTCCGTCAGCGTGTCCAGAACGGCTTTGCCAGAGGCCGAATTGAGCGCGCCTGTCGGCTCGTCTGCAAACAAAATTTCCGGGTTATTGATTAACGCACGAACGATAGCAGCACGCTGTGCTTCGCCCCCCGACACTTGAGCAGGGAATTTGCGCCACATCGTCTCATCAAGATTTAACCGAAGCAGAAGCTGCTTCGCCCGCTGGATGACCGCCTTATGGTTTCTCGTGACCAGCAGGCCGCTGGCTATGATGTTATCCAGAATGCTCATATTGTCCATGAGATAGATTTGCTGAAAAACAAAGCCGCAGTGATTCCGCCGGAATACGGCAAGCTTGTCGTTGGAGAGCTTGGATATTTCTTGATCGCCGAAATAGATTTCACCTAGCGTCGGCTTATCCATGCCGGAGAGCGCATAGAGCAGCGTCGATTTCCCGGCCCCGGATGACCCCATAATAACGGTAAAATCTCCACTGGTAATTTGAACGTCCAGATTTTTCAGAACATGCTGCTGGTTTCCGCCAATGGAAAACGTTTTGCACAGCTTCTTCGTCGATAAAATAGCTTTTTGCATGTATGAACCTCCTAAGCAAACTAAAAAATGAGACTGTATCTCTGTACAGCCTCATTATGTCACGCCCTTTCTTAATGGGTCTTTGCCGGTTCCTTAACCAATTCTTAAATCGGCAACGATATCGAATTTACTCCGCCAGGCGCAGCATTAATATAACGGTGAAGCCGTCCTTCTGCTTTTTAACATGGAGTTCGCCTAACATTTTCTCCGTCAAATAGCTGCTGATGTACAGCCCGAGTCCGTAACCGCCGACACCTTCTGCATTTTTCCCGCGGTAATATTTGTTGAACAGGAGGGGGAGCTCTTCAGAGGGGACGCCGTCCCCGTAATCAGCAATCTCCAGGACGAGGAAGCCGTCTTCGATAGTTGTGCTGATCGCAATCGGTGTTCCCGCATACTTGTAGGAATTGCTGATCAGGTTATCGAGCACCTGCTGCAGCCGCGATACATCGGCCACAATGAAGCAATCCGGAATGTCATACGGCTTTACCCGGAACTCATAATCCGCATTTCGGATTAAGTCTGGCAGGGTGGTGCTTGGCATCTCGGCGACCGTCACCGTCAGCTCCTGAAGCTCCTTCATGGTTGTGTCGAACAGGTTGGTCAGCAGAGCTTCGATTTGATCGGCTTTCATTCCGATGGCCATTAGCTGTTCAGCAGCCCGCTCGCTCCCGGCAGTCACAAGCATAAGCTCAGACACTGCTTTTATAGATGCAAGAGGCGTTTTAATATCGTGGCTTAATGAGGCGACAAGCTCTTTTTTGCTTTGATTGGCTTTCCGTTCACTTTCACGAGCAAGATGCAGCTGTTCCCGCATCATATCAAAGCTTTCGGTAAACACGCCGAAAATATTGGACCGGTCGATTGCTAACGGAACATCAAGATTTCCTGCTGCAATGTTGCCCGCAAACCTTTTCATCTTATGAAACGGGCGGATGATCGTATGGTTCAAATAAGCCGTATAGACGAGATAGACGGCCAATAATAAGGCTAGAAAGCTCATGTAGGCGATAATCAAAGTCGTTCGATAGGCTTTCCAAGTGACGGCTGTATCGTTATAAAAGACGACTTTTCCTACAATCTGACCGCCTTTGTCGATGTCCACAAGCGTGTCTCTGTTGCGAATCGCATAATTGATGCTCTCATATTGTCCATTCCGAGTAGAGGCGATAAGCTGGCCTTTTGAATCGACAACAGCATAATCGAATTCATAAGGTAATTCCGGCAAGCTTGCTGTATCCTGCACCTGCAGCCAGTTGTCCGAGACGGTTTTGACGATATCATTGGCTTGAACGAGGTCTAGCTGCGCAACCGGCGCAGTGCGGAACAGATACAGGGGGAAAAGAACGCCAACAGCAAGAAGCGTTAGAGCAAGCACAAGCAGCGGCTTGATCCTCATGACTTGTCCTCTTCGAATACGTAGCCTGTACCCCATACGGTTTTGATATAGCGGGGTTCATTCGGATTTTGTTCAATCTTCTCGCGCAGGCGGCGGATATGAACGTTTAACGTATTGTCTCCGGCGATGTAATCCTCCCATACCTTTCGGAAAATTTCATCTTTGGAAACGATACGGTTTTTATTTTCAACCAGATAGGTCAGCAGCTTATACTCCATAGACTTGAGTGTGATTTCCTGTCCTTGGACGAACACACGTCTTAACTCATAATCGATTTTGATTCCGCCGGAAATGACCGATTTCACATCCTGGGCCTGATACCGCTTCAGAACGGCTTTTACTTTGGCCAGCAGCACGGAGAGGGAATACGGCTTTTTAATATAATCATCTCCGCCAATATTTAAGGCGAGCAGCATATCGTCATCGCTTGTGCGGGCGCTAATGAACAGGATCGGCACACTGATCGTCTCGCGAAGTCTTTTGCACAGGTCAAAGCCCGAGGAATTGCCTAAGTTAATATCGAGTAAGATGACTTCCGCAGAATTTTCTTGAAAAAAATTCAGACAGGCCGTGGAATCGGCGACCCAGGCTGTTTTCACGCCAAATAGATTAAAATACTCGCAGGTGCTTTGAGAGAGGACATCCTCGTCATCTACAATTAAGCAGTCATATTTCACGTGATAGCTCCTCCAGTCTTTATCCAGCTACAACTATTGTCATGCTATCTTCATTATTCGATACTGTTGGATGATCTGCAAGACTCGGTACGCTTGAGCTCTAAAAATATAGACAAAAAGAGGGAGGAGCTTAGAAGCTCTTCCCTCGGTTTAGTCTTGCCAGAAAAGGTATGGCGGTCATACTTTGCGAGTTCAGGCTGCCATTGGCTGCAGCAATCAGCGGATCAAAATGTAAAAGTACATGTGGGATGCCGGTTTTTCGGCGATTTATCGCTCCAAAATGCAAATGTGCATTTTGTTTGGGCGTTATAGAGCCTTTTCAGCCGTTATAGCCATTTCTAAATGTACTTTTGCATTTTGACAGCTGTTTTGGAGCTTTTGAGGCTGAACAACATGCAAATTTGCATGTTGTTCCTCATTTCAGGGGGGAATGCAGAAAGAGGGAGGAGCTTTTCACAAGCTCCTCCCTCTTTCTGCGTTTATTCAGCGCCATATGGATCGATCGTTTGAATCGTGCCATCAGCGTTGTACTTCAGCTCTGTATACTTCACGCAGCGCTTGTTGTCGGCACCGCCGGACAGGGAGCTGTCGTGGTAGAACAGATACCATTTGTCCTGGAATTGGACAATCGAATGATGGGTCGTCCAGCCAATGACCGGCGTCAGAATCGTGCCTTGGAAAGTGAAAGGCCCGTACGGATTGTCGCCAATAGCGTAGACGAGCTTATGCGTGCTGCCTGTCGAATACGAGAGATAATATTTGCCGTTGTACGTATGCATCCATGGACCTTCGAAGTACCGTCTATCCTCGTCACCCGCTAAAATCGGCTGGCCGGAAGAATCGACAATTGAAATCTCGCGTGGTGTTTCTTTGAAGGTCAGCATGTCGCCAGACAGCTCGGCCACTCGCGGACCCAAGGCAGGCGCTTCGGAAGCGGGCCCTTCAGCATCCCCGATAAATTCGCCGGTCTGCCATTTCTCCAGCTGTCCGCCCCATAAGCCGCCGAAGTACATGTAGGCTCTATCGCCATCAACGAGGACAGCCGGATCGATGCTGAAGCTGCCGGGAATGTAGTCTGGCTGCGGCACGAACGGCCCGGCTGGCGACGAGCTGGTTGCTACGCCGATCCGGAAGATATGGTCGTGATCACGCGCCGGGAAGAACAGGTAATAGGTATCGTTCTTGTAAGCTGCGTCCGGTGCCCACAATTGCTGCTTCGCCCACGGAATATCGCGCAGATGAAGCACTTCACCGTGGTCAACGCAAGGGGAGTTCTCGTCCTCCAGCGACAGCACATGGTAGTCCTCCATGTCGTATTGATCGCCGTTGTCATTCGATATTTGTTCATGATTCAGGTCATGCGACGGATAAATGTATAGCTTGCCCTCGAATACATGAGCCGAGGGATCGGCGGTATAGATATGGGTAACAAGCGGTTCATTCCGCTTAACAGCGTTCTTCAATGTCAGACCATCCCCTTATCTGAGAAATCGTGTTCACCCTTTATTTTAGCCACTTTTTCTAGTGCCCGGCATCCTAATATGTTTATGAATAATACCAAAATCTTTAGTTGTTTGCCCGTTGTTTGTCCAGCAACAATCAATTGACACTCCATTTTGAATGAGGTACGTTGAACCTAGAACCTACTGAAGCGAGGATTGGTTGCATGTGAGAACGTGGGCGGACCGGATCAACAATTTACGCGAGATTAATACGCTGAGAAATCAGATTTTCGTCGGTTTTACGCTAACCATGATTCTCGTACTGATCTTTGCGGGTGCGTTTATTTATGGTGAAGTTTCCGTATTGCTCAAGCAAAGCGCGGAAAAACATATTCAGCAGACCGCGATTCAGGCTAACGGCCGATTGGATGTGCTACTTGAACAAATCGATTCGCTGACCACTCAGGTGGTGACGGATTCCTATGTACAGAAGCTGCTGCTAAAAGAAGCGAAGGGAATGCCGTCCAATTTTAACGAACGCCAGTCCTTGCTCCAAATCGCCAACAATTATATGGCCTACTCCGCCGGCATAAGCTCGCTTGAGCTGTACACGCTGGATAACAGACGGCTGTTTCCCCTTGATGATTCAAGTATAAAACGCATTTCTGTGAATGCGCTTACACGAGCGGATGAAAAGAAAGGACGCATTGCCTGGGTAGGCATCGATCCCCGCGTGCCGGACTCGGTGCTTGCAATCCGGCGTATCAATCTGCTGGATAATTCCTATTTGCCTGGCGGCTATTTAGTCGTTCATGTATACCGCGAGTACTTCAATATGTATGAGTCAGAGACGGAGAAGGAGGAGAAGAATCCGTTCAGAAGCAGGGAGTTAATGCTGCTCAGCGATAGCGAAGGCAACCCGATTATTTCCGATATCGACGATGAGGCAGCGAAGGCGGTGCTTGCGCAAACAGGCAGCACGGTTACTCTTGAGCAGGAATCGATGCTTGCCGTCAGGCAGCATTCCAAACTGGCGGACTGGAAGCTGGTGCTGCTTATGCCGGTCGAGGCGGCGACAGAAGGCATTTCCGTGCTGCGAACCGCCATTTATGTGTCCATCGGCATCGCTGCTCTAGCTTTTCTGCTGTTAACACTGCCGCTCTCTACGATGATCACCCGTCCGATCCAGCAGTTGATGAGAAGCATGCGGCGTGCCCGGTTTGGCGGACTGAGAGTCATTCCGGCAGGCCGCAACTACTTCCGGACGCTGGAAATCAACGAGCTGAACAACACGTACAACCAGATGGTCACCCATATGAATGAACTGATCCAAGTCGTGTATGAGAAGGAAATTACGCAGAGCCGTACAGAGCTCAAGGCACTGCAGGCGCAGATCAATCCGCATTTTCTGTTCAACACGCTGGAGGCTTTCTATTGGTCGCTGGAGGAAAAAGAAGAAAGCGAGCTTGCGCAGACGATTCTCGCCATGTCCGGACTATTCCGGTATGTTATTGGCAGTGCGGCTGACAACGACGAAAAGGTTACGATTCGCGATGAGCTGGAGCATGCGCAGCGTTACTTGCAAATTATGAAGATGCGGCTGATCGACCGGCTGCAATGGAGCATCGAGGCAGATGAACAGCTGCTGCAGGTTCCGATTCCTAAGCTGATTATCCAGCCGTTAGTAGAGAATGCGATTCTGCATGGCGTGGAAAGCCGGATTACGCCAGGCTCGGTCACAATCCGTGTATTTTCAGCCAAACCCGGCTTTGCGACCATTGCTGTAATCGACGACGGAGTGGGTATGGACGCAGAGGCATTGGCCAAGCTCATGCAGAGCATCGAGGGTGTCCCTTCCCAAGAACTCAAAAAGGGAGCAGGGGTTGCCATGTCCAACGTGCAGCGGCGGCTTAAGCTGTATTACCGGAACACACTGGAACGTGAGCGCGGAAGCGGCTTGCAAATCGACAGCAGGGCAGGCGCAGGAACGACAGTAAGCTTTGACATTACGATCCCCCCAGAAGGAGATGGACTGTCTTGAGAACGATATTGATTGTGGATGATGAACCACGCACAAGACTGGGCATACAGAAGACGCTTCTCGCATGGTCGGCAGGCGAACACCGGATCGAGAGTGCGGCCAGCGGGGTTGAGGCGCTGGAATGGCTGGAAACGAATACAGCGCATATTATCATTACCGATGTGAGGATGCCTGAGGTCGACGGTCTGCAAATGCTGGAGCGGGTGGCTTCGCGCAGTCAGCTGCCTGTTGTCATTGTCATTTCCGGCTATGCCGAATTTGAATATGCGAAGAAATCGCTGCAGCTCGGCGTGTTCGAATATATTCTCAAGCCTCTCGACAAATCGATCTTGATTGATGCGGTGCAAAGAGCGCTTGCGGTCGACAGCGGCAGGGAGCGCTTGGATGCGATGGAGAAGCTTGTGGACCACAAGCTTCTTGAAGTAGGCCGTGATGAAGCGCGGTATGGGACATCGATTAAAGACGCCATCAGTTATATCTATAACCACCTGCATGAATCGATCAGCATGAAGCAAGTAGCGGAGCAGCTGCACTTGAATGCAAGCTATTTCAGCGTGCTGTTTAAGGAACAGACCGGTGTTACCTTCAGCGACTATCTGACACGGAGAAGACTGCAGAAAGCGAAGGAGCTGCTGGTGACGACAAGAATGCCGATCTGGGAAATTGCCGAGAGGGTCGGCTACCAGACGGATAAATATTTTATCAAAGTATTCAAAGACAATGAGGGGACGAGTCCCAGCCAATACCGGCATCAAGTGCTGGACACCGATTCGTCGATCCAATAAAAGTGGAATTTCTCCCAATCGCAGGTTCCTTATACGCTTATACGACACGCTCTATAATGATGACAGCGGTTACAAAGTAACTGTAAGCGTATAAAAGGGAGGATAAAGATATGAAACGCTTTTTAGCTGCAACCACTGCAATTATCTTGTTAACCTCGGTTCTCGCTGCTTGCAGCGGGAACACAAACTCTCCTAGCAACGGAGCAACAAATCAGCCAGGCAGCAGTTCTGAGCCTGCGGCGACCGACAAACCCAAAGAAAAGGTCACCATCAACCTCTGGAGCTTCACCGATGAAATTCCCAACATGACGACTAAGTATCTTCAAGCCCATCCGGATGCGAATGTCGAGTTCAAGACGACGGTAATCGCAACGACAGATGGAGCTTATCAACCGGCTCTTGACCAGGCCCTCGCTGGCGGCGGCAAGGATGCACCGGATATTTATGCGGCCGAAGCTGCTTTCGTCCTCAAGTATACACAAGGGGATGCGGCCGGCTATGCGGCTAATTATGCCGATCTCGGTCTTGACGATGGAATGGTGAAAGACGCTGGAATCGCTCAATACTCCGTGGATATCGGCAGCAAGGACGGCCAGCTGAAAGGCCTTGCTTATCAAGCGACTGGCGGCGCCTTTATCTATCGCCGTTCGATTGCGAAAGATGTTTTTGGCACGGATGATTCCGCAGCCATTAAGAACGAAGTAGGTCCCGGCTGGGATAAGTTTTTCGATGCAGCAGCCAAGCTGAAGGCTAAGGGCTATGGCATCGTTTCGGGCGACGGCGACATCTGGCACCCGATCGAGAACAGCTCGGATGCAGGCTGGATTGTCGACGGCAAGCTTAATATTGATCCGAAGCGCGAACAGTTCCTTGATCTGTCCAAGAAGCTGAAGGACAACGGCTATCATAACGATACGCAAGACTGGACGGAAGCTTGGTACGCGGATATGTCCGGCACCGGCAAACAGCCGATCTTCGGCTTTTTCGGTCCAGCTTGGCTCATTAACTACGTCATGAACGGTCAAGTGAAGGATACGAATGGCGATTGGGCCGTTACAGAGCCGCCGACGGGCTTCTTCTGGGGCGGTACTTGGCTCCTTGCTAACAAGGACGTGGCTAAAAATGATGCGAAAAAAGCAGCCGTTGCTGATTTTATCAAATGGGTTACGCTGGATACTTCCGAGACAGGTCTTCAATATTATTGGGCGAACGGCACGATGAAGGATGGCGAGCAAGGTACGAAGGACAGCGTGGCATCGTCTGTCGTCATGTCCAAATCCAATGGCGAAGTTGAACTGCTTGGCGGACAAAATATGTTTGACGTATTTGTTCCGGCCAATTCCAATGCATCAGGCAAAAACCTTACCCAATACGATGAGTCGATCAACATTTTGTGGCGCGGACAAGTGCGCGAATATACGGCAGGCAATAAGACCCGCGAGAAGGCATTAGCGGACTTTAAGCAGCAAGTGAAGGATCAACTGGGCATCGACAGCAACTAATACGGCGCCACAGGGGCGGAATACCGCCCCCAGGCTGTCGAGAAATTGCTCTGGGGGCGGCGTACCGCCCCTTATATTAATTGATGGGGTGGGGGACATGCGTCATAAGGGCGTGAACTATTCGAAATACGGTTATCTCTTTAGTCTTCCTTTTGTACTTGCGTTTCTCGTTTTCTCGTTATATCCGACTTTGTATACTGCGGTCATCGGGTTCACTGATATGAAAGGATTAATCCCGAAGCCGATTCATATTCTCGACAATCCGTTCCAGAACTTTACCGATATTCTGTTCCATAACGTCTCCTTCCGAAAATCGCTTATTAATACGGGGATTATCTGGATTGCGAATTTTATTCCCCAGATCCTGCTGGCGCTTCTGCTCACGGCTTGGTTCACAAGCAGACGCAGCAAAGTGCGGGGACAAGGGGCGTTCAAGGTTCTGCTCTATATGCCGAATATTATAACGGCGAGCACGATCGCTGTCCTTTTTAATTCCTTATTCGCATACCCGATGGGTCCGGTAAACAGCCTGTTCGAGATGCTGGGCTGGACGGATTCCGCCGTCTTCTTCCTGCAGGATAAGACGACTGCAAGAGGCATTGTCGCGTTTATCCAGTTCTGGATGTGGTACGGAAATACGATGATTATCCTAATCGCTGGCGTTATGGGTATTAATCCGGCATTGTTCGAGGCGGCAGCGATGGACGGAGCGAGCGGGTTCCAGACTTTCTTCCGTGTTACATTGCCAAGTCTGAAAACGATCATGCTTTATACGTTAATTACATCGATGATCGGCGGCTTGCAGATGTTCGATATCCCGCAGATGTTCCTTGCCGGCGGACCGGATGATTCTACAATGACTACCTCCGTGTTCATTTACGGGCAAGCCTTCAAGGGCAGCTATATGTATAACACGGCTGCGGCTGCGAGTATGATTATGTTCGTCATTGCAGGCATTCTGTCGGGACTGCTGTTCTACTTCATGCGTGACCGCGATGCAGCAAGACTGAAGAAGGTACAAAAGAAAATGAATAAAGCTGCGCAAGCGGCGGCAAGGGGGATGTAAGTCATGGCAAAAATTCGCAAAGACAACGTTGTTGCTCTTAAGATCAATAAGACGATTATCTACATCGTCTGCATCGCCCTGTCGCTGCTCAGCATCCTGCCGTTCTGGATTATGTTCGTCAACGCGACCCGTTCGACACCGGAAATTCAAAGCGGCTTGTCTCTTCTGCCGTCGATCCACATGATGACCAACCTGGACGTGCTGCTGAGCAAGAGCTTCGATCCGCTTAAGGGCTTTTTCAACTCGCTTATCATTTCAGGCTTCTCGACGATTTGCGCCGTCTATTTCTCCTCTCTTACAGCATACGGGCTTGTCGTATACAACTGGAAGCTGCGCCAGCCCTTCTTCACATTCATCATGTGTGTCATGATGATTCCGGCACAGGCGAGTGCGATCGGCTTTTACCAGTTCATGTATCAAATGCACTGGACGAACAACTTTTTACCGTTGATTCTGCCTTCTATTGCGGCTCCGGCGATTGTGTTCTTCATGCGCCAATACTTGCTCGCCACGCTGTCGATTGAAATGGTGGAAGCCGCGCGGATCGACGGATCAGGTGAATTTTATACATTTAACCGGATTGTCATGCCGATTATGGTGCCGGCCATCGCGACACAAGCGATCTTCGCCTTTGTTGCCAGCTGGAACAACCTGTTCCTGCCGTTAATTCTGCTCACGCAGAAGGATAAATACACGCTGCCGATTATGGTCAGCTTGCTTAAGGGCGATATTTATAAGACGGAGTTCGGCTCGATCTACATGGGACTCTCACTGACGGTGCTGCCGTTGTTTGTGATATACTTTCTGCTGTCGAGGTATATTATCGCGGGCGTGGCGCTTGGCGGAGTCAAGGAGTAAGATCAGCATTCCATCGAAGTGTTTCTCGTCTGTTGAACGGTCATGATGATGGGTGGAGGTACGAACGTGCACACAAAAAATCAAGCGCTATTGGCACTTGCAGTTGTTGTCCTGGTTCTTGTTGTCATTTCCGGATGTGGGGGAGGCACTCACAGCAATAATCGTACTCCGGATTCGGGTGACAAGGTGGTCATCAACATGATGCATCTGTTTCCGGAAGCAGGCGCCTTGGGCCAACACCAGATCGTAAATAAAATTATAGACGAGTATCAGACGGACCATCCTAACATCATCATTAAGCAGGAAGTGCTTGAGAATGAGCGATATAAAGCCAGAATGAAAGTGCTGTCTGCGGTTAACGATCTGCCGGATGTCGGCATGACGTGGGCTGCCGGTTATCTTCAGCCTTTCGTGGAGGGCGGACTGTTCACACCGCTTGATGAACTGCTGCAGAGTGAATTGCAAGGCTCATTCGTAGCTGGAACGACAGAAGCGTATGCCATTGACGGTAGAACTTATGCACTGCCGCTGGAGTTTAATATCGCTCCGGTGTACTATAACAAGAAAATTTTTGCGCAATATGGCCTGCAGGTTCCAACCACTTATGAAGATTTTCTGCAGGTTGTGAAGAAGCTGGCGGATAGTGGCGTAGTGCCGATCGCGCTTGGCAATAAGGATCGCTGGACGGGTTCCCTTTGGTACATGTATATAGCTGATCGTATTGCTGGTACAGAGACGCTTGCGAACGCGATTAAAGGTACAGCTTCCTTCTCGAATTCGGGGCTAGTTGAAGCGGCGAAGCGTGTTCAGGACCTGGTGGACATGAATGCCTTCAACAAAGGCTTTAACGGCCTGTCCAATGACGAGGTTAAAGCGGAATTTATGAATGGCGAGGCGGCCATGTATCTAATGGGAACATGGGAGCTGCCCAACTACACAACGAACCAGGACATCCCGCAGCCATTCCGTGACAGCATCGGGTTTTTCAAATTCCCGGAAGTTGCTGGCGGAAAAAGTGATATCGACAGTTGGGTAGGCGGTCCTGGCGTGGGCTTGTTCGTCGCTGAGAACTCTCCAGTTAGAGAGGAAGCGAAAAAATTTGTCCAGTACTTCGTGAAGCGGTGGGGAGAAGAATCAGTCACTGGTGCTGGTGTTATTCCGGCTACGAAGGTCGATACGTCGAAAATCCAGCTTCCGCAGCTCTACATTGACCTGCTCAATGAAGTGAACAAAGCTACGAACATTACATTGTTCACCGACGTCCAGATGGCATCTGGTGCTGCTGAAGTCCACCTGAATCAAATTCAGGCGCTGTTCGGCAAAGAAATTACGCCAGCTGAGTTCGCCAAAGCTCATGATGCGGCCATCAAAACGGGGAAATAAAACAAGTCAGACACTTGCTCTACACACGTTGTACACAGGTGACCTTTATACTTGGCTTATAACAAACCGATGGAGGTCACACATCATGAAAAAAAGCGTATTTCTATTCAGCTTCATTATCGCAGTAACAGCCCTGAGCGGCCAGGCTATGGCAGCGTCCAATACAGCAGCGAGTAAGCCAAGTCCGGCTCCAACGGCCGCAGCCGTGAAACAAAACAATCCGTATGAGGTTGCCGGTATCGATAATGCTGCGGCTTTCTCTAAATACTTCAGCAAATTGCAGAAGGAAGTCAAAGCAAACAAAAAAGAGGCTGTCGCTGATCTCGTAGCCTATCCTCTGCGTGTGAATAGCAGCGGCAAAAGCATTGAAATTAAAACTAAAAAGCAGTTTATTGCAAAATACAACCAGATCTTCACCGATAAAGTGAAGAAGAAGCTGCTTGCTCAGAAGGAAGATGAGCTGTTCGTTAACTGGAAAGGTGTCATGGTTGGCGATGGAGAAGTGTGGATCGGCCAATTCGGCAAGAAGATTGGAGTATTTGCCATCAATAAGTAAGACGAGAGCGGCCGGAAGCGGCTGCTTTTTTTATTTTCAGGTGAGACCAAAATCGTTTGATTGCTGTTGGTTTCAAAAGTATGATGAAAGTGCTTGATGGGATTTCAACTAATGGGAGGGGCAGCCATGAAGGTGAAAGCAGTCTTTTTTGATTTGTTTGAGACGCTCATTTCGGAATTTGAGAATGGCAGCCGAAAAGCAGCCCGTTCGACTCGTTTGGAAGAGGCGCTGGGTGTGGATTCCAAGCTGTTTCGCACGGAGTGGAATGCCAGGCAGCAGCAAAGGATGGACGGCACCTATTCCGATTTTCCTTCCGTCATCAACGAGATCTTAGAAGTTCTAGGCCATGCTGCCGATGAAGGAGTCGTAGAAGCCCTTCATCAAGAGCGAATAGCTGAGAAAGCAGCAGCCTTCGACAAGCTGGATCGGAGAATTCTTGCTATGCTGGAACAGGTCAAAGAGCTGGGCATCCGCATTTGTCTCATAAGCAATTGTACGCATGAAGAAGTAACGGCTTGGCATTCTTCCGGATTAGCCGCTTGCTTTGACGCCGCTTTGTTTTCTTATCAGGTGAAGGCGGCCAAGCCCCATCCGGACATCTATCTGCTCGCTTGTGAGAAAATGGGGGTCTCCCCAGCCGAAGCTCTATTTGTTGGAGATGGCGGATCGAATGAGCTAGAGGGTGCTGCCAAAGTCGGAATGACGGCTTATCAGGCAACATGGTTCGTTCCGCCGTACATAAGCGATAAACTAACTGGCTATCCCAAGTTAGCTGAACCGTCAGAGCTGCTTGAACAGATACGATTGCATAATAGCAGATAAGTAGAAAGAAGCCGCTCCTGAAGATAGGGGCGGCTTCTTATAAAAAATGCTGTATTTAACTATTTTACAGGAATCGCATTTTCCAGTGTGCGCTTAAAGGCCTCAATATTAGCTGTCAAGCTAACTTCGAATCCGGTTTTGCCGATCAGGCTCTTAAGATCTTGGACAAACTCCGTCATGCTGGAGGTAGAAGCACTCTCGAACCGGTTTTCGCCGGAATAGCCCTCAATCGGTTTGGCAGCTTCTTTATATTGCTTCATCCATTCCTCATTTGCCGAAGCCTTCTTAGCGAAGGTCTGGAGAATATGGTTCCAGTCCTTTCCGTTTACGATAGCATCCTGCAGCTTGTTCAGCGTTTCTGGTTCGAATTTTCTCATCATGTAGTTCAGATCCATGTAATCGTCCGGTGCTCCAACAGGTCTTTGCGGCGGTGTTTCATAACGGAATTGCTGGGTTTCAGAATCTACAGTCCGGGTCTGGGAGATGGCTCCGATCTGACGGATTGTATTCATAAATTCCGCTGCTTCGCCATCCTGCATATAGTTGTCCGCAATATATTTGGCTTGGGTGAGTCCTATTTCCAGTAAAGATGACCGTTTCTCTTCATCAGTTTCGTTTGTAATTATATTGGATTGAATGATACCGTACACCGCTTCCTTCACTTCTGACGGCTGATCTTTGAGAAGGCGATTCAGCGATTCATTAATTTGAGTTGTGCCAAAATATACAGCCGAATGATTCACAATATCGGACTCCGCCAATTGCCGGGCAGCCGGGCTGATTTCCAATGTGTCGGTGTCATGCGACAATCCAGGTATCGTTCCGGAGACCAAGGTCGGCTTATTGGCGGATTGTTTCGAATTGGCATATAGATTTAAGTCATATTGGCTGGAGCCATAAATCTTCATAGGTAACACACCTCTATTCCTCTTACTAATCCGAGTTTTCTTCTAGTATCGGCATATTATTCCAGATTATTTATATTTATGGGCAAAATCTCGGATAACGGAATCAGCTGCTCGCGTCCGTCAACAAAAAAACCGGCACAATAATGTGCCGGCTGATCTATGCTGCCAAGAATTATGATCCCCTAAAAAAGTCACGGATACATAATAGTCTATAAAAAAATTGAACATAAGTCTATTACTTTTTTGGTATAGATTGTATGTTATATAGGCGGCCGCGGCGCAAGATAATGACGGGAGTGACTCGACATGATTACGCTTAGACAAATTACGCTGGAGAACCGGCGTGATATATTTAATTTGGAAGTTTCTGAAGATCAAAGACGCTTTGTTGCCTCTAATCTATCCAGTGTGGCTTCCTGCTACGTCCTTGCAACCAATGGGGGACATCCCTATCCGTTTGCCATTTATGCGGATGAGCAGCCGGTCGGCTTTGTTATGATTACTTATAAAATTACGGGCTATGATCTCCCGACAATTGCTGAAGACAGCTACTGTATTCTGAGGCTGATGATTGACCGGCGGTACCAGAATAAGGGATATGGGAGGGCAGCTATGCATCAAATCGTGGAGTTTGTCCGTACCTTGCCGGCTGGTCCCGCCCGATATTGCTGGATTTCATATGGGATTGACAATATGCCCGCGAAAAAGCTTTACGAAAGCTGCGGCTTTCGTGAAAACGGCGAAATCGTCCACGGGGAGCAAATAGCTGTATTGCAGCTCTGATCGATAGCATGCTGAGAAGGCCGTCATTCGCTTTGGCGGCCTTTTTCATATGCCTTCCCATATGATTCGAGAAACAAAATGTAAAAGTGCAGTTTGTTGAGCCTCAAATGGCCCAAAACAGCACTCAAAATGCAAAAGTGCAGTTTAATTGGCAGTTTTGGCGGAGAATGAGCCGTAAACAGCCATTTCACCTGCACTTTTGCATGTTGAACGATAAAATCGGCGATTTTGGGCAGATTCAAATGTATTTTTACATTTTGATCCTCTGCAGCATGCTGTGCCATGTATTACTCAGCGTTTCTATATTTTCCAGGCGATACGCCGTAGACCTTCGTGAACACTCTTGTAAAATAATGCACGCTCCCATAGCCCGCCCGCTCGGCGATTTCGGAGAAGCCGAGGTCAGTGTGCCGGATCAGATGCACGGCTCGCTTCATTTTTTCCCGTTGAATATATTCTTGGCAGCTGACCTGCAAATTCTCGTGAAATAACCGTGACAGGGTGCGCTCCGACAAATGCATATAGCGGGCGATATCCCTCACGGACAGTTCTGCAGACAGATTGTCGCGAATGTACAAGATTGCACTGCGCAGGGAATGATGCGACGTTTTGCGAGGCGATGGCGCCTGTTCCTCATTGCGCTCCCCTGCAAAGGCGGTGCACAACGAGAGCAGGAGGGAATGCGCTGTGCTGTTCAGCAGCGGGTCGGAGAGCGAATCATTTTGACGGGTATGCCCGACCAGAGCTCTCCAGATTAACGCGGCAGGCGCCTCTCCGATTTCGTACCGGATGCAGTTGGAAGAGTCCAGCAGCTCGCGGTAGTTTGCGGCAGCCTCAGCAGCCGAGTTCGCCTCGTCAATCTCGAACGCTACATAGCACAAGTCAATTCCGCTCTCGCTGCGGATTTGGTGGAGGATGCCGGGTTTGGATAGGAACAACGTATCTTTGTGGAGCGGGTATTCAATATTATGATCCAGATAGATGCCCTCGCCGTCCCTCACATAGCATGCTTCGTAGAAGGAGTGCTTGTGAAGCGGGTTATCGTAGTGATTCGGATTAATGCCCCAATATTGAACTTGAAACGAAAGCTGGCTGCCTGCCAGATGTTCTGCCGCGAAGTTTAACCAGTTCTCCCGATCTCTGCTCTCCTGCGCATTCATCCAATTGCCTCCTCTGTCCAAAAAGTGCAAAAAGCCGTCCGATCCGGTCAAATACGACGGTACGGATTTCATTTTACAATAACATCGAAAGTACATGATCACAAGATTGAAGGAGCTGATCGGATGATTACGAAGGAGCAAGCAGACTTTTATCAGGAAAATGGATATTTGCTGGTGAAGGGTGTTTTTAATAACGAAGAGATTGAAACGTTGCGGGGAGCAATGGATGGCATTATCGAACGGGCGGCAAAAACGTCGCTAGATCATAATGCGGCATGGCAGGGCGATTACTTGCCGCCTGAAGACATGAAGAAGCTGGTGCTTAAAGGATTTCATGACGTTCATTATCATGATGCAAGCTTTACCCGGGCGCTGTCCCATCCGAACATGGCGGCGATTCTGTCGAAGCTGATCGGTCCTAACGTACAGCTGCATCATTCGAAAATGCTGGTAAAGCCGCCGGAGAATGGCGCTGCATTTCCAATGCATCAAGACGCGCCTTACTTTCCTCACGACAAGCATACAATGATGGCAGCCAGCGTGCACTTGGATGACACGGATGAGTTGAACGGCTGTCTGAGTGTCATCCCAGGGTCCCACAAGGCAGGCCCAATCGCGCATATCGGGCAGCATTACCTGAATCACAAGGAATATCCGATCTCGATGGGAACGCCTTGTCCGGCCAAAGCAGGCGATGTACTGTTTTTCAACTATTTGACGATTCACGGCTCAGGGCCCAACCGAAGCAACCGGATCCGGCGCAATGTGCTGTTCCAATACCGCGATCCCGAGGATATTCCATCCGAGGATACACACGTCAACTGGGGGCAGGGCCTTATGGTTTGCGGCGAGAATCCGATTTTCAAAGCGTACAAAGGGGCGCACTAAGGGAGAGCTAAGTAAGCAGGGTCAGCATGCTATAAGCTAAGTAAGTAAGAAAAAAGCGAAGCACTCCGCGGAGATGCTTCGCTTTTTCCCTGTTCCCGATGCCCAGATTACTTGGAGGCGCACTTCACTCCTCATCATCCATCACTTCAAACGTCGTCACGTTAGAGGACGCGGACAATACGGTGTTCGAGCCCAAGATGTTGTAGGTGACAAAAGCTTGGTTGGATACCGTGTCGCCAGCTGGCGTCTCCAGTACAACAGCTCTAAATGCGACCCGGGCGGATTGCCCCGGCTGCAAAGCGCCTAGCGGAATGCCGCCTGCGGTGTCGGCGTTCTGGATGGTAACTGCATTAATACGCAGGCTGTCGGCAAGCAATCGGAGCTGCTGCGGCAAACGGTCGAACAATCGGACGTTTTGCAGTATGGCAGCAGTTTCTCCTGCTCCCTGCGGAGTGCCTGTTGTATTCCGGATGGTAATCGTATAAGACATCGTACTCCCGACTGCGGCTAGAGCTGGTGAGACGCTTTTTGCCACTTCCACGGGTTCTACGGGTGCTGCAGGGGGCACCGGAGGAACCGGAGGAACGATAGACGGAGCAACAGGAGGGACCGCAGTGATGACGATAAGCGCTTCATCCATAACTGCCGGCGTCTGATCGGAGCGTGCCGAAGCTATGTTGACGAAGCGGGTGCCGTTCGGCGTTCCTTCCGGAACAACGTAGGTTATATTAAAAGCTTGGCTTTCACCCGGGCTGAGTGAAGCAATCGTCTGGGAGAAGCCAATTGACGAATCGTTGATCGCTACATTAGTCAGCGGCGTATTTGAGCTATTCGTGACAGTCAGCGTATAGATGACCGTCTCTCCCGGAGAGGCGGTCTCGCGGCTGGCAGTCTTGGCGAGCGCCAGATTATAGACAGGCAGCACAAGCACATCAGCTATTGCATCAACAGGCCCGGCTTGGCTCGAGAGGGCCACAGCCGTGTTCGGAATGACGGTGCCGGCGGGAGTGCCAAGCGGAATCATATAGCTCACCGGAATTGTGAAGCTCTCGTCCGGCTGCAGATCTGGTATTGCTTGATTGAGCCCCAGCAGCGAATCGGCGACAGTAATGCCTGTAAGAGCGATTTGCCCTGTATTGACGACCTCAATCTCATACAACACTGTTTGACCGGGCAGCGCTTGATCTGGCGTTACCCTCTTAATAATGCCGATTCCCGGATTGATGACAGGTATAACCACTTCATTGGATACCATATCTCCGGAAAGAATCGGTCCGCCCGCTACACTCTGGTATTGAAAGACGACGGTTGCGTCATTAATAAGCTGTTCGTCCTCCGGTACATCCGTCACGATAGCTTCGAAGGTGACCGTAACGGATGAATCCGGCGCAAGCGAGCCGAGTGCAACGCCCCCCGCAAGATCAGCATCCGTCACGGAAATGCCATTCACTGTAACACTGCCGGGCACGAATTCGGTATCAGCCGGCAAGCTGTCCAGCAGCAGCATGGCATCGGCCGGCACCGTACCGCTATTCAAGATGACGACCGTGTAGGTCAACGTTTGGCCGACCTCTGCCAGCGCTGTATCGACGCTTTTGACAAGCGTGATTCGAGGCGAATTAATGTCGATATAGATGCCCACTGAATTTACCGTATAGCCGTCCCCGGATGTTTGAAGCTGGAAGACGGCAGAGGTCTGACCATTCGTCAATGTAGGGGTAATATCCACATTCGTAATATCCCAGCCCTGCCTGCCCCCGACAATATTGCTGCCCGGTACGCCGTTTATTTGATTGCGGTCACCGAAGGTGCCTGTCGTATCGAGCTCTCCCTCGTCGTTATTAATTTGTGATGCGAAAAAATTGTTCAAGAAGTTATTAGGACCTTGTAGCGCGACTAGGCCAGCTTCGCTAGGACCAAACAATACTTGGTCACCTGTTTTATTCGCATCCCCGTCCATCGCGCAGAGCGCCATTCTGCCGGTCACCGGTCCTGACGTTGGTGTGGCGAAGCCTGATAGCGTAGTCGTAACTGGCGGTGAACTGGATGCTATCTCGACAATGCCGACGTTAAGACTTAGGTTGCGAAAAGGAAGGGACATGTTCTCGTAAACGACGCATAACGTCCAGCCGCAGTTATTGCCTGTACTCGTTCCATAGTCGATATTGCCGACAATGCTGCCTGCTGTATAGTAACCGGCTCCTCCCGATTGGACGATAGAGGTGACATTGGCAGAGCGCAAGTAATTGTAAGTTGCATTGCGGCGAGCGGATTGTGCGGTCGCCGGATCAGGCTCAACCGAATAGGCTGTCCCTTGAGGGGTAATCAGATTCACGGGGTTATTGATGAAATCTGCGTAATTGTTCGTCCCTCCGGATACACGGTACGTACCGCCCCATACTAGCTCTGCGTACAATACGACGCCGTCTGCAGGAAGCCTTAGCAGAGCAGCAGCACTGTCAGAGCCGAAATCAGCTGTCGTGCCCGGCGGGTATGTACCGTATTGCTCGGCTGTATCTACCGTGACAAATGCCCCGATAATGTCGAGCGTTCCAGGTACGCCCGGTGTGCTGGACCTACTCAAGCCTAGCGTGTTGCCGGTGAACGTAATGGCACCTGTATCGTTATTGTTGTATCGAAGAACAAAAGGCAAAGTAAGCCGCTCCTTTCCAAGTCAGATTCTCCTATCCTATTTTTATGTATGGCGGCTTCTCTTCATGTTGTCAAATAAGTGGGTAATTTCCTTGCGGATGCTTCAAGGGAATATTCTGATGTGGCTTTTTTACATGGAACAACTCTTAATTGTTTGCTGCATATTTTTACAATGCTGTCCCTTGTATAATGATGCTCATAACCTTCAATTGGTGCGGTATTCATAGAACAGGAGGGACAAGAATGATTGATTTTTTTCAAAATGATACGGATGAGAACAGACAGTCTTTGCTTGGGAGAGCGAGGAAAGTGGCTTTATTGGCGCTGCAGCAGTTTGACGTAGAGTGGACGGGTATTCGATTTATTCAGCTTTCAGACACGATCACGTACAAAATCGAGACGGATACAGCGGCATGTTATTTGCTTCGTATTCATTCGGATAGATGGAGTGAGCTGGAGATTAGATCCGAGCTGGCTTTACTTCACGTCTTGAACAAGTCGGAAGATCTGAATGTACCGGAAGGGCTGGAAAGCCGTGATGGCTCTTATGTAGTGAAAATCAATACAGAGTCGGGTTATAGGCAGCCTTATGTCACGATGATGAAATGGGTTGAAGGCGAGCATGGAAGCGGGGAGTTTACAGACAGCACTGTCTATAATATTGGCGTAGTGACGGGGAGACTCCATGAGGCAGCAGCACGTTTCACGCCGCCCTCCGATTTTGTAAGGCCTGCATGGGGAGCAGACAGTTTTCGAAAAGAGATGGTTAAGCTGAAGCAGTATTATTCATGTTTTCTGTCGGAGGAGGCTTGGGGTAAATACCAGATGGCCGCTGAGAAGGTTTTATCCGAGCTTGCTGTCATGCAGCAGACGGAGCAAAATTATGGACTCATTCATGGCGATTTGCACACTGGCAATATCGTATTTATTGGCGATGAACCCCTTCCGATTGATTTCGGAAGATGCGGGTATGGCTATTACCTGTATGATGTGGCAAGCACGCTGCTAGGGCTGCACCCGGAGCACCGGCGGATTTTGATCCAAGGCTATGAAAGTGTCAGAAAGCTGGAAGCGGGCTATGTGCAGCAGTTGGAATGCTTTTTCATTATGGTCATGATCGGGAATTACAGCCATCATTGTTCCGATCCAAGAGAAACGTCAGGTTTGATCGATGAACAGCAGTACGCTCAAGCGTACATTGGACAATTTTTGAATGGTCAGCCCTTTCTATTCGACGTAATCGAACCTGTGGAAATTGACCGTTCTGCTATAGGGGGCTCCCTATTATGAAAATTGAAGTTAGACTAACGGATAAAAATGATGCTTATATCATAAAAAATATGTACCCGCTATACCTTCACGATTTGTCTGGCCATTATGGGCTCGTGCCAGGGCATACCCCCAACAAGCACGGAATATATGAGGACAGCGACCATTACATCACTCTAAATGACCAATACCAGGTTCAGAACATATGGTGGGAGCACCCAAATGCTCTTTTTCCTTATCTGATTGCAGCGGACAATAGACCGGCCGGTTTTGCACTCATTGCTGCGCCGCCGTATTGTCCGCCTGGTGCGGACTATTTTGTGAATGACTTTTTTATGCTGCAGCCGTTCAGAGGAAATGGGCATGCACAAATTGCGATTACGAGCCTATTCCAGCGGTTCACCGGCCAATGGGAGCTATATACGAACCCCTCTGAGAAAAATGGTGTTGGGCAAAGTTTTTGGCGCAGGACTGTCTCTCATTATACGAAAGGAAATTATGAGGAACGGACTGGGCCAACAATGGATGGTGAGAAGCTGATATTCAAATTCTCTAATCGGCCTCTCTAACCGGAAGACCTCTACCAGCTGGTTCCTAGCCCCGGGAGATTTGCACTTGGCTCGTGAGAGCATGCATATTCCGATCCGGATCGTAAAAGAATGCCATCCAAGTCTCGCTATCATTCATTTCGACAACTTTATGAGGCTTGCCGGCAAAGGATACACCGCGCTCCAACAACGTATCGTAGGCATCATTGATGTTTTCAACCTTGAAATAGAAAGTGGAGCTGGGATGCTCGAACTCGGGCTTCTCCGGCACGCTCAGCATCAGTTGAATGCCGTTGCAGGCAAAGAAGGCCATATTGGGAACTTCAAACAAGAGCTGCAGCTCCAGAATGTTCTGATAGAAGGATACGGCTGTTTTTATGTCGCGGACTGGAATCGAAATTTGTTCAATCCCTGTAATTTTGAATGATGTTGTCATTGGCGTTCACCCCTATTTATTATGTGTAAGACAGCATGTACAATATTTCTGCCATCTAATAGGGATTTCCTTTCTGTATGCCCCAGAATTTCATTAAAAATAGCGGTCTTCTAATCTTTCAAAAGCCAAAATTTATGATACGATAGATTTAGATTAGACTATCGCTATTTTAATAATGGAGGCGCTTACAATATGAGTGAACTGTTGCAGCAGCAAGAGGGTTATTTCGGGGAATTTGGGGGCAGCTTCGTCCCGCCGGAATTGCAAGAGGTGTTGAATTATTTAACCGAACAATTTAACAAATATAAGGAAGACCCAGAGTTTCAAGAGGAGCTCCGTTACTATTTACGTGAATACGTTGGCCGCGAGAATCCGCTGACGTATGCAGAGCGGTTGTCCGATGCTTGGGGCGGTGCAAAGATCTATCTCAAACGCGAAGATTTAAACCATACGGGTGCGCATAAAATCAACAACGCGATCGGCCAGATTCTGCTTGCGAAGCGAATGGGCGCGAAACGGATTATTGCCGAGACGGGCGCTGGTCAGCACGGTGTTGCGACAGCGACCGCTTGCGCAATGTTTAATATGGAATGTGTCATTTACATGGGGGCAGAGGATACGCGTCGTCAAGCGCTGAATGTGTTCCGGATGGAACTGCTTGGCGCAACTGTCGTTCCGGTAAACAAAGGTCAAGGCCGGTTGAAGGATGCTGTTGATGAAGCGCTGGACGATCTCGTCCGCAACTATCAGAACACGTTCTACTTGCTCGGTTCGGCTGTTGGACCGCATCCTTTCCCTACGATGGTTAAGCATTTCCAGTCGATTATAAGTGAAGAGTCCAAACGGCAGATTTTAGAAAAAGAGGGTCGGTTGCCGGATGCAATCGTGGCTTGCGCAGGCGGCGGCAGCAATGCAATCGGTGCGTTCGCCCATTATATCGATGAACCAAGCGTTCGACTGATCGGGGTTGAACCTGACCAAGCACCTTCTTTGACAGAAGGCGTTCCAAGCGTACTTCATGGCTTCAAATGTCTAGTGCTGCTGGATGAAGAGGGCCAGCCGAAAAAAACCTATTCGATCGCGGCGGGGCTCGATTACCCCGGCATTGGGCCGGAGCATAGCCATCTGAAGGTGTCAGGCCGTGCCGAATATGCAACGGTTACGAATCAGGAAGTGCTGGATGCTTTCCAGGAGCTTTCCCGTACGGAGGGAATTATCCCTGCGCTGGAGAGCGCGCATGCTGTAGCGCATGCGAAGAAGCTGGCGCCAACGATGAACAGAGATCAGATTATAATCGTGAACTTGTCCGGGCGCGGCGACAAGGATGTCGAGCAAGTGTTTCATATGCTTCAGAAGTAAGCTGTAAAAGAAGAATAAGGAGACAGGTGCTGCAAATGAGCAGCGAGCCTGTCTCTTTTTTTAGCTGCAAGGGGTCTGAACAGATTTCTTAAAAATCTATTAATATTTGGTATAATATAAATAAATTGTACAATGAGGTGACTGAATGTTAAGAAGCTCGGGAACGTATCGTCCTAAGGGGAACGCTTCAAGGGGCAGTGAGACAAGAGAAGTCCAGCGCACTGCCGCTCCGCCTAATCCTTCATCAGCGATCATGCAGCTTCAGTCGGCCATTGGCAATCGCGCAGCGCTACAAATGCTTCAAGATGCACCGAAGTCCGCTGGCGGCGTTATTCAACGGCAAATTCATCAGGTGAAGAAGGGTAAAAAGCCTTCAAATTCAAGCTGGACCCTTACGAAGTCCGATGACAAATATGACTATTATGATGACGGAGAAGACGAATTGGAGACAAAGCTTCAGCCAACAAGAGACATCCTGGATGAACTTGAATTGGACGACCTATCGGGAGCGGAGGAATCCGATACCGAGCTGGACGCGAAGACCCAGTCAACGCCGCTTAAAGTATATCGGGTAAACAATATTCGAGACACGATGAAGGTAAAGAAGCATGTGCTGAAAAAGGATCCGAAAGGCAAATTTGGCATCAAAGTAAACGGTACGGTATTCCGCATGACCGGCAGCGGATCGCAATTCAAACTGCAGACGACCAGCAAAAATGCGCTACTCCAACCCGATGATACACAGAAGGAAGGCTACATGCCGGACAGAGTGAAGGGCGATCCCAGCGCGAGAGGGAAACAAGGGAGTTATCTGCATGTGGTGAGTGAGCTGGAAGGGCATAGCGCAAAGGATGTTGCAACTGATATGTATCAGAAGTTTCATAAGGGCACCGATTACCCGGACGGCAAATATTCAGACCGTGTACAAGCTAAGATGAACGAGCTGTTCGCCGTACTCACGGTAACGGAGGGGTATCGTACCGACTATGCTCTTTCTTTATACACAGCTGCAATCGAGGCTATGAAGAACGGCAATTCGTTCGAGAAGGTGCTGTATAAAGGCAAAGGGCAGCTGGAAGCGCTGCACCCTGGTGCTTCGAGTCATACGGACAGTAAGGTTAGCGGCCAATTAATGGAACAAAATATTGGGATGGGCAGCAATAACCCGCATCCGACGCAGTCCTCGATGAACATCAGTCATGAAAATTATGTAGACGGCCTCTCTCGTGCCGTAGAGCTGTTTGATGAAGCTGTAACACCCGGGCGTGGCAAGAAACGCAGCTATAGTCAGATGCTAAAGGATGATCTGGTGGGGCCCTTCCAGTCCTTTAAGCGCCGGAAACTAGCTCCAAAGGCAGTCACGATTCAAGCTGCTGACGTCTCTAGTACTCGAACGCCGAATCCAAGCTGGAATGTCGATGTATCGTTAAAGCTGAACGCTGGCGTTCAGGTCGTACAGGGTCAGAAAGTAAAGTATAAAGGCAAAGATTATACAGTGAAAAACATTACTCCAACAGGATGGGTGCAGCTCCTTAGTGACACTTGAACAATGATAAAGCCCTGTCCGCTCCATCGCCGGACAGGGCTTTGAGAACGTGTTAAGCCGCGGTATTTCACCGCTTCACCACAAACCCAAAAAACTTATTCATACAGCCATATCCCCGCAACTGTCATAACCCCTGGCAGCGCAGCTTCGTCCACCGCAACATTGTCATACCAGCCGCCCACCGCAAGGTTAAGCACCAGATAAAAGGGTTCGTCAAAGGGCATGACGCCCGCCTCCAGACGGCGCTCGGCGAAGCAATGCCCGTCTACCAGCCATCGGATGGAGCCGGCATCCCATTCCAGCGCATAATCATGGAACTCGCTGATCGTACTATCCTCGAACTTATAGGAAAACTCGTCGGTGCTTTTACTCGCCATATCCTTCCCGTAATGCAGCGTTCCGGACACCTGCTGAGGCAGGCGGCCTTTGGCTTCCATAATGTCGATCTCGCCGGAGGCAGGCCATGGTCCGTAAACCTGATGCTGCGGCAGCAGCCAAATGGCGGGCCAAAGCCCTTGGCCGACGGGCAGCTTGGCACGGACGACCAGCTTGCCGTAGCAAAACGAAAGATGATCCTTCGTGTCCAGACGAGCCGAGGTATAGGCAAAGCTCCGTCCATCGGCCGTTTCGACGGTTTCGCGGCGCGCGCACAGGTGTAAGCCGGATTCATCGATATACAGGTTACTGGCACGATCCGTGTAAAACTGCTGCTCCCCGTTTCCCCAGCCCGGACAGATAGGCTGTCCGTCGTTATCCAGCAAATCATTGCCAAGGCGAATGTTCCATGCGCTTAGGTCGGCATGGCTGTCCAAGAAATTTTGCTGCCATATAAGCTTGTTCATTCCTCGTACACCCCTTTCATTTACTCTCAGCATACTTGCTTTTAGCGCCCCGTCAAACGAATCTAAAAAATTGGGATAGGGTCAAAAATGATGGCCTTTTTTTCCCATGTCCGTTTCTATACGATGAAATGGAAAGGGGCAGAGACGATGTTCCAACACAAAGCAGGTCCTATCAAGTCATTCACTAGGCAGTGGCAATTGCAAAGCATGGTCCTCCCGGGCATTGTCTGGATGCTGATCTTTTGCTACATTCCGATGTTTTGGCTGATTATCGCCTTTATGGACTACAGCATTGCCAAGCCGATGCTGCAATCGCCTTTTGTGGGGCTGAAGCATTTCGAGGATTTTATGACGGATGACCGTTTCTGGCGCTCGATCCGCAACACGCTCGGGATGAGCAGCATTAAGCTCATACTGGGCTTTCCGATTCCGATTTTTTTCGCCCTGATGCTTAATGAAATCCGGAATATCCGGTTTAAGCGTACGGTGCAGACGATCTCGTACCTGCCGCACTTTATTGCCTGGACGATATTCGGCGGCATTATGCTTAACTGGCTGGGCGAGGGCGGTGTCATCAACCAGCTGATGATGGCACTCGGGCTTCAGGAGCGTGAAATTTTGTTCAATAGCGATCCGAAGTACTTCTGGTGGATCACTTATTTCTCCGATACGCTCAAGGAGACCGGCTGGAGTGCTATCATCTACATTGCTGCGATAGCGGGCATTGATCCGGGACTGTACGAGGCAGCGGAGCTGGATGGGGCCAACCGCTGGCAGCGGATGTGGCATATCACCATTCAGAGCATACGTCCTACCATCGCCATACTGTTTATTCTCGCGGTCAGCGGCATACTCGGCAGCAACTTTGAGCAGATCTTTATGCTGAAGAACAACATGAACTTGAGGATGGCGGAAAGTCTGGATTTGTACATTTATAACATGGGCCTGGTTTCCGGGCGGCATTCCTTTTCGACGGCGGTTCTGTTTGTTCGCTCCATAGTGGCACTAGGGCTGTTGTTCCTGGCGAACTATACATCCAAAAAACTAACGGGCGACAGCATTTTTTAAGGGAGGGAGGACGGCTGTATGGTAAAACGGAGAAGACTCCGCCGTATTGGTGTGTTTGAGGTCTGCAATGGTCTGCTGATGCTGGTTGTTTGTTTTATAACGCTGTATCCGATGTGGTTCGTATTCATTAACTCGTTCAATGCGCCGGAGCAGGCGCTGCTCGGCACGGTCAACTGGTTCCCCAAGGAGCTGTCGCTGGCAAGCTACAGTGTGGTGTTCAATGACAAAACGCTGATGAACGGTTTTTACATCACCACAATGCGTACCGTAATCGGCACCGCAGTGCATGTACTCTTTACCGCAATTGTGGCCTACGGATTAAGCAAAACCAATCTGATCGGACGCAAGCTGTATCTCAAAATCGCGCTGATTACCATGCTGTTCTCGGGCGGACTGATTCCTACATTTATTTTGATGACGAAGCTGGGCTTGTACGATAACTTCCTCGTATTCATCATTCCGGCTATGTACACGTTTTTCAATATGGTTATCTTTATGAGCTTCTTCCGCACCATTCCTGACAGTCTGGAGGAATCTGCGAAGGTGGATGGCGCTTCGGACTATGGTGTTCTGTTCAAAATCGTACTGCCCAACAGCATGGCAGTCATTGCGACCATATCGCTTTTTTCAGCCGTGTATCATTGGAATGACTACTATCAGGGCGTGCTGTACATCCGTTCGCAGGACATACTGCCGATGCAGACGATGCTGTATAAAATCATTGCTGAAAATTCAATGTCTTTCATGCAGCAGCAGGCAATGGCTCAATTCGGCGCAAGACTGCCAGGCAACTCGATCAAATTTGCATCGATGATGGTGGCAACGCTTCCAATTTTATTGTTCTATCCCTTTATTCAGCGCTATTTGGTCAAAGGGGTTATGATTGGAGCAATTAAAGGGTAAGCGTCCTGGGTCTGGCTAAGCCATCGTTCAGGTTTAGAGAGACAAAGGGTATCGATATACGAAACAAAATACAGCAGCGAATGAAAGGATGATGATGTCATGAAGCACAATCGCATGAAGCAAGGGGTCGCCGTAATTTTGGCCGTAATTCTGATGCTGAGCATGGCCGCGTGTACCAAGTCGGAGCCCAAAGAAAGCACCCCGACGGAAAAGCCTGCTGAAAGTACGCCTCCAGCGGGAGAAGCTGCACCAAATCCTGATGAACCGGCATGGAAGCTGGATACGAGCCCTGTAGAGCTATCCTGGTTTGTTGGTGCCTCCTGGTATGCCCATGCTTGGGGAGAGAGCTTGGCCTCCAAGTATGTGACCGAAAAAACAGGCGTTAACGTCAAGCTTGAAGTGCCCTCTGGCGAAGCCAATGAGCATATTACGCTGATGATGACCTCCGGCAAACTGCCGGACTTAATTACGATGGGCTCTTGGGAAAACGCTGTCAAAAAGCTGTGGGAAGGCGATCATGTATACGCCTTGAATGAATTGGCCGAGCAATATGATCCGTACTTCTTTAAAGTAGCAGGCGATGGTACGTTGAAGTGGTACCGTCAGGAGAATGGCAATACCTACGGTGTGCCGAATGATTCCTACAGCCCTAATCTCATGCATGAGACTGGCATGACGGCCGCGAATCAAACCTTCCTCGTGCGGAAGGATCTGTATGAGGAAATGGGAAGCCCGGACTTAAGCACGCCGGAGGGCTTCCTGGATGCCCTGCAATTGCTGAAGGATAAATACTCTAAGTATAAGGGCCAGTCGATCAGTCCCTTCTTTGCACAGGGCAATGTGCCTTACGGGATGACGGAGTACCTGCAAAATCTGCTCGCTGTTCCGCATGAACAGGAAGGCAAAGTATATGACCGTATTAATGACTCGGACTATATCAAATGGCTGAAAACGTTCCGCACCGCTTACGAGCGAGGGCTGCTTAATGTAGATTTTCTGGTAGATTCCGATACACAGATTGAGGAAAAGACGAATAATGCCCGTTATTTCATGATGATTCGTGAATGGAATGGCATGGCGGCGGTAAATCCGATGCTGGCTGCCAGCGCCAATCCGGATTCCCACTATATCGCAGTAGATGGACCGCAGAATAGTAAAGGCGACAGTGCCAAGCTGTTCCCAGGCAATATGGACGGCTGGATGGTTACGATGATCAGCAAATCGGTTAAAAATCCTGAACGTGCAATCCGCTTCTTGACCTACCTCGCCAGCGAAGAAGGGCAAAGAGACTTATTCCTTGGCAAGGAAGGCGAGACATGGGAGCTGGCGAATGACAAGCCTCAGTTGAAGGCTGATATGGTAGAACTGATTAGTACCGATATTGAGAAGCTGGAGAAAGAGTACGGGATTATGGACACCTATTGGATGATGCGCAACCCGGTCATTATCAATCAGTGGAGACCGGAGAAGGCTCCTGTTATTAAGCAGATGGAGGATTTTGCGAATAAACAGGCCGATATCGACAGCGGCATCTATAAAGGGTTAGATCCGCTGGGCGATTCCGACGTAGCGGTAGCCTGGTCGCGCATCTCTCAGAATTGGGAGGAAGTAATGCCGGAGCTGATTATGGCGAAGGATGAGGCTGCCTTTGATAAAATTTTTGAAAGCTTCCTTTCCCGCCGCGCGGGCTACGGCTTTGACAAGGTGATGGAATACCGTCAAACCGAGCTGGATGCACGAAAAGCAAAGATGGCGGAGTAAATAAGCCTATGTCTGCCGGTCACCGGGATGGTGGCCGGTATTCCCCTTTGTATTAGAGATATAGCAATGCCGCTCATGACCTGCCAGTAATATATGGTATATTACAGAGGTTGGGAGGTCTATTAAATGAAGTATATATTCACTAAATGGAGGAAGATTTATCGCAACTCCCGCATCTCTCAAAAGCTCTTTATCGCTTTTAGCATAACGATTGCGGTTCCCGCCATTATCGTAGCCTTTTTATTTATCCGCACGCAGGAGAGCCAGCTGTACAAGGATGCTATGGCGAACGGAAGCAGCCATGTGTCACGGCTTAACGAGCAGCTGCGGAGCCGGCTGGAGATGATTGAAAACGCTTCCTCCACCGCGTTGACGCAAAAGGCCTTTGTCGATTTTATTCACTCTAATATGCGTAGCGACGGCCTGCGTCTAGTGAAGTTCAGGCAGAACCAGTATGAGCAAATGAGCAATATTATTCAAAGCCATGAGATGATAAGCCAGCTTAGCTTTTACGTCGACAATCCGAATCTGTATGAAATCTGGCCTGAAATTTATCACTATGACAGGTTCACGCCTCAGAATTACTGGGAAGAGCTTCGGGATGAAGGCGGCGCGGCCTACCGCCTGTTCGCTCTCCAGAATGGAGAGCATACGCTGTCCTACTACCGGCTGGTACGGCTTCAGGGTCCGCAGCAGAAGCGTCCGAGCATTATGGAGATTCGCGCCAAGCACAGCGTTTTTTTCAAAGACATGCTGGAGGAGACGGGCGGAGATTTCTTTTCCGTTGTAATGGATGGAATGAATCCTTCTCAGACGGTATACAATCCTCGGCATACCTTTGTTCAACAGGCGGGGGAGGGGCTGGATGAAGTTTTTGTCCAGGTTCACCTGCAGCTGGATGCGCTGCAGCAGAACCGTCCAATTAAGGTTAGTGTGGGCGACCATACCTATTATGCGCTGTACCGTTATATCGCGCCGTTGAACGCCTATGTCGTGGATATCGCTTCGCATCAGGAGCTGATGAAGGGCCCTCGCAGCTGGTATGTATTTGTTGCGGCGATTGCACTAATCGTACTGCTGCTGATTATGCTGATAGTTTCGTATACGACCCGCCGCATTTTCCGCCGCTTGGACAGCGTACTTGCTTCGATGCGCAAGGTGCGTAAGGGCCAGCTGGATGCGAAAATCGATACCGGTCTGGGTGATAACGAAGCCGGCGATGAAATCGATGAGGTGGCTGTTAATTACAACAAGATGCTGGATGAAGTCCAGCACTTAATGACGCAGGTCGTGGATAAGCAGCTAATTGCTAAAAACGCGCAGCTGCACTCTCTGCATTCGCAAATCAATTCGCATTTTTTGTACAACGCGCTGGAGTCTATTCGAATGCAGGCGGAGGTGCAGCGGCAGCCTGTTATCGCCGATGCGGTGGTGTCATTGGGCTCCTTGCTTCGCTATAGCATGAAGTGGAACAGCGATACCGTGGCCCTTAGTGAGGAACTTGCGAACATACAAAGCTATATCCGGTTTATGAATTTCATGGAAGGCGGCAGCTTGGAATTAACGGCGGACCTTCCGCAGGAGGTGCTTCGTTATGCGATTCCAAAAATGTGCATGCAGCCTATTGTGGAAAATGCCGTTCATCATGCAGCCCCATTAGGCGGAAGCATACGCATCCAAATTACTGTATCGGTGGAAAATGACCGTCAGCTGCTTATCGAAATACGAGATGACGGGGCAGGTGTAGACCCGCAAACGCTAGCGAGTCTGCAGGCGGCGCTGCGGGGTGACTGGGATTCGCCGATTGTTGCCAGCAAAAACGGACTGGGCTTGGAAAATGTGCATAAGCGCCTTCAGCTTCATTATGGCAAAGGCTGCGGCCTATGGATTGAAAGCGAGCCGGGCGCCTATACTTGTGTGACGATACGCCTGCCTTGGGAAAATGTGAATCTTGGAGGGTGGTAGGGCATGATCAACATTCTGATTGTGGACGACCAAAAGCATATACGCGACGGTCTGCAGGCTATGGTGAGCCAGTTCCCTGTGAAGCCTGATGCCATTTACGTAGCCGCCAACGGGGCGGAGGCGCTGCAGCTATTGCGGCAGTATGACATTCAACTGGTCATTACCGACATTCGGATGCCGGAGATGGATGGGCTGGCACTTATGGCGCGAACCAAGGAGGAGCGTATTGGGGCGGATTATCTCATTATTAGCGGGTATAGCGATTTTGCTTACGCTCAGAAAGCGATTGGGCTGGGGGCAAAAGGCTATTTGCTCAAGCCTGTGAAGCGGGACGATCTGCAGGCTTCAGTAGAGCATATATGCCAGGAGATACAAGCGCGTCAGGAGCTTTCGCTCAGCATGAAGCATATGACCCGCCGGGCTCAGGAGACAGACCGCAAAGAGCTGTGCATGTTTATGCAGGGGGCGGCGAATGAGGCGGAGTGGATCTGCCAGACCGAGCAGCACCATCCGGAACTGTGGCGCAGCTATCGCCTGTGCCTGCTGCGGGAGCAGCTGTGGATTAACCAGCCAGGGGCAAGCAGCAGCCATAGTATGGAAGCTATTGCTTACCGCGTATATGGCAGCAAGGGTTATTTAACGCTGCAGCATGGCCCGCATCTGATTCTCGCGGTTGACGCTTCTGTAGACACGGGTGCACTGTCCGCTGCACTGCAGGCGGAGCAGCTTGATGCCGTCATCGCGATGACGGGTCCCCAGCAAGGGTTGAAGGAGCTTCCGGGGAGCTATACGCAGGTAATGGAGTTATACCGTCATAGCTATATTTTTCCAGACAAGCGCTGCATCCTGCCTGTGCACATGGAACGGCTGCAGCAGCAATGGCAGCTTCCCTATGAGGAGCTTTATGCGCTGTTCCAACTGATCGGCACCAAAAACAGCGGCAATATTGCGCAAGGCATCTCTGCGATATTCCATAAGGATGTTCTGCAGCGCTACCATATTCGCTATACGCAGCAGCTCATTGGGGCCACCGTTCAATTGCTGGAGGAGTACGAGCGCGTGATCCGCCCCTATATGGGCGAAGTGGCGCTGGATATGGAATGCTTGCGCAATCTGTTCGACTATCCGAGCATTCGCGATTATATTCAGGCGCTGCAACAGCAGCTGCTCCGGCTTAACCAGTTCTACTATGATTACAATTGCAGCTATCGCAACACACAGGACTTGAACGAGGCGATCCGCTTCATACACGAGAGCTACCACAAGCCGCTGGATCTCGCGATGGTCTCCAATCATGTGTCGCTGAATTATGCTTATTTCTCCAACATATTCAAGAAAAACGTCGGCAAAGGCTTCGCCGAATATTTGCGCGACGTGCGTCTTGATAAAGCCCGGCGGCTGCTGGCCGAGACGGAACATAAAATTGTCGACGTAGCAGCCATGGTCGGCTATGAAAGCTATAAAAGCTTCACGCGGGCATTCCGGGATGTCATGGATATGCAGCCGACAGAGTACCGGCAACTGATGCGGCGAAAGTATGAAAGGGAGGTCAGCTGCCGGGATACGGCGCTGTGAAAGCGATGGTTCGTTGGAGTAATTGGGGGCGTTTTGCCCCAATAAGCGCCCTTTTTCTCAATAAGGAAATGAATTTCCGCAGTTGTGAAGAAATGGCCGTAAAGTTACTTTTTCAATGAATACAGCGAACAAATAGAGAAATGTTCGACGTAATAGCGAATTTACTTACCTACCGCACTCGGCTCGAGCCTCTCATGTACCGCCTACCCGCTAACGCAACTTTTTTCGCAGCTAACTAGCTATATTTCTTTAATTTTGATCTGGATAGGGTGATATTGGGGCGTTTTGCCCCAATAAGCGCCCTTTTTTCTCAATAAGGAACTGAAATTCCGCTGTTGTGAAGAAATGGCTATAAAGTTACTTTTTCGATGCATATGGCGATCAAATAGAGAAATGTTCGACGTAATAGCGAAATTTCTTACCTACCGCACTCCGCTCGAGCCTCTCATTTGCCGCTTACCGGCTAACGTACCTTTTTTCGCAGCTAACTAACTATATTTCTTTAATTTTGAGCTGGATAGGGTGATATTGGGGCGTTTTGCCCCAGTAAGCGCCCTTTTTTCTCAATACGGAAATGAAATTCCGCTGTTGTGAAGAAACCGCCCTAAAGTTACTTTTTCAATGAATACGGCGATCAAATAGAGAAATATTCGACGTAATAGCGAATTTTTTTACCAAGCACCTCTCGAAGCCCAACAAACCAAAAAGCCCCACTCATTAGGGGGCTAATAATAACTATTAAGGCAAGACACGCTCGTCGTTAGCGTTAATAGCAGTTGTCTTGCCTCTTAATTTGCCTTCCTCGGCTGCTCCTTACGGAACAAAGCCGAGCGTAACTGCGCAAAAGTGACACCAAGCCCGTTCAATCAGCGGCACACCGATTGCAACCTCGGCGATAGTACCCGAAATCTCAGCCTCCAGATGCTACTGGAGCAGCTTTAGCTCCTTGGCCTGCATAATGGCTTTGGTGCGCCGGTTTACCTTCAGCTTGGCGAATATATGCTTCACGTGAACTTTGACTGTACCGACCGCAATGACAAGCCGTTCGGCTATTTCTTTATTGGAGAGACCTGCGGCCAGCAGCGCCAGCACCTCCAACTCACGTTCTGTTAGCGGCTCCTCCAGCGACTCGGTTTGCTCTGAAGGCACTTCTTCCTCCTCATTGTCTACGGTGGAAGTCTCTTCTTCTAAGGGCTGGCGCAGCACGATCATCATCAGCGCTTGGGAGGCCATTGCGAGCAGCACGCCGGTTTGTGCGGCATCAAGCACGCCGGCCGCATGGCGGTTCTCCAGATACAATACGCCTAGCAGGGTACCGTGAATTTTGACCGGCAAACAAAGCATGGATTGCGGGCAATTCATTGCTACGTAAGGGTTGCGGGTAATCCAGCTGTCCGGCTCCCCGTTGTAGGCGGCCGTTTCTTGCGTGCGATAAACATAGCGGACAATCCCCTCTGGCAGCAGCATGCTGCCTTGAAGCTCGCGATCAATTGCTGCAGCGGGTTCGTTAGGCTCGGCATAGACTTGAATGCGCAAATCGCCTTCATCTGCTGCCAGTAATGCGCCAGTGCCTGCGCCAGCGTACGTCATTATAATTGTCAGCAGCTCGGCAAGCATAGCGTCAGCACTGTTGCGTCCAGTGATAACACGGGTCGCGCGCAGAATGGCAGCCAATTCAGCAGCATCCAGAGCAGCATTAGCCCGATCTTGCCCTTCAGCACCAGCTGCTGTTTCGTCGTGTGCTTGTTCTGCATCTCGCGGACTGTCTGTTCTGGGCCAGATCTCATTCTCATTCTGCTGCCCGCTTAACCGGCCTGTGAGCTCCATTATTTTGCGGGGCAGCTCCCATTCCGTATAGCCTTCCAGTGCTAACCGGTCATAATGACGGGCTGCAGCCGTTCGCCCGCTGCGCTCGTAAAACCGTCCCGCAAGCTCGCCTCCAAGTGCTTTGGCGCGCAAATCACCGTATTCGAAAGCTTCTCGAATTGCCGTGTCATACAGTTGTTCTGCTTCTTTGTGTCGTCCTTGGGCCTCGGCATAAGCAGCATGCAGCAGCGTACAGCGCGCACGGAAGTTGATTTGACTGCCGTCAGCAAATTTGCGAAAACGCAGCAGCAGCTTTTGGATACGGGCAGCTTTGCATCGCGGCGGGTTCAGTCCTTTCTCCGTACATGAGCGGATTAAAGCGAGTGCTTCATAGAAACAGCATTCCGGCATATGCGGCAAATGGGTTGCATAGGGCTCGTACGGCGCAGCTTTGACGCTCCAAGCCGCAGCTTCCTCATAATCTCCTTCCAAGCAGAGCAATTGCACCTTGTACGTGCTGTACTGATAAAGTGACGTGGCAGCCGTTTCCTCTTGTCCGATACGGGCCAGAAACACGTCCTCTGAAAACCGCCCGTCGTTAAAGGACACAGGTGACTCCGTTCTTCCCTGCAATGCTGCTATCCACTGCAGGTACAAATAGAAGTTTTGCTGTACGAACTCGTCCTTCGTCGTATCCAGCACCGTCATGTACTCGGCAATTATGCGTTCCAGTTCACTGAGAGAGCTGCGTGTATACAGGGAATTAACATGTCCGCCCATCGCATAGCTGGCAAAAATATAATTGCCGGCGTTCATACCGTGGCGCATAGCCAGCGGCAAGTAGCGGTCGGCTTCACGAGCGTCTCCGGCAAAGCTGCTAATGACAGAGCTGTGCATCGTAAGTGCCATGCTGCTAGCCGATGCCATGCCAGTGCTTTCTGCTAGACGAATCCCTAGACCGCTAAGCATGCGGGCTTGTTTGTGACCGCGCCAGGCGGTTTCGGCAAGCATGCCGTAAGCGGAGAAGACGACTGAGGCAAGCGGTGATTGGCCGCCGCGCAGCGACAATCTTAGCGCCTGGCTTGTTAGCAGAAAGAAGATTTTTTTATCCGTAAAAAAGGTGGATGGCAAAATAGCAGAGATTTGATCTAAAGCTGCAGTCAGCTGCGGGTCGGTCATCTCTGGCAGCAAATGCAGCCGCTCGTGTGAGCGAGACAGCAGCCAGTTTGTTTTCCACTTCTCTGCAAGAAGCCGCAGCGGCCCTGGATTGGAAGAGAGACGGATACCTAATTCAGCCAAGCTTTCCAGTCCGAGCGCCGTTCCTTCGGCGTATTTGCCTTGATTAATCAAATGCATGATGCGGATCATTCGAATGCGGCTGCGCTCAATCGGGTTGCGTGCACGTAGCAGCAGGCTCTCGATTAGCTGCAGTGATTTTTCCGCCTGTCCGCACAAATAGGTACATTCCGCCAAGCGGGCATGCAGCTCAAAGCATAATTCAAAACGGCTGCTCCAGTGCCTCTCCTCCAGAAGCGAGCTGCCGTGGCTAAAATAGCCGAGTGCCGCATCGTAAGCCGAAGAGGCCAAGGCGCGATTGCCGGCCTTTACATTCAATTCTGCCAACAATAGCCTCTCTTCATCGCCTTGCAGCAGCCCTGCACCGCGGTTCATATGCTGCGTCTGCTCGAATAGCTGCTTGCCTCCATCCTCACCCGTACTTTGAGCGGAAAGGGAGTGTCCAATTGCCAAATGGAGCTGCGAGCGCCTTGTTTCATCAATGCGGCTATAAATTAGTTTTTGAATGCTGTCATGGACGAAGCGGGAATTTCCGTCAGGCAAGGCTGCAATCAGTCCCTCCCCTTCCAGTGAACGCCAGGCCTCCTGGCCATCATCATGCGTGAGCCCGCATCCTTGAGCGGCAAGCCCGGGAGTAAAGGTGCTGCCGATACAGGATGCCGCTTCTGCAAATTTGACGGCAGCCTGCGGAAGCAAACCTAGACGATACTCCAGAAGGCCGCCTACATCAAATTCCGCATCATCATCAGAGAGGGTATCAAGCTGCCATTGCCATATTTTTTTGTCAGGCTGAAGCTGTAATCGCCGTTCGTCGCGGAGCCTGAGCAGCAGCTGCTTGAAGTGAAACGGATTGCCCTCTGTCCTTGTGGCAATTGCTGCGCTCAGCGATTGCGTCTGTTCCTCATCTTCGCCAAGCGTAGCTGCTGCCAGCCGGTTTAACGTGGCCATCGGCAGCGAAGCAAGCTGGATGTGTTTGACGGTAATTTGCTCGGAATCGCTTCCCTTATCGTTCAAACCCGGGAGGGTTAAAGAGGCATGAAGCTCAGGGCGGTAGGCTCCGACCAGTAGCAGGTATTGGCATTCCGGGTCGCGGATTAATGCATCGAGAAGCTGCAGGGAGGAGGTATCCGCCCATTGCAAGTCGTCAATAAACAGCACCAGAGGATGCTCTTTGTCCGCAAGTACTTGTGCAAATCGGCGGAAGGCATAAATGAAACGCTTGCGTGCCTCAGAAGCAGGCAATTCTTCTTCACTTCCCGTCTCCGTCTCAAGCAGAAGACGGGCCTCGGGAATAAGGGCTGCAATCACACCGGCTACATTTCCAAGTGACTGGGTTAACCTGCTACGCCAGGCCTCGACGAAAGCTTCCGGTTCACCGAGTAATCGGCGAATGAGGCCCCGGAACGCTTTGACAATCGGCTCATAAGGAACGCCTGCTGCAAACTGCTCGAATTTGCCGGAAATAAAATAGTAAGAATCTGCAAGCTGACCGTCGCGGAACGTTTCCTCAATGAGTCTTGTTTTGCCGATACCAGCTTCTCCACATACATATATGGCCTCGGTTGAGCCGAGACAGACGGAACGGAAAGCTTGCTCAAGCTGAGCAGCTTCGGATTCTCGGCCGTAAAAGCCTGGAGCTCCATGCTGGGCGGGACTCCCTTGCTCACAGATTTCAATAGCTGCCATCAGGCTTCTAGCCGAGCTGAATCGGTTGTCTGGGTTTTTGTCCAGCAGCTTTAGAACAAGCTGATCTAGCGCCTCCGGAAGCTCAGGAAGACGACTGCGCAGGGTAGGCGGATTTTGCGCCAGATGCATATACATCCAGTCCAGCGGATCATCCGCTGCAAAAGGCAGATCTCCCGCCAGCATTTCATAGAAAATAATACCTAATGAGTACAGGGCGCTGCGTTCGTCCTCCTGCCGCCTCATCCGCCCGGTACGTTCCGGGGAGCAGTACGGCCAGCTCGCTTCACTAAGCGGTTCGCGGCGTTCAGGCTGCAGCAGCTGGGCTTCGCCGTCTGCCGCAATAGCAATCGTATTGGGACGTAAATCAGGAAGCGGAAAACCTAGTTTGCTGTTTGCGTCAAGCGCAGATGAAATGGCGCGAGCAAGTGACAGAAACTGGTCTGGCAGTATAGCAGGTTGTGTGAGTAACAGATCACTCAGCAAAACATAGGAGGCATTACTCGATTGTTCCAATTTGATAAGGGAAATAGAATTGCCGGCATTCGACATCTATAGCACGTCCTTCAAGCAATCTAGGTAGGGAAAGGATTCTGGCAGCCAGTTCGCCTCCTATTAGAGAAGGGGATCCTTTGCTGTCCAAAGCTACTGCTAGAATCAATATTTAATATGAAATGGATAAGGTTAATTATTCCTCTTATATTAGTCTATCGTCAGAGGTACGCTCTGTAAATTGTCGATTTACTAGAGATTTTGCAAGACACGGCTTATAAGATCATGCCATGCTGTCCCTCGTTTGACTTCCTATATTAAAGAAGCGCCGCCCTCTGCTCCATACCTCTTTTTGCGTATATTTAGGGATGGCAGAGGGTCGAAACTAGCGAAAATACCCCAAAGGGGTAATAGATTTTAACGGTTCTGCGCCTTAATCTTAGATATTGGAAGTCATTGAGAGGGAGGGTTTTAAAGAATGACGGCGGGGCACGATACCTCTTTCCGGGGAAGGCGCTTTGCGCTTATTGCGACTATTGTCATACAAAGTCTGTATATGTTGACGATTCCGCTCTGGTATATCGTTTCTATGTTTTCTGTCATGCTGTTTGACGATCCGAACGCTGAACGGTTTCCGCCGGTGCTTATTTTCTACTACAGTTTGCAGAGCTATCCATATGTCACTGTCATCATGATTGCAGTCTCCTGGCTGTTGTACCGTAAGCGCTATTACCGGAGGGCGGTACTAATGAATATTTTGCCTGTTGCTCTAATCGTTATCGGTCTGATCCCTATGTTGATTTGGGGGGAGTAGTGGCGCAAGCAGGCGGAAATCGATACAGCAGACGAAATCCATGATCTTTTTTAGGAAAGGAATATTCTAATGAAAAAAAGAAGCATTTTCTCTACACTGGCAGCAATGGTCCTGCTTCTCCCGATTGTTGGAGCATTTGCCGGGGCAGTTCTTGTTGTTCCTGTTAGCGCCGCCAGTGCCACAAGCTTTGAAGGACAAATGCTGACAAACTACCAAATCCATGCCAATGCCGTCTATTCTAGTTGGGCTACACAGTATACGTTCAGCGATGGCGGTAGCGTGCAGCAAAGCGCTTCTCCGCCAGCAGAGGCCGATTGGGTGACACCTTCCAACTATTATGATGGCGCTTGGAACCACCTGAGTTGGAATAAAGTGTATACGTACAGTAATTTCGGTCTAGTTGCCCAAACGAATGATCCGCTCACCATTCCGCCAACCGCCGCGTGGGCAACCATTTCTTCTTTTCAAGTTGAAACGGTAACATCAGCTATCCCTATAAAAGATCCGGTCTTCCGTTATTCCATAAACGGCACCGATGTTCAGACTGTATCGAATGCTCTGGATATTCCGCCTAACGCATTGTGGGCAGCGCTTGCTTCCTTTAATGATGGCTGGCATCAAACGATAAACCATACGTTTTGGGACTATACGCTCGAACGAACGGTTCCATCGGTACAGTCGTTTATTGTTTCTTCCAATAGCGGCAATCCCGTCTATGCGAAGAGCGGAAACCGGGTGACGGTTGCGCTGCAAACCGATATTCCAATTGAAGCTCCTGTATTGAAAATTGCCGGTACAGCACTGACTGTAACGGGAAGCGGCACCAACTGGAGTGCGAGCCTGGATTTGTCTGGCGCTATTGCAGATGGAACGCTGTCTGTGTTTGCATCCATATATACGGAAGAAGGGGCTCCAGGACCAATTGTTACGGCTACTACGGATAGTTCAACCGTCGTATTGGACAATACCGCTCCTGTCTTGTCTTATTATTCGGCGCCCGTTGGCCCGACCCGTCAGGATGTAACCGTGCAGGTTGCTGCAAGCGATCCGGCCAGCGGTGTGGAGCTGACGAAATGGGCAGCAGGAACACAGACGGCAGCTTACTTTGCGACGCAAGGAGCCGCGTTCACAGACAGCTTTATTGCGAGCGCTAACGGGTCGTACACGGTATATGCCCGCGATCGGGCGGGCAATGAAGCTCTGCTTCCCGTAACCGTCTCCAGCATAGACCGGAACGCACCGGTTGTTTCACTTACGGCCAATACTACTGCACCTGCAAATGCCGATATTGAAATCACGGTTTCGGCAGTGGATGAGTCCCCCATCGCCAAGCAGCTATGGGCTGCAGGCTTGCAGGATGCAGCCTACTTCCAAGGGGGCAGCGGGAATACGTTCGCGGATCATTTTCCAGCTGCTGCAAACGGCCTATACTCCGTTTATGTGGAAGATGCAGCCGGCAATCATACGCTGAAGACGATAACGGTGTCGAATCTGTTCAGACAAGCACCTGAAATTACGCTCACCCCCGTTCCCCTTCGACCAACGAATGACACGGTCATAATCGAAGTTGAAGTGCAGATTGAGGGAGAGGACGAGGGCAATGAACTCGTTGAACTCCGCTGGTCCAAGGGGGAGCAGGATACGGCCTACTTCGCAGACGGCGGCGGTGAAGATATTGTTGCCTACTATGAATTTGAAGGCGATGAGAATGGCCGATATTCGGTTTATGCGCGGGATGCAGCCGGCAACGAGACCGTATCCTTCATTGACATCGCCAATATTGACCGTACCGCGCCGACACTGACGCTGACACCCGATGTAACGGCACCAACCAATGGAAATGTGACGATTACAGTGGATGCCGCGGATGCGGACAGCGGATTGGAGGATATTCGCTGGTCTGCAGTGGAACCGCTGCCGGACATGCCTTGGCCTTCCCGCGAAGTGCAGAACGGATCGTTTATAGCAGAGTCGAACGGGACGTACACGGTCATTGCTTTCGACAATGCCCGCAACGAAACCATCCGGCAGATCAGCGTGACAAACATTATGCGTGACAAGCCGACGCTGCTGTTAAGTCCTGAGACGACCGGGCCAGTCGGCAATAAAGCCGCCGTATCGGTGGAGGCATCTGCTGTGGGTGCCGGCAATAGAATTGCAGTGATTCGGTGGGCAGCGGGAGAGCTGCCAGTTGAATTTTTCTATGAAGGGTTAAGTGAAGATATTACGCAAGGCAAGCAATTTGATGCACCGGCTAACGGAACGTACACCGTCTACGCTCGTGATCTTGCTGGCAACGAATCGATCGAAACGATCGAGATTAACAATATCCGGAGTACGAACACAGCGCTCGCAGCGCTTGCCGTATCAAACGCAGGTCAAGAGCTGTCCATTTCACCGGCCTATAGTCCAGAGCAGCTGCATTATACGCTGCGCGTCGACAGCAAAGTGGAATCGATCACGCTAACAGCCGGGACGGTTGACGGGAGCGCAGCAGTTGCTGTAAACGGCCAGCCGCTTGCTGCAGGCGCTTCAGCTTCGGTGACGCTCAACAGCGGCGTTAATACCATTCATATCGTCGTAACTGCTGAGCTTGCTTCCGCGCAGCGGACATATACCATTGAAGTAACGCGTGAAAGACCAGCGTCCTCCGGATCTGAGACTGGGGCTGGAACTGGAAGCGGAACGGTACAAAATAATGCCTTTGTCGCAAAATTGAACGGCAAAGTGGTCGCAGGATTGAATGAAACTAGCAAAAGCAGCTCGGATGGCACCGTTTATTATAACTTGAAGCTGAACGATGCAGCGGCAATAGCAGCTCTTGCGGAAGCAAGCGGGAAAAATGTGCTGAGCATTGTGCGCAGCGGGGAGTCTGCTTCACAAATTTCCGGGGCTGAACTTACGTTGTCGTCAAAGACATTGACGCAGCTGAAGGAACGCGGTATTGGGGTTGTTTTCGATATCGGAGCAGCTGTATATGAAATGCCAGCCGGTATCTCCGTTCCTGGGGGCGGTGACTTGGTTGTGCAGTTGAAGGCACTTCGTCAGCCTGCAGATATAGAGCAGCTTCTTAGCGGGGCAATAGCTTCTGCTTCTCATCATTTAAAGCCGAAGTCCGTTGGCACATCAATCGCGTTTACATCAAACGCAGCGGAAGCCAAGGGGACTGATGCCGGCCATGTGCTGGTTCTTCCGTTGCCGAAAGGACTAGATGCTGCAGCGCTGCACAAGGTTGCCGTCTATTTGGAAAATGGCAGTGACTCGAAGTCGGTTTTGCCTGGCACGCTCCGTTATGATGCGCAAGGTAATGCAATAGGCATTGCAGTCGCTTCCGGCGCTCCAGGCCGTGCTGCAGTAATTCAGGCCGAGCCTGTGACGGTTGCGTATGAAAGTTATATTAAAGGCTACGCCAACGGCAGCTTTGCCCCTGCGCGGGCAGTCACGCGTGCAGAGCTCGCGGCGCTTCTTATGAAGCTGTCTCCGTCACAAGGCAACGGTTCTGCCAGCGGCAATGCTGTAGCATTCGGTGACGTGCCGCAAACGCACTGGGCGGCAGAAGCTATCGCTTATGCGGCAGCTGCCGGCTGGATGAAGGGCAGTCCGGACGGCTTGTTCCATCCGGGTGAATCGTTGACACGTGCGGAGCTAGCTGCTGTCCTCGTACGGTGGTGCGCAGTGCAAGCGACCGGACATGCCAGCTTCTCAGACGCAGCGTCCCATTGGGCTTCTGCTGAGATTGCCGCCGCTGAGCGGGAGGGCTGGGTAACCGGTTATGAAGACGGCAGTTTCCGTCCGGGCCGGAGCGTAACGCGCGCCGAAGTCGTCACGGTTCTGAACCGTGTATTAGGCCGTCCGCAACTTGCGGAGGGAGGGCCGGCTTGGTCCGATGTACCGACTTCTCACTGGGCAGCTGGTGCCATCCGCTCCGCTTCGCAATCCTTTGAGGCTTTATATTATCTGAGCGGCAAGGTTGAGCCGATCATCAAATAAGGGCGGCCGATTGGCCGCTATATTGGAAAAGGAGCCGGTCACCGGCTCCTTTTTCTTGCGGTTAGTGCCACATTCATTCACGTATCCGCTACCTCCGCTCATGCACCATCCAACCGCTAACGCAACTTTTTTCTTAGTTAACTAACTTAATTTCTTTAATTCTAGTTTGATTAGAGCGAATTGGGTGCGATTTGCCCCAATAAGTGAAGTTTTTTCGCAATACGGAAATGAATTTCCGCTGATGTGAAGAAACAGTCGTAAAGTTACTTTTTCAACGCATACAGCGAGGAAATAGAGAAATATTCGACGTAATAGCGAAATTTCTTGCCGTACATTCCTGAGGCCCCGAAAAGCAAAAAGCCCCTCACATAGGAGAGGGCTAATATCAGGGTTACATCAGTCTATCCATCAGAAGCGCCCGCCACTAACAGCAATCACGCTTCCACCAAAGCGCCATTCTTCAAATACAATACACGGTCGCACAGCGGCAGCACCCGCTCGTCGTGGGTGACCATGACAGCGGCCTTGCCTTCCGCTTTGACTTCCTCGGCAATCATCCGGACGACATCCTGTCCGCGTTCCGCATCGAGGCTAGCCGTAGGCTCATCGGCGAATAAGACGGAAGGGCTGTTCATCCACGCTCGAGCAATAGCTACACGTTGTTTTTCGCCGCCGGATAATTTGTCCGGGTAGTAGTTTTGTCGATGCTTGAGTCCCATGCGATCCAATAATGCAGATGCGCGCTTGGCCGCTTCGCCCGAGCTCATCCCCGCCAGCTGGGCAACGAACAGCAGCTGTTCTCCAACCTTCAGATAAGGGATCAGGTTCGCGCTTTGAAAAATAAACCCGATCCGCTTCAGACGCAGCTCCGCAAGCTCTTGGCTTCCCATCCCTGCTAAAGATAAGCCATCGATGGCCACCTCTCCGCTGGTGGGGGTCAGCAAAGCCCCGGCTATGGAGAGAAACGTGCTCTTGCCTGAGCCGGATGGGCCCATTACGGCTACCAGCTCACCTGCGTCTACCTGAAGGGACAGGTTATTCAGCACCGTTATTTCAGAATCCCCGTCGTGAAATGTACGTGTAACTTCATCTATTTTTAACATGGGCTTCATGCTGCAGTCCTCCCTATAGCGTCTAATGCATCAGTTCGCGAAACCTTGTACACGGATAGCAAGGATCCTAGAACAGCCGTCACGATAAACAAGGAGCAAGAGAGCAGTACGGTCGAAGAATCCAGCTGGAATGGCATGGATGCCGGCAGCACGCTGTATACGACACGGATAAGTCCAAGACTAACCGCTAAGCTGCCGATCGAGAGCAGCAATACTTGACCGACGACATTACGCGCCAGATAGCCTGTTTTTGCACCGATCGCCTTCAAAATACCGAATTGGCTCGTTTTCTGTATCGTAATGACGAAGAAGAAGACGGCAAGCACCATGGCGGATATGACATACAGAAAAGCAATCATCATCAGAAGCGAGCCTTGCTCTTCTTTATAGCCCGGTACGGCGGATACGGTATCCGACTTGGAAATGATATCGGTGTCCGCCAGTTCAGTACGCAACTGCGCCAGCTGCTCTCCGGTTGCTTTTAAGGCGATCGCATTATACGATTTGTCCGAGGCGTTCTGCCCCTTCACAGGGGTAAAGGACTGCAGTTGCAGCCAATCCTTCTCATTCATAAATACGCTTGGCGTATGGCTGTAAGATTCGTTGGCGACGAATCCGCTTACTGTCCAGCTCGCACCAGTCATTTGATCTACGAGAACGCTGCCGACTTTAATTCCAGCCTCTTTAAGCTTGCGGTCCACGAGCACTTGGTCTTGTGTATCATTCGTGATGGTCTGCCCTTCAACCGTTGGCGGGGCAAGCCAGCTTGCCATATCCATCGCGAACAATGTCACGTCGGATTTGAGGCTGAGGCCCTTTTCCGTTACCGTCGCCATACGGAGATTTAGCGTAGTCGCCTTATCATCGCCTACAACTGTACGCGCAGTCGTGAGAGCTTCTTCCGTTATCTGTGAGCGTCCAAAACGGTGATCCGAATCTTTTTGCAGAATAAAATGGCTTGCCGCCATGTTCTTAACAGATGAAGCATTTGCGTATGCCAGTCCTTTGGCCAAGCCGGTCACAAACAAGACCAAGAACGAAATCAGCAGCATGATCATGACGATCATTACATATCGGGTTTTGGCGAATCGAATTTCCCTCAGTGCCAGATACATCGTGAATCCCTCCCTTGTTTCTATATCTAATAGTAGGAATCAAAAATGAACGGTTGATGAATAACAAATTACAAATGCGCTGAATTGAACCTTTTTCAGCAAACGAGCCAATAGCTCATGTAACACCTGAATGGAGGCCGGTCCTATGAAGGATATGAATTGGAGTCCATGGCTTATCCGGATGAGCCAGGGCGACGAGGAGGCTTTTCGGACGGTTTACGAAGCGACGCGCAATCATGCCTATGGATTGATTTATTATCTCTCTCCACGCAAGCAAGATGTTGGAGACATCATGAGCGAAGTATACATCGAGTTGCTGAGAAGCGCGGACAAGTACCGGCCGGAGCACCCTTTTACAGCATGGTTTAATGGTTTGATCGTAAGACAAGTTAGAAATTGGAAAAGAAAAGGGTGGAGGCTGTTCCGAATTGAGGAGAAGCTGCGCGGGTCGAAAGCTGAATCGCTCGACTTGGAGTCGGAGGCCAGGCTGTCTGCAGTTGGCGACCGCATGGAGCTGCTGCCGCTTCTAAGAACGCTGCCTTACAAAGCGAAGGAAATCGTTGTTCTTCGGTATTATCAGGATTGTTCACTTGAAGAAATCGCGGGCATACTGAACATACCGCTAGGCACAGTAAAATCGAGACATCATCATGCTCTGAAGCAATTGCGCCGTCGATACGAGGAGAAGCACGGCAGGAAGGAGAGGAATGGCTATGTCTATTGAGCGGCAGTTGGCCGAAGCCTTCAAGCACAACGAATCTGCACTCGAATGTCCTCCTTCGCTGGACGCCCGTATCATGGCGGAATACGGACGGATGATGAGGGGAAAAAGGGGAGATTCGTTCATGAAGAGAAGATGGAACCTGTCAAAAGTGGCTATTATCGTTGTAGTGGTTGCAATCCTCAGCGGATTCGCTTACGCCGGCAACAAGTTTCTGTTCTCGGATTCGCAAGGCCGTTATTCGATTCACATGCAAACGAACGAGGCGTTCAGTCTCAATCAGGAAACGCTGCAGAAGGCAAGAGCTTCACTCAAGGAGGTACAGAGCCAGCTTGCGCCAGGGGAAACGGCAGTCGTCTATCTTCCGGAAGTTGCCGCACAGTTTAACGGCGAACTGCCGCCGCTCGGTGTGACAAATCCGGCCTATATGACGGACAGACAGCAGTGGAAGCAAGCATTGGAGGAGAGCGGAATAGGAGAACCGCTGCCCGATTCCTTGCTCGGAGGAACGTACCCATTCCAGGCGGGAACCTTGAACAGTCCCTTTCATTTCATGATGGGGCTAGATGCGATTGAGCTGCAGAACGAGATGAAAACGGAGAACAAGAAGGGGGAAGGCAACCGGCCTCTATGGCGCTTAACGGCTCCTCCTGTTGATATTCCGCAATCTTACTACACCTCCGTCTATCGTAATGCAAACGGCGAAGCGATCTATATCAGCTGGGGAGTTTTAAAGGGCTCCTCTATAAAGCTGGAAGGAATCAGTTCGCCTGATACGGAATATGTTCAGCTTGATTTGAACGGGCAGAAAGCGCATTATACGAAAAACGACCAGTCTTTGTACGGGGACAGCAACGTATTTCAAAGTATTATGTGGATTGAAGAAAGGGAAGATCAAACGATCGTCTATCATGTAGAGTCCGATTCCGCCAGCATGACGAAGGAACGGTTAATCGAGGCTGCCACAAGTCTGCAATAAATGTTGATTGTTCTAAAAAGGACCTCAAATTCCTCTGCAACGAGGGGCTTGAGGCCCTTTCGCATATAGTTGTCGTACTTCTATAAAGCAGCCGCCACAATCCGGCGGTAATACCCTACGGTAAGAGCGGCAAACAGGAAGTATACAAGCGTGTAGACGGCCATGGCGACAGCAGCCGGGAACGTAATGTCGGACAGCGTCAGCGCAGAGGCGGTCTTGATGGCAAAGATCGAATGAACAATGCCGATCGCCAGCGGAATCGCGAACACGAACAGCTGTTTACGGAGAATTCCGCCCATGATTTCACGCTCGCCAAATCCAAGCTGACGAAGAATCGTATAGCTTTTTCTCTCCTGCTCCGCTTCTGTCATCTGTTTGAAGTAGAGAATACTGCCGGTTGCGATTAAGAAAATAAGGCCAAGAAAGCCCGCTGTGAAAATAATCAGTCCGAACTTCTGGAGCGAATCTTTGGAATACGAATAGTAGTCAGGCATAGACGCCTCGGCTTTTACATGCTTGGCATACAAGGCCGAAGCCGCTTCGTAATCGCTCTTAGCCATAATATGATACGCATCAATATCGACAATCGTTTGCTCTCCTTGCAAGGATAACTGCTCGCGAATCGATTGCAGCGTCGCCGCTGACACGACCAGCTGACGCCCGCTCAAGCTGTAGTTCATTGCGTAACGATCCACGGTTTTCGCTACTTGAATGTCGAGCTGGAGCTTGCTGTCCTCCGACGAGACCATCAGAGGAAAAGCAGCCGTATCCGTCTCTTGCTCCAATGCATTCCGCTGTCCTTTGTACCATACCGCGGTGCCTGGCTGCGGCACGGCAATGTCGATACCGTCCTTCTGAAGCTTTTCGGCAGGAAGCAGCAGGACGCTTCGGCTTTTCCCATTTGCTTCATTGCCGAAAGTGCCTTTCAGACCGACCGCTTCAATGTTTACTTGGTTAAAGCCAATTCCCGCCTTTTCCAGTTCAGTACGGAAGGCGGCCGCCTCTTGCCTGTTATCCTCGAGGGTGAAGTCGTACGGCAGCATAGCCCGGGCTTCCGTCTCCGAGGAATAGTACAGTGAATAAGCAATGGCAACCATCGTCAGCGTCATGGCAGACAGGATGGTAATAAGAGTGAGCGAATTCGCATTCGCCTTCAGCCGGTGCATAATCGGAGCCAGCGACAAGCTGTTGGTCAATCCCAGTTGACCATTCTTGCCCCGTCTGTACCGGTAGAACAGCCAGCCGATCGTAACGCGGAACAGCAAATAGGTTCCAAGAATGGTGCTGACGAGTATGATCAAAATTTGCATAGGCAGCTGAGCCCCGGACAGCTTGCCGGCGACCGTGTAGCCAGTCGCGATTAACGCGATGCCGATAAGCCCGATTACAGCAGACAGAACCTGATTAGGCTGTTTGGGGTGATCGCTTTGCCGTTCAGCCTTGAACAGATCAAGCAGCGTTGTCCGGTATACCTTGAACAGCATTTGAATAATGGTAAGCCCGATTAATGCAGCGAATACATAAGCGGTTTGAACGGCCGCCTCGGACGAGAAATTAAGTGTAATTACGCCTTGGATGCCGATCAGCTTCATCAGAATAAGCAGGAATAGCCGCGACATCAGCGCACCGGCGCCAATCCCTATTAATAGTGCGCCTAATCCGAGCAGCATATTCTCGATAATGAGCAGCAGCGATACTTTATTTTGCGTTAGGCCTATCAGCTGATAAAGACCGATTTCTTTGCTGCGGCGCTTTAGGAAAATGCTGTTCGCATACAGCATGAAGATAGCAGCGATACCCAGCAGCAGAAATCCGGAAGCCTTGAACAGTGAGGCAAATTGGACATCGCCGAAGGTTGCCGTCAAGATGGCTGCATCATTCTGCAAGGCGGCGAACACGAAGTACAGGGTTGCGCTCATCATCAGAGCGAAGAAGTACAGATAGTATTGCTTCATGTTTTTGCGCATGCTCCGGATGGCTAACTCAAACAACGTCAACGCTGTCACCCCCGAGCACAGCCTGTACATTCATGATGTCCTTGAAGAAAGCCTGGCGCGTTTTGCTGCCGCGGTACAGCTCGGAATACAGCATGCCATCCTTCAGAAATACGACGCGGCTGCAATAGCTGGAGGCGACCGGATCATGCGTCACCATCATGATTGTAACGCGCTGCCGCTGATTCATTTCTTCCATCATGCCAAGCAGCGAGGAGGCTGCTTTCGAGTCCAGAGCGCCTGTCGGCTCGTCCGCAAAAATGATAGCAGGCTTATGGATCAATGCCCGCGCTGCGGATGTCCGCTGCCGCTGGCCGCCGGAAATTTCATGCGGATACTTATGAGCAATTTCCAAGATGCCAAGCTGTGAGGCGATCTGCTGAAAATCGGTTTCCACGGTTGCCCGGCCCGACTTGCCGAGCGAGACAGGAAGCATGACGTTCTCTTTGACCGTCAATGTGTCCAGCAGATTGTAATCCTGAAAGATGAAGCCAAGCCGGTTCCGCCGGAAGACCGCAAGCTGGGCGTTCTTCATGGCCGAGATATCCGAATTCTCGACGATGATTTTTCCTTCTGTCGCTTTATCGATCGTTGCCAGCACGTTGATCAAGGTCGACTTTCCTGATCCGGAGGGACCCATGATGCCGACAAATTCGCCTTCCATCACGCGCAGATCGATACCCTTCAGCACCTGCTGGACATTGCCTCTATAGCCGTATGATTTACGGACTTGCTGTGCATGCAGCACCGTTATTTGCATATCGTTTGTATTCATCTATTTAGCCTCCCGCTCTAATCTATCCTCAGTTTAAAGAATTCGATCATGCCCGTCGCTCGCAATAGATGACAAGCGGGAGATCTAAGGTGACATTATTGTCATAGACGCAATGATTAGACCTGAACTTCCTCGAACCTGTTTGGCACGGTGAACATCATATCCATCTCCGTTCCTTCATGCAGCTTGGACCTCACGGCCAGATGTATGCCGATTTTTCGGCCTATCGTCTGGGCTAGATAAAGCCCGAGTCCAGTCGCTGCATTTTGCAGCCTGCCGTTGTCGCCGGTAAAGCCTTTATCGAAAATACGCGGCAGGTCATGGTCGGCAATGCCCGGCCCTTCGTCTTTCATCGTAATCCGGACGTAACCGTCAGGCGAGACGGACGTCGTCAATAGAATGACCGCGCCCTCTGGGCTGTACTTGATCGCATTGGTCAGCAATTGCCGGATGACGAAACGGCACCACTTGCGGTCTGTTGACACATAAGTCTCGTCTCCGTCAAACTCGACGGCTATATTTTTCTCCATGCACCAGGAGGCCATCTCGCGCACCTCCAGCGAGACAAGCTGCTGAATGCCCGCTTTCTCCAGCACAAAATCCGCCTCCAGCGACGGCAATCGCGAAATGTACAGCTGCTGGTCGATCAGCAGATGAATCCGCAGCCATTCCGATTCGATTTTGCGAATAACCGGGTTGCTTCTATTGGCGTCAATCGTTAATTTCATCGCAGTAAGCGGTGCCTTTACCTCATGCACCCAGGCGGCTACGTTCTCTTGCTCCACCGTTTGCGCAGCACGGCTCTCCGACAGCTTTTGCCGGTGCAGCTCCCCTGCAGCCAGCAGCAGCTGATGAGCAGCCGCTTCATGATGGAAGCGGGCGGGTGGCAGCGCATCTATCCAATCCTCTGCAATGTCCTCGGCCAGATTGGCAAGTGAACGTGAATAGTTCGATTCGATACGATAACGCCAGCCAAGGAAGACGATCATGGACAGCAATAGCAGCGCGTTCAAATAAAGCACCGATTCTGCCCGGACGGCGATGCCGTTGTCGAGCCAGATCAGCAGGTTGACGAATAACAAGGAAAGCAGAAAGTATAGAATCCAGCTGATTCGGTCGGCTAGATAACGGAGCAGCAAGTTATTTTCCCCCTTATAGCGTAGCAGCCATGTAGCCAAGCCCTTTTTTCGTGACGATCGCTTCCTCCAAATGGATGGCCGTCAGCTTCTGGCGCAGCCGGGTAATGTTCGCTGTCAGCGTATTGTCATTGACGAAGCGCTCATCATCCCACAGCTTGCTAATTAAATCATGGCGTGAGATGACGGTATCCTTCGCTTTAACGAGCACAACGAGTATGTAAAATTCATTTTTCGTCAGCATGACCTCTTGTCCGTCCTTGCGGATCAGACCGCGGTTCATATCGAGGATGGCGCCATTCCATTCGACGAGCTCAGCCGCTTCGTCTCCGTATGCATAAGCTCTGCGCAGGATCGCTTGAATCCGGGCCATCAGCACGTCCATATGGAACGGCTTCTGAATGTAGTCATCCGCTCCCATGTTCATCGCCATCACCATATCCATCGGATGATCGCGTGAGGACAGGAACAGAATCGGCACCTTTGAGACGGCGCGAATTTCGCGGCACCAGTGAAAGCCGTCGTACATCGGAAGCTGGATATCGATAATGACTAATTGGGGTTGTGCGGCTATGAATGCAGTCATCACATCATCAAACCGGTCCGGTCCGGAGACATGAAAGGACCACTGTTCCAATCGCTCCTTCAAGGAGCGGAATATGGCGGCATCGTCCTCGATAATAAAAATGTTCATATCCATTAGCGTCAAGCTCCTCCTCTCGGCTGCCATTTCATCTACTTTCATTATAAGATTGAAGGTATTATTTTCAAAATAAAAGAAGGAAGCCGCAACCGCAGCTTCCCCCTCTTCTCATTCATCCTATTCAGCGGGCAGCAGCATAGTGAATAAGAAAGCGGCCAGCTCCTGCTTGTTCAAATCCCGTTGCGAGCCAAAATCGACCTTGCCGTTCGATTGGGTTACTTCCGGTCCATGAAGCTTCCAGCTTACAGCCGAGCTAACAGCCTCCACTGCCCAATCCGAAGTTCCAGGCACCAATATAGCAGTGGTAACCGGCAACCGGATCTCATTGCCCGCCAGCAAACGGAAGGCAACAAGAGCTGCCTCTTCACGGCGGATCGGCCGCTCCGGCTCGAACAAGCCGTCTCCCATACCCATTAGCAAGCCAGACTCGTGAGCCGCTTGAATGTCTCCGCGGTACTCCGAATTGTCAATGTCAGTGAACGAGGACGGGTTCGCAGACGGCTGGATTCCCCATAATGCGTTGAAAGCGTGGACGAAGGCTCCGCGCGTGATGGATTTCTGCGGCTCAAACGGTTTGGCCGGATCATCCTTCAAGATGGCGAGCGATTTCAGCGCGGAAATGTAAGAGGCATAAGGATGGTCAGCTGCGATATCCGGGTAGCTGCCTTGAACCTCTTGCAATTTGACCGCGTAGCTGAATAGGTTCAAGTACTTAAGGTCAGTGATGCGGCCGTTGGTATCCTTCTTGAAGGCCAGCGGCTTGCCAGCCTCGTCCACGAACAACAGCTCGCCGACCTGCTTCAGCTGATTGCGGCTGCTCACATCGCTGACCGTCAGAGTGCCGTCGCCTGTTGCTTCAACCTTCGTCAGAAACTTCACCCGTAAATCGGAGTACAGCCCTTCAAACTTAGCGAGCTCTGCCTTGGACTGCGGCTTAAAGCCTGCTTGCTCATAAGGCTTCTTGCCATTGTCATAGTAATGATCCATGAATGCGGTGAACAGATCATTCCGAAGATCTGAATTGGCGTTATAGGTGAGGAAGACGCCGGTTTTGCGGTCCGGAAGCATCCATAAGAGTGAACTGAAGCCGATAATATCGCCGCCCTTGGAGATGACTTGTTCACTGTGCGTTTGGGACGGTTCAATTGGCGATTCAAAGCCATAGGTCATGTCCGGAAATTCAGGATGGATAGATACATGATAGGTAGACATAGCTTTCACGGATTCCGGCGACAGGATCACCTTGCCGTCAGCGGATCGCCCGCCGTTCAAGAAAGCTTTCATAAACAGCGCCATATCGGAGGCTGTGGAAATCATGCTCCCCTCCGGCCATTCGCGTGGCGACAGGTCATAGGACGGTATAGCATTATTCCCTGGATCATAGGAGGTTGCCATCCGTTCAGCCAGATCTGTCTTCAGCGTGAAGCTGCTGGAGGTCATGCCAAGCGGCTTCGTAATATGCTCCTCGATATAGCTGCCGAAGGACTCTCCGCTTACTTGCTGAATAATGTAGCCGAGCAGCCTCGTTGCAAAGTTATCGTACATATAGGACGAGCCAGGCTCACGAATGACCGACGGGAATGCATCGAAAATGCTGTCCTTCAACGAGACAGGATTAACGGAAGGATCAAACACATAGCTGGCATCGGAAGGCTGTGTCGATTCAAAGCCTGTTGTATGGGTGAGCAGCTGCTCGACGGTGACGGGCTTCCCGAACGGGTTCTTTATTTTATAGCCGTCTAAATACTTCTCCACGTTGTCCTGAAGTGAAATTTTCCCTTGTTCAACGAGCTGCATAGCGGCCGCTACCGTGAATACTTTGGAGACAGAGGCCACCCGGAAGATCGTCTGGCTGTCGTCTACCGGAGCTTTGGACGTCTGATCGGCAACGCCATAGCCTTTGGAGACAAGCACTTTGCCGTCACGAACGACGGATATCGCTACTGCTCCTGCTTTTTGTTTGACCGCATCCTGTGTGAAAAAAGAATCAAGGAAAGCTTCAAGCTCTTTGGCATCTTGCGGTCCATTCGTTAGAGCAGCTTTAACGGCGGCGACTGTGCCGGCTGCAGGCTGATTCCCGGAAGCGTGAGCATAGGAGGAAGGCAGAATTTGCGCATAGGCTTCCCCTGTAATACTAAGCGCCAGTACGGCAGCTAAAATGCGATATCTGCGGCGAATTCCTTTTTTGTTTTCGTTCATTATAAATCCTCTCCTTTATGTCGTTTGTATAGGTTAATTGTAGGCGACAGCCGCGAGAGGGTCGTTTGATTGTGATGACAATCCGGCGATGCAAGGTTACATTCTTGTCACATTGTGTGAGCAATTATGATTGTATATGGAATTCTAATCCATTATGATAGAAATAGAACGATCGTTCAAAAGGATGACAAATGATGAAACGACATTATGATAGTGACCAGACGAGGAAAATAATCGCGGAGAAAGCAGCGCAACTTTTTTCGCAAAAAGGTTTTGCAGGCACGTCAATTTCCGATATATCGAAGGAATCGGGCTTTAGCAAAGGCCATGTGTATTACCATTTCGAGAACAAAGAAAAGCTGTTCATGACGATTGCTCAAGATGCTATGCGGATATGGGGCGACAAATGGGATGCAATCTCGCCGAACTATGAGACTGCGACAGCCAAATTGTATGCAGTAGCGGGCTTTGTGCTGGACAACTACAAAACGCCGCTGCTCAAGGTTTTGCAGGAATTAATGACGAATCCGGCAGCCGATCCGCAAACGCTTAAGCAGCTGTACGATCTTGTGGAGACGCCGATGCGAGCTTACGAGGCTGTGTTCCAATACGGAATAGACAGCGGCGAGTTTGTCATTGAAGATTTGCAGACGACCACGTTCCTGTTCGGGAATTGGCTAGGCGCGTTATGCCAGCATATCTTCACGATGGAGTATGACACCTTGCACCGTATGTTCCAGCAGAGCGTAACCATCTTTCTGGGGGGAATTCTTAAGAAATAAGAGTTCTCTGCCTGCCAAAATTAGAACGATCGTACTAATTGTTCTAATCATATCTATCAAAAATAAGGATGTGAGCAAGTTGAATGATGAGTATCAAGTAGCGATAGTAACAGGCGGCGCATCGGGTATTGGCCAAGCGATTGCCAGTCAGTTGGCGGGCCGGCAAGTTTTTGTGGTGATTGCAGACATCGATGAGCGGGGCGGCAAGCAAACGGTTGATGCTATTGAGAAGGCAGGCGGGAGAGCAGTGTTTATCAGACTGGATGTAACGGATGCCGATGAGGTAGAAGCGGCAGTTAACAGCGTGTATGAGGAACACGGAAGATTGGATTATATGTTTAATAATGCAGGGATCGCCATGTATGGCGAACTGTACGATATGTCGCGGGAGCATTGGGAGCGAATCGTCAACCTTAATCTATGGGGCGTTATTCATGGCATTCAAGCAGCATATCCCATTATGAAAAAGCAAGGCTTCGGCCATATAGCCAATACAGCATCGGTAGCAGGTCTTGGTCCGTCACCAACGGCTGCTGCTTACGCTACAACCAAGCATGCCATTGTAGGATTGACTACCTCTCTCCACTATGAGGCTGAAACGTTCGGAGTCAAGGTGAGCGCCTTATGTCCAACCTTTGTGAATACGCCAATCTTCTCCAACGGCGAGGGAATCAATATGGACAAAGCGAAAATTGGCGAGCAAATGAAGGCGCGAAAAATGATGAGCCCTGAGCAGTTTGCCCGTATTGCGTTAAAGGGGCTGGAGCGCAATCAACTAATGGTATGCCCGCTGCCGCTCCGGCGGACGATGGATATTTTCTTTATTTTATTCCCGGGCATACACCGGAAATTTATCCGCTTTTTCCGTAATGAGGCTCGTAAGGCTAATCTGAGTACGATCCAGTAATTTTATTCGGAGCTGTTTATTGAGCAGCTCTTTTTATTTTTTTTAACCGTCATGTGGCCTTTTGACCGTCTGCGGTGTCTAATCCTATAAATTAGACACCCTGGGGGGAATTCCGATGAAAGATTCACGAATAGAGCAGCTTGCGACAAACATTGTTGCCTACTCTGTAAGTTTACAAAAGGGAGAAAAGCTGTTAATTGAAGTAGAGGGCCACGACAACGTATTGGCCCAAGCCATTGTACGAGAGGCTTATCGTGCAGAAGCCTGTCCATTTGTTGTATTTACGGATAAAAGCATTCTTCGCACACAATTGATGCATAGCTCATTGGATCAATTAGAGCGATTAGCGGCTTATGATTTTGTCCGGATGGATGATATGGATGCCTATGTGCTGATCAGAGCGAATGAGAATGACAGTGAACTAGCGGACGCTCCTTCGGAGAAGCTGGATCAATATTGGAAGGTGTACTATCAACATGTTCACGAGCCTAGATGGGCGAAAACAAAATGGTGCATTTTAAGCTATCCGAGCGCCGCAGCGGCGCAGCTGGCCAAGATGTCGACTGAAGCGTTTGAAGAGCTGTATTTTAACGTGTGCAATTTGGATTACTCATACTTATCGGAGCAAATGGACGCTCTGGTCCGTCTTCTAAGCCGTACAGATAAAGTGAGAATTACAGGGAATGGTACGGATCTGGCGATGTCGATTAAAGGGATGCCTGTCAGAAAGGATGCCGGATTGCAAAATCTCCCCGACGGCGAGGTGTACAGCGTGCCGATCAAGCACTCTATAAATGGGTGTATCTCATTTAACACGCCTGTTCAATTTAGAGGAACGGTATTTGACGATATCAGATTAACCTTTGAGCATGGGAAAATTATCGATGCAAAAGCCAATGACACGGCAAAGCTGCTGGAGATACTGGAGACGGATGAGGGAGCTCGGTATATCGGTGAATTCGGGATCGGGCTTAACCCGTATATCGAGAAGCCTGTGGGCGATATTTTGTTTGATGAAAAAATTTGGGGCTCCATACATTTAGCTATTGGAAGCGGTGCTGTTCAGGTCGAGCATTCAAATCTGTCCTCCATCCATTGGGATATCGTCTGTAATCAGCGCGAGGAATACGGCGGCGGACAGCTATGGTTCGATGACGTTTTAATCCGTGATAATGGCTATTTTGTCATAGAAGAGCTTGAGGGATTAAACCCTGAGCGGATTCGGGGGTTAAAATAATGGAATCCCTTCACCCAAATAAAAAAGCATGGAACAGCAGCACTTATCAATCCTGGGTGAACCGGTTCGGAATGCCGCAGGAGGCCGTTACGAAAATAAAGCAAGACCCTGTAAAGAGAGTCGGCACCGCATTCAAATTCATGGGTCAGAATGTAGAGGGGAAGAGAGTCATCAATTTGCTTGGCTCCAATGGAAATAAGGCAGTAGCGTTGGCGCTTCTGGGGGCAAAAGTGACCGTAGTTGATTTTTCCCCGGAAAACGAGCGATATGCGACCGAGTTGGCCAATCAGGCTGGGGTTGAATTGAAATACATCGTTGCCGATGTGCTGCAGTTACCCTTAGACGAATTAGCGAATCAATATGACTTTGTATTTATGGAGTATGGCATCCTTCATTATTTTACAGATTTGCGGCCGCTATTTCAGGTGATCCATCGTCTTCTTGATCATGGAGGCAGGATGATTTTGCAAGATTTTCACCCTGTATCGACGAAACTGATCACCTCGAAGGGAACAACTGCCAACATCAGGAAGCATAAGGTGACAGGCAACTACTTCGATACTTCACTCATAGAAAAGGACGTTTCCCATTCTAAGTACTTAGATTCCGATCAGATGGATGAAGCCGTCCACAAGGTTTATTTGCGGAATTGGACGCTCGGTGAGATCATCACGGCTATTGCAAGCGAAGGCTTGACGATTTAAGTGCTGGAGGAGCTGCCGAATCTTTCTTCTGAGGTGTTCGATAAGGGGATACCGAAAACATTCACATTGGTGGCAAGGCAACGGGGTTAAACAACAGGGCTAGGCAACAAAATGTAAAAGTACATTTGGATGAGCTTCAAATCGCCTAAAATAACCATCAAACTGCAAAAGTGCATTTGAAAACCTTCAAATTGACGCTTTGGGAGCCTTTTTCGCCAATCAGCCTGCACTTTTGCATTTTGAGGGGGTAAATGAACGAAAAAACGGCTAACAACCTGTATGTTTACATTTTGATTAGCTGCGGCTGTCGTATGTGCGAAGCTGTATATAGTCTCTCCGCCCCTTCAGGGCGGTTTTTTTGTTTGACATCCACCCTGCGGGGAGAACGAAAAAGAACCCGGGCGAGTCTCGCCGGGTTCCATATGAAATAAATGATTGCGCACATACGCATCATTATGTTAAAGTTAGTACATCTCTCGATTTTTAAGAAAATCGTCATGGTTATTGCATCTTATTTATATATCAATAATACCATGCGAATTTACGGTTTGTCAAATGTTCTTTTTCTTCTTTAGACGTGAATGAAAAGGAGTGTGTTCAACGGATGATACATGCAGAGGATTGGCGTAAGGAACAGGAGCGGCTGGATCGGGTGACGGAAGGGCTTCGATTGAAAATCGAAGAACTGGATCCCGAAGTAACGGGTCTTCGCGACCAAGTAGTAGATATTCGCAAGCGGTTTTGGGAAGAGGTTACGGTTAACACAAGCACCGATGAAGACTTCGAAGAAACCTTCTATAGCATCAAGCAGCAAGAGGCACTGTTGTCGGAACGGGAGCGCAGTCATCAGCAGCGGCTGCAGCGATGGAAAGGCATGAAACGGCTGCTACCGGCTCCTTATTTCGGCCGAATTGATTTTCAAGAGAGCGGCCTCAGCCTCAGTGAGCAAATATATATTGGCGTATCCTCCTTCGTTGATGCGGACGGACTGATTTTTCTTGTCTATGACTGGCGAACGCCAATTGCAAGCATGTACTACGATTATTCTCCGGGAGCTGCCGATTATAATACACCGGGCGGGCTCATTACAGGCGATATGACGCTGAAGCGGCAATATCAGATACGGAACGGCCAGCTCCAGAATGTGTTTGATACCAGCTTAACGATCGGGGATGAATTGCTCCAGCAGGTGCTGGGCAAGGGTGCGGACAACCAAATGAAGAGCATTGTCGCGACAATCCAGCGGGAGCAGAATGCAATCATCCGCAATGACAATAGCCGAATGCTCATTGTGCAAGGGGCGGCCGGTAGCGGAAAGACATCCGCTGCACTGCAGCGGGTCGCTTACTTGCTGTACAAACACCGGGAGCGGCTTAAAGCGGATCAGATCGTGCTTTTTTCGCCCAATCCGATGTTCAACAGCTATGTATCGACAGTTCTGCCGGAACTCGGAGAGGAGAATATGCAGCAGACGACTTTTCAGGAATATCTGGCTTATTGGCTGGGAACCTCACTGCGGCTTGAAGATCCTTTCGAACAGATTGAATATGTTCTGACTACAGAATGGTCACAGCAATATGAGGCAAGGCTGGCGGGCATGCAGTATAAGGCCTCTGAAAACTTCCTCCATGCGCTCACCAGTTATGCGCAGTGGCTGGGAACAGAGGGCATGCTGTTCCACGGCATTTCTTTCCGTGACCGTGAGCTGATTACCGCAGAGCAGATGAAAAAGCAATTTTACAGTTATGATCCTGCCATCCGTCTAGCTAATCGCGTTGTTCTGCTCCAGGATTGGCTGCTGCAGGAGCTGACTTCGCTGGAGCGTCAAGAGCAGGAAGCGCTATGGGTGCAGGATGAGCTTGATTATCTCGACCATGATCAATATGCCGAAGTCTATAACGAGGTGCGCAAGAAGTATCAGCGCGATGATGTCGTGTTTGATTTCACTCAACAATATGTGGAGCAGTATGGCGATTTTCGAAATCCGGATGTAGGTGAAGAAAATGTATTTGACTTCGCTATACAGCAAGAGAATTTGCTGCGCCGGATGATTGCGAAGGCGCATTTCAAGCCGCTGAGACGGGATGTAAAGCAGTTCTCGTTCATCGATGTCAGGGGCTTGTATGTGCAGCTGTTCAGCGATGAAACGGCGTACCAGAGCATGACGGGAGGAAGCGAAGCGCCTCAGCATTGGATGGAAATATGCAGGCAGACGAAGGAAAAGCTGAGCCTGAGCGGGCTGTTTTATGAGGATGCAACACCTTTCCTTTATTTAAAAGAGCTCATCGAAGGGACAAGGACGAACACGGTGGTACGGCATTTATTTATCGACGAGGGCCAGGACTATTCACCGTTCCAATTCGCGTTTCTCAAGCGGTTGTTTCCTCGTGCGCGGATGACGGTGCTTGGCGATTTCGGGCAAGCGATTTTTCCGCAAGCTACGCAGCTGCATGAAGCGGATTCGCCGTTGATCCGGCTTTATGGCGAGGAAGATACGAGTTTAATTCGTCTTATTAGAAGCTACCGTTCGACTCGTGAGATTGTGGAGTTTACGAAGTCCTTGCTTCCGGGAGAAGAGATTATCCCTTTTGACCGGAGGGGCAAAAAGCCCGCGTTCTCGCTGACAGAGAATTGTGCAGAGCGGACTGAACAAATGCTGAAGGATCTCGCAGAGCTGAGGGCGGAGGGGTTTGACTCCATCGCCATCATTACGAAGACGGCAGCAGAAAGCCGTGAGGCCTATGAAGCATTAATGGGGCTGGGAGCTGCGGATTTGCGGCTCATTACAAAAGAAACGTTAACGTTCGAGAAAGGAACGCTGGTGCTTCCTGCATATTTGGCTAAGGGCGTTGAGTTTGACGCCGTGCTTATCTACGATGCTTCTTCGCGAACGTATCAGCGTGAGAGCGAGCGCAAGCTTTTTTATACCGCATGTACAAGGGCTATGCACCGGCTGCTGCTCTATGCAACGAAGGATTGGACGCCTTTCATTCCGGCAGCGGATACGGTTATCGTACCGTAATGCTTCTAAAGAAGCCTTCACTATAGGAATTGGTGAGGGCTTCTTTTGACGAATAGATTAAGTGAAAGTCAGAATGGAATAAAATTTGAAAAAAGGTACGGTCTCTTTCATTTTTCTTGAGGAGCCGTACCTTTTTTCGCGAATATCGCGGTCTAAGCAGCTACTGCCCATATGAGAATGGCGTAAAAACAGGAAATTGATGGTTTTAATTCTGACAAAACATAGTATAATAGTATGAAATATTCACGCGTTGACATTGAAACTAGTCTTTAAGTCCCGTCTAGTAATTAAAGGCTGATTACCCAATCTGCTTGAGGAGGCGACAGAATCAATGAACCTGGATAACATTGAAGCTTTTGTATATGTGGTACACTTCAACAGCTTTCGCAAGGCGGCAGATGCACTGTTCCTAACGCAGCCGTCCATATCATCGCGAATCCGGACACTGGAGAAGGAGCTTGGCGTCGAGCTGCTTATCCGGGAAGGGAAACGATTCTCGTTGACCCATAAAGGGGAACTGTTTCTGCCCCATGCCCAGCAGACACTAAAGTCCTTCAAAAAAGCGGAGCAGCTGATGTCGGGCAAGACAACAGAGGTGGAGACGCTGCGGCTGGGCTGTACGGAGACGATCTCCCATTATGTAGTACCGCTCGTGATGCCGAAGCTGAAGGCGCGATTCCCTGATTTTCAAATTCGTATCATTACGGATAATAGCGATTCTATCATTGATAAGGTTTTGAACAAGGAGATTGATCTCGGGTTTGTGCGGAGTGTTTCCCATCCTGCGCTGGAGTCTGTAAGGTTCATTGAAGATCCTATTAAACTATGCGTCTATCAGGGGCATTCCTATTTGCAGGAGCCGCCGTTATCGATTGACGCGCTGGAGTCGGAGCCGCTCGTCTTTTATGAATGCGGTTCGCTCAATTGGACCAAAATACATCGTTTGTTTGAGACGTTAAGCCATCCGCCCAAAATCGATTATCACACCGACAACATGGAGACAGCGAAGAAGCTTGTGCTTGAGCGTGAAGGAATTAGCTTTTTACCCATGCTGTGCATCCGCCGAGAGATAGAAGAGGGGCTGCTAATACCAGTTACGATCCCTTCATTGTCTGAGCTGTCACTTGTAACCAACCTTATTGCGCTGAAAGGGAGCGCGTCTTCTGTTATTTTCGAAGCGGTGCTTGAAATCAATAAAGAATTGAAATTGATAGAGCGATTCTATTAATTAAATTCAAATGCTTATTGGACGGACTTCATCTGCGATGATAATGTTAAGAGCATATTCTACCTTTTTCCGTCGTCATAAGTGCTTCAACTATTAATCGGCTGCGGCTCAGGAGATAGCGAAAAAGTATAGAATGGCTTTTGGAGACTATTTTGTTCAGTTATAAATCCGACTATGTTTATGGGATTATATTGTTATAAGAAGAGGGGATGTTGACGATGCAACAAATAACAAAACGGCGACCGGTTTTACAAGGAAAGGGCTTCAAACTAGCGGCGTTAGCTAGCGTCCTTGCACTGCTGCTTACTCTCGTTTCTCCGGCAGGCTATACGTCTGCGCAAGCTTTGAAGACGACGCTTGATCTGGCGAAGGGAAGCATTAAAATCGGCAATGGAACCGTCACTGGCAAAACAGCAACGGGGGCAGCCGCGGTTTATAACGGGAACGGCTATATCATAACAAGCAGCACCAGCTCCGAGACTGCTAATACGATTACAATCAGTGGCGGCTCCACTGAGATCGAGCTTAAAAACGTTAAAATCAGCACCGGCTATAGCAGCGCATCCCCTATTTCGATTGAAAATGCGGGAACGATCGTGGATCTAAAGCTTAATGGGACGAGCGTCCTCACTTCCGGCAATCCGAAAAAAGCAGCGTTTGGCGTGGCTGAAGGAACGGAACTGACGATTGGTACGGTGGACGGAAGCGACAATCATACATTGACGGCCAACGGATATGGGGGCTACGCCGCTGCAATTGGCGGCAACGAAGCTGCGGCATCTGGTGCGATTGTCATTGATGAAGGTACGATCATTGCAAAGTTTGCCCGCAGCGGCAATTACGGAGCGGCAATCGGAGGCGGCCAAGGCGGAGCGGGCGGATCGATCGTCATCAATGGCGGTACGGTTACGGCAGAATCGTACGGCGGCTATGCCGCAGCAATCGGAGGCGGAAACTCCGCTGCCGGCTATAGCGGCAAAGCGACTGAAGTAACGATTAACGGCGGCACTGTCACGACGAAAATTCCAAATGCGGCGCCATACGACTCTATCGGCTACGGCAAAGTAGCCTCTGGCTATACGGCGTCGGTACAGGCTTCAACTTCAGTCGTCGTTAATGGCGGCAGCATCATTAACCGAAATGACAGCAGCAACATTACGACCCTCCTATACAAGCGCCAGCCTGTTAATGCTGACGGACAGCCGTTGTATGCAGCGGGCATCAAGCTGGAGGATGCGCCTGCAAACGGCACAGCCGTTGATGTTGAATACGAAGGCGGCAGCATACGGACGAATACGTTGAACGGCGGTTATGTGTATTTGTTTTTACCAGCAGGCTCTAATGATGTAGCAATTACACGCGCAGATACCGGGGCGGCATACTACGGAACGGTAACTGTGGCAGAAGGGGCAGCTAACAGTGCTTTTATCGCAGCAATTGCTTCACGTACGATTAAGAGTGTGCCTGTTCTTGCTGTTCAAAACGCTGATATCGAGGATTCGGATTTAAACGAAGGCAAACCAAGCGTGCTCGCCGTGTCCAACTACAATGAAGTCGTTAATGCCGGCGGTTATGCGCTTCAAGCGGGCACTGATTATGTGGTGCAGTGGTACAAAGGCTCGACACTAATATCTGGAAATTCGGAAGACAGTTCGAAATTGACAGTTACCCCTCTGACGGGGGACGTATATAAGGCTAAATTTGTAGCGGTTTCCGGTGGAAAGGTTGTCGGCTCCTCCTCCTTCTCTGCGGTCAAAACGTCGCTGGGGCCGAAGGCTGGCGGCATTCCTGTTCCAGGTGTGCCTGCCAAGCTGAGCGTTACTTCTGAAGCGGAATTTACGAAGCAGCCAGATCCAACAGCAGGCGCGATTACTTATACGGTTAAGCTGACCTCTGACGACGGTCTGGACACGCCGATCGAGGGCGCTACGGTCCGGTTCTATCAGGATGGCTCAAGAAACTTCTACACAAGAGTGACAGGTACGGGAGACAAAGCAGGATTGATCAGCTTTACATTCAGCGCTTTATTGCCGGGCGAGCATTCCATCCGCATTGCTTATGAAGGCGGGAAAGCAAACGGCATTTCCTATGAAGGAGCCAGCTACAGCAAAAGCTTCACGGTCGTGAAGCCGGATAAGCCGTCTGGATTTACGACGATTGCGGCTAAGACAGGAACGAAAAACGGCAAAATTTTCGGTGCGGACGAGTCTCAGGAATATATTAAATGGATTCCGCAGATCGGCAACAATCAGCAAATCTATCCGGTAACAGGCAATGTCATCGATAACTTGGAGCCGAGCCTGTACAGTATCCGCTATAAAGCTTCTTATGACGGCGACGTCTACACGCTGGCGTCCGATTACCGTTACTTAGTGTGGGTTCAAACCGCCCAGTGGACGGTAACGCCGGTCACTTCAGACTCTGTGGTATGGGAGACTGGTGCGGTAGATGTAATAGCTGGCGGCAGTGCGCAATTTTACGTGCATGCGCGAGAGGGCTATACGATACAGGCAGGCGATATTCAAGTGAAGTACGCGAACTATAGCTACGACAGCCAGACGGGGCTGTTAAGTCTCGATACCATTACAAGCGATATCCGCATTGCGATTAACGCTACCCCAATCGAATAGTGCGGGAGATCTTTCAAGCAAAGAGAGAGGAGCTTTTGCGATGAAAAAGGGGAAATGGCTGCGGCTTGGGCTCACGGCTGCCATAATAGTAAATTTGTTTGCAGCGGCGGTTCCGCATGCTTCTGCGGACGAATCAAAGACGACGCTTGATATTTCCAAGGGCAGCATTACGATCGGCGATGGCACCGTTACGGGGAAAACGCCAAGCGGCGCAACGGCTGCTTACAATAACAACGGTTATATTATTACGGGGGCTTCTACCTCTAACGTAGTGACGATAAAAGGCGGCGTGGAGCAGCATGTGACGCTGGAGAACGCCTCGATTACAAAATCAACCGCTTCCTATTCTTCCATTCCTACTATTTCAATTGAAGGCAGCGGCACAAAGGCCTATCTGACACTTAGCGGTACAAATACGGTGTCCGCATACAACGGCGCTACTCAAAAAGCTGCTATAAGCGTCCCTGAAGGCAGCGAGCTTATTATCGATTCAATTGACGGTACGGACAGCCATTCATTGACTGCCAGCGGCTACAGCAGCGCAGCGGTCATTGGAGGCAATGTGAATGAGACTGCCGGCAGCATTACGATCAATAGCGGCACGATTACGGCCGGGTTCAGAACGACTGGCAACTCAGCAGCCGCAATTGGCGGCGGCAAGGGAGGTGCAGGCGGTACGATCGTAATTAACGGAGGCGTTATTACAGCGGAGTCGTACAATGGTACAGCAGCGGCGATTGGCGGAGGCGACGTATCCGCGAGTTACCCTGGCAAGGCAACGCGTGTCACGATTAATGGCGGTACGATAACGGCAAAGGTGCCTTCTAATGCAGCCAGCTATTTTTATGATGCCATAGGCACGGGCTACGCCGCTACTCCAAACAGAGCGGACAATGTGCAGAAGACGACCGTACTTATTAATGGCGGCAATGTATTCACGAATGGCATACCCCTTCTTTATGGAAGACAGGCAGTAAACGAGAATGGCCAGACGGTATACGCTACAGCGATCAAAGTAGATGCTTCTGCCGTTCCTGCAATCGGCACCGCTGTAACTGTCCACTATAGAGGCCAAACGTTGAATACGTCCATACTGAGCAACGGAAGTGTATATCTGTTCCTCCCCGCAGGTACAATACCGGTCGACATTACGTTGAACACTACCGGAAAAACCTACTATGGACAAGCGGTTACAACGACTTCTACGGCCAATTATCCGAACAGCACGGCCACGGTATCCCGTGAGCTAAGCACATTGCCGGTGATAGCGGTTCAGGCTGAAGCTGAAGGAGACAGCCACTTTTATTACGGAACGCCAGTTACTCTGTCGGTTTCGAACCTAGCTTCCGTTGTGAATAAAGCTGGTTATCCGCTCGTTTATGGTACAGATTATACAGTGGAATGGTTTAAAGGAGCAGGAGCAACGCCAGCGGCTATTGCAGGCAATGCGGATAACGCATCGAAGCTGACAATTACGGCATCATCCGGAGATCTATACCGAGCCAAGTTTGTTGCGATCTCCTCCGGGGCATCCAAGCTGGAAGCAGGCAATGCGGGAAATTTATCCGCCTCGCTAACTGCAGATTGGCTCAAGAGAACGGTGAGCTTTACAAATTTACAAGAGAAATATAGCTTCGGGGAGCAAGCAACGATTGCTGCGGAGCTAAGCGCGGGGAACGACAGTGTGACCTTCGGCAGCTCCGACGAGAATGTTATTTCTATTCATCCTGTGACCGGGGCGTTAACCGCTCATAAGCTAGGCTTTGCAACACTGACGGCGGCTGCGGCACAAAATCCGACAGCGAAGCAATCCTCTGCTGTTGTGAGCCGTATTGTCGAGGTGGTTCCGCTTCACCCGCTTGCTCCTGTTCATGTGAGTGCGGTACCGGGCGATAAAGAAGCGGTTGTTAGCTTCGATACATCCAGCAATCCGGACGGCAGCTTGAACACGGCTTATACGGTTACGGCATGGAGCGATGGTGAGCTGATTAAGACGGTAAGCGGTGCATCCAGCCCCATCTCAATAACAGGGTTGGAAAATGGCAAAGCCTATACGTTCACGGTCGTTGCGACCAATGTGACCGGAGATTCTCCGGCATCTGAACCGTCGCAAGAGGTCACACCGATAGCGGCCGAAGTGCCCGCCCAAGTACCAGACAAGCCGACGAATGTAATCGCGGAGGCTGGTGATGGTCAAGTGAAGATAAGCTTTACCGAGCCTGCTTCCAATGGCAGCAGCATAATCGGATATGCGGTGACAGCATGGACCGGCGGTGAACTAGTTAAGACGGTGAACGGTACTGTCAGTCCAATCAACGTAACAGGGCTGGAAAATGGCAAGGCCTACACGTTTACAATCGTTGCAACCAATTCGATTGGGGACTCGCCTGCCTCTGAGCCGTCGGAAGAAGTGACGCCAGCAGCGGCCGAAACACCGGGAACACCGGAGCCTGGCGAAGAGACGCCAGCTGATGTGCCCGGCAAGCCAACCAACGTTACGGTGACGGGAGGCAATGGTGAGGCCACGGTGGCATTTACGGCTCCGTCAGCTAACGGAAGTGAGATCACCTTGTACACGGTAACGGCATGGACCGGCGGTACGGCGGTCAAGACAGCGACAGGGACGTCCAGTCCCATCACGGTAACTGGCCTCGTCAACGGAACGGCTTACACGTTTACAGTGGTTGCGAGCAATGGTGTAGGTAATTCGTTGCCATCGGATGCTTCATCGGTATTCGTGCCGGAAGGTGGAGTCTCGGAGTCTCCTTCTCCGTCGCCGTCTCCAACATCATCACCGTTTCCAACACCAACATCATCGCCGACGCCATCTCCAACACCAACGTCATCATCGGAACCATCGGGGCCGACAGTGCCAACGACGCCGGCAGCGACGCCCGTATCGACGGAGAAGGTTATTCCGGCGAAAGAAAGCGGCGAAGTTCAACTCAATGATGAGGTCTGGGTTATCATTCCAAGCGGAACATCAGACCAGCCTATTCGAATAAAGGTGGAGAAGCTCAAGGATACAGCGAATTTGGTGGAGCAAGGGCAGAAGCTTGCCAGCCCGATTTACGAGCTGCTCAAGGATTTTACCGGAAATTTCACCAAATCGATTACACTTCGATTTGCATTCGATCAGAAGATTTTACAGGATAAAAGTCTGACGGCAGCTGTGTTCTACTATGATGAGACGGCTAAGCACTGGGTTGAAATCGGCGGCGACGTAAATAACGGAGTCATATCGGTACAAGTCGATCACTTCACTAAATTTGCTGTGTTCGCGGTGAGCAAGCCTGTTCAGAAGCCTTCGGCTCAGTTCACGGATATTGCCGGACATTGGGCAGAGCTGGCTATCAAGCAAGCTGTAGAACAGGCGCTGATCTCAGGATACCCGGACGGTGTATTCAAGCCGAATCAGTCCATTACCCGTGCTGAATTCATCGTTGTTCTGGCTAAGGCACTGAACTGGCAAAATGAAGGCGTGCCACTTTCATTCGGTGATAAGGATGCTATTGGCACATGGGCTGAGAAAGCGGTAGCGCAAGCCGTTGAATTGAAGGTAATATCCGGATACAACGACGGCAGCTTCCATCCGAACGCAAAAATTACGCGCGCCGAAATTGCGGTAATTATCAGCAGAGCATTTGGGTTTACACAGCCAGAGGCAGCAGGGGCTGGCGGTTTTGCCGATGCAGACGCTATTCCGGTCTGGTCTAGAGAAGCGGTAGAGGCTGCAAGGGAGAAAGGCATTATAACGGGACGCAGCGGCAACCGGTTTGCCCCTAATGATGAGGCCACTCGCGCAGAAGCAATAGTTCTTTTGCTGAAGGCATTAAACAGTAAGTAAAGATATTGATGGCTATAGAAGATCGCTCCACTAGTGGGGCGATTCTTTTTTTATGATGAAAAGGTTCGCGGGTCTGAAATATTGTTGATTGACCGCTTTAATATCCTTATTATGGTAGTGGATATATTAGAAGAAAGTAACATTGCAGAGGGGGAATGAGATTTGGAGACTGACAGATGTATCTTGGTTAATCTACAGGAATCCGATTACGAAGAGGTAAAAGAGATCTATACCAATGAAAAGGTCAGAACCTTTTTAGGAGGGGCAATCCTAGAAGAGCATACGTTACATAAGTTTGAGGACATATTAACGCGATCAAATAAGGATTCTTATTATTGGACAGTTAGAAAGAAGCCTACGAATGAATGCATCGGATTAGTTTCCTTGGACCAGCATAGTGAGGGCGTGAATATTGAGGTTTCGTACGAGTTTCTCCCCGATTGGTGGGGGAATGGTTACGCAACTGAAGTTATTGCTGCAGTACTTGATTACGCTCTGAATGGGCTGCAAATCTCTAAAGTTATTGCAGAGACACAAACAGCTAATATCGCGTCTTGCAGACTTTTAGAGAAGGTCGGCATGAACTTAGAAAGAACCGTTCAAAGATATGGTGCTGAGCAAGCTATTTATGCGATTGAAAAATAAAAAGCCGCGCTATGCGGCTTTGTCCGGATGTGACCGGCTGCATGCAGCTATTTTGCAGCATGTACCGACAAAGTACAAACCAACTGCTCCATGTGTTCAATCCAGGCTTGCTGAACAAGTTGCTGCAGCGCAAGCAAATCCACTTTTTCCGAGATAATCTCCTTTAGGCCGTTCAATGACTCGTACTGCGCATGGCCAGTCCTTCATCGCTCTCTAGCGAAGCTTTTCCCCAAGAGCCCATCGCAGCTCACTCCCTTCCTTTTCCATAACTTTAGCATGAATGGGTATCTATGCTCATGATTCCGAAGCGCCATAATATGGTGTAATTCTAGTCTGTTGATGCCCCGCTCCCGTCAAGAGGAATATAGCCGTACACTAACCTTCATGTAAGTACCTGTAAAAAATGTGCGTACTTACTTATTTGATAAGGGTATTTTATACTCTACAAATAACAAGATTGGAGGAAATGAAACATTGAAAACACTAATTATTGTAGCGCACCCAAACCTGGAGAACTCCGTTATTAATAAGCGTTGGGCAGAGGAGCTTCGTAAATATCCGGAGAAATATACGGTACATGAATTATACAAGGCTTACCCAGACGGCAAGATCGATGTGGAAAAAGAACAGCAGCTCATTGAATCGCATTCGAAGCTTGTTTTTCAGTTCCCTTTCTATTGGTTTAACTGTCCGCCGCTTCTTAAACAATGGTTTGATGATGTTTTTGCATATGGCTGGGCATACGGCTCGGGAGGCGATAAATTAAAGCATCGCAAAGTGGGTCTTGCTGTGTCGGCAGGTATTAGGGAAGAAGATTATAGTGCTGAAGGGAAATACCGCTATACGCTAGAGCAATTATTATATCCTTTCGAAACAACCTTCCATTATTGCCATGCTGAATATGCTTCATTCTTTGCGTTTTACGGTACTGAAAGCATGCCTAGTGACAACGAGACTGAAATTATGAAAAGCGCTCAGGATTATGTAAGCTACATTGATCAACTGTAATCGAATTGCACAAAAAAGAAGGATCTCCACATGCGGGGATCCTTCTTTTTTGTGATTTGATGCTGTCGAGGGCTACACAGTGGTTAGCTGGTTATGCTCGCCCCATTCGCACATCATGTCTAACAATGGCAGAAGCGAGCGGCCGCGTTCAGATAAAGAATATTCGACTTTTGGAGGCACCTGGGGATATTCCTTCCGCATGATAAGGCCGTCTGCCTCCAGCTCTTTCAACATGAGGCTTAACGTCTTGAAGGAAATCGTGCCGATGCTTCGCTGCAGCTGATTATGCCGCATGACCCCATTTTCAGCTAGCCAGTACAGAATAATCATTTTATATTTACCGCCTATTAAGGACAGCGTATAGCCAAATCCGGTATCTTTTATCGCCACACCTGTAGGAACACAGCTCTCGTTCATCCGTTACACGCTCCTTTTCAAGTATACAGGATCATCGTGCTCGTACTTTACATTTTACAGGGAGTAGCCGGCAGATGCCAAACCTATTTTCATTCCATTAACTGCTGGGATCACTCCAAGCCCTTGCACTGCTCAGCATCAAAATGCAAAACTGCATTTTAATTGGATAAAAATAGTCGATATTAGCGCTCAAAATGTAAAAGTGCATGTTGAATGGCTAAAAACCACTCAAATGGCCTCCAAACGCTTATTCAAACTGTACTTTTGCATTTTGACAGGCAAAAACGGCGATTTCCGGCTCTGCAAACTGCACTATTGCATTTTGTTTCGATAATAAGCGGACCGAGAGACTGGGAGAGGTTTAACGTTAGTATTGTACGCTCTATTGTTCAAGCTCGCAGCTGTTGCGGGCTTTTTTCGCGTCTATAGTCATGTCTGGTCAAGGGGGGAGGCCATGTCTGACAAATAAATGTTAATGTCCGCCGACTTTCCTCCTCCGCACCCACGTTTATTTTATTCGTAATAACCCGATGCTAAAAAAATATTTGCGGCAGTGAAAAATATGCGCGTCCTCAGTTGTATTTAAAGTGAAAGGGGGTGCTGAGGTGTACAATTCATATGAGCTCAATGAATCTGTACGAAGGGCCTTGGATCTATATTCACAAAGCTTGATCAAAGTTGCTTTTACGTATTTGAAAAATATAGCGGATGCCGAAGAAGTGACTCAGGAAGTGTTCCTGGCCTATCTGCAAAAGCGCCCTGTATTTGAAAACAATGAACATGAAAAAGCGTGGCTGATTCGAACCACCATAAATAAAAGTAAAAATATGCTCAAGACCGGATGGTTCAAAAGCAGGAACCCTGTTCCCGAAGATTTGAGCTATCTCCCTAAGGAAGAAAATGAGGTTTTGCAGGCCGTACTGGCTTTGGACAAGAAGTATCGTATTCCAATTCATCTGCACTATTATGAGGGATATTCCATCCAGGAAATTGCAGTTATTATGCAGTCCAAACCGGCAACGGTAGGCACATGGCTTGCAAGAGGACGCCTTATCTTAAAAGAGAAGATTGGAGGCCTGGATAATGAAGAAATCTGTCTATAAATCGGCAATGTCCCGTGTGAAGACAAGCGAGGATTTTCAAGAAGCAACCTATAAGAAGCTGTTGTCGGAAATGGCTAACAAACCACAAACAAATACGATCGATCAAAAGGAGCGGGTCATAATGGAAAAAGCAAAAAGAAAAACGGTAACAGGTTGGACAGTCGGAATTGCAGCATGTGCGGTATTGTCGGTCAGTCTCTTTGCAATGAATCAGCAGTCGCCTGCAGTCCCCAATACGCCGCCTACTAATGTTACAGCTAAACCGCCAATTATGGGCAAAGTGGCCGTCAACATTGACGGTGTGATCTCGGAAGTGAGTGCGGACGGCAAGAGCTTCAAGGTCGGCAATCTCTGGGTAGAAGTGACGGATCAGACCCAACTGGGCAGCAAGGAGCCTACAGCTGCAGAACCATCGGAGGATCTGCTGCAAAAGAACTTCCAAGTGGGCAACATCGTGTCCGGCTACACTTCTCAGGATGTGAACACGGGCAAAGTAACGGCAGACGTTATTTACAACAATATCGCCCCGCAAAAGGATGAGGCTGCTAAACCTCCTGTATCAGGCAAAGCTGCGGTTAACATCGACGGCACGATTACCGAAGTGAGCCCAGATGGCAAAAGCTTTAAGGTTGGCGACCTGTGGGTAACGGTAACTCCGGACACTCAATTGGGTATTAAAGGACCAACAGCGGCTGCGCCATCGGAAGAGCTTCTGCAGAAGGAATTTAAAGTCGGCAATATCGTATCCGGATTTACGACGGAAGATGTAAGCACGGGTAAAGTGAACGCGACTAACATCTACAACAACATGGCTCCGCAGCAATAAGTGACCAGCCAGTAGATCGCTGAGAGCTGTAGCAGCGTATAAACCATAAAACTGCAAGATCGTATTGCCCTATCCGGCAGCGGTCTTGCAGTTTTTTGCATTTTCTTGCTAGTCTGCCTGCAGGATAAGGAGATTCTGTTACAAGTAGGTCCTATGGGATAAAATGTCTTGGGAATTGTAGTTCGAAAGACTTATTATGGATATTCAATATGCATTGCATAATGAAATATTTGTAAAAGCGAGGTGCGGGGAATGAATTTTACCATTCGAAAAAAATTGATGGCAGGTTTTTTAGGAGTTATTATCCTTCTTGGGATGATTAGCAGTATGTCGTTTGTTCAGATTCAGCAAATTAACAATTCTTATTCAGATTTAATTGAACGCCGGTCTGTTATTCTAATGAACGCAAAGGATATGCAAAATTATGCTTCTAGAGCGATAAGCGGTTTGCGCGGCGCATTGCTGGAGGAAGAGGGGCAGGCCGAAACACTGGCAGCAATGATTGCTGATCTTGAAAAGGTTGTACAGTTGACCGGTAGCTTAGCCTTGCGTACAGAGACTAAAGATATGCTGAGTCAGCTTGAAGCATTGAATGCAAAGTTTCGAGTAGAATCGGATAAAGTGCTTGCTCTCATTCATTCGGACCCGATAGAAGCCAAACGCTATTCAATAGAAGTGGCATCGCCAATAGCCCGGGATATTAGGAATGTAGCTGATAAATTAGCCTTAGATCAGGCAACCTTTATGGAGGAAGGCACCAAAGCGAATTCTAAATTGGTTGACTCTGTCAGTGATACGATTTTATTTTTGAGCATCATTTCGCTTATTCTAGCTGTTGGAATAGCGATTCTTATATCTCAGATCATTGCTAAGCCGATTCTCGCACTGGCAGGGGGCGCAGAGAAAATCGCTGCGGGTGATCTGACGCAAGCGGACATTCAGGTGAAAAACCGGGACGAAATCGGCCGGTTGGCAGATTCGTTTAATCAGATGAAGTTGAACCTAAGACAATTGATTCGTGAAGTGGGACTTAACACTGATCAGGTCGCTGCAACTTCAGAAGAGCTGTCTGCAAGTGCTGAACAAACGAGTACGGCGACCGAGCAAATTTCAGCAGCCATTCAAGAGGTCGCGTCCGGCGCTGCCACTCAGGTGTCCAGTGCTGCAGCCGCAACGAATGCCGCAGCAGAGATTTCCAAGGGGATGGATCAGGCCGCTGCATCGATTCAATTGGTGTCCGAATTAACGGCTGCTGCTAATGATAAAGCAGATGCCGGCAATACAGTGGTCGCACAGACGATTGAACAAATGAATCGGGTTCGCAATTCAGCTAGCGAGACGGCTGAGATCATTTACACCCTTGGTGAAAAGTCCAACGAAATCAATCGAATTGCTGCGTTTATTACTCATATAGCTACCCAGACCAATCTATTAGCATTGAATGCTGCCATAGAAGCTTCGCGGGCAGGTGAAGAAGGGCGAGGGTTCGCCGTAGTGGCTAGTGAAATACGGAACCTGGCTGAGCAATCCAGTGTGGCAGCAGGCAAAATACGTGATCTCCTTCAAGAGGTTCAATCGGAGACCGATAAAGCTGTTCATTCTATGCATGAGGGGACATCTGTCGTCAAAGCAGGCATGGAGATGGTTCAGCGTACAGGCGAGTCCTTTTCTGAGATTGCGGATTCTATTGGACAAGTTGTACTGGAGTCGCAAGAGGTGTCGTCCATTGTAGAGCAAGTGAATGCAAGCTCCCAGAGCATGCTGGTGATGATGGAAAATGTGGCCCGTATTGCCGAACAGTCGGCGGTTAACACGCAGAATGTGGCTCAATCATCGGAAGAACAGACGGCTGCAATGGAGGAAGTGTCAGCCTCTGCGGAAGCTTTAAGCAAGATGGCTCAAGAGCTGCAAGAAGCGATAAGCAAATTTAAAGCATAGCTTCTCAAACGTAATAGCCTCGCCTGCATAAGGGCGAGGTTTTTTTGTTATAGCAGTGGTGTTTTTCGTTGCCTGTATTTCTAGGCTCGCCGCAGGAGGGTTGATCGTTTCCAGTGATTCACCTAAAATAATGATATTCTAACAGCTGATGTACGGCAGAAATTCGAAGGAGTGAAGTCTCATGCGCGCTGAATACGAAATTTACGAACAGTCTCTGCCTTGGATATTGGAAGCAGGGGAAATGATAAAGAACAGAATACAAGGGCATACCGAAATTAAGCAAAAATCCAGCCATTCCGATGTGGTGACAGAGGTTGACCGCGAGATCGAGTCGTTTCTGGTGAGCAAGATTAGCGAGCATTATCCCGAGCATAACATTGTGGGCGAGGAGAATGTCGGCAACCATGCTTCATCAAGCCCTTATATGTGGATTATTGATCCCATTGACGGGACAAGCAACTTCATCAATCGAAAAAAGGACTTTGCTATATCGGTAGCCTTTTGCGAGCGGGACCGCGGCATATTCGGCATCATCTATGATGTGATGGCAGGCAAGCTATACCGCGCTCACCAAGGAAGCGGTGCATTTTTGAATGATGTCGCACTGAACACCGCTGGTAAGGATGGCTTGCTTGAGAACGAACTAATGGCGATTAATGCGCCTTGGGGCAGTATGGAGGAAATGAAGCGCTGGGAGCACTTCTTTAAGCTTGGCACCCAAGTCCGCGGCGTACGGAATTATGGCGCAACGACGATGGAATTGAGCGATTTGGCGACAGGCGTGCTGGGCGGCTATGTTCAGTACTATGTAAACTCATGGGATTATGCGGCTGGCCGAGTCATATTGGAGGAGCTTGGCTATGTGTTCTCCGATTTGGATGGCAATGCAATCGACAGAGTCTATTGCGGAGGCATTCTCGCAGCCAGTGAACCGCTTCATCAACAGATCGTTCAATCTTTGAAAAAGTCTTTAAGCGAGGCTTAGTAGTAATTGTAATATGAAGTGATGGCCCCGTCTGCATGCAGACGGGGTTTTTTCACTGGCCTCTGAAACGAAAGTCTCAGTACAGTCTATGTCAATTGTGGTAAACTACTGACCAGAATTATACAGTTTGCTAAACGGGAGGGGAACATATGTATATCGTATCACAGCCGAAGCCGCTGACTGATGAGCAACAATTAAGGTTATCGCAGGTGAATGCCGCTATCGCTCCACCGGGTTACTTGAGTTTTTTACAGCGATTCGGAGAGGGCACTTACAGAGGGTGGATGAATGTTCAATTGCCAGATCCGGAAGTGCTGAAGCCCTTTGCCGAGTATGATTTATGGGAGCATGACGGGAATAGCCCGATCACGCAGGAACAGATCGCACAATGCGTAGCTATAGGTACAACAGTCGACGGCGACTTTCTTGCGGTGCATCCCCCAACAGCGCAACTGCTGTGGCTGCCGCGTCACGCGGATCAGATAAAGGCCCTTTCACTGCAGCCCGGTGAACAGGATGATGAAGAAACGTATGCCTTTGTAATGGATGAAATCTATAGCTGGGTGTACGGAAGCGGGAGGGAAGGTGGCGTTTATTATGAACCGTGGACGGGCTCCCGTAACCATATGTTTTTGCGGCTGCCGCCAGGAGAGGGACAATTGTCATTAGAGGAGTTGTCCGGCATGTGCCGCTTGGCTTTTCCCCCCGATTTCATAGAGGAGTCGCTCTATTCTTGCCATCTGTTCTATCAGGAGCTGGGCGGCTATGTCCGGTTCAATTATGCGAATGGGCAAGAGGCGGCCATTATGTACGAGCAGGACGCCGGGCAGACATGCAAGACGATGGAAGGCTGGCTTTTGTCGAAAGGATGTCAGCCCATTTAATCAAATCCCGATAAGAATGGTTTCCTAGGAATTGTTCTTTACATATCCCGCAATCGGGCAGCATGCTAGATTAAGACAACGGCTACCTAAGGAGGCGTCATTGTCATGGTCGATGTATTTGAGGTTGCAAAAATTATCGTTGAGCGCATTAAGACCCACTATCCCCAAGATGTTGCCATCGTCGGATATTATGGGTCTTATTTGCAGGGCAGAGCGACGGAGCGTTCGGATTTGGATTTCTTTTTTATCCCGGCCACCGTACGAGGAAGAGAAGTCGAACTGCAATTTATTATTGAAGGGATCAGCTTTGACTTTTGGCCGATTCCTTGGGATCGCGCGGAAAGAATAGCGGCATTCGAGGAATGGAACACGACGATAATAGCGGATTGTGAGCTTCTGTATGTCCGGTCGCCGGATGACCTCGCTAGATTTATGGGGCTCCGCGAGACTATAGCTGCACTGGGCAATTCGTCCAATACGTTAAAGCTGGTCCAACAGGCGGAGACCGCACTCGGCAATTGCTTGATTAGCTTGGCTAAACTCCGGCTTCCTGCCAGTCCGGGAGATTTATCCTACTGCCGGGTTCAAGCGCATGAAATTGTGACGAGCTTATTTGAATCGTTTTGCTTCTTGAACCAAGTCTACTATACACGCGGCTGGGGTCATTATCGGGAGCAAGTCAGGCAGCTGCCCATTAAGCCCGCTCAATTGGAGCAGCATGTAGATACGATTATGTTCAGTCGTTCGCGGGATGACATCTTGTTTGCTTGCGAACAGTTGATTGCGGATACGCTTAGTTTGATATCAGAACGGAGAGCAAGTGTGGAAGGAGCCCGTTCCTATCGGGACCGGATGAAGGGGTATTATGAAGAGGAACGAGGGCTGATGAACAAGCTGTTGACTGCGTGCGAAAAAGGACACTATGAAACGGCATTTTTCGTTGCCATTGGTGTGCAAGACGGTTTAGCCAGAATGCTGTATTCCGCAGAAAAAGGCAGCTGGCCGAGCAGCTTGGACTCCGGCGAGTATCGGACGTACTATGAGCAGTTCGGATATCCCGATCTCATTGCCTTGTTAAATCCAATCGATTTCGAACCGTTGCGATTGGCGGTTTTATCGCTGATCGAGAAATTAGAGAAACACTTGAAATCTGAGGGCGTCCCGCTAAACCAGTTTGATTCCGTTGCCCAATTCAAGTCCTTCGTTTTGTCGTGCAGTTGATGCGATTGCGGGCTGTGTGTTAGCTGCTTGGCTAGCTTAGTTTATCATTTGACACTTTAAGTTAACATGAGTTAATATTTTAACTAGTGTTAGTTAATTGTGGAGGATGATGTATTGTGACCCTTACAGATATTCCATTAAGGGAGCTCAAGAAGGCTCGCAACAAGGTGGCCTTATATAACGCCAGCTTATCTCTTATGGGAGAGAAAATGTTCAGGGAAGTCATGCTTGATGATATTTGCCGAGCAGCGGAGGTTTCGCGGGTCACCTTTTTTAAATATTTTCAAAGGAAAGAGGATCTGCTGCTGTATTTCATGCGTGTCTGGCTGACTGAACGAATCATTGAGGTAGAAGCGGAAGGGATGAGCGGCTTTGCCGCCATCAGACATCTGATGGGGAAGGTGGCGGAGCAGAATAGGGAACGCATTGGGCTCATGCCAAGCTTGATTTCTTTTCTTGCGGAGATGAAGATGCATCCCGATATGCCGGAGATGAGCAAGGCGGAGGTTCTGCTGCTGTTCCCTCATCATGTAGAGCTAGGCTCCCGGTCACCCAACATGTTCGAATTATTTCACCAGTGTATGACGGAGGCGCATAAGAGCGGGCAGCTAAGAAGCGGCATCACCGTAGATCGGGCGGTTCAACTGCTGCTGACCATATTTTACGGAGCATTTTTGACAGCACAATTGTATAATTCGCCTGATGTTGCGGATGTTTACGAAACCCATCTGTTATTGCTTGAAAATCACTAAAGGAGCGGTGAGCATATGAGCAAGGTCATACCGGGCCGGTTTACGGCCGAAATGGATGGAGATTTCGTTGTTTTTATCATTGGCATGCGTATTAATAAATTGTGGGCCGTATACAAATGGCTGCCCGTATTCATGGCGATGGGTCCGATGATTCAAGAGCTGTATCGAAACCGTGAGTTGGGCTTTCTGGACATGAACTTCTATTTATCCTGGCGTGGAGTATCGCTGGTTCAATACTGGAATTCTTTTGAGCAGCTCGAGCATTATGCACGCAAAGGCGCCAACCACTTGGAGGCTTGGAAAAACTTCAATAAGAAGGTCGGAACGAGTGGTGTGGTAGGCATTTATCATGAAACGTATCTGGTTCCGGAAAAACAACATGAGTCCGTCTACAACAATATGCCTGTGTACGGACTAGCCAAGGCTGGCCGCCATGTTGCTGCTGTCGGGAAGAGGGAGACGGCAAGCAGACGGCTTGGCCGTGAAGGGGAACCGGCAGTTCCGACGCCGCCTAACCCGTAGGGCGAGGAGAACCACGGAATGGTTGCATTATTCCTCCAGTATGTATAAAATAAGCTGAAGAAAAAATTCGAAAGAGGTGGGAGTATGAGGCTAAAGCGAAAAGGCAATCTTCAATTAGCTTCATATTTTCATTTCATTGAAACACTAAAGCATTCATTGCTTTAGTGTTTTTTTATATCCAATTGGAGGTGTGCTTAATTGTCCAGGTACAAAAGAGTTCTCATCAAATTAAGTGGCGGAGCCGTTGCTGGAGACTCCGAATTTGGTTTTGGGCCAGAAAGATTGGAGCATATCGCTAATGAAATTATGTCGGTTGTGAGCTTGGGAGTTGAAGTAGCGCTTGTTATCGGAGGAGGCAACATATTTCGCGGTAATATGGCTGAGAGCTGGGGGATCGAAAGAGCTGAAGCCGACAATATCGGAACGCTCGCAACGGTCATCAATAGCTTAATGCTCCGGGGCGTACTTAGAGCCAAGTCGGGCAAAGAGGTTCGTGTAATGACTGCTATTCCGATTACATCCGTAGCAGAGCCATACATCAGACTAAGGGCCGTTCACCATTTGGAAAAGGGCTACATCGTCATTTTTGCAGGAGGCAACGGGCAGCCTTACGTTACTACGGACTATCCGTCCGTACAGAGAGCCATCGAAGTGAACTGTGAAGCGCTGCTGGTTGCCAAGCAAGGTGTTGATGGTGTTTATAATGCAGATCCAAGGTATGACAACCAAGCGAAGAAATTTAAATCTCTACATTACAACGACGTGCTGGCACACAACTTGAAAGTAATGGACCAGTCCGCCTTCATATTAGCAAGAGATTACAATTTACCGATGCATGTATTTAACTTCGATAAGCCGGGGTCGATGAGAGGAATTTGTGAAGGAAGTAATAACGGAACCATCATTAGCGGCGAATCTGTTCTGGAGTTGGAGTGATTATGCTAAAATACTGGAAAAGCACGGTTAAGATCAAGAAGGAACGGGTGAAAATCTATTAAATTACTCTTTATATGCAGCCGCAATAAGTGGCGAAGCCTGACTGCCGAGAAGATATTCGACGGTTACAATGGATATGAGGTGCGGTCGGCCGGAACGGAAGAAGGAGCCAGAATTAAAGTTACTGAGGGACATATCGGATGGTCGGATATGATTTTTGTGATGGAGAAAAAACATACGAGAAGACTTAACGAGAAATTTGCTCGGCAGCTCAATGGGAAGCCGTTGATTTGTCTGGATATCCCGGACGAGTACCGGTTTATGGACGAGGAATTAATCGAAACTTTGAAGTCAAGAGTATCGGGGTATATCGAAGGGATTGAATAATTCAATTAAAGGCTGACCCTATTCAGCATAGGGTCGGTCGCTTTAAATTGTTGAGCCGTAGCATCGATTACTACTATAATCATTATCCCGGATCAATCGGATTTTGAATCTCATCGTGGTAATAATCAAAAAACAGATTGTTTTGCGTGCCTTTCACTGCATAGAACACGTCGGAAACTGCCTTTTTGTGTTTCTTCAACTCGCCCTCCAGCCATTCGCGGGTCAAATCGTTTTGGGAGAGATTTTCTTCGAGCACCTTTCCATCGATAATAAGCTCTACCGGAAAAGATTTGAGCTTCGCCACATGGAGCTGCAAATCTTTGCGAGTGACCGCTTCATATTCGCTTTTCTTTTTGACGGAAAGCTTGCCATGATCCTCCATAACCGCGTATTCAACTTCCTCCATGTTGAAAATATTTTTCTCGCGCAAATTCTGTATCAGGGAGTCCATCGTATAGCGGATTTTTCGCATATTGCCTTCAAGGATTTTTCCATTCTCAATAATGACAGTAGGGGTGCCGGAAACCCATTTGCTCCAGGTCCTGTTTTTTAGTGAGATGAGGGAGGAGAGGTAAGCTGTCCCGAAAAAAACAACGAGTGCGAGAATTAAGAGCCATCGATTAATCGAGGTGTTGAAGGCCAAATTGGCCGTGATTCCTCCTAGCGTAATGCCGCTCACGAAATCTTGGAAGGTCATGTTGGAAATCGTTTGTTTGCCTAGTATTCTCGATACGACAAGCAGGAGGATGAAAGCGACCCCTGTTCGGATAATAATCTCGATAGATAAGTGCACTGGAATTGCCCCTTGTATAAGCGGTATTCCCGATCAACATTCAGCCGGGATTGTATCACTATTTGCTTAGATAAGGCAAAATATTCATCGATTATTTTTTGTCATTAAACGAGAGGGAGTGTACGATCTGTCTTATTCTATTTGGCTTGAAGCTGAAGCATGGTTGGAGGAAACGTGGGATATCCATGATGTTAATATGGATGTAATCGTTGAATTTGAAGACGGCTCCAGATGGATTGCTACATTTTATACATATAAGAACATATTGACGCTTGCCGAAAAGGATAAACAAACAGGTGAGCACTTGAATGGAAAGTATTTTTGGGGCAGTGATATGGTGCTTGTGGACGAATGCAGCCGATCTCGAATTGAAGAAGTAATCGAGCATCTCTTGAATAAAGGTGACTTCGTCACAATTTTTGATAAGTGTGATGATCATCTGTTAGATTGAAACAATATTATTATAGCGGGGGACATACCCATGGAAGCTGAAGAGTATAACGAGCATTTTTATACATGTCCTCTCTTGAATAAAGAAATCGATCAGGGCGCTTGCTACGACATCAATATGGTTGCGGGTGGCTGGATTAAGAAAGAAGTGCTTATAGTTCTGGAGAGAGAGTATGGAATGAGCATTGATACAGCGATAGCCTCCCAAATTTGCCCTGCGTGTAAACACTCTCTGTAATAAAAACAGTATCATTTCAGCTATGGAATAGAGCGAGCCTCCACCATGATTTGGAGGGTCGCTTTTTCTTTTATGCGTCAAAAAGGTTATGATAGCAGATAAGAAGACGAGGCCATATTGATGAAGCCAATAACTAGCAGAGAGCAGGATAAAATAAGAATGACGAATCGAACAGAACAACGCTACCGCTTTAGCGAAGCGCCTATTTGGGAGCTGCAGCGGACATATTATGAAGAAAAAGGGATGAAGGCCTGGAACAATGACCAGGTTCCTCAATATATAACGAGCAATCCGATGATCGGGACAGCCTATGCAGAACTGGTCTTTGGCTTTCTTCAAGATCGGGCAGCCAAGGGGCATAGCACAGAGCCAGTCTGGATTGTAGAGCTTGGAGCGGGAGCGGGACGTCTTGCTTTCCATGTACTGCTGGAGCTGTGCCGGCTTCGGGATTATGCAGGGATGGAATTGCCTCCGTTCCGCTATGTGATGACGGATTTAGCAATGAATAATGTGCTCGCCTGGAAGGAGCATCCCGCACTGCAATCCTTTATTGCCGAAGGGCTGCTTGACTTTGCACGATTCGATGCCGCTAATGATAGCGAGCTGGACTTAGTTGTCTCTGGCAGCACAATACGTAAGGGCGATTTGGAACAACCGTTAATCCTTATTGCGAATTACTTTTTTGACGGTATTCCACAGGAATTGATCTATGTTGGCGGCGGTCATATTTACGAAGCCGATGTCATTGTCGATACTCCTGCAAATATCGATTCGCTGTCGCCATCCGAAGCGTTAAATCAGATCAAGTTGCGTTATGAGCATCGACTAGCGCCTGAATATGAAGAGGCTGCCTATCCATATCGCGACCTCATTGCTGTATATCAGGAACAATTAGAGGATTCCCATATTTTGTTCCCTGTCGTTGGATTGAGTTGTTTAGAGCGTCTCAATCAGTTGTCCCAAGAAGGCTTCCTGCTAATAACAGCAGATAAAGGCGATCATTTGATCGATATGTTCAAATTTGCGGAACCGCCAGAGCTGATTTTGCACGGAAGCTTCTCTTTTACCGCTAATTACCATGCAATTCAGCATTTTTTCGAATCGAAGGGAGCCGCATCACTATTCCCAACGCATCACTACAAAAATATTAATGTCGGCTGCGTATTCCATACGGACGAGCCGATGAGCTATTTTCAAACGAGATTGGCTTATCGCCGCTTTGTTCAACGGTATGGTCCGGACGATTTCTTTAGTCTGAAGGAGTGGGTGGACCGCAATTTGGACAGTATGGGATTGCAGCAAATTTTAAGCTTTTGGCGTTTGGGCGGCTATGACGCGGAGTTTTTCATTCAGAGCGCGAAGCAAATTTCCAGTCTGCTGCAAGAAGCTAACGATGACGAGCTGCAAGACATTTTACGAGGGATCGAGCATATGTGGTCTTCGTATTATGAGATGGAGCAGCGTTATGACTTGGCGCTGGATGCGGGACTTATTCTGTTTGAGATGGACATGTACGAGGAATCGAAGCGCTTCTTGGAAATATCAGTTGATACCGATCAAGATGAGATCGTGTCTACTGTATTCTATTGCCTGGCTATCTGCTGCTTTGAGATGGAGCTGGAGGACGAGGCAATCAATTATACGCGGAAGCTGTTAGAGCTTGAACCTGATCATGAAGAGGCGTTGGCGCTGTTGGAGCGGTTTGAGTAGAGCCGTCAGGAAATAGCGACTAATAATAAAAAGTGAGAGAGCAGGGATTCTTCAATGAATTCTTGCTCTTTCGCTTTTATCATTTATGCCGAGGATCCTCCATTAATTGTCCATGCTGTTAAGCCTGGTGCGTACCCATACTCTAAGCAGTAGGATAAGGCCTGCTGCAGCTAATAGGATACCAAATATGAAGATAACAACGGGAATCACTAAGGCAAAGGGATTTGCAGAGGCGTATTGAATATCTGTCTTATATCCCATGAGAGAGGCGCCGCTGTATTTAACTAATCGGATGTCTAACGGGTCCTTTGATTTATTTTCCACGCCCATACGTTTAACCTCTACCTGTTTCAAGTGGTTCACATAATAAATATTCCATTTATTTTGCTCAGGCATCGTCACAATCGCTAGCAGGTCGTCTTGACGGTTTCTATTTCCGGTTTCACGAATGACAAAGGTATTTACCCAAACCCCTTTCGTGTAAGTCGCATTATCATTTGAAAGTTGTGCAGCAATAGGGCGAGTGAGCGGCTCTCCATTTAGAATAACCTTCAAATTGACGACATCGCTTGAAGGCTCTTCTACGATCTTTATCATGTTGTTATTGAATTCTAGCTGGTTGTTTATAAGATCTTTATGAGTTATTTCGTATTGATGATCTAAGGAGCGTTGTGTTTGTTTTTCCTGGTACATCAGATATAGAGGGTTGAAGGTTGCTAGACTTATCATAATGCCTAATATGGTTAACGAGATTCCAATGATTTTCTTCATCTTGCCCGCCTTTCACCAAACATGGTGGTACACTCATCATAACGGAAAGATGTTTGCCAGACATCATACATTGACAATTTTTCTCGATATCTCTATTCTAACTAAGTAGACCAATTGTTATAATAATGTTATTTTATATAGACTGGTCTAATTATTAGCGTGTGAAAGGATGAACGTTTTGATTACTTCTGAAACACAGTCACAAGTACAACAAGTGCGAAATCCGAAAGCGATGGCTTTTGTGCTTATGCTGGGCGCTTTTATCGGTCTATTCAGTGAAACGGCATTGAATATGGCGCTCACGAATATTATGGATGACTTCGCTATTTCAACAGCTACTGTGCAATGGCTTACGACCGGGTATTTGCTCATGTTAGGCATTCTTGTACCGGTATCGACTTTCTTGATTCAATGGTTCACAACGAAGCAGTTAGTCATTGCTTCATTAGTCTTTTCAGTTACGGGCACCATATTAGCCGCAATCTCGCCTACCTTCTCCGTGCTGCTCATGGGCCGTCTCATACAGGCGGTGGGTACAGGCATATTGCTGCCGTTAATGATGAATGTTATTTTAGTCATTTTCCCGATTCAGAAACGCGGCGCGATAATGGGTGTGATGGGCTTGGTCATTACGACCGCTCCCGCTATTGGTCCAACTGTGTCCGGACTGATCGTGGATGCGTGGGATTGGACATATATTTTCTGGGTCAGCTTATTTTTCTTTGCGGCCTTGATTATTTTCGGATTACGGCAAATCGACAATGTATCGAAGCTAACGAAGCCAGCCGTAGATTTGATCTCGATTGCGTTGTCCACGATCGGCTTTGGCGGGCTTGTCTACAGCCTAAGTGCAGTAGCGGAACAACCATTTGCTTCTGCACAAGTATGGATTCCATGTCTTTTGGGCGTAACCGGACTCGTTCTATTTGTAATTCGGCAGCTCCGTTTAAAACAGCCTATGATTAACTTGCGTGTCTTCAGCTATCCGATGTTTACACTCGGAACGATATTGGTGTTTATCAGCATGGTATTGATTTTGTCGACAGCGATCCTGCTGCCGCTTTACTTGAAAGGTGTTTTGCTCGTTAGTGCTGCTGTAGCAGGACTTACTCTGCTGCCTGGCAGCTTGCTAAATGCACTGCTTTCACCAATTGTTGGCCGGTTATTTGATCGGTTTGGAGCGAAAAAATTTGTGCCGCTCGGCTTTTTACTTGTACTAATTTCTAGTTTGTTGTACGTGTGGGCGCTATCTTGGGATACGTCTCGTTGGCAAATTCTCGCAGGCTATATGATTCTGTTTCTAGGCATTTCATTAATTATGATGCCAGCACAAACGAATGGCTTAAATCAACTGCCTCGTCATTTGTATACCGATGGTTCGGCTGTCATGAACACGCTGCAGCAGATAGCGGGGGCGACCGGAACGGCGTTGGCGATCCTGTTGATGACGAGCGGACAAACCTCGTATAGCGAGAGCTTTCCAGACTCTTCGGCAGCAGAATTGCTGGCCGGGGGTGTGAAATATGCGTTTTACTTTATTACCGGGATCTCGTTTGCAGGCTTAGTGGCTTCTCTATTCATTAAGCGTGTACGGGTATAGTAAAGGATCAAAATGCAAAACTGCATTTTGTTAGTCGTTTTATCGCCGTTTTATCGCATCAAAATGCAAATGTGCAGGTTGATTGGCCTAAAAAGCCCGATATGGCGCAATATAGTCATTTTCAAATGTATAATTACATTTGATGGCCGTTTAGGCCGTTTTGGGGCTCATTAAAATGCACTTTTACATTTTGTTTCTTTTTTTCAGTCAGCAGATCGATTCCATCTGCGAGGTATGGATTCCGGTGAAAAGAAAGGTATAATTTGAATGGAAGCACTAGGGTGGATGCTCTAGTGCTTTTCTTTGAGTGGAAGCAACTAATAAAGTGCCTCAATACAGAAAGGTTGGATTGAATATGAGCAGCAGCTCTATTTATTTAAGATATTTGGTTAAGGAGGATGCAGAAGCTCTTATTGACATAAAGCTAAGAAATCGTCCGTTTTTTCAGCCGTTCGAACCGATCCGCGATGAATCGCATTTCACACTGGCGGTACAGGAACAGGAGATTGTGAGCGGGAATGAAGCAATGGCCAATGATCAGTCTTATACATTCGGGATTTTTCTTCAAGCGACGGACGAACTGATCGGAAGAATAGCGTTAACCGGCATTGCCCGCGGCCCTTTCCAGAATGCCTATTTAGGCTATTTCGTTGATCAGCAGCATAATGGCAAAGGTTATGCAACAGCGGCGGTCTCCTTATGTGTGGAAAGGGCATTCAATGAACTCGGCTTGCACCGGATTCAAGCTGGCGTTATGCCAAGGAACAAGCCCTCCATTCGAGTTCTGGAAAAGGCAGGCTTCAGGCACGAGGGCTTGGCCCAGCAATATTTGAAAATTAACGGAGCATGGGAAGATCATGCGCTGTTTGCAATTGTTAGTTCGGATAGATAACGGCTTTAATCAAGCATTAGTCTGTCATTTGAATGGAGAGAAGGAGGACAGAACGGTATGGCTACAATTCTGATTGCAGAAGACGATGCTCATATTCGCGAACTGATCAGCTTTCATATGCAGAATGAAGGGCTGGATACGGTGGAAGCGGATAATGGCGTCGATGCACTGTCAATTGCGGAAAAAGGTGGTGTCGATTTAGTCATCCTCGATATTATGATGCCTCGGATGGACGGCTGGGAGCTGTGCAGAGAGCTTAGGAGCGGGGGCAGAGATATTCCGATTCTAATGCTGACGGCTATAGGGCAGAAGGTGAAGGGGTTTCAGCTTGGAACCGATGATTATTTGACCAAGCCGTTCGACCCGGCCGAATTGGTACTAAGGGTGAAAACCTTGCTGCGCCGGTATCGGATTGCCACTTCCCATATCATTCAACTGGGAGACCTGGTGCTTAACAAGCTCTCTTTGAAGGTCGTTCGGGGCAACGAAGAAATGTCCCTGCCGTTAAAAGAATTCGAGCTGCTGTTCAAGCTGGCCAGCCATCCCGGACAGATCTTTACCCGCGAGCAATTGATCGTCCAGATATGGGGGATCGCTTATGAAGGCGATGACCGGACCGTTGATGTACATATCAAAAGATTGCGGGAGCGCTTCGCAGGAGAATCGAAGCACTTCACGATTGAGACTGCTCGCAGCCTAGGATACCGGCTCGTACTGCACCCATGATTAAATCCCTCTATGTTCGCGTCGTATTGACGTTTCTGGCGGTCATTCTGTTCGCTCTCCTCGCCGCTTCAATTATCGGCCTTGTGTTGTTTCAGAAAGATTTAAATGCTCTGCAGAAGAAAGAAATGTTAACAGCAGGCGAGCATATTGTTCGTGTCTATCATCAGTCAGATGTGCAGGATTTGGAATCGTTCATTGAAAGTGTCTCCGAGTTAACCTCGTATCCGGTACAAATCTTCGCGGAATCTGACCAGCCTGAGCTGTACGAAGCGTTGAACCGGAAGTATGAAGTTCAGCTTTCTCCAGAGTCGATTCATAAAGTGTTGGCCGGTGAGATCTACCAGCCTGACTTGAAATCAGAAGGCGCATTCGTCGGCTTTCCCATTCTATACAAGGATAAGCCTTATGCATTAGTCTTGCTCTCTTCCTCTAGAAACGAAGGCATGATTATAAGCTTGTTTCTAACGATACTGCTGCTCGTCTTAATCATTGGAAGCTTGTGTATACTGCTCGCAGCGGGCTACTTAGTGAAGCCGATTAAGGTGCTGACGGAAGCGACCAAGCGGCTGGCGAAGGGCGATTTTGACGTGACGCTGCGGATGAAGCGTAAGGACGAGCTAGGCACACTGGCGCATAGCTTCAACGATATGGCTCAGGAGCTCAAGCAGCTGGAGACGATGCGGCGTGATTTTGTCTCCAATGTATCGCATGAAATTCAAACCCCGTTAACCTCGATCACTGGCTTCGTTAAGACGCTTAGGAATAACAAAGGGCTGCCGGAAGAACAGCGGGATCGCTATCTCGGTATCGTCCTGACGGAGAGCGAGCGTTTGTCCAGATTAAGCGATAATCTGCTGGCGCTTGCTTCACTAGAGTCGGAGCATCACCCGTTCGAGCAGCACACTTTCCGCCTTGATGAGCAGCTGAGGCAGATCGTCGTTGCCTGCGAGCCCCAATGGCTAGCCAAAAACATTCATATGGAGCTGCAATTGCCAAGAGCTGTCCGAATAACGGCCGATCCCGACCAGTTAAGCCAAGTGTGGATGAATGTGCTGGGCAATAGTATCAAGTTCACACCGGAGGGCGGGCAGATTCATATTGCGCTTGCCTCTGCTCCCCACTCTCATACCGTTACTGTCACCGATAGCGGACCTGGCATTTCTCCCGAAGACATCAGCCGCATCTTTGACCGCTTCTACAAAGCAGACCGATCGCGCAGCGGAGGAGGGAATGGACTAGGACTTTCCATCGTCAAAAAAATAGTCTCTCTCCATCAGGGACATATCGAGGTGCATAGCGAAGAAGGGCAGGGCACGACGGTTGCTGTTACATTGCCCGTATCAGCATTGCCGCCTGGTGAACAGGCCCAGCAGTCATAGTCCAAATCGAAGCGGGATGGAGCAGAATGGAATTCTGTACCGTCCCGTTTATTTTGCCGAAGCTGCTTATGCGACAAATTGTTTGGCTGGCAAACGGGCTTGACATGGAGTCAACTCCACACGATAAGATGCGTTTGTAACGAGCAAGCTAAGCAAGACTAATCGAGCATAGAGGAGATGGAACGATGCCTGCAAATAAAGCTTATCAAATTACACCTCAAGAACCGATCCCATCCGGATTCGGTCCGCAGACAACAGCACAAGAGGCGCTAGGCGGACGTGATCTGAGCGGCAAGACTGCTATTGTAACCGGCGGCTACTCGGGTATTGGCTTGGAGACAGCGCGTGTGCTGGCCGAAGCCGGGGCAACGGTTGTAGTACCCGCGCGTACACCGGAGAAAGCGAAAGCTTCGCTTGAAGGTATCTCTCGAGTGGAGCTAGAAGAGCTGGATTTGCTGGACCCCGTTTCGATTGATGCCTTTGCACAGCGGTTTCTGGATTCGGGCAGAGCTTTAGATATATTGGTCAATAACGCAGGAATTATGGCTGCACCATTAGTTCGTGACACACGCGGCTATGAATCGCAATTCGCCACTAATCATTTGGGCCACTTTCAGCTGACTGCCCGGCTCTGGCCGGCCTTGAAGCAAGCGGGCAGCGCACGAGTCGTGTCTGTATCCTCAGCCGGCATTCGCTTCGGCGGCGTCGATTTTGACGATCCGAGCTTCGAGCATCAGGAATATGAGAGATGGCGTGCTTACGGCCAGTCGAAGTCGGCCAATGCGCTGTTTGCCGTCGGGCTGGACAAGCGGGGATATGAGCATGGCATTCGTGCTTTCTCCGTACATCCCGGCAGAATTTTGACCGATTTGGCGCGGTATATGAGCGATGAAGAATTGCGTGCCATGGGTGCGGTTGACGAGCAGGGACGCCGGATTACAACTACGCCGAGCGGATATAAGACCGTCGAACAGGGAGCTGCAACAAGCGTTTGGTGTGCGGCGAACGAGCAGCTGAACGGGAAAGGCGGTGTCTATTGCTTAGATACCGATATCGCCCAGGTTGATACGGAATTTACGCTGGACGGGGTAAGCCAAGTGGTGACAGGGGCGCTCCCTTGGGCAATTGACCCTGACTTGGCGGAGCGGTTATGGCAGCTTAGCGGAGAGATGACTGGCGTCAAATTCACATCCTAAGCCGTGCTGCAGGAATTGCTGCATAATCTTTTATTGCCAAATCAAACATTTCAATTAGCGGCGTTCATACCCGCATGCTATTTTTAACTGGACCAGACTGGTTCAGATGGAGGATGAGGTATGACGATTATTGATTTTCGTATGAAGGCGCCCATTCCGAAGTGGGAAAAGCTGTTTGAAGATGCCAAGGATGTCGTAAAGGACTATCACCAGTTGCGCAATGTAGAGGCGATTCCGTCTAACACTTTAGAAGAAGTTATCGAAGAGCTTGATTCTCATGATATTGCCTATGCAGTCATTATGGGGCGGGGGAACGAGCCCGGTTCCTCAAATGAAGAGCTGGCAGATTTTCTGAGAAGTCCGGCTTCCGATCGCTTTGTAGGCTTTATAGGGGTGGATACTCCTGATGTAGATGAAGCGGTAAGAACGATAGAGACGTTTGCGGCAACTGGACTGTTTCGCGGCGTTGCGGTCAATGCTTCTGTGCTGCAGCCGCATTTGCCAGTTGGGGATGCCTCATGGGACCCGATTTTTGAGACCTGCGTGAAGTATAAGCTGCCGCTGGTACTCACGTTAAGCGTGTTTCTAGGCTTAACCGGGCCGCGGCAAAATTATGATTTTGTCCGGCCGAGTCAACTGTATAGAGCGGCAAAGGCTTTTCCAGAAGTGAACTTTATTATTTCGCATGGGGCTTGGCCGCTAGCAGGAGAAGCGATTGCCGTTGCATCGTATACGCCGAATATTTATATTCTGCCCGACTTATTTGTCCGGTTCCCGGAAGGCGATAAATATTTGGAAGCGGCCAATTTTCATTTGTCCGGCCAAGTCCTCTACGGTAGCAATTATCCGAATGTTCCGTATTCCTTTACGCTGGACAAGGTCAAAAGCTATCAGTGGGACGAAGCGGCCTACCGGAAGTTTGTATATGAGAATGCAGCTAAGCTGCTGGGGCTCCCCAGCTGGAAAGAGTGATTGTCTATACCGAAGCGGTAGATCAGATTGATCGGCCGCTTTTTTATTTTGCCCCCGCATACGTACAGAATTTCTCCAGTTCACGCTCCGTTCATGTTTCCCTCCTAAGCTCATTGCAAGCAGCTGCAGAATGATAATTCGGGAGGAAAATAACATGTTTGATTCCATCAAGTGGTTAACGGTGTATGAGATGATTCTTTGCTTGCTTCAATTACTCATACTAATGAGATACGCGGTGCCGATTACAAGAAAAAGCTATCGCTGGATCGATTTTTTACCCAGCGCAGGCATGGTGGTCGCGCTTGTAAGCTTTCTCGCAGGGGACAGTTCGATCCTGGCGCTGGCATTTTATTTTCTAACAGTACTGTTGTTCCTATGTACAATCCGAAGGGTATTTAAGCCGGCTCATGCTTTCGCGGCCCCTAAACGCACTATTGTGAAAATAACAAGGGTTGCCCTAAGTCTATGCGGTATCGTCTTTATTGGGGCAGCCATTACAACTGCAGGCGAGATTCGTTACAATCCGGTCAGCAATTTTAGCGAGATGAGCTATTCCGATGCTTTCATTCGATTAAACGAGCGGTTGTCGGTCGAATATCCTTTTGGAGAATGGAAGCGGATTGACTGGGAGGGGCAGCGCCAAAAGTATGAACCGCTGTTCAAGCAAGCTGAGCAAACGAAGGATAAAGCACTGTATTACAAGACATTAAGGGAGTATCTTGCTTCCATGAGGGATGGTCATATTCGGATTGCGAACGATAGGCTGTATGACAATCCGATTTATAAGCAGGAGGGCGGAGGCGGATTCGGCTTGAGCACCCTTCGGCTGGACGACGGCAGGGTGTTGGTTACCCTTGTGCTGAAGGATAGTCCAGCGGATCGGAGCGGCATCCGGGCCGGTGCAGAAATTATAAAGTGGAATGGCGAAGGGGCGGAGCAAGCTTACCGTAAAACCGAGTGGAGCGACTCGCCGAATACGAACCAGAATGAGAATGTGAACAGGGGCCGCTTTATGGTGAGAGCCGCGATTGGGCAAGAAGTGGAAGTCGTATACAGAAATGCCGGGTCATCAGATGTGATTGCAGTGAAGCTGACGGCATATGACGATCAATATGAAACGCTAAGAATGACGAAGCCTCAAATTGTAAGGGGAGCTCCGCCAGTTGAAGGCGAAATACTCAGCAACGGTTACGGTTATGTACGGATCACCAGCTTCCTCTCTAATACGGCTGTACGGAGCGACAACACTTTGAAAAGCCTGCTGTCCAGCCATTCACCATCCGATCCTGCAACGCTGCTGAGGGAGCAGCTAGAGAGCTTCTTGGATAAAGGGGTCAAGGGGCTTATTATCGACCTTCGGGACAATCCCGGCGGCGAGGATGCTCTCGTCGTGAAGATGGCCGGATATTTCGTAAGTCAGGAGAAGCGATATTCCTACGCAAGCTACTACAACCGAAATACGGGGAAATTCGAACAAAATAGCGGCGAAGACTATGTCATAAAGCCTGCTGAGCCTTATTTTAACGGTAAAATCGCCATTCTCGTCAACGGACGAACGGCAAGCTCGGGAGAGGGGCTTCCTCTGGCGTTGAAGGGTATGCCGAACGTTACCATTGTAGGCTTTACAGGTACGAACGGTTCATTCGGGATTATGACGAGTCCGATTATCGTGAAGATGCCGGAGGGCTATACGGTGGAGTCCGCTGACGGAAGGGCACTGGACGAGAAGGGTATTATTCAAGGAGACGGCGATTATACCGGGAGGGGCGGCGCCTTGCCCGATGTGGTCATACCGCTTAACGAAGAGACTTTTACCGCTAAATACGTGGAAGGGCAGGATATTGAGCTGAAGTATGCAATTGAGGCGATGGAGAAATAAGCGGGTTTAAATTTAAGGTGCTGCGGAGCGGCAAGAGGTATAATATATGGACATAGGGAAAAGTTAACCAAGATTTTGCTGTGTTCATGTGCTGAGAAGGATACCTTACAGAATTCAGGTGATACGATGACAGATTCAACAACAATAGATGCGGGCTGGCACTTCGATAACAGCTATGCCCGGCTGCCGGACAGTTTTCATAGCAGTGTCCAACCAACGCCAGTCAGTTCGCCGGAGCTGGTCGTTTTCAACGAATCTTTGGCTAAAGCTCTAGGTTTAAAACCGGAGGCGCTGCAAAGCGATAACGGCACAGCCTTGTTTGCCGGCAATGAAATACCGGAAGGTGCCTCGCCGCTTGCTCAAGCTTATGCGGGGCATCAGTTTGGACATTTCACGATGCTTGGCGATGGCCGGGCGGTATTGCTGGGCGAACAAATTACTCCTGCGGGAGAGCGGTTGGATATTCAGCTTAAAGGCTCCGGCCCTACACCATTTTCCCGCCGAGGCGATGGCCGGGCAGCGCTCGGACCGATGCTGCGCGAGTACATTATCAGCGAAGCGATGCATGGACTGGGTGTGGCAACGACGCGCAGTCTGGCGGTAGCAGCAACCGGTGAGCTTGTGTACCGGGAAACTACGCAAATGGGTGCGGTCCTCACTCGGGTGGCAGCTAGCCATTTGCGTGTGGGAACGTTCCAATATGCCGCTCAACGGGGCGTAATTGAAGATCTTAGAGCTTTGGCGGATTATGCGCTGCAAAGACATTTTCCAGAAGTGGAGCTGGGCGAGGGACGATATCTCCGTTTGCTGGAGGAAGTGATCAAGCGGCAGGCTGAGCTAATTGCGAAGTGGCAGCTTGTCGGCTTTATTCATGGCGTCATGAATACCGACAATATGGCCATTAGCGGTGAAACGATCGATTATGGTCCTTGCGCTTTCATTGATGCCTATGATCCGGCAACAGTGTTCAGCTCCATTGACAGCAATGGCCGTTATGCTTACGGCAATCAACCACAGATCGGCGCCTGGAATTTGGCTAGATTTGCAGAAGCGCTGCTGCCTTTGTTACATGAGGAAGAAGAACATGCCATTACGCTGGCTGAAGAAGCGATTTCGGACTACCCCGATTTGTTCCACTATCATTGGCTAGGGGGAATGCGGGCGAAGCTTGGCATTTTTGGCGAGGAGCCGCAGGATGAAGCGCTTATTGAAGACCTGGTCAACATGATGCGAAAATATAGCGCTGACTATACGAATACCTTCCGCGCCTTAACGCTTGGGCGGCCGGAGGATACGGTTCTGTATGGCACCCCGGAATACGAGCAATGGAATGCACAATGGCAGGACCGGCTGGAGCGGCAGCAGCAATCAAGTACAGAGTCGCTTGAGCTGATGCGCAGCAGCAACCCTTCTATCATCCCGCGCAATCATCGGGTGGAAGAGGCGTTGAAGGCTGCTGTGGAGAATCATGATTTTAGTGTGATGCACCGGCTGCTGGCTGTACTATCGGATCCTTATGCCTATTCCGATGAGCAAGCCGATTACACGACATTGCCAGAGCCGTCGAAGCTTCCTTACCAAACATTTTGCGGAACATAATGAAACCCCTGTAGAAAGCGAGGATTGTGTATGCCGGTATACTTCTTCCAGTCTGAGAGCCATTCGTAATTAAACAGACTAGGAGCGTGGTTATAATAAATACCTCTTTATTGACGATGCGGTTAGAAACGGAGCGCCTGATTATCCGCCCTTATATCGAGAGCGATTTGATGGTGTCATTTCAGCTAATGCAGGACCCTGAGCTGTTCACCTATATGCATATGGGTGTTTTATCTTTAGAGGATTACAAGGGCTTATTCCGTTGGCTGCTAAGCAGCTATGATACGCCTTTTGATCGGCCGTTTAAATATTCATTTGCAATAATAGACAAGGCGACCGGCGACTTCATTGGCTGGTGCGGGGTCGGTGTGCTGGATTTCAGCGTGCCGGATAACGAGCTTTATTATTTGATCGGACGCCCGTATTGGGGCAATGGTTATGCCGCAGAAGCGGCCGCTGCCTTGACTGATTATGCATTCGCGGAAATCGGCCTGAACCGGCTGCTTGCCAAAGCGGATCCGCGCAACGTAGCGTCTCTGCGGGTATTCGACAAGCTGGGCTTTACGTTTGATCGCGTGCTGACCGGTTTGACCGGCGATGATGAAGAATGCAATGGTGAACATCTGTATGTTCGATATGCCCGCCGGTAAACGGACGGACAGCATGCAGAACAACTAATACCCCTACGAACTGATACATCTGCAGATATAGCACGAAAATTGAAAAACAACGTTCAAACGCTGCTGACACCTTTGTGTCAGTAGCGTTTTTTTATACATCCTAAGAGACCCTCTAACATCACTTGCAAATAAAACGGTATTACTCGCAAATTAACTTCACAAAAACTTCAAAACTCCGCAAGGCTTGATACTGCGCGACTTTGACTGATTCTTTCATTATTCTTTTATTGGCCGTCTTTATTATGAAATATAGTAGTCGTCCAGTTGCATAAACCGTAGAAGCCTATCCGCTTCAACCGTTATAGTAGAGGAGATAGATCATGAAAAAATCAGTCATATGCTTATTAATTGTATTATTTGCGTTCGGGACTTCATTCTCGCAGATTCGACCTGTATATGCAGCCGAGAACGACTTTACTTTTACAGTCGGCGCCAACGGCGCAACGGTTTCGAACTACGGGGGCACGGATCTGAACGTGGTTATTCCCGCTGCTTACGAAGGGACGGCTGTAACTGAGATTGGGAGATCAGCATTTGATACGTACGGTACGGGCAAGCCTAGAATTACGAGCGTCGTGATTCCGGATAATGTGAAGGTCATTCAAACGTATGGATTTCGTTATACTAGCCTTACATCCATAGACCTTCCTGACAGCTTGTTAACGATCGGTGCCAGCGCATTCGAGAACAATCCGCTTACAACCGTCGTTTTTCCGGACAGTGTGGTGACTATCGGCAACTATTCATTTTATATGAATAGTTTGACATCGATTAAATTACCGGAAAATCTGAAGTCGATTAATGGCGGTGCTTTCGACACCAATCACATTGCGAAACTGGTCATTCCGGCTGGTGTAACGAATGTCGCCAGCAGCTCATTCTTTAATAACAGCTTGACAAGCGTCACGGTGCTAGGCGATGCAACAGCTTTTGGGACAGACGTATTTGCTCGTAATCCGGGCAATCTAAAAATATTTGGAATTGCGAATTCTCCTGCAGCCGCTTATGCGGCGAGCAACGGACATGCGTTTGTGGACGGAACGGGGCTGTTTCAAGCGGTCGCTAGCGCCAAGTCGTTGTTGAAAAGTCACTTGCCAGGCACCGGTGTAGGACAAGTGCCCGCGAATACCTACAACGACTTGTCTGCCGCCTATGACGCAGCCAAGCTTTTTATCAACGGAATTGGGAATGCCACCGTCGCTTCCGATCTGGCTGACGCTGCAACCCCACTGACCTCTTCAATCGCGGCATTCAATACGCAAATTGTCCAAGCCGGCAATCCGGCGGCGTTGGGGACGGCGATCGCGGCGGCGCAGCAAGCGTTAACGGATCATCCGCAAGGCGTAAACGTGGGACAATCGTCGGCGGGAGCCCGCAGCGCTTTACAGAACGCGATTGCTGCAGCCCAGCAGATTTTCAATCAGGCTGCCCATTATCTACAGGGCGAATTGGAAGCAGCTGTCGCAAATTTGGAAACGGCGATAGATACATTCGAGGACATGATTATCTCATCCGGCGATCCGACTTCGCTGGGCGCAGCGATCGTGGCGGCGCAGCAGGCGTTGACGGATCATCCGCAAGGCGTCAACGTGGGGCAAACGTCGGCGGAAACTCGCACCGCGCTGGCAACTGCCATCGGTACAGCGCAGCAGATTCTCGGGAATGCGAGCAATAACACGCAGAATCAATTGGATACTGCCGTCGGTCAGTTAAATGCATCCGTTCAAGCCTTTAATGCCGCTGTACTTCAACCGGGAATCCCGACAGTACTGGGTGCGGCGATCGTGGCGGCGCAGCAGGCTTTAACGGATCATCCGCAAGGCGTCAACGTGGGGCAGACGTCGGCGGAAACTCGCACCGCGCTGGCAACTGCCATCGGTACAGCGCAGCAGATTCTCGGTAATGCGAGCAATAACACGCAGAATCAATTGGATACTGCTGCCGGTCAGTTAAATGCATCGGTTCAAGTGTTTAAAGCCGCCGTCGTTCAACCGGGGATTCCGACTTCGCTGGTCGCGGCGATCGCAGCGGCGCAGCAGGCGTTAACGGATCATCCGCAAGGCGTCAACGTGGGGCAGACATCGGTGGAAACTCGCACCACGCTGGCAACTGCCATCGGTACAGCGCAGCAGATTCTCGGTAATGCGAGCAATAACACGCAGGATCAATTGGATACTGCTGCCGGTCAGTTAAATG